>NZ_JBIWJD010000053.1:0-1619 GCF_044764945.1 Streptomyces sp. NPDC093568 | reverse complement strand
TCAGTCCTTGATCTCGCAGATGGGGGCGCCGGAGGTGAGGGAGGCGCCGACCTCGGCGGCCAGGCCCTTGATGGTGCCGGCCTTGTGCGCGTTCAGGGGCTGTTCCATCTTCATCGCCTCGAGGACGACGACCAGGTCGCCTTCCTTGACCTCCTGGCCCTCCTCGACGGCGACCTTGACGATGGTGCCCTGCATCGGGGAGGCGAGGGTGTCGCCGGAGGCGGCCGGGCCGGACTTCTTCGCGGCGCGGCGCTTGGGCTTGGCGCCGGCGGCGAGGCCGGTGCGGGCCAGGGTCATGCCGAGCGAGGCCGGGAGGGAGACCTCCAGGCGCTTGCCGCCGACCTCGACGACGACCGTCTCGCGGCCGGTCTCCTCCTCGGTCTCGGTGTCGGCCGGGGCGGCGAAGGGCTTGATGTCGTTGACGAACTCGGTCTCGATCCAGCGGGTGTGGACCGTGAAGGGGTCCGCGGAGCCGGTGAGTTCGGGTGCGAAGGCCGGGTCCTTGACGACGGCGCGGTGGAAGGGGATGGCGGTGGCCATGCCCTCGACCTGGAATTCCTCCAGGGCGCGGGCGGCGCGCTGGAGGGCCTGTTCGCGGGTGGCGCCGGTGATGATGAGCTTGGCGAGCAGTGAGTCCCAGGCGGGGCCGATGACGCTGCCGGACTCGACGCCGGCGTCCAGGCGGACGCCGGGGCCGGAGGGCGGGGCGAAGGTGGTGACGGTGCCGGGGGCGGGCAGGAAGCCGCGGCCGGGGTCCTCGCCGTTGATGCGGAACTCGAAGGAGTGGCCGCGCAGGGCGGGGTCGTCGTAGCCGAGTTCCTCGCCGTCGGCGATGCGGAACATCTCGCGGACCAGGTCGATGCCGGTGACCTCTTCGGTGACCGGGTGCTCGACCTGCAGGCGGGTGTTGACCTCCAGGAAGGAGATCGTGCCGTCGAGGCCGACGAGGAACTCGACGGTGCCGGCGCCGACGTAGCCGGCCTCCTTGAGGATGGCCTTGGAGGCGGAGTACAGCTCGGCGACCTGGGCGTCGGACAGGAACGGTGCGGGGGCCTCCTCCACCAGTTTCTGGTGGCGGCGCTGCAGGGAGCAGTCGCGGGTGGAGACGACCACGACGTTGCCGTGGGTGTCGGCCAGGCACTGGGTCTCGACGTGGCGGGGCTTGTCGAGGTAGCGCTCGACGAAGCACTCGCCGCGGCCGAAGGCGGCGACGGCCTCGCGGACGGCGGAGTCGTAGAGCTCGGGGACCTCTTCGAGGGTGCGGGCGACCTTCAGGCCGCGTCCGCCGCCGCCGAAGGCCGCCTTGATGGCGATCGGCAGGCCGTGTTCCTCGGCGAAGGCGACGACCTCGTCGGCGCCGGAGACCGGGTCGGGGGTGCCGGCGACCAGGGGGGCGCCGGCGCGCTGGGCGATGTGGCGGGCGGCGACCTTGTCGCCGAGGTCGCGGATGGCCTGCGGGGGCGGGCCGATCCAGATCAGGCCGGCGTCCAGGACGGCCTGGGCGAAGTCGGCGTTCTCCGACAGAAAGCCGTAGCCGGGGTGGATCGCGTCCGCGCCGGACTCGCGGGCCGCCTTCAGTACCTTGTCGATGTCCAGGTAGCTGGTGGCCGGGGTGTCAC
>NZ_JBIWJD010000052.1:0-1646 GCF_044764945.1 Streptomyces sp. NPDC093568 | reverse complement strand
AGAGGTCGTTCTCTTTCCGAACCTCGTGTGTGGTTCTCGCTGGTCAGACATGAGATGGCCGCTGTCACGGGAGTCTCGGTTCGTTGCTGGCCGAGATGTCGTGGGGGTGGCGGATGCCGTCGATGCGGGCGGTGTTGGAAGCGCGTCGGAAGGCCGCGGCGGTGCGGGTGGAGGAACTCGAAGCCGAGCTGGAACGGGTGCGGGCGGCTCTGGCGGACGCGGAAGAGGCGCTCAGGCGCCGGGTGATCGGCCTGGAGCAGTATCTGGAGGCACTGGCCGAGGCGGATGCGCCTGCCGAAGTGGTCGGCGGGGTGTCACAGCGCAAGCCGGTGGGACCGCGCCGGGCGGTGCCTCACCGGCAGAACGCCACCGGGGTCGAGGAGTTGTCCCCGGACTATCAGGTGTTGATGGCCGCCGCGGTGGAAGCGCAAGGAGACGGGCTGGGTGCCCGGCAGGCAGCGGTGGTGCTGGGCTGGGACAGTGCCTCCGCTTCCCGCGTCGAGGGAGCAAGGGCCCGGCTGAAACGGCTGGTGGAACGTGGCTGGCTGGTCGAGGAGAAACCGGGCAGGTTCATGCCGCCGAGACCGGAACAGGCTCCTGGTGCTGGAATGCCAGACGGCGGCTCATGAGCATGGTCATCGACCACAGGACCACGGCTTCGCTGGTCTCGGTCCGCCGTTCGTAGTCACGGACCAGGCGCCGGCTGCGCAGGAGCCAGGCGAAGGATCTCTCCACGACCCAGCGGCGGGGCAGGACCTCAAAGCCGCTGGCATCGTCGCTGCGGCGGACGATGTCGAGGACGACTCCGAGGTGCTGGGTCGTCCAGTCGGTGAGGTGGCCGGAGTAACCGCCGTCGGCCCAGATGCGCGCCAGCCGCCGGAAGTACTTCTTTGCTGCGGGCAGCAGGATGCGGGCGGCGTCCCGGTCGGTCGTCGACGCTGGTGTGACAGCCACGGCCAGCAGGAGGCCGAGCGTGTCCGTGAGCAGGTGGCGCTTGCGCCCGTTGATCTTCTTCCCGGCGTCGTATCCCCGTGAAGCGAGGGCGACCGTGGCGTCAGCCTTCACCGACTGCGAGTCCACGACCCCCGCGCTCGGCTCCTGATCACGGCCCTCCGCCCGGCGGACGGCCTCACGCAGCCGGTCGTGCAGCTCGGCCACCAGCCCCGTATCCCGCCAGCGGGCGAAGAAGGCATACACCCGCGGCCAGGGCGGGAAGTCACAGGGCATCGCCCGCCACTTGATGCCGTTGTCGACGAGGTAGCGCACCGCGTCGATCATCTGCCGGTGGCAGTAGCCCTCCGGACGACCGCCCCTACCCGCCAGCCAGGCCGGCACCGGCAGCAGATCCCGCACCTGTGCCCACTCGGCATCGCTTATGTCCGAGCCGTACCGGGGACGGCGTTCCGGCCGGTCGGTCGCGTTCCCGAACCGATGGGCGAGACAGTCACACCCAGGAGTGGACGGACTGGACCCGGCAACCACGACCACGCGACACTTCGACAACAGGGCCTCTTGCCTCTCGCTGGACTCGACAACCGCGAGCTACCAAGAGGCCCTTCCTTCATGCCCCGACGCCGGCCAACTCACCCGAACCAGGACCCCGTTCGAAGCAGACCGAGCACACGACCGGATAGAGAACGGCCAGT
>NZ_JBIWJD010000051.1:0-1750 GCF_044764945.1 Streptomyces sp. NPDC093568 | reverse complement strand
GGCGGCGGCGTGCCAGTCTCCTTGCTCGCGTCGGCGCCGGTAGTGGGCGTCCGCGCCGGGAGAGGACCGCAGAGCGGAGAAGGCCCACAGGTAGCCGACATGGTTAAGCCGGTCGTTCTTGACCATGCGACGCCCGACGTGGTGTTTCTTGCCGGACGCGCGGGTGACGGGGGCGGAGCCTGCGTAGGCCTTCAGGCCACGTGCGTCGACGAACCGCTGGCGGTCATCGCCGATCTCGGCCAGCACCCGGGCGCCGAGCTGCATCCCGAGGCCGGGGAAGCTCAAGATGACTTTGCCGTCCGGGTGTTGGAGAAAAGACTCCTCGACCGCCTCGGCGAGCTCGTCAGCAGCGAGGCAGGCGGCTTCCAACTGCCGTAGGAGGGCGGAGACCTGCTTGCCGAGCGCGTCTTCGACCAGCTGCGGCTGGCTCGCGTAGTCGCCGCGGAAGACCTCGCGGAGCCGGTCGGCCTCGGCTTCGATGCCGCGGCTGCGGCCGGCTCGTTTGAGGGCGGATCGGAGCTGGGCGCGGGTGAGCCGGGCGGCCTGGCTCGGGGTAGGGGCGAGCTTGAGCAGTTCGAGGGCTTCAGGACGGCACAGGCCGTTGGTCCATCTGGCGAAGGCGTCCAGGGCAGCGGGGTAGTACTCGCGTAGCAGCGAGCGGAGCTGGTTGGCGATCTGCTGCCGGTTCCAGGTGGCGTCCTGCTGGGCGCGGGCGAGGACGGCAATGGCGCGTGCGAGGTCGGTGTCGGCCGGCAGCGGCCGGTGCATGGGCATATCGGTGCGCAGGATGTTGGCCAGCACCAGAGCGTCGCCAGGGTCGGACTTCTTGCGGGAGACGCCGTGCCGGTCGCGGTAGCGGGCAGCGGCCATCGGATTGATCGCGAAGACCTTCCGATTACCCTGCCGCAGGGCCGCGACCAGGAGGCCACGGCTGGTTTCGATGGCGATCGGGATCGGGTCGTCTTCCGTGTCGCCGTACTCGGCGAGCAGGTCGAGCAGCAGCCGGTAGCCAGCCGCGTTGTCGGTGATGCGGCGCTTGGCCAGCAGCTGTCCGGTGTCGTCGATCAGGGCGACGTCGTGATGCTTCTCAGCCCAGTCGATCCCGCAGTAGATCAAGTTGCTCCTCCCCTTCGGTGCTGGCATCTGCGCTGGTCACGAGCGCATGCGGGCCACGCGGCTCCCTAATTCCAGGACTCTTCGGTCCGACATCTCACAAGCCGTTCGCGGCACCAGCGCGTCCCACCGGCCTCGGTCTTGTCCAGAGCTCGAGGCTCGGGATTGGTAAGAGGTCACCGTGAAACGGGCTCGCACCACCAACTCCAACGAGTGAATACGCCGCGGGTGGTGGCGGCCGTGAAGACGACGAACGTCACCGCTCTACCTAGAGGCCTCGCAGGCCGGGGCTTGTATAGGTTGTCCGCCCGGCGTCCACGCGCCCGCCATCACCTCGAGCACTGGGGCCGTGCGCCGCTCTCAGTGAAGGCCTCATCAGCCTGGGTCCAGGAAGGCGTCACAGTCCCGTACTCGAACAGTCCGGCAGTGCTCCAAGAAGCCGCGCCGGTGCCGCTACCAACGAATTAGGGTCCAGGCAGGCCAGGCCGATCTCATTGAAGCGGTGGATCACGTTCCGTACGGTGTCCTCGTCGGCTTGCACCAGCTGGGCGATCACCGGCACCCGGTTCCCGCCGGCCGAGGCCAGCAGCATCATCGCACGCCGGTAGCGCACCGAGTTGGTGCTGCCACGGCGCAC
>NZ_JBIWJD010000050.1:0-2537 GCF_044764945.1 Streptomyces sp. NPDC093568 | reverse complement strand
ACCCGCCCCGCCTGTCTCTGCGGCTGGGGCACCTCACCTCCCCGACACCACCCACTCTCCTCGTCCCTCGTCCAGTGGGTGGTGTCGGGGAGGTGAGGTGCAGGGGGTGTTTGGGCGGGGCGGGTGAGGGTCGGGGAAGGGTGTTTGTGAGGGGTCAAGTGAGGAGTCAAGTGGGGTTGGTGAGGTGGTCGGGGAGTGATCGGGAAGAGGTGGCTGGGTGGGGTGCGTGGTCGGGTGGATTGGCTGGGTGGGGTGCGGCGGATTAGCGAGCGATGTGGTTGGGGGTCTGTGGCTGAGTCGGGTGAGGGGCTGAGGGTGCGGTGAAGCGGGGGAACGGGGGAAGGAGGTGGCGGAAGGCAGCAGGAGGGCGTGCAGGGGCGCAGGAGGGTGCGGACCGGCGGAGCCGGAGCAAGCTAGATACTTAGCCGTGCTAAGTGGCTTGCGGCCTGGTCAGGCCGGGATGCGTTGCACTGTGCTGGGGGTGCAGGCGCAGGGGGCCAGAAGTCGTTGGAGGCGTCCGTTTTGACGCGTTGGGTTGCTTGCGGGTTCTTTACAAGCTGGCCAACTTCTTCGTGACCTTCCTCTTCGACCTGTTCAGCCGCCACCACGAGATCGAACTCTTGAGCTGGAGAGCGCCAAGCTCATCGAGCGCGGGCAGGCCCTTCTCGGCCAACTTGCGGGAGGTACGTCCTGGGTCTTCCCCTGGATGAGCGTCGATGAGTGCGTGCGCCTCCCTGACTCGGGTTGAGGCAAGCGGATGACGGCTCAGTCTGTCTTCGATCTCCCTCAACTGGGCTTCAAGAGCTGCCCGAGATTTCTTCCGAAGCGCCATGTCCAGCCCTCTTCTCAATCGTCCTTGTGGATCGCGTAGTGCACCGTTCCGACGGTGACGCCCTCCTTGGCGGCAATGGCGCGCATGGAGAGCCCTTCCGCGCGCAGGGCGCGGATGCGTTCATGGCGCGCGGCGGCGTCCGCCAAGTAGTCCGCGCGCTCCTGGGCGACGGTGCGGCGGATGGTGCGCGGCGAGACTCCGAATCGCTCGGCTAGTTCGCGGGCGGACTGCTTGCGCTTGGCGCGTGTGGGGCCGGTGCTCATGCGTTCTCCTCCAGGATCAAACGGGCGCGCTCCTGACGCTCCTGCGTCCGTGTTTCGCCGCTCTTAGTGCCGCCCTTGCGGCCTCGTGCGGCCTGGATCGTGGAGAAGGTGGCTTCGTAGACGGCGGGGCCGTCGGCCCACATGCGTGAGCAGGTGGTGATCCAGCGGTGGATGCTGTGGGCGATGTCCAGGGCCTCCCGGTGCGGGAGCGGTTCGGAGAATCCGGCGTTGAGCTCGTGCACGCGCTCGACGATCGCCAGGCGCAGCCTTTCGGGGTCGCCCCAGTGGTGGCGCACCTCGCGGTAGGCCCACACGCGGGCGGTCTCGAAGATCGAACAGTTGCGGCCCAGGCCGACCGGCGCGCGGCGTCGTGAGCGTCGCCAGGCGGGCGCCGGCATGTGGCCGGCCTCTTCCAGCCGGCTCGCCAGTTCTCCGAGGCTGTAGAGCCGGTCAGAGGTCCAGGAGGTGTGCCAGGAGCCGTGCTCGGGGTTCTTCGTGATCAGACCGCTGTAGGCGGCGTCTCCGTCCACGGAGCGGCGCAGGCCCTCGGTGACGGCCGCGGCGAACGCCAGCGGCTTGCGCTGGGCGTACTCGGTGCGCGTGACCGGCTCCTGCAAGGCCCACACCGCGTGCGCGTGCCCGTTCTCCGGGTTCTCCACCACCGCGTTGGGGAGCCAGTCCTGGCGGTCCCAGAGCGCGCGCATGAGGGCGTCCTCGTGATCGACGTCCACCACCAGCAGGTTCGAGAGGGATCGCGGGTTGGCCTCGATGTACCGGCGTCCGCGTGCGTCCTTGCGTGCGGTGCGGTAGATCCCGGCCCGCAGGTCATCCGATGCGAGCGGCCATAGCGGCAGCCACATCTGCTCCCACGTCTGGGCGTCTCGCGTCGTCAGCGTCATGGGCACACCCTCGCACGAACCTCCCGCATGTTCAAAGTGGGACGCGAAGCCAAGTCAGATGTTTCCCCCGACAAGCCGCTCTCTCACACCCTCCCCGGCCCTGCGGTGACCACTGCCGGGACCACCTGCACACCGGGTGCTGCGCACCCAGGCTGCACCCCTTCCCGAGCACGCCGAGAGGGTGCCCCAGTCCCTTCCGGGCAACCGGAGCGAAGCGGAGGGCGGCAGCCCGTTCTCCCCTCGCACAGTGCAACGCCTCCGCTCCGCGGAGTCCGGCCAAGCGGACTTATGGCACATAAGCATCTAGCTTGCTCCGGCACGTCGCTAGCCGGTCTAGCGCACCTAGAACGGCTAGCCCGACTAGCCCGACTAGTCCGCCTAGCACCCCTAGGGGTGTAACACGGGGGTGTAACACAGCCTGTAACACCACCCGTAACGCTCGGATTACACCCGCCCCGCCTGTCTCTGCGGCTGGGGCACCTCACCTCCCCGACACCACCCACTCTCCTCGTCCCTCGTCCAGTGGGTGGTGTCGGGGAGGTG
>NZ_JBIWJD010000049.1:0-2821 GCF_044764945.1 Streptomyces sp. NPDC093568 | reverse complement strand
ATCCACGGCCGCGACTGACGCTTCCCCATGACCACATCAACGAGCGATCAAGCCGACAGTCACATGATCGAACCGCTTTTGTTAGAGCCAGTTAGACCGTGTCCTATGTGGTGAGACGGATGAGTCGCTTGTAGCAGCACAGGGCGGCGGCGAGGCCGAGAAAGGCCAGGTAGTTGCGGGAATCGCGTTCGTAGCGAGGGCTCAAGCGGCGGTAGCCGGAAAGCCACGACATGGTGCGCTCGATCACCCAGCGGTGCCGCCCTAATCGCTCGCTCGACTCGATTCCCTTGCGGGCGATGCGCACGCCGATCCGCTTCCCTCGCAGCCATCTGCGCAGGTCAGCCCGGTTGTAGGCTTTGTCGGCGTGCAGGCGCTGGGGCTTGAAGTACCGGCCGCGGTGGGGGTCGTGTCTCGTTTGGTGACTTTCCACCATCGGCTTCAGACCTTCGCTGTCGTGGGTGTTGGCAGCCGAGACGCCGACGAGAAGGGGCAGTCCGTTCGTGTCCGACAGGATGTGCATCTTGGAACCCGGCTTGCCCCGGTCCACGGGGCTCGGACCTGTGTGTTCGCCCCTTTCGAGGAGGCCGGCGTCGTCGAGCCGATGCAGCACGGCCTCGTGCAGCCGCCCCCAGGCACCGGCTCTCGACCAGATGAGGAACCGCCGATGGGCGGTCGACTTCGATATCCCGAAGGAGGGTGGCAACGCACGCCAGGCGCAGCCGGACACCAGGACGTAGATGATCGCGGCGAACAGCGTCTCATCAGGCGTGTGTTTCGTTCCGCCGCCCTGCGGCCGCACCTTCGACCGCGGGATCAGCGGCTTCGCGATCTGCCACAACCCGTCCGGAACAATCCAGCTCCACGCACCCCGCCCCATGAACGGACCAACTACGCCTCACCACGTAGGACACGGTCTTAAGAAGTGATCTCATTAGGTGGCTGCTGAGACTGGAGCAGCGGCCTCTCACATGCCACGGTCTGGGCCGTACCAAGGTTCGGTGCGTTCGTCAGCGGACATCGGAAGGCGCTCCAACTTCACGGGGCCAGGGTAAAAGGCTGCACTGTTGGGCCCGCTCATGTCCTCGCCGATGAGATAGCGGTATAGCCATTCCGCGAAGCTCATGCGGTGCTCTGCCCAGGTTTCGTCATAGCTCACCAGGAGCCTCGGAGCCTCAGGGGCAGCGATCAAGAAGATGGTCTCGCCTCGGTCGGTGCTAGCGATCGGCCACAGCCCGTTGCGGGTGCCGAAGCTCAGCTCGTCGAGTCCGAAGAGCTGGCGGGGGTCCTCGTCCGGGTCGAGATGGAGGTCGTCCCACGGCACCTCGGACCACGCCTTTATCGTGCTGCGGATGTTGTGGCCCAGGTTCCACCGTTCGGTCGCGGGGTGGTAGAGGTACAGGTGCCCGTTGATCTGGATGGGGGCGAACGCGTCCACGAGGGCCCTGTAGTCAGGCGGAAGTTCAATGCCGAGCTCTGCGTGGAGACGGTCCCAGGCAGCTGGGTCCGCGTAGCGGTTCTGGGCCGGGCCGAGCATCTTCAGCACGGCAGCCAGGTAGTCAGTCATGAGTTCCTCGACGGTGTGCCCGCGGCGCGGTCCACCGCGTTGGGCCGCACCCCCTGGAGCCGTACTCTACGGATCAGTTCGCGGTGATGACCTTCGCAAGTCTGCGGTAGCAGATCAGACCGGCAGCGATGCCGGCGAAGGCGAGGAAGTGTCCTGCCTTTCGTTCGTACCGACGGTGCAGGCGGCGGCACCCGGCAAGCCAGGCGACCGTCCGCTCCACAGTCCAGCGGTGACGGCCCAGGCGCTGGGAGGACTCGATGCCCTTGCGCGCGATGCGCGGGGTGATGTTCCGTGAGCGCAGCCACCGGCGCAGGTGATCGTAGTCGTACCCCTTGTCGCCGTGGAGCTTGGCAGGCCGTCGCCGACGCGGTCCACGGTGTGAGCGGACGGGCGGGATGCCGCGTACGAGGGGTTCGAGACCCTGACTGTCGTGGGTGTTCGCGGCGGAGATCCCGATCGAGAGGGGCAGACCGGATCGCTCGGTGATCAAGTGGATCTTTGATCCCTTCTTACCGCGATCTACGGGATTCGGACCCGTCAGATCCCCCCTTTCGTTGCGCGCATGTTCACCGAGTCGATCGCGCACCTGGACCAGTCCAGCTCCCCGCGTGCGCCAAGTTCGTCCAGCAGCAGACGGTGGAGCTTGCCCCATACCCGAGCCCGGCTCCACTCGGTGAAGCGGCGGTGCGCGGTCGGCCCGGACGGGCCGAAGCCTGGCGGTAGCTGTCGCCAGGTACAGCCGGTTGTGGCTACGAACAGGATCGCCGCCAGCACTTCGCGATCGCCGTAGCGCCGACGGCCGCCCCCCTGCGGACGAACCGGCGCAGCCGGGACCACCCGCTGGAACAGCTCCCACAGCCCGGCTGGCACCAAACGTCCCACCATCGCCATTTCGGCCGCCAGCTTAGTGATCAGACCAGTTGAGACGATCTCTAAGAGCGGACAACCACAGTCAACAGCGGTGCCAGCATGCCCCGCACCAACCACTCTCCAAGGAATCCGTGCAGGGCAGAGGCATACGACCGCCCAAGCGCCGTCGCTTCCCAACCTCAGTGTGCGGGCGTGCTGACGCAGACGATGCCCTCCGATACGGTCCCGAGCCATGGCGGACAGCAGCGGTGTGCCGGAGAAAGTAGCGTGGATCCTGATTCAGGACGACCGGGTATTAGGGTCCGTCTTCAAACGGATCTTGCCCAGAGCAGGAACGACGCGAGATTGACCGCTGCTTCGTAGGAGGTGGCGGTCTTGTCGTATCTG
>NZ_JBIWJD010000048.1:0-2976 GCF_044764945.1 Streptomyces sp. NPDC093568 | reverse complement strand
ACAGCCCGCCGGAACCCCACCGGCGGGCTCTTCTCATCCCCGAACATCACCATCGTGAGTGGCAAACCCGTCACGATTTTGAATGGCAACCAACACTGAGGTTGAACACCTCTCCCGTATGTCCCCGGCAGTCCTACTCGTGGCTGGGTTCCCATACGGAGCAGTCGTGTGCGAAGAGCACCCTGCGTGGGTCGAATGCGAGGAGTCGTTCCAGCCAGGGCTGGTAGGTGGGAAGGGGTGGTTCGAGGGGCCGGCAAGCGAGGTGGTCCGAGGCGAAGTGGGCTGCGAAGTCGTGTGCCTGGCCGGCCAGGATGACGGTGCCTTCGTTCTGCTGGATCACGAGGGATTGGTGCCCCTGGGTGTGACCGGGGGTGGGGATGATCCAGACTCCGGGCCAGAGTTCCGTTTCGCCGGTGATCTCCAGGTAGTTGGCGCCGGGGAATTCGACGAGTTCGTCGATGGTGTGGCCGCCTCGGCGGGCGGTGGCCAGTTCCGTCGTCTGCACCACGATGGGCTTGTCGCTGAACAAGGGGTTGCCGCCGCAGTGGTCGAAATGAAGATGGCAGTTCACCACGAGGGAGATGTCAGCAGGGGTGACTCCCGCGGCTGCGAGGGCAGCTTCGAGCGGCCGGCGTTGTGGCCGGTAGTGGGCTTCGGTTTCGGCGTCGGCGGCTCCGATGCCGGTATCGAAGAGGACCAGTCCTTCCTCGCACTGGGCCAAGTAGGCGAGTACTGGTTCCACGCGTGGTCGTGGGCCCCCGGTTTCTGATGCCGGCCGGACGAAGTAGCCCAGGTCGAGTCGACGCACTGCCGTCTTCTTCTCCATCGGGTCAGGCTGGCAGGCGCCTGGGGCCTCTGCTTGCGAGTTCTGCCGGTAGCAGATCGAAGCCGGGCTCACATGATCGCTGTCGCGCGCGTGGCTGCTCGGCTCGAGCACGTGCGACTCGCGCATGCCGCGTGAAGGGCCGATCCCGGGGTGAGGGGCCCCGCGTGCTGCTCGGGCCGCGTGGGCTGGCCCGAGTGCGGCCGGCAGGACGGCGCCGGCCTTCAGTGTCGCGCCGCTGGCCGCTGTGCCGGGCCGGTAGAGGCTGACCGCCCCGCCGCGCTGTCGGGGACGGAGCGCAGCGGCGGGGCGTGCGGGTGGGGGCGGGTGTCGTCCAGGCCGCGCGGCGCACGGCGAGGGATGTCCGGCCTCGACGGCGGCCATGGATGAGCATCAAGCGGAGGTTGGCATTGCCGGAGCGACAGTCGGGCTGGCGGCTGACGTCATCCAGGGAGGCCGCGGCCACGATCTCGTTGCTCCCGGCGCACTGGGCCTCGTACGACGCACGCGCGCGGCCGGGAGTGCGCCCCCGCTCGCTTCGAGGGAACCGGATGCGCACCTCCGGCCGTGGTTGAGGTCCGGGTGTCACCGGTCGTGGTTCAGGCCCGCGTGTAGCCGCCGTCGGCGAAGAGTTCGGCGCCGGTGACGAACGACGAGGCGTCCGATGCCAGGAAGAGGGCGGCCTCGGCGATTTCCTCGGCGTCGGCCAGCCGCCCCAGTGGCACGGTGGCCTCGGCGAACCGGTCGACGTCCGGCCCCGCGGCGCCCAGCAGGCCAGGGGTCCGGGTGGGTCCCGGGCTGAGCACGTTGACCCGGAACCGGCGCTCGCGCGACTGCCGGGCCCAGTTGTGCACGAGGTTGCTCACGGCCGCCTTGGAGGCGCTGTAGACCTCGAGGTGCTCATTGGGCCGCAGGCTGTTGCTCGAGCCGACGACCAGGATGGAGGCGTTCTCCGCCAGCAGCGGAAGAGCCTTCTGAACGGTGAACAGTGGGCCCTTGACGTTGACGGCGAGCGTCAGGTCGACGTTCGCCTCGGTGTGGGCGCCGAGCGCGGCGTCCGCGACGATTCCCGCGTTGGCCACCAGCACGTCGATGCGTCCGGCCTCCTCGCAGACTCGCGTGTAGAGCGCGTCCAGATCGGCCAGGACCGAGACGTCGGCTCGTACGCCGGTGGCCGCAGGGCCCAGCTCCTTGACTGCCGCTTCGAGGCGGTCGGCGTCCCGGCCGGTCACGAAGACCCGTGCGCCTTCCCGGACGAAGCGGTGGGCGATGGCCAGCCCGATCCCGCTGGTCCCTCCGGTGATCACGGCCACCTTCTCCTGCAGCGCGCCTGGCATGTCGAACCCCTTCAGTTATGGAATGGATCGTCCATAACGTAGGCAGTAATGGACGATCGAGTCAAGAATGGATAGGCTGAGAGCATGGCGAGACCACGCGCATTCGACGAACGCCAAGTCCTGGAGCGGGCCCGGGAACAGTTCTGGGCGACGGGCTATGCGGGAACCCGGATGGACGACATCGCCCAGGCGACCGGCCTGGGCAAGGGCAGCCTGTACGGCGCATTCGGCGACAAGGGCAAGCTGTTCCACCGTGTGTTCGGCGACTGGTGCACCGCAGTCGTCGAGGTGGCCGAAGCGCGGCTGGCAGGTGGCCCGGACTCAGAGGCCTTGGCCCGGCTGTCGGGATACGTGCACCTCATGGCGGAGAACACGGCCTCCGACACCGAGCGCCGCGGGTGCCTGCTGGCCAAGGGCGCGGCGGAGTTGGCCCAGCACGATCCGACGGTCGCCGGACGGTCGGCCCAGACCATGACGGCACTGCTGACCCTGCTGCGCACGGAGATCAGCGCCGCCCAGCGCCACGGCGACATCGACGCCGCTGCGGATCCGGAGCGGTTGGCGGCACTGCTGCTGACAGTGGTCCGCGGTATCGAGGCGGTAGGCAAGGCAGGCCTGGACCCGGAGACGCTGCGGAACATCGCAGACACAACGCTGGCGGTCCTGCCCATGCCCGAGGGGCGGGAACGCCTCGCAACCGGGCGCAGTCCGGCCCGCGAGAACTAGGGTCCGTCTTCAAAGATCATCGGATGGTGGATCATGGTGAAGTGATACGTCGCCATGAACTCACCGATCAGGAGTGGGAGTTACTCGCTC
>NZ_JBIWJD010000047.1:0-3166 GCF_044764945.1 Streptomyces sp. NPDC093568 | reverse complement strand
GTGGCTAGGGCGGCGCCATTTGGCTCCACCCGGGGCGACTCCAACTGGCCCCAGTTCGCGGATGATTCGTGAAGATCGGGCGTCGTGCGGTGGCCCCGGAGGGCGGCTTGATTTGGGACCACTGAAGCGGCGAGGGAAGAGCGACGGCCGCGCGAGAGCGTCGGCATGATGGCCGCATGACGGATCGGAAATCTCTGGAATCTGAGCTCGCTGCGTTCATGGGTGAGTACGAACGGGCCAACAACAGCCACGACATCTCACGCGTCGTGCCGTTCATCGCCGAGGACGCCGTGTACTGGTTCTCGGACGGTTCGCATCGGGGTATCGAGGAGATCAGGTCCGCGATCGAGAAGACGTTCGCGAGGATCCTCGACGAGGTGTATGAGGTGCGTGAACTGGAGTGGCCTGTGCTCAACGCGGACGTCGCGGTGTGTCGCTATCTGTTCGCCTGGACCGGCGTCGTGAACGGTGAACTCCGCTCTGGCCAGGGCCGGGGCACTAACGTCATCGTGCGGCGGGACGGCGAGTTGAAGATGCTGCATGAGCATCTCAGTTCTTGATCCTTGGCAGGGCTCACCTCAGGCCGTTGGTCTTGTTCGCCTTGGTGCGGGCGAGCCGGTAGGACTCCGTGCCGGTCTCGATGAGGGTGGCGTTGAAGGTGAGCCGGTCGACAATGGCCGCGCAGAGTCGTGGGTCGGTAAAGGTCTTTGACCAGCCCGTGAACGCTTCGTTGGAGGCGATCGCGATGCTGTTCTTCTCCTCGCGTTCGGTCAGAACCTGGAAGAGCATCTCCGCGCCACGGCGGTCGAGTTCGAGGTAGCCGAGTTCGTCGATTTCGAGAAGGTCGACGCGTCCGTAGCGGGCGATGGTCTTGCCGAGCTGCTTGTCGTCGGCGGCTTCGACGAGCTCGTTCACCAGGCTGGCTGCGGTGGTGTAGCGGACTCGGTAGCCGGCCATGGCGGCCGCGGTGCCCAGGCCGATCAGCAGGTGGGATTTGCCGGTGCCGGAGTCCCCGATCAGACACAGCGGGTAGCCCTTGGTGATCCAGTCGCAGGTGGCGAGGCTGTGGATGACGGCCGGATCGACGTTCGGGTTGGAGGTGTAATCGAACTCGCGCAGGGACTTCTCGCGTGGGAAGTGGGCGGCGCGGATGCGGCGTTCGGCCCGGCGGCGGTCGCGGTCCTCGCACTCGGCGAGCAGGAGCTCGGCGAGGAATCCGGCGTAGGAGAGCCCCTCGCGCTCGGCGCGGGCGATGGTGTCCGCGGCCTGGGCCCGCATGGTGGGCAGCCGCAGCATCCGGCAGGCGGTGTCGATCGCGGCGTCCGACGCCTGGGCGGTGAGAGCGTGCTGGGCGGCAGTCATGACGAATCCTTCCGTCGCAGGTTCAGCAGTTCGTCCCACTGCTCCAGGCGGGGCAGCGGGCGGGCGTCCTCGGGCAGTGACCGGGCCAGACGACGAGGAGTGAGATGGCTGACCTGCGGCAACTGCGGATCTGCCAGTTCCGTCGGGTCCGCCGCTGGCGGTGTCGGTGTGGCGGTGACGGTCGGGGCCCGGCCGGCGGCCTGGGCGGCCTTGCGGGCCTCCAGAGCGACCACGTCGTCGCTGCAGGTGCCCAGGCCGACGGCAGCCCGCAGGCCCGCCAGCACGTCCGCATGCTGCTGATGGCGGTGCAGAAGCAGAACCCTGACCAGGGACTTCGTTCCCTCGATCTCGCCGAGCTGACGCTGGGCCATGGCCCAGAACGCCTCGTGCTCGGCGGTGAACGTGCCCTCGGCGCGGGCCTGGTGCAGTGCCTCGGAGCGGTCCAGAGCGCCGGGCTTGCGCAGCAGCACCTCCAGGTAGTGGTCCAGGACCAGGTGCTCCAGGCCGCGGCCGGCGAGCCGGGCATGGCGGGCGATCTCGCGGCGGCCCGCGAAGACGACCAGCATGTCGCCGGTCAGGTGGACGGTGACCTTGTGGTCGATGAAGCGGACCGGGACGGAGTAGGAGCACATCTTCACCGTGATCCGGCTGTAGCGGTCCACCCGCGGCTGGAAGGTCATGGCCGTCTCGAACGCCTCCGCCGGCAGCGGCAGCAGGTGCGGCGCCTCCCGCGCGAAGTCCTGGCCGATCGTGCGGATCCGCGAACCGATCCGCCGCTCCAGTTCCCGCTCTTCGAACGCGGTGATCTGCCCGTTGAGATCCTCTAGAGTCTCCACTCGCGGGACGGGGGTGAGGTAGTTGCGGCGGAAGTAGCCGACCTGGCCCTCCACCCCACCCTTCTCGTGGGCGCCGCGCAGTCCCGGCTCGCAGTAGAAAGGGGTGAACCCGTAGAACGTGTGCAGCGCCGTCCACTTCGGGTTCTCCTCCCGCAGCCGGCTGCGGAAGACGACCTTGCGCACCGCCGGGGTGAGGTTGTCGTAGCGGACCTGACCTGCTGGAACACCGCCCAGCACGGACAGCGCGTGCACGTGCCCCTCGAAGAACGCCTGCTGCCCGCACGAGCGGGAGATCCGGTGCACCGCCCGGCCCGAATAGGCGAGCCGGAAGGCGAACAGGAAGCACTTCACCCGCTGCCCGGCCAGATCGACCCAGACCTCCCCGAAGTCCACCTCGGCATCCGCCCCGGGCGCGTTGTGGCGGACCAGGAAGCCCTCGGCCGGCACCCCGCCCTCCGCGGCGATCGCCCGGCGGCGGGCGGTGACGAAGTCACGCACCGTGGTGTAGGGCAGGGTGACACCGAACTCCTCCTGAAGCCGCGCACCGATCCGCTTCGCGGTGTGCCGCTGCTTGCGCGGCGCTTCAAGGTCGGCACGGAGCCACTCGTCGACCGTCTTCTTGTACGGCTCCATCCGCGGCGAGGTCCGCGCCGGCGGCTTGCGCGGCTTCGGCACCGGCGAGGCCAGCGCCTCCCGTACCAGGCGCCGGTGGACGCCGTACTTTTTCGACAACGCCCGGATCGACAGCTGCTGTTGCCAGTTGTCGCGGCGGATCCGGTCGAACAGCTCTTGCTTGGACAAGGACATCCGCAGCACCCACCCTCGGCGGACCACATCCACCGTTCCACCGCAAGGCCCAGGGTGGGGCCACTTCACCTCGCCACTACCCCCGAGTACCTCCGAACGCCCCTTTCAGTGGGGCCAGTTGGAGTCGCCCCGGGTGGAGCCAAATGGCGCCGCCCTAGCCA
>NZ_JBIWJD010000046.1:1829-3222 GCF_044764945.1 Streptomyces sp. NPDC093568 | reverse complement strand
GGACAAGCCCTCGGCCTATTAGTACCGGTCACCTCCACACATTACTGTGCTTCCAGATCCGGCCTATCAACCCAGTCGTCTACTGGGAGCCTTACCCCATCAAGTGGGTGGGAATACTCATCTCGAAGCAGGCTTCCCGCTTAGATGCTTTCAGCGGTTATCCCTCCCGAACGTAGCCAACCAGCCATGCCCTTGGCAGAACAACTGGCACACCAGAGGTTCGTCCGTCCCGGTCCTCTCGTACTAGGGACAGCCCTTCTCAATATTCCTGCGCGCGCAGCGGATAGGGACCGAACTGTCTCACGACGTTCTAAACCCAGCTCGCGTACCGCTTTAATGGGCGAACAGCCCAACCCTTGGGACCGACTCCAGCCCCAGGATGCGACGAGCCGACATCGAGGTGCCAAACCATCCCGTCGATATGGACTCTTGGGGAAGATCAGCCTGTTATCCCCGGGGTACCTTTTATCCGTTGAGCGACGGCGCTTCCACAAGCCACCGCCGGATCACTAGTCCCGACTTTCGTCCCTGCTCGACCCGTCGGTCTCACAGTCAAGCTCCCTTGTGCACTTACACTCAACACCTGATTGCCAACCAGGCTGAGGGAACCTTTGGGCGCCTCCGTTACCCTTTAGGAGGCAACCGCCCCAGTTAAACTACCCATCAGACACTGTCCCTGATCCGGATCACGGACCCAGGTTAGACATCCAGCACGACCAGACTGGTATTTCAACGACGACTCCACAACCACTGGCGTGGCCGCTTCAAAGTCTCCCAGCTATCCTACACAAGCCGAACCGAACACCAATATCAAACTGTAGTAAAGGTCCCGGGGTCTTTCCGTCCTGCTGCGCGAAACGAGCATCTTTACTCGTAGTGCAATTTCACCGGGCCTATGGTTGAGACAGTCGAGAAGTCGTTACGCCATTCGTGCAGGTCGGAACTTACCCGACAAGGAATTTCGCTACCTTAGGATGGTTATAGTTACCACCGCCGTTTACTGGCGCTTAAGTTCTCAGCTTCGCCACACCGAAATGTGACTAACCGGTCCCCTTAACGTTCCAGCACCGGGCAGGCGTCAGTCCGTATACATCGCCTTACGGCTTCGCACGGACCTGTGTTTTTAGTAAACAGTCGCTTCTCGCTGGTCTCTGCGGCCACCCCCAGCTCACCGTGTAAAACGGATCACCAGGTGTGGCCCCCCTTCTCCCGAAGTTACGGGGGCATTTTGCCGAGTTCCTTAACCATAGTTCACCCGAACGCCTCGGTATTCTCTACCTGACCACCTGAGTCGGTTTAGGGTACGGGCCGCCATGAAACTCGCTAGAGGCTTTTCTCGACAGCATAGGATCATCCACTTCACCACAATCGGCTCGGCATCAGGTCTCAGACT
>NZ_JBIWJD010000046.1:0-1737 GCF_044764945.1 Streptomyces sp. NPDC093568 | reverse complement strand
GACGTCCTACACCCTTACCCCGGGACAACCACCGCCCGGGATGGACTACCTTCCTGCGTCACCCCATCACTCACCTACTGCAAGTCTGGTTCGTCGGCTCCACCACTCCCCTTTGCCCGAAGGCTCCGGGGCGGCTTCACGGACTTAGCATCGCCTGGTTCGATGTTTGACGCTTCACAGCGGGTACCGGAATATCAACCGGTTATCCATCGACTACGCCTGTCGGCCTCGCCTTAGGTCCCGACTTACCCTGGGCAGATCAGCTTGACCCAGGAACCCTTAGTCAATCGGCGCACACGTTTCTCACGTGTGAATCGCTACTCATGCCTGCATTCTCACTCGTCAACCGTCCACAACTACCTTCCGGTGCTGCTTCACCCGGCAGACGACGCTCCCCTACCCATCACGATCCCCGTTGGGGGTACATATCGCAATGACACGACTTCGGCGGTACGCTTGAGCCCCGCTACATTGTCGGCGCGGAATCACTAGACCAGTGAGCTATTACGCACTCTTTCAAGGGTGGCTGCTTCTAAGCCAACCTCCTGGTTGTCTCTGCGACTCCACATCCTTTCCCACTTAGCGTACGCTTAGGGGCCTTAGTCGATGCTCTGGGCTGTTTCCCTCTCGACCATGGAGCTTATCCCCCACAGTCTCACTGCCGCGCTCTCACTTACCGGCATTCGGAGTTTGGCTAAGGTCAGTAACCCGGTAGGGCCCATCGCCTATCCAGTGCTCTACCTCCGGCAAGAAACACACGACGCTGCACCTAAATGCATTTCGGGGAGAACCAGCTATCACGGAGTTTGATTGGCCTTTCACCCCTAACCACAGGTCATCCCCCAGGTTTTCAACCCTGGTGGGTTCGGTCCTCCACGAAGTCTTACCTCCGCTTCAACCTGCCCATGGCTAGATCACTCCGCTTCGGGTCTTGAGCGCGCTACTGAATCGCCCTATTCGGACTCGCTTTCGCTACGGCTTCCCCACACGGGTTAACCTCGCAACACACCGCAAACTCGCAGGCTCATTCTTCAAAAGGCACGCAGTCACGAGATGCAGCAAGCTGCATCCGACGCTCCCACGGCTTGTAGGCACACGGTTTCAGGTACTATTTCACTCCCCTCCCGGGGTACTTTTCACCATTCCCTCACGGTACTATCCGCTATCGGTCACCAGGGAATATTTAGGCTTAGCGGGTGGTCCCGCCAGATTCACACGGGATTTCTCGGGCCCCGTGCTACTTGGGTGTCTCTCAAACGAGCCGCTGACGTTTCGACTACGGGGGTCTTACCCTCTACGCCGGACCTTTCGCATGTCCTTCGCCTACATCAACGGTTTCTGACTCGTCCTGCTGCCGGCAGACAACAGAAGAGAGATCCCACAACCCCGCATACGCAACCCCTGCCGGGTCTCACACGTATACGGTTTGGCCTCATCCAGTTTCGCTCGCCACTACTCCCGGAATCACGGTTGTTTTCTCTTCCTGCGGGTACTGAGATGTTTCACTTCCCCGCGTTCCCTCCACTTGCCCTATGTGTTCAGGCAAGGGTGACAGCCCATGACGACTGCCGGGTTTCCCCATTCGGAAACCCCCGGATCAAAGCCTGGTTGACGACTCCCCGGGGACTATCGTGGCCTCCCACGTCCTTCATCGGTTCCTGGTGCCAAGGCATCCACCGTGCGCCCTTAAAAACTTGGCCACAGATGCTCGCGTCCACTGTGCAGTTCTCAAACAAC
>NZ_JBIWJD010000045.1:0-3276 GCF_044764945.1 Streptomyces sp. NPDC093568 | reverse complement strand
CCGAAGATCAATTACCGCCTTGTGAACTCTTCCTCATCAACATCATCAATGGCACAACACTGCCCGTTCGTCAGCATGTTGAGTGGCTATCTACACTCAGTAGGGTGTCCCGGCTGAGGGGCGCCCCGAACGCCTCTGTCATCCGGGCGCTGGCCCGGCCAGCGAGCGCGAGACCGACCGAGAGCAGAGTCGATCACAGCCGCTCGGTACGCCGGCAGAACCGGCGGGGTGCACCCGGGCGCCTGCTCGGCGAAGGTCTCTCGTGGTCAGGACCCCTCCACGCGGGCGAAACGAGGCAGCCGTAATGGCACCACGACGAACTTGCCGACCGCTGGCGCGTCACGAGGAAACCACAGCTAGTTGTAGGAGGTCATGACGTTGGTGACGCCGTCCGGTAGTCGTGCTGCGGGTGGCTGGTTCCCGAGCGCGGTGTGCGGTCGGTGGTAGTTGTAGTGGATGATCCAGGGGCCCAGAAGGTAGGCGCGTTGGGCTTCTGACGTCCACGTCCGGGCGTAGAGGAACTCTTCCGCCAGGATGTGGTTGTATCGCTCGACTTTGCCGTTGTGGCGTGGGGTGTAGGGCGCGATGCACTGGTGCCTGGCGCCGAGGAGGGGCCGGGTGAAGCTCTCGGCGCGGTAGCAGGCACCGTTGTCTGTCACGATCCGTTCGATGCGTGCGATTCCGTGGGCGGCCAGCCAGGCGCGTGCGGTGGAGAAAGGCGATCGCGGTGGTGGCCTTCTCGTCAGGCAGTGCTTCGGTGTAGGCGAGTCGGCTGTACCCGTCTATGACCGAGTGCAGGGAAACGTAGCCGCCGCGGCCGGTCTTCCTTCTCCGGTTGACGGCTTTGGCCTGGTCGCTGCCGCGTCCGTGTGCGCGCCAGCCGCCACCGTCGGGGATACGGCCTACCTTCTTCACATCCACGTGGATCATGTGGCCTGGCCGTCGAGCTTGGATCTTCCGCGGTTGTCGGTTGACCTCACCGTTCGAGTCGATGAATCGGCGTCGGTTGATGCCGAGCTCAGCAAGGTGTCTGCTGACGGTCCGTCGGCTGATTGACGTACCGGCCAGAGCCAGCTCGAAAGCGATCCGGGACGCGGACCACTTGTGGGTCCGGCGCAGCTGTTCGATGAGGACGAGGGCCTCGGACGGCGTCGCGGTCGGCTGGTGGTGCGGCGTAGAAGAGCGGTCCTCCAGCCCGAGTTCGCCGTGGCTGCGATATCGATTGACCCACTTTGATGCACACGTCCGGGAGATCCCCCTCTCGGCCGCGACATGCGCGATCGGCCTCGTCCGGCAACGCTCGACCAGCCGACGGTCGCCCCTCGACGGTGAGGGGCGCGTTCCGATGCGTCACGCAGTGGGACCAGGTGCGGAGGGCCGCTTGGTGATGTTCCGCTGGGAGATGGCCTCTGCCACCTCGTCGAGGGCGGTGCGCAGGGAGGCACCGTATGCATCCTGGGGGAGGTGGTGGGCGTGCTCCTGGGCTGCGTTGATGTGCTCGGTGGCCGCGTTGAAGGATCCGAGGCGGCGGTAGTTGTCGGCCAGGTTGAGGTGAAGGGATGGGTAGAACCCGGCGATGTGGAGACTGGCGTGGTGCTCCTGGGCACGCCGTTCGGTCACGGCGTCGGCAGCGTCCAGGGCCCGGACGTCCCAGGCGAGGGCCTGGGCGGGATCTTCGTAGAGGTCCGCCAGGTAGTGGGCGAGTGAGCAACGGTGCAGCGGGTCCCCGGTGACGCCGATCTCCGACCACAGGTTCAGGAGTTTGTGGCGGGCGGAAAGGATGTCGCCCGTTCGACCTTCGACGACGGCTTGGCCGATGGCTTCCATGGTCGGATCGTGGCTGGCAGGTGTGGTGGTCATGAGGTTCCTCGTCGTCGTTCTCAGGCTGAGTGGTCGAGCTTGATGGGCATGGCCAGGGTGGTGAGGTCGCCGCGGTCGGCGGAGCGGATCGTGACGGGCTGGTTGTGTCCCCTCAGGTCGAGCATCACGTCGGGGCCAATCGCCGTGCTCACGGCGGGATAGAGCGTGGTCATCTCGAACCGGATCTGGAGGTCCTCACCCGTCACCGTGGCGGAGAGCGGGATTCCGGGGTATTCGTCGTTCGGGGACCGGACGTTCACGCTGTGATCGGTGATGTGCAGTACGACGTGTTCGTCGGGGTGCTCTTCCAGAACCCGCAGCAGCAGGTCCTTCGAGATCGTCACGCGGGTGGTGACATCGTCCAGGGACTCGAGCATCAGCCGGTGGTCGAGGAACTCCTCAGGCAGTGTCCGGCAGTGCCGGTCCTCCCGCTCGGGCATGCGCAGCCAGATCCCGTGCGGCACCGCTTCGATGCGGATCAACGCACTGCGCCGGACGTCGGCGACCGCAGCCCGGAGGTCGTCGCCGTCGACCGTGCCGGCCCAGGTCTGCTCCGCCGGCCGAGCTGGCACCAGGGTCCGAGTGGAGAGCCGGTACCGGTCGGTCGCCGTCAGGGCGATTGCCTCGTCACTCGCCTCGATGTGCAGGCCGGCGAGCACCGCCATCCCCAACTCGTACGCGGTCGCAGTCAGAACCTGCTCGACCGCATCCGCCAGCACGGGACCCTTCAGCGTGGCAATCAGCAGACCAGGCATGTTGCCGCCGAGCGCGGACTTGATGACCGCCGCCTTCTGCCGTGCCGCCGCCGCATCCCCTTCGATCTTGGCGACATGCTCGTCGAGCAGCCGTGCCGCCTCGTCGGCCCCGGCGGCAAGGACCGCCTCGACCGCAGCAAGGGGCATGGCGATCTCGCGGAGCTGGCGCAGTGTGGTCGCCCGCTCCAGCTGGGCGGCGGCGTAGTAGCGGTAGCCCGTGACCGGGTCTACGTCGGCAGGGGGCAGCAGCCCGGAGTCGGCGTAGAACCGCAACGCGCTGGAGGTCAGGCCACTGCGCTGCGCGAAGACCCCGATAGGCATTAGCTCGGAACTTGGCACCCCGCCATCATTGAGCTTCAACCAACTTGAAGGTCAACATCGACGTGGTGCGTCACCAACGTCACGGCCAGCAACAGCTAGTGCTCTGACCGCGTCGGTTCGCCGGGTTGGTGGCCGTGGCGGTTGGATGTGCGGGGACCTCCGATCCGACCGCTGGAGGCGCGGTGGCCGAGCCTGTCCGGGTGCGCAGACTGACCGACCAGGAGGGGAAGAAGTTGCAGCAGATCGTGCGCCGTGGCAGCACCAACTCGGTGCGCTACCGGCGTGCGATGATGCTGCTGGCCTCGGCCGGCGGGAACCGGGTGCCGGTGATCGCCCAGCT
>NZ_JBIWJD010000044.1:0-3395 GCF_044764945.1 Streptomyces sp. NPDC093568 | reverse complement strand
GGCGCCGCTGGTACCGGCGCAGCGACAACGAGAGGCTCTGGCAGTGTCTTGAAGGCCTGTTGAGCTGTTTGGCAGAACAGCCCGTACCCGTGCGGGTTGGATAGTCGGCGGGGCCGCTGTGTGCGGCCGGAGCCCGGTGAGGCAGGGTGGAGGCCATGGTGACCTTGGCGAACTCCGTGATCAGCCGTTCCGTGCGGACGGCATCTGCCGCCCTGCTGGAGGCGGGCTCCCAGACCAAGGTCGCCTCCCTGCAGGGAACGGAGGCACTGTTCTTCCACCGGCTGGATGCCACCGAGCACGCCCGGCGCCAGGAGGTGGCTGCTGAGCGGCTAGACCGGATGGCGGTGCTGGAGACGCTCCTGACGCTGCCGGTGGGCATCCCCGTCCCTCTCGCCTCGCTCGACGCTGGCCAGCGGCGGGCCGTGCGCGCCCTGCCCGCAGGCGCCGCGGACCGTGACCGCACGACGGTGACCCGGCGCGCGGTGCGGCCGGTGCGCGTGGACCTGGCCGTGGTGCGCGTCGGCGGGGGGCGCCAGGGACTGCGGGGCGCGGGCCGTTTCGCGCCGTTCTGCCGCCGCGCCATGCTGCTCACCCGTCGCCCCGCACACCTGGAAGAGCTGCTGGCCGAGGCCGACTTCTACGGCATCGGCGTGTTCCTCGCCACCGAGCACGGCGTGGAGATGATGCTCGCACCAGAGGAGTACCGCCCGGAGCGGCACACCGCCGCCGCGTGGTGCTTCGTCGAGGAGCTGTATCAGCTCCTGCGCTGATGGTCGGCCGCCTGCCCGTTCGCTCCGTTCGTCATCGCGGCCGGGGACGCCAGCGCCCACCGCTTCAGCTGCTGGGGCACCTTGAAGGCGTCCGGCTGCCGCAGCTGCGCGTTCACCAGCGGGTACCGTTCCACCGCCGCACGGCAGCGCTCATGCCACCATGTCTGGCGCGCCAGCCCGGGAGCGACCGCAGTCAGCGTGCGCAGCCACTCCATCAGTACCGCCACATTGTGCGCGGCGGCGCGTGCCTGGCGCTCGCCCTCGTTGCTGGCGAACGCATCCAGCGCCCACAGCCCCTCACACGCTGCGCAGCCGCAGACGGGAGCCGTGGCGCCGGCGAAGCGGTCGGCCAGTGTCTTGCCGAGGAAGAAGTCCATCAGCTCGGCAAACAGGACATGCGGCGACGTCGAAAAGCCCTTGCTGGTCTTGGCCTTCTCGCCCGGGGCCACGATGTGCCGCAGCCGGCTGCCGGCACCGAACGCCGCGAACGCCGCCCCTGCAGCCAGCGCACCGAAGGCCGCCAGATCGGTGCGCAGCAGCGCCGCGCCCGGCACCTCCTCGATCACCCGCCGCAGGTGGTCGACGGCCCGTGCGTGCCGTGCGAGAGGGTCCATCTGCCCGCCCAGCATGATTGCCTTCGGTCCCCTCACCAGCCGTAGAAAGGCAATCAGCTGCCGCACCGCGTCCTCCTCCCGCAACCAGCCCACATCGACCGGCGCCGCGAAGATAACCTGGGCGTCGTCCAGGGCGGCCACCCGCTGTACCGCGGCCTTGAGAGCGTCGGAGTTCTCGGCGTGGATGTAACCCGTCGGGGTCATGGGCGCGGTGACTCCCACCGCCCGCTGCTCCGCCAGCGACACCTCCAGTGGATCGTCGAAGGCGAAGCCCTCCGACCCGTGGGGAAACGGCTCCTCCTCGCTGGCCGCCCGCGCCTCATAGGCGGCCGGATCGACCAGCAGGGGCCCGGTGAACTGCCCCTCGCCGCGCAGCTTTTTGGCCTTCCGTAGCGCGTCTTTCCCGCACAGCACGAGGCCGCTGCGACCCGTATCGAGCTGTGTACGCAGGTAGCCGACACGAGCAGGCGTCACCTGCAGCAGCATGCGTCCCTGCAGAACGCTCAGCGCACCGGACAGGGCCTGCGGGGCGTCGGGAAGCTCGGCGGGATCGGAGCGCGGGCGCGGAGCAGACGGGTCGATCATGTCCTCACCTTCGAAGCGGCTCAGGGGATAACGAGCGGTCGCCTGCCATATACAGGCGCTTGAAGTCCTCGGGCAGCAGGCGGGCACACGCGGCCGCCTCGTCGATCGCCAGGCCGCGGTCGGACAACAAGACGTTCACCAGCGCTGGGACGCGTGTGGGCTGCTCCGGCGCCACCTCGACCGGTTCGGCCGTGCGGTAGCCGAGCGCCGACATCTCCACCATCACCGTGCGGTATTGCCATTCGGTGATGGCATTCAGGGTGAGTGCGCGCCGCAGCAGCGCGCTCATCGACACCCGCCAGACGCGCTTGAGCTCCGCCAGCCTCGCCAAGTCCACACCGTCGGCAAACGCCGGCCGGATATCGGCCGCGGGCATCAGGAACTCCGCGGCGAACGCGTCAGCCTGCCTCTCCTGCTCGCTCGACGTGCCGGGCTCGGGATGCATCACCAGATGACCCAGCTCGTGCGCGACACTGAAGCGGCAACGATCGCCCGGCGCATGGTCGTTGACCAGGATTAGCGGGACCTGGAGGTTGTCCCACTGACTGACCGCGTCCAGCAGTTCACTGCCGAGACTCCGCATCACGACCAGGCCGCCGGCCTCCTCGATCGCGGCGATCACATCGGTCACCGGGCCCCTGGGTAGGCCCCAGGCGCGGCGCACCTGGCGGGCCGCATCCTTGGCCGTCGTGAAGTCGTCCAGGAGCAGGCGGGAGAAGCGGTGTGGCAGGTCCGCTGTCGCGGCGGCCTGCGCAAGCCCCGTCACCTGCAGCCGTACCAGGGCGAGTTGGGCGTGGATGCGGCGCAGCGCCGAGGCCGACAGTGAAGCCCGCTTGCGGTGATGGATCAGTCCCACTCCCACCCCGCTCACCTGAGGATCCAGGCACAGCAGGTCCGCGGGGTAGCCTAGGGCGGCGGCGTACAGCTGAAGACGGTCCTCGTCGACCGCGAGGCGCCCCGATTCCGCCCGGCTGACATAGCCCTGGGACACCGCCGCGGCCCCGGGCGGAGCCGCCTTGGTCATGGCGGCGGCTACGTCAACCTGCGTCATGCCCCGGGACTCGCGCGCCAGCACGAGCATCCCGGGATGTGCCTGCAGGTCACCGGACGCCATCACACCACACCGCCTCAGATCAGTCCTCAAAACATTAGCACGGAATATTCCGCTACTGATTCGGTTTCCCAGTGGGCTCCGTCACGCTCAACTGCCGTTCCGTGGACGGTGCCGTGCTCCCACGGTGCGAAGGCAACCCCCGGTCGGCAGCCGCACCGCCGCACCATCCGGCCCGTCCGCCAAGGGGGTTCGCGCAGTCCTCCGCGCCGGGACATTAACTGGCCCTAACAAAGCCTCTGGACGTGCCGGTGGGTGATCAGGCAGACAGCGAGGCCGAGGAAGGCCTCGTGGATGTCGTCGCGTCGTTCCCAG
>NZ_JBIWJD010000043.1:0-3445 GCF_044764945.1 Streptomyces sp. NPDC093568 | reverse complement strand
TGTTGGTTGCCATTCAAAATCGTGACGGGTTTGCCACTCACGATGGTGATGTTCGGGGATGAGAAGAGCCCGCCGGTGGGGTTCCGGCGGGCTGTTTGATCTTCATGGTGTCACTGGGATGTTGAGGGTGCCGATGGTGGGCGCGGACGTCATTCGGCGGTGACTTCGGCGACGGCGGCGCGTGCGCTGTGCTCGTCGACGATGGGCTTGCCTTCGGCGTAGGCGGACAGCAGGGCCTGGACGGCGAGGTTGTTGACGGCGCGGGGGTAGCCGCGGGCGGTGTCGTGGATCAGCGTGATCGCGTCGTCGGTGAAGAGGGTGTCGCTGCGGCCGGCGAGCGCGAGGTGGTGGACCAGGTAGGAGGAGGTCTCCTCGCCGGTCATGGACGGCATGTTGTAGCGGACCTGGATCCGCTGGTCGAGGGCGGCCAGGACACCGAGCTTGATCTTGTGCCGCAGGGTCGGCTGCCCGATCAGCAGGCAGGCCAGCGGGCTGGAGGAGTCCATCTCATCGTTGGTCAGCATCCGGATCGCCTCCAGCTGCTCGTGGTCGAGCAGATGCGCCTCCTCGATGATCAGGATGGGGACGCGGCCCCGCTCGTTGTTCTCGGTGGCCAGCAGGTCCGTGGCCTGCGGGATCAGCGTGGACTTGTGCGGACGCGGGACGCCGCCGAGTGAGGTGACGATCGCGTGGTGGATCCCGGCGACGCCGACCGCGGGGTTCGCCATGTAGATCACCTTGTGGCGGGGGTGGTCCAGCTGGGCCAGCGACGCTCTGACCGCGACGGTCTTGCCCGCGCCGACCTCACCGGTGATCACTCCCAGGGCGCGTTCGCCGATGCACCAGGTGATCCGGGCGACGGCCTGGGCGTGGGAGGAGTGCCGGTGCAGCATCGAGGGGGCCAGGTCCTTGCCGAACGGCATCCGCGTGAAACCCCAGTGCGCGGTCAGCTTGTCTATCAACGTCCGTCCGTCCTCTCCAAGTGGGCGATCGCGCAGGCCAGTTCGGCCGCCGCGTGTTCGGCCCGGCGGTGGAATCCGACCGCGAGCCGCAGAGCCGGGCCGGTGGGCCGGCGGTGGTCGAGCCTGCGGCCCGCGAGGCGGAGGGTCCGCTCCAGCAGGACGCGGGCGGACGCCTCCTGCCCGTCGAGTTCGTCGAGCCGGTCCTGGACCGGGTTTTGGCTGGTCACGAGCCTTCCTCGGTCAGGTCGACGGCCTCGACGGGCTGGGCCTGGCCGGGCAGGAACACCTCGTAGTTGATCCGCTGCCCGAGATCCTTCGTGCGCTCGGTGTCGATCAGGCGCAGGTAGTCGATCCCGGTCGGCGCCGGCGGGACCGCGGCCGGGGTCTCGGGCCTGGCCCTGGGGTGCGCGTGCCGGGTGATCTGGTGCGGGACGGCCCTGCCGAACGAGCGGCCGCCGAAGCGGACGTCGATGTCGGTCAGGTCGAAGGGGTCGAAGACCAGCTCGACCTGACGGCCGACCAGCGACGCGTCGACGTTGTAGGTGTTGGACTGGAGCGAGACCGTGGCGGTCTTGGCGACCTTCCGCAGCTCCGACCAGCGGAAAGCCTCCCTCAGCGCGTCCGGTGTCGGCGTGGGGAACGGCGCCCCGGCGAGCCAGCGTTCCAGCGGCTGCTGCCCCGTCTCGGAGTGCACCCGCCGGTGGTAGACCTGTTCGACCCAGGCGGTGAAAAGCCTGTTCAGCATGGCCAGGTCGGTGACCTTCTCCGTGTCGACCTCGACCAGGAACTGTTCCCGGACTGTTCTGAAGAATCGTTCGATTTTGCCCCTGCCCTGCGGGCGCCCCGGCGTCGAGTGGATCAGCTTGATCCCGAGCCTCGCGCATGCCCTGAGCAGGGCGGAGTCCACGAAAGCGGAGCCGTTGTCGACGTAGACGCCTTCGGGGACGCCGCGGGCGGCCAGCGCCGGCCGAAGCGCCGCCGCCAGGCGGACGCTGTCCTCGGCGCCGCCCCAGCGGTGCCCCACCACGGCCCGGCTGTTGTCGTCCACGAACGCGAACAGATATGCCTTGTGACCTGCGATTTTCGGGCCATGGAGAGCATCGCCCACCCAGAGTTCGTTCGGGCGGGACGCCTCGAACCGGCCGAACGCCTCCGGCGCCTGCCCGTCCGGGCGGGTCAGCAGTTCGAGACGCTGAAGGTGCCGGTGGACGGTGCGGTAGGACGGGCCCCAGCCCAGGTGCTGCTGCAGGATCCGCACCACCTGCGCGGTCGACCGCGACGGGTTCTCCCGCTTCAGGGCCGCGGCCAGGTCCAGGACCTCCTCCGGCGTGCGCGGGGTGACCTGCCTGGTCGGCGGCAACAAAGCGTCGAAACCGCCCTCGCGCCAGAGCCTGAGCCAGCGGTCCACCGTCCCCCGCGTGATCTTGACCGGCTTCCCGAACGGATCGGTGTGCATCCGGGCGGCGATCGCGCGGACCATCGCCCCGCGCTGGCGCGGGCTCAGGGCAGCGTCAGCCGCCTCACGGATCAACTGGTAACGGAACAAGGCGACTTGGTGGGCCCGTTCGGCCCGCCGTCGCTCCTCCTCATCGACCAACGCCATCCGGCGCCCTCCTGAAACGGCTGTGGACATGCCAGCCGCCAGGATGAGCCGCCCCCGACGATCTTCGTCAGGGTGAACTCGTGTTGATCGTTTAGGTACTCAGGCAGGCGGCCAGCCCGGCGCCAGCAGGCGGCCGTGGCAGGCCGCCGACACCAGCAACCAGGTAGGCACCTTCAACTTCCCGAGCCTCGCCCTCGCGGCGAACGCGAATCCCGTCACCGCGCTGACCGCGTCCGCGACCGCCGTCCCGGCCGGAGCGGGCAGCACCGACGCCGGATCGTCCGCCAGCGCGACCAGCCACGCGGTGAACACGGCCGCCGCCCGGACCGCCCGACGCGACCAGCACCGCAGCCAGCCCCGCACTGTCGTCACCGGCCTGCCCAGCCGCCCGGCGATCCGCCGACAGCCCCAGCCGGCCGCCGCGAGCTCCAGTCCCGCCCCGACGACCTCCGCCGTGTCCGCGCGTCTGACCAGCGACAACACCGGAAGCAGGATGTGCGTCGCCTCGCAGGAGCGGCACCTCGCCCGACGCGGACGCACCACCACGACCCCGCCCAGACCCCGCAGACTCCGCGACCGGCCCCAGCCCCAGCGGGCCAGCACCCCGCCGCAGTCCGGACACGACAACTCGCCCTCGACCAGGCGCTGTTCGACAACCGAAGTTGTCACCTCTACCGTGATCAAAGCGCCCTCCGTTGGCGCTCGCACGGCCCTCCCGGACGCCGCCAAACGAGCGGGAGGGCCGTCATCATGTTCAGAACATGATCACGGTGCCGCCCAGTACCCCGAAGATCAATTACCGCCTTGTGAACTCTTCCTCATCAACATCATCAATGGCACAACACTGCCCGTTCGTCAGCATGTTGAGTGGCTATCTACA
>NZ_JBIWJD010000042.1:0-3960 GCF_044764945.1 Streptomyces sp. NPDC093568 | reverse complement strand
CTTCCACGACGCCATCACCACCCTCCACCAACACGGCATCACCACCTACCTCGAACTCGGCCCCGACCCAGTCCTCACCACCATGGGCCAGGCATCCCTCCCCCAGGACGCGGACGTGGAACCGAAGTTCGTCACGGCACTGCGCAAAGACCGTCCGGAGCCCGACGCCCTGGTCGCCGCCTTGGGCGAGCTGTGGGTGCGTGGATCCGCTCCGGACTGGCGGGCCGTGTTCGGCGGCCGGGAGGCGCGGCGGGTCGATCTGCCCACCTACCCGTTCCAGCACCAGCGCTACTGGCAGCCGAACACGGCCCCAGCCAAGGACGCCGCTGCCGTGGGCCTCGGGGAGGTCGTCCATCCGCTGATCGGCGCGGCCGTCACGCGGGCCGACAGCGAAGAACTGCTGCTCACCGGGCGGCTGTCACTGCGTACCCACCCGTGGCTGGCGGACCATGTGGTCCTGGGCCGGGTGCTGCTGCCGGGAACGGCGTTCGTGGAGTTGGCGCTCCAGGCGGGCGACGAGACACGGACCGGCTTCCTCGAGGAGCTGACGCTCGAAGCGCCGCTGGTGCTGCCGGAGCGGGGAGCGGTCAGCTTCCAGGTGGCCGTAGGCGCCCCGGACCCCTCCGGGCGGCGTGAGCTGGCGGTGCACTCCCGGCTGGAGAGCGAGTCCGCCGAGCAGCCATGGATCAGGCACGCCACCGGCGTACTCGCGGGTGAAGAAGCCCGCCCTGCCGGGCAGGGTCTCGCGGTTTGGCCGCCCGAGGGTGCGGTGCCGGTGGATCTGACGGATCGTTACGAAGTGCTGGCCGTACAGGGCTTCGGCTACGGTCCCGCCTTCCAGGGCCTGCGACGGGCGTGGCGCCGGGGAGAAGAGGTGTTCGCCGAACTGGCCCTGCCCGACGACCAGGTGCCGACGGCCCAGGACTTCGGGCTGCACCCCGCGCTGCTCGACTCGGCGCTGCACGCGATCGAGCTGGGCGTGCTGCCCGGCACGGGTGAGCCGAGGCTGCCGTTCTCCTGGAGCGGCGTACGGCTGTATGCCGTCGGCGCCGGAGCCGCTCGGGTGCGGATCGCGCCGGCCGGGACGGACGCGGTGACGATCGAGGTCACCGACAGCGCGGGCGCTCCGGTCGCCGCCGTGGACGCGCTCGCCGTGCGGTCGGTCTCGGCCGAACAACTGAGCGCGGCGGGTGGGCCGGCCGATGAGCCGCTGTACCGCGTGGACTGGGTGCCCGCCCCGGCCGGCGCAACGCCCGCAGCCCCCACCGTCGTACGACTGCGGGGTCAGGATTCGGTGCACGGGACGGTGCACGAGGCGCTGGCGCTGACGCAGCGCTGGCTCGCCGAGGAGCGGCCGGAGAAGGAGCGGCTGGTCGTCGTGACCGAGCGGGCCGTGGCGACCTCGGACGGCGAGGGCGTACACGACCTCTCGGCCGCGGCCGCCTGGGGTCTGCTGCGTTCGGCGCAGACCGAGAACCCGGACCGGATCGTGCTGGTGGACGTCGAGGATCTCGACGACCCGCAGGCCGTGGAGGTGGCCCTGAGTGCGGCGGGCAGCGAGTTCGCCGTCCGCGGCGGCAGGGCGCTCACTCCCAGGCTTGCGCGGGTCAGCGCGCCGGGCAGCGCGGAGTCGCCCTTCCGGTCCGACGGCACGGTGCTGATCACCGGGGCGACCGGGGCTCTCGGCGGTCTGCTCGCCCGTCACCTCGTCACCGAGCACGGCGTACGGCGACTGCTGCTGGTCAGCCGACGCGGTCCGGGCGCGGACGGGGCGGCGCGACTGGAGCGGGACCTCACCGCTCTCGGCGCCCATGTCACGCTGGCGGCCTGCGATGTCGCCGACCGCGCCGCGCTGGACACACTGCTGGCGCGGATACCCGCCGAGCACCCCCTCACCGGGGTCGTGCACGCTGCGGGCGTCCTGGACGACGGTGTGTTCGCGACGCTGACACCGGAGCGGGTCTCCGGGGTGCTGCGGCCGAAGGCCGACGCCGCCCGCAATCTGCACGAGGCCACCCGCGAGCTGGAGCTGACCGTCTTCGCGCTGTTCTCCTCGATCCAGGGTGTGTCCGGTGGTGCCGGTCAGGCGAACTACGCGGCGGCCAACGTCTACTTGGACGCCCTCGCCCAGCACCGTCGCGCGCTCGGGCTGCCCGCCGTGTCCCTGGCCTGGGGGCCGTGGGCGGAGGGCGGCATGGCGGCGGCGCTCAGCGAGGCCGACCGGAGCCGGTTCGCCAGGAGCGGCATGCTGCCGATCGCGCCGGAGCAGGGCATGGCGCTGTTCGACTCCGCGATCGCGCTCGGTCTGGCGGGTGTCGTGCCGCTGCCGCTCGACTCGGCCGCGCTGCGCGCCAGGGGCGAGGACGTGCCGCCGCTGCTGCGGGGCCTGGTCCGGGTTCCGGTGCGCCGGGCGGTGGCCGGCACGGGCACGGCAGCGCAGACGGACGCGCCGTCGCTCACGCAGCGGCTCGCCGGTCTGTCGGCGCAGGAGCGTGAGGAGCTGCTGCTCGGGCTGGTCCGCGAGGAGGTTGCGCGCACGCTCGACTACGGCGTCGACGCGGTGGACCCCCGGCGCGGGTTCAAGGAGCTGGGCATCGACTCGCTCACCGCCGTCGAACTGCGCAACCGCCTCAACAGGGCCACTGGTCTGCGCCTGCCCGCCACCCTCGTCTTCGACCACCCCACCCCCGAAGCCGTCATCCGACTGCTTCTCACCGAAGTCGTCCCCGCCGAGGGCGACTCCGGTTCGGCCCCGCCGTCCGGAGCGGTCGCCGATCACGACATCCGCCGGATGCTGACGACCTTGTCGATCGACCGGCTGCGCGGCTCGGGCCTGCTGGACGGGCTCCTCAGGCTCGCGGAACCGACGGCATCCCCCGCCACACCGGAAAGCGCCGCACCGGACACGGAAACAGACAACGTCTCAGACATGGACATCGACGCCTTGGACGTCGACGCCCTCGTACGCATGGCTCGCGAGAGTCAAGGCTGAAGAGTCCTGGAGAGAAACAGCATGAACAACACCTCGTCCGAAGCGGTCGTGGCAGCGCTGCGGGACTCGTTGAAGGAGACCAACAGGCTGCGTCAGCAGAACCAGGAACTCCTCTCGGCCGCCCGCGAACCCATCGCCGTAGTGGGTATGAGCTGCCGCTACCCCGGCGGTGTCGCGTCCCCCGAGGATCTGTGGACGCTGGTCGAGCGGGGCACGGACGCCATATCGCCGTTCCCCGTCGATCGGGGCTGGGACCTGGAACGACTGCACGACCCGGACCCCGACCGGCCGGGTACGTCGTACACCCGTGAGGGCGGTTTCCTGCACGAGGCGGCGGAGTTCGACGCCGAGTTCTTCGGGATCTCCCCGCGTGAGGCCCTCGCCATGGATCCGCAGCAGCGGCTCTTCCTGGAAGCATGCTGGGAGGCCTTCGAGCGGGCGGGCCTCGATCCCACCGGGCTGCGCGGCAGCGACACCGGTGTGTACGCGGGGATCATGTACCACGACTACGGGCCGTACCTGTTCGAGCCCGTGGAGGGCGCCGACGGCCACCGGCTGACCGGCGGGGCCGGCAGCGTGCTCTCGGGCCGGGTGTCGTACACGTTCGGTCTGGAAGGCCCGGCCGTCACGGTGGACACGGCCTGCTCCTCCTCGCTCGTGACGCTCCATCTGGCCGCCCAGTCGCTGCGTCAGGGCCAGTGCTCGCTCGCGCTGGCCGGCGGCGTCACCGTGATGTCGTCGCCGGGCACTTTCGTGGAGTTCAGTCGGCAGAAGGGGCTGGCACCTGACGGGCGCTGCAAGTCGTTCGCGGCCTCCGCCGACGGAACCGGATGGTCGGAGGGTGTCGGAGTCCTGGTCCTGGAGCGGCTGTCGGACGCCCAGCGCAACAACCACCCCGTCCTCGCGATCATCCGCGGCTCGGCCATCAACCAGGACGGCGCCAGCAACGGCCTCACCGCACCCAACGG
>NZ_JBIWJD010000041.1:0-7924 GCF_044764945.1 Streptomyces sp. NPDC093568 | reverse complement strand
CCAAACGCCATCCCGCCCCGATCAGTGGCCGCTCTGAAAGAGCTCACTGCTCGCCGCGCACCGCTCAGCCGCTGTCGGTGGGGTGGTTGAGGCATGCGGCTGACTTCAGACCGGGGTGAGTGCGGTAGGTCGGCGGCTGGCCGCTGAGGGGTGCCGGGATCTTGTCTCCCGTCCGGCGCGGGGGTGGCCGGACGGGAGGGTGAGTCGGAGCCCCTCCTTGGGTGTTCGTCAGCACGAGGGGTTCCGTGGCCTTCCAGACGGGAAGGTCCGACGCCGTGGGGCGCCTAGTGTTCATGGTGGTGGTCCTGTGGTGGCCGTCCGTGGCGCTGGCCGCTTTCTCCACTCTTACGGGTTGGAGCGGGCCAGGATCTGTGCACGCATGACCACTTTTGTGGGGTAACCCCCATCTCTGCGAACTCTATTGTTCCGTAACTTCATGATCACGTGGCGTGTTCGATGGTGGGCGGACCATGCTGGCGTCCTGCTTCCGCGGGCGCTTCAGCACCGCCGCGCGGAGCGGTGCTTCCAGACGCCCAGCCAAAGGGAACGAGGACCGATGCCCATGACGCAGGCGCCGGCCGCAGCGGATGCGGCGGCCCACCACTCGGCCAGGCCGCGGGCTGTGCCCGAACACCTGGCTCTGCGGCCCCCGCCGGACCGATCCGGATTCCCGCCTGCAGGACAGCTGTTAGCCGTACCTGTGCACCAGGGGCATGAGGGGGCGCCGTGATGATGCCCTCCCCAGTGCCGGAGCGCTCCGACGGCGCACCCGTAGCCCGGCGCGGCCGCAAGCCGGAACCGATCGCCGCCGGTGTGGGACTGGCCCACCGGGCCTGGCTGGAGTCGGTCCGCGCCCGCCTGAAGGCCCGCGGCCTCACTCTCGATGAGCTCGTGACGCTCACGGGATTCTCCAAGACCCGGATCTCGGAACTCCTGCGCGGCAACGGCTACTACCCGGGCTGGGAGATCACCTTCAGCATCATCAAGGCGCTCGAGATACCAGCCTGGCCGATGCGACGGCTCTGGACCGCGGCAGCGCAGGAGGCCAACAAGCAGCCGGCCTGGATCCAGCGGTCCATCGACCGCGTCGTGCCCATCGAACGAGAGCATCAGCCCACAGCGCACCAGGGCTTCGTCCAGCTGATGGCCGCCCCCTATACGGCCTACGCCCGCGCCTTCCTGCTCACGGACCAGCGCGCCCAGTGGGTCGTCGCGGAAACGTTCGACATCCTCTGGCTGTGCTGGGACGAGGCCGCGACCAGTGAAAACGCCCCCCGCTTCGGCTGGCGGCTGCTGCGCTCCAGGGTGCTGGAGCGCGCGCACCGCCACCCGGAGGGTCACGTCGACCTGCGGGCGGCCGCGCTGTCGGCGCAGACCCAGCAGGAAAGCACCGACCTGGCGGAACGCCTCTCGAGCATCGATGAACTGGTGCCCCTGTTCGATGCGATCGGCCGTCTGCCCCGTGATCAGCAGGACATCACGGTGCTGCGCTATCTGTGCGGGATCGACGCCGAGACCGTCCCGGACGTCGTGGGCCTGACGCCGGCCGCCACCCGAGCCATCGATGGCCACGCCCGCGCAGCCCTGGCAGACATCTACCACCGCCGACAGACCAGGGAGTAACCACCCATGACCGCCACCGACACCACCATCGACCGGCTGTTGTCGCGTGCCTTGCTCCAGCAGCAGCCCGCGGTGCCCGCCGACACGGTCCCCTACGAGGACCGCGCCTATCCCGTCCTGCCCCTGGACGTGACGCTGTGGGTGGACACCGAGACCCGGACAGCCGACGACACGGCCATGAACCACCTCAACGCCCTGTGCGAGGCAGCGGTCAGCCACTCCACGGCGTTTCTCGAGGACTTCGTCACCGAGCAGCTGCCCGCACCGCACGGGGCCTGGGTGCTGGGCTGCGTCCTGCAACTCGCCGACGCAGACGAAGGCGCCCGGTTCTGGTGGCAGTACGCGGCCGGCGCCGGTGACGATGCCGCCTCCTACTGCCTCTACCTGCACCACCGGGCACTCGGCGAGACCTATGCCGCGAACTTCTGGCGCGAGCAGAGCAGCATCGCCACCGAGCAGGAAACGGAGACCGTCACGGTGCCGGGCGAAGACACCGGAACCGACACCGTATGCATGGACCGCAGCACCACTACCGTCCTGCGCGTCCTCGACCGGCTGGCATCACCGGGCTCGCGGACCCGCAGTGAAACCGTCACCGCCGTACTGAGTTACGTGCCGGCCGCCGTGACAGCGGGCTACGACGCCCACCCCGACCGGGAAATCCCCCTGCCGGGCGAGGACTTCGCCACCCATATCGCCGTCATCCTTGCCACGACATCGCACAGGTCGTCCTCGTCGACGTGCCAATGGCGCGACAGGTCGCCAGCCACGGCACTGCCGAATCGTGCGGACCATGCCCGCCGCGGCCTGCGGCGCGTACAGGACGCCGCACGCGGCAGGCGCAGGGACGCCGGGGCCCGTTGACGGACCCCGGCGCAGCGGGACCGAGAGAATGGATCAAAAAGTGAGCACAGTGCACACATGTCGCCTGGTGATCCGGAAATCGATGTCAGCCACGCGGCCCGCGGCCGTCCGGCGAGGCGCCGAGCACCGTCGCGACCCGGGCCTGCGCCTCGGCAATGTACTTCTCGCTGGCTTTCTTGAACTCTGAACTGGCTGCCTGTTCCCGCACATAGGCCTCCATGCCCTCCCGGATGAGGGCGTTGGCGGTCGTGGACATCACCGCCGCCATGGCCTGGATACGGTCAAGTAGCTCTCCTGGAAACCGGACCGACACAACGACCTGCCGGTCCTTGCCCTCAGCCGTTGTCTTTCCCTGATCGTTCGACATGCGTGTTCCCTTCACCGGGGACTGACGCCCCGTCCGTGCCAGGGACCGGGGCACGCCACTCCCGTTTCGGGGTGCCGAGAACTCCCAGATCCCAGCACCCTCGCTGACTGAACGCCGATCAGACTACGGCACTACATGCAGTCTTGTAGTCCCTCTGTCGCATGTGCCGTCTTAGATATCCCCTACCGGTCACCGGTTGTAAAGCTTCTGGTGTGTCCTTCAACACTTCCGGAAATCTGGCGCGTCGTGGGCGCGTCGTAGTCGGACATGCAATCCTCCAACTGGGTTACACGAACGCCCACATGTATGGGGTCGCTACGCGGCGCACTCGACCGCGTACGCCCCGCGCACAGCCGCAAATGACGAGCACCCACCGAGGAGTTCACGTGCACGACCTTCCCGAGGCCCTCAGTAACGGCCCCAAGCAGCCCCTCGGCGCCGGCGGCGTCACCGCCCACGTCTGCGGCACTGCCCTCAAGATGCTCGACGCCTTCGGCCACGAGAAGATCTACGGCCAAGACATGGACGAGCCGCTCACCCAGGACGAGCAGGACGAGAAGGTCCTCGCCCTCCTCGGCCAGCGCTACATCCCCCCTGGCGTCCCCTCTCAGGACGCCCACGAGGAAGCCCAGGCCAAGGCATGCCGACGCCGCCTCGTCGAAGCCGTCAAAAGGACACTGCACGGCATCGAGAACGAAGGCGGCCGCACGCCGACCGTGCTGGGAGCCGACGGCACCCCCGCACAACGCGAGGCCGAGTTCCGCGCCCACGTCCGCGCCGAACAGCCCGTCGTCAGCGTCTCCTTCACCGGATCCCTGCGCCGCTGGCTCTCCACCAGCGACACCCAGGCGACCTCGATCTCCGTCACCACCTACATCCCCGGCAGGCCCCTCTACGCCGCCCAGGTCACCGCCGACACCGCCCTGCTGAGCGACTGCTCCGGCTCCTGGCGCCTGACCCTCAAGGACGGCTGGCTCGCCATGACCGGCGAACCCGTGGTGGCCGAGGAAGACCCCAACTACGTCGTCCTGCCGCACTCGATGATGGACAGCGCCTCCCGCATGCGCCGCCACTACCCCCAGCCGCTCTACCCCTTCGACACCAGCAGCGCCGTCGCCCAGGCCGTCCTCGGCGGCAAGGTCCCCGTCGCCTTCCATCTCACCGAGCCGGTCCTGAACTCCGCGATCATCCCCGTCGCCACCGGCCACGGAATGATCGTCCTCTTCCTCGACAGCGGCGAACTCCTCGAAAAGCCCTGGGACGCCAGCCGGCACATGTACAAGGCCGTCACCGGAGAGCAGTCCTTCGGCGACTTCATCATCGCCCGCGACCTGTGGGCCGCCCGCCGCATCAGCCGCATCCTCAAGACCGAAGCCCGCGCAGCCGAAGACCTCGACCCCCTCGCATCGCTCGACGACCTCGACGACGACTTCGGATTCGACTTCGACGACGCCTAGAACACCAGGCGCCCCCCACCCGGCGCCGGAACACCCCCGCACACCCCTCAAGGAAACACGCATGAACGACGTCCCCCTCGCCCTGGTCGACAGCGGCGAGAACGCCGACCCGTCCTCCAGTAGCAACTGGTTCAAGGTCATCCCGCCCAAGCCTGTGCGCGAGCGCTGGGCCCGCAAGATCAAGGGCCTGCGCCGCCCGATCGGCAGCTTGGCCCTGCCCGCGATCGCCACCACGGCGGTCCTTCACTTCAGCAATACCATCGAAGCCGGCGACAGCCTCATGGCCTTCGGCCTGACCAGCCTCATCGTCGGCTACGACACCACCATCGCCGTCTGCCGCACCAAGCGTGTCAGCCCCGCCGACACCACCGCGAGCGACAACGGGACCACGACCGACGCCGGCCTGGCCCGCCGCACGGCCTAAACCCCCTCAGGGGCAGGAGATCTGCCTGCCCCTCCTACGGCAGATCACGTGCTGCTCGCCTTCAACAAAGGTCTGCGACGTCCTAGTCACGCCGGTGATGCCCACGAGCACGGGCCGGCCCGCCATACGCTGACGCTCGCCCGGCCGGACACCCGCCAGGCAACCTCACCCTGGGGTGCCCTGATGCTCACCCTGACCCAAGTACGGGGGCAGGACCTGCGATAACGCATCGAAGTGGTCGTTTGCCGTCTCACGTGAGGCCGAGCGCAGTGTGTCGTGTTTGAGCGCCGCGTCGTACCACCTCTCGTCGCCCTGGTAGGCAGGATCCCCCAGTCGGAAGCGCTTCCCCCAGCCGAAAGCAGTCTCGTGCACGGCCTTGGCACCGTCTCCTGGAACCAGACACCGCAGACCCGGGTCATTCCGGCGGAAAGCACTGAAGAGCCTGGCCAGAGGACTGGTGTTGGGTGCGTATCCCAGCCTCCGGGCCTGCCCGGGCGAAAGCGGGCCGAAGCCACGAACCGCGTGGACGACAGCCCGCCACTCCGGGCTGTCATAGTTGAACGCTGTCTTGGTGAAGGTGACGGGCACGTGGTCGCAGTGGATTTCACCAACCAGCCTGCCCTTCATGGGGAGGTCCGCTGGATACTCCATCAAGACGTGATCGGGATTCTCACCGAAGGAAAACAGGCTCTTGTCCCTGATGAGGACCTTCCGGCCGCCGCGGTAGAAGTCGATGCCGTAGTCGGACGGGTGCAGGTAGCGCTGAACACCCAGCCACCCCCACACGCGCTGTTCGGTACGTTCAAGCCGTGTCCCGCCGCAGTTCCCGCAGTTCGGCGACCCGAGCGGGCTTTCCTGCCCGCATTCCTGACACCAGTAGAGCGTCCCCAGCACGACATCGATCTGCTGCACGGCACACACACTCTCCCCGCGCCGTTGCACGAAGCGGTTCTCCCCCCAGATGCACGGCTCTCGGGCAGACACCAACCGCTCCGACACCGTCAGACAGACCTGCCGCTGACGCAGCGGGTAACTGTAGGCATCACCCAGATGGTCCCGCAAACGGCGCAGCCGGCTGGCAGACCAGTCGGAGCGCAGGGCCTCAATGGTGATCCGTGTGCCCTGCTCCGCGGGGCCCTTCTTGGGCTCCGCGCTGATCGGGATCCGCCAGGTGGAATCGGCGATCAGTGAGCCCAGGTCGAGGGTGAAGAGCGTCCAAGCGGCATCGTGCTTGCGGGCGGTGCGCAACGTGATGCGCGAGCCTAACCGCAGGCAGGCGATCAAAAAGCTGGCCCCGAACACGTTCTGCCCTTGCGCCCCGCCCGTCCAACTCGCCCGCAACGACTGCTCGATTGCCTCACGGCCAAAGCCGCCGTCCTGGCCGGAAACGGTGACGGACCGGCCCCCGGGACGTGCCGTGTCGTCGCGGAAATCGACTGCGACCGAGGACAAGCCTCCCCCTCCTGCACCGCCCTTCAAGATGACGTCCACCAGCTCCGCGATGGCGACCCAGTCGTCCAGCGGGATATCACCCAGCGCTGCCAGCACGGCCGGAGAGACCGTCACGTCCAACGGCGCCAACCGAGCGGCGCCGCGTGTCGCCCGCCAATGCGCCTGAGCGCGATCCCACGCCGCTCCCCAGGCCTCTGCCTCAGCGCCTTTGACCCCCAAGACGTCAACGAATGTCACCACGAGGTCTCGCCGGAGAGGCGATGACCCCTTGAACGCAGCGGCCAAGGAACTACGCCTAAGCCTTCGCCCGCTCCGGCCCACCAGCTCACGCAGGCTTGGCTGACCAGCCTCATCACGCAACTGGCCCATCGCCGTGCGCAGCTCGTCAAAGCTCCCCACGTCCTCGATCGCCATGACATCGACGTCCTGGACGGTCGGCTCAAGAGCTTCCTTCGCCTTCAGCCACAGTGTTCGAGCCGTCCCCACATCGGTACCGCATGCCAGGGTGAACGCCTCGACCACCAGCCACCGCGAGGGCCAGCCGCTGGCCGCCCGGTGGAGACTGCCCCTGCTCCAGCCCGTAGCCTGCTCGAGTTGCTGGTAGGTCAGACCGGAAAGGTGGCGCGACTGCCGCAGCCAGTGCGCCACCTCTGCCATCTCCGGCACCCGGGCAATAAGTGACTTCTCACGTCGCCCCGCCATGACAGGAACCAGCCGTCACATGCGGTCGTGCGGGGACAGCTGCAGCACAGCCACCATCACCGCGACGACCAACTCGGCCAGCAGCGCCTGGACGACGCCCCGCCACGCTTCCGCCTCACTCAGCGCGGCCAGCATCACGATCACCACCGCGATGACTGCCACGACCTCGGACTCGTGACGCGGCGCCGGCGTGCAGTCGCCGACACACAACAGAGCCTTACTCATGTGTGAACTCCCTTGATGCACCTCGGACATATGCGCCCTTGCCCGGCGGCAGGTTTGGGGCCTGCCAGCCGCTGCGCACTTCTCAGATCCTGCCGGACCCGGTGTGTGCGGAGCTACCCGGAAGGAACGCTTCAACGCTTTGTCCCACGGTGTCCGGGAACCAGAGCGTGATGCGTTTGCACTGCTCAAAGGCTAGTTCGGATATAGCGGTGAGAGCAACGAGGCCACTGTCCCGGTCGTGTCCAGACGGGGAGTTGCCATCGCTGGCGGCCCTGGGACACCCTGTGTGCAGGACCCGGCACCTCGGACCACACCGTGCAGGGACCCGGACCGCAGCGCATTTGGGGTGCGCCCGGTCGACGGCGGGGCCGCGCGCCTAGCGCGCGGCCCACCGCCCCCAACTCCTGGCGTTCGAGCTTGCGGACAGCACCTCATCAGGGGTGAACGCACACTGGTGATCGTGACCGCAGAACGCTGCAGCCGTGCAGACCTGTGATCTTCGTTGCGGCACGTCACGAAGTTCCCCGCCTGCGTGCCCGGTGCGGGGGTGGTTGCGTGGTGCGGTTCCCGTCGCCGGTCAGGTGGCCGACGGAATGCGTGCGGCGAGTTCCCGGGCGAGCCGTCGCGCCGTCTCTGCTTGGTCTCCGGTGCCGTTGGCGAGCTGTACCAGGATCGTCAGCACCTGGTGCGCCTCATCAAGGGTCAGAACGGGCACGCGCTCCGCACTGACCTCACCCGCATAGAAGTCGGCGTCAGTGAGCTCGAATACCTCGTCGAGGCAGGGATCTTCCACACCTTTCCAACCAACTT
>NZ_JBIWJD010000040.1:0-8018 GCF_044764945.1 Streptomyces sp. NPDC093568 | reverse complement strand
CAGAAAGTCCCGGATCCCGGCCTCGCGCAACCGGACTCCCGCGCCGACCCCGCAGATGCCGGCGCCGATGACGATGACCTCGAAAGGGGCGCTCACGCCGTGGTGCTCCTGCCGACGGCTCGTCGGACACGGTCGGAGGGTGTACGCAGGGAGACGTCGAGGGTGGCCGGGCGGCGGGCGACGTCCATCAGGACCTTGCCAGGGAACGCCCCCGTTTCAGCGGGGTGGGGAATAGCTTCTTTGGCCCGCTCTGACCTCAACTGTGGGCGCGGATCCGCACTGTTCACCTGTACCGCCCTTCCTGCCGCACTAGACATGTCGCGTATGTACAGTGATCGTGACTGGGACCAGGAAGGTTCAACGGTCCTCCGGTGGCGTGTACGACCTCGGGCTCCACGAGGTGTGTGGCCCGAAGTACCGCCGTCCGATCCTCGGTGGCCGGGTCGCGGTCCGGCTGGACGAGTTGATCCGGCAGAAGGTGGACGAGAAGGGGTGGGAGATCGTGGCCCTTGAGGTCATGCCCGACCATGTGCGCCTCTTCGTCAAGCACGACCCGAAATCGTCGGCGTCGTGTGCGGCGAACCAGTTCAAGGGCTTCACCTCCCGGGTGCTGCAGGCGGAGTTTCCGCACCTGAAGTCGCGGATGCCCACGCTATGGTCGTCGTACTTCGCCGCCTCGGTCGGCGCCGTGAGCACGGCGACGGTGGAGAAGTACATCAACACCCAGTGGGAGCGTGCCGGGAAGAAGGAGAAGGGGGACGCCTCGTGATACGTGCGTACACGTTCCTCCTTCGTCCCACGGCCGGTCAGGAGGCGGCGCTTCGGGCGATGCTGGCCGACCACTGCTCGCTGTACAACGGGGCCTTGCAGGAGCGCCGGGACGCATGGCGGCACAGCTCCAGGACCTCGATCAAGTACGGGGACCAGTCCGCCCAGCTCAAGGAGATCCGGGCGTTCGACCCGGAGCGGCAGGGACGCTGGTCGTTCTCCTCGCAGCAGGCCACTCTGCGTCGCCTGGACAAGGCGTTCCAAGCCTTCTTCAAGCGGGTGAGATCCGGTCTCACGCCGGGATACCCCCGCTTCAAGGGTGTCGGGCACTTCGACACCGTGATCTTCCCCAAGGACGGCGATGGCTGCCGCTGGGACTCCACCCCGAACGACCGGCAGACCCGCGTGCGTCTGCAAGGCGTGGGGCACGTCCGTGTGCACCAGCACCGGCCCGTGCGCGGCCGGGTCAAGACGATCAGCATCAAGCGGGAGGGTCGCCGCTGGTACGTCGTCCTCGCTTGCGACGATGTACCCGCCGAGCCGCTTCCGGCGTCCGGCAGAATCGTCGGCATCGACATGGGGACGGTGCACTTCTTCACCGACTCCAATGGCGTGCACGAGCCGAACCCGCGCTTCCTCCACGCGATGACGGAGGAGCTCGCCAAGGCGCAGCAGCACCTTGCGACGTTCCCTAAGCGCACCCGGCGCCGGACGAAGAAGCACCGCGCCGCAGCGCGGAGGGCCGCCAAGCTGCACGCCAGGATCCGGCGTCAACGCCTGGACCACCACCACAAGACGGCCCTGACTCTCGTTCGTGACAACGACGTGATCGGGCACGAGAAGCTGAACACGGCGGGCATGACCAAGGGCCCGCAGCCCAAGCCCGACCCCGACAACGGTGGCGCGTTCCTCCCGAACGGTGCCGCCGCCAAGGCCGGGCTGAACCGAAGCATCCTGGACGCGGGTTGGGGGCAGTTCCTCACGGTCCTGGCGAACAAGGCTGAGAGCGCCGGTCGCCGAGTGATCGCTGTGGACGCCCGCAACACCTCCCGCACCTGCCCCGACTGCGGGCACGTCGCGAAGGAGAACCGCGTCACCCAAGCGAAATTCGAGTGCGTCAAGTGCGGCCTGGTGGAGAACGCCGACAGAGTGGGCGCGCTGAACGTTCTGCACAGGGCCGGGCTGGTCCTCTGCGACGGCCCGTAGCCACCGATCCAGGAAGCCCGCGACTTCAGTCGTGGGTGGAGTCACGAAGTTGAAGCCCATGACGGCCAGTTCCTCGGCGCCGGGCTCGATCCGGACGACGCGGGTCCCCGTTGCTCGAAGCAGGTGTTCCTCCGCGTCGAGGGTTCGGGTCATCCAGCGCCTGAGGACGCGTTCGAGGCGGCTCAGCCCGGTGGCGGGCGCGCCGCCGGACGTCGTCATCGGGGCGACGATCACCACCTCGTCCAGGCCGAGCGGGGCAACGAGGTCTGCCGACGTCGGCGACAGCACCCCGCCGTCGAGGTAGGTGCGCCCCTCGATCCGAACGGGAGGGAACCAGCCCGGGATCGCCCATGACGCGGCGATCGCGCTGCCGATGTCGGCGACCGGGGCGCCCGGCGAACCGAAGGCGATCCGTCTGCCGGTGCGCGTCTGGGCCGCCACCAGCCACGTACGTGCCGAGGCGAGCCACGTGTGGCCGTCCGCGAGCGCGGCGCCGAAGCCCCGCAGCCACCCCGCATCCCCACGGCCGCGCGGCAGGAGGCCGAGCAGCCCCGACCCGAGCGGCACACGGCCGCGGACTGCCGCCGCCGTCAGCCCGGCGCCCGGCAGCCCCGGCCACGGAACCGGTGGCAGGGCGCCCGGGTGCGCGCCGACGTGCCGCAGGAGCAGCGGGTCCGCGTCGGCCTGGCCCTGCAGGGCGGCGAGCAGGTCGCAGACCGACCGGCCGGAGCCGAGCACGGACACGACCTCCGCCCCCGCCGAGGTCCCCACCAGTACCTCTGCCGTGCGGACATCCCAGTCGAGTTGCTCCTCCACCGCGGCCAGCGCCGCGACCGCCCATGCGAAGCCGAGGGTCCCGCCGCACCCGACGACCAGCCCACGTCGCTGACCCGCCATAGATTCTCCCGGTATTGGAATTCCAATGGAATTCGAAAGCTAGCGGTATCCTGCGGGGGTGGCAAGACTGACCCGGGCCGAGAGCCAGGCCCGCACCCGCGAACACGTCCTCGAGACCGCGTACGCGCTCTTCCTGAACGACGGCTTCACCGCAACGTCAATGGAGCGTGTCGCCGAGGCGGCGGGCTACTCGAAGGGGGCGGTGTACTCCAACTTCACCACCAAGAACGAGCTGTGCCTGGCCGTCCTCGACCGCATCGCCGCGCAACAGGTGACACAGCTGGCTGCCGCGATGGGCGACGCCCCCCACTTCGAGGACCGGATCGCCGGATTCGCCCGCTGGGCCGAGGAGACCATCGGCGACAGCTCCTGGACCTCGCTGGAAGTCGAATTCGCCACCGCCAACCGCCACGACAAGCAGGTGTGCGAGCAACTCGCCCAGCGCCGGCGCACCGTCACCGACACACTCGCGGACCTGATCCAGGCACAGGCCGACGAACTCGGCATCACACCTGCCCCGCCCGCCGACACCGCCGCCCTGACCCTGCTCAGCCTCGGCATCGGGCTCGGCGTCCAACGCGCCTTCGACCCGACCGTCCCAGTGCAACCCCTCGTCGACCTGCTGCACAGCATCATGAGCAGGCACCCCTGAGGACACCACGCTGCTGCGCCGAAGGCGCCGGCGCCCGGGCGAAAGGGCGACCTGGAGCCGAGCGGGGCGATCGGCGCGAAAGCCCTGTTGCCGAGGCCCGCTGGGACGTTGCACCGCTCACGGAGCCGTCGCCGACCGCCATCCCTGCAGGCGGCCTTTCGCGCGTCCCACACAAGGAGCTCGCTGCGGACCGGAGTTCCGCCCGGCGCCGGAGACCTGGCCGGAGCCGGCGGCGGTGACCGGGAACGACACGCCCCGCTACGGCAAGGCCGAGGCCCGCGCCTGGGCCTGGGCCTGGGCCTGGGCCTGGGACAGGATCCACCCCCGGCTCACCCACCGCTCGGCCAGTTCAACCGCCGCAGGCCCCGCCCCACCTCTCGGTCGACCAATCCGGGATTCACCGCGTGCTTGCGCCCGCACCCCGTGACGTCCACGCCCAGCAACTCCCGCACGCCGTGGTCTGCGGCGAGAGCGAAGGCACACCTCGGCTCCGAAGGAATGCCCCAGCAGCAGCCCGCCGCCACCGGGTGCGTGGCGGGCAGTGAATGCGGCGATGGCGGCCCGCACGGTCACGGCCTGCGCGGTCAGTGTCTGCCTGCGGGGAAAACGGCCGAGTCAAGCACCGAAGCCGGAGCGGTCCAGTGCCAGCACGGTGTAGCCCAAGCGGGCACCCAACGCCAGCAGGGACACATCCGGATGCCCGGCCGTCGAAATACCCGGCGTTCATGCCCCCGCCGTGCAGCGCAACGATCACGGCACAAACAGAGCCGTAGGCGGGCTCACTCATCAGGCCGGACAGCGTGACACTATCCGCACCGACGCTGACCGGCCGTACGCCCGGGGGCACTTTCCTGTCGCACACGTGCGGGACAGCCGGCGTTCGGGCGGCTGCCCGCACCCTGGATGCGTCATCCACGGCGCAGAGCCCAACCGGGCCAGGAAGGGGACCGCCTCCCCTACCGCCCTGCCAGCCGCACACAGCAGTGAAGAAGAACCCTGCCGCGGCCAGCCGAAGCGCCTGCCCGCCGTGCGCGCAGCCGCATCAGTCCTGCAGCTACGTCAGGGACGGGTGGGCCGCATAAGCTCTGCTGTCATGTCGAACCCTGATGAACTGCTCGTCGCCCTCTCCGCCGCGGTGGAGATGGGGGGAAGCAACCAGATGTCGCTGACCGTGGTCGTGGGCGGCGCCGTCATCACCGGCCGGCTGGCTCCCGAGGCCGTCTGGAGGGAGCGGGTGGCAGAGGTCCTCAAGGACTCCGACCGTCTCGGCCCGTTCGCGGACGTCTTCGCGCGCAGCGCCCAGGAAAACCACTCCGGCCGCAACGAGGCACCCACGCACCTGCACTTCCATCTCGCCCGCATCCTGCAGGGCACCTTCGGGATCCCAGAGACGGGCGGCATGTACCGCGTCGCGATCAAAGACGTCAGCGCCTGGTCCATCGGAGACCTCATCCACTCCACCCAGTGAGATGCCCGCCTTCCGAGGAGAGCCCGAACTGGCCTCGTGGCCTCGTGGCCTCCGGGGCCGGTATGGCTCTTTGCCCCTGTCGCTGCTGATCCGGGGGGTGCTGCCCGGCGCGTTGCCCGGCCCGCGCTCTTCGCACTGGGAGACAGCGCAGCGCCTTCGACGACTGGCTGGGGCTGGCGCCCGGCAGGGGCAACGTCGCTTCGGGCCGGGCCTGTGGCAGGGCCCGGCCCTTCGCTGCAGTTGCCCCGCCGTGCCTGTCAGCGTTTCTTGTAGGCGGCGGCGACCTCGACCTCTACCAGCCAGCCCCTGACGGCCAGTGAGGTGACCTCCATCGTGGCGCGCGCAGGACGGGCCTTATTGGCGACCAGCGGTGCCTTGGGGGCGGAGGTGCCCATCGGGACCGGGATCACCTCCTTCGAGGCGAGGTCGATGTTGGCGAAGTACTGGCGGTAGGCGCGGTTCCATCCGGCGTAGTCGGCGGTATCGGCGCCGGGCGGCTTCATCAGGTAGCACTTCATCGTGATGACGTCGGCCAGGGTCAGGCCCGCCGCTTCGAGGTTGGTCTTGATGTTGCGCAGGACGACAAGTGCCTGCGCCTCGGTGACCGTGACTCCCGTGGCGCCCTGGGTGAGGGCCGGGTCGGTGTAGAGCTCGGGTGAGCCTGCCGGGGCGGTGGGGTTGAGCGCGGTCGGCCCGAGGCCGCTGCTCTGGTAGGTCGCCACCTCACCGCCAATCGCCACGCCGGTGGCGATGGCCGGGTTGGACTGGCCTTCGGGCAGCATGACGCGGACCTCTTTGGGGCCGGGCCACCAGCCCTTGCCCTCGGCGAGCGCGGTGCCGCCGGCCAGGAGCGTGGCGGTCAGGGCCGTACCGATCACCACCCTTGCACGTCGTTTCATGCGGCCATCACTCTCTCGTGGATGTCGGTTACGACTTTGCGGGCCGAGCTGAACGCGCCGTGCTGCCAGGCGATGACATGGCTGAGCCAGTCGCCGGCGAAGTAGACGTGCCCGGCGGGCTGGTTGAGCAGCGTGTACTCGGGCCCGGTCTGCGAGGGCCAGCCCACCCAGCCGGCCTCGATGTGAGGTGTGCGGTGCCAGGCGACGCTGAAGGAGTGATCGAGTTCGGTGCGGTACTTCTCGCCGTGGATCTTCACGCCCCGGCTCACCGCCCGGGCAACGCGCTGGGCGTGCGGCAGATCGCTGTACGCGAGGGCGTTGGCGCCGAAGTTGTAGTAGCCGATGAGGGTGCCGCGGCGGCCCTGGTAACCATAGGAGGGGTACCAGATGGTGGCCAGGTCCGTGTCGGTCGGCGTGATACCGCCGTAGATGTGCTCGTCCGTCTCCCACCAGCGGCTGCGGTACTCGAGGCCGACCTTGCCGACGGGGGTCGCAACGGCGTATTTCAGCGCCGCAGTGATGCCGGTCCCCAGGTTGTGCTTGAGCCGGGCCATGACCATGGGAGGCATGGCTGCCACAACGAAGTCGGCGCGCTGGGTGCGGGTGCGGCCGCCGACGTCCTCGTAGGTGACCTCGGCACCGTCCGGCAGGTTCTTGACCTCCAGCGCCTTGGCACCGTAGGTGATGCGGTGCCGGCCGATCGCCTCGGCCAGGGCATACGGGATCGCGTCCATTCCGCCCACCGGCTGGAACATCAGCATGGCCTGGTCGTAGCCGAGTTCAAAGGCAAAGCGCTGCCCCACGCCGCTGGCGATGACATCCGACAGCGTCGGCACCGGGCTGAGGACCGTGCCGTTCTCGAAGGCCGCGCCCGGTTCGACCAAGTAGCCTCGCCGGTCGGTGCCGGTGTAGGCGTAGCCGTCGGCTTTGCCCTTGAGGGCGCCGAAGCTCTGCAGAAACGCGATCAGTCGTTCCTTGTCCTGCGTGGTGAGCCGTGCGTCCAGGGCGCCTTGGTCGGTGGCCTTGGCGAGGAGTTCGGAGACGTAGCCGTAGACGTCGGCCTTCGCCGTGCGCCAGCGCATGGGCTTGCCTGTGAGGGCAGCGCTGTTCTCGTGGTAGATGTACGCGTTGGCGTTCTGGTTGGTGAACACCTCAAGTTCGACGCCGAGTTCGCGGCAGTACTCGAGAGTGACGTGGGACTGCGGCAGCCGGGCCGGGCCTGCGTTCATGTACTGGCCCTTGGTGAACGACGCCGTCTGCGTTCGCCCGTCGAGGTCGGTCAGTGTCGTGCCGCCACGGACCGTCCAGTTGCGGCCCCCGGGGCGGTTCTTCGCCTCCAGGATCCGGCAGTCGTAACCGGCTTTGCCCAGCTCGTACGCCGTCGCCAGGCCGGCTATGCCGCCGCCGAGCACGAGCACCTTCTTCCCGCCGCGCCCGGTGAGCGTGAAGTCGCTTCGCTGGGGCGCCCGGTACTCGTCCGCCCTCACGTCCGGCACCGGGGCGAGCCCGAGTGCGCCCATCGCCGAGTACAGCACTCCGGCGCCACCCGCGACGCCGACGGATCTCAGGAAGTTACGGCGGGATGCCGGGGATTGCTCTGCAGCCATCATTCCCTCCTCACCCGCACCCCGGGCGCGCGCCGGCCGGGGTGCGATCGTTCGATCAACCCGGTCACGTGGGGGGTGCGAGTCACTGAGGAGACCGGAGGTGCACCATGAGCCTCCGTCAGTACTGTTACAACGCCATGCCACTGACGTAACCGGTCCGGACGGAGCGCTGCGCACCGGGAGGAAGGAGCGGCCGCGCTCCCCTGAACGTCCCGCGCAGCGACGGTGAAGCGCACCCTGCAGGGGTTTGCAAGGTGCGCCACAGAGCGGAGCGGCAGCATCGGGGGGGTGCCGGGCGGGGCTTGGCCATGACGCGGTCCCGGCCACACTGCATCGGACTCCGGCAGCGAAGCTCTACACGACCAGCCGCTCGGCCATCCCCGGCACCTTCGCCCGCAACGGGGTCATCAGCTGCTGACAGCCTGCCTTACTGGCCCTAACAAAGCCTCTGGACGTGCCGGTGGGTGATCAGGCAGACAGCGAGGCCGAGGAAGGCCTCGTGGATGTCGTCGCGTCGTTCC
>NZ_JBIWJD010000039.1:0-8870 GCF_044764945.1 Streptomyces sp. NPDC093568 | reverse complement strand
CACCAGATACGACAAGACCGCCACCTCCTACGAAGCAGCGGTCAATCTCGCGTCGTTCCTGCTCTGGGCAAGATCCGTTTGAAGACGGACCCTAACTTGGTGCAGTCACGGCTACATGGTCCGCCGGACAGTGCCTGGGCAGCCCTGGGACACCTGGGACCTTCCAGCGAAAAGAAGAAGCTAGGAAGTCTGTGCCAGGCGGGTCCCGGTCAGGCTGCCGGGGCGGTCAGGACGGCCTTGGCCGCCAGCCGGAGACTCCTGATCATCGGATTCGGGTCGCCCTTGCGGCTGACCAGGACGACCTGGCTCGGGGGAGCGCCCTCGACCGGGACGGTGACGAGGTCGGGACGCAGTGAGCTTCGCCGGTCGCCGACCGGTAGCACGGCGATCGCCCTGCCGCTCGCGACGAGTTCGAGCTTGTCCTCGTAGCTCTCGATCGGCGGCACGCCGGCTCCGAGGATCCGGTAGGAAGTCCAGTCCGCGGTCTCGAACGCGCACGGCGCCGCCTCCTCGCCGGCGAGTTCTTCCGCGGTCACCGACGTGCGGTCGGCCAAGGGATGGCCACGCGGAACCACGAGCATCCGGGGTTCCTCGTACAGCGGCGTGGTGAACAAGTCGGTGGCGGCGAGCGGCAGCGGGGCCCGCGCGATCAGGGCGTCGACACGCTTGTCGGCCAGCGCCCCTACCTCGCGGCAGCTCAGGTACCGGGTGGCGATCTCGGCGTCCGGGTGACGGCTACGCAGTTCCCGTACGGCGGCAGTGATCACCAAGTCCTCGACGTAGCCGATGGCGATTCGTTCGGTCTCGGATTGTTCGCGCACGGCCAGCTCGGCCCGGCGGGCGGTCCGCAGCAGGGCTTGTGCACGGGGGAGGAACCTCTGGCCGGCCGGAGTGAGCCGGGTGCCCTTGGGGTCGCGGTCCAGCAGCCGTGCGCCGAGATACTTCTCGAGCCGTTGGATCTGGCGGCTCAGCGCCGGCTGGGCCACGTGCAGTTCGGCGGCGGCCCGGCCGAAGTGCTGGTGCGCCGCCACCACGGTGAAGTAGCGCACCAGCCGCAGTTCCAGGTCCTGTCCGAGATCGTTCACCCCTCCAGCGTACGCGTCATGCCGTTTCGGAATGATCAGGTTGCCGAACCGGTCTTGGACGGCCATACAGTCCTGCGCCTTGACTGAAGGAGCAACGTTTCCCCGAGAAAGCGACAGGCGCGATGAAGGCGATCCAGTTCCACGAAGCGGGCGGGCCGGGAGTCTTGCAGTATGACGAGGTGCCGGTTCCTGAGATCGGCCCGGGCGAGGTGCTCGTCCGGGTGCACGCGGCGGGTATCAACCCGCCGGACTGGTACCTGCGTGAGGGGATGAAGGTCATGCCGGCCGAGATGAGGCCGGCGCTTGAGTTCCCCCTGATCCCTGGAACGGACATGTCCGGCGTGGTTAAGGCGGTCGCTCCGGACGTGCTGGGGTTCGCAGTCGGTGACGAGGTCTTCGGCATGCTGCGGTTCCCCGGATTCGACGGCCGGACGTACGCCGAGTACGTGGCCGCGCCGGCTTCCGACCTGGCCCACAAGCCGGCCGGTATCGACCACGTGCAGGCGGCTGGAGCGCCGATGGCTGTGCTTACGGCCTGGCAGTACCTGGTTGATCTCGGCCACGACGTGCCGTCTCCTTTCACCGGCCAGGTGCACCGGCCGGTGCCGATCACGCCGGGGATGACCGTGCTGGTCAACGGGGCTGCCGGTGGAGTGGGCCACTTCGCGGTGCAGCTGGCGAAATGGAAGGGGGCACACGTCATCGCGGTGGCCTCAAGCCGGCACGAGCAATTCCTGCGCAAGCTCGGCGCCGATGAGTTCATCGACTACACCAGGACGCAGGCCGCGGATGTGGTCAGCGGTGTCGACCTGGTGATCGACACCGTCGGTGGACCGGACAGCTCACGCTTCCTGACCGTGCTCAAGCGCGGAGGCACCATGCTTCCGGTGTTCTTCGCCCAGTACGACCCGGAAGAGACGGCGCGTCTGGGCATCACAGTCTCGAACATTCAGGTGCGTTCCAACGGCCCTCAGCTCGCCGTGATCGGGCGCCTGTTCGACGACGGCCGGCTCCAGGTCGGGGTCGACAGCACCTACCCGCTGCCCGAGGCGGGCAGCGCACACACGCGAGCCGCGCAGGGCCACATCCAGGGCAAGATCGTGCTGACGGTGGCCTCGTGATCGCCGAACTCCAGCAGGCGGTGGCGAACTGCGCCCATGCCCTGGACGAGCTGAATGTGCCCGAGCCGGAAGCGGTCCTGACCGAGAACACCATCTGTACCTTCACGATGCCCGGACAGGGAGCGCTCGGCCCGGTGATCGCACGCGCGGCGGTGCTCGATTTTGTCCGTGACGGGTACATGGCCCGGGCCGGAAGTGTGCGGAGCCGCCTGGGCGGTGTCGTGGTCACGACGGCGGACGCCGCCACCGCTGAGGTGCGGCCCATCTGGTGCCGACGAGGAACATCGGCAAGAGCATCCAGGTGAACTCAACCGGCTGCACGTTCGGCCTGTGCCGGTCCGCAGGCGAGCGGCGGATCGCCGAGCTCACCCTCCCGCTGGACAACGACTTTTAATGCGGGGCCGGGTGTATTGACCCGCAGCGGCGCGGTCTCTCGGCACGTCGCCGAACGCGGCGGCGATCTCCTTCAACGTCAGCAGCCAGGAGACCGTCAGGACGTTCGTGTCCTGCCCTCTCGGCAAACTCGGGCTTCGCGACGGGCGTTCAGGCTGGTCGTGTACGCCCCGCCGGAGGCTGGTGGTGTGCTGCGGGTCCGCTCAGCGGCCGGCCGTGACGGCATCAAGGTGGTCGCGTGGACGTATGGGTGAAGCGGCCGGACGGCGCCGGCTACGACGACGCGCCGCCCGTGGCCAGCGCGGTTCGTGCCAGCCCGCGCAGCCAGGCGTGGGCGTGGTCGGTGTCGTAGCGCTGATGCCACGACAGGTATATCGGTGCCGAAGGCAGTTCGAGCGGGAGGGGGAGCACGACCAGGCCGAGGTCGGCGACTGCTGAGCGCGTGGTGGCCTCGGGGACGCTGATCAGGAGGTCGGAGCCGCGCGCGAACTCCAGCGCGGCTGCTTCCGTGGGCGCGGTCGCCACCACGCGGCGGGTGAGGCCGAGCCGCGCGAGGGCGTCGTCGAGGGCATTGCTGAGGTTTCCACGTCGCGAGACGGTGACGTGCTCAGCGGCGGCGTACTGCTTCGCGGTGACGGTCCTGACGCGGGTGAGGGGGTGCCCCTGCCTCACGACGATGACGAGGCGGGTCTCGCCCACGTTCTCGGCACGGATGTCCGGTGCGCTCGGGCGGTTGGCGTTCGCCTCCAGGTCCACCTCGCCGCGCCGCAACTCGGGGGTGTCGATGCTCGATTCCGCGACGAAGCGCAATCGCACACCCGGCGCCTGTCCGCGCACGGCCGAGAGCAGTGCGGGGCCGCTCAAGGCGACCAGGGAATCGTGCCAGCGAAGTGTGAAGGTGCGCTCCAAGGTCGCCAGGTCGAGTTCACGGCTCGGTGCCAGGACCCCCTGGACCTGGTGCAGCAGTTCGTGCACCTGTTCCCGGACGGCGATCGCATACGGCGTCGGGGTCATCGTGCGGCCGGTGCGCACCAGGATCTGATCCCCGGTCGTGCGACGGATCCGGCTCAGGCTCCGGCTCATCGCGGGGGCGGTGACATGCATGCGTGCGGCCGCCCCGGCCACACTTCCCTCCTCCAACAGCGCGTCGAGCGCGGCCAGCAGGTTCAAATCCAATTGCATGCGAGTAATCCTAGCCGTGCTTTACATGCATTTGAAGTTAATCAAGGGGCTCTATACCTTCGAGACCAGAGCGCTGAACAGAGCGCACAGTCCGGCCCGAACGGCCCCATCACCTCCTTCTCAAAAGGGAGTTCACCATGTCCGAAATGCTTCAGACCCCTGACGTCGCCGCCTCCGACGCCGACCTGCTCGGCCAGACCGCGATCGCCGTGCGCGCGGCCGGTTCGGCGCTGCACGAGCGCTTCGGCGAGGTGGTCCGCTACCAGACCCGCGAAGAGCTGATGCGCGCGCTCGCCGACAACGACGACACGGCCCTCGACATCCTGCGCCCCCGCCTCACGGGCCTGCGTCCGGACGCCGGCTGGGTGGAGGACGAGCTGGACGGCGGGGCGCTGCCGCCCGGCGAATGGTGGGTCGTGGATCCGGCCGAAGGCAACGTCAACCACCTGCACGCCCTGCCGGAGTGGGCGGTGACCGCCACCCTCGTGCGTGAGAACCAGCCGGTGCTCACGGCGGTCCACCTGCCGTTGACCGGCGAGACCTACACCGCGCTCACCGGCGCGGGCGCCCACCTCGACGGCCGGCCGCTGCACGTCTCCCACACCGCGGACCTCGGTCTGAGCATCGTGGCCACCAGCCAGGCCCGGCCGGACGAGGACGAGAAGGTCGTGCGGCGCGTCGGCTCCTCGATCACCGCGATGCTCTTCGACGCGCTCGTCGTCCGCACCGCAGTGCCCGCGACCCTGCACCTGCTGAACGTGGCCGCCGGCCGGATCGACGCCTTTTGGCAGTTTGCCGGCGCCCGCGCGGACCTGCTTCCCGGGGCGCTGCTCGTCACCGAGGCCGGCGGACAGATCTCCGACGCCGAGGGCCGCCCCTGGACCCCTCAGAGCGAGAGCTTCCTGGCCGCCGCGCCCGGCGTCCACGCCGAGGCCGTCGCCACGCTCTCACGCTGACCGGCACCACAACCTGCACCCACGGAAGGACCAGATCATCATGACCACGATCGCAATTCTCGGAAACGGCCGCGTCGGCGGCAGCCTGGCCACAGCCCTTACCCGGGCAGGGCATGAGGTGACCGTGGCGGACCGCGCGCCGGGCGCCGCCGCCGACGCTGCCCGGACAGCCCAGATCGTCATCAACGCCACCCCGGGGGCCGGTTCGCTGGACCGGCTCGTCGCCCTGCGCGAGGAGCTGCGCGACAAGGTCCTCGTCGACGTCTCCAACGCCACCGTCGACGGACCGGACGGACTGCCCGCCGACCTGATCTACCCCGGCTCAAGCCTCGCCGAGCAACTCCAGGAAGCGCTCCCCGAAACGCGCGTCGTCAAGACACTCAACACCATGCTCTTCTCGGTGATGACCGCGCCGGCCACGCTCACCCAGGCGCCCGACGCCTTCCTCTCCGGCGAGGACCCGCAGGCCAAGCAGACCGTCCGTGAACTGCTCATCAACCTCGGCTGGCGCAAGGAGTGGATCACTGATCTCGGCGGGATCCAATCCGCCCGCGCCACGGAGGCCGCGATACTGTTCGCACCGCACCTGATTCGGTCCAGCGGATTCGCGCCCTTCGCGATCTCGATCGCCCGCTGATCCGCACACCGTGCACCACCGGGGCACGGCATGGCGCAGACGACGTCCGACAAGCAGGTGGAAGAGACCGCCGAATCCCTCGCGTTCGGTACCGGCCGGTTCCTGGCCAGGCTCCCCATGGAGTGCCCAGCACAAGCTCGGGCTGAGCGTGTCCCGGCCCGCTCCTGTCGGGATTGAGCTGGCCACGGCCGGGTTTCCGAGGCGGCGGACTCGCTCCTCCGCCCCTCCACTCCTGCCTCAAGGCATCGCACACGCCGACGCGGCGCCCTCGTGCTGGTACCAGACGCTGTCCAGCTCACGGCCGTCCGGCAGGGTGTGGCGGGCCGGGCCCGGGGCCGGGACGAAGCCGGCGCGTTCCAGGGCGCGGCGGCACGCAAGGTTCGCCGTCGCCGTGCCCGCCCGTACCGTCGGCAGACCGGCGTGGCCATGGGCGAACTCCGCGCCCGCCAGGAACAGTTCAGCACCGAGGCCCTGGCCTCGGTGGTCGGGGGCGAGAGTGCCGCCGATCTCACCCCTGTCGTGGTCGAGTTCGAGGTCCCCGGCGTAGCGCCCGGTGTCGCGGCGTACACAGACCATGAACCCAGCCATCTCGGGGCCGGGTTCGAAGGGCTCGGCCAGCTCGGGGTTGGACCTGAGGAACCAGCGGGGGGTAGCGCCGGCGGGGCCCATGCGCAGCAGGGCCTCTCTGGTGTCGGCGTCCGGTACGACCTGGTCCATCTCGTTCCCGTGCCAGCGCTGGGCCTCGGGATCCGCGCCCGCGGCGATCGCCGCCAACGCGTCGAGCTTGGTCACCGGGGTGTAGAGCAGCAGGCGCCGGGTGGCCAGGGCGTGCCGCCCGGGCGTGCACGCGTCCGGAACAGGGAGGCCCGAGGCAGCCCGGGTACGTCGCAGGAGCGACCGAATCATGGAACCCCCCGTTGTCTGCGTCCTGGTGTGTCCGGCCGCACGTACCGGGTGCGTGCGGCCCAACGTACCGGGCAAGGGAGAGCACCGTACCCCCGTCCTCGACCGACGACGGGGGTACGGTGCTCAGGGCTCGTGGCGCTGCCGGCTCAGCGGGGGATCGTGTCAACGTCGGTCATCAGCGCTGCCACCGCGAGGCGCACTGTGGCGAGGGGCGGGTGTGGCAGTGCTACGCCGCCACATGTACGCCGATTCCCGGCGGTCCGCACGCCGAACGGCACGCGGCGCGACGGGTCCCACGCTGCTCCAGCTCCCGGGCCCTCCGCCGCAGCGACTCTGGCCCCGGGTGACCGGCCGGTGTCCGTCTCCCAGAACGGGTGGGCGGCGAGGCGAGAGGAAGGCACGCCCGGATCCGTGACATCGCTCAGGCACTGCCGCCGCGCTGGGTGGCCCGCCTCCGCGTGGCCGTGACGCCGGCGCCAACGGGCAGCAGCTCAAGCGCATCGCTGCGGAGGGCTTGGAGGAGATGTACTTCCACGACGGCGGACGCCGCGCTGGCAGCCTGGAAGAGGTGCGTTTTACAGACGTGGAGCACCTGGAGTTCGAGCTGTAGCAGCCTGTGTCACGAATAGCCCGCGAGCCCCTGTGTGACTGAGCGCTTCAGCTGGCGAGTGAGCGCTCGAGTTGGCGGGGCCGGCGCTCACGTCTGCGCCGCGCGGGACGCATGCCGGTAAGGGCCTCGCCGCGCGCGCCGTCGAGAACTACGGTGCTGGAGTGACTGATCTTGAAGTAGTGGCACGTGGGCTGGTTGGCAGCGAACGCTCTTTTGAACAGCTGAGATGCCATCCGCGGCTTCCGTTGGTGGCCTGCTCGGACTCCGAGCGTCCGGCGATCCACATCTGGGACTGCGGCGCGGGGCAGCTACGCGAACTCGGCTCCGTGGGCCTCACGTCGAATGCCTATGGAGACGCCTTTGGGTGGGAGCGGGCAGAGCGGACGCCCGCTGTGGCGTGGCATCCGCACGAGCCACTGCTTGTCGTGGCAGGGGAAGATGGGCTACGGCAATGGACTCCTGCTGGGGTCTACGAACCGGAAGGCGCTCCAGCCACCGCCGCCTACCGCAGTCTCGCTTTCAGCCCGGACGGGCTGACCCTGTGGGGTTCACCGTCGTTTCGCGACGAAGGCGGCGGGTGGGAGAGCTCGGACGTCCTTGACCTTGCCTCCGGAACCATCAGTGCCGGACCCCCGTGGGACACAGGCGTCGCGGAGCATCTCGGGGGCGGACTTGTCGCCACGCTGAACAGCGACCAGGGGGCCACGCACTGCCTTTTCGCGCGCGTCGATCAGGGGACCGCGCCTGCCGTGATGCGACTGCTCCGCCGGGCGCTGATCCTGGACTGTGACGGCTACGAGACTCCGCTCTTCAGCGCGGACGGACGTCATATGGCGGTCCGTGGCAACGCGTACGACAACTCGGTGGAAGTATTCGAGTTTCCTTCGTTGCACCGGATTCTGGCGACAACCCTTGGCGACCCCAGCCCTGGCTATCCGTACCCGCAGGAGTGGCTTGACCAGATGCAAGCCTGGTCGCGCCACAACATCGCCTTCGGACCGCAACCGGGCGTGCTGTGGATCGCAACGCCCGCGGGGGCACTGGTCGAGGTGGACCTCGAAACCCGGCAAGCGGTCGAGCACAATGTGCTGACCAGGTCCCGCTTGTCCGCGCTGGCCGCCACGGCGACCGGCGAGCTTCTCGTTGCCGGCAGCGAGGGAGAACTGTTGCTCTTGTCCGTGCTGACCGGCTCCACGCAAACTCGCACCACAAGCAGGGACGTCTCGAGGGCTGCAGCCATAGCGTTCTTGGAGGCCACTGCTGAGGTTCCGGACGACGGCGACGACCTGGAGACGCACCTTGTCCTGACAGACGGAACCCGAACCTGGGAAGCAGACGATCTGGCAACGGTGACCACGGCCAGCACAACAGATCCAACTTGGCTTCAACTTCAAGCCGCCATCAACAAGGCACAGCTCCAGAGCGAATAGGCCGTGGAACGCGATGCACCGCCTCGGGGATGGGGATGGGGATGGCGAGATCTTCGGCCGGTTCAGCCAGTGCCTGGACGTGATAGCCGGCGAGGTATGGCATGGAGTTGAGGAGATGCTGCACTACTTCGACTGGGAAGGCGAACAGGGCGCGCTGCACACCTCGATTGCCGACGTCTTCGGCCAGTTGGCGAAGCAGTACACCTTGAACCAGGGTGTTGAGGAAGCCGACTGGATCTGTGGTGCCGGACTCCTCGCTCCTGCCATCAACGGTGTTGGCCTGCGCTCGCTCAAGGCTCCTGGCACAGCTTATGACGACCGCATCCTCAGGCAGGATCCGCAGCCCGCGCACATGTGTAACTACGTCCGCACCCGCAAGGATCAAGGCGGCATCCACATCAACAGCGGCATTCCCAACCACGCCTTCTACCTGGTCGCTGAGAGGCTGGGCGGTTAGAGGTCGTTCTCTTTCCGAACCTCGTGTGTGGTTCTCGCTGGTCAGACATGAGATGGCCGCTGTCACGGGAGTCTCGGTTCGTTGCTGGCCGAG
>NZ_JBIWJD010000038.1:0-12933 GCF_044764945.1 Streptomyces sp. NPDC093568 | reverse complement strand
GGCCAGCAACGAACCGAGACTCCCGTGACAGCGGCCATCTCATGTCTGACCAGCGAGAACCACACACGAGGTTCGGAAAGAGAACGACCTCTCAGCGTTCCCGTTACGTCTGACGGTCAAGGACGACGGCAAAGCCTCACACTTGTTGCAGATCGCTCGGAGAACTCTGTCTCAGCGTCAGCCGATGAGGGCGTGCAACACGGGCACGCTGCCGCCCGCGCCGAGCAGGCCCGCGAGGGCCGCGCCGGCGGCCGCACTGCCACTCAGAAAGGTGAGACCGCCGACGACCAGGCCGATCACCACTGCCGTCACGAGGACTAGAGCGGTGTGCAGCGTCAGGAACGGGCCACGCTGTGAAGGGCCGGGCGGGTTGGACGAAGCCGGGGTGGGCGCGGAACTCATCTGCTGCTCCTAGGTGTTGGCTTGCTCGCTGCCGCTCCTATGTCACGCCTGGTGGGCTGCCCCACGGAGCTCTCTGCTTTCCGGCCTCTTCAAAAGATCTTGAGGAAAACCGTGGGGTACTTCCTGCCGGCGTACCTACAAGGGCTGGCGAGCTGATTCCCTCCCCGATGCGAGAACGGGGCGGCGACTGAAGGGGGGTAGGGATGCAGGGCGACCAGCACGCGGTTGCACGGGCCCGGGACCTACAACCCCCAGCCAGCCGCAGTGCGCACGATCTGGGCGCACCCGTGTCTGCGGACGACTTGCAACGGATGAACGGCCACGACCGACTCGAAGCCAGGCGGTTGCAGGCGAGCATCGACCGCAGGGCACGCGACCAGCGCATCGTGGATCTACTTGCCCAGGACGGCTTCGAGGGGCCTCGCTACGAACGGTTCGTGGACGAGCTGGTCCGATACGGCATCTCGGTGCTGCGCGCCTGGATGCATTCCGGCTTTATCTTCCAGCTCGTCGCCGACCGCGGCTTCGGACTCAACCCGCACGAACTCGATATGGAAGAGCTGGCCTCCAGCAGCGACCTACGAGAAGAACTGGCCACCATGACGGTGGCCCGCGCCCTGCCTCGTTTTCGGCAGCGCGCACTTGTCGAAGGGGGCTGGACCTTAGACGGCGGGGCGAGCATCACCACCTACTTCATGGGTGCCTGCGCATTTGACTTCCCCAACGAGTTCCGCCGCTACCAGGCAGGCGAGGAGCGACAGCGCCGTGCTGTGCAGCGCCAGCAGGAGATCCTCGAACCACCCGTCACCACTCTCAGCGTGGCCGATGAAGTGCTGGGCAACCTTGAGGTCCTGGAACACCTCAGCGGCATCCAGGACGCGCACACGCGGGCCATCGTGGCCTTGACCCTCGACGGCTACATGCAGGAGGAGATCCGGCAGGTCCTGGGCGCGGCATCAGTTCGCGCCGTCGAAGGAAGTCTCTACCGGTGGCGGACAAAGCAGAAGCAGAGCAGAAAGGACGGTGAACAGCATGGCCGGCCACCAGGACGCTGACTTCGACGCGTTGCTGGAGCAGTCGTCCCTAGGCGGCCCGGCCGCCACGCGGCTGCGCGCGCGCACCCCGCTGAGCTGGGCCCGCATCGTCCGCAGGATCACCGAACGGAGCGAGGCGAGGGAAAATCGCGAGGACGGGGCGACAGCCCGACTTCGCGAACATCATCAACAACTCATCGCAGAGATGACGAAGCTTGCCCACGCGTCTGGCATGACCATGCTCGACAATCTCCCGCAGGGCAAGCGAGAACAGATGCTCTTCGTGCACCAAGAGTACGAATTGCTCCTGCTCAGCCACCGCGTCGGGCTCTTCAGCTGGGACGAACTGCTCAGCTACCTGCAGCGACTGACGCACAACCAACTGTTCCGTGAGTACTGGGAGATGACCAGGGAACACCGCCGAAGCATCCCTCCACGATCTTCCGCTGCCTGCATGGGCACGGCCGTCGACGGGTTCATCGAGGAGACGGCGGATGATCCTGACGAGTGGTGGGTTGTAGGGCAGCCCAACGACTCCTGACATCGCAGCACGCCTGCAATGCTCTCGGCGCCTTCTGCGCGCGGCTAGGGATTGCACGAGTGTTGCCGTAATCCTGGTTCGGTTTGCTTCAGGTGTGTGCTGTCGGCAGACCGGTTCGGTTGGCGCGGTGGGCAGGAGCACCCAGGCGGTGGGCTGGATGCGCTCGCTGCCGCGGCTGTCGGTGGTGCCACGAGGTTACGACTTGTTGTCAGGCGTAGTCGGGGAGTTCCCACACGAGGTGGAGCTCGGCGGGGGCGACGTGCGCGGCGGGCAGGGGACTGAGACCGTGCACTCTCCGTTCACGCGGGGTGGGCGAAGGTCCTCCGGCAGCCGCATCGCGGTCACGCCATGCCACGAGCTCCAGCCGGCGGATCACCCGCGAGCGGGTCCCACCGCCACTGCCCCCCGGCCACGCCCCAGCCTCGGTGTCTATGCCGCAGCGAGCTCACTCGACATGTCGACGGTGCTAGGGATTTTGCCTGGAACAGGAGTCGACGGCCTTGAGGGCTTCGGCCCGTCTGAGATCAACAGTGATTTCACCACTGTCGGTTTTGAGTGTGAGCTGGCCTTTTGCCAGCCGCACTACCTCACCGCATCGCGTGCCGCTGGGAGTGCTGACCTCGATGCCGGGTTTGGCTTTGCTCGGGCCGTACCACGTCATGCCCACGGCTGTGACAAGGAGGGCCATACAGAGCAGGCAGAGGACGAGACCCCAGGAGAGAGCGTTGCCGGCGTGCAGGGCTTCGGAGTGGTCGCTGGCAGACCGAGAGCTGGGATCGTGGTCCTGGACCTGAGGCTGGAGGGAAACCGTCCCGGGGTAGCCGTGGGCCGCGCGCAACAGGAAGAGGGCAGCCGCTGTGCCGGCGAGAAGGGAAGACAGCAGGATCACTCCGACGAGTGCGCTGTACGGTGCAGCTAATTGGCCAACGTCATTTCGTCCTTTGAGGAGACCGAATCCGATCAGCCCGGCCAGCAGGACGCCGATGCCGTTGCGCCAGGCAAGGGCCGCCGCACGAACTTGGGGCAACTCGTGTTTTACGAGCCGGTGGATCTGTCGGGCAGCGAGCCGGTCGGTGACGGAAGCAGCAGGGCCGGGGGTTAGTCGGAGGTTCATGGCTGGGCGGGCCCAAGCTTGATGTTCCAGTAGGCGCCGCAGCCTTCTTCGTCTTGTGGTCGACCGGAATGCTCAGACTCGCAGGTGCACATCATGGGGACCCTTTCCCATCCTGCGGCAGACGGCTCCTGGCGACGGGATGCACGGAGTCGCGGCAGTTGGATACTGCGAAAGACCTCGGTGACGTGAGCGAACTCCATCGCGTGATCGCACCGCGGACACGGGCCGCTCAGGATGACGCCACCGGGGGCGGACTTCATGATGAACCTGCTTGCTGCAACTGCGAACTCGTCACGGGTGATCGGCTCGAAGCGCAGTGATCCATTTGGGGGCGTGGACGGTTGCGCGACGGGGGGAGAGACATTTCCGGGCTGCGATGCTTCCGGTGGATCGTCCGGCACAGGGCGCTCCTTTCTGAGGCCAAGGGCTCGCTGCTTAGTCCTACGGTCCGGTATGGGTGAAGGGAGTCCAAAGACTGGGTTGGTGCGGGTCCTCGGTCCGCAGGGCACGCACGATGGTGTGCAAAGCCTGCGCGGCGCCGTCCGGCCGCAGTGCTCCGTCCACCACGATGTCCTCGTAGACGGCGTTGAACACCTTTGCAGAGGTCTCGTCGTCGATTGACCACAGCGCTGCTACGACGTGCCGGTATCCCGTGTAGTGGAGGGCCGCCGACAGGCTGATCGCTTCATCGACCAGACTGATTCCGCCAGTAGCGGTCTTGCAGGCCGCCAGGCCAGCGAAATCGCCGGCAAACCGCTGGGCGGAGATGTCGGCGATGCTGAGCACCCGATCGTGCAGGAACAGACCACCGCGTGAGGGCTGTCTGAGGTCTTGACCACCGTGACAGCTGAAATGAACCCACCGGTGCTTGGGCAGTTCCCTGCGGACATTCGCCCACGTTGCTTCGTCGGCGTCCAGGAGAGTCCGCCGCTCCTCCGGTACGAGCCGGATCAGGGCATCGCGTTCTTCGGTAGCGCCCCGGAGCCGCACCTGTCCCGGCAACTCCTCCAGGGTGACGATCAGAAGGCGATCCCGCTCCAACTCGCCCTGCGCATCCATCTGCCCGTCGTGAACAGGCGGGCCAGCGGCGGGCTCGATACCCCGCCGGTGCGTCCTGGCCTCCAGCAGCGCCCTCAACGTCGGAGTGTAGGACGACACGACGCAGTCGATCACCGTACGTGGCACATCTCCGCCGCTCTCGTGGTGGTAGCCCGCAGTGTGCAGCGGAAGCATGGCCAGCGGGCCGGTCGGACACCACCACAGCCGGGGCCACGCAGCCCCCGGGGGTGGTACACGGTCCAGCTTCAGCTCGCCGAGCACCGGCGCGGTGATTGAGTCCCAGAGCCATTCCTGAAGCGAACGGAGCATGTCGTCCGTGCGTTGCCTCGACTTCATCAGAGCCGCCGCGGCGCGGGTGCGGTCACGGATAGCGACGCGACCTGGATCAGTGCCTGTGGCCTGGTCCACCAGCTGGTATGCGTACGCCGCCCGTTCGGCTTCCTCCAGCGTGTTTAGGTAGAGAGTCACCCGTTCCACCGTCTGCTCGAGCGTGAGGTCCTGCAACTCGACAGTGCGTACACCGGCGGTGGTGATAATCAGAGCGTCGCAGCGCCACACACTGAGGTTGATGACGGCTACGGGGCCTCCTGCTGCGGCGGGCAGGAGCGTCTCCAGGGACGGCGGACTGAGGAAGTCCTTGAACCCGCGCTTGTGTACCTCTTCCACGAGCCTGTCCCACTCGTGGGCAAGCACCATCCTGCGGTCAACCGGGCTGGTTCCGTCCGCTTGGCTCACGGCGCATCGCCCTCCCCTGGCGCGGTTGCTCGGATCTTGCCCGTACAAGCGATTGGCATGCTTGAGGATTTACTGAGCTTCTTCAGCGGTGCCGCTCCAGGGTGAGGACGGCTTTGGCGATTGACGTCATGCGGTTTGGGCTGCACCGGGATCTGCGGAAGATGCGCCAGGACTTCAGGCGTGCGACGCCGCGCTCGACCGGTGCCCGCGCCGCGGCCAGGGCCCGGTTGCGGGTCTTCTCGGTGAGGGTGAGTTCCTGCAGGGGCCTGCGTTTGATGCCCGTGGTCACCCAGGGGCCGCCGCCCTGGTAGGCGAGATCGGCCAGGATGGGGACGCCCTGGCGCTCGCAGATCCGGATGATCCGGTGGGTGCGGGCAGCGGTCAGGTCGTGCGCCCGGCCCGGCAGCGCGGGTGAGAGCCACAGAAGCCGGCCGCCCGGATCGGTGACCACCTGCACGTTCACCCCGTGCCGGCGGTGTTTGGCCGAGTAGTCGGCCCGTCCGTCGCCGACTCGGTCGCACTCGGCGAGCGTGCCGTCCAGCAGGACGAAGTCCGCCTCGGCCTCGCGCAGGACCTTCAGCAGACCCGGCGCACGTTCAGCAAGCAGGTGGACGACCGCGCTGGTGTAGGCGTGGGCGGTGGACTCGCTGATCCCGAATCCGGCAGCGATCTTCGCCAGGGTGGTGTGTTCGCGGAGGTACACCAGTGCCACCATCGCGCGCTGGGACGGGCGGAGCTTGCAGCGGCGGTCGCCCTCACGGGTGACAACGAGCATGGTGACCCACTCCACGAGCGCATGGGGCAGGTCGAGTGCGGCAGGATAGATGACCAACGAGGCCCCCGAGCAGCGTGGTTGAGACGTCAGACATCTCGATCAACAGCCCGGGGGCCTCGCTCGTTGCGGTTCGTGGACCGTCACCTGATCGGTGGCCAACTCGAAGAAACTCACTGATTCCGGTAGTTGTCGGAAGCCACGGGGGCAGAGAGACAGAGGGTGGGTTTCCGTCTGTTCCCCGATCTGGTCCAACAGCTTGAGCACAGCCGGGCCCTGCCATGCGCGAGCGAGGATCTGTTCCGGATGCAAGCGGGTCTGAGTGAATAGATCCGCAGCTGACGGTGCCTTGCAAGTCAAGTCGCTTCAGCGGCGAGGCCATCGTGGAAGCCAACGATCATATGGAGCTCGCTGCCCGGTCGTACTGGTTCGGCTCTGCCACGGCACTGACGCCACAAGGGCCATGCCCCTGATCAGCGTCTGTCATTGCCTACGGAGTCAAAAGCATCACCCGCCCGGGCCAGCCACTCGACAAGAGGAGCATGCCATGCTGGCCCCAAACGGGGTTGGCCCTGCTCCAGGGCTACGAAGACGGAAACAGGCGGCCAGTACCGGCTCGGAGTGCCGATCGGACACCAAGAATTGCTGAATTCCGTGTCTGGCAAGGCTTGACCCGTTCCCGTGAGGGCACATACCCACACGGGAAAGAAGGCTGAGGAGGTTCGTTGCCAGACGACCCGCTTGACACTCTGCTAGCAGCCGCGCATCAACGCATCGCAGACTTCACGGTAGACGGCGACTCGCAAGCTGTGCTGGGCCCTGATGTTCTCGGCCTATTGGAGCGTCTCCTCCAAGCGGGCCGCCGGGAAGACGGCAAGCAACGGATCGACGTCGCTTGGACAGCGGGACTCGTGTACTTTCTCCGATACTGCGCGCGACCAGAAAGCGGTGAGTACACCGATATTGCTGCGGCAGGCGAGTTGTTCGCCGTGGTCCGGCAGCATGACCCTTCGCGTGTACCTCCAGGGTTGTCGTACACCCATGCCATGGCTCTGCTGCGACGCAGCGAGGCAGAGAACGACGAGCACGGCCGCGATCACGCGATCGGAATGCTCCGCCAGGCAGCCGCCGAGACGTCTGATCAGGGGAACTGGCAGGCCGCTGCGGAGCACGACCTGGGAGTGGAGCTATGGCGCCGGTTCTTGAGCAATCGGCAGTCGGCCGACCTTGACGAAGCAGTCGCGGCGCAGCGACGAGCCGTCGCTCTTACATCGGACAGTGCTGCTGAGTACCCGGTGTGGGTGTCGGGCCTGGCCGTGACTCTGCGCACCAGGTTCGTGCATGCACGCGTTAGGCGAGATCTGGACGAGGCGGTAGCTCTCAGCCATACCGCAGTCACCCTGGATCCGAGCCACCCCCGCAGGCCCATCCTCCAGTCCAATCTCGGACAGGTCCTGCAGACCCTCTTCGACCACACAGCCGCACCGAAGGACTTGGCACAGGCGGAGGCCGCTTCCCGGGCAGCCCTCGCAGCCACGCCACCGGACGACCCGGAGCGGCCGGAGATGCTGAGGATCCTCAGTGCAACGCTGTACCGACAGTTCGAGCTTCACGGCGACAGAAAAACGCTGGACGAGGCCATCATTGAGGCGCGTGAGTCAGCGCGCCTGGCCAGCGTTGTCAAACCGGCCGTGCAGGTCACCGTCCTGAAGCAGCTCGCTTCCCAACTGCACCGTCGCTACGACCTGACCCGCTCGCCTGACGATCTTGACGACGCCATCGACGCGGAACGGCAAACCGTGGCGGATCCGCATGATCCTGATCGACCCGGCAGACTGAGCAATCTGTCCGCAAGCCTACAAGCGCGGTTCGAGCTGCTGGATCACAGTGAGGATCTCGACGAGGCCGTCGAGAAGGCACGCGAGGCCGTTGCCGTTCTCCCTGCCGTCTATGACGACCGTACGACGGTACTGGACCGGCTGGCCATGGCCCTCATGGCCCGGTACCGGCGCTCCAGGCAGTCGGCTGACCTCAATGAGGCGATAGTGGCCTGCACCGCGGCTGTGCAGGCAGGAGCCGAGGACGCCACGGGTCAGGCAGATCTGCATATCCGTCTGAGTTTCATGCTGCTGGCCCGTTTCGAGTATTCGGGCGATCAGGCCGACCTCGACGATGCCCTGACCGCGGGACAGGCAGCGCTGGATGGCAGCGAGGAGGGGTCTCCCGCCCGAACGGCGTACCGCATGCTTGTCATGGCTGCCCTGCGGACTCGATCCCGGCATGCTGACGCCGCAGGAGACCTGGATGCATCCATCGCCATGGGACGTGACGCCATCGCTGAGTCGTTGTCGGACTCTGACGTCCGTGCACAGGCTCTGACCGAACTCGCTCTCGGGTTGAGGGAACGCTTCGAAAGGAACGGCAACGCCGCTGATCTCGAAGCGGCAGTCGAGGCCATTGGCAAGGCCCTTGAGTTGACGCCGGACGGCCACCCCACGACGGCCAGGCGGAAGAACATCGCCGGTATGTCACGTATAACCAAATTCAGCGCCGATGGGGCGATTGACGATCTCAATTCCGCGATCGCGTACCTTCGCGGAGCTGTCGAAGACCTTGAGCCGGGCGACCAATGGCGGGCTGCCGCGCTGTCGAACCTTGGCATCGCCTTGACGGCCCGCTTTGAACGCACCGGAAACATCCCAGATCTCACCGAGGCGATCCAGTTCGGTGAGGAGGCGCTGGGGGAGCTCACACCCGAAGGCCCTGAGACTCCCGCGACTCAGGCCGGACTGGCCCGAGCGCTGACGCTGCGCTTCAAAAAAACCAAGAACCCCGGCGACTTGAATCGGGCACGGTTGCTCTGCACTCAAGCAGTGAACCGCACCCCGGTCAGCCACTCCCAATGGGCCAATCGACAGTACAGAGTCCTGGCTGTATTGCAGGCCCGGGTCGAGGCAATCGACGAACCTCGCGAACTCGACGAAGCGATCCACCTGGCCAGGGCGATGGAGGCGATCCTGGCTCCCGAGCACCACATGCTGCCGGTGATCCAGAACGCCGTTGCAGCTCTTCTCCTGCTCCGGTTCGAGCGTCAGCGCAACCTCGATGACCTGAACGAGTCGCTGGTCCTTATCCAAACAGCATTCCGAGACGAACCCAAGGGGTCCGCCCACTGGGCCGGGTACCAACGCAATATCGGAATCGCCCTGGCACGACGCTTTGAAGCCGAGCAAGATCCCCATGACCTGGAATCGGCGCTCGACGCATGGAAGTCGGTCGCGGAGTCCCCGACAGCAACTCCGCTGGAACGCATTGAGGCCGCAGTTTACAGAGGCGGATACGCCGCCATGAATAACCGTTGGAGCGACGCGCTCGACAGCTATACGGCAGCAGTGCACGTTCTTCCTCTCCTAGCCTGGAGAGGAACGACTCGCTCCACGCAGGAGGGTACTGTCGCCCAATACATGGGCCTTGCGGCGAAAGCGGCATCCTGTGCCATCACGGCTGGAGACCCGCGGTGTAGCATCGAGCTGCTCGAACACGGCAGAGGTGTCCTCTGGTCTCAGTACCTCGAAACACAGACAGACCTACATGAACTGTCTCTCGAGGTCCCGGATTTGGCCGCAGAGCTAGACCGCGTCCGCAACGCTCTGGCAACTGCGGACTCATCTGATGCGACACTAGCGGACCTTCGCGAGGTCAACCACCTGCCCCAAGAATGGCCACATGTCTGAGTCGGTTAGAGGTTGCTTCGCCAAACGGCTTGCCATGCTCGCGCGGTGCTGGCGTCCGGAGCGCGACGAGGATCTCTTATGGACCATCATTCGGATAGATGTGGTGCAGCCCGCACTTGAGGACGCCGACGTGTTCTGAGCATACCTACGCTGAACTCACTCCCACCGCATGCCAAGTGCTGACAGTTGCTCGACCCGTTCCACCGCGAGCGTTGCTTTACGGGCACGGGAGTTGGCGATGAACACTCCCAGTGCCAGCTCGGTCCCGTCGACGGTTTCGGTGTGTGATCGGGGTACGTTCAGGTGTCCCTCCCTGGTGCGGTACCGGCGGGCCGCCGCCAGGTTCGCCTCCCATTTCTGCGCCCTGCTCCGCCGCGGCGCCGACGCGGCAGGTGGCTGCTCCGGGAGAGGCTGGATACCCAATACCTCGCCGAGCAGCCACTGCTGCGCGGTGCTCAGCGCCTTCCACTCCTGCCGCTGCGTGTGCACCCAGCGTCCGATGTCCTCGCCCTGCAGGATCAGCACACCTTCCTGCTCGGGCAGGGCGCCGCCGGCCTGAAGGTAGGTACGGGCCAGGTGGAAGCACCGCTGCCAGGCCACCGGCCACACCGGACACCAGGCGGGATCGATCTCCTCCAGTGCACGGCGCCGCTCCCGGCTCAGTCCGCCGGCCTCAGAGCCCTCATCCCGACCCGCGTCTGGCTGCCGGCCCTCGGCACGCCGGGCAGCGGCGCGCTGGTTCTTCAGCCAGACCCCGACCGGATAGTTCTCCCAGGTAGCTTCGGTCGGGGCCAGGAGATGGCCGTGCTCGGCGGCCCATCCGCGGGCAGCGGCCAGGCCCTCGTCGAAGGCGACGGTGAAGCGGGACCACACCATGCCGAGCTCGTCCAACTGCGCAGCACGCTCCGGGCCGAGGCCGCCCTGGCGGTTAAGGCGCCGCTGGTTGGAGATCCACACCCCCAGCGGGAACCCGTCGGGCGCCGTGTGTCCGTAAGGCACACGCAGATGCCCGTGGTCACCGCGAAACGCCAGCGCCGCCTGCAGCCCCCGCCGCCAGAACTCGCCCTCCGGCCGCAGCACCCGAGCGCTGATGAACGCCGCCAACTGCGCCGGATCCCGACGTGTCGAGAACGACAACAGCCCCTGCGCCGCACCACCGACCCCACGCTCCGCACCTGCAACACCTGAGGCCACCACCGCCCGGCTGGCAGCCTGCGGGACAGCGAGCTGCTCAACCGCCTCCGCGTCATGCGCCCGCAGCGCGGCCAGCAACTTCGCCAGATCCTCATACGCCTTCGAGGCGAGCATCTCGTCCGGCTCCTCACCCGGCCCCAGGAACACCGGAACCACCAGCGACGCGATCTTGCCCTCACCCGGCTGCATCCGCAGGGCACGCCCCACCGCCTGGACCACGTCAGGCACCGAACCCCGCACGTCCGCGAAGACCACCGCATCGCAGCCCGGCGTATCCACCCCCTCACCCAGCACCCGCACCGACGACAGCACACACCGCTCCCACACCGAACCGTCCGCCGCGCACTGCGAGGAGAACTCCTCCAGCACCCGCCGCCGATGAGCCACCTTGTGCTCCCCGCACAGCCACTGCGCCCACACCGCCCCCGGCTCCGGATAACCCCCCTCACCGCTCTCCCACAACGCCTTCGCCACCCCACCCAGCCCCTGCGCGAAGGCCTCCGCCTCACTCGTGCGGGAATGGAAGGTCAACAACCGCCTCAGCTTCTGCTCAGCCGCCGTCTTCAGCACCGCCGTCTGCAGCGCCCCCAGCCGAAGCCCCCGCACCGCATCACTGCGCGCATCCGACCCCACCAACTGCATCGCCTGCACCTGCGGATCCGCGATGTCCACACACACCACCTGATACCGCGCGACCAGCCCCCGCTCGATCGCCTCCGACAGCGACAACCGGTACACCACCGGCCCGAACACCCGCTCGTCATCCATCGACGCCACCAACCGAGCCGACCCACCCTCCAAAGACGCATCCCACAACCGCGGCGTCGCCGTCATGTACAAACGCCGCGCCGCCGGCACCCTCCTCTGGTCATGCACCGCCGCCCACGGCTTACCCAACACCCCCGACGTCCGGTGCGCCTCATCCACCACCACCAGATCCCACCGACCAAGCCCACCTCCGTGAGCCCGCCCCAACACCCCCAACCCCAGCGCCGCATAGGTCGCGAACACCGTCACCCGCCCACGGGCCGCAAGCCACGCCACCAACTGACCCGCATCAGTCGTGCACGGCACCTCCAACGCCCCACCCTCACGCGGCGAGCACACACCGAACATCGCCCCCACACGCCCAGCCGACCGCCACACACCCACCACCTGCCCCAGCAGATCAAGCGTGGGCACCAGCACCAACACCCGCTCCACATGCAGCTCCAGCGCCGCATGCACCCCCACCAGACTCTTACCGGCCCCCGTAGCCGCAACCACCTGAGCCCGCAGACCGTCCTCCGGCCACATCCCACCCAGCGGCTGACCCAACGCCCGCACCACTGCATCCACGGCCTCGATCTGATGGGGACGAAGCCGATGCCGACCTGACACGAGATCTTCCCGCCTTCCACACCGCACCAACGGGGGCAGTAGCCCTTCATTACAGACTCTATCCCGAGCCATTTTGATGCAAGCACTCGATCGAGCGACAACAACACACACCCGAAGGCCACACCTGACACGATCCCACCCAGACCCCACCACATCGCGGGATCCACCCAAGTTTCCTCAAGAGAAGAGCGCGGGTAGGACAATGCCCACCCGCGCCCTCGACTCGCCAACCAACCGAAGCCAGCCTCACGCTGAAGTGCCGTCAGGATGGGGGAGTAGAAGGCAAGCCCTGAGACTGCTCGCGAAGCTCGCCCACACCCAGCTTCGCCAGACGCGACCGGATCGCGCTCGGCTGCCGGGCAAACCGACCGGCCAGCTCATCAATCCCACTTCCAGAAGCGTGAAGCTGCAGCAACAGCTGCTCGTCCTCCAGCGTCCACCGCTGATAGGCGTTCGGATGCTGCTTGCGCACCTCATCCACCGAGTACGCCTGCGCAGCCGGCCCTGACTCCAATGACAGCTCGACCCCGCTCAAGAGGGAAGAGGGGAAACTGCACACCTCAACACCCCGCAACCAAAAGGTTGCTGAGCCTCCCTCGAACGTCAGCAGATCTGCCTCAACATCCAAGACCCGCCGCATGACATCCGAGTCCCAAGGATCAACCGTGAACTCGATGAAACGTAAGCGGATCTTCCCCTGAGGAACAGCATCAGACATGGCTCCACCCTGCCCAACACAAGCCCGCAGCAAGCCCACCCGCCCCTTCCTAGCCAGCTAGGCCCGCAACGCGGGCCCAAGGCAGGGGAGCGAAGCGGACCTGCCCGATCCGCAACGCGGATCGCCCCCCGGGCGCTTGCGCCCGGGCATTTCTGGGCCCGCAACGCGGGCCCAGTCCGGCGGCAAGCCGCCGGCTCCCGATCCGCAACGCGGATCGGTTCGCCGCCGCAACGCGGCGGCGAACTTGGGG
>NZ_JBIWJD010000037.1:0-15103 GCF_044764945.1 Streptomyces sp. NPDC093568 | reverse complement strand
CGCCCTGACCCTGCTCAGCCTCGGCATCGGGCTCGGCGTCCAACGCGCCTTCGACCCGACCGTCCCAGTGCAACCCCTCGTCGACCTGCTGCACAACGTCATGAGCGGGCACCCCTGAGAGCACCACGCTACTGCGGTCAACTTGACCCGGACCTGAAGGACCGGGCTTGGAGGTAGCGCCCGACTGGCTGCTGGGTTGACTCCTCCGTCCACACACCCCTATCGGGTGGCAAGGTGAACGGGGACGTCAGGTACGTCCACATGGCATGGCCGGTCCGGACAGCCGCATGGCTGAGAATCCATTCCCCTCCCTACAGCCGCCACTGTGTCCCCCAGACGGAAGTGGACGGTGCCGACTGGTACTGGTGGTAGCGGGCCATACCACCGTGCGCCTCGATGGCGGAGGGACCAGATCGCTCAGGCGAGGACTCTCCTTGGTTACCGGTGAATGTGACCGGTAGGCCTTTTGCAGCGGAGGTGAGTGCCTGCCGCATCCGATGTACGAGCTGTGCTCTTGCTCGACGGCGACTCCCACGGCTCATCGCTCCCTGTCGGCGCCTTACGGGCCGCTGACGAAGCGGGCCAAGACAGGACGGTCTTGCCGGAGCTCTGCGCTCAGCCCCGGTATGTCTCCAGGAGTCGCAGCCACGCTTCGCTGATCGTCGGGAAGGCCGGCACGGCGTGCCACAGGCGCTCCAGCGGCACCTCGCTGACCACGGCCACGGTGGCGGAGTAGAGCAGCTCCCCCACTCCGGGGCCGACGAAGGTGGCGCCGATCACGGTTCCTTGATCCACGTCGACCAGCATGCGGGCCTTGCCTCGGTAGCCCTGCGCGTACTGGTGGGCTCCCGAGACGTGTGCCAGGTCGTAGTCGACCACGTCGATGTCGCGTCCGGACCGTTCGGCCTCGCGTGTGGTCAGGCCCACGGATGCGACCTCGGGGTCGGCGAAGACGACCTGCGGGACGGCCGCGTCGTCGGCGGTGGCGGTGTGCGGGCCCCACCTGTCGGCGTGGACGGGCTCGCCCCTCGCGCGGGCCCCGATGGCGGCCCCGGCGATCCGGGCCTGGTACTTACCCTGGTGGGTGAGGAGCGCGCGGCGGTTGACGTCTCCGACGGCGTAGAGCCAGCCGCCGGTCACGGCCGTCACCTGGCAGGAGTCGTCGACGGTGAGCCAGTTGCCCGGGGTCAGGCCGACGCTCTGCAGTCCGACGTCGGCCGTCCTCGGGACGCGGCCGGTGGCGAAGAGGATCTCGTCAGCGACCAGGTCACTGCCGTCGTCGAGGGTGATGGTCACCTCGCCGTCGTCACCGCCGTGCCGTTTCACCGCGGTGACGGTGATCCCGAGGCGGACGTGGGCGCCCGCTTCCCGTAGGCCCTCGGCGACGAGTTCGCCGGCGAAGGGTTCCATCCGGTGCAGCAGGCCGTCTCCCCGGACGAGCATGGTCACTTGGGAGCCGAGTGCCTGCCAGGCCGTGGCCATCTCCACGGCCACCACTCCGCCGCCCACTACCGCGAGCCTGCCCGGTACATGGTCCGCGCCGGTCGCTTCTCGGCTGGTCCAGTGCCGCGTGGTGTCCAGGCCGGGCAGGTCGGGCAGTGCGGTGGTGGTGCCCGTGCACAGGGCGACGGCGTGACGCGCGGTCAGCAGGACCGGGTCGCCCTGCGGGGTTGTCACCGACACGCGCTTGGGGCCGTCGAGGCGTCCGTGGCCCCGCAGGAGGTCGACGGAAACCGATGCGAGCCATGCGACCTGGTTCGCGTCGTCCCAGTGGAAGGTCATCTCGTCGCGGTGGGCGAGTACGGCGGCGACGTCCAGTGGCCCGGCCACCGCCTCGCGAAGCCCCGGGACACGTCGGGCGTCGGCCCGCGCCAGGACCGGCCTGAGAAGGGCTTTGCTGGGCTCGCAGGCCCAGTACGAGCATTCACCTCCGACGAGTTCGCTCTCCACGATGACGGTGCTGAGCCCGGCGGCGCGGGTCCGGTCGGCGACGTTCTCGCCGACCGGGCCGGCACCGATGACCACTACGTCGTAGGTCCGGCTCGTTGCACTGGTTGCTGGATCACTCATCACTGGTCCTGTTCGTCTCGGTTGACGGTGCTGGCCAGGCGTCGGCGGATCGGGATGCCCTTGGGGGGCTTTGTCCGCAGCACCGCGGCTCTGCGCCGGTGTGGGCAGAGCAGGTGACGGCCGGGGCGGCCCGAAGGCTGGGTGTGCCGCAGCCCTCGGGGCTTGCCCGGGGCAGACGTCGGGACGGCGCCCTTGTGCCGTTGGCGGGGCCGGTGGCGGGGCGGGGTCAGCGACCGGGGGCTCGCTGCGTGATCTCCTGGAGCACCCAGCCGTTGCCGTCCGGGTCGCTGAAGGTGGCGTAGGAGCCGTAGCTGGCTCGCTCGGGGTGCGGGCCGGCGATCCGCTCCTGGCCCTGGCCCTTGTGGACGACATCGCCGGCGTCGTGCCCGTGGAAGAAGACGCCCTTGCCGTCGTGGAAGACCTCGCTCACCTCGATGCCGCGGTCGACGAGCTGCGTGCGGGCCTGTTCGATGTCCGTGACGACCAGGTACAGCCCCTGGGCCGAGCCGGGCGGGGCTGTGGTCAGGCCCTTGCCGACGATGATCGAGGCTTCGGATCCGGGTGGCGTGAGGTGGACGACCCGGTAGTCCTCGGTGACGTCTTTGGCGAGGTCGAGCCGGAAGCCCGCCTTCTCGTAGAAGGCCCTGGCGCGGTCGACGTCCGAGACGGGCAGGACGAAGAGTTCGAGCTTCAAGTTCATTTTCTCTGATCCCCTTCGTTGTTCGAGTCCCGTATCCGGTGCGGGACTGGTGGGAGGAAAAGGACCTGGCGCCCGCTCTTGATGAGCGGGTCGTGCGTGTGGCCGGTGTGCAGGTCAGCCGGGGTTTGGGCGCGGTATGGGCTGGTGCCGCCCTGTATGTCGGATCCCCGAGAGTCACGGGCGTTGCGTGCGTCTCCTCCCCCTGAGCGCCGGGCTGCCCGAGGAGTCAGTCAGCCGAGGTAGAGGTCCTTGCGTGCCGCCACGAACTCTTCGATCGTCCGGGCGGGGTAGCCGGTCAGACGATCGACGTCGTCGGAGGCTCGGTCGTATCGGTTTTGCTGGTGCAGGCGGCACATGGTGACGATGTGCTCCTCGATATGCGGCGGCAGCCCGATCGTGGAGAGCACCTCCTCGCGCCACGTCTCGAGCGGCACGTCCACGTACGACACCGGTCGGCCCAGCGCTTTGGAGAAGGCGCCGGCCATCTCCGTCATGTCGAGGGTGTGCGGCCCGGTCAGCTCGTAGACGTGCCCCACGTGGGGAGCTGGGTTGCGCAGCACGGTCGCGACCGTCCGGGCGACGTCGTCCACGGCGATGGGCGAGGTACGTCCTGCTCCGAACGGCAGCTCGATGGTGCCGTTCGCGCGGATCGTCTGCGCCGGGAGCGTGGTGAACAGCGGGTTGTCCAGGAACGAGGTCGGCCGGATGTGTACGACCGGCAGTCCGGACCAGTTCAGTACCTGCTCCGCCAGCCAGTGCAGCCGCTGCTGGTGTGACTCGGTCGTGCTGGTGGAGGTCATCTGCGACACCGTCATCTGCGACATGTCGATCAGCGCGTCCAGCTGGCCGTACTCCCGCGCGACGCTGGCCACGACGGTGGCGGCGAGAAGGTGGTCGGGCGACACGGGCATGGCGAAGTACATGCTCGTCGCGCCCTCCAGGGCGGCCGCGACGGTTTCGGGTCGCGTGAGATCGCCCATGACGACCTCCGCGCCGAGGGCGCGCAACTGTGCTGCACGGTCGTCATCCCGGCGGACCATGACGCGCACGGGCACCTCCTGCGCGCGCAGCTTCTCGAGGACGGTGCGGCCCACGCCGCCCGCGCCTGTGACCAGGACGAGGTTTGTGACAGCCATCGGCTGCTCACCTTCTGTGTGGTGGGACAAGAGCGCGCATTGGCGTCCATGCTCGGGACCGCTCGGCAGGGCGCTTCGCGCTGACAGGCCGGCGTGGATGTCCTGCGCGAGCGGTTCCCGTTCGCGAGTGGCGGCCTTGCGGTGTCGTGAGGGAAGCCCGAGGGCGAACACGTGCCACTCCCCGCCACTTAGGCGCATATGCTCCTAACGTTGCACACACAAGGACGTCTCCCCTTGCGCCGCCGGTTGACGATGAGCGGGATGGAACCGCGGCGCCCCCAAAGGCGCACACTCCTGATGCCGTTCCGCGACCCGGCCGGCGGATCGCCATCTCCACGGGTCTGCGAGATGTCGACCCGAACATCGTGCGCAACGCCTGCGCCGGTGACCGCGACGTCGCGATACCTGGTTCCCACGCCTGCGGCCATCCGGCCGCCGCCCCCGACAACTTCGAGGGCCCATCAAGCCTACGCCCCAAGCGAAGGGGCGTCGCGGCGAACCGGCGGCGTGCCGGCCCGCACCCACGGGCGGTCCGTCGCGACACTCGCGCCCGCCCGCCAGCCCGGTCCCGTCGGGTTCGCGGCGGCAATTAGGAGCAGATACTCACACAGGGATCCGGGGCACCTCGGATCAGCACGCACGGTCGTCGATCCGGAGGGAATCATGACTCGCACCGATACAGACGCCGTCGGCTCGTGCAACAACCTGGCCCTGCGCAAAGCAGCGGGATAGCTGGACGCCACCTATGACAAGGCCCTCGCTCCAACGGGCCTGCGCGCGCCACGCAGTTCAGCTTCCTGCAGCACCTGAGTGGCCGAGACGAGATAGCGATCACCAGCCTCGCCGAGACAATCGCCATGGACCGCACGACCCTGGCCACGAATCTCAAACCACTCGCACGCAAAGGCCTCGTCTCCGTCGAATCCTCGGCCTCCGACCGCCGCGCCCGCATCGTCACCATCACCCCGGACGGCGTCGCCCGCATGCAGGCGGCACTCCCCCGCTGGCGCGCCGCACAAGCCCAGCTCGAAGACAACTTCGGTGCCGAGAAGAGCGCACAGTTCCGCGCCATTCTTGCCGAGGTCCTCGACACCGGATTCCGCCCCTGGGCCGAGTAGCCGGCAGCTATCCAGGCCATCGCAGCGATCGGCGACAGCGCAGCGCCTTATGCCGCCGACGTCCTCGCCCACCCACGCGCCCCCGGTGCCGAGGCCTGATGCGGCGCGCGTCGCTACGGCGAAGACGTGGTCCGCCACCCCGTCGGGGGCAGGTGATTCTCCCGTCAGCCCGAGGCGGGGCGATGGGCGCCGAGCTGACAGCCGGGCTCGTGAGCAGCAGCGGCCCGGGAGAGCCCTTCCCGACAATACGAGCAGCTGCTCCTACCTTGGAAGTGGCAAGACCGCCCACCCCACGGATGCCGAAAGCGGGAGGACGCTGAGAGACACCACCGACGAGAGGAGCAATCACCATGCGCATCGCAGTCGCCGGAGCAACCGGGAACATCGGAGCCCGCACCGTCGCCGTCCTGGAGCAGGCCGCACACGACGTCGTACGGATCAGCCGCTCACACGGCATCGACCTGATCAGCGGGGACGGCCTCGACACCGCGCTGGCCGGCGTCGACGCCGTCGTGGATGCCACGAGCCACGAGACAGCCGACCGGGACGAGGCGATGGCGTACTTCGGAGCCGCAACCTCAAACCTGCTCGCCGCCGAGGAACGAGCCGGTGTCCGTCACCACGTGTTGCTCTCGATCGTCGGCATCGACCAAATCGAGGGCAACGCACACTACGCCGGCAAGCGTGAGCAGGAACGCCTCGTGGCTCAAAGCCCGACACCGTGGACGATCGTCCCCTTCACGCAGTTCCACGACTTCGCCGCAACGGTGACCAGCTGGACCGAACACGACGGCGTCGCCACCATCCCGCCGCTGCTCATCCAGCCGATCGCCCCCGCAGATGTCGCCGGCATCCTCGCCGAGATCGCCACAGGAGCGCCGCAGGGGCGCTACCGCGACGTCGCCGGCCCGGAACCGCAGGACCTGGTCGACATGGCCCGGCGCACCAACGACGCACGCGGACACGCGGTCAAACTGGTGCCCACATGGTCATCGGCGCTCGGTCCGGAGATGGCAGGCAACGTACTCCTGCCCGACAACGACGCCCGCATCGCGCCAACCACCTTCGACGCATGGCTCACAGGCCCCCAATAGCGTCATCCCTGCCCATCCCCACACCGCCGCGATCACGCGGCTCGCGCTCCACCCATCGGCGTGTCGGGCGTGCCCCGGCCAGCGGAACTGCGTGAGCGGCTCGGCACCCCTGCCACCGGCCAGTACGTAAAGCTTTGCCGGACAATGCGCGCCATGCCGGGCCCAGCTGGAAGCCGCTGCCAAACCAGCCGACGGCCGACGCCGCAGGGTGCGACCGTTTCGACACACTGTTCCGACACGAGGGACTGTCGGTGGCCTCTGAAAAGTGGTTCTGGATCACTTTCAGTGCCAGGGCCACGGAGGGTCACCGAAACCCCGATCATGAACGGCCTCGCGCGGCGAGGAGGACCCGCTTGCGGAGCAGGTCGAAGTTGGCGCGGCCGAACATCTGGCGCTTCAGCATCTTGATCTTGTTGTTGTGGCCTTCGACGGCGCCGGAGCTGTAGCGCAGGCTGAGGCCGGCGACGACGGCGTCGAGGTCCTGGCCGAGGCCGGTCACGAAGGTGTGCAGGGCAGGCAGGTCGTCGGCCTGGACGCCGGTGATCCACTGGTCCAGGTCCCGGCCCTTGCGGTTGCTCATGAGCTCGGCGAACGCGCGGACGTGGCCGGCGGTGCGGTCGAGTGCGGGGCAGCGGGCCAGGATCTCCTTGAGGCGCTGCGCCTGGTCGTCGGTTAGACGGTCAGGGCGGCGGGTGAGCCAGCTGGTCACGTCCCGCACCGACGGTGCCTTGCGAGGCGGATCCAGAGGGAAGGCATCGCGGAGCCGGGCCACGTATTTCTTCACGACGCTCTCGCCACCGGTGTAGCCGCGCTCGCGCACTTCCTCGAACAGTCGGCGGGCGATGGTGCAGCCCTCGGCCCATCGCTGGTGGAGGTAGGGCTTGTGGGGGTCGAGGATGCTGGTGCGGCCGGCCCACCGTCCGACCAGGAGTTCGTCCGCGCTCGCCGCGTGGGCAAGGCGACGGACGGTGTTGCGAGCCAGTCCGAGTTCACGGCCGATCGCTCGCAGCCCAACTCCCCTGTCGAGAAGAGCGTGGTCGGCGGCGTGCTGTTCCCGGACTCGGTCGGACAGCCGACCGGCTGTCCGCGGTCCCGACGGGGAGACCGGTTCGATCTCCAGCGTCTCCATGGCCTCAGTGACCTGGACCGCGGCGGAGTCGTGCGGTTCGCGAAGCAGAGCGCGATGTTGGACGACGGTCTTCTCGACAGCCTCGGCGAGGTTCGACCAGATGTGCTAACGATCCGCGACATAGACCGCCTCCGGGGCGCCGATTCGGCCGGCCTCGGCATAGGCGGCGGAGCGGTCCCGGCAGATCACTTCGACGCCAGGGTGATCGACGAGCCACCGGGCCACCGTCGATGTTGTGCGGTCCGGCAGCAGGTCGATGGGCTGACGGGTCTCGATGTCGATCAGGATCGTGCCGTAGTTGTGCCCTTTGCGCAGCGCGAACTCGTCCACCCCCAGCACCCCCGGCGTCGTGGTTTCAGGCTCTGGCAGGCGCCGGATCAGCCGCAGCAACGTCGACCTGCTCACCCCGGCCGTCAGGGTCTGGGACAAGCGGGCGCCGGCCCGACCGGCCAGCATCACCGCCAGGCGTTCGAGCACGGTCTGCAGAACGGTACTTCGCCGCCCGTGCCGAAAGGTGAGCCCGTCGACCTGCTCAGCGAACGTCGCCTGCCCGCAGGCGCGTTCACGGCAGCGGAACCGCCGCACCTGTAACTCGATCAGCACCGGACGACCGCCGACTGCACTGTCGGCGAGTCGACGTACGTACCGGCTGTGAACCCGGGACGACAGCGTCCCGCACGCCGGACAGGCAGCCTGCTGCACACCCGTCCGAGCCCGTACGGTCACCAACTCGCCTTCCAGCACCGCGTTTTCGATCTCGACACCCTCGACCTGGTGGAACCACAGGTCCTGGAGAAGCACATCACCCACGGCCGTTCATGATCGCGGTTTCGGTGACCCTCCGTGGCCCTGGCACTGAAAGTGATCCAGAACCACTTTTCAGAGGCCACCGACACTCAGCGCAGTCTCGTTGGCGCCGACCTGCTCCCGCATCCGCGCGGGAGCAGCACTGGCCTTCGCCACACTGCCCAGCAGTGCCGGGCCAGGAAGCCGGGCAGGGGCAGCTCCACTCGGAGGCGAACGCCACCATCAGCGAACAAGCCTCCACTTGCCCGTAGGGCCGGGAGTGCCAACCTGGCGTCCAAACACCGGGTTACTTGATCACACTTTCTCGCACCTGGGTGAGTGGTCGTGACACAGCGACTTGATGAAAGCTGCAACGTTGTCGAAACGCGACAATCCACAGGATGACTAGTGAAAAGGCACAGTTCGCAGGCGTCCTATCCCAAGTGATCCCCGTGGCAATCCTTGCTGTAGTCGTAGAGGCGCGCAATGGCCACGAGACGCGGGCAGCAGCTCAAGGGGGCGGTGCGCCAGCAGGTGGAGCTGGTCCGGCAGGCGCGCCCCCTCCAACAGGCAGCACCAGCAGCGGGGGTACATTGTCGCAGCAGCCGTTGCCTCGACGCCTGTGGGATTCAGCCTGGCGGTTTATGACTGGGCACCCCACAGCAACCGACACCGAGATCGCCCGTGGGTTGCGGTGGGAGACCGGTGTCATCGCCGTACTCGTGTTCATTGAGATGAGCGCATTGATCACTGCAGCTGGCTCGGACAATCGTGTTCTTAACTGGCTCGCCGGGAGGCCTGGAGCAGTCGGCGTTGGCGTTTTGCTAGTGCTTGTCGGGCAGCTCTACATCGAGAGCATCACCGAGACCTATCGGAATGCAGGAGCTCTCACCCCTGACCAAGCCGCGAGTATTGAGAAACGAGCCAGGGTCATCCTCAGATGGACCATCATTGTTGCGATCACATCGGTCATCCTCTTCTACACACGCATCTGGTGAGAGGGTTACCGGACCTGCGCTCTACCTCCTGCACGGCGGCACGGTTGACGGCGATACCCTCTCAAGTAGCTAGCCTTGCGGGTCGGACCCAGCTCCCGTGGGGCCTGGGCCGGAACCTTCACTGATTCGGCGGGCTTCCACACACGCTGCCTGTGCTCCCAGCCTCGCTGCGCGCGAGATGGGAATGGCGCGGACCGGGCACCCTTCTCTGTGCTCAATCGTGGCATGGCAGACCGGACATTGGTCCTCCTCCACCATCTGAGTGCCATAGCGGTCAGGGGAAGGCACGAATTTCAAAAACCCATAAAGAGTCGCGCAGACGAGAAAGCCTATCGTCACTAGCACAGCAATGCTAGCCACAACGACAAGGGCGATGCCCCACCAGGTCACGACTGCCTCCTTTCAAAGGGCCGCACCCTAACCAACCACGCCGTAACGATGATGGCCAGTTCCAGCAGGCAGCCAATTGCGGAGACACCGGAGGCCGTCCAGCGCAGGCAATCTTGGATCATGTGGGCTGATCTATCAGATGCTGAGGCCCTCGACGGTGGCGCCAGCGCAATGGCGACTGCCGCGGTCAGGAACGCCAGTCCGAGATTGAAGGCGCGCCCCGTCCACTTATGAAACTCGCGCCAGCGGCTGATGTGTTTTTCCTGCTCCGTCCTCACGGTGGTGTTGACACTGTTGTCCTGAAGGTCACTATCTCCCCACCATGTAACCAAGTCTCCGTGTGAGTACAGATAACGCCGACCGGAAATACCCAGTTGGATGCTGGCAATTAAGTTAGCAAACGCCAAAGTGAAAGCCAGCATGGTTGCGCCTGGCCACCGGAACTTGTCCGCGTCGGCCACGCTGGTCGCCAAAGCCGCCATGCAGAAGCCAGCCAGCAGCGGGGAGACGGTATTGTTCATGGCATCCACTGCATACACCTGGCCCGGCGTGGCTGGCTTCTTCCACGAAGGCTCTCGGAATCCGTCCATACAGCGAGTCTGACGCACGTCGCGTACTGCCGTCTCAGCATTCTCCGCCGCCCGAATGATCACCGCCGTCGGACTGGCATCCGACACTCTGGCCGCTTGCATGAGCTGGGACATTGGCCGCACCGCCGAGCTGCTGGGGGTGAACGAGGTCACCGTGCGTTCCCACCCTTCGGCACGCGAGGGCACGTATCGCTACCCATATTGACCTGGTGCTCGCCGACAGCGGCCCCATGCCGCGGTGACCGAACGGGCCGTAGAGACCTCTTGCGGCCCATGCCCATCGCGGGCCAGCAACGCCAGCATTCACGCGCGCGCCCACGCCGCGCCATCGTTGAACCGTACGACTCCATACACCGGGCCCCGGAGGCCGTCTCCTCCGGGGTCCGTGGTGTGTCCGGACGCGGGTCAGATCTCCCCGGCCTCCGTGGCGGTGAGCCATCGCCGTCCTGGACGATTTGAACGCGCCCGGGTGGGCGCTGCTCTTCGGGGCGGGGCCGTCTATTGGGACGAGCCGCTGCCAGATGCCGGTGCTGAACTGGGCGAGGATGACAGTGGAGAACTGCTCGCGGGCGCCGGGGGCGAGGCCACCGGAGATGGCGGGTCCGTCGTAGATGACGTGGATGCGGGCCGCGCGTCCCTCGTGCAGAACGTCCTTGAGGGCGGCGATGGCCGGGGACTTCTTGGGGTCGTCCTTCTGCCGGAACGTCTCCCAGTATTGGGCGTTGTCGCAGGGTGATGTCGGCTCGGTCGAGCACGACCATCAGCCGTGGCACGTCGTCGAGGTCGCATTCGAGGTCGATGCGGCGCTTCAGCTCGGAGGCGAGGCCGACCAGGGCTTCGTGGATGCCGGCGACGTTGCCGCGGTGCGAGACCGTCGGCAGGTTCCTCGCCCACAGGTGGGCGACCAGGGTGGCGTCGAGGACCAGGGCGTGGGCGCCTGGTGGAGGAACTGGGCGGTGAGGGTGCGCAGGATGGTCGTGCTGCCGCCGCCGGTGCCGCTGCAGACCAGGATGTTCTGCGCGGCGTCGATGTCGACGGCGATGGCCCGTCCGTTGGTGCTGATGCCGATCAGCGCTGCTGAGGCGGGCAGCGCCTCCGGCTGCTCGCGCAGGCTGCGGTCGGTGAGGCGCAGCAGCTTCGGGAGCGCGGTCGTGTTCGCCATGGTGTGGTGTTCCTTTTCTGTGCTGTGCCTGGGGAAGCGGGTGTTCTCCCGGGCGAGGGGGGATCGTGCGGGCCGGGCGGGTCCCGGTTCGCGGGGTGCCGGCAGTCGAGGTCGGTGGTGCCTGAGGCAGCGCGGGGCCGGTTGCGTGCCCAGCGCTTGAGGTCGCCGACGCGGTAGAGGAGTTCGGCGCCGCGCTTGCCGACCGAGCCGGGGAAGGACGGGTCATGGCGTGGGCGTAGCGCAGCGCGGCGAGGGTGATCTCCGGCAGGTGGTGTTCGAGGGCCTCGCGCAGCCCCACCGCCTGGTCGTCGTCCATCGGGGCCGTGGTCGTCGGCGACGCCCCCGCCGTCCTGGTGTCGCCCGGGCCGGCAGACGGTGCCTGGGCGGCGGGAAGAGCGGTCAGTGCGGCCGTCTCCGGACCCGTGGGCAGGGGCGGCGTCGCGTCCCGTCCACGACAGTGGTGGCGGAGCCGTCAGCGGCCTTCTGAAGCTGTACTGAGGCGTGTTGGGTCGGGACGGCGGTGTGCTTCTTCGCGGTGGTGGCCGGGCCGGTGGTGGCCCACTCACGGGCTTCGGCGTCGGTGAAGAACAGCACCTGGGTCTCGCGCGCGGTGCCGCCGATGACGACCTGGGCGCGGCCGGGGTGCGGGCCGGGGCCGAGCCGGAGAGGGTGTTCGCATAGTCCGACACGTCAGAGGGGGCGAGGTGAGTGCAGAGACGGCCGCTGCCGGCGGACAGAACACTCCTCTCCCCCGTACTACTGATCTACAGGAGTCTCGCTCGCACGGTCAGCGTGCCGCTTCCACGGGTAGCTGTCCCAGCCCGCATCCAAGATCGCATTGCGGCCGAGGTCCTTGCCGATGAGGACAGTGTTGAGGGAGTACGTCGACGCCAGAGGGTCTTCCTGGCGCTCGCGGAGGAGCTGACTTACCGACGTGTCCCTCAGCGCTACGAGGTGCTCCAGTTCTGTGGCACTGCAGACGGTTACGGGAATGTTCGTGTCTGGCTGCATCTCTTTCGGGTGTGGCTCTCGCTGAGTGAGATCGTCGGCCCCGTCGACTTCCATGTGTTGAGGGCTGGTTCGGGCCGGGCGTTGTCAGTGCTGGCGTATAGCGTGCGCCCTCCAGTCGGCATCAGGGCATCTCATTTGGATCGGTAGCCTGTTGGTCGTGGCTTCGATCGTTGAGCGGCTGGTGCCGGATGAGTTGTGGGAGCTGTTCCAGCGGGTGGTCCCGGAGGCTCCGTCGCGGCCTCAGGGCGGCGGCCGGCGCCGGCATGGTGACCGGGAGGTGCTGGCCGCAATCGTGTTCGTGGCCACGTCGGGCTGCACGTGGCAGCAGCTGCCGTCCGCGTCGTTCGGGCCGGCGGGAGCGACGGCTCACCGGCGCTTTGCCGAGTGGCCGAAGGCTCGGGTGTGGGCAAAGCTCCACCGCCTGGTCCTCGACGAGCTCGGCGCCCGCGGCGAGCTGGACTGGTCCCGCTGCGCAATCGACTCGGTGAACATGCGGGCCCTGAAAAGGGGGAGCTGACAGGCCCGAATCCTGTCGACCGGGGCAAGTACGGCTCGAAGGTCCACCTGATCACCGAGCGGACCGGCCTGCCCCTCTCCGTCGGAATCTCGGCGGCGAACCTGCACGACAGCCAGGCGCTGATCCCGCTGGTGAAGGGAATACCGCCGATCCGCTCCCGGCGCGGACGCCGGCGGCGCAGACCGGGAAAGCTCCACGCCGACAAGGGATACGACTACGACCACCTGCGGCGATGGTTACGCGGGCGCGGCATCAGGCACCGCATCGCCCGCAAGGGCATCGAGTCCTCGACCCGCCTGGGCCGCCACCGCTGGACCATAGAACGCACGATGTCCTGGCTCGCCGGATGCCGCAGACTGCACCGCCGCTACGAGCGCAAAGCCGAGCACTTCCTGGCCTTCACCAGCATCGCCTGCACCCTCATCTGCTACCGCCGACTCACCAAATGAGATGACGTCTAATACTGCAACGGTGTTTGTTCGGATTGCTGGGCAGTTTTCAGGGGTTGTGACCGCGGCGTTTGGAGTGACTGACGCGGGCCTGTCGTTGTCGCCTCCGGCGCCAGGTTGACCAGTGCAGGATGTGGTCGACCGGTGTGGGCTGGCGGTGGGTGAGGCGGGTGATCAGGCGTCGGATCTCGGCGAGGCTAAGGTGGATGAGCTGGGAGGATCCGTTTCTGCTTTCTCCGTGTCCAGCTCCCGCGCCCGCAGGACGGTCAGGCAGGCGTGGGCAGCCATGGCCAGGGTCATGTGGCGGTGCCAGCCGGGATAGCGGCGGACCTGGTAGTCGTCCAGGCCGCACTTCTGCTTGGCGGTCTGGAAGCACTCCTCCACCGCCCATCGGCTGCCCGCGATGCGGATCAGTTCGTCCAGGGCCGTGTCGGCCGGGCAGTAGGCGATGTAGTAGGAGATCTCCTCGGGCCGGCTGATGCTGCGGCGGGCGAGAACCCAGTGCCGGCGGTCCTCGCGGTGCCAGGGCCGCACCTCCACGCGCGCCCAGTCGAAGATCCGCCGGCCGTGGGCTCCCGCGCCGCAGGAGCGGCGTTTCCACTTCTGCCGCGGCAGGCCGGGGAACAGGTCGTGGACGGGGTGGTCGATGAACCAGCGAGTGACGACCGTGTCGTGCCGGGTGGTGGCCATGACGTGGAAGACGTCCGCCTGTTCCAGCTCGAAGCGCCAGCCCTTGCTGAAGCCGTAGGCGGCATCCGCCGTCACCCATCCGAACGGGATACGGTCGGCGATGGCCCTGCGGACCATCGCCTTGGCCATGGCCACCTTCGTTTCGAAGGCGACCGTGTCGTCGATGCCCGCCCGCCGGCACCGCTCCCGGTCGTCCGTCCAAGAGGTGGGCAGATACAACCGCCGGTCGATGAGTGTGCGTCCGCGATCTGTGGCGTAGGCGAGAAACACCCCGATCTGGCAGTTCTCGGTGCGTCCCGCAGTGCCGGAGTACTGCCTTTGCACCCCTGCCGAACGGACGCCCTTCTTCAGAAAGCCGGTGTCATCGACGATCAGGACGGCCTCGCTGTCTCCGAGGTGTTCGACGACGTAGTCACGCACATCGTCCAGGACCTCGTCGGCGTCCCACTCGATCCTGTTCAGCAGCCGGTGGATGCGATCGGGACCCCCGTGCCCGGCTTCCTCCGCCAGCGTCCAGCCGTTCTTCCGCTCCAGCGGCGCGACCAGGCCTCGCATGTAGGCCAGCGCCGACTGACGCGGCTCCTCCCGGTTGAACCGGTGCACGAACCGCTCATGCAGCACGTCCAGTTCACCCGCCCACAACCTGACACCAGCAAGGTCCCCACCCATAACCACACCAACGACCGAACTGGCCAGCAGTCACGACAAACACCGTTGCAGTACTAAGCACAACCCATAGACCACGACCCTCCCGGCCCGCTCCGAGGCCATGATCCACCTGGCCATGACCGACCTGATGGCCCGCCGCCTCACGGGCGAGTCCACCATCTCCTGGCGCGACCCGACATCACCACATCAACGTCGCATTCCAGGATGAAACAACGGGAGAAAACGACCTCCTAGAGCCCGATGGCGATGGCCTGGAAGACGACGCAATGGTGGGCTGGGCCAGCACGGTTGCGGAGGCGTGGAGGCCCCAAGAGGCAGAGGACAAGCCGTAACTGCCCTGGCGTCGGCTCGGTCACGACAGGTTGTCTAAGTCTCAAGATTGGGAAACCGCGAAAGGGCCCCACCGGAGGCGAATTCCAGGGGTTGTTGCAACACCGTGGTGAGTTGATCAAGCCGCGAGCAGTTTAGACAGACGCTCGGCTGGGGTTTCCCAGCCGAGCGTCTTGCGTGGGCGGCTGTTGAGTTCGGCCGCGACTGCATCCAGGTCCTCGCGGGTGTGACGCGACAGATCGGTCCCCTTGGGGAAGTACTGTC
>NZ_JBIWJD010000036.1:0-15265 GCF_044764945.1 Streptomyces sp. NPDC093568 | reverse complement strand
GGCCCTTCCTTCATGCCCCGACGCCGGCCAACTCACCCGAACCAGGACCCCGTTCGAAGCAGACCGAGCACACGACCGGATAGAGAACGGCCAGTTAGGCATGGGAGAAAGCCGGGCACATTTGGTGGGATGCGCTCACTGGAGACGGCACCTGCGCGAAGGCCTGCTCTTCGCCGACTGGGCACTCTGAGTGACAGCCGTTGTCCCTTCGAGCATAGGCAAAGTCGCCCGAAAATGGTCCGCGGGCAGAGTAGTTGGGCCGACAGTTCGGGGCCCTGGAACAGGCCGTTCTCCGGCCGGAGGAGTGGTTGTTCCCGTCGATCGCGGAGGTCGCGGTGCTGTCTGGCCATGACGGTTGATTCGACCCCACTCGAACGGCTTGGGTTGGCCCCACTTCGTGAGTGAGGCCGAGACTGATCCGGCTTGAAGCGGCTCCGGCTTCCGCTCTGTTCCGGCCCCGGAGCTCGGCTATCGACGCCCTAAAGTCTGGAGACGCGGACGCCACCAGCTGTCAGACTTCGCGCCATGACCCGATCTGGCCTGACTGAGACAAAACACCTGAAGGAGATTGAGAGGCTTGCCCGAGAGGTCCAGGCCGCGGCTCTTCGGGAGGGATGGCTTTCCTATGCCCCAGACCCTGAGAAGGCGACCGGTCTGCAGCGGTCTGTGAACGCACTTGCCCGGGCTCTGCGGCACTACCACTTTCCTGGAGACGGCTGCGTCGAGGAGGACCGGTCCCTTGTCGAGTTGGCGGGTGTGTTGATCATCCGGCCGGGAATCATGCCGTCCGAGCTGAACGAGACGTATGAACAGGCCTGCCTCCGCATAGGGGTGGAGCCCCGCGAGGAAGGGTGGGCTCTGTGGAACACCTGGGGGAAGGGGCAGGCCCGCATCACCATGGTCGTCTCCGCTGTGAACACCACCGAGGGACTTCTCGCGAACTGGTCGCGAGGCGTGGACATCCATCCGGTCCTGCCCCTGCCCTCGCAGGTCGCTCTGGTTCAGCAGGGCTGGGCCGGCCCCATGACTCTGTCTCCGCTCGCCGCGAAGAAGGTCGGCGCCCCAGGATCGGAGTAGAGCTTGATCCCTCTGGTGAGCGCGATAGCGCCAGGCTCGGCTATGAGTGGTTCTTCTGCTGCTTGGCCTTGTTCTGTGCGAGGCGGTAGGACTCGGTGCCGGTCTCGATGATGGTCCCGTTGAAGGAGAGACGGTCGACGATGGCCGCGCAGAGCCGCGGGTCGGTGAATGTCTTGGTCCAGCCTCCGAACGATACGTTGTGCTGCTTCTCGTCGGCGGCCTCGCCAAGCTCGTTGACGAGCTTGGCGGCTAGGTGTATTGACCCGCAGCTTGTTCACGCGGCTGATGGGTGGGTGGCCGCCGAGTGCGGTGTGGCAGCGGTGGTGGTTGTAGGTGTGGAGGAAGTCTGCCAGGGCGTGGGTGCGTTCGGTGTTGCTGGTGTAGGGCCTTTGGTAGGCCCATTCGTCGAGCAGAGTGCGGTTGAAGCGTTCGACCTTGCCGTTGGTCTGGGGCCGGTAGGCCCGAGTCAGCTTGCGGCTTGCGCCCAAGTCGGTCAGCGCCTGCTGCCAGGCGAAGCTTTTGCGGTAGGGCCAGGCGTTGTCGGTCAGGACCCGTTCGATGCGGTCGATGCCGTGTGTGGTGAAGAAGGCGGCGGCCCGGCGGAGAAAGCCGGCGCAGGTAGCGGCCTTCTCGTCCGCATGGATCTCGCTGTAGGCCAGGCGCGAGTGGTCGTCGACGGCGGAGTGGACGTAGTCGAAGCCGACGTTGTCGCGCCGGGCTCGGCCGGCCTGGCGGCCCAGGACCTTGTGTCCGCCGCCGTCGGGGATCGGGCCGAGCTTCTTGACGTCGACGTGGATGAGCTCACCGGGCCGCTCACGCTCGTAGCGGCGGATGAGCCTGCCCGTCGGCCGGTCCAAGTGGGCCAGTCTGTTCAGGCCGTGCCGGGTGAGTATCCGGTGCACGGTCGAGGCGGGCAGAGCGAGGATCGGCCCCAGGCGGGCGGGCCCGAGCTTGCGGCTCTGCCGCAGCCGGCAGACACGGGCTTCGGTTGCGGCAGCGGTTCGGTGGGGTGTCGTGCGTGGGCGGCTGGAGCGGTCGTAGAGCCCGCGCTCGCCCTCGGAGTGCCAGCGTCGGATCCACTCGTGGGCGGTGGGACGGGAGATGCCCATTTCCGCGGCGACATGCGCGACGGGGCGGCCGGAGCGGACGCGGTCGATCAGCAGCCGCCTGCCGTGAACGGTCAGCCGGGCATTACGGTGGGACACGAAGGCCTCCGTGTGGTGAAGATTCGACACCTCCACCACACACGGAGGCCTTCGCCACGATCAAGCCCGGCCAGCGTTAACAACGCTCGTGATCAATACAGCTAGGGCGTGTATCGAACGTGCCTGGTAGAGATGACGGAGAGCCCATTTGAGATCCAGAATGGTTGGATGGTCACGCTTGAGACTCCTCGTTTGATCCTGCGTCGCTGGCGTGAGGAAGACGTGGCGGCCATGGCCGCCGTCCATTCCGACCCCGAGGTCATGCGGTGGATCCGTGACGGCAGCGTCCTTGACGAACAGCAGACTCGCGGCCGGGTCCAGGCATGGGAGAGCGAGTGGGACTCACAGGGCTTCGGCCTGTTCGCCGTGGAGATCCGGTCCACCGGCGAACTGGCCGGGTTCACCGGCCTTTCGGTGCCCAACTACTTGCCGGAGGTACTGCCGGCGGTTGAGGTCGGCTGGCGGCTGGGACGTTCCCACTGGGGGCAGGGCTTGGCCACGGAGGCCGCTGCGGCCGCTGTACGGTTCGGGTTCGAAGAGCGAGGGCTGGAGCGGATCGTCAGTATCACTCAAGTGGGCAACGACGCGTCCGAACGGATCATGACCAAACTGGGGATGCATCTGTTCCGTGAGACCGTCAATCCCACCGGTGGTCGGCGAGTACGGGTGTTCGAGTTGTCGTCGGACCAGTACGTCACGACCACTCGTTGATGGCGGCAACGAGGACGGTGGCCTCGTAGCGGACCGCGAGTTTGTTGTGCCTGGTGGCCCCAGCTCGATGTCTCTTGAGGCGATTGATGCCGCACTCGACCGTGTGCCGAGCCTTGTAGTTCTCTGGGTGAACTTCGGTGGCCGACCACCGCTGGACCCGGGCTTCTTGCGGTTGCGGACCTGATCGGCCTTGTCCGGAATGGTGCAGCGGAGACCACGACCCCGCAGGTAGGAAGGCCGGGAGGCCGAGCCCAGCGCATGCGTCATTGAGGTCATTCAGCGCTGCCGCTCCAGAGTGAGCACGGCCGCGGAGATTGACGACATTCGATTCGTACTGCACCGGGACTTGCGGAAGATCCGCCGGGACTTCAGTCGTGCGACGCCGCGTTCGACCGGTGCCCGTGCCGTGGCCAGCGCTTGGCTGATGGTTTGCTGGGTCGGGGTGAGGTCACGGCCCGGCGGGCGTCTGAGGCGTGTTGTCACTCATGGGCCGGCTCCCATGTAGGCGCGGTCGGCGAGGGGCGGGACGCCCTGGCGTTCACAGATCCGGATGATCCGGTGGGCGCGGGCCACAGTGAGATCGTGCGCGCGGCCGGGCATCGTCGGCGAGATCCACACAGCCGCCCGGCGAGGTCGGTCACCACCTGCGCGTTTACTCCGTGTCGGCGGTGCTTGTGGGAGTAGTCGGCCCGGCTGTCGCCGACCCGGTCGCACTCGGCAAGGTTGCCGTCAAGCAGGACGTAGTCCGGGTCCGTCTCGCGCGAAGCACGCAGCAGGCCAGGAGCCCGGTCGGCGAGCAGGTCGACGACGGCCGTCGTGTAGGCGTGGGCGGTGCCGACGGAGATGCCGAACCCGGCAGCGAGCTGGGGGAGGGTGTCGTGCCGGCGCAGGTACACCAGGCCGACCAGGGCACACTGGTGCGGTGGGAGCTTGCAGCGGCGGTCACCCTCGCGGGTGACCATGAGCATGGTGACCCACTCGACCAAGGCGTGAGGCAGGTCGAGTGCGGCAGCATACGGAACCAACGCGGCTCCTGTGCCTGTGGGTTGAGACTTCGAACACCTCCCTCAACGGCACGGGAGCCTCGTGCGTTGCGCAAGGGCTCACTAGCACCAAGTCGCTCCGACAATCGGCCGCCGACGCGGCATGACGATCACCACGCGAGTGGTGAAGACTGGATAGATGCGACCTCACGCCCCAGGCGGACTCCTGTTCGTAGCGCTCGGTCTCATCCTTGTCGCCGCCGGCTACGTCTGGAGAGGACGTGTCCTGCGTCCCCTCTCGGCGAAACGCGCCCAGGCAGCCGTGATCCGGGATCGTTCCAGAAACCTGCTGCGCTCTGCGGACATGGCAATCGCCGGAGCGCGTCGACGGGCCGCACACGGCGAACCGGCCATCGTCACGGTCGGAGACGTGACCAGGGTGGCGCGCCAGCAATACGGGTACCTCTTTGTGGAGCGCGAAGAAGCAGCTGCCGCCCTCCGCCAGCGCTATGAGGCTGCCGACTGCCGGGTGGACTGCATGACCGACGCTTTCAACTGACTGCCTTCCCGGCAAGTGCTTGACGCCAGAGGCGCCGGAGCTGTCACCTGATAGGTGGGCACGCTGAAAATGCTCATTGGGCCTTTTCAGCGTTGCCGCTCCAGGGTGAGGACTGCCGCGGCGATTGACGTCATTCGGTTTGGGCTGCACCTCGATCTGCGGAAGATGCGCCAGGACTTCAGTCGCGCCACGCCGCGCTCGACCGGTGCCCGGGCCGCGGACAGCGCACGGTTGACGGTTTGCTGGGTCGGGGTGCGAGTTCTCGGCCCGGCGGGCGTCTGAGGGGTGTCGTCAGCCAGGGGCCAGCACCCATGTAGGCCCTGTCGGCGAGAATCGGGACGCCTTGGCGCTCACAGATCCGGATGATCCGTTGCGTGCGGGCCGCCGTCAGGTCGTGCGCGCGGCCGGGCAGTGCAGGCGAGATCGACAGCAGCCGCCCCGCCGGGTCGGTCACCACCTGCACGTTCACTCCGCTCCTGCCGTGCTTGTGGGAGTAGTCGACGCGGCTGTCGCCGACTCGGCCGCACTCGGTAAGGGTGCCGTCCAACGGGACGTAGTCGGGGTCGGCTTCGCGCAGCGCGCGCAGCAGGCCGGGCGTGCGATCGGCGAGCAGGCCGATCAACGCAGCCGTGTAAGTGTGGGCGATGCCGATCGAGATACCGAAGCCGGCCGCAAGCTGCGCGAGCGTGATGTGCTGGCGCAGGACACCAGACCGACCAGGCCAAGCTGGTGCGGTGGGAGCTTGCAGCGGCGGTCACCCTCGCGGGTGACGATGAGCATCGTGACCCACTCGACCAGGGGATGAGGCAGGTCGAGTGCGGCAGGATAGAGATCCAACAAGGTTCCTGTGCCAGCGAGTTGAGACGTCGAACACCTCCCTCAACGGCACGGGAGCCTTGTGCGTTGCTGACGCCTACGTCGTCCCCCGATCAGTGGCCGCGCTGAAAAACCTCACTGGGCTCTTTCAGCGGTGCCGCTCCACGGTGAGAACAGCTGCGGCGATTGATGACATTCCATTCGGGCGGCACCGGCCCTCGCGGAAGATTCGCCAGGGCTTCAGGCGGGCCACGCCCCATTCCACCAGTGCCCGTGCTGCGGGGAGCGCGCGGTTGACGATGCCCTGGTCCGCTGGGTCGGTGTGAGGTCAAGGCCCGGCGGGTATCTGAGAGAGGTTGTCACCCACCATATTGGGAGCAAACTCTCGCGCATGGTTGCACTACTTTGTGACGGCAGGAAACAGGCGGTCACGGGTGACTGGGGGGAACGATGCGATTGAAGCGCAGGCCGGATTGGATGTGGCACCGCTTGCTGGCAGTGCTGGCCGGAAGCATTCTTGTAGGGGTGTTGGCGGGCGTATGGATACCGAACTCCTTATCCGGGCCTGTAGGGGCAGTTCTGACAGCAGTGGTCAGCGCGATTGCACTAGGTACGCAAGAAGAGTGGCGGCAAAGGGCTCACTACAGCTACCGCCGACCAAGGTCTCTAGCGGTCTCCACGGCCCGCGGCTGCCCGCGCGTGAGGGAACTGAGTGAGGCAGTGGCCGTTGGGGTGCACCCAGCCGAGACTTGGGAGGTCGGGGGAGCGGTTAATCGGGTGCCTTCGTACGTGACCCGGGACTGTGAACCGCAACTGCACGCCGCGCTCCGGCGACAAGGCTTCGTCCTGCTCGTTGGAGAGTCCACTGCAGGCAAGACACGGGCCGCTTTCGAAGCGATGCGACTGCTGCTCCCCGACTACTCTTTCATCGCGCCTGCCACGCGTGAATCCGTAGAATTACTGCTGGAGCACTGGCAAGAATTGAATGAGGACTGCATTGTTTGGCTTGATGACCTTGAACGATTCCTCGGCCCCGCAGGGCTGACCACTTCTGCTCTGCATCGCCTGCTCGCCACCCATAGGCGCACCGTGATACTCGCAACGATGCGTAGTCATGAATTTGACTACTATCGCGACCGTGTCGAAAGCGAGCTGAGCGGAGTTGAACGCGAAGTATGGCGAGAAGGTCGCGATGTCTTGCGCCAGGCGCAAGTGATCGCCGTAGAGCGGCGCTGGTCAGTTCAAGAGCGCGCCCGCGCTGAATATCTCATCGCGGACCCAAGGCTCGCCCGCGCTCTAGCGGCAGATAATCGATTTGGAATAGCAGAACTTCTCGCTGCTGGACCAGAGTTGGCCGAATGCTGGCGTCACGCTTGGACACCTGGGCATCATCCCCGGGGCGCTGCGTTGGTCGCCGCCGCAGTCGACGTCCGCCGCACCGGCTACCACCGGCCACTGAGCGCAGAAACTCTCCAGCAGCTTCAAGGTGTCTATCTTGAGGGACGCGGGGGACCAGAACTGCGGCCAGAACCACTGCAGGAAGCACTGGTATGGGCCTCAGCCCCAACCTTTCCCGGTGGGGCCAACAGCCTCTTGATCAGGCACGGCGAAGACGAATACCTGGCATTCGACTATCTGATTGATCTACCAGAGCACAAGCCTATCCCGAATGAGGTCTGGCAAGCGGTGCTCGGCCTCGCACCACCAGCCGATACCTGCACCGTTGCCTACCACGCCTTCCAGACGCAGAACTACGAGGCGGCATTGCCGGCGTTACGGCGAGCTGCTGAGGCCGGTATCGGTGCCGCCGAAGTGATGTTGTGGGACTGGGGAATCCCGTTGCGACCTGCGACCGAGGGTCTGGCCGCAGCCCGGGAAAGGCTGGAGAACTTGCGGGCCAGGGTTGACACGACAGAGGAGGACCTGCTGCGGGCCGAGCGCGCGATCGCCGTTTTCACCTACCACTGCGGATACTACGACGAGGCACGTCGTCTGGAAGAGGAGATCGTGCACAGAGCAACGGCTGTGCTGGGCGAGGAGCATCGTCTCGTTCTTGCTGCCAAATTCTGTCTAGCACTGTATTCGTTCATGCAAGACCGCCGTTCAGAGAGGCTGGCTGTCTTGTCCGATGCTGTGCAACAGAGTGCGCGTACGCTCGGAGTAAGAGATCATGCCGTCCTTGAGCGCAGGCGCATCCTCGCCAAACTCCTTTACGAAGCCGAACATTTTCAAGAGGCAAACATAGAGGCCACTCAGTTGGCGCACGACAGCGCTGGTCTGCCGGGGGAGCACCCCACCAGGATATCGATCCAACAGCTCATGAACCGAATGCATCAACCCACGTAAACTCATCGCTAAGCCGTCCCAGTATCACCCTCGGCCATCGGTAATTCGTGGAGCGAATGAGGAGGAACATGGTGGCGCATCAACGAGTAGATGCCGGTCACGTCTGGGTAAAGAGCTCACGATCGGCCATGGAAGACAGCTGTGTCGAATTCACGGATACCTGCGAAGGGGTAGTCGCAGTGCGAGACTCAAAGAATTCGACCACACCTTACTTGCGATTCTCAACGGACTCATGGAAAAACTTCATCTCGCGCCTTAGGGACACCGATCTCAGTTCACTCAATGAGCATTTGCAAGGTGGCCACTGATCGGGTGACGGCAGTGACGCGGGCTCCCGTGCCGTTGAGGGAGGTGTTCGACGCTTCAACTTAACAGCACAGGAGCCCTGTTGCTTCCGAATCTGCCGCACTCGACATGCCCCGCGCCTGGTCGAGTGAGCGTATTCAGCGTTGCCGCTCCAGCGTCAGCATGGCTTTGGCGATGTACGTCATCCGGTTGGGGCTGATGCGTGACCTGCGGAAGATGCGGCTACGCCGCCTCCTGGCTCTCGCCGTTCTCCGTCTTCGACAGCGTGCTTGAGCTTGGAGCGGGCATCGGGGCTGTCGCCGACGAGAGCGAACTCCCCGCCCCGCCGGTGATCCGGTCATCGCGCGCGCCGGTCGCCGTGCCGCCCGCCATGCTCAGGCACCCACCCTCGACCAACCCGCACCCTCTACCAACCCGGACACGAACAAACAGCCTGCCCAAGCCCGCACCCTTGACCGAACAGCTAGAAGCACCCCCCGGGCGGACCGCTGCGGTCTGCCCGGGGGGTGCGTCTGAGGCTGCAGGTCAGTGGTCTTGGGCGGCTGCTTCGGCCTCGGAGTCGGCGATGCCGAGGTTGGCGTAGGCGACCGGGTTGGCGTACTCCCACACCTTGATGATCTGGCCGTCGGCGACGTCTATGCGGAAGATGTAGACGTTGTTGTAGACGAGCTTCTCCGCGCTGGACAGGATGTCGCCGTTGGCCTGGAGGAACACCGAGCGGGCGTCCTCGCTGACCGTCCAGACCTTGTCCAGGAAGGCGACGTGGTCGAACTTCGCCGCGACCGACTCGACGTAGGCGAGGACGGCGGCGGGGCTGTCGAAGACGTACCAGGGCTCGGGGGTGCCCGCGATCGACAGCGGGATGACGAAGGTCGCATCTTCCGCCAGCAGGGCCGCCACCGCGGCCGGGTCGCGGTTCTCGAACGCGGTGATGAACGCCTGGGCGGTCTCGAGGGACTTCTGGTGCATGCTGTTCATGATCATTCTTTCGTGGTGGTGTGGCACGGCCGCGGTCTGCAGCCGCAGGAGCGGGAAGGACGCAGAGGTCACCAGGGCACAGGGCCGGTGGCGCCGAGGAAGGCGGGGCTGGGCGCATCGGGGCCGGTGGTGGCGGCTGCGACGATCACCGCCGCGCCGTCCTCGACACTCTGGGTGCCCTGGTGGCCGTTGAGGTCGGTCGCAGTGAACCCGGGATCGACCGAAACCACGCTGATCTGCGGGAACGCCTGCGCGTAGACCGCGGTCAGCATGTTCAGCGCGGCTTTGGAGGAGTTGTAGGCCAGCAGCGGCGCCCACGCCTCAAGGATATCGGTGTGGGCGGCCGGGTCGGCGTTGATCGTCAGCGAGCCCAGGCTGCTGGAGACGTTCACGATCGCGGGACGGGCCGCGGCCTGCAGCAGAGGCAGGAACGCGCGGGTGGTGCGCACAGCGCCGAAGACGTTGGTGTCGAACACCTGCTGCAGGTCTTCGGCGGTCAGCTCACCGGCCGGCGCGGCCGGCCCGGCGATACCCGCATTGTTGACCAGCACATCCACTCGGCCCGCCTCGGCACGCACCTTCCGTGCGGCCGCGGCGACCGAGGCCTCGTCGGTGATGTCGAGCAGCAGCGGGCGGGCCCCCAGGGCTTTCGCCGCCTGCTCCCCGCGGTGGGCGTCGCGGGCGCCGGCATATACGGTGTGGCCCAGCTCGATGAGGCGGCGGGCGGTTTCGAAACCGAGACCCTTGTTGGCCCCGGTGATCACAGTGACTGTTGTCATGCCACTGAGCCTGCGCGCTGCGGCGCCGGACAGGGAGAGCTCTCCTCAGCGGGGGGTCGGCCAGTACCAGGCTGCTTGCCCCGTGCCCGGCGGACAATGGATGCGTGAACGACGATCCCGTAGCCCTCGGCCAGGCCCTGCGCCACTGGCGTGACCGCACCAGCCCCAAAGACCTGGGCCTGCCCCTCGGCGGTGTCCGCCGCGCCCCCGGGCTGCGACGCGAAGAGCTCGCCCAGCTCGCCGGGCTCTCCTTCGACTACGTCGTCCGCCTTGAACGAGGCCGCGCCACCTCACCCTCCCCGCAGGTCCTGGCCTCCCTCGCCCGCGCCCTGCGTCTGACCGAGACCGAACGCGACCACCTCTACCTCCTCGCCGGCCAGGCACCACCCACCACCGGCCAGATCTCCCCGCACATCCCGCCCAGCGTCCAGCGCCTCATCGACCAGCTGAACGGCAGCCCGCTCAGCGTGCACGACGCCGCCTGGAACCTCATCTCCTGGAACCCTCTGTGGGCCGCCCTCATGGGCGACCCCTCCACCTGGCGCGGCAAGGACCGCAACATCGCCTGGCGGCACTTCACCCACCTGCCCACCCGCGTCACCCACACCCCCGACCAACAGGACCGGCTCGAAACAGCCCTCGTCTCCGACCTGCGCTCCTCCGCCGCCCGCTACCCGAAAGACACGCACCTCACGGCACTGATCACCAGCCTCCGCAGCGCCAGCGAACGCTTCGACGACCTGTGGGACTCCCACACGGTCGGGTACCACACCACGGACAGCAAGACCGTCCACCACCCCGACCTCGGCCCCGTCACCGTCGACTGCGACACGCTCACCATCCCCGGAAACGACCTGCGTATCGCCATCTGCTCCGCACCACCGGCAACCGCCACAGCCGAACAACTCGCCCTGCTCGCAGCCATCGGTACCCAAGCCCTCACCTGACCCACCTCGTTGCCGAGGCTGAACGCTCCCGCACCAAAACCCACACGCCATTCCTTCAAAGCGGGAGGTCAGCGCGGAGCTTCAGGCCGCTCCAGATGCTCAGCCCGACCTCGACCCGCGCAAGGTCAAGGACCTTGCCACCCTCTCGTTCGTCGAGAGCAAGGCGAACGCCGCTCTGCTCGGGCCGCCCGGGGTCGGCAAGACACACATCGCTGTCGCTCTCGCGGTCGCGGCCTGCCGCGCCGGCGACTCGATCTACTTCACCAGCCTCGACGACATGGTCCGCGACCTCAGAACCGCCGAAACCGCCGGCCGTCTGACGAACAAGCTCGGAACCTACCTGCGGCCCGGCGGCCTCGTCGTTTCGACGAGGCCGGCTACCACCCCGTCGAACGAGCCGAGGCGAACGACGACCAGCGCAGTCCGGGCCTCCTGGTCCCAGCCTTCTACGTGCACCATGCGGCCGATCTCGGTGTCAGTGCCGCTCCGTACGCGACTCTGCACACAGACGAGTACGCAGACAGGAGACGCCTCCGCCCGAGGGCAGCGGGGGTCGGGCGAGGCCTTCACTGTTTCATCTGCGGGGTGTTGGGCTCGATCGGGGGCCCTGACATTTGTCAGGGTCCTTTCTTGTCTTCGGGTTTTTAGTCTTGCGCCTGGAGAACGGTCCAGCGACGCATAGCGGGGCTCAACCTTAGGAGGGCGAGGGACGTGATCTCGAAACGGAAGAGGGAAGCCGGCCGGAGTGGCCGTCGAAGGTGGCGTGCGCTGCTCGGCGTCGGCTTCGCGTTCGGGCTGGCGGCGCTCACGCCGCTGCAGGCTCAGGCGGCCCCCGCCGAGAGCGCCAGCTACGGCAACCTCCCCAACGAGGGTCTCTATCCCGAGCAGACGTCCTGTTCGGGAAGTTACTATCAGCCCAACGTGCCCGGCGGGGCGACGAAGACGGCGGTCTACGCCGGGCGCACCATCACCCTGAAGTACTTCTACAGCCCCGGCTGCGGCTCGTTCGCCCGCATCGAGAACGCGCCTCAGGGCTGCGCCGCACACAGCAACCGCCTCACGGACACCAGCACCGTGTGGGTGCTCGAAACAGTCGACCCGGGGATCAACTACGCCTACACCAAGGTGATCAACAACCTCGACGGCCGGCTGAGCAAGGCGGTGCTCTTCTGCGACAATCAGCGTCTGGCGGAGACCGCCTGGTATTAGCGTCCGTCTGCAAGCGGATCCTGCCCGGAGCAGATCTGACGCGAGTGTGACCGCTGCCTCGTATGAGGTGGCGGTCTTCTCGTATCTGGTGGCGATGCCGCAGAGGCCCTGAGTCGGTTTGAAAGCAGTCCTCGCCTCCAAGGCCGACCGCCGCGGTGACCGCGGTTGTGCCGGTTCGGACGGCAGACGAAAGCTGTCCGGCTGCCGACGGCCGAGCCTGCACCGGCATGGCCTTCACCAGTAATTCGCTGACTGGGACACCCGGCAGGCTTGTATCGGCGTGCGACCTGCCCGGCACGAAGCTGCCGCCTGTGCTGCGGGGGTCTGCTTCGAGATCTGTGGGCCGATCTCTGCGAAGGTTGTTCGCCAACTCCTCATGTATCGCCTGGTCGTATGCGGCTGATTCGCTGTGTTGGGTGCCTTTGCAGGTCGGGATCTCGCATCCTGGCGAAAGCCGTGTGCTGAGTTGAAGGGGTTGTTGTGGCGGAGCTTGTCCGGCGGCAGCGCGTGAGCGCGTTCGTGGGGTACCACGCGTTTGGTCTGCAGGAGTCCGACGACGCGGACCTGTCCGTCCCCTTCCCCGACGATTTTCACCGCCACTCTTTGCTCGGCGCCCATCCGGGGCGTCTGGACATCACCAGTGGTGGGCACACCCACACCGCAACGGTCGACGTCGAGGTGTGGGACGGGGCGCCGCCCTCGAACGATGCGCGCGACACAGGCCGAAGCCGCTTTCGAGTCGACGAGCGGGCAGGTCGCGGTGTGGTCGATGCACACGGGCCGGACGGAGGAGGGCATCACGCTGGCTGGCACGGGTGGTTCCTGGCGCGTGCGTGTCGGCTGCGTTGGACGGGCCGAGGCTGCGGCGCTTTCGGAGGGCGAAGGCACCGGTGACGGTGGGAGCGCTACCGGGTCTACTCGCAGTGCACCGGGCTTTAGCCCGGTGGTGAAGCGATTCTGAGAAGTGTTCTGACTCGCGCTGTGCGCACGGGTCCGCACTGTCGACCTCAGCTCAGACGGGCCGGTTCTGCTGTTCGATGTACTGCTTCACGATCGACAGTGGAGCCCCGCCGACCGACCCGGCGAAGTACGAGCGGACCACAGCCGCTGTGCCCGCCAGTAGTGTCGGACCAGTTCCGTATACTCCTGGCGGAGCCTGCGAGAACTGACGCCCTTGAGGCTGTTGACCAGCTTGGACAGGGCAACTTTCGGCGGGAAGTTCACGAGCAGGTGGACGTGGTTGTTCTCGCCGTTGAACTCGACCAGCTCGCATTCGAAGTCGGCGCAGACGGCCCGCATGATCTCTTCCATGCGCGCCAGGTGGGCGGCCTTGAAGACCTTGTGCCGGTACTTCGTCACAAAAACCAAGTGCGCATGGAGGACAAAGGCACAGTGTCGGCCAGTGCGGATGTTCTGATACTCAGCCATAAACCAACTTTAGTAGTGTGATCGGTATGCAGTTGAGGTACAGCTTCCGCCTGTATCCGAACGGTCCCCAGCGCTCAGCGCTGGCCAGGGCCTTCGGGTGCGCGCGGGTGGTCTACAACGATGCGCTTCGCGCCCGTGAGACCGCCCTCGCCGCGGGCGAGGCGTTCCCGAAGACCGGGGACCTGTCCAAACTGCTGATCACCGAGGCCAAGCTCACCGAAGAGCGCGCATGGCTCGGCGAGGTGTCCGCCGTCGTCCTCCAGCAGTCCCTCCGGGGCCTGGACACCGCATATCGGAACTTCTTCGACGGCCTCAAGGGCAAGCGCCCGCGCATGGGAGCGCCCCGGTTCAAATCCCGCAAGGACAACCGGCAGGCAGTACGGTTCACCGCGAACGCCCGATGGAAGATCACGACCGGCGGGGACCTGTCCCTGCCGAAGATCGGCGACGTGCGGGTCGAGTGGTCCTGCAGCCTGCCCTCCGTGCCGTCCACGGTAACCGTGATCAAAGACGCTGCCGGGAGATACTTCGCGTCCTTCGTCGTGGAGACCGCCCCCGAGACGCTGCCCGACGTGGTATCCGCCGTCGGCATCGACCTGGGCCTCGGGCACTTCGCGGTCCTCTCCGACGGCACGAAGATCGACACCCCGCGCTTCCTGCGCCGGGCCGAGAAGAAACTCAAGAGGGAACAGCGCCGCCTGTCCCGCAAGGCCAATGGATCAAAGAACAGGGACAGGGCCCGCATCAAGGTCGCCCGCGCTCATGCGAAGGTGGCCGACACACGGCGCGAGTTCCATCACCAGCTCTCAACGAGGATCATTCGCGATAACCAAGCGATTGCCGTTGAGGACCTGGCGGTGAAGGGGCTCGCCCGTACGCGCTTGGCCAAGTCCGTCCACGACGCGGGATGGTCCGCGTTCGTCACGATGCTGGAGTACAAGGCCGCGAAGTTCGGCCGCAGCTTCCTCCGCATTGGACGGTTCGAGCCGACCTCCCAGGTCTGCTCGCAGTGCGGCGTCAAGGACGGTCCCAAGCCCCTGCACATTCGCGTGTGGGAATGCGGGGCTTGCGGGGCCGTTCTCGACCGGGACATCAACGCGGCGGTCAACGTCGCCAAGGCCGCCGGACTGGCGGTGTCAGCCTGTGGAGCGCAGGTAAGACCGGTACTCGTACCGGCCCAGCGCGGTGAAGCAGGAACCCACCGAGACGGTCAGCCGACCGTGGTAGGAATCCCCGGGCTTTAGCCCGGGGAGCGGAAGTCAACTCGTGCAGTTCTGGCCTGCCTACCGACGCGTAAAACGCGGAACCGGTGGGCAAGGGCGGCCCGGGGAACCGCCCTGTCGGGATGGGCATCCGGTCATCAGATGACGATCTTGACGATGAAGCCGTCGTTCAATCCTTCGATGATGCTGTTCTGGGCGTGGTAGCTCTTCAGGATCAGACCGCCGGCCTGGTTGTCATCTCCTGGGATCGGCTTCGCGGAGAAGCTGAACATTGGCGCGGCGCGGTGTGTATGGGGTTGCACCTTCCGTAGTGGCATGTGTTCCGGTGGACTTACGTCCCGATGCCTTGAGGAAAGGTCCCTACCTATGCATGCGTCTTTCATGCCACCCCGTCAGGTCAAGATCGGTGACGCGGCGGCCTTCGCCTGCACCACGCCACGGGCGATTCGCCATTACCACGAGATCGGCCTCCCCCCGAGCCTGAGCGGGGCGGCGATGACCGCCGCCGCTACCTAAAACACGGGCTAGTCCGCACCGGACTGGAAGTGGGGGAAGGGGTCGGCGTACGGGCCGAAGATCTCGTCGGGGGACACCCCACGGCGCTCTAGAGGTTGTCCCGTATGGGGCGTGAGTTATCCGGTGAGGGCCAGGTTGTGGAGCCGGGCGATGCCGAGCATGGCCTGGTGAACGCCGTTGCC
>NZ_JBIWJD010000035.1:0-15659 GCF_044764945.1 Streptomyces sp. NPDC093568 | reverse complement strand
TCCGCGTAGACGGCCACGCTCGCGATCCCGGCGTCCCGGCAGGCCCGGGCCACGCGGACAGCGATTTCGCCACGGTTGGCGATGAGCACCTTGCGGATCCGCCCGGCGTGCCGCCCCGCTGTCATGAGGCGAACTTCCATGACCCCGCCGGGGCCGGATACGCACGGCCGCCCCGGCTCCAGCGGACCTCCCGGGAAGGACGCCTCGCCGGGCCGCCCTCGGGTTCCGTGTCCTGCCTGGTGAGAGAGAGCAGGACGGTCACCACAGCGGCGAGCTCTTCCTGACTCGGGTTGCCGTGCACGACTTTCAGGCCGTTCATGTCTCCGCCTTCGTTCGTTCGCTGTGCGCCGGGGGACTTACGCCGGGGGGTTGCCGTGCTTGCGCGACGGAAGGTCCCCGTGCTTGGTGCGCAGCATGGCCAGGGCCCCGATCAGGACCGATCGGGTGTCGCGGGGGTCGATCACGTCGTCGACCAGACCGCGTTCCGCCGCGTAGTAGGGGTGCATCAGCTCGGACTTGTACGCGTCGATCTTCTGGCGGCGTACCGCGTCGGGATCGTCGGCGCCCTGAATCTCGCGGCGGAAGATGACGTTGGCGGCTCCTTCGGCGCCCATCACCGCGATTTCGTTCGACGGCCAGGCCAGGGCGACATCGGCGCCGATGGAGCGGGAGTCCATCACGATGTACGCCCCGCCGTATGCCTTGCGCACCACCAGCGAGACCCTCGGGACCGTCGCGTTGCAGTACGCGTACAGCAGCTTGGCGCCGTGCCGGATGATGCCGCCGTGCTCCTGGTCGACCCCGGGCAGGAAGCCCGGCACGTCCACCAGGGTCACCAGCGGGATGTTGAACGAGTCGCAGGTGGACACGAAGCGGGCGGCCTTCTCGCTGGCGTGGATGTCGAGCACGCCGGCGACGGAGGAGGGCTGGTTGGCGACGATCCCCACGACATGCCCGTCCAGGCGGGTCAGCGCGCAGACGATGTTGGTCGCCCAGGCGGCGTGGACCTCGAAGTACTCGCCGTCGTCGACGATCTCCTCGATCACGGCCCGCATGTCGTACGCCTGGTTGGCGTCCTCGGGGACCAGGTCGAGCAGCGTGTCGTTGCGGCGGTCCGCGGGGTCGGAGGCCGGGGCGGGGGGTGCCAGCTCGCGGTTGTTCTGCGGCAGCAGCGACAGCAGATAGCGGACCTCCTCCAGGCAGGTCTCCTCGTCGTCGTACGCGAACTGCGCCACGCCCGAGACGGAGGCGTGCACATCGGCGCCGCCGAGGCCGTTCATGGTGACCGACTCGCCGGTCACGGCCTGCACGACGTCCGGCCCGGTGATGAACATCTGCGCCGTGTCACGGACCATGAACACGAAGTCGGTCAGGGCGGGGGAGTAGGCGGCGCCTCCCGCGCACGGGCCGAGCATCACACTGATCTGCGGGATCACCCCGGAGTTGCGGGTGTTGCGCCGGAAGATGCCGCCGTATCCGGCGAGCGCGGTGACGCCCTCCTGAATACGGGCGCCCGCCCCGTCGTTGAGGCTGATCAGGGGCGCCCCGGCCGCCTCGGCCAGGTCCATCAGCTTGTGGATCTTGGCCGCGTGTGCCTCGCCGAGCGCTCCGCCGAAGACCCGGAAGTCATGGGCGTACACGAACACCGTCCGGTCGTGCACGGTGCCCCAGCCGGTGATCACCCCGTCGGTCGGCGGGCGCTTGTGCTCAAGGCCGAACCCACCGGCCCGGTGCCGGCGCAGCGCCTCGATCTCCTGGAAGGAACCCTTGTCCAGCAGGAGTTCGATGCGTTCGTGCGCGGTGAGCTTGCCCCGGTCGTGCTGTCGTGCGGTGGCCTTCGGGTCGGGTCCCCGCCGGGCCAGTTCCTTGAGGGCGTGCAGTTCGTCCAGGCGGTCCCGGATGGTCACGTCCCCGCTCCTCTCGATGTCGTGGTGAGGTCAGCCGCCACGTCGCTCAGCAGGCTGCTCGCGTGCTCCCAGTCGGTGTGGGTCGCACCGCTCGCCGCGACGTAGCCGTCGGGTCGCAGCAGGACGAACCCGGGGGCGCCGCGGTCGAGGTGGCTGTGCTGGACCAGGCGGGGCCAACGGTCGGCGAGGGACCGACCGCGCCGCGCCGTGCCGCGCCCCCGAGGACCTGTGGTGAGCAGCCGGTAATGGTCGGCAGCGGGGCCCGGTTCCGACCAGAGCGGCGAGCGGGTGCCCGGACGCGGCAGTCGGCGAGCACTCGGCCGGCCGGCGGATCCGCCCGCCGGATAGCGGACCCGCCAGCCGGCGAGCAGCGGCGCGAACCAGCGGCGCAGCAGGCCCACGGACTCCAGCGCGCTCCAGGCCGTGTTGCGCACCCGGGACGCGGCCGGGCCGAGCGTGAACATCCGCAGGAACTGACGGGTGTTGCTCACGATCTGCTCGGCCGCGTGGCGCCGCTCCGGTCCGTAGCTGTCGAGCACCCTCGGGCTGAGCCTGCCCTCGATGACCCCGGCCAGCTTCCAGACCAGGTTGTGCACGTCCTGGAAGCCGAGGTTGAGGCCTTGGCCGCCGAGCGGTGAATGGGTGTGGGCGGCGTCGCCCACGAGGAAGATCCGTCCCTGGCGCAGCCGCTCGGCGATCCGCTCCTGGCTGGTGAAGTTGTTCACCATGTCGAGCGAGACGATGCGCAGTCCACCAGGGCCGCGCTCGTCGAGGATCTGCTGCACTCCCTCCTGGGTGAGGGGGTGTCCGGGTGGTACGGCCGCGGAGATGCGCACCCGGTCGCCGGGCATCGACGCGAAGACGACCGAACCGGTCAGGCCGAGGAAGTAGTGCACCGCCCGGTCGACCTGCCGCCCCTCGATCCGGCCCTCCGCCAGCAGGAAGTTGACCGGTACCGGACTTCCGGCGAAGCCGATGCCGAGTTGCTCGCGGACACGGCTGCGCACTCCGTCGGCGGCGATGACCCAGTCCGCCTCGATGCGTTCGGCGCCGCCCGCACCGGTCGTGCTGACGGCGACGACATCGTCGTACGGCACGGCCTTGGTGACCTCGACTCCCCGCTCCACCTTGCCGCCGAGCTGTTCGAGGCGCCGCTCCAGCAGTTCACAGGTGACCTCCTGGGGCAGCATCAACGGCTCGTTGCGGGAGCCGAGTTCGATGTGCAGCGTGCGGCCGCTCGCCAGGTGGTACTCGTTGGCGCGGATCCGCAGACCGCGACGCTCGGCCTCGTCGAGAACACCCAGTTCGTGGAAGATCCGCAGGGTCGGGGCGTGCAGTTGCACGGCGCGCGATCCGCGCTGCGTGGAGTCGGCGGCCTCCAGCACCCGGGCGGGTATGCCGCGTTGCCGCAGAGCGCAGGCCGCGGCCAGGCCGACCGGTCCGGCGCCCACGATCACCACCGTGGATCCCGATGTCATACGCGATGCCTCCACCGTTCGCTCGTCGGGGCTCACGCCGGCTCCCTGGTGTGGAGCGCGGCGAGCCAGTGGACGACGGCCGCCGCCGTGTCCGGGGCGTGCTCCTCGATCATCGAGAAGTGGTCGCCCGGCACACCGGCCGTCTCGGACTGCTGCTGCCAGGCCCCCTGCGCCGACCCCGGCAGCGGATCGGACGGACGTACCAGCAGCACGGGAGACTTCAGGGGCGCCGGCTGCCAGCCGTCCAGCAGGCCCAGATAGCCCGCCATCGCGGTGAGCCGGGTGTCGTTCAGGTCCCCGAGCTCGTCGAAGCGGCTGAGCATGCGCGTCATCAGCTCGGGCGTGGCGGCCGACCGCGCCGTGTCGCCGAGTTCATAGGTGTCGAGCAGGATCAGCGCGTCCGGGAAGACCCCGGCGCTCTCCAGCAGCCGGGCGGTCTCATGGGCGACGATGCCGCCGGAGGAGTACCCGACCAGAACGAACGGCGTCCCGTCGGAGGCCCGCCGCACGGCCTGCGCCGACGCCTCCACGAGCGCCTCCAGGGTCGCGGGCAGCCGCTCGCCGTCCCTGAAGCCCGGCAGCGACAGGCCTACGACGTCCCGCTCGCCGGCGAAGGGGGCGGCGAACCGCGCGAACTGATGTGGTCCCGAGGTCGCGAGCACCGTCGGCAGGCACAGCAGCCGCGGACGCTCCCCGCCCTGGGCGAGCCGCACCGGCTCCGGGAGGTCAGCCGCCTCGAGGGCCGTGAAAGCCGGACGCTCCCGGGCGGCCTGAGCCAGCCGGGCGAGGGCCACCTCGGTCGCCCCGGCCTCGTGGGCCGCGGTGAAGGCGGCGGCGAGAGCACCGCTGGGCGCGGGATCAGCCGGGCCTTCCGTGAGTTCGCCGTCGAGATGCCGGGCCAACGCCTCGGGAGTGCGCTGTTCGAGGATGACGCGGGCCGGCAGGTGCAGGCCCGTGGCCGAGGCGATCCGGTTGCGCAGCGCGACCGTCGTCACCGAGTCCATGCCCAGCTCCAGGAACTCGCGCCGCGCCGCCACCGCTGACGGGTCCGGATGCCCCAGCACCGCCGCCACCTCCGCCCGGACCAGGTCCAGCAGCGCTTCCCGGCGCTGCGCCACGGGCATCCGGGCCAGCCGCGCGAGTGTGTCCGAGGTGTTCCCCGCCGTCGCGGCGGCCTCCTTGCGGGCCTTCCGCACCTGGGGGACCTCGGAGATCAGCGCGCTGGGCCGGGCGTCGAGAACCCGGGTGTAGCGGCCCCAGTCGATGTCCGCGAGGACGATCGTCGGTGTCGGCGAGGCCAGCGCCCGCTCGAAGGCCGCGAGGGCGGGGGCCGGGCGCAGCAGCGGCAGCCCTCGGCGCTCCAACCGCTCCCGCCGTGCCTCCTCCAGTGCCCTGCCCTCCTCGTCGGCGGGGTCGCCGCGCCAGATCCCCCACGCCTGTGCGACCGCCGGCAGTCCAAGAGACCTGCGGTGCGCCGCCAGCGCGTCGAGGTGCGCGTTGGCCGCCGCGTGCGCGGCGAGTCCGAGGCCGCCTCCGAACGCCGCGGTGACGGAGGAGAACAGCACGAACGCCGACACCTCCCGGTCCTTGGTCAGTTCGTGCAGATGGCGGGCGCCGAGGACCTTGGTGCGCAGGGTGCGCTCCAGTTCGCCGGCTGTCAGCCGGTCCAGGGGGGTGTCCTCCAGGAGCCCCGCCGTGTGGACGACCCCGGTCAGTGGTGCGTCGTCGGGGAGGTCCGAGAGCGCCCGGGCCAGGGCGTCGCGGTCCGCGACATCGCAGACGGCGACCCTCACCCGGGCACCGAGCCCGGCGAGTTCGTCCTCCACCGCCTCGACGACCCCGGCCCGAGTACCCGGCTGGACGGTGAGCAGCAGATCGCCGACCCCCTTCTGCGCCAGCAGCCGCGCGATGTGCGCGCCCTCGCCGGTGACGCCGTCGGTGACGAGCCAGGTGCCCCGCTCGCCGGGCAGACGCCGATCGAGAGCGGGGGAGGGAGCCGGCACCAGTCGGCGTACATACAGACCGGAGGGCCGTACGGCGACCTGGGTCTCACCGCCGAGGGCCGGCAACAGCGCGACCAGCCACGCCAGTTCCCGTTCCCCGGGTTCCACCGGAAGGTCCACGAGACCGCCCCACAGCTGTGGCGTCTCCAGTGAGGCCACCTGCCCGAGACCCCATACCTGCGCCTGCTCCGGTACGACGCGGTCGGACGCCTCCGCCTGCACGGCACCCCGGGTCACCGTCCAGACGGGTGCCGCCAGGCCCGAGTCCGACAGGGCCTGAAGGAGCAGCACCGTCCTGTCCAGCCCCTCCGACACAGCCGCCTGGGAGGGATCGTCCAGGGCGGGGGGCAGCAGCGAGACGATCCCCGACAGGGGTGTGCCGTCCGCGTCCAAAGCCGCGGCCGTCTCGCCGAGCCGCCGGGCGACGGTGGCACGGTCGTCGGCTCCGATCGTGACGGTCGCGGCTCGCGCGCCGGCCGACGACAGCAGCCGGGACAAGTCGTCGGTGACCCGGTCGTCACCGTCGTGCCCGGACCGCACCAGCAGCCAGCCGCCGGACAGTACGGCCCCGGCCGGCTCGGCCGAGTGCCGCCACACGATCTGATACCGCCAGGCGTCGACCGCGCCGACCTCCCTGCTCTCCCGTCGCCAGGAGGACAGCGCGGGCAGCAGCTCGCCCAGAGCCGAGGTGTCGGCCAGGCGCAGCGACGCCGCGAGGCCCTCGACGTCCTGCCGCTCGACCGCGTCCCAGAAGTCCGCGTCCGCTGTGGCGGCGGCGGGCTGTTCCTGAGGTGGCTCGACCCAGTAGCGCTCACGCTGGAACGGGTAGGTGGGCAGCTCCACCGTGGCCCGACCCGTTCCGAGCACGGCCTGCCAGTCCACCGACCGGCCTCGTACATATGTCTCGGACAGCGACGTCAGGAAGCGGTGAAAACCACCGTCGCCGCGGCGCAGCGTCCCGGTCACGAGGGCGTCCGCACCGGCGTCCTCGGCGGTCTCGTCGACTCCGAGCACCAGTACCGGATGGGCACTGGACTCGACGAACACGTCGAACCCGTCGTCGAGCAGCCGGCGTACCACCGGTTCGAAGTTCACCGGCCGACGGCAGTTCTCGAACCAGTATCCGGCCGTCAGCTCCGGCCCGCGCAGGACCTCACCGGTGACCGTGGAGTACAGCGGCACCCTGCCCTCGCGGGGGCGGACGAAGGAGAGCAACTCGGCCACCCGCTCGCGCAGCCGGTCCACCTGGGGGGAGTGTGAGGCGACGGTCGCGGGGACGACACGCGCCCGGACTCCGCGGGCCGTGAGCGCCTTGACCAGCTCCTCCAGCGGTTCGGGGGCGCCGGCCACGGTCACCAGACGTGGGCTGTTCACCCCGGCGACCGCCAGCTGGTCCCCGTACGGGGCCAGCCACTCCTCGGCCTCGCGCCGGGACAGCGCGATGGAGGCCACCGCGCCCCGCCCGACCAACTCGTCCGCGAACAACTGAGAGCGCAGCACAACGATCCGCGCGGCGTCCTCCAGCGTCAGCGCGCCGCTGACGCAGGCCGCGGCGATCTCGCCCTGGGAGTGCCCGACCACGGCGTCCGGCTCCACGCCGTGCCGCCGCCACAGCTCGGCGAGGGACACCATCACGGAGAACAGCACCGGCTGCACGATCTCGATGCGCTCCAGCGAGGGCGCGCCGGGGCCCTCGCGCAGCACGTCCTGCACCGACCAGCCGGTGACGGCCGCGACCGCCGCGTCGCACTCCCGCATCCGATCGGCGAACACCGGCGCCTCGTCGAGCAGTCGGACGGCCATCTGGGCCCACTGCGAGCCCTGGCCGGGGAAGACGAAGACGGTACGGCCGCGCTCCCGGGCCACTCCCGCGACGCTCCGACCGGACGTCTCGCCCCGTGCCAGGGCGGCCAGCCCCGCCAGGAGGTCCTCCGAGTCCGCGCCCAGCACCACCGCACGGTGGTCATGGGCCGAGCGGGTCACGGCGAGAGAGTGCCCCACGTCGGCGGCGGACAGCTCGGGGCGGGCCAGCAGATGGCCACGCAGCCGGGCCGCCTGTGCGCGTAGCGCCGCCTCACCGCGTGCGGAGAGCGGCAGCGCGACCAGCGACGGCTCCTCGGCGGGCGGTTCCTCAGGCACGGTGACCGGCGGGGCCTGCTCCAGCACCACATGGGCGTTGGTGCCGCTCATACCGAAGGCGGAGACGGCCGCGCGGCGCACCCTGCCGGTCCGAGGCCAGTCCCGCTGCTCGGTCAGCAACCGCACCGCGCCCGCCGACCAGTCGACGAACCCGGACGGCTCGTCGGCGTGCAGCGTCCGCGGCAGCACCCCGTGCTCCAGCGCCTTGACCATCTTGATCACGCCGACGACACCGGCCGCGGCCAGGGTGTGCCCGACGTTCGACTTCACCGAGCCCAGCCACAGCGGCCGGTCGGCCGCCCGGTCCTGGCCGTAGGTGCCGATCAGGGCCTGCGCCTCGATCGGGTCGCCCAGCCTGGTGCCCGTGCCGTGCGCCTCCACCGCGTCCACATCCGCCGGCGTGAGGCCCGCCGAGGCCAGCGCCGACCGGATCACCCGTTGCTGGGCCGTGCCGCTGGGTGCGGTGAGCCCGTTGCTCGCCCCGTCCTGGTTGACGGCGCTGCCGCGCACGATCGCGAGGACGCGGTGTCCGAGCCGCCGTGCGTCGGACAGCCGCTCCACGACCAGCACGCCGACCCCCTCGGCGAAGCCCGTGCCGTCCGCGCCCGCGCCGAACGCCTTGCAGCGCCCGTCCGGTGCGAACCCGCGCTGCCGGCTGAAGTCGACGAACCCGGTAGGGGTGGCCATCACGGTCACCCCGCCCACCAGTGCCAGCGAGCACTCGTCGCGGCGCAGGGCCTGCGCGGCGAGATGCAGCGCCGTCAACGAGGAGGAGCAGGCGGAGTCGACCGTGACCGCGGGACCCTCAAGCCCGAACAGGTACGCCACCCGCCCCGACAGGACACTGGTCGCCGATCCCGTCAGCCGGTACGCCTCGATCTCCTGGGGCGCGGAGGCCAGCAGCACCTGGTAGTCGGAGGTGACACAGCCCGCGAACACACCGGTGTCGCTGCCGCGCAGGGCGGCCGGGTCGATCCCGGCCCGCTCAAGCGCCTCCCACGAGGTCTCCAGGAAGAGCCGCTGCTGCGGGTCCATGGCGAGGGCCTCGTGCGGGGAGATCCCGAAGAACCCCGCGTCGAACTCGGCGGCGTCATAGAGGAATCCACCCCTGCGGGTGTACGACTTCCCGGGCCGGTCCGGTTCCGGGTCGTACAGGCCCTCCACGTCCCAGCCACGGTCGTCCGGGAACTCCGAGATCGCGTCCACGCCGTCGGACACCAGCGACCACAGCTCCTCCGGCGAACGCACCCCGCCGGGCAGCCGGCAACCCATACCGACGATCGCCAAGGGTTCGTTCCACGACTCCTCGGCCTGGCGGAGCCGTTCCCGGGAGTCCCGCAGCTCGACCGTCACCCGCTTCAGATAGTCGCGTAGTTTCTTTTCGTCAGACTCAGACATCGCGTTCCTCGCTGGTTCCAGGGGTCGGTGACTGTCCGAAGGGGTCAGGACGAGCCGAGTTCGGAGTCGATGAGGTCGAAGAGGTCGTCGCCGTCCGCGTCCGCGAGTCGGTCCGCGAGGTCGTCGCCCGGGGCGGACTGCGCGGCCGGTACGTCCAGCTCGGACAGCAGAGCCTGGAGCCGGGCCGCCGCGCGGGTGCGGACGCCGACGTCGCCCGCCGTCGCCAACGCCTCGCTCAGCCGGTCGAGTTGGCCGTCCACGTCGACAGCCGCTGCCTTCGGGGTGAGTTCGCCGGACAGATGCGCGGCCAGCGCCACCGGTGTCGGATGGTCGAACACCACAGTCGTGGGCAGGGCCAGCCCCGTGGCCGCGGCCAGCTTGTTGCGCAGGGTCACCGCGGCCAGCGAGTCGAAGCCGAGCTCCCGGACGGAGCGCCGCGGCTCGACGGCCGACGCGTCGTCGTAGCGGAGGACGAGGGCGATCTCCGCGCGCACGAGCTCAAGGAGCCGACGTTCGCGCTCCTTCGGTGACAGTGCGGCGAACGTCTCCTGTGGCGCCGCCACGGCCTCGCCCGCCTCGTCGGGGACGACCTCCACGGTGCTCCGGCGCCGCAAGGACGCGAGGACCGGCAGTACGCCGGTGAGTGCCGACGCGTCCGCTGCGCCCAGCGTCGCCGCCAGCGAAGCGAGGTCCGCACGCTCCACGGCCGACCAGAACCGGGCCTCCGTCGAGCCCGGCACCGGGGCTGCTTCCGTCAGGTCGGCCTCCATCCAGTACCGACGCCGCTGGAAGGGGTAGGTCGGCAGATCCACTCGGCGGATGCCCGAACCGGCGTACACCGCCTGCCAGTCGACGTCCGCCCCGCGCACGAACGCGGTGGCGACCGCGGCGGCGAACGTCTCTGCCTGCGGATGCCCGCGCCGCTGCGCGGGCACCAGCCCGACCGCGTCCGCCCGGTCGATCAGCGCTTCCTGCGCGAGGGCCGTGAGCACGGCGTCCGGCCCCAGCTCCACGAAGGTCGTCACGCCGGCCGTCAGGAGCGCGGTGAGACCGTCGTGGAAACGGACCGCCTCACGGACATGCCGCACCCAGTACTCCGGCGAGCACAGCTCGTCAGCCGTGGCCAGGCGCCCGTACACGTTGGACACCACCGGAATGCGCGGCTCCTTGAAGGACAGCCCGGCGACCACGGCGCGGAACTCCTGAAGCATCGGCTCCATGAGCGGGGAGTGGAACGCGTGGCTGACCCGGAGCCGACGCGTCTTGAAACCGAGTTCGGCCAGTTCGTCGGCGGCGGCGGTCACTGCGTCCGCAGCACCTGAGATCACCGTGGACGCCGGGCCGTTGACGGCGGCGACACTAACCTCGGTCTCGCGACCGGCCAGTCGCGTGGCGACCTCCTCCTCAGGGGCCAGCACGGAGAGCATGGCCCCGCCCGGCGGGAGCGCCTGCATGAGACGGCCCCGCGCGGCCACCAGGGCACATGCGTCGGTGAGCGACAGCACCCCCGCCACATGCGCGGCGGTCAGCTCACCGATCGAGTGCCCCAGCAGATGACCTGGGCGCAGTCCCCACGACTCGGCGAGCCGGAACAGCGCCACTTCGACCGCGAACAGCGCGGTCTGGGTGTACGCCGTCTCGTCCAGCAGCGCCGCATCCGCCGAGCCGTCCTCGGCGAACACCACCTCCTGAAGAGGCCGGTCCAGATGCGGCACGAAGGCCGCGCAGACCGCGTCCAGCGCCTCCGCGAAGACCGGGTAGGCCTCGTACAACTCCCGTCCCATACCGGGTCGTTGGCTGCCCTGTCCGGTGAACAGAAACGCCGGCGCCCCGGCGCCCTCGGTCTCGTCACGGGGCCCGCGAACCAGCGCGGGCGACGAGCCGGACCGCGCGAGCGCGGCCAGTCCCGAGCGCAATCCGTCCTCGTCGGTCGCCAGGACCACCGCGCGGACGTCCAGGGTCGACCTGGTCTCCGTGAGGGAGTAGCCGAGCTCTGCCCCCTTGGGACCGTCCGCGTCCATCCGGGCGAGAAGCTGAGCGGCCTGCGCCTCGAGCGCCGCAGGGGTGCGGGCCGACACCGGCAGTACGACGACGGGCGGTTCGGAGGTGGGGTTGTCGGGTTCGGTGGTGGGTGGTGCTTGTTCGAGGATGACGTGGGCGTTGGTGCCGCTGATGCCGAAGGAGGAGATGGCGGCGCGGCGGGGGTGGTTGTGGTCGGGCCAGGGTTGTGGCTGGTTGAGGAGTCGTATGGCTCCGGTGTCCCAGTCGATGAGGGGTGAGGGTTCGTCGGCGTGGAGGGTGCGGGGCAGGATCCCGTGTTCCATCGCTTTGATCATTTTGATGATGCCGGCGACGCCTGCGGCGGCTTGGGTGTGGCCGATGTTGGATTTGAGGGAGCCGAGCCAGAGGGGTTGTTCGTCGGTGTGGGCTTGTCCGTAGGTGTTGAGGAGGGCTTGGGCTTCGATGGGGTCGCCGAGGCGGGTGCCGGTGCCGTGTGCTTCGACGGCGTCGATGTCGGCTGCGTCGAGTCCGGCGCTGTGGAGTGCTGACCGGATGACGCGTTGCTGGGAGGGCCCGTTGGGTGCGGTGAGGCCGTTGCTGGCGCCGTCCTGGTTGATGGCCGAGCCGCGGATGATCGCGAGGACGGGGTGGTTGTTGCGCTGGGCGTCGGAGAGTTTCTCCAGGAGGAGGATTCCGACGCCCTCGGACCATCCGGTGCCGTCGGCGGTGGCGGAGAAGGGTTTGCAGCGTCCGTCGGGGGCGAGGCCCCGCTGCCGGCTGAATTCGATGTAGGTGCTGGGTGTGGACATGACCGTGACGCCGCCCGCGAGGGCGAGTGTGCACTCTCCGGCGCGCAGTGACTGGGCGGCCATATGGAGGGCGACCAGGGAGGAGGAGCAGGCGGTGTCCACGGTGACGGCCGGGCCCTCCAGACCCAGGGTGTACGCCACCCTGCCCGTGTGCACGCTGCCGGTGTTGCCCGTGCCGAGATACCCCTCCAGGTCCTCCGGCACGGAGGGCAGCCGGCTGACGTAGTCGTGGTACATCACGCCTGCGTAGATGCCGGTGTTGGTGCCGTGGAGGGTGGTGGGGTCGATGCCGGCGCGTTCGATGGCTTCCCAGGTGGTTTCGAGGAGGAGTCGTTGTTGGGGGTCCATGGCGAGGGCTTCGCGGGGGGAGATGCCGAAGAAGTCGGCGTCGAAGTCTGCTGCGTCGTGGAGGAAGCCTCCGTGGGTGGTGTAGGTGGTGCCGGGGTGTTCGGGGTCGGGGTGGTAGAGGGTGTCGAGGTCCCAGCCGCGGTCGTGGGGGAAGTCGGTGATGGCGTCGCCGCCGGTGGAGACCAGGTCCCAGAGCTGTTCGGGGGTGTTGATGCCGCCGGGGAGCCTGCTGCTCATCCCGATCACGACGACCGGATCGTCATCGAGAGTGACGGCGGCACGCTCCGCCGTGGCGACCTTCACCGACTCGGACTCGCCGTCGGCGGGGGCGACTTCGGTGAGAAGCAGACGTGCCACGGCTTCGGGGGTGGGGTGGTCGAAGACGAGGGTGGCGGGCAGGCGCAGACCGGTGGCCTTGTTGAGGCGGTTGCGCAGTTCGACGGCGGTGAGCGAGTCGATGCCCAGCTCCCGGAAGCCGCGCCGGGGGTCCACCGCGTCAACGCCCGCATAGTTGAGGGCACCCGCTGCCTCACCTCGTACCAGGTCGAGCAGGAATGTCTCCCGGCGGTCGGCCGGGAGCGCGGCCAGCCGCTGCCCCAGCGAGTCGGGGGACGGCCCGTCCGCGGACCGGGCGGTGCGCCGGGTCGTCGTACGGATGAGTCCGCGGAGGACGGACGGGACCTCGGCGCCTCGCAGGGCGGACCGGTCGAGGGCCATCGGCACCACGTCCGGGACGTCGAGCGCGAGCGCCGCGTCGAACAGCCGCAGGCCGACTGCGGGTTCCAGCGCGGCGATACCGGTACGGCGCAGACGCGCGAGGTCGGTCTCGCCGAGCGTCGCCGCCATCCCGTCGTCGGCCCACGCGCCCCAGCCGAGCGACACCGCGGGCAGCCCTTCCGCCACGCGCTGCCGCGCCAGCGCGTCCAGATAGGCGTTGGCCGAGGCATAGCTGCCCTGGCCCGCGGTGCCGTACGTACCGGCGACCGACGAGAACAGCGCGAAGACGGTCAGCTCCAGCCCGCGGGTGGCCTCGTGCAGATTGCGGGCGGCGTCGGCCTTCGGCCGCAGCACCGCGGAGACCCGCTCGGGGGTGAGGGAGGTGAAGACACCGTCGTCGAGGACGCCGGCCGCGTGGACGACACCGGTCAGCGGGTGCTCGGCCGGGATCGTGGCCAACAGCGCGTCCAGCGCGACGCGGTCGGCGATGTCGCAGGCGGCGAACGTCACCTCCGCGCCCAGGTCGGTCAGTTGCCGCTCCAGCTCCCGCGCACCCGCGGCCGCACCGCCGCGACGGCTGGCCAGCAGCAGATGCCGAACCCCGTGCTCGGTGACGAGGTGACGGGCGAACAACCCGCCCAGGGCGCCGGTGGCCCCGGTGAGCAGGACCGTGCCGCCGGGCACGAAGGGGGACGGGCCGGGGGCGGGCGCGGCGACCGTGGTCAGGCGCGGGGCGTAGTACCGCCCGTCCCGCACGGCGATCTGCGGCTCACCTTCGACAAAGGGCGCCGCTTCGTCGCCCGTGGCGTCGACGAGGACGATCCGGTCCGGGTTCTCGGTCTGCGCCGAGCGCAACAGGCCCCAGACGGCGGCACCCGCGGGGTCGGGCGCTTCGCCCGAGACCGACACGGCGCCTTCGGTGACGACGACCAGCCGTTCGTCCTCCGGCAGGTCCGCGGTGAGCCACTGCTGGGCCTCGGTGAGCACCGTCTGCACGGTCTCGTGCACCGAGCCGTGAGCGGGGACGCGCAGAACGGTCCCGGAAGCCGTGCCGGGCGTCGCCGCGAGGGGCACCCACTCCACGCGGAACAGCGTGTCCTGCTCCTCGGAGCGGCTCGCGTCCCGCACCTGCTCGGCGCTCGCCGAGCGCAGCGTCAGCGCCGCGACCTCCGCGACCGGCTCGCCGGCCGCGTCCGCCATCAGCAGCGACACCGTGTCGGGTCCGGCAGGCGTCAGACGTACCCGCGCCGTGGTGGCGCCGGTCGCATGCAGCCGTACGCCGCTCCAGTGGAACGGCAGCCGCAGCTCGTCGGACGCCTCCAGCGCGCCCAGTTCCAGGGCGTGGAGTGCGGCGTCGAGCAACGCGGGGTGCAGCCCGTACCTGCCCGCACCCGCCGCCTGGTCGTCGCCCAGGGCGATCTCGGCGAACACCGCGTCGGCGGTCCGCCACACCCGGCGCAGGCCCTGGAAGGCGGGACCGTAGTCGAGGCCCTTCCCGGCGAGCGTGCCGTACCACGCGTCGAGGTCCACGGACTGTGCCCCCGACGGCGGCCAGACCGCCAGCTCGGCGTCCGGCGCCCGGGACGTGGCCGGAGCCAGCACGCCCGTCGCATGCCGGGTCCACGCCCGCTCGGCCGTATCGTCGCCGGACCGCGAATGCACGCTGAAGGTGCAGCGCCCCGACCCGTCGGGAGCGCCGACCGCTATCTGCACCTGGACCTGCCCGGACGACGCGAGCGCCAGCGGCGCCTGAAGCGTCAGCTCCTCCACGACCTCGCATCCGGCGAGGTCGCCCGCGCGGAGGGCCAGTTCCACCAGCGCCGCGCCCGGGAACAGAACGGTGCCGAGGACCGCGTGGTCCGCGAGCCAGGGCTGGTCCCGCAGGGACAGACGCGCGGTCAGTACCAGGCCCTCGGCGTCCGCGAGCGAGACCGCCGCGCCGAGCAGCGGATGCCCGGCCGCTCCCAGCCCGAGGCGAGCGGCATCCGCGTCGGGGCTGCGCGAGGCGTCATGGCTCAGCCAGTAGCGCCGGCGCTGGAACGCGTACGTCGGCAGATCGACCCGCCGCGCCTCCCCGCCGCCGAACACGGCCTGCCAGTCGAGTGGCGCACCGCGTACCCATAGCCGAGCGAGCGCGGTCGTCAAGCTCTCGGTGTCCTGCGAGTCCTTGCGCAGGACCGCGATGAACTCCGGCTGTGTGTCCGTGACTTCGGGGAGGCATGCCTGGCCCATGGTGGTGAGGACTGGGTCGGGGCCGAGTTCGAGGTAGGTGGTGATGCCGTGTTGGTGGAGGGTGGTGATGGCGTCGTGGAAGCGGACGGTTTCGCGGATGTGTCGGGTCCAGTAGTGGGGTGAGGTGAGTTGGTCGGTGGTGGCGGGGGTGCCGGTGACGTTGGAGATGATGGGGATGCGGGGTGGGTGGTAGGTGAGCCCGGCTGCGATGGTGTGGAAGTCGTCGAGCATCGGGTCCATGTGCGGGGAGTGGAACGCGTGACTGACCCGCAGCCTGCGCGTCTTGACACCGGCTTCGGCGAGCCTCCCGGCGATCTCCGTCACGGCCGCCTCGGCACCCGAAATGACCGTGGAGGCGGGCCCGTTGACGGCGGCAACCGCCACTTCGTGCTCGCGCCCCGCCAGATACGGCGTCACCAACTCCTCGGGCGCGAGTACTGAGAGCATCCCTCCGCCGGCCGGCAGGGCCTGCATGAGTCGGCCGCGTGCGGCGACGAGGGTGCAGGCGTCTTCGAGGGAGAGGACTCCGGCAACGTGGGCGGCGGCGAGTTCGCCGATGGAGTGGCCGGCGAGGTACTTGGGCCGCAGGCCGAGGTGCTCCACGAGCCGGAACAGCGCGACCTCCAG
>NZ_JBIWJD010000034.1:0-16160 GCF_044764945.1 Streptomyces sp. NPDC093568 | reverse complement strand
AACGGCTCGATCCACTTCGCATCATCCGCTGAGATCACCCCACCCATGCCCAGCCAACGCACCAACCGCCCCACCGGTTACGGGACAACCTCTAGCTGATTCTCGATCACGTCCAGTGTGTCGAATGATGCCCTGCGGATGATCAAGGGCATGGCGTCGTCCCGCAGTTCTCGGGCTGCGGGGTCGAGAGCATCGGGCCACGGCTGGTGCAGGGCGGCGATGTGGCCGGCGAATCGACGACGAAGAGTTGGAACACGGCGAGGAGGAGCAGGAGGAGGGCAACAAGGCACTCCTGGAACTCCTGGAAGTCGACAAGATCGGCTCCCAGGAATGGGACGAGAGGCTGGAACATCTCGTTCAGGCCGTCACCCACCACGCCGACGAGGAGGAGCGCACCATCCTCAACGGAGCGCGCGAGAATGTGGCCATGGAGCGCCGCGAGGAACCGGGCGAGGCGTTTATGGAAGAGCGCGAGCCTCAGCTGAAGGAAAGCTGCAGTGCCGTCGACAACGTGCGCCGCATCGTCAGCTCCTGACCGCACCACGCTCCCGGACGGTCGGCGCTGGGAGGAGGCGGCCGTGACCTTCCGGTTCCCGCGCAGTTCCTCCCTGGGTACAGGGCGACGGCCGTAGGCAGATCTGGGGTCCTCCCAGGCCTCGACCAAGGCGTCCGCCCCCGCGACTCTCCACCGGTCGGTAGGGGCCGCCATCCGAGGTGGCCGCTTGACATATTTCAGACCGGTGTGACGCTGGAGAAGAGGCGGTTCCGCCGTCGTATCGCGTAGAGCCTGGCATTGCCGCCCCTCGGGTCCAGTCACCCACCACTTCGCGGCGGCGACAGATGACCTAACCCCTGCTCCGTAGGGGGAAATCTCCGGGACGCGAAGTGAGGCGATCGAATGGACCGGGTTCCCGACGTGGCCGTGGTAGGAGCCGGCATCGTCGGACTCTGCACCGCCTATGCACTGGCCGAACGCGGAACGACGGCGCGGGTCTACGAAAGCGGCGTTCCAGGCAACGGGCAATCCGGTGGCGAGTCCCGCATATTCCGTCACGCGCACGACGACGCCCGCCTGGTTGAATTCACCCGGCAGGGCCGCGCCGTCTGGAACGAGTGGGCCGACCGGTTGGGCGCCGAACTGATCTCCCGGGATGGAGTGGTCGCCCTGGGCGGTTCCGTTCCTGGGAGACTTCGCATTCTGCAGGATGCTGGCGGCATATCGGTGCGGACCGTGGACAGCGCCGAGCTTCAGGCCAGCATGCCGCTGCTCGCGGACTACCGTGGTCCCGCAATGCTTGATGAGGACGGCGGTGCCATCCGCACCCGTGTCGCGGTCGAGTGCCTGGCCGATGCACTGGGTGACTCTGTGGTCACCGACGAGGTCCTCTCGCTGCGTCCCACGGGCCGCGGCACGGTGGAGGTGCTCAGCACCGTCGGCCGCGAAGAGTACGCAAGCGTCGTGGTATGCGCGGGCTTGGGCACCGCGCGGCTGGCGCGCAACGTGGGGCTTTCGCTCCCCATACGGTCGGCAGCCCACGTCCGCCTCACCTTCCAGGTCAGGGGAGCGCCCCCGGAACGGGTCGCCTGTCTGCAGGACAGCAGCGGCGACTTCGGGGAGGTGGGCGTCTACGCAGCCCCCTACCCGGGCAACAGCCGATATGCGGTGGGCCTCAGCCAAACTGTCGAGGTGCGGGAGGATGGCAGCGTCGTGGACCCCGAAGCACTGGCGGCACTCAGTGACCGCGCCAGCGCGTACGTCTCCCGCGCATTGCCCCGCCTCGACCCCGAGCCCGTCGAGCACCTGCACTGCTGGGTGACAAGCCTGCCGTGGAGCGAAGACGGCATAGCGGTCTGGGAAGCCGACAGAATCTTTTTCGCAGCCGGGCACAACCTCTTCAAACAGGCACCTCGACTGGGACGGGCATTGGCCGGCGCCGCCATGGCCGAAAAACTCGAGGAGAACCTGCGTCCGGCGGCAGCACTCGGCCAGCCCCGCTGAACGCCCCAACAGTTGGGACCAAGTTGCTGGACGCCCTGCGGTACGCCCCCGGCCGCGTCGCCGGGCTAGCGGTGACCTGGCGTACCGAAGGCCGTGGAGGGGCGGGGGTGAAGCCCTCTGACCGGGACAGGCCGCGGTGGGCCCCAGGAGCGAACGGTGGAGTAATGGCCGCGAAAGCCGCGGGCGGTGATCTCCCGATGGAGGTCGAGGATCGTCGCCTTCCCATCGGTCTCGGCCCAGCGTTGTGCCAGGTAGGACTTGAACGGGTCTAGTTTGCAGGGGAGTTGGCGCTTGCGACGCTTGACCATGGGCTGCCGGCGGGCGGCGTGGGCGTCCGGCTGGACGGTGTGCGGTCCGCAGCCCAGAAGGCGGGCGATGTGGCGCAGTCTCATGCCCTGGTCGGGGAGCTCGTGGACCAGGGCATGGTGGGGGCGGGGCCGTTCGGCGAACTTGCCGGTCGGGCCGTGTGCTTCGTGGCCCCGGCAGGCTGCCGTCCTGGCAGGCGCCTCCCACTCGGGCTCGGGCTCGGGCTGGGGTGCTTGCGGCCGTTATCTTGAACCAGCTCCGTGATGAGTCGCCTGATCTGCGGTGTTGTGTTGTGAACAGCGACCTCGACGGGGTGGTCGGAGCCACCGAGTTCACCGTGGGGTTGTGCCCCTCGGCGTGTCGCTGGATGCGAGGATCTCGGCATGGTGATGTGCGACTACTTCTCGGCCTCCGATGACGACGTGGCCGTCCGCGTGCTTGACCAGCCCGGTGGTCCGAATCCTTCCGTGTTCGATGTGGTGCCGCTGAAGGGCATCGATCCGGTCGTTGTGATGGCTCAGCTCGAAGCGATCTTGACCGGCTGCACTTATGACGAGGCATCCGAACGTCCACGTGCTGGGGACGTGCTCTCATCACCGAAAGCCGAGAGCGCCTTCATCGTCAGCGTGTCCGACACCCTGAGGACGCACTGGCCTCAGCAACACACGCCACCCTTGTGGAAGCGTCCGGGCCGTGGTCTGAGACCGAGGAGCTGCGGCAGTATGGAATCACCTCCGACACCGCGCTTGAGGTACTCGTCCTGCTCTCCGGGTTGGCCAGCCGCGCACGTTCGGCGGGGCTGCGCTTGTTCTGCTGGTGGGCTCTCTAAGCGTCGCGCTGTCGAAGCGATCGGCTCTCAGCACGGGCTGATCACCCTTGAGGACGCTGGCATCGCAGCGTCACGACTGCCCCGGATGCCGTTAGTGCGGCGTTCGCCGAGGGCCAAGGCCGGGGCTTCTCGGAACTCGCGGTTCTCGGCCTCCAGCCGCCGGTAACAAGCCCCATCGCCCGTCCATCAGATCTCCGCGTGACACGAATCAAGATCATCTCACGTGCGAGGTCCACTTTCGATGAGTCCTAAAGCAGAACGAGGGGGTCTCCGGCCCGCACCTGTCCTGGTGACACGACCGTGGCAAGCCCATCCAACCGCATGTCGTGAGCTTTCGTGATGGCCCGCAATACCAGCGGGGAGTGGGGGAGGTCCTGCTGAGCCTCGTTGGTCATCACGCATCGCTCACTCGAGCGCACGAACTCGATGCACACCGCGTCGCCGATCCGCGCCTTGCTCCCGAACCACTCGTCCTCCACGAACGGAGGGGTGCCTGGTGGTGTGCGTACTAGGAGGTTCGGCCGGAAGCGTCGCTCATCGACAGGAACATCGGGTACCGCCGAACGCACCCAGTCAAGGGTGGCCGTGGTCAACACGCTGATAGGCAGCTGGTCGAAGTGAGAGATTGCCCCCTCGCGGGCTACCTCGACGTCCTCGCGACCGAGGTAGCGACGAAGGTAGGCACTCGGATCCGGTACCACCGCGCCTTGCGGGTCCAGCAGTTCAGGCTCACCAACGTCGTCTGCGTAGCGGGAACGCAGATGCAGCAGGCCCGGCATCCTGCGGAATCGACGAGTGTTCTTCCCCGAGCCGAACTTGCCCTGAGCGTCGCGCACCGCGAAGAGACGGTCGCCGACAAGCCCCCTCGCCTCTACCTCCGCCCGGTGGAGCGACTCGCCCCCTGTCGACTTGATCGGATACCGCCAGATCCGTTCGATTACGCCTGCCTCGATCATCATTCGAATGAGGCTACAAGAGCGATGGCATACATACGTTCGATACGCGTCCTAGGTGAGACCACTTCTGGCCGAGTGGGGCCGAATCAAGCCGTCACAGCCAGATCTGGGCTGCCCATCGTTCTGTCGCGGCCACGGTGTTCTCCGGGCAAGCCGGATGATCCAGGTGCGGGAAGATCGAAAAATCAACCATCCCCAGCGTGCTGTCGCCGCCGGCGGGCGGCTTGCAGCCCGCGAAGTCATGCCCGATGCGGGGCGGCATGACCATGCGGTGAGTCCCACACAGACCGTGTCGGGAAGCGACGGCAGGAGATCAACCAGCCCGGATTCCCGCATCCAATGGCACAGATGTAGCGCGTCACCGCCGTTGGCCAGCAGGACGTCGGCCTCCCGGACCCAGGAGACCCAGAGCTTCGTCGACGCTGGGCAGCGCGGTGCTCGAGCACACTCACCGACTTGCATCCCGGCTCGGTCATCGGGCTCGGGGATCGTCCGCTGATGAATCGCCACGGCCCGCCCGGATCGGCGCCGGGGCCCTGTACCCCGCAGTGGGGATGCGCAGGGCGCTCGACTGTGCAATCGGCTTGCCCAGCAGGTCGACGAGCGCATCCTGGATGCTCGCGTTCTTGATAACGGAGTCGGTGAGGAGAAGCTTCATCATGTCCTTCCCGAGGTACTGACCGCACGTGTCAATAGCCAGCGTTCGCCAACGCCTCACGGCCGCCGCCATGTCACGGCTGCATCAGCAACAGGTCGGCCATCGTGGCCACGTACGCATCGCGCAGCCGGTTGTACCAGGGGTCCAGGTAGCGGCCGGCCTCCAGACGCACGTGCGCCTCGATCGGCGCGACCTCGAACCCGAGCTCCTGCGCGTAGGCGACGGTGAGGGTGGCGTACCAGGCCGGGCCGGTCGGGCGGTCGCCCTTCGGGGTGAACGGCGAGGGGAGCCGGTCGGCGGCCAGGGTGCGCCCGTCGATCTACACGCGGGAACGACGTCGACGTCGCGGCGCCCGGGTGTGAAGAAGGTGGCGGCGGCGAAGACCACCACGCAGCAGGTCGCCCCGACGATGGCCGCTGCTGAACGCGATCAAGTCCACGGCGAAGGGCGGCATCGGCAAGTTGCGGCAGCGCAGCCGGGGCCGGGTGCCGTACTACGAGCCGTGGCCAGCGCTGAAGCGGGAGACGTGGCGCCCCGACATCCGGGCCGCCGTGCTGGCCACCGTCCGGATCGGGATGCACCGCAAGATCCTCAAGACCGCTGCCGCGGCCGGCCGTTACCCCGTCGCGATCGGCACGGACTGCATCGTCTACCCCTCCACCGGCCCCTCCCCACTCGATGTCCTGCCGTACACGGACGAGGGCAAGCCGGTGCCGGGCACGTTCCGGCTCGGTGTGTCGCCAGGCATAGTCAAGCACCAGGGCACCCAGACCGTGCTGTGGGCGGAAGCCCAGTTCGAAGAGGCCGGCGGCGTGTTCAACCTCGCCAACCTCATCAAGACCGACCAGAGCGCCGGAGAAGGTGAGTAGCCGACGATGGCCGACTCGATCGGGGACAGCCTGGATGCCGCCCTGGAGGGGGCGTTCACCCGCCGTATCCCGCAGAGCGTCCAGGCGCAGATAAAGTACCTGGTCAAGCAGCTCAAGGCGGCCGCGGAGGCCCTCGGGGTGTCCCAGCGCACCGTGGAGCGGTACGTCGCGGGCAAGTTCAAGCGGCCCCGGGCGGACCTCCGCAGCCGCATAGAGCGTGAGGTCAAGAAGCGGTGGCAGCCGCAGATCCGCGCGAAGGCGAAGAAGCGGGCCGCGTCCACGGCCGGCCTGGTCGTCTCCACCCGCGCGAGGTTCGGGTTCACCGCCGCCCCGGGCACGACCGACGACACCCGCATCCGCGACATCACCCAGGCACTGCCGCCACGCTGGGCAGACCGGTTGTTCGAGGCCCGCGACGCCGGCGCCAACGAGCAGCAGCTCCAGCGCATCGCCGCTGAGGGCCTGGCGGAGATGTACTTCCGCGCGGGCAACACCCGGGCCTCGGGCCTGGGCGTGGAGTTCACTGACGTGGAGCCATTCCGATCGAGCTGTAGGTGAGACAGCGACTCGTCCCCGGCATTGCAGCTGTCGGGGACGAGTCGTTTCGCATCCTAGGAGGATCGGTCCGCGCCTCCGGACTCAGGGCCGATTTTGAGCCCGCTTGGACTCGGCAGAACTCGGAACGCCTCGGCAAGACTCACTCACCCTCACTGAGCCTCACTGGCCGGAATCGGAACGGCCGGATGAGGCCGCGTGCGACAGTGTTTCCGCCGTGAGGAGTTGGTTTACCGGGTTTAAGCGATGTGCTCGCCGAAAAGAGTGACGCGCATCACAGCGTATAGATTCTGACCTGCTGTTTTACGCCGGGCAACGTACTCACGGCGTAGCGAGTCTGTAGATCGGAAAGGTCGCCAAGCGCTGTGCTCGGGCCGCGAGTTACAACGACGCGATCATCCGTCGTTAGACTCCGAGGACGCGAAAGGAGCCCTGCTTCCCAACGGGTTTCCAGGCCACTGAGTTGGGAGGGCTCCTTGCGTGGTGCTTCAACGCAACGCATCGAAACGAAACGCAATCAACACCGGTACGGAGCTTAGCGTGAATTCACGAGACAAACATCCACGCCCCGTGGACAGATGGTGGTCGTCCATCCGGACCCACCTGCGGAAATGGGGCGGCACTGGTGGACACGATGTTCACCACCACTTCCTTCAGGGCATGGCCTCCAAGCTGGGCAGCGGCGCTGTGACGCTGCTGATCCTGTGGTGGGAGACCCGCCGCTGATCTCGCTGCAGGCCCGCACACGTCTGCGGGCCCGCAGTTCAGGGCCGTGGACAGTCAGGCGCCGGCCGTCATTACGCCGGGGCAGCGCGGCGCCGCGCCCACCAGGACAGGCGCGGTGCGGTGGCTGCGCGGACGGCCTGCCCGAACGCCTCCAGGGCCGCCTCGAGGCGCTCGGTGTTCTCAATGTCCGTGCAGGCGTTGAGTAGCTGCTCGGTGGTGGCGGCGACGGCCGCGTCGGGGGAGCGCATCAGCGGGGCAGCTGCTGCGGCGGCTCGGCTGAGCGGTTCTCGTACGGCCGCCGCATTCTGTTTTGCTCGCCCGTCGGTCCCGACTCAGCAGTTCCGCTGCCTGCCCCATGCCCACCAGCCCGCTCTGCACGTCCGTGCCGCCGGCGATCCGAGCCTGGGCGGCGCCGCCGAAGTACGCGAGTGTGGCCAACAGGAACGAGCGGGCGCGCTCAGCCGGCCCTTCCCACAGGTGGCGGTTGGCGGCGGCCGCGCCCTGCAGTTCGGCCACCGCCACCGTCAGTGCGTCGGCCTGCACCCGCAAAGCGCCGATCTCCTCCTGCCGGTCCTGACGATTGCGGGCGCGGACGGTCAGCCACGACGCGATGACGGCGATGACCGCCCCAGACACGAGCGAGCCGGCCAGCTCGATCAACTTCTCCATGGCCGAAGGTTGGCTGCGCACGCGTCCCGAAGGTGGGCTCGTTGCGCACCTGACGCACAACCCGTACATGCTTGTTTCCCTGCTCGCCGTGCTGGCTGTGGTGGACCCACACCCTCACACCCACATCCTCCTGACCAGCGGTTTTCTGGCGCTGAGGCTCTGCGAGGCAGCTAGAGTCAACCTGAGTCAACGTACCCAACTGCCAGTCAATTTCATTGACTCGAGTGTCAGTGCCACATCACTAGACTGCTGCTCCAGGCAAAAGGAGCCATGCGTCCCAACAGGCTTCCTAGGCCTCTGAGTTGGGAGGGCTCCTTGCGCGGTGTTCCAGTACGCCGGACCAGGTCGCCCAGCACCTCAGCCTTCACGGCTCCCGCGAAGCTCGGCTGCTAGTCGAAGCGGCCCTCGACCGCGTCCGGGACAAGTTCGGCCCCGCCGCCGTCTTCCGGCGCGCCCCGTGACGCCCTACGCGACATGATCGAACTCAGGAGCGCACGAGCGCCGGTTTCCGCTTCAGAGCCTGTGAAGTGCTGCTCCCACCGGTGCACCCAGTCGGCGTGCCCGGCATCGGTAGAAGCGGAACCCACACCCGGGCCGCTTCCACGTCGTCCAGCAGGGTGGCGGTGAACTTCCCGTCGGCCAGCTTGCGCAGCCAGCCCCGCTCGGCCAGCCGGTTCAGCTTCGCGCGCAGCGCCTCCGAGCGGGCAGGCTCGCAGACATTCCCAGCTCGGCGCAGACCTGCTTGACCATGACCGGCCCGTCCGCACGCCGCACCACACCCATGATCCGCTGGTAGTCCGCAGGGAGCATCACCTCGTCCATGCCGCTCTCGCGCTGCGGCATTCAGCAGCACCGCACGGCCGCAACCTGTCCGGCGCCCTGGGCCGGCGTCGCCTCCCGCTCCGCTTCGGCATCAACTGCTCGGCCAGCCGGCGTGCCACCCGCTCGGCGACGGCGAGCTCCTCCAGCTCGTCGCGCACCTCCTGAAGCTGCTGGCTCAGCTTCTCTGCCTGCCCCTCGAGTTCGGCCCTGCGGGCCGCGATCAGCTCACGAAGGTTGGGTTCCGCATCCTGGGCCACCTGACGCACCTCCCGCCCGGATCGTACGGACAGGCGTCGCGCGCACGCCGGGGAACCCGTGGATACGTGATCACCGAAACAGCAGACGATCTTGATTTCTGTCAACCGCCCGCGACCAGCACGAGGAGACGATCAACGACTCACACCAGCCCCGCGACCAGGACTCCAAGAATGTGGATCTCAGTTGAACCTCACTGATCGTCAGCCGTGATAGCGCCCCAGTTCCGGCCTCACGAAACGCTGGTATGCCAGGGCCCACACGTCGGTCTCGCGGCGTAGCCGTCTCATCGTGGACGGTGGGTCCTCAGCCCAGACCTCGAGGAGTGACTCGGTGGCCGCCTGGCACGACCGTTCGAAGACCACGGCTCCTGCCGCAGTGTCCAGCCCGGCTTCGAGGAAGCCGACCGTTTCGATGGCGTACGCGGAGATCTCGTCGCGGGACATGGCCTCGTCCCGATCCAGATGCGCGAGGGCGGCAGCGGCAAGGTCTCGGTACCCGGCGAGGAATTCCTCGGGGAGAGGGAGTGCGGAAGCCTGCTCCCACAACTTGCGATTCGCCTCCTCAGCCTCTTGGAGGAGCCTGGGGTGGATCTCGGAACCGCGCAGATGGCGCCACACGCACCGGACTCCCCCGTCCACGCGGTAGTACAGGGACTGGAGACGCTCGTCCGGACACACAACGAAAACCGCGCTCCCGATCCGGAGGACCACGGACGCGTCGTAGGCCAAGGCGGCATCGCGGGCCAAGTCCTGCATGTGTGTGCTCCATCCTGATGGGCCGTGCGGGCGAAGACGCGCTTCCCCACACCTGTCATCGGTCGCCTACCACTCAGCCGTAGTAGCCGACGTAATGGTCGCTCCTCGGCCTGTCATGAAGTTCTCACACGCGGGGCAGATCGGTCACGCCGGGGAACCCGTGGATCCGTGATCGCCGAAACGGCAGACGATCTTGATTTCTGTCAACCGCCCGCGACCAGGACGAGGAGACGATCAACGACTCACACCAGCGCCGTGACCAGCGCCTTCAATGGTGGATCTTCATTGTGTTAGCCCTTGTTAAGCCGAAGCGCGACAGTTGTCACATGGGCAGGGTTGTTGTCATCGCGACCACCGGTTCAGCGCAGGGTGATCCGAGCGACGACCGGCAGGTGGTCGCTGCGGGTAGCGGGCAGGGTCCGGATGTGGCCGACGGTCGCTGAACGGGCCATGACCTGGTCGATGCGGGCCATGGGGAAGGCGGCGGGGAAGCTGAACGCGAAGCCCTGCTCCGCTGTGGTCATCCGTAAGGTCAGCGGGGCCAGCCCACGGTCGTCGACAGTGCCGTTGAGATCGCCGAGCAGGAGGGCCGTTTTCAGCTTCTCGGCGGCGATGGCCTTGCCCAACAGGCTGGCGCTCTCGTCGCGCTGGGAGGAGGCAAGGCCGCTCGCCTGGATGCGGACCGAGGGCAGGTGCGCGACGTACGCCGCGATATCGCCGTGCGGCGTGTGGACCACAGTCCGCAGCCCGCGACTCCAGGGCTCTGTGATTCCTTGGGGTTTGATATCCACCAGCCGGGCACCGGTCAGCGGATGCTTCGACCAGAGTCCGACGGTGCCCCGGACGGCGTGGTACGGGAAATCTGCAGCGAAGGTTTTCTCGTACACCGCCAGCGCCGGGGGCACCAGTTCCTCCAACGCGATGAGGTCGGGCTCGGCTTCAGCCAGGGCGCGGGCCGTGCCCGCCGGGTCGGTGTTCACGTCGCTGACGTTGTGCTGCACTACGACCAAGTCGTGTGGGCCAGGCTCCGCACCGGGCAGAAGCAACCCGCCGAAAAGGTGCGTCCAGGCCGCCACCGGCAGCAGCAGCGCCATCAGCGCGGTTGCTGAACGGCGCAGCAAGGCCAGGACGAGCAGCACCACGACCACCAGGCCGAGCCACGCAAGGAACGATTCCAGCAGACTGCCCAGGCGGCCCACGGAGTTGGGCACCGCCCGGTGGAAGGCCATAAGCCCGGCCGTCAGCACCGCGAGCACGGCGGGCACCCGCCCTCTCCTCGCCAGGCCGGCCGGCACCGTGGATCCCGTATCGTGCTCCCGCCCGCAGCCCACGGCCCGGATCGGTGCTGTGTCCACCGGGCTGCTGCTGCCTGTCCCCTCCACCATGGCTTCCCATCTCTTGACCTTGCTGCCCAAGACGGGTCACCAGGTAAATCAGTTCCGACAGCCCCACTCCCGCCGCACCGACGCCACTTCGACGGCGGCGAGCTCAAGCCGATGCGACCAGGCGCGGCTTCTGTGCAGCCCATAAGATCGGAACGGCACCGCACCCGGCCGGTGACAACCCCTTTGCTCCCCGGCCTGATGGTGACAAACAGCCTGCTGATCCGGTGACAACCAGCGCGCTTCGGCACATGTCTAAGGCTGCCTCGCCCACCGCGCGGCAGCCGTAGTTCCTGCCCCGTTTCCGCGACGAATGGGAGGCTCGTGTAAGCACCCCGCACCCCGCACCCCGATCCCACCGGCGCCCGCGCGTGCCCGGTCGCCGCGCGGCCGCGGCCCGCGAGCCGATCGACTGGGTGAAGGTCGGGCGCCGGTCCGTCCGCCGGCGGGCCCGCGGCATGACCCACCCCCGCTCATTCTCCTGTTCGGGCAGCTCACAGCCCGCTCTCGAACAGAGGCGCCAGTGTCGTAATCACATTCCGTTTTGGAGAAGATCGCAGAGTCGCGATTTTTAAGGGTCGTATGAGTTTCCAGGCCCGAAAAGCGACAGGGTGGTGCGTGAGAGCACCGGATCCAACTGGGCGCTCACGTGGGTGACTTGACCCGCGTCCGGAACCGCTGGCCTGGATGCCGGTGTGCAGGACGAACAGGATCCCGCACAGGGCCTGCCGGTCGGGCACCCGCGGCCGGCCCTCCACCTGCTTCGATGGCGGCTCGGGCAACAACGGCTCGATGAGCGACCACAGTTCGTCCGACACTATCCACGGCCGCGACTGACGCTTCTCCATGCTCACATCAACGAACGATCAAGCCGACAGTCACATGATCAAACCGCTTTTGTTAGAGCCAGTTAGCCCTGACATGGGCGGTGTCGAGGACGACGCGGGCGATGTCGATGAGGCCAGCGTCGTCGAGCCAGTGCAGCACGACTTCGTGCAAGCGACCCCAGACACCGGCTCGCGACCAGATCAGAAACCGGCGGTGAGCCGTCGACTTCGATATGCCGAAACAGGGCGGCAGTTCACGCCAGGCGCAGGCGCTGACCAGGACGTGCAGTGGGTATCCGACTTGACCGCTCCGCAGACCAACGAGTTCCGACGGCCAGCCGGTTGCTGTGCTGCACACCGAGCTGACCGTCGCAGGAGGAGACGCCCCTGACGGTCCGCGATGCGTGGTCAGATGCTGCGCCACCCGCGCAGGGCCGGAGCCTGTCCGATGGCCCGGTCCGTCACCTCCCTGGCCGTGGCGATGGCCGACAGGTCGTCGTCGGCCCGCAGGAAATACGTGATCACTGCTCGCCCCGTGCCCGTGGCGACCCGGATGTGCTCGATGCCGTCCGCCGGCCGGGCCAGCGCCCACAGGATGTCGGCCAGCCCCGGTGGAGGAGGCACGGCGCAACGCTCGTGGGCAATGGCCACGACAGGAATACGCATGGTGGCCAGCCTGTCCGCGCCGACGTCCCTGGGGCAGAGGCCGTGCCTGGCAGGAACCGGCTGGGCACCAATATGCCCGTCATGGAACAATCACGTATGGGCGCGCAGTAACTAGTAACGGGGGTAGTTTCTGTGCTGTCCACACTCGGTGTCGATACCACGTCCGAGGCCGTCTACCGCACGATGCTCGACCGACCGGATTGGGGAGTCGCCGAGATCAGTGTGCATCTCGGCCTACCCGAGGCGGAGGTCCACGCGGGGCTGGACCGCTTGGCCGAACTGAGACTGCTTCGGCCGAAGTTCTCCAACTCCTCGATTCTGCGCCCTGTCAGCCTCGATGTCGGCGTCCAGATCCTCTTGGCCCGCCGCGAGGAAGAAGTACGCCGCGCACAGGAGGAGTTCGCGGCCGGCCGGGCAGCGGCGCTGGAGATCCTTGAGGCCCAGGCCCAGGCCCCAGCTGACAGCAGCGGGTACCGCTACGAGGAGTTGTCTTCGATCGAGGAGATCCAGGACCGTCTGGAACGCCTCACCCACTCCTGCACTAAGCGGTTGCTGTCCTTCCACCCCGGCGGCGCCCAACCGCTCGCCCAGTTGGAAGCCTCCAAGCCGCTGGATACGGACCTGTTCGGGCGCGGGGTGGAGATGCGGACCCTCTACCAGGATTCCGTGCGCAACGACCAGGACACCTTCCGGTATGCGCAGTGGCTGACCGAGTCCGGCGGTCAAGTGCGCACCACGCCGGTGTTGCCGATCCGCATGGTGCTGTTCGACGACACCGCCGCGCTGCTGCCCATCGACCCGGACAACACCGCGGCCGGAGCGGTGCAGGTCTCCGGGCCCTGTGTCATCACCGCCCTCACCGCCCTGCATGAAGCGGTGTGGGAACGGGCAGCTCCGTTCGGCACCGCGGCGGACCGGGAACGCGACGGGGAAGGGCTGACCGGGCAGGAGCGGCAGATGCTCAAGCTGCTCGCCCAGGGGATGACTGATGAGGTCGCGGCCCGGCACCTGGGCATCGGGGTGCGCACCGCGCGGCGGATGATGTCGTCGCTGATGCAGCGTCTTGGGGCGCGCTCGCGGTTCGAGGCCGGGGTCCTCGCCGAGCGGTGCGGCTGGCTGCCCTAGGGGGCGGCTGCCCCAGCAGGCAGCTTGCCGGGCAGGCATGAGCCTGCCGGGGCAGTTGCTGCCTGCCTGCATCGCTTCCGGACGGCACTCCTACGCGGCAACGTAGATGTTGCCCGGCCGCGGAGCTCACCGCGGCAAGCCGGGCCCACCACTTGATCATGCCAACGTGCGCAGGAGTATGCCCATGTTTCATCGGTTTGCTGTGCGTTCAGCCGCTTCAGTATCGGCCCTCGTCACCGTGCTCCTGGGCCCGGCCGGGGACGCCCAGGCCACGCAGGCCGGCGGCGTCACCAGCATCGCCGCCCGGGCCGGCGCCTCCGCCACGGACAGCGCCGGGTGGAGCTGACCCCCCGACCCCGTACGTACGAAACCGTCCGTGCGCATCGCGCCGTACAAGACCGTCCTGCCCACACTCCGAAGGAGCATCACCCCCGGTGACCACCGCCAAAGTCACACCAACCACCCTCCCCGCCACCGCCCCGCCGGCGAGCCCCGTCAGGCGGGCCACCGTGTGGCTCGGCCCCCTCCTGGCGGGGGCCGCGACGCTCATCTGGTCCGGGAACTTCGTCATCGCCCGCGCCCTGTCCGATGACATCGCCCCCATCCAGACCGCGTTCTGGCGCTGGACCATCGCCCTGCTGGCCCTGGCGCCGTTCGCCGCCAAGGGCCTGAGGGAGCACCGCACGACGATCCGCGAACACGCCGGATACATCGCAGTGGTGGGCCTGCTGGGGATGACCCTGTTCAACACCCTCATCTACATCGCCGGACGCACCACGTCAGCCACCAATCTGGCCCTGATCGCCGCCGCCTCCCCGGTGCTCATCGCCGTATTCGCCGCGCTCGGTGGAGAACGTCTCTCCCCGCTACGCATCGTCGGAATGCTGCTCGCCCTGGTGGGTGTGGTGGCGCTGGTGGCCAAGGGCAGCCTCGCTGTACTGCTCGATCTGGACTTCGCGGTCGGCGACCTGTGGATGATCGCCGCCATGTGCACCTTCGCCGGATACTCCGCGCTACTCAAGCGCAAGCCGAAGGAGGTCCCCTCGGTGGTGTTCCTGGCCGCGACCGTGCTGTTCGGCCTGGTCATGCTCGTCCCCGCGCAGGCCGTCTCCCTGACTGTGGAGGGCAGCTTCGCCCCCACCGGCGGCAACCTCTCCGCCCTCGCCTACATCGGCATCGCGTCGTCGGCGCTAGCCTTCTTCGTCTGGAACAAGGCAGTCGAGATGATCGGTGCCACCCGCGCCGGGGTCGTCTACTACCTCCAGCCCATCTGCGTCGCGGCCCTCGCCTACCTGACCATCGGCGAGGCCTCGACGGCGGCCCAGTTCGCTTGCATGGGCCTGATCATCGCCGGGGTCGCCCTCTCCTCATCGCGACGCTGACCCACCACCCATCGACTCATCAACACTTCATCACCCAGGGGAAAACCATGGCCGCCATGCCGGAGATCAACGCCGAGCGCCTGCTCAAGGACATCAACCACCTCGCCCAGATCGGCGCCGGAGCCGACGGGGCCATCTACCGGATCGCCGGGAACGACGCCGACATGGCCGCCCGCGACTGGATCGACAAGACCATGCGCGTATCGGGCCTGCATTCGTATTACGACGCCACCGGTAATGTGTTCGCCCGCCGCCTGAACACCCCCGGACCGTGGCTGCTGATCGGCTCCCACTCCGACACCGTCCCCGCCGCCGGCCACCTCGACGGCGCGTACGGCGTGATCGCCGCCATGGAGGTCCTGCGCACCCTGCATGAGCTCGATCACCCCATGGCCGACCACCTCGAGTCGGTGGCCTGGTTCGACGAGGAGGGTGTGATGGAGGGCAGCGGGGGCGGACTCACCGGCTCTACTGCCCTCACCCAGAACCCGCACGCCGAGGACCTGTTCGCGTACATCGAACTCCACGTCGAGCAGGGCCCCCGTATGGAACGAGACGGCCTCGACCTCGCGCCGGTGACCGGCATCGTTGGTGTGCGCCGCTACAGCGTCACCGCCCAGGGACAAGCCAACCACGCCGGGACCACGCCCTTCGACATGAGACAGGACGCTGGCCGCGTGGCGTCCCGCGTCGCTGCGGAGCTGAAGAACATCTGCCAGGAGGCCGACCCGGCTTCGATCGGCAACGCCGGAGTCATCTCCTTCGACCCGGCCGCCGCCAATGTCGTCCCCGGCGCCGCCCGGGTCGAACTGGAGATACGGGCCGGGAAGAACGAGGCGCTGGATGCGATTGAGCGGGCCCTGACCGACTTCCTGTCCCTGGTGGCCAACGAGGAGGAGTGCACCGCGAAGCTCGAGTGCACCAGCGCCAAGCCCGCGGCAGTCTTCGACGAGCGCGTCTACGGCATGGTCGAGGAGGTGTGCCGTCGGCGCACCGACAAGTGCGCGCCGTTGCTGTCGTACGCGGGACACGACGCCTCGGTGATCTCCACCCGGCTTCCCACCGCGATGCTGTTCGTGCCCTCCACCGGAGGCTTCTCGCACTCCAACCGCGAGCACACCGCCGATGGCCACTTGGTGCTCGGCGCTCAGGCTCTCCTGGACGCCGTTGTACGCACGGGCGAGTTGATGCTGCCACGACTGCTATCGAACGAGCTCGTCGCCGCCTGACCCACCTGCCCGGGAGCTCGACCCGCGTCCCGGGGAAAGGGCCCGCCATCCCTTAAGTTCTAGTGGTCGTTGCAACACCCCAGCTCAAGGGGTGCGATGGACTTCGAGGTCCGAGCGGACCGACGGCCGCAGGGACGTAAGAAGCTG
>NZ_JBIWJD010000033.1:0-19518 GCF_044764945.1 Streptomyces sp. NPDC093568 | reverse complement strand
CCGAAGATCAATTACCGCCTTGTGAACTCTTCCTCATCAACATCATCAATGGCACAACACTGCCCGTTCGTCAGCATGTTGAGTGGCTATCTACAACCACCTGACGCCTCAAGCGTCCGCTCCGGCGGCTGCCACCCCGCCGGCGGCATCGCCGCCTGGCGCCCGCCCCGTCCCCCGGCACTCATGCGCGTTCCCCGGCCGACGGCTGGGCGCCGGGACGGGCGACACCCGTCAGCGTCCGCCCGCCCCGCTCGGCCACGGTACGGATCAACGCCTCGATACCCTTGGCCTCGTCGCCGTCCAGCAACTCCATCAGGTAGTCGACCTGAAGCGCGGTGAACGGTTCCAGATACGTCTCCCGCGTCGTGGCCGGGTCCGCGTGCCCCATCAAAAGCGACAGCGCGTACCACACCCCGCCGAACATCTCCCGTACGTCCAGCAGTTCCTGCTCGGTGAACCCGTCGAGGTGCGGCTGCCACACCGCCGACAGCAACGAGTACCACTTGAGCGCGAACGTATGCCGGCACATGTGCGGACGGCACCACAGCGGCACCAGCCCCTCCCCGCCCGCCTCCGTCCAGACCCGCTGCACCCGCTCGTTGGCCGCGGTGAACGTGTCCTCCCAGCCCTCCGCCTTCTTCGGCATGCCGTTCGGCGACAGCCACACCGCCAGCGGCTCGAGTCCGGACGCGGTCCGACGGAACAGCAGACGCCGCTCATTGGGGCCCAGCACGTCAACCGACAGCGAACCCCCGCCCTCCAGACACAGCACCCGGCTCCGGGCGTTGTAACCCCTGACCACCCGCAGGTACGCGAGCCGCTCGTAGCTGCCCCGACGCTGGGCCCTGCGTATCGCCTCCGTCCGCGAGCCCTCCACCGGATCGGCGTAACCCTCGACCTCACGCAGCACCGCACGCGGAATCCGGTACCACCGGCCCTCCTTCGCCCCCTTCAGGCACGCCGCCGCCAGCCAGGCCCGTGAAAGACGCGCAGTCGAAGAGCGCGGCAGCTCCACGTCAAGGACGCTGCCCCACTCCTGAAGACGCAGCCCGGTGCCGTACAGGCCGTCGACGAACGCCGCGTCGCGATCCTCGTTCGGCCCGCGCCATCCGGCCCGCCGCGCACCGTCGAAGCCGTAGCCACACAAACCGACGTCACGCCACTGCTCGAAGGGCACCCGAAGCATCCACTTCACCTGACGCCGACGGGAGCCCGCCGGACGGATGCCCTCCCGCCGACGGCCCCCGGGCCCGAACTCTTGCCCGGACCGGCCGCCATTACCCGAGGCTGGGGAGATCCCCGTCACCGGGTTGAGCAGCCCGTACTTACCGGACGCCCACGTGTAGAAGGTGTTCAGAGCCGCTCGGTCGGCGTCGAAACTCCCTGCCATGATCCGCTCGTCGTTGCGCACGTCCGTGAGTCGCCAGTCTTTGAACGCCTCCACGTCCCGAGCCGTAGCGTCACGCCAGCTTCTGCCGAACACCTGCAGGAAGTTCAGCCACACGACCAAGGTGTACGCGTACCGCCGCCAGGTTCTGATTCCGCGCCCCGCCATCGGCGAGACACGAAAGAACAGATTCACGCCCGGGTCAGTAAAGCCCGAGACCGTGACCAGTACCGGCGTGCCATGCTGAGCTCCGTTTCGCGCCGCCCGCTCATGGAGGTCACCGAACCCCTCCAGCACACCCCCGCCCAGGCCCGGCGGCGGCTTCAGGAAGTCGTAGAACGCAACACCCCAACGATCCGACACTTCTCCTCCAGAAGATCCACGAGCAAGGTGGACGACAACTCTGGAGAGCCTAGAGAAAGGCCCGCAACTGGCTACTGGATACCTACCGCGCGGCCAGCGTGTTCGGGGCGGTGGACCTGGAACGTGCCCGCCCGCACGCCGCGGTCGCCGACGTCGTCCTTCTCGCCTGCGGACCCTGGGTCGGGCGTCCCGACCTGGAGCAGGCGTTCTGGGACGGGTACGGTCGCGGACTTACCGGCGAGGAGGAACGGGCGTTGCGCTGCCTGTCCGCGCTGGACGCGGCGAGCGCCATCTCCTGGGGCGTACCTAACGGAGACCACGAGATCGTCGAGCGCGGGCGGGCGACGCTGGCCCGGCTGGAGGTGCCGGCCGCGTGAGCGATCCGTACCTGAGTCCGGCGAACGTGATGGTGTTGGTGGTGCGCGATGACGGGCGCATCCTGGCTGTACGGCACAACGAAGAGTCAAAGACCAGCGCGAACCAAGTCACCGTGGTCGGCGGAAAATTGGAGGACGGTGAGTTCCTCGACGAGGGCGCGCTGCGTGAACTCACCGAGGAGACCGGTGTCCACGTCGCGGCTGACGACCTGGAGTTCTGCCAGCTGGTGCACTACCTGGACACGGACGGGGTGCGGGTGATCGGAGCCGTGTTCACCGCGCAACGGTGGCAGGGCGAGCCGCGCAATGCCGAGCCCCACAAGCACGACGGGATCCTGTGGATCGATCCCGGGAATCCGCCTCGCGACTGCCACCCCTATACCCGGGAGGTCCTTAAGAGTTTCACCGCCGGGCGGCTGTACACCGCCCTCACCGTGACAGCGAGCGGGGGCACGTCATGACACGACCGACCGTGCCCGCGCAGGGCTCCGGGCCCGCGACCGACGCTTCCGGGAAGACGGTTCCGCCGCCTGCGCCCGCGGAGATCAAGTACACCGGACAGTACTCGGTCAACCCCATGGACGGGGTGTCGTTCCGCGCGCTGTGCGCCCGGATCCCGTCGGTGCTGAAGAGGATCGCGGGCATGTCGTGGGCGGTCGACCGGGCGGCGGTCGTCCTGCTGCTGGTCTGCCAGGTGACGGTCGGCCTGGCGGCGGCCGGACAGCTGACCGCCACGTCGAACGTCATGCGCTCGCTCCTCGGGGAAGGCACTGTGCAGGAGCGACTGCACCAGGCGTTGCCGGCGCTGATCTTCGTCGCGGTGATGGCCGCCTTGTCCCGTGCCGCGAGTGCGGTGTCGGCCTACGGTGACCGGCGCATCACACCGAAGCTGACCACGGAGGCCGACACGACGCTGGTCTCCTCGGTGTGCCGGGTGGAGGCCGCCGCCTACAGCCAGGACGGGTTCCACGATCGGCAGGAAGCCGCTGAGATGGGCGTGATTCGCACTCATGTGATGGTCGCCGACGCCCAGCAGCTGATGTCCTCGCTGATCCAGCTGGTCACGGCGTGCGGGGTCCTGGCGGTGCTGGACTGGCGGCTGCTGCCGTTCTTGCTGCTGGCCGTGCTCCCGGCGGGCGTCGGCTCGGTGCTCACTGCGCGCGTGGACTACGAGATCCACTACGCGAACATCGCCAACCGCAATGCCCGGGGGATGATGCGCTGGTGGGCGACGAGTCCGAAGTACGGGGACGAGGTCCGCGCCAACAGCATGGCCGGCTACCTGCTGTACTGGTACCGGACGTTGTCACAGCAGGCGGACGACCGCTCGCTGGCCGCGGCCCCCCGGATCCTGCGGATCAACCTGGGGTCGGCGGCGTGCGGCGGGCTGTTCCTGGTGGCCACGTGGGCGGCGCTGTACTGGCTGGCGGCCACCGGCCAGATCGCGGTGGCGATCGCCGCGACCGCGGTCTTCGCCGTGCGGACCACCCTGGGCGCGCTGACCCAGCTGGTCCGCAGCGCCGCCGCGGTCTTCCACACCAGCCTCTACCTCGGCGACATGACCACCTTCCTCGACGAGGCCCAGGAAAAGGCCCCTCACCGTGGTGAGTTGACGGTGCGTGCGCCCATTGAGGAGGTCCGGGTGCAGGGGGCGGTGTACTGCTACCCGGGCAAGGACAAGCCGGCCGTCGACGGGGTGTCGCTGACCCTGCGGCGCGGGCAGATCCTGGCACTGGTCGGAGTCAACGGCTCCGGCAAGACCACCCTCACCCGCCTGCTCGCCGGGATCCTCCTGGCCGACAAGGGCACGGTGACCTGGAACGGGACCGACCTCGCCGAGGTGGACCCGAACACCGTGTGGGCGCTGACCGGTCTGGTCCCGCAGGTCTACGCGCAGTGGCCGCTCAGGCTGCGGGAGAACGTCAACCTCGGCCAGCCCCGTCCCGGCGGCGACGTGCCGGTGTGGGAGGCGATCGACGCCGTCGGGCTACGCGAGGCGGTCGAGGACCTGCCCGACCAGCTTGACACCCTGCTGGCGAGGGAGATCTTCAGCGGGGTGGAACTGTCCGGCGGACAGTGGCAGCGGGTCGCGTGCGCCCGGGGTCTGCACCGGCTCCCGGAGCTGCTGATCATGGACGAGCCGACCTCCCAGGTCGACCCGGAAGGGGAACACCGGGCGTTCGAGACGCTCAAGGCCATGGCGGCGGAGCGCATCACGATCGTGGTGACGCACCGGCTGGAGAACACCAAGATCGCTGACGAGATCGTTGTGATGGAGGAGGGCCGGGTCACCGAGCAAGGCACCTACGAGGACCTCGCCACCGGGGGCGGAACCTTCGCGCGGCTGCTCGCCCTGTCACAAGACCGCTGACCGCCCAGGTGCCGCCCCGCTATGTGTCGGGGCGGCACCCGCCTTCGTACCGATCTCGGATTTCCCCTTCCCGAAGGAACTTTGATGACGACCGAACGACGTGAGCCAGACCGGGCAACTGCAGCCGGGCTTCACCTGGTCGACGCAGGCCGGGAGGACGACGCCATGAAGCCCGCGGATGCTGGTAACCCCGGCTATTGGAAGTCGCGGAATGCTCCTGTGCGCCGTGGCCAGCGACGGGTTGACCTGCGCGTGCCGTCGGGTTCAGCGGGTGGGCAGGAGTCTGGGTACGGCACGGACGTAGATGACCATGCCGATGACTTCGACGAGGGTCTGGGTCACCACGACTACGGCGGCGATGGCCAGGTTGTCGGGCAGGGCGAGCGCCAGGGGCAGGACAACGAGGGAGTTCCGGGTGGCGCCGGTGAAGACGATGGCGCGGCTGTCCGGCGCGTCGAGGCGGAAGAGGCGGGCGACGGCGAGTCCGGCGAACGCCATGACGACCAGGAAGATCACGTAGAAGGGGACGACGCGGGCGACGTCGGTGAGGTTGTCGCTGAGCTTGGGAATCTGGGAGGCGACCACGGTGATCAGGGTGGCAGCCATGAGCGGCACCATCGTGGTCCCCGCCGCGTCGGCGGCCTTCTGTCCGGTCATCTGGCGAGCGGCCCATGCCTGGGTGAGCCAGGCCAGGGCGAGCGGGATCACGATCAGGTACAGGAAGGCTTCGAGGAACGGCCCCGCGTCCACGACGTCGCCGAGTTCGGAGCCCATGAACAGGAAGAGGAGGGCGGGCAGAAGCAGCATCTGGGCGAGCAGCAGCAGCGGGGTGGCGGCCAGCAGACGCTGGTTGCTGCCTCCGGCCAGGCCGCTGAAGACGATGACGTAGTCGACGCACGGGCACAGCAGGACGAGCAGGACGCCGATGCGGACGGCCTGGTCGGCGGGGAGGAAGGTGAACATCGCCGCGACGACGAGCGGTACGACGAGGAAGTTGACCGCCAGCGCGGCGGCGAGGAACCGTCCCGCGCGCAGGGAGCGGAGCAAGTCGGCTGCGGGCACCTGGAGGAAGGTCACGAACAGCAGGGCGCCGAGCACGGGGTTGATGGCGTGCTCCAGGCCGGGACCGGCGTCGGGCGCCGCGAAACCGATGAGGGCTCCGGCGGCCATGGCGCCCAGGTAGATCGCCACCTGGTGGTGTTCCATGCGGGCGACCAGGCCGGTGGGCTCCTGCGGCACGCGCTGCTCCTTGCGGCTTGCGGCCCGCGTCGGTCGCGGACCTGTTCGGCCCTCCATCCTCGCTGGTCACGATGCGGACGTGTCAGCGGCCCCGGTCCATGGCGGTCACGGTGGGGTGGTCAGGGCCTGGCGTTGGCCGGGTCCGCGTTCGCCGGGGCATCCTGGCCGCAGCCGCATGAAGCCGTCCGGTCGGCCGGGCAGGTGCAGCGGTCGGCTCGACGTTTGAGCCACCACCAAGTCGCGACCGCGCCGACGGCCAGGACGGCGGCGACGGCGGGCAGGCCCTGGACCACCGCGGTGGCACCGGTGCCTAGCAGACCTGCGCCGATGAGCAGGGGCAGCAGGCAACAGCCGATGCAGGCCAGGCCGGCCAGCCAGGCCAGGACCCCCGGGGCTCGGTGGCGGGGAGCCGGGTCAGCAGCAGGGCTCGGCATGGCGGTTCTCCTCGGCGAGGCTGGTGAAGGGCAGGGGGCAGGATTCGCTGGTCGCGCAGACGGTCAGGTCGTCGCAGCCTGCGTTCACGGCGTCGACGAGTGCGGAGCGGATGGTGTTCAGGTCCGCGATGCGGGCGTCGATCTCTGCGAGTTTCTCGCCGGCCCGCTGCTGCAGTCCGGGTACCGGGCGGCCGTGCCGGTGGCGACCGGCCTCCAGCAGCTCGGCGACTTCGTCCAGGGTGAAGCCCAGCCGCTGGGCGGCCTTGATCACGCGTATGACGGTCACCGCGTCGTCGGGATACACGCGGTGGCCGCCGGTGGAGCGTTCTGGTTCGGCGAGCAGGCCGCGGCGTTCGTAGTAGCGCAGGGTCTGCGGGTTCACCCCGGCCGCGTCGGCGACCTGTCCGCTGCGCAGTCCGCTGGTCATGACGCGGCTGCGGCATTCGCGCGGTCGGCCAGGGCCGCCAGGACGGCGCTGTGCGCCTCGGGCACGGTGATGCCCATCAGGAGCCGGCCGTCGCTGTCGCGGTCGAAGCCGAAGGTGAAGAACGAGCAGCACTCGGTCTCCCGCGCGGCCAGTTCGCGGGCGCGTTCTTCCGTCGCCTCGTCGTCGTCCAGCACGAACTGGACGCGGGTCGGGGCGGGCGTGGACGCGCTGGTGAGCGTGTCGCTGAAGAGTGCGTCGAACTCGGCGACCCGCAGCGGCTGTTCGGCGGTGGGCAGGGTGCACGCGGTCGGTACCCAGGTCATGGCGGTCGTCTCTCTCGTCGGACAGGGGCGGGATGCCGGTGTCTGCTTCGACGGTAAACCTGTACCTGGGTACCGGATGCAAGCCCCGGGGGCGGGGCCGCGCCGCACCGGTGGCTGGTCAGCGGCGCAGGTTCACGCCCAGGCCGATCAGGGACAGGAGCATCCAGACGGTCAGGTAGCCGAAGGCCGCTGCCGGGGAGATGGCGGTCCACAGGATGCCGGCGATGGCGCTGGCGGCGAGGTTGCCGAGGGACTGCACGGTGGCGAGCATGCCGAACGCGGAGCCGCGCAGGTCGGCCGGGGCCAGGGCCGCGACGGCGGAGTGCTGTGCGGTCTCCACGGCGCCGATTCCGATGCCCGCCAGGACGAACGGCACCGCCAGGAACGCGACCGCGGCGGTGTCGATGGTGAACAGGCCGTAAGCCGCGGCGAAGGCGGCGACGCCTGCGGCCAGGACCGTGACCGGGCCGCGGACGCCCAGCCGGTCGGCAAGGCGTCCGGCCGGGACGGAGGCGAGGGTTGCGGCGACGTTGTACGCGGTGTAGAGGCCCAGGGCGATGGTGGTCGCGGTCTTGGTGCCGTGGCCGGGGGCGAGCAGGTCGGTGGCGCGCAGGATCAACAGGGTGGCGGCGACGTTGCCGACTTCGAAGGCGGCCACGGAGGCCATGAGCTTGCCGAGGTCTCCTTCCAGGACGGGCCGGATACGGATCTTGAGCGGGATCTTGTCGCGGCTGGTGGGCGTGGGCGTGTGGCGGATCGCGTAGACGATGGCTACGGCGGCCAGCAGGCCGGGGATGACGGACAGGCCGATCGCCCACTGCACCCCGAGCCAGGCCACCAGGCCGAGTGCGAGGAGCGGGCCGAAGATGGCGCCGAGGTTGTCCATCATCCGCTCGAAGCCGTAGGCCCTGCCGTAAACCTTCGCGGGGACGATGTCCGCGAGCAGCGCGTTGCGGGCCGGTACCCGCAGGCCGCGGGCGGTCCAGGCGGCGGCGCGCAGGACGCCGACCTGCCAGACCGCGGTGGCCCCGGCGGTCGCGGCGCCCAGGACGGCGGTGGTGGCGTAGCCGCCGACGGCGACCTTGCGGCGGCGGGCCGGGTCGTCGGCCAGGACGCCGCCGCCGAAGCGGGCCGCGCCCGCGAGAGCGTCGGAGACGCCCTCGATCGCGCCGAGCGCGGCGGCCGGGGCTCCGAGGGTGGAGGTCAGCAGCGACGGCAGCAGCGCGGTGGGGATCTCGTGGCCGACGTCGGCCAGGAAGCTCGCGGTGCCGATCCCGCGGACGCCGGGGGTGAGCCATCGCTCCTGTTCGGGGGCCGTCTGGTCGACTCTCTGCGGGGTGTCGGTCATGGCGGCGAGTCTGCCGTGTCGGCCGGGTGGCTGGCGAGTAGGCGTTTGTCTGAACGGGCCCGTCCGTCTTCGTTGGATACGGGGTCCGGGTTCGGCGGGGTGGGGTGTTCAGCGGCGGGCGATGTGTGCGGCGTAGGAGGCGTGCTCGCCGGCGGCGATGCGTCGCCAGGTGTCCGCGGTGGTCTGGCAGACGCCGAGGAGGCGGCTGACGACGACGGCGGGCAGTTCGCCCGTCAGCTCGACCAGGGCCGTGCTGCGGGAGACCCGGGAGCGTATGCCGAGGTCGTGCAGGCGGCGTCCGAGCTGGCTGGTGCTGAGGCGCTGGCCGGGGAAGCGTCCGGGGAACAGCCAGCGGACTTCCGGCGGGGTGCCGGCTCGGTTGGCTTGGTCGTACAGCTGGCGCAGGTAGGCGTCCAGGGGCGGCGGCATCTGGGCGGGGACCGGGCCGAGGCGGAGGGCCACGGTGTCCTGGTCGAGGGTGACGTGCCCGGTGGTCAGGGACGTGATCCGGGACGGTGGCTGGGCGAACAGCAGGATGAGCAGGCCGGCCATCTTGTCGGCGACGGCCACGGCGTCATCGTTGAGGAGTCGGTGGACCAGGGCCCAGCGGACGTCTTGGGCGATGATCTCGCCGGTGATGCTGGGTGCGCGCAGCGGCACGACCAGCGGGCGGGTGTGACGGTTGCGGCTGGTCCAGGTCAGGAAGGTGTAGACGTCGGACCGGAGGACACCTCCCTCGTCCAGCCAGGCGTCGACCTGGTCCTGGGTGCACGCGCTCAGAGTGGCGTCCTGCGAGATCAGCCAGTTGATCAGGTGCACTGCCTGGCGCACCTGGCTGCGCGCCCCGTGGACCTGTCCTTCGGTGAGGGGGCGGCGGAGGGAGCGGTCGCGCAGGCGGCGCAGCAGGTACCAGGTGATGAAGGCGTGCAGCAGCCGGCGTCCCTCCGGGTCCTGGACGCTGGTGAGTTCGGCGGGCAGCCGTCGTTCGAGGGCGGCGAGGCGCTCGTCGCGGGCCGGCAGGGCCCCGCCGGTCACCAGGATCATCCGCAGGTTCTGCACGACCTTCGCCGGGCGCATCCGGTCCAGCGTGGCATGGGTGACGCGTCCGCGTCCGGTGGCCAGGGCGCGCAGCACGGTGACGCGCGCCGGTCGGCGATCGAGCCACCACAGCATCGCTGTCGGTTCACGGCGCGAGAGCGCCTCGAAGACGGGTTCCATCTCGGGACGCAGCTGGCCGTCGATGCCGAGGAGGTCGTGGAGTCGGTGGCGGAGCGCGCAGGGAGCGCACATCGAGCGGTAGGAGAGGGGAGCCACCATGCCGCAGTCCCGACAGGGGCGCTTGCTCGCGGGGTGCTTACGCCAGCAGGTCTGGCACACGCCCTCGCCGTCGGGGGTCCGGGCGAAGATCCGGACGGTCTTGCCGCAGTCGGCACACGGGCGTTTCTCCGCCCCGCACACGGTGCACAGCGGACGGCCGTCCGGCGTGCGGTAGCTGACGAAGTGGTCCCGGCCGCACCCGGCACACACCTCGCGCGGCTGGCTCTTGTGACGGCATGCCTCGCAGACGGAAGCGTCGGTTCCGGCGTAGTAACAAGGGCGTTGATCTCCGCAGACGGAACAGATCGCCGTCGGCAGCCGGTAGCAGCGGTCACAGATCGCCTCGCCCTCGACGCGGGCCTGGACCGTGCGGCGCTGGCCGCACCGGGAGCACACCCGGTGGCCGAGCGGGTCGTAGACACGGCAACTCCCGCACAGCGGCTGGCCGTCCAGGGTGCGGGCCATCACCGGCCGGCTCCGCCCGCAGCGGGCACATGCCTCGGCGCGCAGGAGCGCCCGGCACCCTTCACAGCAGCGGATGCCGTCGCGCACCTTCGTCAGCGCCGCCATGCGTCCGCACCGCGGGCACGGAGGAATCACCAGCTTCTCGGCGCCGCGCTCCTTGAGGGCCTTGATGAGCGCGATCGTCTTGGGCGGGCCCTTGGCGCCCCCGCCGGTGAGCAGGTCCGGGTGATCCAACAGCACCCACAGCAGCTGGCGTTGGCGACTCCGGGTCGGCTCGATGCCGCGTACGACCTCGGCGATCACGTCCGCGGACAGTTCGGGACACGCCCGTTGGATCAGCCCGGCCAGCTCCTCCATCGGATCGGTGCCGCCCTCGGGTGGATGCGCCTTGCAGCGGGGACGCCCCTGTCGGTCGCGGGAGGCGATGTCGTGTCGGCCGCAGACGGCGCACGGATTGGCCTGGCGGCGCAGCCTCGACTGGCACCGCTCGCAGATGCGGACCTCGCCGTCCGGGCCCAGGCCGACCAACGGAGCGTCCCCGCCGCACAAGCCGCAGCGCGGCACCTGCACGAACTCGGCGCCGTGCCGGCGCAGCGCCCTGGTCAGCCGTTCCAGGAACGCGGGGGTCTCCGGTCGCCCGGACGTCAGCCACGCCGGATCGTCCAGCAGCATCGAGGCCAGCGCCCGCCGGTGCGGGGCCCGTTGGAGCGTGCCCACGAGCACCGCGTGCACCAGCTCGGCCGTCAGCGCGGGCTCCACGGCGCCGACCGCCTCCGTGATCACGGCCTCCGGCTCGGTCGCGTGGCGTGGCGGTCCGGCAGCGGCCATCTGTTACTCCTCCGGCGGCACGACGCGGGCGCGCTTGGGGCGGAAGTCCCCGACCCCGGTCGCCGGACCGTTCTCCGTACTGCCGCTGCTCGCTGCGGTCTTGCCGCGGGCAGGGCGGGCGGCGACGGGTTCGATCAGGTCCTCCATCGTGCAGCCCAGGATGTCCAGCAAGGCCATCAGCGTCTTCAGGCTGAGGCGTTCGGGCCGCTCGACGACCAGCCGGTACGTCTGGCTGGACGAGAGATCGATACCGCGCTCGGCCAGCAGCGGGCCCAGGTCGGTGGTGGAGAACATCCCGCGGGTGGCCATCACCTTCCGCAGATGCCACTGGTAGTCGAGCTTCCCCGTCATCTCGTCGTCTCCCTACTGGCCCCGCCGAAGAGCCCTATCCAACACGGCCCGCATCATCGTGTTCATAAAGTCCCCGCTGACCCCGGTGTAGAGGGCGGTCGTGGAGGCGTAGCGGTGGCCGACCTGGCGCTGGACGAATGCCGGGTCGGCACCGTCCTCAATCTGGTGGGTGACGTGGCTGTGCCGCAGGCAGTGCGGGACGAGGTCGCCGTCCAGCCCGAGCGCGTCGCGGTACTCCGCGAACCGGTCCTCGATCTCCCGGCTCTGCAGCCGTCCGCCGCGTTCGGTCGGCCACAGCGGCGCACCAGCACAAGTGCGGTAGCGGGGGCGGATGTTGGTGATGTAGTCGTCGACCGCCTCCACCGCCCAGGGCATGACACTGAGGACGGTGCGCCGCTTGGGCGGCGAGCCCTTGGTGCGCTTGCCCCAGCGCACGTGCAGCGACCCGAACCGGCCCAGCTCCGGCGCCTTGGGGTTGCGGTACCAGTCGGTGAGGTCGAGCTTCGAGCACTCCGTGCAGCGCAGCCCCCAGCCGTAGATGACCTTGAAGACGGTGGCGTCCCGGTAGGCGGCGAGCGCGCCCTTGCGGCCCAGCCGGATGGCCCGGTCGACCTGGGCGTCGGCGTAGTCGAGGAAGCACTGGATCTCCTCGCGCGTCATCGGGCGCCGGGACGCCTCGGCCTCGTAATCGACCAGGTGGGCAGCCGTATTCCATTCATGACAGACCTGGATGGGGTGCGTACCGAAGCGCAGTTCGCACTCCTGCGGCCACTGGTAGTGCGGCGAGGTGACGTAGTCGCAGAACAGCCGCACCGCGGTCTGGTAGTTGCGGATCGTCGACTCCGCCCGGTGCAGCTCCGCGATCAGGTACGTCGTCCACTCATCCATCGCGGCAGCCGACCAGTGCCACGGGTACGACTCGGCGAAGACGTTGAACCGGCGTACCACCCTCAACCGGCCGCTGATCGTCTTCGGCTGCAGGCGCCGGCCGCCACGCTGCTGGCGGGCCCACCCCTCCAACATCGCCTCGAACACGGTGTCTTCGGGATGCAGAAACTCGACGCCGTTCAGCAGCACCAGGCGTGCGGAGCCCTCGCTCACATCGGTAGTCGTCGCCACGCTCCCTCACTTTCAGAGAGTGCGCGAATCATGCATCCGATGAGAGATCCACAGCAAGAGGCCAGACCAGAAGCCCGCAACCACAGGTCAAGGGAGGTACGTTGATGTCGCAGCTCCCCAGCTCAGACGAGCCGGGATCGTGCATCGGATGCAATTCCCCGGAGACGACCAACACCGAGGCGTGGACTGCCTACGGCCACCACCACCTCCAGCGCGGCACGCCCCTGCCAGAAGTCGAACGGATCGACTGGGGTCCCGGCGCCACTGGGCCGGGGGATGCGATCCTCGGCGACCTCGACGGCCGGCGGGTGCTGGACCTGGGCTGCGGGCCTGCCCGGCACGCCGCCCACCTCGCCCTCGATCACGGCGCGCTCGTGGATGCAGTGGACTCCTCACCCACGCAGATCGAACGCGCACCCGTTACGTCCAGGTGCCCGGGCTGAACGTGGTGCTAGCGGACGCCGTCGACCACCTGCACACCGCCGCCCCGTACGACGTGATCTACTCCGTCCACTCCGTCCCCTACATCGACCCGCACCGGCTGTTGCCCGCCCTGAGCGCGGCACTCAAACCCGGCGGCAGGCTGTGCTTCACCGTCCTGCACACCAACTCCCACGGCGATGGCCCCTCCACCGCGCTCGTCCCGCGGCCGGAGACCCTGCGGCTGGCCGACGGCCCGGAACTGACCGTCCAGATGTGGGTGCTCACGCCCGAACTGTGGGAGGACCTGCTGGTCCAGTACGGGCTGCGGGCGGAGAGTATCACCGTCCTCGACGCCCCGGAGCAGGGCAACCACGCCTCCTACCGGCTCTTCCAGGTCCGCCGCCCCGTACGCGTCACGTCCCGCCCGCGCACCACCCGGCCACCCGTAGCACACGCGGCACTCGGCGTCGGCATCATCTTGTCCCGGCCGGACGGTGTACTGCTGGGCCGACACCGCCGGGCTACGGTCGAGCTTCCAGGCGGCACGGTGGAGCCCGGCGAATCACTGTCCGAGGCCGTTGTGCGCGAGCTCGCCGAGGAGACCGGCCTCACGGCTCTCCCGGAGAACGTCCGCCTGTTCGGCACGCTCGTCGACCACGTCGGGGACGTCGTCCGCATCACCGTGGCCGCCGTCGTCACCACCTGGCAGGGGAACCCCGCCGACCAGCCCGACGAGAGCGTGACCGACTGGCGCTGGTGGCCTCTGGACTCCCTGCCGTCCGGTCTGTTCGAGTGCAGCGCCCAAGTCCTAACCGCCTGGCGGCCCGACCTGCCCATCGACCACCCGCCCGCGCACTTCACCCCCTTCGCCGACACTGCGACCGCCGCCGCGGAATGACCATGGCAGACAGCAGCCCACCTCACCGGCTATCCCGCAACCCCCACTAACGACGAACTGAGCCCAGGCCACCTCCTGGGCAAGCGCACCCGTCTCGTCCTCACCCGGACCAGCCGGCACTTCCTCGCCCGCCCACCGCCCGCGCACCAAGTCCGGTACGCCACTCCATGATTCGGAGACCCGATGACCTCTCCTCCCCCTAGCGCCCCCAAACCTCCCGGCACTGCAATGACGGCCGCCGCGTACGGGGCTTCCCGGGCCACCCTGTGGACCGGCGTGTCCGTGCTCATTACCGACACAGCCGGCCGCATCCTGCTCCAGCGCGTCACCTACCGCACCACACGGCTGCTGCCCGGCGGCGGCGTGGACAGCAAGGAAGCCCCCACCGAGGCCGCTGCTCGCGAGGTCCTGGAGGAACTCGGCGTCCACCTGCCCATCAGCCGGGCCTTGGCTGTGGACTGGATCCCGTTCACCACACCCGGCTTCGACCCCGCTACGTGCTTCCCCGGGGAGATCATCTATGTCTTCGACGGCGGTACCTGGGACAGCGAACAGATCGCCGCGATCCGCCTGCGCCAAGGCGAGATCGAAGGCGTCGACTTCGTCGACCCCGCCGATCTCCCCGCCCTGATGGCGCCCGGCAACGCCCGCCGCGCCCTTGCCGCTCTCCACGCCCGCGACACCGACGGAGCGGTGGTGCTGGAAGACGGCTACCCGATCACACCGCCACCTGCTGCCTGACCGCCTGCCCAGGTCAACTCACCGTCCGTGAAAGGACATTCGCGTTGCTGAAGATAGGCAACTACAACGCAAACTCCGCCTCGACGCCCGCGGCAGTGCCGCCTGGCTGGCCCGCGTCAAGGCCGTTCAGGAACTCGCTCCCGACATCCTCGGCCTCCAGGAGGCCGTGGTCGACGAAGCTGCCACGCCGCCCGCCCAGTGGGACGCCGTCGCCGCCCACTCACCGATGTGTGGCCCGAGGACGAACTGCACCAGCTCTACCTGGGCGTACGGGCCGGGCTCGGTGCCGCCGGACTGACCCTGCCCAAGCCGGCCGACTGGTTCTGGGGTCACATGACCGGCGGGTATGGCCTAAAAGATACCGATGAGCCTGATCTGGCGGTGCGTTCGGACCGTCTCGCCTCCGAACTCGGCCGCGCGCTTCGCCCCGGCGCCCGCGTCGCGGCCACCGTCTCCTCCCTCTGGCTGGTCCTGGAACGACAGGACCCCGTGGCGAACACCTACGTCTTCGAACGCGTCCAGGAGATTCGCCTCGGCCGCACCGAACCAGGACAAGGATCATGAAGCAATTCGTGCCGACCTTCCGAGGCCAGGACTGGAAATCCGCGACCGGAGCACTCCATCTCTACGTCCGACCCGAACCGGCGGACCAGGAATTCTACGACCTCGCCGCGGCCTGCCGGGAGGTGTTGGGCGACTATCCCATCTGGTGCGTGCCCGACGACCTCGTGCACATCACCGTCGAAATGGACGCCGCCGCCCCCAGCAGCGACATCAGCACCGACGAGCGCACCCGCCTCATCACCGCGCTCAAGGACCGGCTCACACATATCGAGCCGTTCACCTTGTGGTGCGGCAGTCCGCTGGCGAACCGCACCGGGGCCATCTTGGACACCTACCCCGACCAGGGCCTCGTGGCCCTGCGGAACCTGGTCCGTTCCGCGTTGTGGGAGGTGCACGACACGTCGGCGATCGCGCACGAGGGAGGCCGGGGAAAGGCCTCCCTGGGCTACGCCTACGACAGCGCCGACTCCGACCCGCTCCAGAGCGCCCTGCGCCGGATCAGCCCAAGCCACGCCCCGCTGACCGTGTCCAGCCTGCATCTGCTCGACGTGCGCTGGACCGCCCAGCCACGAGCGGACGGAGGCCTCCGGTGGGAGATGGACTGGGACCCCGTCGCCGCCCTCCCTCTGGGAACCGGGTAACCGGTCCCGCAGACGGCAACACCCGCAGAGGGCGCGCGCGTGGCGCCCAAAGGGACATTGGCCGTTTCGGTCGGCCAGGCGCAGCTGGTCTGCGGGGGCGAGCGGCCTGCCGGTCCATGGTGCTGGTACCCAGAGCGGCGATCTCGCCATCCAGAAGATGCAGGTTGGCAGTGCCCGGCAAGCGTGCCTGAAGCTCGCGGCTACGGGGGCCGTCGATGCCGGCACGGCAGCGGTCCTCAAGGCGGCGGGCACGCCGGCTCGCGTCGGATAGTCTCCCACCCGACGCGACAAATTCGGACGTAACGTCACGCCGAACGCTTGGCTCCGACTGCGAACAGGACCTCCCGTTGCCGCCCACCACTGCGCCCGCCCCCCGACTGACCGCAGCTGACCTGACGCACGCCGATGTCGAGGCACTCATCGCTTTCATCGACAGCAAGGTGAACGGAGTCCTTTCCGAGTATCGGACGGAGACCGACGCCTGGAAGGCCGCCATGGGGCTGCGCATCGCCCTAAACGGCCGGGCGAAGCAAGTTCGTGAGGCGTACGGCCGAGTCGACCAGGCTCCCGAGACGGTGCAAGCTCGGTTCCGCCAGTGGAACCGCCTGGCCATGCTCGCTCTGGGCTGGGAGAAGGATGCGGATTACGACGCGCGGTGGAAGATCGTCGCCCATCCCGACGCCGAAGGGGCCGCCGTCTTCGCAGCACTCACGGGCCGCCGACACCCTGCGGCCCCTGCATGATCCGAACGCGTTCGAACCGGATGAGGATGACGTCGCCGGCCAGAACTGACCGAGGTGGACTGCTACGTCTCACCACCAGTCAGACGTAGCGCCTCCTCGGCAGAGGCGCTGCCCAGTTCAGCCATGATCGCGGATCGTCGAGCCTCTTTAGAAGCGTTGTCGGTGGCAGCTGGTATACCCCGGGGACATGAGCGATGGACCCGCACCGGGGCCCGGAGGGCTCCTCCCGTCCCCCCGAGACGCCAGCGATGTGCCTGAACAGGACGATCCGGAGCACCGCGCGGCGATGGAGTGGCTGCATGGCCAGGAGAAGGCTCTGGCCGAGGTCTTCCTGCGGGAAGGGGCGCGCGAGCTTCCGGTGAACGGCAGCTACCTCCTGTGGCGGCAGGCTCAGCAGCGGCGCCTGGGGATGGCCCGTCAGGGCTGGGTGACGATGCTGGCCGAAGCAGGGTGGACCGGGCTAGGGCCAGGCAGCCGGTCGCTGGCCTACCTGCGTCCGGACCTGCTGGCCGAATACGACGTCGAGCATGACGAGAACACGCCGAGGGTGGACCTCACCGGCCCGCTCACGGCCGTGCAGAGCGTGTGGTGGCGGTGCCTGCGCGACGACAGTCACCGGTGGAAGACCTCGATCAACAACCGGCACGTCGCGGGCACAGGGTGCCCCCGGTGTGGGAAGAGGGGGGTCTCGCGGCGGGAACAGGAGATCTTCACGGCCCTGCGCCAGCGTCTGCCCGCCCTCATCAGCCCGGGTACCGCAATCCGCCAAACCTCTCCTGAAAGAAGCAGACGACGTCAACGGGCGTGGAGGGTCGACATGCTGCTGCCGGGACCATCTCCGGTCGCGGTGGAGTACGACGGCGCCTACTGGCACCGGAACGCCGTCCAACGCGACCTGGACAAGACAGCCGACCTGACCGCCTCGGGCCACCACGTCATCCGCATCCGGGAACAGCCACTGCCCACGCTGACCCCAAACGACATTGTCTGCACCGCAGACCAGCCGGCCGAGGAGATCGCCGAAGCGGCGCACGAGACGATCCTCCGGCTCACCGGATTGCCCCCCTGCGAGCCCTTCGCGGAGCCAGACTCCCTTGACGCCACCCAGCTCGACCTCTTCGACGACATCGACGAAACCGCGCTGGCTGCCCGGAGCAGTGCCGGGACGCACGCTGTGGCCATCTTGCTGACGCAGATGGTGCGGGAGGTGCACCGCGGGGACGTCGCCGCAGATCTGGCGTCGGCCCAGCACCTCGTGTGGGGTCTGCCGCTCGATGCGGCGCTCATGACCGCTCAGCAGCAGGCGGGGGCCCTCCGCGCGCTGGCATCGGCCGCCAAGCTGTTGATCGACCAGCCCTGATCCGCCCGACCCTTCACGTGCTTGGGAGCCGCCGTACGCAGGAACTCAGGGCAACGAAGGTTCGCGGGCTACGGGTTGCCGTCCCAGCCAGAAGGCGGCGACGGATGGCTCGGCCGAGTTCATGGTGGATCCGTCGTGCGGCAGAAGTTCCGTGGGGGCTATGTAGCCGTCGCCCGGTTGGACGTGTATGCGCAGGCAGCGAAGTCGGTGGCCGGCAGCGACGTGGCGGCGAACGTCCTCGGTATGGGGGTAGTGGTGGTCCAGGTCGGTGTGGAGGGTGCGGCAGATGTATTGCACGTCGCGGTCGCCGATCAGCAGGTAGCGGGTGCCGGGCCCGAGGTTGAGGCACAGTCGCCGGCGGCCGTGGTGGCGTGTGGCGTACGGGAGCCGGTCGAAGTTGTCGACGTGGAGGCCGATGCGGCGGCCGATGGTGGAATCTTCGGTGGTAGTGGTCCAGTTGCCGGGGCTCGCGGCGCATCCCAGGAGGCCCGTGGGCCAGCGGCCGTTGAGAGGGTCAAGGCTGGCGGCGGCTTCGAGGCGGCCCCTGAGGTCGTCGGGGTCAAGGGGCGGGAGCTGCCGGTGGACGAGTTCGATCAGTGTCTGGTCCGGGGTTGTGTCGTTGGGGCGCAGGTTCTCCGCCTCGGCGGCGGTGAGGGGATGCCAGTCGTCACAGGGGATGAGGGCGCCGGGGGCGTAGCCCGGCTCGCTGTGGGTGAGCCGGACGGAGGCGACGTCGCATCGCCGGCGGAGGTCGCTGACGGTTCCGAATAGCAGTCGTGGTCCCATGGCCGTGCCTTCCGGATGGACAAGTGTGAGGCTATTGGGCGTCGAGGTCTTCGCCGTAGGTGATCTCCAGCTGCGTGGCGAGCGCCTCGGCCAGCTGCAGCGTCTGTGCCCGGTCGATGATCACGTGCTTGAGCGAGGTGACGCCGGTCAGCCGGGACAGGTCGTTGCCTCTCAGGTCCAGGTCGCGATAGGTCCCGCCCTCGAATTCGGCCTGGCGCAGATCACAGTCGTCGAGCAGGGAGTCGGCGAGGTCGGTCGCGGTGAACGTCGCTTCTCGCAGGGAGCATGCGGAGAAGATCACGGGCCCGGCGGCGCGGACACGGACGAGGGTGCTGTAGTCGAGCTTGCAGTTGTCGAACAGGACGTCGTCGAGCGTGAGGTCCTCCAGCGTGGCGCCCAGAAGTTTGCAGTCGCGGAAGACGACGCGGGTGAGCTTGCTGGCCGACCAGTGCAGTGAGGACAGGTCGCAGCCGGTGAACTCCACGGAGTTCACCCGTACTTCTTCCAGCCGGGCGCGCTGGGTGCGCAGGCCGGTGACGCGGCCGTCCAGGAGGTGGGTGTCGGCCAGGTCGAGGGCGCGCAGGTCGGCGTCGGCGTACTGGAACTCGCTGAGGCGGCCCCGGCCGCCTTCGAGCGAGGTGACGTTGGAGAGGTACAGGCCGGGCTCGTCCAGGGCGGGGAGGGTGACGCTCGTACGGCGGATCGTGCGGGTGCTCATCAGGTGCCTTCCATCGCGGGGAGCCGTTGCCGGTGGTGGGGGGGGGGGGGGGGGGGGGGGGGGGCCCCCCCCCCCCCCCCCCCCCCCGGGGGGGGGGGGGGGGGGGGGGGGGGGGGGGGGGGGGGGGGGGGGGGGGGGGGGGGGTGTGGGGGGGGGGGGGCGGGGGGGCGGGGTGGGGGGGGGGGGGGGGGGGGGGGGGGGGGGGGGGGGGGGGGGCCCCCCCCCCCCACCACCGGTCAGCTCCGCTTGTTCCAGTTGTCCCAGGTCGGTCGGTTGTCGAAGGGGGCCGGGGTCT
>NZ_JBIWJD010000032.1:0-22718 GCF_044764945.1 Streptomyces sp. NPDC093568 | reverse complement strand
CCTCACCAAGAGGTGGAGCCCGGAACAGATCTGCCACGCTCTGCGCAGACGCTTTCCCGACCGGCCGGAGATGCACGTGGTCCACGAGACGATCTACCAGGCCCTCTACGTCCAAGGCCGCGGCGAGTTGAAGCGGGAGCTGACCCGGGCTCTGCGGACCGGACGTGCCATGCGCCGGCCGCACCGCAGTTCAGCGCGCCGCAGGCAGCGGTTTCCCGCCCCGATGGTCATGATCAGTGAACGGCCTCCCGAAGCCGACGACCGCGCCGTTCCCGGCCACTGGGAAGGCGACTTGATCATCGGCAGCAACGCCCGTTCCGCCATCGCCACCCTGGTCGAACGCAGCACGCGCTACTTGATGCTCGTCCACCTGCCGCATGGGCACGGGGCCGCTGCTGTCCGCAACGCGCTCACCGAGACCGTCCAGACCCTTCCGCCCCACCTCAAGCGGTCCCTGACCTGGGACCAGGGCGCCGAGATGGCCGCCCACGGCTCCTTCACCGTCGCCACCGACATCCCGGTCTACTTCTGCGAGCCCGGCAAGCCATGGCAGCGCGGCTCCAACGAGAACACGAACGGCCTGCTGCGACAGTACTTCCCCAAGGGGACCGATCTGTCGCGTCACACCCGCGAGGACCTGGATGCAGTCGCGGCCGAACTCAACAGCCGCCCACGCAAGACGGGCCGGGCCTTTCACGCGAACGGCACGCCAGGGTCAGCGCCACACAGGCTCGATCAGGCTGGGGTCGAACTTGCGCCTCCCCGCCCGGCCGGATGGATCAGCACGGCCGACAGGCTGTGCAAGATCAACGCCTGCTGACGCTCAATGGGCAGAGACCGGAAGTCCTCCCCGATGTCGGCGCTCAGGGACTCGGCCTGATGCCGTTCCTTGTTGAATCGGCCGCGCTCCAGCTTCAGCTCATCGCGACGCCGCTCAAGATCCGGCAGGAGCAGAAGCAGGGTCGAAACGGTGATCTTCTGAGCCTTCGCAGCCTGCGTAAGCTCGGCTAGGTCGGCCTCGACGGCGGCCAGCTCAGCTGCCTTCGGCCACTGCTCGGCCGGAGCAACCGCACTGACGGCAGCTCTCTCCCGCTGCTCGGCGAGGACAAGACTGATGATGACTTCGTCGACGGCCTCACCGACGCGTCCGACCTTGCCGCACCCTCCATTGACCACGGAGCACTGGTAGGTGAACTTGGCGGCTTTGGAGCCCGACTGCCACTTCCGATTGGCCTGCCCCCGGATCTTCGTATGGCACAGTCCGCACCGCGCGATGCCGGACAACAGGTACTTGCGGGCAAGCAGCCGACCGGGATCCTTCTGCTTGCGCTCGGCGACGACAGCGCATACCGCTTCCCACTCTTCAACGCTGTTGATCGTCTCCCATTCACCGATGACCGGCTGACCTGCGTCGTCGAGGAGGATCTCGCCCCGGTAGGTGCGGTACCCGCACAGCCGCGGATTGGTCAGCATGTGCTCAAGGTGGTGATGAGCCAGCGTAGGTCGGCGGAGCGGGTTTGGCCGGTGGCCTGCCCGGTCTGGGGTCGAGCATGATCAGGGGGCCGTACGCTGGTTGGCAACTCGGGCAGGCTTTGGGCCTGACCGCCTAGCCGGACACAGCAAGCCGATCGGACCGGATCGCACAAGCGGGGGACACAACACCGGCTTTTCTGCAACACTTTGCCATTCGCTCGTTCATCTCGGGGGACACATGGACATCGAACTCGCCGACCTGCTCGCATCCCTGCGGTCGGAGATCAACCGCGCGCGGCTCGAAGCGGACAGCCAGGACGTCAAGTTCCGTATCGACTCCATTGATCTTGAACTCCAGGTCGCCGTGGAGAAGTCCGCCGAGGCCAACGCGGGGGTGCGGTTCTGGGTTGTATCGCTTGGCAGCAAGGGCAGTGCGAAGTCGGCGCAGACCCACACGGTCAAGATCAGCCTGACAGCCGAGACGGACACGGGCGAGCTGGTCCGGACCAGTGACGACGTTTCGGATCTGTTGGCGACGAACTGACCGCCGAATGAGTCCTGTCGACACGGCCCGGGTGGCCGAGGTCCTGGTCAGACGCAGCGACAAGGCCGAGTACGGGTCCGGTTACCGCATCGCGTCCCGGCTCGTCCTCACGGCGGACCACATCTTCGGTGACGAGGTGGAGGATGTCGTCTGCACCGTCCTCCTCGGGGGACGTGACGACCAGTACCCCGCTACGCAAGTGTGGCGGAGCCCGACGCAGGATCTTGCGCTGCTGCACCTCGACGAGTCCGTGCCGGACAGGGTTCCGGCCGCCGTCTTCGGGCGTCTGCCGGAGGGCGCGGGCAGCGTCCCTTTCGCCTCGGTCGGGTTCCCTGCCTTCGCTCTGCGGCCCGAGTCGAAGGGCAGGGAGGGGTTGCGACGACGCGAAAGCAAACAGGTCACCGGATTCGTGCAGCTCGGCTCGAACATGAAGTCGGGGCTGTTGGATCTCACGTTCACCACCACCCCGCCCCGCGAACCGGCGCGAGGCATGCCGGACCCCTGGCTCGGTATGTCCGGCGCCGCCTTGTTCGCCGAGGACAGCGGGACGCTGATCGGAGTGCAAGCGCAGCGCCTGCCCGCGGCGGGCACTAACAGCGCAGAGGCCGAGCCGATCGCCACAGCGCTGGCCGACCCGGAGTTCTGCGCCGTGCTCGCTCGCAACGGCGTACCGTCCTGGACGGTACCGGTCAATCTGCCGCAGGACGACGAACAGGGGCCGCTGCGCCCGGTCATCTCGCAGCAGGAACTCATCGACGGCTTCCCGGACTTCAAGAAGAACCTCACGCCGGACCGGCTGGCCTTCGTCTCGCCGGGCAGCGACCATCCGGCCGAGCCCGAGAATCTGTTCGTGCGGTTAGTCAACGCGCGGGACACGGGCGTGCTCCTGGTGGGCGCGGCTGGCACCGGCAAGACTCGGACCTGCCTGGAAGTGGGCCGGCTCGCCCTGGAGGCGTGCTGGCGGGTCCTGCACGTGGTGCCCGGCGAGGAGGAGTCGGTGACCGTGCGAATCGCTCAGGAAGTGTTCGCGGAGCCGGCCCCCGTCCTGGTGGTCGTCGACTACCTGAACGAGGCACAGCTCGATCTGACGGCCCTGCGGCACCAGCTGCTGCCCGAGGCCCGCCGCCGCCATGTTCACGTGGCGCTGCTCGCCTCCGTGCGTCCGGGGTGGTTGAAGCTAAAGAAGTCCAACAGTCCATTGGTCCATGAGCTGTTCGAGGAGGTGGAACTGCGGCAGGACGACGAGTTCCAGCAGCTGGTGGCGAGCAATGCGCTGACGACCCTGGCGCCAACGGCCATCCGCCGCCTGGGCATGGACCGCATGCTGGCGGTCTGCGGGCGCCGCCCGATTGTGGCCCTGCTGGTCGCTCGGGAGATGGAGCGCCGGATCGAGGCGAGACTATCCCCGCCCGAGACGGCAGGCCTGCGTGAGGGCGGCGAGCTGCCGGTCTGGCTGGTCAGCCGACTCCGCGAGGACGAGCTGACCGTGCCCGGACGTACGAGCACCTACTCACCTGCCCGCGCCTCCTACGTCCTGGTGGCCTCCGCGGCGGCCGCCGCGGCCTGCCCCCAGCCCCGCATCCCCGTCATGGCCGCTGCCCAGACGGCCCTCACCGAGGCCATGGCAACCGGGGAGGCCGTGGCCGACGTACCGGACGCCGAGGCCGTGGTGACGACCCTCGTGTCGCTGGGCTGGCTGGAGTCCGACAGCGAGGGCGTGCTCTCCGTCGCCCACGACATCGTGGCCGACCAGTTGATGGAGTCCGTTCTCCTGCCTGAGCGGGACGCCGCCCCGGATGCGGCTGGCTCGTACGCCATGCTCGCCGGCTGCCTGACCAGCCCCCGCACCGTCGGGCGCTTCGCGGTCAACGTCACCCGCCTTGTCAACGACATGGCGCTAGTCGACCGCGCGAGCCCCGTGACCGCCGTACTCAACGACTGGTTCATCGACCATGCCGACACCATCGGCCGCATCATGCGGTATGACTCCAACGTCGGCAGCTACGCCCTCGGCGCCGTCTGCTCGGGATCACCCTGGTCCGCCGCCGCGGTCCGCTGTTGGGAACAGATCGTCGGCCCCTGGCTCGCCGACTTCGGCACCGATGTCAACGCCCGCCACCTCCTCTACCGCGGACTGCGGTATCTACCGGACGACAGTGCCCAGCGCCTCGTCCGCACTGCACTGGCGTGGCTGAGGTTCCACGGGCAGACGGACGAGGCGAAGTTCGTGCTCCGGCCGCTGCTGTCCCGGGACATTCTCAGTGCGGGTGACGCGCGCCAAGCCATCACTACCGCGCTTGCCTGGCTCGACACGGACAAACACAAAGCACACCTCGACGCCCAGTTCGTCCTCGATCCGCTGCTCGACCGCACCGACCTCACCCACGACAACGCGCGCCAAGCCATCACCACCACCCTTGCCTGGCTCGACACGGACAACCACAAAGCACACCTCGACGCCCAGTTCGTCCTCAACACCCTGCTCGACCGCACCGACCTCACCCATGACGACGCGCGCCAAGCCATCACCACCGCGCTTGCCTGGCTCGACACCGACGACCACATCACCAAGGCCGAAGCCGGCTACGTCCTCGATCCGCTCCTTGAGCACACCGACCTCACGCCACGCCAGGTACGGCAGGCCATCGCGGCCACGTTCGCCTGGTTCAATACCGACGATCGCGGCACCCACCTCGACGCCCAGTTCGTCCTGAACTCACTCCTCTCGCGCGACGACCTCACTCACGACGAAACGCGCCAAGCCATCACCACGGCCCTCGCCTGGCTCGACACCGACAGCCACGCCACGGCCCTGGAGGCGCAGTTCGTCCTCAATCCGCTGCTCGACCGCACCGAACTCACCCCCGGTGAAGCTGGGAAAGCCATGGCTGCCGCCCTCACCTGGCTCGACACCGACCATCACGCCGCCATCGCGGGAGCCGAGTTCGTGCTAGAAGCGCTGCTCAGGCGGCTCCCGAGCGAAGAAATGCCCGCTCAAGTGACCGGGTTCATCGAGACGTGGCTCGACGCGCGGATGCCGACGCCAGACTTCTTGTTCATGAGCAAGTGGGTGCTGCGCAAGAAGCGCATGAGTCCCAAGATCCTCAGGGCGCTGCTCGCCTGGGTCCATGCCAACCCCGATCACGAGGATGTCGTCCCGCGTATGGCCGCAGCCGCCCCGCTGGTGGGCCCCCACCTCAGGTCCTGGGAGAGCACCTGCGACTGGTTCCGCGCCGTCGAGCTCTGTCTCGATCACGCCGAACTGCGCGGGGCGGCGAGCAATCTCAACGGCGTCCTCGACGTCCTCATGTGCCAGCTCGCGATCGGATTCCGCACTGGGGTGGGGGCCGCCTGGACGGACGACTGCATCCAGCGCTGGATCGCCCTGCCGTTCTCCATGAACGCCGCCGTGTTCCGCCCACTGGTCGCCATCATCGCACGCTGCCATGCCATGGTGCTCAGCGGTCGACTCACTGGGACGGAGGCGAGGGAATTGGCCGAGCGCCTACGCCGGTGGGCTTCCGGATGGCCCCCCGACGAACGCAAGGCCGAGGCTCTTCACTTCATCGACACCCACATGCTGTCGAATCCCGACCACCGCCCACAGGCAGCCGACATCACTCCCTGAACCGCGCCCCGGGTCGTCCGCCGACCGTGCACCACTGACTCCCGCACCACAACCGCAATCGAGCGGGGAATCACGGTGAAAAAAGCAGTTGATAGGCCCCACCCCTTTTCCGGGGCCGGCCGACGCCGCAGTTGTCAGCCTGCGGCGCCCCTGCGCGCCGCAGGTCTTCGCGCCAGGATCACTGCATGACCCACTGGGGGGATCTTGCGAGCCAGGCAGCTAGCGCGCTGATAGGGACGTTGGCCGGCGGGGCCATCACCGTGCACGTGGCACGTTGGCAAACGGCAAGGACCATCGACGCTCAAGCTCAGCTTGCTGCCTCGCAAGAGGCAGCCAATGCAGCGCTAGCGCGCAATCATTGGGCTCAACAGCGCTCCGCCGAAGCTGCCCAACGGCTCTTGGAACGATTCGCGGCTCTGTACGCATGGCTGCCCTCCCTGCCGGACCTGGCCTTGTCAGATTCGGGACGTACGCGGCTACCTGCGCTACGTCCAATTCAGCCTGGAAGCCGTGATCGACGCCAAGCCCCTACCGGCTGACTGCGAGCCACCTACGCTTGATCGGAGCGACAGCGCCGCTTGGCTACCCCCAGTGGTGCCCTGGTATTGGCAAGACCCAGCCGATGGCAGCTGAGCTTGGCATCGCAGACATGTTCACGAGCAGCTGAACAGCAGCCGTAAAGGCTGCTGCCGGTCACTAGGGCCGCCAGCCTGGTAGCGGGCCGTCTCAGTTTCCGTCTTATTCAGCCCCGTTCACGACCGTTCAGGCGCGACCCGAAGCCGTCCCCACACCAGTGGCCAACCGCCCATGACCGCAGGTGAACGTCCCCGAACGACACCCACCACCCCACCAACGCAGTTGGAAAGCGTGTTGTTCATGGCACTATCGCGACTGGCCCCGCCCAGCTGTGGTTCAGCTGCTCGTCTCCGGACCCCAGCGCTCCGGCCCGACTCCGCGCCAGTCGACCCACGGCAAGTCCACGACGTCCACCGGGTCGATCTCCAGTCCGGCCCGGCGGAGGAACTCGGCGACGTCCACGGCGTTGTGGGCCAGACCGAGGATCTCGCCGTCCACTCGCACGCGCCGGCCACCCGTGGGCGATGGCGGATGCACGATCACGCGAATCGGTCCGGCCATGCCCTCAGGATCGTCGGGGACGTATGGCCCCGCATTCTGGCCCGTCATTCGAGGGCTCCCAGTTCGGTGTCGGACGGCAGAACCAGCACGGTGCGTTGTTGGGGTCGGTGACGGCGACATGCAGCTGCTCACCTCACGTGGGATCCGACCGGCCCAGACCACGTAGCTCCCACCAGGCCGCAGGACTGGGGCGACGTTGCTGCCAGTAGGGATCGAAGAACACCCGCGCCGACAGCCGGTACAAGCGCCGGCGCAGTTCGGTTCGGCCGGGCCGCTCGGCGAGCTGCCGGTAGGTGGCGCCCCCATTCCTGCTGTGCCTGGACCAGGTCGGCGGGAAACGATCGCATGGCTAATTCAAGCACGTGTTCGATTTATGGGTCCATCGAAGGTGGTGCTGGCGCCTGGGCGACTTGCTGTGGCACGCCTAGGCGTGGGGAGGGCAGCCCGGGAAGCGATCACATCCAGGAGCAGAATCCACAGCGAAGCTCGGGCCGTCCCTGGGCCGTCCGAGGCCGCTCAACAGTGCCCGACGACGACCAATGAGGACTTCTCGGACGTACGAGAGCAGCGCCCCGACCAGCAAAAACCCAGCTCCCCAAGATCCCTGACCACACTCAGGGCAAGAAGAAGTAGGGTTTGTGATCACGGCTCCCACCTGCGCAGAGGATTTGGCGGGAGGCGTTTCGCGCCCTGGAACCCCTTTGGAACCTAAGGAACTGTGCCCGAGCCCGCCACGGCTATGGCTGGACAGCAGTTCAGTATCGTCGGACCAAACGCTCAAACTTTGCGGCGTAGTCGGCATCCCGTTCGCGACGACTTTCGATGTACGGCCAAGCCTTGGCGCAGGTCCTGGGCAAGTTCGGGAAGATGTTCTTGACGTCTCCCAGGTCGACCAGTCCTCGTTCTACGAGGAAGCCGACCAGCTCAAGTTGCTGCAGCAGATCGCTAAGAGCACTGCGATCTTCGGCGTTCAGTTGGCTCAGATCGCCAAGCTCGCCATCCCGGAGGCGCCTGCGGATCTTGTTCAGGGAGGGCGACTGGCATTCCTTGTGTACTGCAAGCAAGGTCGTCATTGCGCGTGAGTCTTTGGCCTCCCCCACCTGTCGTGCCGCGAAGACGAGCGCAACGACCACGCTCACTGTGCTTAAGGCTGAACTCACCGCACCGATTGCATCCCACATGCCTGTGCACGCTCCGGTGTAAGAGAGAAGGTGACCGTCCTTTCGCGACGTACCCTCCCAGGCGTGCGCGCAGGCGCTTGTCACGATCGTTCCGGCCTGTCCATGCCTATCCCCCGCTGGCAGCGATGTGGCGAGCCGCGTCCACTCGCAGTGAAATGACCCTTGAGCGAGCGGGGTAGCTGCCGCACTCCGAAGAGCACGTACGCGGAAGCCCTCGGCGCTCAGCCGAGGGCTTCTCCTGTTGCCGGTACCGCAGCAGCCCGCAATACCCGCAGGTCAGAGAGCTTCCAAGTTCTCCTTGGGCGCCTCGCCCGACTTATGTACTGGAGGCAAGACGCTCCACGGGAAGTTGATCCACTCATCGGTGCGCTTCCACACGTACTCGCACTTCACGAGCGAGTGGGACTTCTCATAGATCACGGCGGACCGCACCTCGGCGACGTGCTCGACGCAGAAGTCGTGGACGAGCTTGAGCGTCTTGCCGGTGTCGGCGACGTCGTCGGCGATCAGCACCTTCTTGTCGGTGAAGTCGATCGCGTTGGGGACGGGGGCGAGCATGACGGGCATCTCCAGCGTCGTCCCCACACCCGTATAGAACTCGACGTTGACCAGATGAAGGTTCTTGCAGTCGAGCGCGTAGGCGAGCCCGCCGGCGACGAAGACCCCGCCCCGGGCGATGCTGAGCACGATGTCCGGCTCGTACCCGTCGTCGGCGATGGTCTGGGCCAGCTCACGGACGGCGCCGCCGAACCGCTCGTACGTCAGGTTCTCGCGTGCCTGGCTGTCGCTCATACCTGGGTCCGATGGAAGTTCTGGAAGGACCGGGAGGCGGTGGGCCCGCGCTGCCCCTGGTACCGGGATCCGTAGCGCTCACTGCCGTACGGGAACTCGGCGGGCGAGCTGAGCCGGAACATGCACAGCTGGCCGATCTTCATGCCGGGCCAGAGCTTGATGGGGAGCGTGGCGAGGTTGGACAGCTCCAGGGTGACGTGCCCGCTGAACCCCGGGTCGATGAACCCGGCGGTGGAGTGGGTGACGAGCCCGAGCCGCCCGAGCGAGGACTTCCCCTCGAGCCGGGAGGCGAGATCGTCGGGCAGCGTGATGACCTCGTACGTCGAGGCCAGCACGAACTCCCCGGGATGCAGGATGAACGGCTCGTCCCCCTCCGGCTCCACGAGCCGCGTGAGATCCGCCTGCTCGATGGAGGGGTCGATGTGCGGGTACCGGTGGTTCTCGAACACCCGGAAGTACCGGTCCAGCCGTACGTCGATGCTGGACGGCTGCACCATGGTCTGGTCGTAGGGATCGATCCGTACCCGCCCGGCGTCGATCTCGGCCCGGATGTCCTTGTCTGAGAGAAGCACGCCCCGAGGATACGCAAGGCGCGTGGAACGACCACAATCGTGCCGCCCACGCGCCCAGTGTGTGTTCCTGCAGGTGCTGCCGGTGCTACCGCTACCGACCCCGCTTCCTCATCTCCTGCTTCCCGCTAATGCTTCTCCAACTGCACCGGCACCACACTGCGGAGCCGCGCACAGCGGGGACATCGGACGAGCCGGCCGGGGCCGAGGCGCTCGGCCTGCTGCATCGGGAACGAAGCGGTGCTGAACACGTGCCCATCGGCACAACGGACGACGGTGCGCTCCATCAAGTCCTAGAGTCCCTTCCCCAAGAGCCGCGTCTGGCTGCTGCCTGCCTGACGACGAGAGGCCACATTACGGGATCAAAGGGACGGCCCTCCAGGCGGCACTCCGACCCCGCACGGACCCTCTCCCAGGCCCCCACCGTACGCCCCAACTCCGTTCCCCCGCAGCCTCATCGGCCCCCTGAAAAGCACTCAGGCCCCACGGCGTCAGCGCCGGAGGCCAGTGATGAGGTACAGTGACGAGGCAATCGGACACCCGCTCCGGATCATGCCGGAGGGGCGTCTTACGCGGGTGTAGTTTAATGGTAGAACATCAGCTTCCCAAGCTGAGAGCGCGAGTTCGATTCTCGTCACCCGCTCCATGTGAAACCCCCAGGTCAGAGACCCGGGGGTTCTTTGTTGTCTAGACCGGTGCAGGGTGCGCAGCACAACCGCACCCTTTGATCGGGCGGGTCAGCGCTGCAGGGTGAGGACACCCGGGCGCCAGGGGAGCTGGTCGTAGGGGCCGGTGGCGGTGGGGGACTTGCCCTGGTAGAGGAACTGGATGTTGCAGGGGTCGATGGTCATGGTCTGGTCGGGGTTGCTGCGGACCAGGTCGCCGTGGCTGATGTCGTTGGTCCAGTTGGCGCCGCTGTTGGCCTTGCCGGCGAAGGGGTTGTTCTCGCTGGCGGCCTGCGGGGTCCAGGAGCCGCCCAGGCTGGTGGCGGTGAAGGAGCGGAAGTAGCGTCCGTTCGCGCCCATCGCCTCGACGATCATGAGGTACTGGTTCTGGTCCTTGACCTTGTAGACCTGCGGGGCCTCGAAGAGGTTGGCGGTCGTGTCGGTCATGACGGTGGTGTAGGAGGAGCCGAAGCTGCTCGGGAAGTTCCCGATCGGCATGCTGGCGCGGTAGATGTTGCCGTTGTCGCCGGCGAAGAACAGGTACATGTTCTGGTCGTCGGCGATCAGGGTCTGGTCGATCGGGCCGGTGCTGGACAGGGGGATGCTGCCGGTGAACAGCGGCTGCGGCGCGGACCAGCCGTCGGGGTTGGTCGGGTCGGTCGAGGTGCGGTAGACGAACGGCCACTGACCCCACTGGTACGCGAGCACCCAGATCTTCTTGGGCGCGAAGTAGAACAGCGTGGGCGCCGCAGCGGCCTGGCTCATGCCCTTCTGCCCGGCGGACGTCATGTCGGACCAGTTGGTGAACGGGCTGAACCTCATCGAGCCGTACGACGACCCCGACACGTTGGACGCGTAGACCAGGTGCTTGCCGTTGTACGTCACGTTGGTGAAGTCCTTCAGCGAGGCCCAGCCGTTCGCCGGCTGCGCCAGTGCGCCGCTGGAGGACCACCGGTACGTCGAGGGAAGGGTGCACGTGCCGCTCGGGGCGGGCGTGGTCGCGGCCGGCGTCGGTGTCGGTGTGGACGACCCGGTCGGCCGGAGGGTCCAGTGCTGGTTGGCGCCGCCCCAGGAGTCCCAGATCTGGACGGGGGTGCCGTTGGCGGTCTGGTTGCCGGGTGTCTCCAGGGCCTTGCCGGTGGCGACGTTGGTGAGGGTGTAGGAGCCGTCGCCGTTGCGGGCGGCCTTCCAGTGCTGGTTGGCGCCGCCGTTGTCGTCCCAGACCAGCATCTTCGTGCCGTTGGCGGACTGGCCGGCCGGATCGTCCAGGACCCGGCCGCTGGCGATGTTGGTGAAGGTGAAGGAGCCGTCACCGTTCTTGCCGGCCCGCCACTGCTGGTTGGCGGCGCCGCTGGCGTCCCAGACCTGGAGCTGGGTGCCGTTGCCGTTCTGTCCGGCGGGCTGGTCGAGGACGCGTCCGGCGGCGCCCATCGCGGAGAGCGTGTAGACGGTGCCGGAGTTGAGGGTGCTGTCCGTCGTGCTGCCGCCGGTGCCGCCGAAGGTGGTGAGGACGGCGTTGTAGGCGGGCTTCTTGTTGCCGCTGCTGTCGAACAGCAGCGGGTTCTCGCCCGCGCGCCAGGAGTCGCTGTCGCGGATGCCCCACAGGGTGATGCCGGTGCAGCGGGCGACGTTGATGCAGGCCTGGACGGCGCTGGTGTAGGCGGTGGGGGATGCCTGGGCGATGTCGAGCTCGGTGAGCTGGACGTCGACGCCGAGGGCGGCGAAGCTGGACAGCGTGGTCTGGAAGCTGGCCGGGGGGCCGCCGGTACCGAAGTGGCTCTGGAAGCCGACGCAGTCGATGGGGACGCCGCGGGCCTTGAAGTCCTTGACCATCCTGTAGACGCCCTGGGTCTTGGCGTCCGTCCAGTTCTCGATGTTGTAGTCGTTGTAGCAGAGCTTGGCCGAGGAGTCGGCGCTGCGGGCGGTGCGGAAGGCCTCCTCGATGAAGCCGTTGCCCAGACGGTCGTGGAAGACCGAGCTGCGCTGCTGGCCGCTGCCGCCGTCTTCGAAGGCCTCGTTGACCACGTCCCAGGCGTAGATCTTGCCCTTGTAGTGGTTCATCACGGTGGTGATGTGGTTGTTCATCACGCTGCGCAGGGTGGTGGCGTCGTTGATCGACGAGACCCAGTTGGGCAGCTGGGAGTGCCAGACCAGGGTGTGGCCGCGCAGCTTCTGGCCGTGCGCGGCGGCGTGGCTGACGATCGCGTCGGCCGGGCCGAAGTTGAACGAGCCGCGGGACGGCTCGGTGCTGTCCCACTTCATCTCGTTCTCCGGGGTGATCGAATTGAACTCCCGGTCGAGGATGCCCGAGTAGGTCGAGTCGCCGAGCCTGCCCGAGGCCACTGCCGTGCCGAAGTAGCGCCCGCCGGCGGCGGCCGCGTCGGCGGCCACGGTCGGGGCGCTGGTCGTGTCGGTGGCCATGGCGACCAGCGGGACGGCGGCAGCCGCCGCTGCGAGGGCCGCGGAGATGGCGATCACGCGGCGGGACGCCGGACGGCGGCGATGCGAGCTGTTCTGATCTGGCAAGAGCTTGCCCCTTAGCACAGTGGGCCTTCGTCTCGGCCTCGGTTGTCTGAAAGTCGCCGCCGTGCGGGCAAAGGTTGCCGCGATCGGGAGGGATGTTTTTCGAGCCGGAGATTGGCGCCGCCCTGGCCCCACTCGGAGCGGCCTTGCCGGGTCGGGATCGCGCTGCTGTCCCCCACCTTCCCCGACCAGCCATCAGGCGTTCGCCCCCGCCGGCGTCAGGCTTGCCGTGCTCCGCAGCGAACGGGACGCGGTCAAGGCGAAAAAATCCGTGGATCTTCGCGGCAACCTTTTCGGCCTCTCGGACCACTGAGCGTTGTCCGGCCAAGTGGTCCGGTCAGATGCAACGGCTGAAAGCGAGAGCACAGGCATGTCCCTGGAACGAGAGCACAGACATGTCCCAGGCCCACCCACGTCACCGGTGGCGTCCCGCGTCGGCGGCCACCGTGCCGACGGCGGCGCGCGCCGCGATCGCCCGAATCATCGTGGCCGTCGGTTGCTCGCGCGTCGGGGTCTCTGGGCGGGTCTCGCCATGGTGGTCCTGGCCGGCTCGGCTGTCGTGGTCAGCCAGGCTTCGGCGGATCAGAGAACCCTGGATCTGAAGAAGTGGTACGTGCTGGTCAACCGCAACAGCGGCAAGGTGCTGGACGACCGCGGCTCCGCCAAGAACGACGGCGCGGCGGTGGTGCAGTGGAGCCGTCACGGCGGGGCCAACCAGCAGTGGCGGTTCATCGACTCGGGTGACGGGTACTACCGGCTGCAGAACCGGACCTCCGGCAAGGTGCTGGACGACCTCGGCTGGTCGAAGACCGCCGGCTCCGCCCTCGTGCAGTGGAAAGACCTGAACGGCACCAACCAGCAGTTCAAACTGGCCAAGTCGTCGGACGGCCACGTGCGTTTGGTCAATCGCTTCAGTGGCATGGCTGTGGGTGTCAAGAACGCCACCAAGGCCAACGGGGGCGACATCGTCCAGAACCGCGACCGGGGCGGCGCCAACCAGCAGTGGAAGCTCGTCGCGGCCGGTAGCGTCGCCGGCGGCACCGGGAATCCGGGGAACTCCGGCAGCACGCCCACGCCCGGCGGCAGCACTCCGGCGAGCCAGGCTCCGAGCGGCAACGCTCCGGCGTCGCCGCCGGCGTCGCAGGCCCCCGCCAACGGCGGCTCGACGACCCGTTTCATGGGCAGCGACAAGGTGTTCATCGGCGGTTCGATGACTGACGCCTCGGCGAACTCCGCGCCGTTCGACGTGCGATACGCCTACATACACAGCCAGCCCGCGCCTTCGTCGGCCGCCTATACGGCATCGCGTTGCAAGGATGAGTGGTCGGCCTGGTGGGGCTGCTGGGGCGGCAGCAGCACGGCGCCCGGAAACCAGGTGACCTGGCAGGACAGCGTGGCGGCCAAGGCGACGTACGAGGGCAAGTCGCGACCGCAGAAGTATCTTTGGACCTGGTACTCGTTGCGCGACCTCGGGGACATGGCAGGCGAGGGTGACGGCCCGGGCGAGGTCAAGGCCATCAACAGGCGTGACCTGCTCACCATGTACCTGAACGACTACCGGTTCTTCCTCCAGAAGATCGGCAAGTCCCACGACATGATCGACCTGGAGCCCGACTTCTGGGGCTTCGCCCGGTCGCTCGGCAATCTGCACCAGGTTCCCTCGCAGGTCTCGGGCGCCAACCCGACGGACTGCGGATCGCAGGAGAACAGCGCCGCCGGACTCGCCCAGTGCCTGATCTCGATGGCGCACAAGTACGCGCCGAACGCCGCCGTGGGGCTGCACCTCTCCTGCTTCGACTGGGAGAGCGACGTCCAGAAGTGCGTCAAGGACTACGCGGACCTCGGGGCGAAGAACGCCGACTTCCTGGTCACCGATGTGTCGGACCGCGACGCGGGCTGGTACGCACAGCCGGCCCACGGCAGCCGTGACACCTTCTGGACCGACCAGAAGGCCGCCGCCTCGCTGAAGTTCTGGAAGACGATGGCCGAGTCCGTGGGCAAGCCGGTGGTCCTGTGGCAGATCCCCGTGGGCAACATGGCGGGGAACAACACGCCCGGCCACTTCAAGGACGACAAGGTGGACTGGCTCTTCTCGCACATGGACCAGGTGGCTGACGCCCACATCGCCGGCCTGCTGTTCGGTGCGGGGTGGACGGAGCAGACGACACCCGAGACCGACGGCGGAAACCTGATCCGCAAGACGATCGCGTATCACAACTCGGGTCGTACAGCGCTCAAGTAGGCGAAGCTGACGAATGCGCCCCCATCTCTTCGATGGGGGCGCATTCCGTCGTCTTCGTCGGGCTGTCAGCCCGACAAGCCTCGCCGAGCCTCCGTCTGGTGCCCGAACGATTGGAACCCCAGCCGGCGCACGGCTGGGTTCCTCGAGGCGGTGAGTAGCGGTCAGCGGGTGGAGGCGCCCACGCCGCCGTAGACCGCTCGTCTACGCGGGTCCTCGACCCCGAAGGCCGTTGTCGCCGTCGAAGAACAGGTACATGTTCTGGTCGTCGGCGATCGGGTTCTGGTTGATTGGGCCGGTGGCGGATTCGGTGCGGGGGATGCTGCCGGCGAACGGCGGCTGCGGCGCGGACCAGCCGCCCGGGTTGGTGGGGTCGCTCGACGTGCGGTGGACGAAGGGCGACGCGCCCCACTGGGACGCCGGCGCCCAGATCTCTTGGGCGCGAAGTAGAACAGCGTGGGCGCCACCGCTTTCTGGCTCATGCCGGTCTGGCCGGCCGAGGCCATGTCCGCCCAGTTCGTGAAGGGCTTGAACATCATCGAGGCGTACGACGATCCCGCCACGCTCGACGCGTACACCAGGTGCTTGCCGTTGTACGTCACGGTGGTGAAGTCCTTCACCGCGTCCCAGCAGTTCGCCGGCTGCGCCGACGCACCCGTCTGGCGCAGCGGGCCTTGATCCGGACCCGGTTACCTGCCAGGTTGCCGCCATGCGCACAAAGGCGGCAAGGGGACTCGTCGCCTTGCCGCACAGCGGCGTTCACCGGTTCGGGACGAACCCTCCCCGGACCGACGCGGAGCCGCCCGAACCCTGCGCGTCGACGCGGTAGCCGTCGCCCGCGGCACCGCGCACGCCGGTGCCGTTGTTGAACTGGGCGGCGAACTCATGGCTCCCGGCCGGCACGGTGCGGCCCGGCTTCAGGAGCCAGCGGTAGACCAGCGTGCCGTCGGCCTCCTGAGCGGTGACGGTGAAGTCAGCACTCGGCAGGGTCTGCCAGGTGCCGGTGTTCTCCACTTCGCCGGTCTGCACGATCCGGATCTCGATCGTGAGCGAGGTGAGCGGCTGGGTCGTCTTGAGGGCGAGGTTGCTCTGCGTCCAGTAGACGGTGCTGCGCGGGTCCACCGAGCCGGCCGACCACAGCGGCCCGTTCTGGCTCTCGCCGGCGGTCGGCGATGGACTGGTGGCCGGCGGAGTCGGGCGCGCGCTGCCCGGGGTGGTGGCCGGAGCCGGCGCGACGGGGGTGGGGCGGGCCGATGTCGGGTCCGGGGAGCTGACGGTCGGGGACGGGGTGGCAGGCGTGGTCACGGTGGGCGACGGCGACGGGGTCGCGACGATGGCGGCGACGGCGAGGCCGCCGGTCGCCAGGATGCCGGCGGCGGCGAGCCCGGCGAGCGCGACCCTGGTCCCGGACCTCGCGAACGGCCGCGCGCGGTGACGGACGGCGGGGCCGGCCATGCCGCGTTGCACCCGGGCCAGCATCCGCGCGTGGTCGGGCCGGTGGGCCTCGGCGGCCTCGCGCAGCTGACGGGCGATCTCCTCGTTCACCGGTTCCTCCTCCCTGCCACCAGGTCCCCGGCCGCTCGTGCGCCCAGTATCTTTACCAGCTCGGCCATTCCCTTCGAGGTCTGGCTCTTCACCGTGCCGACCGAGATGCCCAGCGCCACCGCCGTGTCCTTCTCCGACAGGTCGAAGGCGTGCCGCAGCACCACGCAGGCGCGCTTGCGGAACGGCAGCCGGGCGAGCGCCGCGCGGACGTCCAGCACGGCCGCCATGTCCGGCCCCTCCACCTTCTCGGGGCTGCGGGACCAGAACAGCGTGATCCGGCGTCGCTCGCGCACCGCGCTGCGGATCCGTCCGCGCGCCAGGTTGGCCACCACACCGCGGGCGTAGGCGAGCGGATGCTCGGCCTGCCGCAACCGGTCCCAGCGCTGCCACAGGGCGACCAGGGCATCCGCCGCGAGGTCGTCCGCCGCGTCGGTCTCACCGGTCAGGAGGTGTGCCAGACGGGCGAGTTCGGCATAGTGGCGTTCGAAGAATTCATGGAACTCCGCGGACGCGTCATCGAGGACCATCCCCCGTTCGCCCTCTCCTGGCAATGATGTGCTCGTTAGTTGCGCGTTTAACAACAATGGGGGGCGCAGCCTAACAGTGCCCAGCCCGTGACCAGTCCGCGCCTGCGCCACGGTTGCGGCGCGGCGTGCATCGTTGCCCTCATGCCCGTCCATCCGGTAGTCCGACTCGGCCTTCCGGCTTCCAGTTGCCGCAGAGGACGAGAAGGTTGCCGCCCCGACGCTGTTTTCTCGGCGACCGGTGCACGGCACGAAGGGATGCGTTCCCCAGGACCCGATGCCTCGGCGTCATCGGCGAGCAAACCGACCGAGCCCGGACCGCGCGCGCTGCCATCGGCGTCGTCTCTTCTGGCCGATGTGACCTTCGTCGCGACAGTGAGGTGCCGACGCGTTCGCCGTTGTCCCATCCGTTGACGACGATGGCAGCGGCGCATGGCTCATCGACGGAGGTCATGGCGCTGTGGCCGGAAAGGTTCGGTAGGAACACTGCATCCGTGCGGATCAATATCTGTAGCCGTGAAGCGAGAAATAGGTGCGGCACACGGCGAGTATTCCTGGACCGCCAACCCGAGCGGACTTATTGACCACGCAGAGCCGACCGCGTCATGCTAACGTCGATCTCAGTTGCAGGTGTGGTTGCCAGAAGGTTCATTTTCCGACGGGGTAATCAGCACGGCGACGCGGAATTCGCACAGGGTGAATTCCGGACATCGTCTCCGAAGGAGAAATGAAATGGCTACTGGCACCGTGAAGTGGTTCAACGCGGAAAAGGGCTTCGGCTTCATCGAGCAGGACGGCGGCGGCGCCGACGTCTTCGCCCACTACTCCAACATCGCCGCCCAGGGCTTCCGTGAGCTGCTGGAAGGTCAGAAGGTGTCGTTCGACATCGCGCAGGGCCAGAAGGGCCTGACGGCCGAGAACATCGTTCCCGCCTGACACCGGCAGCAACGCATACTTCGCAGCTGGGGCCCGCACCTTGGGGTGCGGGCCCCAGCTCGCCGCATTTCAGGGCGCGTGACGGGAAGGCCCACCCCATCACCAAAGGGTGACGTATTTCCCGTCGATACGACTCGGCGCCCATCATCTCCGGCTCGTTCTCGCGATTCTCTGCGCCGTTCATTTTGCTGCGGAAATTCCTTGCTACGCGCCTACGTGCTCACATCGAGGAAAGGTTCCGCTTGAACCGCGCACGCACCGCCCGCACGACCCGTACCAACGACCGCGCCCGGGGTTCCGCCGCCAAGCGCTCGGGGGCTCCCCGGCGCTCCAAGGGCAACGATCGCCGGCAGACCGCACCCCAGGGCGAGTTCGCGCTGCCGGTGACGGTCACGCCCGCGCTGCCCGCCGCCGAGTCGTTCGCCGACCTCGCCCTGCCGGCGCCGCTGCTGGCCGCGCTCGGTCACGAGGGCTTGACCGTACCGTTCCCTATCCAGGGGGCGACCCTGCCCAACTCCCTCGCCGGCCGTGACGTGCTGGGCCGCGGCCGCACCGGTTCGGGCAAGACCCTCGCCTTCGGCCTGGCGGTACTGGCTCGTACCGCGGGCCGGCGCGCCGAGCCACGACAGCCGCTGGCCCTGGTCCTCGTACCCACCCGCGAGCTGGCCCAGCAGGTCACCGACGCGCTCACCCCGTACGCCCGCTCCGTGAGGCTGCGGCTGGCCACCGTGGTCGGCGGGATGTCGATCGGCAAACAGGCCGGTGCACTACGCGCCGGCGCGGAGGTCGTCGTCGCGACCCCGGGGCGGCTCAAGGACCTCATCGCCCGGGGCGACTGCCGACTGGACGACATCGCCATCACCGTCCTCGACGAGGCCGACCAGATGGCCGACATGGGTTTCATGCCCCAGGTCACCGCGCTGCTCGACCAGGTGCGCCCCGGAGGGCAGCGGATGCTCTTCTCCGCCACGCTGGACCGCAACGTCGACCTGCTCGTCCGCCGCTACCTGACCGACCCGGTGGTCCACTCCGTCGACCCGTCCGCGGGAGCGGTGACCACGATGGAGCACCACGTGCTCCACGTGCACGAGGCGGACAAGCACCGTACGACCACCGAGATCGCGGCACGAGACGGCCGCGTGATCATGTTCCTGGACACCAAGCACGCCGTGGACCGGCTGACCAAGCACCTGCTGAACAGCGGCGTCCGCGCCGCGGCCCTGCACGGTGGCAAGTCCCAACCGCAGCGCACGCGGACCCTCGCCCAGTTCAAGACCGGACACGTGACGGTACTGGTGGCGACCAACGTCGCGGCCCGCGGCATCCACGTCGCGGGCCTCGACCTCGTCGTCAACGTCGATCCGCCCACCGACCACAAGGACTACCTGCACCGCGGCGGCCGTACCGCCCGCGCCGGAGAGTCCGGCAGCGTCGTCACCCTGGTGACCCCCGGCCAGCGCCGCGGCATGAACCGCCTGATGGCGTCGGCCGGCATCACCCCCCAGATCATCGCCGTACGGTCCGGTGAGGCGGAGCTGACCCGCATCACAGGCGCCCAGGCCCCTTCCGGTGTTCCTGTCGTCATCACCGCGCCGGCCGTGGCACGCCCCCGCCGCGCCGTGTCCTCCGCGCCTCCCTCGTTCCGAGGCCGCCGCGACCGCTCCGCCCAAGGGCGCCCCACCGGACAGGCGAAGCGGCGCAGGGCACAGCGGCCCGCCTTCGACCCGGCGGCCTAGGGGCATCGATCAGAAACTCACCCAACTCAGAGGAGGCCGCTTTGACACCGGTTCAGACGCAGCGACGACAGGCGGTTCTCTCCCCCGTGAGCGCGGTCGACGACATGGCGGCGGACGGGCCTCGGGTCAGTGACGACATGACCGTCGAGGTCGCCCTGTCCGTCATGGCCGGTGCCGGTGTCGAGTACCTCCTCCTGTGCGACGGAGACGACCAGTGCACGGACTCGATCACCCTGGCCGAACTCGCCGTGCACCGCGGCAGTTCCACGTACACGGACCAGATCCGGCTACGGGACGTCCTCGCGGATCGCCTCCCCCGATCAGCCGGTTCTCCTTCTCCCAGCCCGTTCCTCTTCCCTGTGAGGGCATCATGCGCTGTGTCATCGCCCGGTACCCGTTCGACCTGACCAAAAGCGGAGTGCTGGCCTCGATGAAAGGCATCACGCCCGAGCTCATCACGGGTGAGTCCGTGACCATCGGCCGCCGCCGCTACCCCGTCAAGCAGGTCGGCCAGGTCATCACCCGACAGGACCGCCGCGACTTCACCGGCAGCGAAGTCGTACGGGCCATGACCCGCCTCGGCTTCACCTGCCACGCCCACCCCGACGCCACGCCGGTGCGTGTCCCCTCTCCCCTCCAGTCCGCGTCGGCAGTGCTCGGCGCCGCCACCCTGGACGGATGAGGACGGGCGGCAAACCGCCATCAGGATCCCGGTGAGGGCCCTGCCGACATGTGTCGGCAGGGCCCTCACGGCTGTCTCGCCGTCCGTTCTCCGCGGCTGGACCGCCGGGACGCGACACTCGGTGACACCTGACGACCTGACCCGGATTGCGGGGGCATGAGGCGACCCACGAAGCCTGCGCCATCCGTTGCTGCAGGTCGCAAACTACCTGTTCCCCCACAGGGCTTAAATCTGTTCTTGCCAGAGTAGACATTGAGCTCTGGCACGGTTAGCCTTTTTCTCGTAGACATCGGTCGAGCGAAGCCCGGCAGACACGAACTGGCGGGTTGCAGTACATGAAGTTCGCAGGTCAGTGCGGTTCTGGAGTCCCGAAGCCAAGGTGTTCGCAGGACGGTGACGGGACTGAGGACCGCACTGGGCGGCTCGCAGGTCGAAGGGCCGCCAACAGCACCACCGAGCAGTACCGCAAGTACCGGTTCATCAAGTTCGGAGATAAGGACGGAGGAGCAGACGCCATCAGGATCGCCCGGTCCGAGAAGCACTCGCCCCGGGTACCGCAAGACCCCGGATTGGAAGGTGGTCCCCGGTCACGCAGCCGCGATCCCCGCATCCCCCTTCTGCAGGGCTGGTAGCGGAAACAGAAGGTCGGCACAGCATTAGGGCCGACAGATGGTGTTGAATTTCCTTCGGGGCCCTGGTGCCGTACGGCACCAGGGCCCCTCGACGCGTTGCACAACGAGGTGACATGACAGCAGATATCCCCCTCAGTGATCGTCTGGACGACGACGACTACCCCGCATACACGATGGGGCGGGCCGCCGAGATGCTCGGCACCACCCCGGCCTTCCTCCGAGCCATCGGTGAGGCTCGTCTGATCACGCCGCTGCGCTCGGAGGGCGGACACCGCCGGTACTCCCGCTACCAGCTCCGGATCGCGGCGCGCGCCCGCGAGCTCGTCGACAGGGGCACCCCGATCGAGGCCGCTTGCCGCATCGTCATCCTTGAGGACCAGCTCGAGGAAGCTCAGCGCATCAACGCCGAGTACCGCCGGGCCGGGCATGAAGCGCCCGGCGATTCCGTCCCCGGTGCCAGCTGATCACGTGAAAGCGTGCCGGTCGGCTCGAACACCTCCTACGCCCGATCGACCATGAGCGCCCGCACGGGAAGCAGATCGTGCGCCGTGAGCCCACCTCCCGCGGCGGGGACGGCGGGGGCGCGCCTCCACGGTCGTCCACGTCTCGCTCGTCGTGCCCATGGCGTGCCCTTCAGAGGGGACAACCACGGTCACCACGGTCACCAGCGGCGCCAAAAGACCCTCACCTCTGCCGCTGCGTAGCGCATCTACCCAGGTCAGCGGCCAGACGGCCAGCTCTTCTTGAAGCCCCTCCCCCTACGTCTTCCTGGACGCCACCTACTGCAAGGCCCGGGTCAACCACCGGATCGTCTCGCAGGCCGCGGTCAGCGCCGAGCACCGCCGTTCCCCGACCCATCTTGTGCATAGCTTTGGATATAATGAGTGGCACTGTTGATATCCATGGAGGTGCAGCCGATGAGCCGAACCGTGATCGACCTCGATGATCAGCTGGTCGCCGACGTGGCCAAGGCCCTCGGTACCAGCACCAAGAAGGAGACGGTGAACACCGCGCTGCGCGAGGTGCTGGAGAACCGTCGGCGGGCCCTGGCTCTCACCCGCCTGCGGGCCTCGGCGGCCGAGGGCGCCTTCGACCTCGACCTCTTCGAGGACAAGGGGAACTACCGCCGGTGAACGCCGCGCAATTCCTGATCGACACGAGCGCGCTCGCCCGCATGCTGCGCGGCGACGCCGAGCAGTACGGATGGGACCAAGCGGCAGCCGCCGGGCTCATCGCCACCTGCCCCATCACCGAGCTGGAGTTCTTCTACAGCACGCGTTCCACCGCCGACCGCACCCAAGGCATCGAGGACATGCGCCTGCTCTTCGGCTGGGTGCCGGTCGACGACCGGGCCTACGACCGGGCCTGGCGGGTCCAGGAGGTCCTCACCCAGCGCGGACAGCATCGCAGCGCCGGGGCCGTCGACCTGGTGGTGGCCGCCACGGCCGAGTTGCAGGGGCTCACTCTGCTGCACCGCGACCGGGACTTCGAGTGCATCGCCGCCGTCACCGGCCAGGCCCTCCAGTGGTACGGACCCGAAGCCGGCAAGTGAACCAAGGGCGAGCACCGGCCGTTCCGAGGAAGCCGCGGCCATCGGCTCCTTGCAGCGCAAGACGGGCTTCCTCCAAGCTCTGTGCACGCGCGAAGGCGTATCCCGACCGGACGTCCGACCGAGCCCAGCTCAACACCGTGCCCGTCCGAGCAGGCCCTCTGCGCACGTCAGAGCCGTACGGCCCGCCCAAGCGCCGTCGCTTCCCAAGCTGAGAGCGCGAGTTCGATTCTCGTCACCCGCTCCATGATGAAGGCCCAGGTCAGAGGGCGAATTCCAGGGGTTGTTGCAACACCGTGGTGAGTTGATCAAGCCGCGAGCAGTTTAGACAGACGCTCGGCTGGGGTTTCCCAGCCGAGCGTC
>NZ_JBIWJD010000031.1:0-24721 GCF_044764945.1 Streptomyces sp. NPDC093568 | reverse complement strand
AGCGAGTAACTCCCACTCCTGATCGGTGAGTTCATGGCGACGTATCACTTCACCATGATCCACCATCCGATGATCTTTGAAGACGGACCCTAGTGACGCGTAGTCACGGCAGAGATCGCTTCTACTTCCCAGGCGGTCATCGTGAGCCGGGTGAGTCCGATGACGAGACCCTGGTGCGGGAGATCGACGAGGAACTTCAGGCGGCGATCGACCCAGGTTCGATGGTGCACTTCGGCACTTTTGAGATCGGCGAGGGACATCCGGATCACGGCCCCTTCCGGATGATCTGTTACACCGCCGATCACCTCGGTGAGCTGACCCCGTCGAGGGAGATCGCCGAGAAGGCGTGGTTCCGTTACACCGATCGGGACCGAGTCTCGGCCGTCGACGAGATGGCCTTCGACGCGCTTCACAAGGCCGGGCGGCTTCCTTGATTCCGTGACCGCGGCTTTTACGATCGCTGACGGTCCTCTTCTACGTCACGGCCGCACCACAACCGCACCAGATTGGGCAGAAAACAGCGGGGAATTACGGAGAAGGAGCACCGGACCGAAGGCGCCGTCACACAGCCGTTCACACAGGTCAATGCACCAAGTGGCCACGACTGCCTGCAGGTTCCCAAGCTGAGAGCGCGAGTTCATTCTCGTCACCTGCTTCATAGCTAAGGCCCGGGCCCTTTCGCTGTCGGCCGTGATCCGTGAACCTCTTTCATCCTGAATAGTCGCAGGTCAAGAGTGTGTGGATGGCTTGGACGGCGGTGACGATACGCCGAGTGGAGCATCGGGCTCGTCGTAAGACTCGCCAGGACTTCAGCTGCGCGAAGGCGCGTTCGCCGGAAGCCCGCAGCCGGGCGTGGTCAGGGTTGAACGTCTGGTACTGCTCGGGCTGTTCGTGGTGGTGGTGATAGGGGGTGCGGACAGTGGCGCCGGCACCCTGGTAGGCCCAGTCCGCGAGGACAAGGATCTGTCGGGTCAGGCACGCTTGGATGATGCCGTGGGCACGGGCCGCGGTGAGGTCATGGGTACGTCCCGGTGTCGCGCGTGAGAACCACAGTGGTGTGCCGTCCGGGGCCGCGATGACCTGTACGTTCATGCCGTGCTTGCCGCGCTTGCCGCGCGTGCTGTGCTTGCGGTGCTTGTGGTGCTTGCGGTGCTTCTGTGAGTAGTAGGGCTCATCCGCCTTGATGCGGTCGGTCGGGATGAGCGTCCCGTCGACGATGACGAAGTCCCCCTCGCCCAGCCCGACCAGGGCCTCGTGCAGGCCCGGTGCCCAGGCGGCCAGGACCTCAAGCGTCTCGTCGACGTAGCGCCAGGCTGTCGCCTCCGACACCCCGGACCCGGCGCCGACCTGTGCGAACGTCTCGTTCTTCCGCAGGTGGGCCAGCGTCAGCAGGGCCTGCTTGAAGCAGCTCAACTTCCGCCATGGTGAGCGAAGTTCACGCCTTCGGGTGTAGACGAGCCAGGAGGATGCTCGACCAGCTCGTACGGGACGTCGAGCATGGAAGGATACGGAACACAACGAAGCCCCCCGGCCGTCGGCGTGTTGAGTGAGATCACCACACCAACGACGAGGGGCTTCGCCACGTCACCACCACGCTGACCAGCCTGTTTCACCCCTCAGACCCCAGGATGAAAGAGTTTCATCGACGGCGAGTGCGTTTCTGGAACGCCTCGGTCATCTGGGTGCCGATCTCCGGGGTCAGCCGGCCCGGCGGCTCGAAGCCGAGTTGGTGGGCGACGTCGCGGCCGTGCATGTCGATCGAGGCCTCCACGAGGTCCGCGTACACACCTACCGAGCGGCGGATCCGGCGGGGCGACAGCGACAGCAGCCAGAGTGCCGGCGCGAGCGCGGGCCACCAATAGGCGCCGACGACCAGATAGGCCAGGCCCCAGACCGGGGTGCGGGCGGCTGAAGCGCATCGCTCCTGGACGGCCGTCACCTCCGCTCGTGCCGCGTCCGGCAGTACCAGCCACAGCCTGGGCCAGGTGGTGGTCAGGTCGAGGCCGGTGCCGTGGCGGACGCGGTCGGCGACGGCGCGCAGCTGGTCGCCGGCCCAGGTCGGGCAGTCCGGCTCGGTTTCGGAGATCGCGTCGCGGCGCAGCACGGCCCGACGCGCCGTGGCCTTGGTACGGCGGTCGTCCGGGTCGGCCAGCACCGCTCTGATCGCGGTGTCCGCCCGCGCCGCCGCCCGGTGCCAGCGGCGGCGGCGCAGCGCGGTGAACGGCCTGCCGAGGCCCGTGCCCGTCGCCCCCCAGGAGCCGATCACGACATCGCCCAGCGCCGTCACCGCGAGGCCCACCGCGGTGGTCGCGGCGAGAAAGGCCATCGCGGCCCACACCAGGACCGGCCCCGTGGACACCGCCGCCACCCGCGTCCGCAGCAGCGCGAGGTCGAGTGCGTGCGAGGGGCCGAGCACGACCGCGGCCGTCACGGCGGCCACGAACACCGCGGCGGGCAGCGCGAGTACGGCGGCCCAGCGACCTGCCAGATTCCTGCCGAGCTCCGTGAGGAACGCGTTCACAGTTCGAGCCTGATCTCGCGGAACGGCTGCCCGGTGAGAGGGCACGACGGCTGCTCGTCGGTCGCCTCCCGCGGGCAGGCGCCGGTCGGGCACTTCCATGCCGTGACGACCAGGGTCCGCGGTCCGGGCCACGGGGCGAAGTCGCGGTTGGGCCGTGTCAGGTTGTCGATGCCGTGCTCGGCGAAGGCGTTGTCGAGCAGGTCGAGGTCGGCCTCGGACACCTCGCCCAGCGAAGCCGCCGCGACGACCCTGGCGAGCACGTCCGCCACGCCGTACCGGGCGGCGCGTTCCGCCAGCGCCTCTCCCGCCTGTCTGCAGAGGGCTCCGACACGCGGGCCAGTCGCTGGTGCCATGCCGACTCCGAACCCCCTTCGCCACGGATCCCGGCCACGCTACCGTGGAGGGAACGGATCGGGGGACCGCGTGTACGACGATGTCCGGTTGGTGGTCGAGAACTTCGAGTCTTCCGCTGATGTCGGCGCGCTGCTCTCCGCCGCCCTCCCACCGCCCGCGCACTGCCCGCCGCACCTGCTGCCCCACCTCGCCCAGGCCCACTGGCTCCGCTACCGCGCGCAGAGCGGGTTCGACGGCTTGCTCGACCGGGAGTTCTGGGCGTCCCTCGCCGGCGCGGATACCGATCCCGCGGTCTCCGCCGTCACCGCCACCGAGGAGTACCGGGAGCTGACGGAGGTACGGGCGGATTTCGTCGAACTCCAGGACCCCGAGTCGCTCATCGACTTCGTGAACGCCTATACCGCGCTGCTGGATGTGGTGGACGACGAGCGGATGGAGGCCGCGCTCACCGTCGACCAGTGCGCCTTGCTGCTCATGCTCGATGAGTACGACGGCACGAGCGCCTACGCCGAGAAGGTCGTCAACGCGCTGGGCTGGGTGCTGGACCGCACACCCCACGGCGACCCGCAGCGAGCCCGTCGGCTGGTCGATCGGGCCCGCGCACAGGTGAACGCGGGCAGGCGGCGCGGACAGGTGCTCGCCGACTACCGGGGCGCCGCCCAGCTGGCACTGCGCGAACGCCCGGTGTGGCGCGATGTCGTGATCGAGCTCGCGCAGTACGAGTCCGACCTCTATGCGAACGGCGCCGCGCCGATCTATCTGGCCGGCGCCTTCGTCACCTGCCGCGATCTCGCGGACGCGCTGGAGCGGGACTTCGGCAACACGATGACCCTGTCCGCGCTCGCCCAGCTCGAGCACGAGGTGCGCGAGCAGATCGGGCCGGACGTGGCGCGGTTCCTGCGGACCTGCCATCGCGACCCCCGCGCTCTGCAGGCACAGCGCGACAAGGTGGCGGCCCTGCTACGGCGGAACATCGTGCGCGGTGTACTGGTGGAACGGCGGGACCAGACGTGGTTGCTCGCCCTCGGGCTGCCGCTCGACCACGTGGACAGGCCGGCCGTGCTGCTGGACCTGTATCACCGGCATGCCGACCTCTGGGAGCTCGGTGGGGACACCGCGGCGATCGGGCTCGCCTACGACACGGTCCTGGAAGCGATGCTCACCACACCGCCCGACGACGTACGCAGAGCGGAGCTGTTGAAGGCGCTCGCCCATGCCGCGGCGACCGTCTCCGTGCAGACCGGCTCCCCCGAGGACGCGACGGTCGCGGTCGCCGCGGCACGCGCTCTGCTGGAGATGCCGACCCGCGACGACGAGCGGAGGGCACTGTGGCTCTCCACCCTGGCGTCCGCGCTGGTCGAGCAGTTCGAACGCGGCGCCAACCCGGCGGCCGGCCGGGAGGCCGTCAGCGTGGCCGAGGAGGCCGTCGCGCTGACCGCGCCCGACGACGAGAACCTCCCGCTGCGCTGGTCGACCCTGTCCATGGCGGCGCGGGCGGTGGCCGAGGCAGGGGACCATGGCCTGTTCACGCAGGCCGTCGAGGCGGGCGCCCAGGCGGTGGCCGCCATTCCCGCGGACGACCTGCGCCGGATCGGGATGCTCTACAACTACGCCACCGCCGTGCAGACCCAGGCGGTCGCCACCGGAGTGACGGACGCCGAGCCGTTCCGCGAGGCCGAACGCGCCTACCGCGCCGCGCTCGCGCTGCTGGCTCCCGACCACCCCGACAACCCGCGGATCGAGAGCACGATCGCCGACCTGCTCTACCACCGCTACCAGCAATGCGGCGACCTCGACGCACTGGACGACTCGCTCGACCTCGCAATGAAAGCCGTTCGTGAGACGCCGCGGGACCATCACTGGTGGCCGCTGCGGGCGTTCGCTCTCGCGCGCTCGGCCCGTGCGCTGGCGTCGTTCGGCGGACCGCGCGCCGACAAACTGCGCGAACAGGCGATCACCCACTACCGGGCGGTCGCCACGCACCCGGCCGCCACCGCCCAGTACCGGATGACGTGCGAGCGGGGACAGGCCGAGATGCTCGCAGAGGCGGATCCCGCGACGGTGCTTCAGGCGCTGGAACGCGTGATCGCCGCCATTCCCGCGACGGTCAGCCGGGCGCTGCCGCGCATCCAGCGGCTGCGGGCCGTACGGCAGTTGGACGGGCTCGCCGACAAGGTGGTGGACGCCGGGCTGCGGTCGGGCGATCCGGACCAGGCGCTGGAGCTGCTCGAACAGTGCCGGGCCGTGCTGTTCGGCGACGCGTGGGGAGTACGCCGCGGCTGGGCACAGCTGGTGGACATCCGGCCGGAGCTCGCCGAGAAACTCAGCCAGGTGGAGAAGGAACTCGCCGACGCCGACTCCTACTCCGATCTGACCTTCACGATCGAGGTGGAGTTCCGCGGCCGGACCTCCACCAAGGACTGGGATCCGCGACCAAAGGCAGTGGAACGGATCAGGCGGCTCGCGGCCCGGCGGGACAGTCTGGTCGAGACCGCGCGGGCGGTTCCGAGGCTCGAGAACCTGCTGATGCCGCCGGATTCCGAGGTGTTGCGCGAGCGCCTGACCGGACACACCGCGGTGATCGTCAGCGCGGCGGGCGCGGCCCTCGTCGTTCCCGGCGACTACCTGCGGCCCGTCGAGGCCGTGCCGCTGCGGCGGTTGACCGAGTCCACGGCCCGTGCCCAGGTCCGGAAACTCCGGGCAGCCATCGCCGACGTGAAGGACCCCGCGTGCTCGTTCGACCGGCGCGAGCAGGCCCAGCTGGACGTGCACGCGGTGCTGGAGTGGCTGTGGGACACCACTGCCGGGCCGGTGCTGGAGCGGGTCGAGGACGCTCGGCTGTGGTGGTGCCCGATCGGTGTCGTGGCAGGGCTGCCGCTGCACGCGGCGGGCAGGCACCGCGAGCGCACCGGGCGGACCGTGTTCGACCGCGTCGTCTCCTCATACACGCCGTCGCTCACCGCGCTCGCCGACACCGTCCACATGCCCACGCCGCGCCACGCCCGCCCCACCGCACTCGCCGTGGGCGTGGGCGGGAGGGAAGGCGTGCCGATGCTGACGGGCGCCCGCGAGGAGGCCGAGGCGGTGGCCGCGCTGTTACCCGGCTCCACCGTGCTCCTCGATGCCGCCGCCTCCGCGGACGCCATCGAGGAGGGCCTGAAGAGCCATGCGGTCGCCCACTTCGCCTGCCACGGCCGTGCGGTCAGCTCCGTCGAGCACCCCGATCTCGGCGGGCTGATGCTCAGCGACGGAATGTTCGTGCCGTCCTTCGTGCGGGACCTGCGCACCACACAGGCGCAGCTCGCGTTCCTGTCCGCGTGCGACACCGCCAGTCCCGACCCGGAGCTGTTGGACGAGCCGCTGAGCCTGGCGTCGGCGTTCCACCTCGCGGGCTTCCGCGGCGTCATCGGCACGCAATGGCACACCGCGGACAGCACCGAGACTGCCGTGGCGGTGTACGAGGCGCTCACCGCGCACGGCACCCGGCCCGCCGACACCGCTCAGGCGGCCGCCACGCTCACAGCGACGCTGCGCCGCGTGCGGGACGCTCATCTGGCGGTGCCGACGCGGTGGGCCGCGCACGTGCACGTCGGCGACTGAACCCGGGGATCGGCGGCTGGGTGTGCTCAACCCGGCTGTCCCGTCGCCGTTGAGGCGGGGCGGCCGTTCGCGGCGCCGGCGTCGGCCGGCTCGGCCTGTGCCGTCAGCTCCCTGGAGGCGATGCGGTCCATGTGGCGTGCGAACAGGGCCTGGGCGTCGGGGTCCAGACGGGCCAGGGCGACCATGCCGGTGACGATGACGTCGCAGATCTCGTCCTTGACGTCGTCCCAGGTGTGCGAGTGCCCCTTGCGGGGGTTCTGCCCCATGACGCCGATCACCGCCTCGGCGACCTCACCCGCCTCCTCCTGGATCTTGAGGAGCTGGAGCAGGACGCGTTGCTCGCGGGGAAGGGTCGAGTGGTTCTCCAGCAGGTCGGCCAGGTGGGCGATGATCTTCCAGGTGTCGGTCATGCGTGGCTCACTTCTGTGCGTGCGGCGGGGAATCGACTCTGGGCCGGCGCGGTCATCGGTCCTGGGCCAGGGCGACGAGTTCGGCGAACAGGCCACCGGAGCAGACCAGTTCCGCGTACCGGCCGTGCTCGATGACCTGCCCCTTGTCCATGACGAAGATGCGGTCGCCGAGGCGGGTGTTCTCCAACCGGTGCGTGACCACGATCGTGATGCGGTCACGGCCGCCCTGTTTGACCTTCTCGAAGATCTGATGCTCGCCGTCCGACGACTGTGAGAGGGGGGTGGGGAGCGCTCAGTCGTCGTGGGGTCTGGTGAACTCCTCGATCGACCTCACCGCGCACCGGACGGGCACCCTGCCCAGGCTGGCGCGATCCGGGACTCGCTCCCCCAGGAGCCGCTCTCCGCCGCAGCGGCCGCGGACCGGATCGCCCGGGCCCTGGGCACGCCGAACGTGCCTGACGAACCGCCGGTCGTGAGTGCCTTCGCGGTGCGCTGGCTCATCGCCTGCGGGCTGTGACCGACCTGACGGCGAACCCGGAGGCCGTGCTGATCAACCCCGACCAGGTGGCTGCGGTCTGCAGCATCGAGCGCCTGGCGCAGCGGGTCGCCGACATCGACGTTCACCACCTGCCGGCCGACGGCGATCATGTAGTCCTGCACTTGCGGCGACTGCTCCCCGATGGTGGACCGGAAATCGCGGTCGTCGATATCCGGCGGATCAAGGACGGGCTCGTCGCCGAATGCTGGGAGATCGTCGAACCGGTGGTCCGGGCCGCCGCCGATCTGGTGTGGTGGGAGCCCGCGGGGCGCTGAAGGGCCGCGCCCCTGCCGTCACCGGTCGGCGTGGATATCGCCCTGAGCCGTGAGGACGACGGCTTCTCGCTGCGGAAAGGCGCCAGGCGGGATGCCCGGGATGGATTCCGTCGGGGTCGTTTGCTCGTCGCCGGTCGCCAGGCCCAAGGTCAGGCGGGTGACGATGCGGTAGCGGTCGCCGCGGTAGATGGAGTGGACGTACTCCACGGCCTGGCCGTTGGTGTCGGTGGTGAGGCGTTCGAAGAGGAGCGCCGGTGACAGGTGCGGTACGTCGAGGATCTGCGCCTCGGCCTGGCTGACCACGGTCGGCTCGATCGTCTGCACCGCTTCGCTGACCTGGACGCCGTGGCGGTCGTGGAGATGCTCGTACAGGTCGCCCGCCTCCAGTTCCTGCGCGGTGAGCGCAGGCACGAGGCTCGCGGGGATGTGCAGGTGCTCTATGGCCATGGGGAAGCCGTCGACGAGCCGTAGCCGCGCCACGTAGACGATGTCTGCGGCGGGTGACAGGTGAAGTTTGCGTCCGACCCGGGCGCCCGCGGCGATCGTGGTGAACTCCAGCAGGCGGCTCGTCCAGGCGCCGGACGCCCGGGGAACGACCATGGCCTGGTGGTCGGACACGAGCTCCTGTGTGATCTTCTCGGGTGCCACGAACATACCTCGGCCGTGCTCACGCACGAGGAGGCCCGCGGCGACCAGTTCGTCCACGGCTGCCCGCAGGGTCGGCCTGGAGACGTGCAGTGCGGCACACAGGGACCGCTCGGAGGGGATGGCGTCGCCGGGGTTGATCGCTTCCATGAGTTCGAGGATGTGGTCCCGGACGCGTTCTCGCTTGAGAACCGTCCCCGTCTCGCCAGCGTTCATGCTGCTGCTCCCGCCCCGCCGTCCGTGACTTCATCTGACCAGCTCTCGCGGTTTCTTACCACTCGTCGATTACTGGTCAGGTGGAGTGTAGCCATCAACCGTGCGCCACTGCACGGCCCAGCGTGAATCGTTCAACCAAAAGCCGCTTCAGCAGGGAGGGTTGACGCTTCGATTGGTCTATGCCACCTTCATCGACCAACAAGAGGTCACCTGACCAGTCATCAAACTGGTCAGGTGACGTGGCGCTTTCCTCTCAGGGGTGAACTGTGAAGCTCCGCATGCTTGCTGGTGTTTCCGCGCTGGTTCTGGCCGGCGGCCTCAGTGGCTGCGGCGCTGATGCGGGATCGTCGGGAGACAGCGCCGACGACCGGACGACGATCGATGTCTGGCTCATGCGCGACAGCGTCTCGGCGCAGTTCCAGAAGGAGTTCGTCGCGGGCTTCGAGGCGGCTCACCCGGACATCGACGTGAAGGTGCAGATCCAGGAGTGGGACGGGATCGGCGAGAAGGTGACCGCCGCGCTCGCTAGCAATGACGCTCCGGACGTCGTCGAGACGGGGAACACCCAGGTCGCCCAGTTCGCGCAGAGCGGCGGACTGCTCGACCTCAGCGACAAGGTCGACGGCCTCGGGGGCGACAACTGGCTCAAGGGGCTCGCAGAGCCGGGCGCGTACGAGGGCAAGCAGTACGGCATCCCGTACTACGCGGCCAACCGGGTCGTGATCTACCGGACCGACCTGTTCAAGAAGGCAGGCGTCGACGCTGCTGCCATCAAGACCCGCGAGCAGTGGATCGCCGCGACCGAGAAGCTGAACAAGGGCGGGACACAGGGCATCTACCTGCCGGGGCAGATGTGGTACGCGCTGGCCGGATTCATCTGGGACGAGGGCGGCGACCTCGCCACGCGGTCCGGCGACACCTGGAAGGGCGCGCTCGACAGCCCGGAGGCCGTACGCGGGATGAAGTTCTACGAGCAGCTCCAGGCCCTCGGCGAAGGCCCCAAGGACGCGGACGAGGCGCAGCCGCCCCAGGCCGAGGTGATGGCCAAGGGGCAGGTGGCGCAGATCATTTCGACCCCCGGCGGCGCCAACGTCGTCGTCGCGAGCAATCCCGACCTCAAGGGCAAGCTCGGCTTTTTCCCGATACCCGGCAAGACCGCCGAACGGCCCGGTTCGGTGTTCATCGGCGGTTCCGACCTCGTCATCCCGGCGGCGTCGGGCAAGCCGGACGCCGCCTTCACGTTCATCAAGGAACTCACCGGTGACGCCTGGCAGCGCAAGCTCTCCGCGGCCATGAGCTACGTACCGAACAAGACGACCCTGGCCGACGCCGTCGCCGCCGATCCGGGTGCCTCCGCGATGGCCGTGGGTGCCGCCGTAGGCCGGGCGACGCCCAACACCCCCGGCTGGGCCGCCGTCGAGGCGAAGAACCCCATCAAGGACTACATGACCGCCGTGCTCGCCGGCGCCGATGCCCAGGCCGAGGCCAAGAAGGCGTCCGCGTCGATCACCGCGGCCATGGCGTCAGGGTCCTGAGCCGTCATCGACGTCGCGTTCGGCGCGCACGTGCCGCACAGCACGAAGCGAACAGCGCGCCGTACATCGAGAGGAGAGGACATCGTGACGGTCGTCCGTGAAGCCGGCGCGCCATCCGCCTCGCGTCCCCGGCCGGCAGGCGGCTCAGCCCGGCCGGGCCGCGGGGGCGGACGCGGGGCCGTCGGGAGCGGAGTCTGGCCCTATCTGCTGATCGCCCCGGCGTTCCTGGGCATGCTGTATCTACTGGCGTACCCCCTGGTCCGCACGGTGTTGATATCGCTCCAGGACTTCCAGCTCCGTCAACTCATCCGGGGCGACGCCCGGTTCGTGGGCCTGCGGAACTACGAGATCCTGCTGACGGACGCCCAGTTCTGGCAGGTCGTGCGCCGCACGTTCCTCTTCATGGCCGTGAACGTCACCCTGATCATGTTTCTTGCCACCCTGGTCGCCCTGGTGATTGAGCGGCTGGGCCGGGTGGGCCGTATGACCGTACTCAGTGCGCTCGTGCTGACCTGGGCCATGCCGGTGATCGCCACCACGACGGTGTTCCAGTGGCTGTTCCACTCGGAGTTCGGCATCGTCAACTGGGCTTTGCAGCAGCTCGGGTTCACGTCCTTCGACCGCTATCCCTGGTTCGCCCACGGCACGGCCGCCTTCACGATCCTGGTCGTGCTGATCGTCTGGCAGTCGGTGCCGTTCGCGGCCATCACGCTGTACTCGGCGCTGGTCACCGTGCCGACGGAGCTGTACGAGTCGGCACGCATCGACGGCGCCTCGGCGCGGCGCATCTTTCGCGCCGTCACGTTCCCCATGATCCGGCCGATCTTCATGCTGGTGTTCTCGCTGGAGGTCATCTGGACCTTCAAGGCGTTCGTGCAGATCTGGGTGATGACCAACGGCGGTCCCGGCGACGCCACGACCATCCTGCCCGTCTACGCCGTGCAGACCGCTCTGTCGAGTCAGCGCTACGACCTCGGCTCGGCGGCCTCGATGGTCACCGTGCTGATGCTGGCCGGCGTCCTCGTCTTCTACTTCCGCCAGATGTTTCGCCAGGAGGGCGAGGCCGTATGAGCGTCCCGCGAGGCGTCACCAGCAGCACGGCACGCCTGCGGCTCCGCCGGATGCCGCTGCACATCGCCGCCGCAGTGATCGTCGTGGTCTGTCTCTTCCCCGTCTACTGGATGGTCGCGACCGCGTTCAAGCCCAACCGGGACATCCAGTCCGACAAGCCCCAACTGCTGCCCCGGACCTGGACGTTGGATCATTTCCGTGCCGCTGTCGAGGCCGACGGCTTCGGGCTGTTCTGGCGCAACAGCATCCTCGTGACGCTGGGCGCCGTCCTGCTCTCCCTCCTCGTCGCGCTGGGTGCGTCGTTCGCCGTGGCACGGATGCGCTGGCGCGGCAGACGGCAGTTCATGCTGATGGTCTTCATTGCTCAGATGGCGCCCTGGGAGGCTCTGATCATCCCGGTGTACATCATCTCCCGCGACACCGGCATGCTCGACCGGCTGCCCACCCTGACGCTGGTCTACTTCATGATGACGCTGCCGTTCACCATCGTGGTGCTGCGCGGGTTCATCGCCGCCATCCCGCCGGAGCTGGAGGAGGCGGCACAGGTCGACGGCTGTACGCGCCTGAGCGCCTTTCGGCACATCGCGTTCCCGCTGCTCGCCCCCGGGCTGATGGCCACCTCGCTGTTCGGCTACATCACCGCCTGGAACGAGTTCACCTACGCCAACTTCCTGATCATCAAGCACCAGGACAGCCGCACCCTGCCCGTGTGGCTGTCGTCCTTCCAGAACGTCTTCGGCACGGACTGGGGCGCCACCATGGCCGCCTCCACGCTCTTCGCCCTCCCCGCGCTGGTCGTGTTCCTGCTGCTCCAGCGCCATGTGACGACGGGCTTCGCCGCCGGCGCCGTCAAGGGCTGACACTCCCCCTCCCGTCCCGCAGACAGACCCCTCCTGCCCCGCACCCGACACCCGGAGACGTCCTGTCTCGCACCCGACCCCCCGGAGACAGCTGTGCCCGCACCCCCGCCGCTGACTTTCTCCCTGCTCCCCCGCCCCACCAAGGCCCACACCAGAGCGGGCAACTTCACCTTCGGCCCGGACACCTGTCTGCGCATCAGCAGCGGTGCCGAACCGGCCGCCCAGCTGCTGCGTACCCTGCTCGCCCCCGCCAGCGGCCTCCCGCTGCGCTCCGCCGAGGACGCGGCAGTGGTTCTGGCCCTCGATCCGGCCCTGATCGGGCTCGGCAGCGAGGGATACGGGCTGACGGTCGGACCGCACTCCGTATTGCTGCGCGCCGCACAGACCACAGGCCTGCTGCGCGGAGTGCAGACGATCCGCCAGCTTTTGCCCCCGCAGGCCCTGGCGGCGTCACCGCAGCCCGGCGTGCCCTGGGTGCTGCCCTGTGTGGAGATCACGGACGTCCCCCGGCACCGCTGGCGCGGAGCGATGCTCGACGTGGCCCGCCACTTCCAGCCGGTGTCGTACCTGCGCCGCTACGTCGATCTCCTCGCCCTGCACAAGATCAACATCTTCCATCTGCATCTGACCGACGACCAGGGCTGGCGCATGCCGGTCGCCGCCTTTCCCAAGCTCACCGAGATCGGCTCCCATCGCGCTCAGTCCATGATCCGCGCCGGAAGCGACGACCACGACGGCGTGCCGCACAGCGGCGCCTACACCCGCGCCGAGTTGGCCGACCTGGTCCGGTACGCGGCCGCGCGAGGCATCACCGTGATGCCCGAGATCGAGATGCCGGGCCACGTCCGCGCCGCCCTGGCCGCGTATCCGCATCTGGGCAACCGTCCCGACCGAGTCCTGGACGTGTGGACCAGGTGGGGCGTCAGCGACAACGTCCTCGGCGTGCACGACGAAGTCTTCGACTTCTGCGACACCGTGCTGGAAGAGGTCATGGACGTCTTCCCCTCCCCCTACATCCACATCGGCGGGGACGAGTGCCCCACCGTCGAGTGGGAGGACAGCCCGGAAGCCAGAGCCCGCGCCCGGGATGCGGGGCTGAGCGGTCCTGCGGCACTGCACGGCTGGTTCCTCGGCCGCGTCGGAGCGTTCCTGACCCGCAACGGACGGCGTCCGGTCGGCTGGGCCGAGACCGGCACCGAACTGCCCGCCGACTTCACCGTGATGGCCTGGCGCGACCCCGCACATGCGCTGGCCGCCGCCGAGCGCGGCCACGACGTCATCAACTCCCACCACCGCGCCACCTACTTCGACTACCCGCAGAACGCCGGCCCCCAGGACCATCCGGCGCAACCCGGAGCCGTCGTGGCGCTGCGCGGCGTGCACGCCCACGATCCCGTCCCCGAGGGGGCGTCCCCCGAAGCCGCCGCCCGAGTCCTGGGCACGCAGGCCCAGCTGTGGACCGAGTACGCCGCTACCCCCGACCGCCTCGAGTACCTCACCTACCCCCGTCTGTCCGCCCTGGCGGACCTCGCCTGGAGCGGCCCGACGCCGTGGACGGACTTCCGCTCCCGCCTGGACCGGCATCTCCCGCGCCTCGACGCCCTCGAGGTCCACCGCCACCCCTGATCCCCCGAGCACGACGAACCCCACATCCCGTGTTGGAAGGAATTGGCATGGAGTCCCGAACCACTCCGAGCAGGCTGCCCATCGCCGCGGCCGCCTCCGTGGCCATGGCCATGGGCACCATCGGCCTCACCGCCCTGACCGGCACCGCCAGCGCCGCGACCGACGACATGACCGTCCAGTACCGGACCAGCGCCACGGGCGTCACGGCGGACCAGGCCGAACCCTGGCTGAAGGTCCGCAACACCGGCTCCAGCACCCTGCCGCTCAGCTCCGTCAAGGTGCGCTACTACTTCAAGGCCGACTCGGCCGGCGCCGCCTACCGCTTCGCCTGCTCCTGGGCGGTCAAGGGCTGCGCCAACATCACCGGTACCTTCGGCACCCTGCCCAACCCCACAGCCACCGCGGACCGTTACCTGGACATCGGCTTCACCGCCGGGGCGGGCACCCTCGCTCCCGGCGCCGACACCGGGGACATGCAGCTGCGCTTTTACCGGGCGGACTGGCAGACGCTCAACCAGGGCGACGACTACTCCTTCGGCCCGTCCCAGACGTCGTACGCGGACTGGCCGAAGGTCACCGCCCAGGTGTCCGGCAGCACGGTATGGGGGACGGCACCCGAGGGCAACGACCCGACCGATCCGCCCACCGACCCGCCGACCGACCCTCCGGCAGACGGACAGAGCCTTTTCGACGACTTCAACTACACCAGCTCCAGCGACCCGAAGATCTCGGCGAACGGCTGGCACGTGCGAGCCAACTCCGGCGGGCCTGGCGTGCCCGGTGCCACGTGGTCCGCGGAGAACGTCACCTTCGCCAGCTCCGGCGGCAACTCTGTCATGAACCTGCGAACCTCGACCGCCGGCACGCCCGAGAGCACCAAGCACACCGAAGTCCTCACCAAGGCGACGAAGTTCAAGAACGGCACCTACGCCGCCCGGGTCAAGTTCGCCGACGCACCCCTGTCCGGGCCCGACGGCGACCACCTCGTCCAGACGTTCTTCACCATCAACGACCTCAAGGCGCCCATGGCCGACGACTACGCGGAGTACGACTTCGAGTACCTGCCCAACGGCGGGTGGGGCGAGCCGGCCAACATCCTGTACACGACGTCCTGGGAGACCTACAACCCCGATCCCTGGCAGGCCGTCAACCAGCACACCGAGTCCCGGCAGAGCTACGCCGGCTGGCACGACCTTGTGCTCACCATCGACAACAGCAGCATCAAGTACTACGTCGACGGCCAGCTCTTCGGCACCCATGACGCCGCCTACCTGCCCGAGCGCCCCATGTCGATCAACTTCAACCAGTGGCTGATCGACCTCGCGGGCCAGACCAGCACTACTGCGCGGTCATACGACGAACAGGTCGACTACGTGCTGCACGTCAAGGACCAGATCCTGAGCCCGGTCCAGGTCGCCGCGAAGGTCAGCGCCTACCGGACAGCAGGCACCACCTTCGAGGACAACGTCCCCAGCAGCTAACCCACGGCACGGGGCTCCGCCGGTTCGCGCCGGCGGGGCCCATCGTTGTGCGCTCCGGATACCGAGCCCGGGGCGCCGTCAGGACACGATGCGGGGTGGGCGAAGCTTGCACGCCCGCACGCGCAGACGAGACGATCAGGACGATCCGCACGCGTCGGCATCCGACACGACACCGAACCCAGGCCGCCGAACGGGCGACCGGGCTGATTTCGCGCGGCGGGGTGTGGTGCCATGTGCTGAAGGCGGCCGTGTTGTAGCCCTTGCCCTGGAGGAACTGGGGGCGGGTGTTCGGATGCGCGCGGTGGAAGCCGCCCAGCATGTCGGCCAAGGGGGCGGCCGAGAGCGTCGTCCGCGAAACGCACCAGTCCTGGCTCCGGCGCTGCCATCGCCGAGCGAGAGCCGTGCCGCGGCCTCGATGGGTGTGGGGTTGGTGAAGGAGCCGACGCGCGCCGACACCTCCTGTGATCCTGGTTGCGGGTGCTGCTGACGTGGGATCACAGAGGTACTCGCCGTTGGCTGGGGGGAAGTTGAGGAATCGGACCACGCTGCGCTTGCGTGTTCGCACCCGTACGTCGCCGCCGACACCGCCAGAGACTCCTGAGCCGTGGTGGAAGAGGCACGGAAGGCTGTTCTGGCTCGGTGTGTTCATCCCTCTGATCGGAGCTGTGCTGACCGCGCTCGCGCTCGACGTCCTCGGTCTGAGCGGCGAGTCCGCACCGAGCCCCTCCCCGACCGGGGCGGGTGCGGCCTCGGGAACGGCTTCGTCGGGTCCCTTCGAGGTGACCGCCTGGATGGAGAACGAGGCAGGCTGCACCGCGCTGCCACAGCGGCTCTCCTCGCCAAAGGACCGCGCGGAGCTCGTGTCCGGCGGCGATGTGGAGGCCGTTGTCCGGCGCCACAGCGGCGCCCGGGTCGGCGACCTCGTCGTCGGTTTCACACTTGAGGGAGGCGCGAGGTCGCTCACCATTACGTCGATCGATATCGAACCGGCCTCACCCCGAGCCGACCCCTCGTTCTCCGGGACCCTGTTGTGCGAGCCAGGCGCCGGGGGTGAGCCGAAGATCCAGATGTTCGCGGACCTGGACCGCCCGAATCCCGTCTTGGTGACGGGCATGGCTTCTGCCCGGCCGTACTTCCGGGAGAAGGTCATCACGCTCCAGCCGGGTGAGCAGGTGAACTTGTCCGCGACGTTTCGGGCCGAGAACGGCTCGCGCGCATTCAAGCTGCTCATCCGTTATGTACAGAACGGCAAGGAAGCGACGCTGCCCGTCCCCTCCCCTCGGGGCAGCCGGTACGCGGTTACCGGGTTCGCCACGCGGTACGGAGCCGTCTACGAGGGCTCACCCGGCGGCGTCTACCGCCGAGTTGAGGGCGCCCGGCCCTGCCGATGGTCACCAACTTCGCAGGGGTGCTGACCAATCTTGAGGAACGGGGAACGGCTTGATGCGCAAGCGTGCTCGTGACGTCTGGCAGGCCGGGTGCGGGCTGGTGCTTGCCGTCGTCCTCCTGGCGGCGCTGGCCGGCGACGGCGCCACTTCGGGGAGGCCGCTGGACCGCCCGAACGCGCTCGACGTGGCCTGGTCCTTCCAACTGCCCGGCAAGGCTCTGGACGTGGCGGACGTGGAGGCGGCGGTGAGCGACAGGCTGCTGGCGATACCGCGGGGCGAGATCATCAGCATCGTGGACACCCGCAACGGCCACACCCTTTCCACGCTGAGGAGTTCCGCAGACTACTTCTCGCCGGTCGGGTTCTCCGACGGCGTGGTTCTCGCCGTGGAACAGCAGAGTCGCGGACCGGCTTCCCTGACTGCGTACGATGCCGGCACCGGACGAAAGCTGTGGCACAAGCAGGCCAGCTCGAAGAGCTCTGACGGCGGCCTCGACTGGCAGGGGACCGCACCCTTCCTGCCGGGCCCGGGACCCGTCCTGGGAACGGCTGACGGCAGCCTCGTGGGCCTTGCTCCGCGGACGGGTACTGTCCGCTGGAGCAAGCGGATGGATATGCCGCGATGGTGCGAGAAGTACAAGTACGACGAGTTCGGCTTGCCCAACCGTCCCTACGAGGCGCTAGCGACGCCGACGCATATCCTCTTCCTCAGCAGCTGCCCGGAGCGGGCCGCGGAACTCCAGGCGATGAACCCCGAGGACGGGACCATCGCCTGGAGGAAGCCGGTGGGGCGCTGGCGGAAGTCCGTTCACCTCAGCGCTACTCACCACTCGATCGGAGTGATCGTCGACAACGAACTCCGACTCTTCACCGAGTCCGGCGAAGAAGTCCTCCGTCGCAAGGGAGAGCGGAAGGGAAACCGGCAGTTCGAAGTGTGGCCCGTAGGAGAGGAACAAGGGGTCACGTATCTGTCAGAGCAGTACCGCGGCACGGCCGAAGCCTCCCCTGCGAAGCCCGTCGAGATACTGCACGCCGTACGGACAGACACCGGAAATCCTCTGTGGCAGCGCACCCAGGAACTTGATTTCGGGCACGACCTGACCAGCGAGGCGATCGTCGGTCGAGTGGAAGCCGACGGCGCGTACGGCGGGGACGCGCGCTGGACCGTCGGAGACGCTCGTCTTCAGGGGCCGGGCGCGAGCAGCCTGACGGACTTCGCGGGCCGCCGGAGCGCCCGCGTTCCCTGGCCGGTAGTCGGGACGTTCGTAGGCATGAGCGGGGACCTGCTCATCGTCCGCAGCGAGGACCGGGACGGCACCCGATACACAGCCCTGCGGCCCCGCCACCGCGCGAGGGACGCAGAGCGACCCGCCGCGCTGGGCGGGGTGAGGCCGGAGGACTGGCCTGACGCCTGCGGACTGCTCGGCGGCGACTTTCTGGCGGAGTTCGGCCGGAACTACGTCAAGCTGCCCGTGAAGAAGAGCCGGACCGTGCTGGGCACCCGAATGCCGTACCCGAGCGCGTGCCGCTTCGTCGAGGAATCCGGAAGCGAGGAAACCATCTTCACCGTCACCGTGCGATGGGTGGCGCCCGATCCGCAGGCCGCACGGACCTACGCGACGAGCGGCGTTCCCTGGGGCTGCCACCCCGCGCTGAAAGGGTGCGTCACAGCCAAGGCCACTGAGCCACGGCGCGGTGTCCACCTGTACACACACCGAACGGGCGTGGAAGCAATCCCGGTCGCCCAGGCGACAGTGGCGTCGGGCCGCTATGTCTTCGGGGTCAGCGCTGTGAAGGCCAAGGCGCGTCAGGAACGGCTTGTGCGACGCGTGGCGATGCATCTGTCCGGGCACGCCGACCCCAACCACACGCCGTGATGGCTGCGCAACCAGTCACGCCGCCTGGCCAACTCCTCTCTCGCCCCCGGATCCGAGGAGGCGAGCGATCACCACGCTTGAATAGGCGGTCGCCCGCCAGCCGCAATAAAGGTGGCACGTGGCCGGCCCATACGTCGACCCCGGGCTGGAGGCCCTCGGCGTCCTCGTCAGCTGCGGACGTACGGCCCCGTGTCCTGTGATGACCACGAACTGGTGCTCGTGTGAAGCAGCACATCGCGAGCCCCGTCTGGATGAGCGAGCGCGGAAAGTCGCTCGGGGGCCAGCGGAGCCGTCCGCCGACGACGAATCGGTAGACGGCTCCCGGGCAGCCGTCTCAAGTCACTCGTCCCGGTAGAGGAACCTCAGGATCTTGAGGCACGGTCTGATGATGGCCACAGCGACGCCAGCGCCCACTGCCGTTGCCTCGTACGCCGAGAACTGGCCGTGCTGTTGCTGGCGACGCCGGTCAACCAGCCGGCGGCCAGGCAGGACAAGGTGACGAGGATCGCTCGGGGAGGGGGCTGTTTCGCCAGGGCGGCCTGTGTTGGGTCATTTCGGATTTCGGCGCCGCCCAAGAGCCTGGTGCACCATCGGGCACGCACCGTGAGCTCCGCGTCTCACCTGAGTTCGACGGAGTAGCTGCCTCCGTCGAAGGTCCATCCGTCGGTGCCTTCGCCGATGTCCTGCACGATGACGTCGTCGATGAAGTGGTCCTCGAAGTCGTCGTCGGTGAGCTCGCCAGCCATCCACAGTGCCTCGATCTCGCTCCACTCGCCCGATCGGCCGTCGATGCGCAGGGGGGCTGCGGCGCGTGTCCCGCGCTGGCGCCGGTCACGGCCCGTGGTGACCCAGCCGCTGATCTCGAAGCCGCCGTCCTTGAACCGATCGGGGATCGGGTCGGCCGGGACGATCGCGACGTTCTCGTAGGCGGTGTGGATGAGGTCGCGGTAGCTGCGGCGGATGTTGTACTCGGGGTCGGACAACCAGTTGAGCAGTGTCTTGACGGTCACGTCGAGGCCGGCCTCTTCGAGGGCCTGATAGCCGCGGTGGGTTGCGGTGAGCTGGCTGAGCTGGGCGTGCCAGTGCCTGGCGTGGTACGACGACAGCCGGTGGCGGGGGGTGACCTGGGTGCGCAGGAGGTCGTTGAGGGCAGCGCCCAGGGATCCTCCGTGGCCGGTCGGCCCGGCCATCAGTCCTCACCCTCGGGAATGAACTCGCCGGGCCGGATGAACTTGGCCTTGACCTCGCCGAAGCCGGTTCCGATCCGGTACCTGTCGGGCGCCGTGCGGTCAGGGGTCCAGAAGACGGCGGCGTCGACGTTGCGCAAGGCAATAAGCGTATGGCCCTCCTGGACAGCCTTGAAGGCCGTGGTCCAGTGGCGGACGGAGGCCTCGGCGACCATGCTCATGCGCCAGTCCGGGCGCCAGAACGGGGACTTCTACTCCTCGCGCTTGGGCCACAGCAGGCGCAGCGCGATGGACAGCCGGGTCTTGTACGCCTTGTACGGCTCCCCGCCGGCCTCAACGAGCTCGAGGCGGGCCTGGCGGGCGGCGGCGTAGAAGGGCTTGAACAGGGACTCGTTGGCCTTGCCGGTCCAGGAGTCGTGGATGGCCGGCATCGAGGCGAGGTGGCCGTCGCGGACGAGCCTCTCCAACTGCTTGATGTGCGGGGTGGTGACCCACACACGGCCATGGGTGTCGGGCCGGTCGATGATCCGGCCCAGCGGGTGCGGCATGTCGGTGCGAGTCCACTGCGGGATGTCGATCAGGTAGATCCCGGCGCCGGCCTTGTCGAACACGTCGAGGGGCCCGGTGTGCAGCAGCTTGTTCGGTGCCAGGGGTACGGCCGAACACGCGGACGGGTAGCTGCCGTTGCGGTCGATCAGGCACAGCACACCCGCCCCGAACCTGTCGGGGACATCGAGCTTGTCCCGGCGGACCCGCATGCCGTTGTCCCGGATGTACGGCACCCGTGTGCTGGTGACGCCGGGGTGGACCCAGCGCGGTTCGCCGTCCATGTGCTCACTGATCAGTGGCCACGGACCGCTCTCCCGGTCCTCGATACGGATGACCTTGATCGGGTGCATCTTCGAGCGGCCGACCGCGTCCTTGAGGAGCTTCAGCGCGGGGAAGGGCGCACTGTCCGGCTCGTCCTCCTCGTCCCCCGGCTGCAGTTCCTGCTCTCGTTCCGTGCCGTCCTCGTCGTCGGCTGCCGGTGCGCTGTCCGCAGCGGGTTGGCCGGCAACAGACTGCCCGGGGGTACCGGCGGACACGTAGGCGTTGAGCGCGGCGGCGAGGCCGCGTCCCTCGGCGGTCTTCGGCAGCGACGGCGGGGCCGTGGCCACCTGGGCCAGGGACGGCCTGAGCTCGTCGAGAGCGTTCTGGTCGCCGCCTGCCAGCGCGGTGCGCAGCGCGGCCAGTACATGCGTGACGGCGGCCGGTAGCCCTTGGTGGGCGCCGGATGTGTAGGGAAGCGCGGCTTGGGCCAGCTCCCGCTCCGCAGCGGTGCCGATGCTTGGCGCGGGCCCGCCCGTGGCTGCTACGGGCGCGGTTCCGGCGTCGAGGAAGCGGGCGTGCAGCAGATCGGGACGCAGGTACGCCGAGCCGATGGTGCCGAAGTCGCGTTCCGCAACGGTCACCTGAATTTTCGCAGGGTCCTCGGTCGGTGCGAGTGTGACCAGGACGTCGGCGTCCAGGAGGCCCACGAGGGAGGGATCGGCGCTGTCCACGATGGCGAGCACCGGCACGTTCAGGGTCCGGGCGAGGGAGGCCAGGACCTGGGAGGCGCCCGGGAGACGGTCACCCGACAGAGGCAGGCGGGCGCTGTGCGCGGCCTGGAGCCGGTCCACGACGACCAGGGCCAGGTTCTCGACGTAGGGTGCGGTCTCTGCGATCGCCTCGGCGGTCAGATCGCTGCCGTCATCGATCAGCAGCGGTGCCTGGACCAACTCCCGGGCGACCTGCTGCTCCTGCTCGGTGAGACGGCCCTGCTTCAGCCGCGGATAATCACCCCCGGTCTCCGCGGAGATGATCCGGCGCATGATGTCAGCCTGGTTCGGCCCGGACGCCGCGTAGAGGACCTTGCGGTTGTCGACGAGCGCGGCCTGCCGCGCCGCGGCCAGCCCCAGCAGGCTTCCACCGACGTTCGGGGCGGCCGCCACAAGGGTGAGCCGGCCGGACTGCAGACCGCCCGCCGCCGCATCCAGGCCAGACAACCCGAACGCGGGACCGCCGACCGGGCCAGAGTTGAGGGCGGCACCGATCGCGTCGCCCAACGTGGCGAGCCTGCGCGGGGCGCTCTCGCGTTGCCGAGGGCGTTGGCTGTTCACCGCACCTCCTGCGGACGCCGCATCTGCGGCCTGATCGGCCGAGCGGGAAGCAGAGTTGGCGTCGACGGGCAGCAGGACCGCGACCGGCGTACGGCTGCGCCGCAGCACCTGCGGCTCCCCGTTCGCGGCCCGCGAGATCAGATCACCGAAGTCCTTCTGCGCCGCACTGAGCACATGGGAAGGGAAAGCCTCGGGCTGCCGGGCCGCCGGGAACCGGTCCAGCGGCGCCAGCAGGGCACGATCCTCCCGCTTGTGAATCAGGGTCGTGACCCCGTCCTCCTCAGCAGCCTTCACCAGAGCGAAAAGATCCTTACGGGCATCAGTCGCGCTCATCGCGGCCTCGGGCGACCGCTCCTGCCCCTGACTCACTCACCCTCCAAGCACACTCAACTATCCTTCATCATAGCAGCATTCACTTAGTTACTTGGTCTTAGTAATACATTTTCGCCGACGTGTTCACTCATCCTTGGATGCCTTCGGTATGAGTTGACCGGCCAGAGGGCACACGCCGCCGTCCGGGCCAGAGCCGGATGGCAAGTGGAGGGCCAGGGCCCCGGTCTGCGCTGACCGCGTCACCAGAACCGGCACCGCTCAGCTGCCCGCTACAGGCCCTGTTTCTGCACGCGCCTCCCTGTACGCGAAGTAGCCGACAGCGGAGTAGCCCTGCCCATCTTCCCGGCGAACCCACCCGCGAGATCCTGCGCCGCATTCGAGGACTCGGTGAACCGACGGACCATCCTCGAGGAATCCGCCCAAGCAGGCCGGCCGTCAGAAGCCCCTTGGCGTTCATCTCCCGCACGGAGCCCTCGATGAGGTCGAGGTCGTTCCTCACCTCCACAGCGGCCCGGGTGAGGTACTTGTAGATGCGGTAGGCCTCCACCGGGTACTGGAGGCCCTGGCGGTGCAGGCCGTTGACCAGGTCGACCGGGGATCGCGCCGCGCTCTCCGCGCCCGGCTCCAGGTCGTCTCCTTCGGCGTCATGCCGGCAGGCACGCCGTACGTGGCGAGATGGTCAACGCCCAGCAGGTCGGCGCCCCGGCTTCGGGCGGTGCGCTCTGGAAGGCCGGCGAAGCCGGAGACGAGCGCCATGCGGGGAGCTGGCACCAGGAACGAGGCGCGGTGGTCCGCGGCCGGCTTCAATCCACGGGCTGGCGCGCGGGTATGCCCCGCGTCAGGTCCGTGCCCTGCCTGCCGCGTGCGGAGCCCCGGTCGTCCCGCGGCTGTATCCGCTCCCGGCGCTCTCAGCGCCCGCCGGCCGCGTGCTGGACGTACATCACGGTGAACTCGGGCAACGCCCGCACGTACCAACCGAGAACAAGCCATTCCGCCCGTTGCGTGATCAAATTGGCTGATTCCGTCATCATCTTTTCATCGGGTGGCCCTACGTTCAGTCGCGCTCAGCATCATCACACTGACCACACCACTAGTGCTGTGACCACATAGGTTCGCCGTGTTGGTGTCTGTGGGCCCCGCACTCGGTTGGATGTCGGGCATGAACGCTTCCGCAACAGCAACGAGCGTATTGCTGGTGATAGTTGGTGCCGCCGTCGGTCTCATCCCCGCATACCTGATGGAGAGGAGAAAGGAGCGGCACGCCCTGGCAGTGCGCTGGGATGCGCCGCTCTACGACCTGTGCACGGAGTGTGCCGCCTCGGCGCGGCAGTTCGTTCATCTGGCCCGCCGCCTTGACCGAGTCGCGGACCCGGTCGAGCAGCGAAACAAGATCGACAGTGAACACGCCCGGCTCCGCTCCGTGGTCCAGCAGCTGCGCATCCTGGGAACGGCGGAGCTCCAGCAGGCGGCCAGGGAGATCGAGCACCACGCCTGGTGGGTGCGCGCCGTGCATGAGGGCCGTCCGGACGAACTCATCGACCACTACGGTGGCCGTGCGGTGGAGGACCGGCTGAGAGATGCGATGCGCAGGTTATTCGCGGCCGCGCGTCGCCAGCTCGGAGTCAAGGACCCCGACACCGTGGTCTCGGACGATCCGATCGACCCCAGACGCCCGGCTCCCTGACTGCGTCGTGGGGGCGGGCGGCTAGTTTCGCGGGTCGTTCAGGCTGCGGCTTTGAGGGGACGCCCGCCCCAGCGGATGCGTTTCTCGCTGCGGATGCGGGCGCGTTCCTTGCGTTCGGCGGCCAGGACGTCGCGATGGCGGGCGTTGGCGTTGCGCCAGCGCAGGTACGCGTGCAGGGCCCGGGTCTGCACCGTGTGGTTGGGATAGTTCGAGTTGGCGATGGTGAACTGCCGCAGCGGTCCGAAGTGGGCCTCGATCGGGTTCGCCCATGGGGCGTAGGTCGGCGTGAAACACAGCTCGACCTTGTGCTTCTTCGCCCAGCGGCGGATGCCGGCGCCCTTGTGGGCAGACAGGTTGTCCAGGATCACGTAGATCGGGGCGCCGCCGGGGCGGGCGGCAGGGATCGACTTCAGCGCGGCCAGCGTGTTCCTGGCGCCCTTCCTGCGGCGGTTCACGCCCCACAGGGTGTCGTCGCCGACCGAGTAGCAGCCGTGGAAGTACCGCACTCCATGGGTGCGGTGGTAGGTGGCCGGCAGCCGGTCGGGGTGCCCTTGTTCGGCCCAGCCCGAGCCCGCGGTGGGCCGGATCCCGAGCGGGCCGAACTCGTCGAAGGCGAAGACCCGGTCCGGGAAGTGGTGAAGGACCTCCTCGATCCGGTCCAGCTTCGCCTCCCGTTCGGGGTCGGGGGATTCCTTCCATGTCTTGGTGCGCTGGAAGGTGACACCGCGGCGGGCGAGCAGGCACCGTAACGCCTTGCGGCCGATGCGGATCACCCGGCCGTGCACTTGGCGCAGGTAGGCGACCAGCTTGCGCAGCGACCAGCGGGTGAACGGCTGGCCGAGCCTGAAGGGTCGGGTGGTGGCCGTCGCGATGACGAAGTCCTCTTCGTCATCGCTGAGTTGGCGGGGACGGCCTCCCGCCCACTGAGACATCTCACGATGCCAAGTCGTCAAGCTGCTGCGGCCAGTTCGGAGGGGAAG
>NZ_JBIWJD010000030.1:0-28140 GCF_044764945.1 Streptomyces sp. NPDC093568 | reverse complement strand
TGAACGCGCACAAGGCCGGCACCATCAAGGGCCTGGCCGCCGAGGTCGGCGCCTCCCTCACCTCCGGCGCCCCCATCTGCGAGATCAAGGACTGAGCCGGAACAAGGACACGGCTCTCGAAGCACGCCGCTCTCGAACAACCCCCTTCCTTCCGTTTTCCGCATCGCAAGGAGTCAGGTCATGCGTGTCTCGGTGGACCCCGCGAAGTGCTGTGCCGCGGGTCAATGCGTCCTCACGGCGCCCGATGTCTTCGACCAGGCCGATGACGGCACGGCCGTCGTGCTGATCGGCGAACCCGGCGCGGAGCACCACGCCGTCGTCCAGGAGGCCGCGGCGGTCTGCCCCGGCATGGCCATCCAGGTGGACGGGTGAGCCGCGCCGGGGGAATCGCCGTGGTCGGCGCGTCCGCGGCGGGGCTCGCGACCGTCGAGGCGCTGCGCCGCGGTGGCTACCGGGGCCCGCTCAGCCTGGTGGGCGAGGAGCCTCATCTCCCCTACGAGCGCCCGCCGCTCTCCAAGCAGGTGCTGAGCGGCGCGATGCCGCCGCGGGACACGGCGATGCGAGAGCGGGGCCATCTGCGGGACGCGCTCTCGGCCGATCTGCGGCTGGGGGTACGGGCAACCGGTCTGGAACCGGCCGGGGCATCGCGGCTGCTGACGCTGGAGACGGGCGAGGTGCTCGACTGCGACGCCGTGGTGGTGGCCACCGGGGTCCGTCCCCTGGTCCTCGGCGGCTCCGAGAGCATCGCGGGCGTCCATGTCCTGCGGACCCTCGACGATGCGCTGGCACTGCGCAAGAGCCTGCTGGCCGGGGGGCGTCTCGTGGTGGTCGGCGCCGGTGTGCTGGGCACCGAAGTGGCCGCGGCGGGGCGGGCGGCGGGTCTGCCCGTCACCATGGTCACGGCCGAGCCGGAACCCCTGGCTTCGGTTGTCGGTGCCGAGGTCGGCGGGCTGCTCGCACGGGTGCACCGGGCGCATGGCGTCGAGTTGCACACCGGACGCACCGTGACGGAGGTGCTGACCTCCGGCGGCAGAGTGACGGAGGTGAGCCTGGACAACGGGGTCCGGCTCGCGGCCGACACGGTCGTCCTCGCCATGGGGGCGCGGCCCGCGGTCGAGTGGCTGGCGGGCAGCGGTCTCGACGTCTCCGACGGGGTGCTCTGCGACGCCATGTGCGCCGCGGCACCGGGGGTGTTCGCGGCCGGCGACGTGGCTCGCTGGTGGCATCCCGGCTACGGTCGCCTGCTGCGCGTCGAGCACCGTATGAACGCCTCCGAGCAGGGCATCGCGGTGGCCCGCAATGTGCTGGCCGCGCTGGGCTCGGAGGGCTCAACGGCCGCCGCGTACACGCCGGTTCCGTACTTCTGGACCGACCAGTACGGGTGGCGTATGCAGGCGTTCGGGGTGCCCGCGGGGGCTGACCAGGTGGAAGTGCTGCGTTGCGAGGCGGACGCGGTGGACGGAGTGCCGCGGGTGCTGGCCCTGTACGGCGACGGGCTGCGGGCGGTCGGCGTGGTGGGGATCGGGCTGCGACCACCCGCCGTACGGGTGTTGCGAGGTCTGGTCGCCGGGCACGGCAGCACGGGCGTCGAGTGGCACCGGGCGCTCGACCTGGCGGCGGGCACGCACGAGGCCGACTGGTAGGGGTCCCGGCCCGTCATCTCTGGGGTATGCGCTAGGGGCGGTGAGTTATTAGCGTGCAGATCACAGGCCCGACCGATGGACGACGTACTACTGAGACAGAAAGAAATCCGCTGTCATGAGTTCAGGACATCCGGGCGGTCTTCCGAGTTCTCCACCGGACTTCTTGGCGAGTTTCGACGCGGGACGCCTGCGCTGGGATGTGCTCGGGAATTTTCCCGAGCAGGACGTTGCGGAGCGGCACGCCGGTGATCTGGCCGTCCAGGAGATCCGTGAATTCCTGGAGAAACGACTGGACCCGGAAGAGGTGGACCGCACCCGCCGGCTTCCCGACCATTTCCTCGACGATCTGCAGGAGCGGGGCTTTCTGCGGCTGCGGGCCGATCCCGGGCAGGGTGGCCTCGGGCTGTCGGCGTACAACGCGTTCCGGGTGATCGAGCGGGCCGCCGCCTGGTCGGTGCCCGCGGGGCAGGTGCTGGGCATTCAGGCCGGTGTCGGGGCGGGGGCCATGCTGCCCGCGATACCGCCGGGCGAACTCCGCGACTTCATCGGCAGCCGGGTCGAAGAGGGCATGGTGTCGGGCTTCGGCGACACCGACGGGACCGGCCAGAACAACGCCTTCCCCGCGATGACCGCGGCCCTCTCCGCGGACGGCTCCGCGTGGCTGCTGAACGGCGAGAAGCTGTTCACCGGTCACGGGCCCGTGGCAGATCTGCTCGGTGTCTCCGCGACAGTGGAGTTGGACGGCCGGCGCCATGTCGGGGCGTTCTTCGTGGACACCCGGGACTGCCCGGGGTTCCGGGTCGTGTCTCGGCTCGAATACCTGGGCAGCCGCGGGCTGCCGAACGGCGCGCTCGCCTTCGACGGGGTGCGGGTGCCGCGGGCGCACGCGCTGATCGACACCTCCCGGGACGGGCTGCCTCCGCTGGTCGGGCTGCTGGCGCTGGTCGGGCGGACGTACTTCACGGGCGGTCCCGCGCTCGCGATCGCCCGCAACTGTCTCGACTGGTCGCGGGAGTTCGTGCGCCGGCGGCAGGTCGACGGGCGGGCGCTCGCAGGGTACGACTCGGTACAGCGCATCGTGGCCACCACGGCCGCGGAGGTGTACGCCATGGACAGCGCGGCCCGTTGGGCGCTGAGCGGCCCCGGCGTCCAGGACCAGCTGTTCGAGCGGTTCGTCGCGAAGAACGTGCTGACCACCACCTGCTGGCGAGTGGTCGACCGCACGATGTCGTTGCTGGCCGCCGAGGGCTTCGAGACGGTGACCAGCAAGGCGCGCCGGGGCGCACCCGAGATCCCCCTGGAACGAGCCTTCCGTGACGCCCGTGGACTGCGCATCGCCGGGAACATCGACTTCCGTCTCGACGAACAGGCCGGCCGGCTGCTGCTGCTCCGGCACTACGACGGCATCGCCGCGAGCGGGTCGCCGGAGCGCGGGGCGCTCCCCGACACCGGACTGTCCTCGGCGAACCTGGAACATCTGAGGCGCGTGGACCGCTGGTTCGCCGAACTCGCCGACTTCTGTGCGAGGTCGGCGCGCACCCATCCGGATCGGGCGCGGCTCTGGGAGCGGCAGCGCACGGTGCTGCTGGTCGGCCGTATCGCCACGGAACTGTTCACGATGTGCGCCGTGCTTTCCAGGGCGGACGCCGACGGGAATTCCGGCGCGGCGGGCCAGGAGCTCGCCGATGTCCACTGCACGGCGGCCGGAATTCGTATCTCCGCGCACTGGACGGAATTGGCGTCGGAACGCGAACCGGATTACGCGGCGGTGAGCGCCGGACTGCTCACGGAATCCGATTCCGGCTGACCGGCGGCGAACTCACCTGAGTCTTCCCGGATCTTCCCATGATTGCGAGGTATCGATGAATGCGGATCGCTCCGTCGCCGCGACGGGATCCACGAGTGAACTGCCGGAGGTGCTGGGGGGCTTCGATCTGACGGACCAGTCGCTCTACGCGGCCGGTGTCCCCTACCCCGTGTTCGCCCGGCTGCGCCGGGAGGCGCCCGTGCTGTTCCACCCGCCCGGCACGACCGCGGACGGGGAGGGCTTCTGGGTCCTGACCCGGCACAGCGACATCGTGGCGGCCGGAGCGAGCACCGCGTTCTCCGCGCAGGGCGGCGGCAGCCGGGCGGGCGGCGGTTCCCACTTGGAGGACCTGCCATTCGGCGTGCACGCCGGAGTGCTGTTCGCGATGATGGACAATCCGCGTCACGAGCTGATCAAGAAGCTGCTGACGCCCTCGGTGACGGGGCGCGTGGCGGCCGGGCTGGCCGGCGAACTGCGCGGCGTGGCGGCCGAGTTGGTGGACGCGGCCGTCGCGCGGGGCCGTTTGGACTTCATGAGCGAGGTGTCCGAACCGTTCGCGCTGCGCTCCATCGCACTGATGCTGGGCGTGCCCCGCGAGGACTGGCCGCGGCTCGCCGAGTGGGGGCGCGGAGTGCTGGGCTTCGTCAACCGCCGTACCGGCAAGGTGGACGAGTTCTCCACCACGACGTTCCACGCCATGCAGGCGTACTTCAAGGAGTTGCTGCACGCCAAGCAGGGGTTGCCCGGCACGGACCTGGGCGCGGTCCTGGCCAACGGCGACATCGGGGCCGGCGGCGACGAGGGCCCGTTGTCTCCGTACGAGCGCGAGGCGAATGTGACGCTGCTGCTGATCACCGGTCTTGAGCAGCCGCGCAACACCATCGCCGCGGCCGTGCAGGCGTTCGCCGACCGGCCCGAGCAGTGGAAGGCACTGCGCGCGGACCGTTCCCTGCTGCCCGGCGCGCTGGAGGAGGCGCTGCGGTGGAATCCCCCGAACCCCTACAACCGCCGTACCGCGACCCGTGATGTGGAAGTGCGGGGAGCGCGGATCAAGGCGGGTGACAAGGTCACCTTCTGGTGGCCGTCGGCCAACCGGGACGAGGCGGTCTTCGCCGACCCCGATGTGTTCGACATCCGCCGGAGTCCCAATCCGCATCTCTCCTTCGGCACCGGCACCCACTTCTGCATGGGCGACGAGGTCGGCCGGCTGGAGATCCGCCTGGTGCTGGAGGCGCTGCTCGACCGGGTCGCGGAGATCCGCACGACCGCTCCGGTGACGTACGCGCCGAACAACAAGCACACCGTGATTCTCGACATGCCGGTCGAGCTGCTCCCGGCGGCCGACTGATCGCCCCGGCCGCCCGGGGCCGCACCGTTCCCTCCCCTACCCACCGACACCCAGATGGGATGTTCCGCCATGACCGAAGCCCAGGTGCTTCCGACTCCCGACGCTCCGCCCGAGGTTCTCCCCTACGACCCGTTCGACCCGGCCTTCCACTCCGATCCCTACCGGGTGTACGAGCAACTCCGCGCCGAGCGGGGGCAGGTCATACGCACCGCCGCCGGTGTGGCGGTGCTGGGTTACAAGGAGATCTCCGACCTGATGCGCGACCCGCGGTTCGGCCGCGGTGACGGGGCGGGTGTGCAGGACACCATGATCCCCACCGACGAGGGCCTGCGCCGGGCCTTCATGTTCATGGACCCGCCGGACCACACCCGTATCCGTTCGCTGGTGAACAAGGTGTTCACGCCGCGCACGGTCGAGCGGGTGCGTCCGCAGGCGGAGCAGTTCGCCGCCGGTCTGCTGACCCGGCTCCGGGAGGAGCACGGGAGCGGTCAGATCGATCTGGCGTCCCAGTACTTCCGCCCGCTCGGCGCCTATGTGCTCAATGTGCTCGTCGGCGTTCCGGAGAAGTACCTGGAGCGCTGCATCGGGTTCGCCAACGACGCCGGCCGCGGCCTCGACCCTGAGTACACGCTGAACGAGGAGGAGCTCAGGACGCGCATGGACGCGCGTGAGGGCTTCGTCGAGATCTCCGTCGAGCTGATCGAGCAGCGCCGGGCCAAGCCCGAGAACGACCTGATGAGCGAGCTGGTCGCGGTGGAGCAGGACGGTGAGCGGCTCACGGAGACCGAGTTGCTGACGACGGCGGCCAACATCTTCCTCGCCGGCTTCAGCGCTCCGCAGGCGATGATGGGCCTGAGCGCGCTGGCGCTGCTGCGGCACCGTCCCGAGCTGGAGTGGTTCCGCGCCAACCCGGACAAGGTGGCGAACTCGGTCGAGGAGCTGATGCGCTTCGACTCCGCCGTCCAGCTGGCCAACCGTACGGTGCTCGAGCCCGCGGACATCGCGGGTGTGCCCGTCGCGGCCGGTGACGAGGTGTTCCTGCTGCTCGGCGCCGCCAACCGGGACGAGAGCTTCTACGACAACCCCGGCACTCTGGATCTGCGGCGGCAGCCCTCGCGCAACCTGGTGTTCGGGCACGGCATCCACTTCTGCGTGGCCGCCCCGATCGCCCGGCTGCTGACCCAGGTGGCGCTGAACGCGCTGACGCGGTTCGACGTCGAGCTGGTGACCGAGACACCGCGGACCAATGGCGCGCTCGCCATCCGCAGTCTCGCCGAACTGCCCGTGACCCTTGGGGAGATGAAGTGAGCACGGACGAATTGCAGCTGGCGCAGCGCTACATCGCCCTGTGGAACGAGCCGGACGACTCGGCTCGACGGGCGTCGGCCGATGAGCTGTTCACGGCGGACGGTGTGTACATCGACCCGAACGTGGCGGCCGAGGGCCCGGAGGCCGTCACGGCGTACATCAACGAGGAACGCAAGAAGCTCGCCGGGCTCGAGTTCCGGATGGGCGAGGTGGTCGGAACCCATCACGGGCTGATCCTCTTCACCTGGCGGCTCGGTCCCGCGGGCTCGGACGACGTGGTCGCCACCGGCTATGACACCGTGCTCGTCGACGGCGGCCGGCTGAAGCAGGTGTACGGCTTCTTCGCCTGAGCCGTCCTTGCCGGGCGAAGCCCTCAGGAACCTGCCGGTGCCCCCCTCGGGGCACCGGCAGGTACGTCATGCGCGGCGGACCGCTCCGGCCGGGTCGGCCAGCCCGACGGTGCGGATGAAGTCGTGCATGTCGGCCTGGTAGAGCCGGCCCGGGTCGGTCACCTGGTGGCGCAGATGGCCGTAGATCTCCAGGGTCAGCAGCCCGTGCATGCGGCTCCACAGCCGCAGGCAGAGCGCCACCGCGGACGGGGGCAGGCCGGGGAAGGACTCACGGGCCAGGGTGACGAGGCTGGGCTGGAAGTCGCCCCACTCGTAGTCGCACTGGTCCTGGGTCTCGGCGGCGTGGTCCCACACACCGGCGATCAGTCCGAGCAGGACCGCGCACAGCCGGTGCTCCGCCTCCTGTGCCACGCCTGCCTCGGGGGCCTGGTATCCGGGCACCGGGTCGCCGTAGATGAGGCGGAACTCCTCGGGGTGGGCCACGGCCCAGGTGCGGTAGGCGCGGGCGTGGGCGAGCACCTGTTCGGCCGGCCCGTCCTTCGAGGCCGCCTGGTGCGCGGCCTCGAACGCCACCGCGAGTGACTCGTAGACATCGGCGGTGAGGGCCGTGATCAGGTCGTCCCGGTTGGTGAAGTAGCTGTAGATGGCGCCCGCCGTCATGCCCATCTCACGAGCGATGGCCCGGAGCGAGATGGAGGCCGGCCCTCCGGCCGCCATGTGCTTGAGCGCAATCGTCTTGATCTCGGACGTGGTCTCCGCCCTCAGACGGGCTCGCCGGCTCTGCGTCGCATCTCCCATGTTGACAGCCTAACAGCGTTGAGCAAAAGTATGCCGTGCGAACTCTGAACGGTGTGTACTAAGGTAGAGCCGTTCAGAAAAAACACTCCGCTCGGTAATCGCTCGGGGTTCAATCGCGTCTGGTCGGCGCGCACCGTCGTGTCTTCTGCCGCGTGCCCTGTGGCACACCGTGTCCCTATGTGAAGGAAGCCAAGTCGTGGTTGATACCGTCCCCGGAACGCAGCGGCGGACCGGGCTGATGCTCGCGCTGCTGGCGTTCGCGCAGTTCATCGTTGCCGTCGACTACAACATCGTCTTCGTTGCTCTCCCGGACATCGGCAGCGCGCTCGGGTTCAGTGCGCAGTCGTTGCAGTGGGTGGTCAGTGCCTACGCGGTGGCCTTCGGCGGATTCCTGCTCTTCGGCGGCCGTATGGTCGACCGGCTCGGCGGCCGTCGGATCTTCATCCTCGGCCTGGTGATCTTCGGTCTGTCCTGCCTGCTCGGCGGCTTCGCCGAGTCGCCGGAGGTACTCATCACCGCGCGCGCCCTTCAGGGCTTCGGCGCCGCGCTGCTCACCCCCGCCACTCTGACCCTGATCAACACCCGTTTCGAGGAAGGGCCCGAGCGCAACCGGGCACTCGCGGTCTGGGGTGCCTGCGGCAGCGGCGGCCTGGCCGTCGGCGCGCTGCTCGGCGGCGTGCTCACCGACGCCCTCGGCTGGGAGTGGGTGCTGTTCGTCCTGGTTCCGCTGGCCCTGGTCGCGGCGGCCGCCGCCCCCGGCATCCTCGCCCCCGACCAGTCCCGGTCCGCCTCCGACGGGGGCTTCGACGCCATCGGCGCCGTCCTCGCCACCCTCGGTTCCTCGCTGCTCGTGCTCGGCCTGGTCAGCGGCCCCGAGGCCGGCTGGGGCTCACTGCGCGGAGCGGGCGCCATCGTCGCCGGCGTGGTGATCCTCGCGGTCTTCACCCTGGTGGAGAACAAGTCGGCGAGCCCGCTGGTCCCCATGCGCCTGTTCCGCAACCGCAGCCTGGTGACGGCGATGCTGATCATCCTCGTCTTCCAGAGCGCCTTGGGCGGTTCGTACTACATCTTCACCAACTACCTCCAGGGCGTGCTCGCCTACGACGCCCTGGAAGCAGGCCTCGCGTTCGTGCCGCTGACGATCATCTCGATGGGCGCGTCCCTGAAGCTGGCCGGTCTGCTGCTCGGCAAGTTCGGTCCGCGGGCCACCCTCTTCGCGGGTATGGCCATCAACGGCGCCGGCATGGTGATCCTCGCGCTGGCGATGAGCACGGGCGCCTCCTTCTGGGCGCTGGTGCCGGGCCTGATCGTCTGGGGCATCGGCGGCGGTGTCACGTTCCCGGCGATGTTCGTCTGCGCCGCCTCCGGCGTGGCCCCGCAGGAGGCCGGTGCCGCCTCAGCCCTCGCCAGCACCGCCCAGCAGATCGGTGGCGCGGCCGGTCTGGCGGTGCTCGTGGCCGTCGCCACCGCCGGGCTGACCGGCGACACTCCCGCGGTCGCGGATGTCTCCGACGGTCTGCGCACCGCGATGTGGATCGGCGGTGCCGCCTCGGTCATCGGCGGTCTGCTCGCCTTCACCCTGCGCAAGCCGGGCGCCCCGGCACCTGAGCCCACCGAAGTCCCGCGCGAGCGGGCCGGTGAGGTCGGGATGCACAGCGGCAGCTGAGCCTCCCGACAAGGGGGAGCGGATTCGTGACCGGTGGCCACCCCCGTCCGCCGGTTGCGGACCGCTCCCCCTCCTTGCGTCCCCGCGACGATTTCGCCGCGCGGGTCAGCAGGCGGTACTGCTGGACTCCGCGCGAGCCGCGTACTGGATCGCCTCGCCGAGGTCGGTGCGCCGCTTGATGTTCAACTTCCGGTACACGCGCGTCAGATGCTGCTCGACGGTGCTCACGGTGACGTACAGCTGACCGGCGATCTGCCGGTTGCTGTGTCCCCGCACCGCGAGCCTGGCCACGCGCATCTCCGCGTCGCTGAGCACTTCGCCGCCGCGGACGTGTTTCGTGGGCGACGGCGGCAGGGCGGACTTCTCCGACCGAGCGGCCCCGAGGGGGGACGCGGGCAGTCGTACGCCCCGCTCCTCCGCGAGCAGCCGGGCGCGGCGCAGGGACAGACGCCCCTTGCTGTACTGCCCTTGCTCCTGCTGGGCCCAGCCCAGATCGTGCAGGACCATGGCGAGTTCGAGCGGCGCGTCGCACTGCTGGAGAAGCTCGGACGCCCGGGTCAGCAACTTGAGCCGTTCCGCGGGGGAACCGCACGCGGCAAGCACCCGCAGTGTCTCGGCGTGGACCCGGGGATGCTCAGGACCGCAGAGCCGCAGTTGCTCCGAGGCAAGCGCCTTCGCATTCCGGACGTCCCCGAGGCGCAAGTACGCCTGTGCCGCGTCCGTCCGCCACGGAACCGCCGCCGGATGTCCCATGCCCCAGCGCTCGGCCAGCTCACCGGCGACGAGAAAGTCCTCAAGTGCCGTGCTCGGATGGTAGGTCAGGGCCCGGCGACCGCGCGCCCGCAGCAGCCGCAGGCCCAGCGGGGTGGCGAAGATCGCGCGCGGAACAGCCGCCGAGACCTCGTCGATCCACTCCTCGTCACTGCCGGTCAGCGCACTCGTGGCGATCGCCACGGCCAGTGGAAGGCCCAGCAGGACACCCCAGTTGCGGGCGGGCAGCAGCTCCAGAGCACGCCGCACATGGCGTGTGGCGTTGCGCGGCTCCCCGGAGCGCAGCGCGATGTCCGCGGCGAACGCGGTCAGCACCGCCTCCCACACCACGGCAGACTGCCGCCGTGCCTGGACCAGCAGTTCGGCCGTCCACTGCCGGGCCTCCTGGAGCTGGTCCGCGGTGACGAGCACGTGCAGCGCCGCGAGCAGGACCATCAGGGAGTCCTCGTCGAGCGAGTGGTGTCGCAGCACGTGCAGGGCCTCGCGCACGGTGCCCGGACCGACACCGGTGGCGAGCATGTCGTCCAGCAGGTCGATGGCACGGTGCCGTAGCCGGATCGCGCCCTCCGGATGCCGGGTTTCCGGGCCGAGCCACTCGATCTCCGCGGAATCCGCGTCCACACCGCCGCGGGACTCGATGCCGCCGACGGCCCAGTCGGGGTAGAGCACTCCCAGCCACGCGCGCGACACCTCCAGGTGCGCCCTTTGGTGCGCCGGGCCCGACGAGGCCAGGCCACCCCGCTCCCTCAGCAGTTCGGCCGCCTCCTCGGGCTGCCCGAACCAGAGCAGCCCGTCGGTCGCAACCGAGATATGACGGAGGGGAAGCACTCCGGTCCTGGCGTCGGCCACCAGCGTGGAGATGCGGCGGTAGGCGAGATACGGCTCGACGCGCCAGGTGGCCTGGACGAGCCGCGCCATGGTCGCGGCCCGGCTGCGGTCGTCCGAGTCGTACCGCTGGGCCAGCCGCAGGCAGTTCGCGGCGAACTCCACCTGGCCCTGGTCCAGGGCCAGTTCGGCCGCTTCGTGCAGCACGGGAACCGCGCACTCGGACTCGATCCGGTCGGCGGCCAGGATCTGCTCGGCCACGGAGGTCACCGGCGAACCGCTCTTGAGCTGCACGTTCGCCGCTCGCAGCTGGAGTTCCGACCGTTCCTCTGCCGTGAGTGCTTCGAGTACGGCCGCCCGGGTCTGCGGATGACGCGGCAGACCGTCCGAAACGATTCCGCACTCCCGCAGTATCTCCAGCGCGTGCGCGGTGGTCTCGGTGTCCGTGTCCGCCAGCTGCGCCAGCTGGGCGACCGGCAGCGCCTCCTTCAGGACAGAGAGCGCGAAGGCCACCTGGAGGACCTCGGGTTCATGCCGGTACAGGCAGGCGATCAGGGCCTGGCGGAAGCCCGCGGTGGCGCCGTGCGCCGACGAACGAGGCACGGTCGTCCGGCGGTTGTCCTCGATGAATCCGCTGAGCAGCATGGGATTTCCCCCGCTGACGGCGTATCCCCCGGCCCCGAGCTCGTGGGACCGCTCCCGTCCGAGCCGCTCGGCGATCGCCTCCTCGACCGCGGACGGCGAGAGCAACGGCAACTGCACGACCACCACCGCCGGCTCGGGCGGCAGTTCGGCCTCGGACAGCGCGGCGTGCCGGCGGATGTGCGGCGACTCGCTCAGCACGAGCATGAGCCGCGCCGACCGCATGCGTCGCGCGACGAAGGACAAGCAGCGCAGCGACGGCAGGTCCGCGTACTGCACGTCGTCCACGGCGAGCACCAGGGGCCCCTCGGCCTGCTCGACCAGGTCGGTGAGCGCCATGCACATGCGGTGGAAGGTCTGCGGCGCCACCTCCGGACCCGGGCTCGCGGCGAGCAGCCCGGTCACGCGGGCGCCCTGGCCCTCGTCGACCAACTCGGCGATACGGGCGCGGAGTCCGGCCGAGATCGGGGCGTTGCGGAAGAGATGGGCCAGGACGGCGAACGGCACCTGCTGCTCCGCGCGCGAAGTGGCCGCGAGCAGTGCCAGCCCGCCGGCAGCGGTGACGTGGCTGGAAAACGCGTTCAGCAGTTCCGTCTTGCCTGTGCCGACAGGTCCTTTGACCAGAACCGTGCGCTGTCCACTGAGCCGGACGCCGTTGAATAACTCCTGCAAGGTGGCGAGTTGTCCGGATCGCTGCGATGAAATCCGGACAACAATGGAATCTTCACCGGTTTGGCGGGCTGCGCTCTTGACATGATCGGAAGGTATATGGATCGCGGTACTCACTCGCTCCCCCAGGCATGAGTCGACGCTTGATTGCATCCGACACACTTCGTCTCGGATTAAAATACTGGCTACCTCGATTAGTCAACGAAATTTTGCCGCAGCAAGTTCCTCTCACTCGAAGACCCTTCGGCCGCTCTGACAAGACAGTGCCTGGTTTTACACACTGGCGGACGAATCAGATCGACTCCACGGGCCGCAAGGTGACCTCGCTCACACTGGACGGAACGAGGCGGTTTGCGGCATGTCGACACCCTTGCATCCAGGCGAAGAACATTTACCGGCCTCGAAAGATCGATGAAACACGCCGGACAAACTCTTGTGGCACCGACCCCGCACCAACAGCACAGCGACAATTCTTTGAAAATCACCGGACCGCTGGCCGCCAACCTTTCCCGTGGAGCCCCCAAGGGCAGAGGAATGGACTCAGAGATTTTCCATCGCTGAATTCCTCGTCCGGCGCGCAAGCCAGGTTGACACGTCCACGGAAACCGCGCCTTAGCATGCCTCACCGGCCCCGGCTCCGCCGTGTTCAAGACACTTGAGGACAAAGAGGGGCGGTCCAGGGCGCCAGCTGATTCTTCAATATCCGCCTTGGATACGATCAACAGCAGCCCGCCTTCGGCAGATCGGAGCTGTGCAGTGACGAGCGACCCCCGGATCCTCACCGTGCGGCCGGAACCGGGCGACTACGCCTGGACGTTCGGCGGTGTACCGCCCGTGGCGCGCATCGCGCCGGGCACGGTCCTCGACCTGTACACGGAGGACTGCTTCGCGGGACGCGTGCGGTCGGAGAAGGACCTGGTCTCGCAGGTGTGCGAATTCCCCTACCTCAACCCGCAGACGGGCCCCTTCCACATCGAGGGTGCCGAGCCGGGCGACACGGTCGCCGTCCACTTCGTGTCGATCGAACCGGCCCGGGACTGGGCCGCGTCGACCACGGTCCCGCTGTTCGGCGCGCTCACCTCGACGCACACGACGGCCACGCTCCAGCCGCCCCTGCCGGAGACGGTCTGGATCTGGCAGCTCGACCGGACCCGCCGGACGGCGCTGTTCCGGGCGCGCGACAGTGACCTCGAGGCCGAGCTGCCCCTCGACCCGATGCACGGCACCGTGGGCGTCGCGCCCGCCAACCTCGAAGTCCGCTCGGCCCTCGTGCCCGACGCGCACGGCGGGAACATGGACACGCCGGAAATGCGGGCGGGCGTGACCTGCTATCTCGGGGTGAACGTGGAGGGGGCACTGCTGAGCCTCGGCGACGGTCACGCCCGGCAGGGTGAGGGCGAGACCTGCGGGGTCGCGGTCGAGTGCGCGATGAACACCGTGGTGATCGTCGAACTGCTCAAGGGGCTCGCGACGCCGTGGCCCCGCATCGAGTCCGACACGCACATCATCTCGACGGGCTCGGCCCGGCCGCTGGAGGACGCGTTCCGGATATCCCAGCTGGACCTGGTGCGGTGGCTGGTGCGCGACTACGGGTTCGGGGAGCTGGACGCGTATCAGTTCGCGACCCAGGCCGTGGAGTCACCCCTGGCCAACGTGTGCGACACCAACTACACATGCGTGGCCAAGATCCGCAAGCAGTGGCTCCCCGCGCGCGAGACGCACCGCGGAGTACACGAGCGACTGCGCGAGACGGCGGCGGCACTGCACTGACCGCCCGGCCAACTGCCCACCACTGAAAGGCAATCGCTTCTTGGAACGCGCGAGACCCAGCCTGAGCCGGCGGCGGATCCTCCAAGGCACCGCTCTCGCCGCCGTCCCCTACGCCCTGCTCCCCGAATGGCAGGCCGGAGCGCACATCCCGGGACCGGACTATCCGCTCGCCGAGTGGCACCCGGCGAGTGCCGCCAACTACACGGTGGCGGACCGTCCCGCGTCGCATCCCATCGACCGGGTGATCATCCACGTGACCCAGACCCGCTACCGGAACTCGCTTTCCGTCTTCCGGCGTCCCAAGCACCAGGTGTCCGCCCACTACGTCGTCCGGTCGGCCGACGGACACACCTCCCAGTGCGTGCGCGAGGCGGACATCGCCTGGCACGCCGGGGACTGGGACCTCAACACCCGCAGCATCGGCATCGAGCACGAGGGCTGGGTGGACCGGCCCGCCTTCTTCACCGGCGTCCTCTACGAGACGTCGGCCCGACTCACCGCGGCGATCTGCACCAGATACGCCATACCGAGGGACCGGGCGCACATCATCGGGCACTACGAGGTGCCGGGCACCGACCACACCGACCCCGGTCCGCACTGGGACTGGACCCGTTACATGCGGCTGGTGAACGCCGCTTGAGGCTCGCACATCCGCGCCGGGGTGCCCGTCGTTCGAGTGCCCCTCGTCGAAAAGGTTGTCCGCGCGCGTACCCGGAGTGACGATGTCCCCAGCCTCATCGCAAGCCGGGGAGTCGAGTTGACCGATCCGTGGGTGGCTCTGGAACCGGGAGCCGACGCCGCCGAGCGCGTACGGGTGCTGCGCCGCGCCCATGAGACGTTCACCGCGGTGGGCACCGTGCCGCAGCCGGTGCGTGGCGTGGTGGCCGACTCATGGCGGCGTTCCGCGCGGGCCGGCGTCGGTCCGGACGGGACGGCCCGCGTGGAGCTCGCGGACGGCGACCTCGGCACCTACCGGGCGGAGCATCCGCTGGCGCGGGTGATGCCGCTGTTCCGGGAGCTGCTGGGCACCTTCGCCGCCGACGGCGAGCATCTGCTGGCGGTGTGCGACGCGCACGGCAGGCTGCTGTGGGTGGAGGGTCATCCGACGACCCGGCGCCGGGCGGACCGGATGAACTTCGTGCCGGGGGCACGGTGGGCGGAGAGCGCGGTCGGGACGAACGCCCCGGGTACGGCGGTCGCCGTGGACCGGCCGGTGCAGGTGTTCGCGGCCGAGCACTTCATCCGCCGGGTGCAGCCCTGGACCTGCGCGGCGGCGCCGGTGCACGACCCCCGCACCGGGCGGGTGCTCGGCGCGGTGGACATCACCGGCGGCGACGGGTTGGCGCATCCGCACAGCCTGGGGTTCGTGCAGGCGGTCGCCCGCGCCGCCGAGTCCCAACTGGCCCTGCTCGCCCCGCCGATGCCCGCCGCCGACACGCTCGAACTGTCCGCGCTGGGCCGGGACGAGGCGCAGCTGCTCGTCGCCGGCCGCCGGGTCAGGCTCAGCCGCCGGCACAGCGAGATCCTGGTGCTGCTCGCGCGCCACCCGGAGGGGCTGACCGGCGACGAGCTGCTCTGCGCCCTGTACGAGGACGAGTCCGTGACGCCGGTGACCCTGCGAGCCGAACTGGCCCGGCTGCGCCGCGTACTCGGCGCGGGCCTGCTCGGCTCCCGGCCCTACCGGCTCACCGTGCCGGTCGAGTCGGACGTGACGGTCGTCGAACGCCGCCTGGAGACAGGCGCGGTCACGGCGGCGGCCACGGCGTACACGGGCCCGCTGCTGCCCGGCTCCCAGGCACCCGCGGTGGTACGGCTCAGGCGCCTGATCGCCGACGGGCTCCGTACGGCGCTGATCGCCCGCCACGACCCCGACCTGCTCGCGGACTGGGCGCACGCGCCGTGGGGCGAGGACGACATCGACGTATGGCGGGCACTCGCGACGGTGCGTCCGACGGCGGCGGTACGGTCGCGGCTGGCGGCCCTGGAGTCGGAACTCGCCTGGGACGGGCGCTCGGCGCGCTGACCGGCTCCGGGGCGCTCGCGGATCCCGGCTCCCGCGCAACGTACTTGCAACCTCGCCGTCCCTAGCCTCGCACCGAGAGCTGCCCAACGGCGGGCAGCGCTTCTTCGGGAGGCAGAGCAGTATGACCCGTTACGCGGCGCCCGGCACCGAGGGTGCGATCGTCTCCTACCAGGCGCGCTACGACCACTTCATCGGCGGTGAGTACGTGCCGCCGGTCCGGGGGCAGTACTTCGAGAACCCGACGCCGGTGAACGGGCAGCCGTTCACCGAGATCGCGCGGGGCACCGCGGAGGACGTGGAGCGGGCGCTGGACGCGGCGCACGCGGCCGCCCCCGCCTGGGGCCGGACGTCGGTGACCGAACGCGCCGGCATCCTGCTGAAGATCGCCGACCGCATGGAGGCGAACCTGGAGAAGCTGGCCGTCGCCGAGAGCTGGGAGAACGGCAAGCCGGTCCGCGAGACACTGGCGGCCGACATCCCGCTGGCCATCGATCACTTCCGCTACTTCGCGGGGACGATCAGGGCGCAGGAGGGCTCGCTGGGCGAGGTCGACGACGACACGGTGGCGTACCACTTCCATGAGCCGCTGGGCGTGGTCGCGCAGATCATCCCGTGGAACTTCCCGATCCTCATGGCGACGTGGAAGCTGGCCCCGGCGCTGGCCGCGGGCAACGCCGTGGTGCTCAAGCCGGCCGAGCAGACGCCGGCGTCCATCCACTACTGGCTGAGCCTGGTCTCCGACCTGCTGCCGCCGGGCGTGGTCAACATCGTCAACGGCTTCGGTGTGGAGGCGGGCAAGCCGCTGGCGTCGAGCCCCCGGGTGGCCAAAGTGGCGTTCACCGGTGAGACGACGACCGGCCGGCTGATCATGCAGTACGCCTCGGAGAACATCACCCCGGTCACGCTCGAACTCGGCGGCAAGTCCCCGAACATCTTCTTCGACGACGTCTGGGCGGCGAACGACGACTTCCGGGACAAGGCGCTCGAGGGCTTCACGATGTTCGCGCTCAACCAGGGCGAGGTCTGCACGTGCCCGTCGCGGGCGCTGGTCCAGCGGGGCAACTACGCCGAGTTCATGGAGGCGGCGGTCGCCCGCACCGAGCGGATCACGACCGGCAATCCGCTCGACACGGACACGATGATCGGGGCGCAGGCCTCCAACGACCAGCTGGAGAAGATCCTCTCCTACCTCGACATCGGCCGTCAGGAGGGCGCACGGGTCCTCACGGGCGGCGAACGCATCGAGCACGACGGCGAATTGAAGGGCGGCTACTACGTCCAGCCGACGGTCTTCGAGGGTGACAACCGTATGCGGATCTTCCAGGAGGAGATCTTCGGCCCGGTCGTCTCGGTGACGTCGTTCGACGACTTCGACGACGCCATCAAGATCGCCAACGACACGCTGTACGGCCTCGGGGCGGGCGTGTGGACGCGGGACATCAACACCGCGTACCGCGCGGGCCGGGCGATCCAGGCGGGCCGCGTCTGGACCAACTGCTACCACGCCTACCCGGCGCACGCGGCGTTCGGCGGGTACAAGGGGTCGGGCATCGGGCGGGAGACGCACAAGATGATGCTGGAGCACTACCAGCAGACGAAGAATCTGCTGGTGTCGTACTCGCCGAAGAAGCTGGGCTTCTTCTAGGCGACGAAGAAGAGGGGCGCACGGGTGGGCCCCGGATCCGTAGGGGGACTGGCGGATCCGGGGCCCTGGTGCCGTGATGGTCAGGCGATCTGCAGCAGGCGCGGGACGATCACGTCCCGGACGTGCTCCTGGACGGTCTGCATCGGGACGCGCCGCGCCTCCAGGACCACGGTGTCGTGCGCGGCGGCGTGCTCACGTACCGGTGGGCGGGACTCCCACTCGACGCCGCTGCCGACCAGGACGGCGATGAACCGGCCGGTGTCCAGCAGGGAGAGGGCCTCCTCGTCGCGGGTCACGCCGACCGCGGAGAAGCCGCCGGCCTCGATGATCTCGGTGGAGGCGTCGACCAGATGCCGCTCGCGGCCGAGGACCAGGACGTTCTTCGCGTTGCTCATGCCGTCACCTCGGTGGGCTCGGTGTTCTGGGCCACCTCGTCGGCGGTCCGTGAGTGCTTGGGGAGGGCCATGAAGCCGGCGGCGGCGATCAGCAGGATGCCGGCGTCCAGCCACAGGACGGTGCGGAAGGCGGAGGAGTAACTGACGGAGTCGGCGCGGGCGATGGCCGAGCCGAACGCGCCGGCGGCCTTGGGGTCGTCCGTCAGGCAGCCGGCCGGGACCTTGCTCGGGTCGACCGAGTCGGCGCGCTGCTGCACGCAGGTGCGGAAATTGGCGAGGTGCTCGTCCTGGGAGGTGACGCCGGCGCTGCTGAGGGCGGACTTCAGCACCGGGGTGGCCTCGTCGGCGGCGTCGCCGGCCGCGCTGCCGACCTGGGCGAAGAAGAGCACGCCGGTCAGCGCCACACCGAATGCCATGCCGAGCTGCTGGACGGTGTTGAGCAGTCCGGAGGCGTTGCCCGCCTGCTCGCCGGGGACCTGACCCAGCAGCAGGTCCAGGGTCGGCGCGACGATCAGGCCGAAGCCGATGCCGGAGACGATGTGCACCGGGATGATCTGCCAGGTCGACAGGCTGTGGCCGTACTGGGCGACCAGGACGGAGAAGGCGACGAAGCCGATCGCGTTGACGATGCCGCCGGCCACCAGCACATTGCGGCCGAACCTGGGGACCAGCTTGTCGGGGGCGTTGCCCGCGCCGATGCCGACACCGACGGCGAAGGTGGCGGCCGTCAGACCGGCGTGCATCGGCGTCCAGCCGAGGCCCTGCTGCAGGAAGAGCGTCCAGACGAAGAAGAACCCGCCGACCGCGATCCAGAACAGGAACCACACCGCCATGCCGATCGAGAACGAACGGGAGCGGAACACCCCGAACTCGACCAGCGCCGAGCCGACCTTGGCGAAGCGGCGCTTCTCGTAGGCGAGGAAGACCGCGAGCAGCACCAGGGCGCCGGCGATCATGCCGTAGATCCAGGTCGGCCAGCCCAGGCGGCGGCCCTCGGTGAGCGGGTAGACCAGCAGCACCACGGCGGCGATGGCCAGCGGCATGCCGAGCAGGTCGAGCTTGGGACGCTGCGGGGCGCGGGACTCGCGGATCACCAGGGCGCCGGCGATCAGCGCGGCGATCCCGACCGGGACGTTCACCAGGAAGATCGGGCGCCATTCCCAGCCGAAGAGGTCCCACTGCACGACCACACCGCCGAGGGCGAGGCCGAAGACCGCGGAGGAGCCGGTGACCGCGCCGAAGATGGCGACCGCCTTGCCGCGCTCCCCCGGCGGGAAGACCACGTGCAGGATCGCCAGGATCTGGGTGACCATCAGGCCGGCCGCGGCTCCCTGGAGGAACCGGGAGACGATCAGCATCTCGGGGTTGACCGCGACGCCGCACAGCAGCGAGGCGACCGTGAAGCCGGCCATGCCGATCAGGAAGACGCGCTTGCGTCCGTAGATGTCGCCGAGCCGGCCGCTGAGGATCAGCAGGGCGGCGAAGGAGAGCACGTACGCCGCAATGACCCACTCGATCTGGGCGTAGTCGGCGTGCAAGTCCCGCTGAATGCTCGGGACCGTGACGTTGACGATCGTCGTGTCGACGAGGTCCATGAACCCGGCGATCAGGACGACCGCGAAGGCCAGGCGGCGCTTCGGGTCGGGTGCCGCGCCGTCCGGGGCTTCCCTCGGCTGGGCGGCGTTGCTGCTTGCGGAGATGTCTTGGGTCACGTCAGCCAGTATGCACTTCCAGTGACTATCCCTCAAGGTGATAATTATTCGGGGGTACTATGGCGAGCGTGAGTACTCAATTGCTGTTCGACCACCCCGCCTGTGTGATGACCCACCTCAGCGCCCATGTGCAGGAGCAGCTCGTCGACGTGCTCGCGCCGCTGGGCATCCACCCCCGCCAGTTCGGCCTGCTCAACCTGCTGATCGAGGAGGACGGGCTCAGTCAGCACCAGCTCGCCGGTCCCCTGAAGGTGCACCGCAACGTGATGGTCGGCCTGGTCGACGAGTTGGAGCGGCGCGGCCTGGTGGAGCGCCGCCGCCATCCCACCGACCGCCGCGCCCACGCGGTGCACCTGCTCCCGGCCGGCCACAAGCTGCACGCCGAGGCCGAGGCCCTGGTCAACGGCTTCGAGACCCGGCTGCTGGGTGGGCTGGAGCCGGACGAGGCGCAGACCTTCGTCGCGCTGCTCAAGCGGGTCTTCGTACACGCCGGGCTCGACCACGACCTGCACCCCGGACTCCTCGCGTCCTCCGGTGCGGCGCTCGCCGAGGGCCGCTGACAGGACTAGGTGGTGCCCGAACGCACGCGGGGGCCTGCCCGCCGGTCATCCCGGCGGGCAGGCCCCTGGCTGGGTCAGGCGCGGCCGGCCAGCCGGTCCGCGACCAGGTCGGCGGTGCGCAGGGTGTAGGAGTTGATCAGGTTGAGGCTGGTGTGCGCCTCCCTGGGGTGCACCTCGAGCGAGTGCCGGTCCGACCACGCCCGGTCGAGGTCGTACAGCCCCTCGACCGGGAAGATGTCGTCCAGCGCGCCGCAGATGCTCAGTACCTCGGTGCGCGGCGCGGGGCCCGGCTCGATCGCCAGCTCGTCGAAGCGCGGCTGGAGGTCGGCGCCCGGCTCTGCGTCGAAGGCGAACCGGAAGTTGTCCTTCAGCCGGCGCGGCAGTCCGTCGAACTTGGCGATCGCCGGTCCCCCGCCGAAGTTGACGACGCATCGGAAGTGCTCGCCGAGGTCCCGCGCCACCCGCAGCGCCAGATAGCCGCCGAAGCTGATACCGGCGAAGGCCAGCCGGTCGGCGGCGATCCCCGGCTCGGTGCGCAGCTTCTGCAGCAGCTCGGCGACCACCCGCTCCATCTCCACCAGCACGGGGGTACGGCCCAGTCGCAGCCCTTGTCCCGGGCCCTCGAAGAGCACCGCGGCGATGCCGCGCTCGAGGTAGGCCTCGGCCAGCGCCACCACCTCGACCTCGGTGGCGGAGTCCAGGCCGTTGGAGAGCACCACCGCGGGCAGTGGCTCGCCCGACGCGCGCATCGCCTTGGTGCGCAGCACCCAGTAGCCCGCGCCGGTCCCGGGCAGCGACCCTTCGGTGACCTCCAGGTCGGTGCCGGGCAGGCTGCCGAGGAAGCAGTCCCGGACGCGCTGCCGCAGCCGCTGCTTGACGGCCCGGTCGTCGAAGTACTGGAACTCCGCCCAGTGGTAGGCCGCCGCGGCGCCGCGCAGGGCCCGGCTGCGTCCGGCCACCGTGCCGGACTCCTCGGCGAGGGCGACGTAGCCCTCGGCCTGGTCCGTCCAGCGGTCGCGCCAGCGGTTCCAGAACCCGGCGGAGGCGAGGTCCAGGTCGTCGGCGGGGAAGCCGTCCAGGGCCGCCGCGATGTCCCCCCAGTGCACCTGCGGGGCGTAGCGCGCGTTGAGGAACATCAGCCGCGGGAAGAGGTAGCCGAGCGCGCGATACACGTGCTCGGGCACCCGCAGGCGGTCGGTGGTCTCACTCATCGGAGCCGCCCTTCAGCAGCACGACCCGGCCCGGGTCGACGGCCGCGGCCACCTCGCCGCGCATGATCTTCCCGTTGGCACTGCGGGCGAACGGCTCCGGGGTGGCCCACATCCGGTCCGGCCATATCTCCGGCGCCAGCACGCGATACACACTCTCCGGCACCCGCAAGCGCTCCCCCGTCTCACGCATCAGCACCACCCCTCAGCAGCACGACCCCGCCCGGGTCAACGGCCGCGGCCACCTCGCCGCGCATGATCTTCCCGTTGGCACTGCGGGCGAACGGCTCCGGGGTGGCCCATATCCGGTCCGGCCATTTCTCCGGCGCCAGCGCGCGGCGCAGTTCTACGGTGATCAGCTCGCGCAACTCCTCATCTCCGCGCTCGCCGATCGGGCCGCACAGGCAGACGACCGGCAGCTCGTGCGGGCCGTTCGGGTTGGGCAGGCCGACCAGCACCACCTCGTCCGCGCCCGGGGTGTCGGCGAGCACCGCCTCGATCTCCTCGGGGTAGATGCGGTGGCCGTTCTCGCTGAGCAGCACCCCGGCGAGCCGGCCCTTGAGGACCAGGTCGCCGTCGGGGCTCCACTCGGCGAGGTCGCCGGTGCGCAGCCACTCGCCGACCGGCTTGATCACGCCGGTGGTGACGTCCACGTAGCCCTCCATCACGGAGTCACCGCGGACCAGGATCTCGCCGACGCCGTCCGGGTGGCCGGCCACCGGCTCCAGCCGCACCTCCAGGGAGTCGTCGGGCCGGCCGATGCAGTAGACGTGCTTGAGGTAGCGCTCTTCGGCGTGGCCCTGCTCGGCCAGGAAGCAGAACGGGCCGTACGTCTCCGTCAGCCCGTAGCCCTGGATCCAGTCGCAGCGCGCCAGTTCACGGCCCTGTTCGAGCACCGCCCGGGGGACGGCGGCCCCGCCGTAGGAGACCACGCGCAGGCAGGACAGATCGTCCTCGCCCGTGGCCGCGGCGGCCACGAACTGCTTGAGCGCCACTGGGCGCAGCGCCAGGTGGGTGCCCCGGTGGCGGGCCACCTGGGCCGGCCACTGCGCGGGATCCGGGGTCTCCGGGAAGACCACGGTGGCGTCGTGCGACAGTGCGCCGAAGGAGTTGATCACGCCGGTGGTGTTGTTCATCAGGCCGGTCATGAAGATCCGGGCCGTCGGGCCGTACCGCATGGTCCGGGTGACCCAGCCGATCCGGTCGCAGATGTGCGCCTCGTTGATGCTGATCGCCTTCGGCTTGCCGGTCGTTCCGCTGGTGAACAGCACCAGGAAGTGCTCCACCGGTTCGGGGTGGAGCAGTTCGACCTCCGCCTCGGGTGCCTCGCCGGTGGGGAAGGGCAGCTCCACCACGGTGGCGCAGCGCTCGCGCAGCACGTCCAGGCCGGTCCGGTCGCGCTTGAAGTGCAGCACCACGTCGGGCCTGGCCGCGTCCGCGATGGACAGCCACTCGGACAGCGCCGCCGCCTGCAGGCCGTACGGCATCAGCGAATGCAGGCCGAGCGAGCTGGCCGCGGCGAGGAAGAACACCGCCTCCGGCCCGTGGTCGAGCAGCGCCAGCACCCGCCGGCCCGGGCCCAGGCCGCGCTCGACGAGCTCGGCCTGGGCCCGCGCCACCTCGCTGCGGACCTGGCGCCGGGTGAAGGAGCGTTCGCCCGCGACCATGCACACCCGGTCGGCCTCGGCGTCCGGCGAGAGCGCGAGGCCGACCAGCTTCCGCGTCAGGGTCATGGGCGCCGCACCACCGATGCCGCGTACGCGCACGCCGCCCCCATGGTGGTGCGGCTGTTGGCGCCCAGGGTGTCGCGGACGTGCGCGCACGCCTCCTCGAAGGTGGTGCCCGCGCCGAGCACCCGCTCCACCACGGCCGGGTCGACCGCCACGGTGTGGTGGGAGACGATCGCCGCGCCGCCGGCCGACTTCTCGAACTCCCACAGCCCGCTGTGCCCGGACAGCAGGGCGGGCAGCACGGTCTGCTTGTAGGAGATCCGCTCGCCGGACACGCACAGCCGGACCGAGGCGGTGGTGTGCGTGCGGCCGTCGGAGGTGACGGTGTCCATCTCCATCAGCTGTACGCCCGCCGGGTCCTCGGTGAGGTCGACCCGGCCGACGTGCGGCAGCCGCTCGGGCCACAGGTCGCAGCGGTGCACGAAGTCGTACACGTCGGCCGGGTCCACCCCGGCCGCCTCCACCCGGTCGCTGAAGGAGAACACCAACTGCTCCAGCGGATGCGGGCGTTCGGCGAAGGCGCCGAGCGCCGCCAGCTCCTCGACGCTGTTGCGGTCCACCGCCTCGGCGATCCACTCCAGCGACTCGGGATCGTCGTCCACGGCCGTGAAAGCGTGGGTCAGCACGATCCGGGTCCGTCCGTCGCCGGCCGGGTGGAAGGACCACTCGCCGGACATCGAGGCCACCGGCGCGGTGGAGCGGTCCTGCCGGAAGGAGATCCGCAGGGCCACCGGGTCGAGGGTGCGGCGGGAGGTCCAGGTCGCCACCTTGCCGTTGGTCCGCGCCCACAGCTCGATGCGCTCGTCGGCGCCGTGCCGCTCGATCCGCCGGGCCCGCACGCACGGCCCGAGCAGCACAGGCCAGCGGCCGACGTCCGCGACCAGCGCGTACAGCCGGTCGGCGGGAGCGCGCACCACCCGGCTGTGCTCCATCTCTCGGGTGAGCGGGCTCATGCGGCCGCGGCCTCCTTCGCGGAGCGGACCAGCTCGGCCAGCTCGCGCGGCGTACGGGCCTCGAAGAGCAGCTCGTCCGGCACCGACACGCCGAACTCGCGCTCTATGGCGGAGGCGGTCTCCATGAGGGCGAGCGACTCGTAGCCGAGCTCGTCGAAGGAGGTGTCGGCGAAGTCGGCGTCGGAGGCCCCGGACTCGGGGGCGCCGGCGCTGGCGACGATGATGCGGCGGATCTCTTCCACGGTGATGTTCACAACTGTCTCCTCAGGAAAGGTCGTTGGTGGCGTCGGCGTCCCAGGCACGGACGACGACGGCCGAGTTGAAGCCCCACAGGCCGCGGGCGACCACGAGCGCGGTGCGCACGTCCGCCTCGCGGGCCCGGTCGCGGACCAGGTCGATGCCGTACTCGTCGGGCACCTCGCGGGTGCCGGCGGTCGGCGGGATCACGCCGTCGCGGATCGACAGCAGGGCGGTGGCGACATCGAGCGAGCCGCCGCCCGCGTAGGTGCGGCCGGACGCTGCCTTCGGTGCGGTCACCGGCACCGCGGCCGTGCCGAACACCTCGCGCAGCGCGTCCGCCTCCGCCCGGTCCAGCTCCGGAACACCCACGGCGTCGGCGAAGACCACGTCGACCTGATCGGCCGTCACCCCGGCGTCGGCGAGTGCCGCCCGGATGGTGCGGGGCAGCGCCGGCGGACGGCCGGAGCCCGGGGCGGGGTCGAAGCCGCTGGCGTAGCCGGCGATCTCGCCGAGGATGTCCGGGGCGCCGCGGCGCAGTGCCGCCCCGGCGTCCTCCAGCACCAGCAGCGCGCCGCCCTCGCCGGGGACGTAGCCGGCGGCGTCCCGGTCGAAGGGAAGGTAGGCGCGCCCCGGGTCGGTGCTGGTGGACAGCCGGTCACTGGCGATCTGCGCGGCCCAACCCCAGGGGTCGAGCGCGGAGTCGACGCCGCCGGCGACGACCAGCGGGGTGCCGCGGCGCACGGTGCGCCGGGCGTGGCCGATCGCGTCCAGGCCGCCGGCCTGCTCGGTGACCAGGGCGCTGGAGGGGCCGCGCATGCCGTGCCGGATGGAGATCTGGCCGGTGTTCACCGCGTAGAACCAGGCGAAGGACTCGTAGACGCTGACCGTCTGCGGGCCTTCGGTCCATAGCTTGTGGAACTCGCGGTGGGTGAACTCGAAGCCGCCGAGGGCGTTGGCGGTGACGACGCCCATGTCGTAGTCGACCAGGCTGGCCGGGTCGACCTTGGCGTCCTCCAGCGCCCAGGCGGCCGCGACCAGCGCGTACCGGGTGGAGACGTCGGTCTGCGGGAGCAGCCGGTCCGGCAGGTGGTCGGTGACGTCGAAGCCGCGGATCTCGCCGGCCAGTTTGGCGGGGTACGCCGTCACGTCGAACCGGGTGAGCTCGCCGAGGCCGTGCCGGCCCTCCCGGGTGGCGGCCCAGAAGTCCTGGGTGCCCAGGCCGTTGGCGGCGAGCGCGCCGATCCCGGTGACTACCGTCCTGGTCATTCCTTCTCCCCGGTCGGGCTCTGCAACACCATCGCGGTCTGGAAGCCGCCGAAGCCGCTGCCGACCGTCAGCACGGTCCGCACGTCCAGTTCACGCGCGGTCAGCGGTACGTAGTCGAGGTCGCACTCGGGGTCGGCCTCGTGCAGATTGGCGGTGGGCGGCACCGCCCCGTTCTTGATGGCGAGCGCGCAGGCGGCGATCTCCACCGAGCCGATGGCGCCCAGCGAGTGACCGACCATCGACTTGATCGAGCTGACCGGCGTGCGGTACGCGTGGTCGCCGAGGGCGCGTTTGACCGCGGCGGTCTCGTGCCGGTCGTTCTGCTTGGTGCCGGAGCCGTGGGCGTTGATGTAGTCCACGTCGGTCGGGTTGACGCGGGCCTGGTCCAGGGCGACCCGGATCGCCTCGGCCATCTCCCGGCCGTCCGGCTTGAGGCCGGTCATGTGGTACGCGTTGCAGCGGGTGCCGTACCCGGTGACCTCGGCGTAGACCGGGGCGCCGCGGCGCCGTGCCGACTCCAGCGTCTCCAGTACGAACATCGCGGCGCCCTCGGCGAGCACGAAGCCGGTACGGGACCGGTCGAACGGGCGGGAGGCGGTCTCCGGCTCGTCGTTGCGGGCGGTGGTCGCCTTGATCGCGTCGAAGCAGGCCACCACGATCGGGGTGATCGGGGTGTCGGTGGCGCCCGCCACGATGACGTCGGCCGAGCCCTCCTGGATCAGCTGCAGGGCGTGCCCGACCGCGTCCAGACCGGAGGTGCAGCCGTTGGAGACCAGCGACACCGGTCCCTCCGCGCCGACCTGCCACACCACCTCGGCCGGCATCACGCTCGGCGCCAGGTAGTCGAACATGTGCGGCGACAGCCACTCCTCGCTGTCCACCAGCCACTCGCGGCCGGAGTCGGACAGCACCAGGTACTCGCGCTCCAGGCTGGTCGCGGCGGCGACCGCGCTGCCCAGGGTGACGCCGATCCGCGCCGGGTCGATGCCCGCGAAGTCCAGGCCGCTGTCCTGCATCGCCTCCCGGGCGCAGACCACGGCGAACTGGGTGGCCCGGTCCATGCGGCGGATCTCCCGCTGGCTCAGGCCCTCCCACACCGGGTCGAAGTCCGCCTCGCCGGCGATCTGCGACCGGTACGCGGACGGGTCGAAGAAGCTGATCCGCCGGGTCGCGGTACGGCCCGCGGTGAGCAGGTCCCAGAACTCCTTGGTGCCGCGGCCGCCCGGGGCGCGCACGCCGATGCCGGTGATGACCACTCGTCGGCTCATCACAACCACCTCTCATCGAAACCGTCGTGGTCGACGAGCCGCTCCTGGTTGCGCAGCCGCCCGTCCTCGCGGACCAGGACGTCGCGCACCACGCAGCTGCGGACCATCTCCGGACCGTCGCCCGGCCGGGTGGTCAGCACCAGCGCGTAGCAGGTGCTGCGGAGCCGGCCCTCCGCCAGCTCCTCGACGTCGACCATCGTGAACAGGTGACGCCGCTGCTGCGGGTCCGCCGTGAACCGCTCGCGCACCTCATAGAGGTCGGACAGGATGCCGGTCCTGGTGCGCGCCGGGGCGCGGCCGGGCGTGTGGCCGAAGACCGCGTCCTCGGTGAAGGTGGCGGCGTACTCCTCCACCTTGCCCGCGTCCAGCGCCTGCATCTGACGCGCGTAGTACTGAAGAACCTCTGCGTACAACTCGGCGCTCACGCCGGTCGACTCCATCTCCTCGAACTCCTTCACGCGGCGGTTGGGTGCGTTCAGTCTTCAATCGCGTCCAAGAGCCGTGGTCGAGGCAGCCTCAACGCCTCGCCCCGGGGCTGGAGCGGGGCTCGACCGGGGCGCGAGCCGCGGCCGCGACGGTGGTGTGCATGGACGCATCCACTTCCACCGACACCGAGCGCCAGGTCGCGCTGGTCACCGGGGCCACCAGCGGCATCGGCCACGAGATCGCCCGCACCCTGGCCCGCCAGGGCTTCGCCGTCTATCTGTGCGCCCGCACCGACAAGACCCTCAAGGACACCCTCGCCGAGCTGCGCGGCGAGGGCCTGGACGTCGACGGCAGCACCTGCGACGTCACCTCGTCCGATGAGGTGCGGGCGCTGGTCGCCGCCGCTGTCGAGCGCTACGGACGGCTCGACGTCCTGGTCAACAACGCCGGCCGACCGGGGGGCGGCGCCACCGCCGAGGTCTCCGACGAGCTGTGGCTCGACGTCATCAACACCAACCTGAACAGTGTCTTCCTCGTCACCAAGGCGGCCCTGACCGGCGGCGGCATGCTCGAGCGCGGTACCGGACGGATCGTCAACATCGCCTCCACCGGCGGCAAGCAGGGCGTGGTGCACGCGGCGCCGTACACCGCCTCCAAGCACGGTGTCGTCGGCTTCTCCAAGTCGCTGGGCCTGGAGCTGGCCAGGACGGGCATCACCGTCAACGCGGTCTGCCCGGGCTTCGTGGAGACCCCGATGGCCGAGCGGGTGCGTGAGCACTACGCCGGGATCTGGGGCGTGGACGAGCAGGAGGTGCACAGCCGGATCACCACCCGGGTGCCGCTCGGCCGCTACGTGGAGCCGAGCGAGGTGGCCGCGATGGTCTCCTACCTCGTCTCCCCGGGTGCCGCGGCGGTCACCGCGCAGGCGCTGAACGTCTGCGGCGGCCTGGGCAACTACTGACCGGACCGTCTGCGGACGTGAGCGCCAGGGCGCCGGGGGGGCCGGGGGGGGGGGGGGCCCCCCGGGGGGGCCCGGTTGAGGGGGGGGGGGGCTGACCCACCGCTGGCGACCACCCCCCGCGGCCCGGCCGCCGCAGAACCCCCCCGGCCGGGTTGA
>NZ_JBIWJD010000029.1:0-28790 GCF_044764945.1 Streptomyces sp. NPDC093568 | reverse complement strand
CACCAGATACGACAAGACCGCCACCTCCTACGAAGCAGCGGTCAATCTCGCGTCGTTCCTGCTCTGGGCAAGATCCGTTTGAAGACGGACCCTAATACGACACCCGCGGCGTGGACGCCCGACGCCTGGCGGAAGTGCAGCGGGTCGGACTCGGGGCGGCGTACGGACAGAACGGTGTCGGAGCTGGTGTGGGTAGGACCGTCCCAGGAGACGCACCCTGGTGGCCGAGGCGGCGATCAACCTGACCCTCAGATCGTCCGTCGGCGGCCCAGTCGGGTGATGTCCTCTTGATCGCAGACCGCCCAGGTCGCGCCCGCGTGGTGCCGTGTATGAGGTCGATCAACGAAGCACGTGTGGCAGAGCCGGCGCTGGCCGTGGTGGAGGTCGCGGCCGCCGATGACGTAACCGCCTTCGCGATCCAGGCGCTGCTCGCCGGACGTTGCGCGATCGCCCCGGCGGAACGAACAACGCGGGTGCCCGGCGAGCCGGGGGGTGCGGCTGCGCTGCTTCCTGGATCTTCGCCAGACACCCGGCTTGTAGCAGCACGCCTGGCGGGATGCGCATGGCGTCGCATGACGCGGTCCCGATGCGCCTGCGGCGGAAGTTCGGGATGCCGGCCACCCCCATCGCAGCCCCGCTCGGCGCCCGGTGCCCGGTGCCTCACAATGCGCGTTTCGGGGCATTGACGCCCGTCGGCGCATCGGAGGACCGTGGGCGGACCTTCGCCGCCGAGCCGCCCTCCGCTCCCCATCTGGGCAACTAGGGCACGCGACCGGGCTGGCAGGGCATGGGCGTCTCGGCCCCCGCCCTCAAGGGGCCCAGCGCCAGGTCGCCGGAGGCGCCGAGCGGTCCCGCGGGGAGCGAGCTCGCGGCTCTCCCCACCACGCTGCTCGTCAACAGCGCCGACGACGACATTCCCGAATCCGCCTGCACCGGCCACGACCGACCCTGCACCCTGCGGGCCGGGCTCACCCGCGACGACGCGGCGCCCGATCTCGACGTGATCCGTTTCACTTACCGTGCACGAGCTCGTTAGGAAGCTAGGTCCGTGACACCGGTGGCCGCTTCCCGCTCGCCAGGTGGGCGGTGGGAGAGAGCCGGGGCCGTTGCCCTGTGGTGGATCGGTGTTCCCGAACCGGTCAGCGGGCGGCCCGTTCCGCCTCTGCGGGTCGCGACGATCTCCGCGGCGATCGACAAGGCGGTCTCCTCGGGCGTGCGGCCTCCGAGGTCGAGCCCGATGGGTGACCTCAGGCGAGCCAAGTCCGTCTCGCTCAGGCCCACTTCCCGCAACCTGCGGGTCCGGTCGATGTGGGTACGGCGCGAGCCCATCGCGCCCACGAACGCGACCGGCAGCCGCAGCGCGACTTCCAGCAGGGGGACGTCGAACTTGGCGTCGTGGGTGAGGACGCACAGCACGGTCCGTCCGTCGGTCCGGGCGCCTCGCAGGTAGCGGTGCGGCCAGTCCACGACGACCTCGTCCGCTTCGGGGAAGCGTGCCGGTGTGGTGAAGACCGGCCGGGCGTCGCACACGGTGACGTGATAGCCCAGGAACTTGCCGACCCGCACCAGCGCCGAGGCGAAGTCGATCGCACCGAAGACGATCATCCGCGGCGGTGGTGTGCTGGACTCCACGAGCAGGGTGAGGCCGTCGGGGCAGTGCGAGCCGTCCGGCGACAGCTCCACCGTGCCGGTGCGTCCGGCGTCGAGGGCGGCCAGGGCCTGTGTCGCGGCCGTGTGGTCGAGGTCCTCGTGGATGCCGAGGCCGCCTTCCGTGGAGCCGTCGCCGTGGACGAGCAGGGTGGCACCGAGGTGCGCCGCCGGGCCCTGGACGACGCGGGCCATGGCCACCGGCTCGCCCTGGGCCACCACGTCCAGGGCGGAGGACAGCAGCGCCCTGACGGGCGTGTCCGCGAGCACGGGCGTGACCAGCACGTCGAGGACCCCGCCGCAGGTCAGACCTACGGCGAAGGCGTCCTCGTCGCTGTAGCCGAAGCGTTCCAGCACGCTCTGCCCGGTCTCCAGGGCCTGGGCGCACAGGTCGTAGACCGCGCCCTCGACGCACCCACCGGACACCGAGCCGATGACCGTGCCGGCCCGGTCGACCGCGAGGGTCGCACCGGGGCCCCGCGGGGCGCTGCCGCCGACGGACACGACGGTGGCGACGGCGACATCACGCCCCTCGGCCAGCCAGTCCTTCAGCTCCGGCAGCAGGTCAAGCATCGCGGCCTGCCGTCAGGACGCGGTCCGGGCGGATGGGCAGGCTGCGGTGTCGTACGCCGGTGGCGTGCCAGACCGCGTTGGCGATGGCGGCCGCGGCGCCGACGATGCCGACCTCGCCGATGCCCTTGATGCCGACGGGATCGTCGGGGTCGGTGTCGTCCACCCAGTCCGCCTCGATGCGCGGGACGTCGGCGTGGGTGGCCACGTGGTAACCGGCCAGGTCGGCGCCGACGGGACCGCCGAAGGCAGGGTCGCGCACGGCCTCCTCGTGCAGGGCCATGGAGATGCCCCAGATCATGCCGCCGGTGAACTGGCCGCGTGCGGTCAGCGGGTTCACGATGCGCCCGGCGGCGAAGATGCCGAGCATGCGTCGTACGCGCACCTCACCCGTGGCCGGGTCCACGGCCACTTCGGCGAATTGGGCGCCGTAGGAGTGCCGTTCCGTGTTCGCGAGTGCGGCGATCTGCGCGGTGGTGTCGGAGCGCGCGGTGATCCCTTCGGCGGGGATGACCATGCCGGGGACGAGTCGTTCCCGCAGTTCCCGGGCGGCCGCGATGATGGCCATGGACCAGGAGCGGGTGCCCATCGAACCGCCCGCGATCATCGCGAAGCCGAACTCGCTGTCCCCGATCCGCACGGTCACCCGCTCCGGTACGACGTCGAGGGCGTCGGCCGCGACGAGGCTGAGCGCGGTCCGCGCGCCGGTGCCGATGTCGGCGGCCGATATCCGGACGGTGAAGCGGCCGTCGGCCTCGGCGGTGATGGCGGCGGTCGAGGGGGCCGCGCCGGCGGGGAAGGACGCGGCGGCGGTGCCGGTGCCCAGCAGCCATCGGCCCTCGCGCCGCACACCCGGCCGGGGATCGCGCTCGCTCCAGCCGAAACGGCGAGCACCCTCCTCGAAGCAGGCGCGCAGGTTGCGGTTGGCGAAGGGCAGGCCGGAGACGGGGCCCTTGTCCGGTTCGTTGCGCAGGCGCAGTTCGATCGGGTCGATCCCGCACTTCTCGGCGAGTTCGTCGAGCGCGGACTCCAGCGCGAAGGCCCCCGGAGCCTCACCGGGCGCGCGCATGAAGGTGGGGCTGGGCACGTCGAGGCGTACGACGCGGTTCTCTGTGTGGTGGGCGTCGGCGTCGTACATCACCCGCGCCACGCCGGCGCTCGGCTCGACGAACTCGTACACGGTGGCGGTGCGGCTCACCGAGCGGTGGTCAAGGGCACGCAGGCGTCCATCGGCGTCGGCGCCGAGCCTGACTCGTTGGACGGTGGGGCTGCGGTGTCCGGCCAGCGCGAACATCTGGGGCCGGGTCAGGGCGACGCGCACCGGACGCTGGAGGATCGTCGCGGCCATCACCGCCGCCACCTGGTGGGCACGTACGCCCTTGCTGCCGAAGCCACCGCCGACGTGCTCCGAACGCACCCGCACCGACGCGGGATCCAGCGAGAACAGGTTCGCCAGCTCGCCGACGACCCAGGTGGCGCCCTGGTTGGAGTCGACCACCTCCAGCCGGCCGTCGTCCCAGCGGGCGGTCGCCGCGTGGGGCTCCATGGGGTGATGGTGTTCTTCCGGGGTGGTGTACTCCTCGTCCACGACGGCGGCCGACGCGGCCAGTTCGGCTTCCAGGTCGCCCTTGTCCGTCACCCCGGGCATGTGTCCGTCCACGGGATAGGAGTCGGGGTGCGCCCCGGTGAACTCGATGTCGTGCGGCAGCGGTTCGTACTCGACGACCAGGGCCTCGGCGGCCTCCCGCGCCTGCTCGGGTGTCTCCGCGACGACAAGGGCCACCGGCCAGCCCAGGTGGGGCACGGTGTCGTTCTGGAAGACGGCGCAGGTGGGGTCGGGGCTGATGCCCAGCACGCCGACGTAGTCGGTCTCCAGGCGCGGGGCGCTGCGGTGGTCCAGTACGGCGACGACGCCGGGCATCTCCAGGACGGGAGCGCTGGCGATGTCGCGGATGCGGCCCCGCGCCACGGTGGACAACACCAGCCACCCGTAGGCGAGTTCGGTGAAGGGAAAGTCTCCCGCGTAGCGTGCCGCGCCGGTGACCTTGTCCCGGCCCTCCACCCGGACGTGACCGGTGCCGACGGCGCGTACTGCAGCCGATCGCGCGGTGGTGGTCATCGCGCGGCCTCCTCGGCGAGCTCGCTCAGCACGGCCACGGTCAGATTGCGCATCAGGGTCACCTTGTATCCGTTGTGCGGCAGCGGCCGGGCCGCGGCGAGTTCGGCTTCGGCGGCGGCCGCGAACGTCTCGGCAGTGGCGGGCGCCCCGATGAGGGCCCGCTCCGCGGCGCGTGCGCGCCATGGCCGAGAGGCGACCGCGCCGAACGCCAGGCGTGCGTCGTGCACGACCCCGTCGCGGATGTCGAGCGCGGCGGCGACGGAGCCGATGGCGAAGGCGTAGGAGGCGCGCTCGCGCACCTTGCGGTACCGGGAGCGGGCCGCGACCGGCACCCGGGGCAGGGTGACGCCGGTGACCAGCGCACCCACTGGCAGGGCGGTCTCGCGGTCCGGGGTGTCGGCGACGGGAAGATACAGCTGCTCGATCGGCAACTCCCCCTGTCCGTCGGCGGTTTCGTAGTGCAGGACGGCGTCCAGGGCGGTCAGGGCGACGGCCATGTCCGAGGGGTGTACGGCCACACAGGTCTCGGACGCGCCGAGGATGGCGTGATTGTGGTGCTCGCCGGTGATGGCCGGGCAGCCGGTGCCGGGTTCGCGCTTGTTGCACGGCTTGGTCGTGTCCGTGAAGTAGGCACAGCGGGTCCGCTGGAGGAGGTTGCCGCCGACCGTGGCCATGTTGCGCAGCTGGCCGGAGGCACCGGCGAGCACCGCCTGGGCCAGCATCGGGTAGTGCCTGCGGACTTCGGGGTGGGCGGCAAGGTCGCTGTTGGTGGCCGTCGCGCCGACGCGCAGTCCCCCGTCCGGGGCCGGCTCGATGCGGTCCAGCGGCAGTTCCCGTACGTCGACGAGGCGGGCGGGGCGTTCCACCCCGCTCTTCATCAGGTCGACCAGGTTGGTGCCGCCAGCGAGGTAGCGGGCGTCCGGATCGTCGTCGAGGAGGGCGACGGCACCCGGCACGTCGGGGGCCCTGCGGTAGTCGAACTCCCTCATGCCGCGGCCTCCCTGGACTGGGCCGACACGTCCACAGGTGACGAGGCGTCGGCCTCGGCGGCACGCGCGACGGCCTCAACAATTGACGTGTAGGCGCTGCAGCGACACAGGTTGCCGCTCATCCGCTCACGGATCTCGTCCGGGGTCAGCGGCGGTGGCCCGGCCTCGGGACGTACGTCGGCGGAGGCGGCGCTCGGCCATCCGGCGGCGTGCTCCGAGAGCATGCCGATCGCCGAGCAGATCTGGCCGGGAGTGCAGTAACCGCACTGGTAGCCGTCGAGTTCGAGGAACGCCTGCTGCATCGGATGCAGGTGATCGCCGTCCACGACGCCTTCGATGGTGGTGATCTCACGTCCTTCGGCCGCGACCGCGAATTGCAGACATGCGACCGTCCTGCGGCCGTCGACGAGAACGGTGCAGGCTCCGCACTGCCCCTGGTCGCAGCCCTTCTTTGTGCCGGTCAGATCGAGCCGCTCGCGCAGGGCATCGAGCAGGGTGGTGCGGTGGTCGACGGGCAGCGTGTGCTTCTCGCCGTTGATGTGCAGAGTGATGACGCTGGACGTCGATAAGGCCATGAGTAACTTCCTTCAGGCTTGCGGTGCTTGCGAGGGCGGCCGAGCGTCGCGCGCGTGTGGACCTGGGCGGCGCCGTCTCGGCCACCTGGGATGCGCTTCGCCGTGACGGTGATTCGGTGGTACGTGACACGCTGGCGATCGGGGCCGCTTGCGTCAGAAAGGGGCGTGGGGGTGATGGTGGTGCGCTTGTGCTTGTGGAGGCGCTTGGAGTGGATGAGGTACACCGCGGAAGATGGACAGCGGTGGCTTCGGCAGAGGACTGACGTGCCTGCCGCGTCCGGAGCTAGAGTGGACCCCAACCGGACATCTGTCCGCTACCGGAAAACGTAACGGACAGTTGTCCGCTTGGCAAGGGTGCGCTCCTGCCACGTGCCTCAAGGAGTGACGGTGCAGCACAAGAAAGACGCCCCTCTGCGCTCGGACGCGCAACGCAACCGTGAAAACATCCTGTGCGTCGCCCTGACCGAACTGACGCGGTGCCCGGACGCGCCCCTCAGCGCCATCGCCAAGAAGGCGGGGGTCGGCCAGGGCACGTTCTACCGCAACTTCCCCAACCGCGAAGCCCTGGTCCTGGAGATCTACCGCCACGAGATGCAGCAGGTCGCCGACAGCGCGACGCAACTGCTCCAGGAGCTGCCGCCGGACCAGGCCCTGCGCACCTGGATGGACCGACTGGCCGAGTTCGCCATGACCAAGGCGGGCCTGGCCGACGCGATGCGCCTCGCCACCAGTGCGCCAGGAGGCCCGGTGAAACCCTCCCCCACCCCCGTCACCGAGGCAGCCGAACTCCTGCTCCGCACAGCCGAGGAGGCAGGCACCATCCGCCCGGGGGTCACGGCCGACGACTTCGTCCTCGCCATCGCCGGTCTGTGGCAGATGACCCCGACGGAGGACTGGCGCCCGCGCGCGGCACGGCTTCTCGACCTGGTCATGGACGGGTTGCGGGCGGGTGCGGCACGGACGTGAGGGTCTGTCGAACGTCCGCGAGGAGCCGAGGTCGACCTGGATCCACTGGTGGTCCTCGTAGGCGGAGGGACCAGCGGGTGCCTCGGTCTCCGTCGGTGGCGTGGGACGTTGGGGGGCGGACTCCTCGTTGCCCCAACTGGTATTGCGCAGGCCGTAGTTGAGACGGACGTAGCGTCCGGCCCGTTGTCCACGGACGTCACGTCCGTCCAGTCGGAGCCCAGGTGAGGTCGACGCGCATCCCGGCGCCTGGTTGCCGCGCTCGCTCAGCAACGGTGTGACCTCAGAGATGTGATGATCAAGCTGAACACCGGCGGGGGCAAGACGACCGTCGGCCTGCTGAGCGCGCAGAGCCCCCTGAACGAGGGCGTCGGCAGCGGCGCGGCGCAGGGCTGCGCAAGGGGCAGCGGCCGCCACCGTGCCTCTTCCGCGGCGCCGGCCGGGATCAGACGACATCGAGGGCCGCGGCGCGGAGCGCGGCTGCCACACGGGTCACGGGCTCCGCGGGCGGCCTGGGGAGTCGGGTAAGGAGCAGTCTCCGTTGTTCCTGGGGTCCGCCGCGCACCGGGAGGACACGCACGCCCTGCGGTGCTGCCGGGGCGAGGGCTGCGGGCATGGTGGTCAGCCCGAGGCCGGCCGCGACGAGGTGGAGTTTGGCCAGCCAGTCGCGTGCGGTGTGTGCGATGTCGGGCCGTTCGTCCAGGCCTGGCCACACCCCCATCAAGCGGTCTTCGCCGGAGGAAGGGCTTGCGATCCAGCGCTGCCCGCGCAGGTCCGCAACGTCGATGAAATCGCCGCGGGCCAGCGGATGGGCGGCGGGCACGGCCAGGCGCAGGGCGCGTTCGGTGAGTGTTTCGACCACGAGCGGGGGCGTTTCCGTGTCGGGTGGGCGAAATGGCGGGGCCGAGCCGAGCAAGGCCAGATCCAGGCTGCCGGCTCTCAGGGCGCGCACAAGTGCCGGAGTGCTGCCTTCCCGGGTGACGACATGCAGGCCCGGGTCTGTACGACGCAGCTCGGCGAGGGCTCGCGGTACCAGGACGGCTCCCGCGCTGGGGAACCATCCCAGGCGGACCGTCCCGGCTGAGGCGGGCAGGCCGGACAGTTCCCTGGCGGCGGCTTCGATCTCGTCGAGCACGACCGTCGCGCGCCGCAGGACGGTCCGGCCGGCCGCTGTCAGCTGTGCTCCCTCGCGCCGTCGCTCCAGCAACGTGGTGCCCGCCGCCTTCTCGATCGCTGCCACCTGCCGGGACACGGCTGACTGGGTGTACCCCAGAGAAGCGGCGGCCGCGGTGAAGGTCCCTTGTTCGGCAACGGCGCGGAAGACGCGCAAGGCAGTCAGGGAGACGTCCTCAAAGTCCATGACGATCACGCATACCAGATGTTCCGAACTTTCGTTGGACGCATGATGGTGGCCGTTCTCAGCGTGGCAGGCATGAACGCTTCTCGCATTGCGCTCGTCACGGGCGCCAACCAGGGCCTGGGCCGTGCCCTTGTCGAGGGACTGGCGGCCCGTATGGATGAGCACGATCTGGTCCTGCTCACCGGCCGCAGCCACCAGCGTGTGATGGAAGCCGCCCGAGAGGCGGGCCGGTTGCCCGACACCCGTGCCCGCGTCGAGGGCCGCGTGCTGGACGTCACCGACACGCATGCCATCACCCGCCTTGCCGGGGACCTCAAGGCACAGTACGGCGGGGTCGACATCGTGGTCTCCAACGCGGTCGCCCGGATTCTGCCCGGTGAGTCCCAGGCCGAGCGGGCCGATGAGTTCATCGACGTCTCCAACACCGCTACGCACGCGATTTTGCGTGCCTTCGGGCCCGTACTGCGCCCACGCGGCCGGCTGCTCGTCGTCGCCAGCAGCCTGGGTACGCTCGGTCATCTCGATGGCCGGCTCCACCGACTCTTCGACGGAGCGAGCCTGGACCAGGTGGAGTACGCCGTCGAGTCCTGGCGCAGCGCTGTCCACAACGGGACGGCGCAGGAGGCGGGCTGGCCTGTGTGGCTGAATGTGCCCTCCAAGGTGGCTCAGGTCGCCGCTGTTCGTGCGGTTGCTGCCGTGCGCCGCGAACGTGATCTCACTGAGGGCACTTTGGTCGCTGCTGTGTGTCCCGGCATGGTCGACACCGCCACCTCACGGCCCTGGTTCAGCGACTACAGCGGGGCCCAGTCGCCCGCCCAAGCCGCCGAAGCCGTACTCGACCTGGTCTTCGCCGAGCGCGTGGATCCCGCCCTCTACGGCGAACTGGTCCGGTTCGGCAAGGCCCTTGCGTGGCACGGCGGTGCACCTCCTGTGGAACAGGACCGAATGCTCACACCCTGACTGCGCGCGGCCGCCCCAAGACATAGCAAGGAATGAGCTCATGAGCCTCATCACCACCCCTTTCGGCTTCTCCAGCACGGCTGACGAGGTGACGCAAGGAGTCGACCTCACCGGTCGTCGGGCGGTGGTCACCGGTGCGTCATCGGGTCTCGGCGCCGAAACGGCCCGGGCTCTGGCCGCCACAGGCGCGGAAGTCACCCTCGCCGTGCGGGGCGTGGCCTCTGGCAAGCGCGTCGCCAACGACATCACCGCGGTCACCGGCAATCACGAGGTGCACCTCGCACACCTCGACCTGTCCGATCCCGCCTCCGTCGCCGCCTTCACCACCGCCTGGCGCGGCCCACTGCACGTACTGGTGAACAACGCGGGCGTCATGGCCTGCCCCGAGCAGTACACCAAGCAGGGTTGGGAGTGGCAGTTCGCCACCAACCACCTGGGACACTTCGCTCTCGCCACAGGCCTGCACGAGGCGCTGGCCGCCGACGGCAACGCGCGCGTCGTCACTGTGAGTTCCTCCGGTCACCAGCGGTCCCCAATCGTGTGGGACGACGTCAACTTCGCCTTCCGCCCCTACGATCCATGGCTCGCCTACGGCCAGTCCAAGACCGCGAACGTCCTGTTCGCCGTCGAGGCCACCCGACGCTGGGCCGCGGACAACATCACCGCCAACGCGTGCATGCCAGGCGCCGTCTACACGAGCCTGCAACGGCACACCGCCGGGCGCGGTAGCGGGCGGGTCCCCGCCGATCTGATCAAAACCGTCGAGCAGGGAGCGGCGACCTCCGTCCTGCTTGCCACCTCACCGCTTCTCGAAGGCGTGGGCGGGCGCTACTTCGTCGACTGCAACGAGAGCGAGGTGGTCGTCCGCCGCTCCGGCACCTTGCACGGCGTCGCCCGCTATGCCGTCGACCCGGACAACGCCGGGCGCCTGTGGGCCCTCTCCCAGGAACTCCTCGCGCAGGCCCGCTGAGCCTGTCCACCGCACGCCATCGCGGTGCTCCCTCAGCGCTGCTGCTGTGGGCGCAGGCCGTCGAGGATGAGCGCGAGCATGCGGGGAGCCCGGTCCTCGGGGTGGGAGGCGGCGCGCCAGAGAGCGCCGGTGAGCTGGAGGAAGTCACCCGGGTCGGCGTCCGGCCGGATGCTCGTGTCCTCCTTACCGGCGTCGAGGAGCTCGGTGATCGCGGCGATGACCGGACCGTAGCTCTGCTCGCTCATCGCCTGGTGCGCACCGGGGCTGAGGGCGTCACCGAGCCCGTGCTTGCGGCGCATTGCCTCGACCAGGTCGAGCGTCCAGGTACGCAGCGCTTCCAGCGGCGGCATCTCGGTGAGCAGATCGGGCACGGTGCCCACGATGCGGGCGACCTCGTCCTGGTAGACGGCCAGCACCAGCGCCTCGCGGGTGGGGAAGTTGCGGTACAGGGTGCCCGGGCCGACGCCGGCGCGCTGGGCGATCTGGTTCATGGAAGTGCCGCCGTCCTCGGCCAGCGCCTCACGGGCGGCGTTGAGGATGCGCGCCCTGTTCTCACGGGCGTCGGAACGGACCACGAGATCTCCCCTTGCTAAGTGGAGAGCTCTCCACTACGTTATTCGGAGAGCTCTCCACTTACTTTAGAGGGGCATCATGCACTACATCAAGCTCGGTACCACGGGCCTCGACGTGTCACCGATCGCCATCGGAGCGATGACCTACGGCGAACCCGATCGCGGACACCCCGTCTGGTCGAAGGGCGAGGAAGAGGCCCGGCCGCTCATCAAGCACGCGCTCGAAGCGGGCATCAACTTCTTCGACACCGCGAACATGTACTCCCACGGCTCCAGCGAGGAGATCCTCGGCCGCGCGCTCCACGACTACGCCGACCGCGACGCCGTGGTGATCGCCACCAAACTGCGCCATCCGATGCGGCTGGGGCCGAACGGACGAGGACTGTCGCGCAAGGCGATCATGACCGAGGTCGACCACTCCCTGCGCCGCCTCGGCACCGACTACATCGACCTCTACCAGATCCACCGAAACGACCACTCCACCCCCTGGGAAGAGACGCTCGAGGCCCTCAGCGACCTCGTCAAGGCCGGCAAGGTCCGCTACCTCGGCGCCTCGTCCATGCACGCATGGGAGTTCGCCAAAGCCCTCAACCTGCAGAAGCAGAACGGCTGGGCCCGGTTCGTGTCGATGCAGGACCACTACAACCTGCTCGCCCGCGAAGAGGAACGGGAGATGATCCCCCTGTGCCTGGACGAGGGCGTCGGCACGATCATCTGGTCCCCGCTGGCCCGTGGCCGCCTGGCCCGTGTCTGGGACGACGCCCGCTCGACCACGCGCTCGGAGACGGACGGAGCGTACGCCGACCTGCTCTACTCGCCCGCACAGGAGGCATCCAACAAGGCCATCATCGACGCCGTCGGCCAAGTGGCGGACGCCCACGGCACCAGCCGCGCACAGATCGCGCTCGCCTGGCTGCGCCACCAGCCCGTCGTCACCGCACCCCTGGTCGGCGCCGGCTCCATCCAGCAGATCGACGAAGCCGTGGCCTCCCTCGGCATCGACCTCACCGACGACGACGTACGCGCCCTGGAAGCCCCCTACACTCCGCGCCACGACTGGCAGGGCGTCTCGGACGAGGCCGAGCTGGAAGCCATCCGCCGGCGCGTCCCCGGCATGGCCCTGCGATGACCCTCATCGTCCGCTCCGGCGCGGCCGCCCGCGCGGGAGGCCTGCTGATCCTGCTGGGCCCGCTCGTGTCATGGCTGGCCGAATTCGTCACCGCCGCCGCGTGGCAGGACCCGCCGTACTCGCCCTTCCACAACTGGGTCAGCCACCTCGGCCTCACCGGCCCGCCACAGACCGCCTTCGGGCAAGTCGCCAACTCACCCCTCGGCGCCGTCATGGACACCGGTTGGGTGACCTACGGCATCCTCCTGATCGTCGGCGCGTTCCTCGTGTTCGACGTGCGCAAGGGCACCCGCCCGATCACCATCGTGACGCTCGCCGTCCTCGCCGGCGCCGGTGTCAGCCTCGTCGGTATCTTCCAGGGTTCCAACGCCAAATTGGACAGCGGCCTGATCGCCTTCCACACTCTCGGCGCTCAGACAGTCATGCTCACCGGCAACATCATGGCGATCACCGCCGGAGCCAACGGCGCCCGCATCGGCCTCAGCAAGCGCCGGTCGATCACGAGCATCACCCTCGGCACCGCCGGACTGATCAGCTTCCCCCTCTTCATGGCCGACGCCCTCACCGGCTGGATGTGGAACATCGGCATGCTCGAGCGGGCCGTGATCTACCCGATCATGATCAGCCACGCCCTCCTCGGAAGCAGCCTGGCAGCCGCCCACCGGCTCCCCACGACGCCACACCCACACCACCTCGACACGCCCGCCACCCTCTGAGGAGACACACATGACACGGGTCCTGGTCACCGGGGGGACCGGCTTCATCGGCAGCTGGTGCATCCTCGCCCTGCTCGACGCCGGCCACACCGTCCGCACCACCGTCCGCGACCTGCGGCGCGAACCGGCCTTGCGCTCCTGGCTGCACGAGGCCGCCGCCTTCGACGACGACCGGCTCACCGTCGTACGCGCCGATCTCCAGCACTCCGACGGCTGGGACGCCGCCGTCGCCGACTGCGATTACGTCCTCCATGTCGCTTCACCCACCCTGCGCCACACGCCCGCAAACGACGACGACCTGGTCGTCCCGGCCCGCGAAGGGGTCCTGCGCGTCCTGCGCGCCGCCCGTGGCGCAGGCGTCCGCCGTACCGTGCTGACCAGCGCCTTCGGCGCCGTCGGCATCGGACACCCGCCACGCTCCACCCCGTTCACCGAGGAGGACTGGACCAACGTCGACGCCGATATCCCGCCCTACCAGCGCTCCAAGACCCTCGCCGAGCGTGCCGCCTGGCAGTTCATCCGGGAGGAGGGCGGCGGCATGGAACTGACCGCCGTACACCCCGTGGGCGTCTTCGGCCCCCTCCTGGGCCCCGACGACCCGCCCTCCCTGCGCCTGGTCCGCAGGATGCTGGAGGGACGCGTCCCCGCCTGCCCGCCCTTCGGCATGGGCTACGTCGACGTCCGCGACGTTGCCGACCTGCACGTGCGTGCCATGACCGACCCCGCGGCCGCCGGCCAGCGTTTCCTCGCCGTCGCGGGCCGCAGCCTGCGCGTCGTCGACATCGCCCGCGTCCTGCACGACCGCCTCGGCGAACGCGCAGCGAAGGCCCCGACCCGCGAACTGCCCGTCTGGCTCACCCGCGCCCTGGCCACCGTCAGCCCCGAACTGCGCCTGCTCAGGCACCAGCTCGGCCGCGACCTCGACGCGACCGGCGCGAAAGCGGAGAAGCTCCTCGGCTGGAAGGCCCGCCCCATCGAGGACACGATCGCGGACACCGCCGAAAGCCTCCTCGCTCATGGCATCGGCGCGTGAGCTCATCGGCTGCCTTGTACGCCGGGCGGTGACGACGGGGCACAGCCGGCCCGAGGCCGTGTCCGCAAAGTCCCGCCTGCTTCGCGACGCCTGGCACGCCCTGCGGGCGGACGACGGGACTTTGCGGACACGACCTGGCGCCCAGCCGCCGGCCCTTAAAACAGGGCGAGCTGGGACAGGCCGTGGCCGTGGCGACCGGGTCGGTGCCGCGCCTGCTCGACGTATCGGTGCTGACGGCGACGGCGGCCTGGATGGCGGAGAAGGCGACGGCGGCGTGGGCGGCAGCAGCCAGCAGCCAGGTCGCAAACCTGCCCTCACTGCCGGAGCTGCCACCGCATTCCAGGCCCGTGAGCCGTCTACATTCATCACCGCAACCGGCCTGAAACGGGACCCGTTGGAGCTGACCGCAACCCGGAACTGTCCGCACGGCCGGCAACCGGCCACCATCGTCGCGCTTCTGGCGTCCCCGGAAGCCGCCCGCGCGTCTGTCGCCCACCCCTGTCCGCGACATCGTGGCCGCTGCAACGACTCCGTGACGTCTACTCCGACGCCGAGCGAGGGCCTCGCAACGCCATGATCAAATAGATGGATCATGGTGGTCGGCACTCGGCCGCCTTCAAGTGCTGGACTGATGAGGGGACTTATGAGCGGGGGATTTGATGTCGAGGGCGACGCCTTGCGCAAGTACGCGAAGGCTGTGGACGCCGCAGCCGGCCGAATCGACGGTATCCGGACCCGAACGCAGCAACTGGAGCTCACGCAGGAGACGTTCGGCAAATTGCCCGAATCGGACAACCTGAAGGCTGACTACGACACTCAGCGCAAGGAGTCCGGCAAGGATCTCGCCGACGCCGTCGACACGCTGTATGCCATATCCGACGCGCTGAAGGATTCCGCTGCCACCTACGACGGCACGGAGTTGGACAACAGCGGCATGATGGGCGGCGGCAACTGATTGGGCGCGGGACAGGCGGCGGGCGATGCCCTGAGCCGGATCAACTTCACCCTGGACTGGAGCAACCCGCTCGCCGGCGTTCTGGACGAGATCATCCGGGGCATCATCAAGCAGTTCAACCTGGACGAACTCCTCGAGCAGGTCAGCGGAGACAACGAGCTCCTCACCGAGACAGCGATCAAGTACCGCAAGGCCGCAAACGACCTACGTGGTGTGGTTGAGGACCTGGTCGCCGATCGCCGCACGCTGGCCACTCAGTGGCAGGGCGAGGCGTTCGACAAGTTCGACACCATGATGACCGAGTTCGAGGAAGCCCTCAGGGGCGAAGCCGCGGACATGGACACCACGGCGGAGCTGCTCGAAATGGCAGCCCAGGAATGTGCGGCCGCCGAACAGTTGATGCTCGACCTCATCGTCGAGATCGTGGAGACGGTGCTCGCGGCAGCCGCGACCACCGCGATTCTTTCGCTCCTGACGGCGGGCGCCGCGGCGGCCATCGGTCCGCTCATCGCTGCCGCGGGCGTCGCCCACAGGGCGGCGAAGGCCGTGAGGATCACCGCGAAGCTTGCGGGCGCCCTGGCGGACATCGCCAAGCGCATGCAATTGCTCCGCAAATTGGCGAAGGCCCGGACGGTGTTGCGCAAGGGACCCAAGCACTTCAGTGGTGGCCTCAAACGCTACATAAAGAAGGTCGACGAGCGCGGCAATCCAATCCCTGAGCGCAATCTCAACGATCTGGCCATGTATGCGGGCTACAGGGTCGTGAAGAAGGGCGTGAAGGGGGTGGTCAAGGACGTCATCGGGGCGGACCCGGCCGGGGCGGTCCAGGGGAGTCTGCTGGAGGATGGGCCGGGGGTGGCGGAGGAGCGTTACGAATACCACCAGCGTCCCGACGCACAGAGTCTCGACGAGCGTACGGACGTGACTCCTTCGAGTGCAGCGAGGACAGTGAGGGACGATTTCGGGTGAGCAGAATGACTAAGGCGGACTTCGTTCGTGAGACTGTTGAACGGGCGAGGGCGTTTGTACCGGCGGGTGAGGTGCTGCGTGCTGATCACGGACTCAGTCTGGCCGTGCGGGCACCTTCTCCCGGCTACTTTCGCCGCCCGCGCGTTCTGCGGTCCGAGCGCAGGGCGCTTGGTGGCTGGTTGCTGATCCCGTTCAGCTGGCTGTTGAGACTCCTCACAGCCACATTGAACCCGTTCGAGAGGCTGGTCGAGGCGTTCACAGAGCGTGAGAAGAAGAGGCCGGGCAAGCCGTTTCACGGCGGCTGGAACAGCATGGCCGGCCATCTGGCTTGCGGCCTGCAGCCTCGGACGAAGAACCCGGCCAACCCGCCCCTCGTGGTCATGCAGGTGACCGACCGACGCCTGCAGATCGTGTACGTGTCCCGCGTCCCCTCCTTCACCGGCCGGCCCGGTCCGGTTGAAGCGGGGTGGGCTATGGATATTCGAAGTGTGGCCTGGATCCGGGATCGCAGCGACGTGGTGGGCGGCGACCACGAGATCGGGTTCGTCGATGGTTCGTGGTGCTCGGTCTCTCTCTGGGGTCAGGGGTGGAGCCGGATGCCGGATGCATTCCCGCACCGGCTGAGCCACCTCGACCCGATTCCGACCCTTGGATAGACAGCTCTTGTGAGCTGGCGACAGTGATCCGCCCGGGACCGATGTGTTCGGTCTCGGGCGACGCTGCCAGAGCACCCCTACGTGGCCTTCGTCCGTCCGTCCAAGCTGGCGGTTGCCGTGACCCACAGGTGCGGGTGCGACTCGCGCTTGCTCCACACGGCTGTAGCCGACCGCCTCCCACCGGTCGTCGCAGGTAGCGCCAGGGGATGCCGGCGCAGCGACCTGCCGGACGCGCGCTGGGCGCTGATCGAGCCTGGCGGTGAGGACTGTCCGCAGGTGACCAACCGGCCATCCCACAAGTAGAGTTACGGCGCTTCTCAGATGCTTTGCTCGGCTATACCGATAAGTGAAGGTGGCCGCCGCCCGGCACCACCGTGCGCTGTCAAACTCCTCGGCGGACGGCCGCCGATCAGGGGCCGTCGCTAAGACGGCGGCTTCGCCTCCCCCCGCGCGGCCTGCAGGTCGGCGAGAAGTTCCGCCTGCCCGGCCAGCACACCGGACAGGATCGTCCGCGCCACCCGGAGCAGCTCGGCAATATGCGGGTTGGTCAGCGAGTAGTAGACGGTCGAGCCCTCCTTGCGGGTCACGACCAGGTTCGCCCTGCGCAGTACGGCGAGCTGCTGGGACAGGTGCGCGGGCTCGATACCCACCTCGGGCAGCATCTCCGCGACCGCGTGCTCACGCTCGCTGAGCAGCTCCAAGACCCGGATGCGTGCCGGATGACCGAGCGTCTTGAAGAACTCGGCCTTCAGTTGGTACAGCGGCGTACTCATCGCGCCGTCACCTCCCCGACACAACAGCACAGCCCCACCGGCCGGGCCTTGGCGCATCGCATCCACCCACTCGTCACAAACATGCCGCCCATCCTCGCCTGCGGGATGGGCGGCGCCGAAACTGAGTACGAGGAACCGAGCCACCGAATCCAGCGGTGATGACCTCAGGAATTGCTAACATTAGCAATTCCTGAGGTCGCGCGCGTGAGGATCATCCCGTGGGCACCGGCGTCACCTGGCTCAAGTGCCCCGGCTGCCGCCTCAAGTGCCGCCCCGCCGCCGTCGGGGCGGGCGGCCGCTGCCGACGCTGCGACCACGACGGCCTGCTGAGGCTGACCCTCGGGGGCCGTGAGGTACAGCTTGTCCCGGAGACCAGGCAGGGCTGACGCACAAGGGGGGTGGATGATGGGTGACTGGCCCACGCAGTCCGGCACCACCATCCGTTTCGAGTGGGGAGCCGCCGAAGCCGACCGTCTCGCTCGGGAGACGGCCTGCCTGGTCGTGGTCGACGTGCTGTCGTTCACCACGCGGTGAGCGTCGCCCTCGGGAAGGGCACGCGGGTCGTGCCCTTCTGGTGGCCGCGGCGAGACCCCACCGCCTGCGAACGAGCCGATGTCGAGAAGGCCGCCGCAGCCTGCGCTCACCAGTGCGGCGCGCGGCTGACTGTCCACCGCGCCGACGCGGCAGGCCCGCGTGGTCTGCGTGTCCCCCAACCGAGGCGGTGACCTCGGCGGCCTCCTCATCGCCGGCGGCATCACCGACCTCACGCTCTACGATCCCCTCGCCCAGGGAATCCAGCCCCTCCACCTACTCGCCTACCGGACGGACCTGATCGTCGATCTGTTCGGCCTGCTCGCCCCTCCGGCCGGCATACCCGTCCTCCACGCGCGCCCCGAAACACCCCCGCCCGTCGCCGCGGCCACCACCGGCCCCCGGCCCCTGCACGCCCTTCCCGGCCTGCTGGCCGCCGCAGTCGCCACCGGCATGCCCATCACCGCCCACGCCCGCATCGCGGCCGTCCGCGCCCTCATCGAACAGACGCAACCAGATCAGACCCTGCCCCTGCTCGATCACCCCGGTCTGACATCCGCCGTCACCTCTGCCGCCGTCACAGCCCTTCTTACGTGATTCGAGCGAGACCTGAGCCGCAGCACCGCCCTGACCACGAACGGCTCCGGGCCGCGCACCGCGCTGAGGACCCGGGCTGACGCCGACGAGGACCTCACCTGGGCTGTGTCGGTGGACTGCACAATCGTGTGGGCTCGCCAGCACGCTGCCGAAGCCGGTAAGGGGGCCACGGCCGACGAACCTGACGACCACGCCATCGGCTGCTCCGCGGCGGACCGACTACGAAGATCCATCTCGCCGCGTTCCCTGCCAGCACGCTGGCCGGGCTGTCCCGCGGCCGTCCGGCTCAGCCGTTCAGTGTGCCGCCGACCTCGGTGACGGGGATCGTGTTGCGGCCCGCGGAACCGTCGCGCGGACCGGCTCACCAATGTCCGACAGGGCCATGGTCAGCGTCACCCCGCGCATCGGGCATGTCCACGCTCACGTGGGTCTGCACCAGGCGCCCCGGCTGTCGACCTACGCGTCCGCGAAGACCGGGAGGTCGCCGCCCAGGGCGTCGCGGGCTTGGTCCGATGTTCGTGCGAACATCCGGGGTCAGGCGCAGAGCGACGGTCCGGTGGTCGAGGATGTCGCGGCAGCGCACTGCGCATACCCCTTGGACGTTCTCCTCGGCCTCCCGGGAGTTCCAGCACCTCGCGCTTTCTGGCTGACTGCAGATCGCCGAACAGTGGGAGCGTCCACTCATCCGGCGTCACCCGCATCGCGTTGTGCTCCTTGGCCAGCTGTCGAGCTTTCGTGGTCTCGCCGATGCCGCTCGTACACGGTCTTCCACTTGCCGAAACGCGCAGGCAGATCCCGCCACGGCACCCCGGTCCGGTTCCGGTAAAGGTTCCCGTTGATGGTCCTGAGGTGACTGGCCCAACGTCCGCCACAGAGTCTGGACTTCGGCAGATGCGGCTTCAGCCGGACCCATTCGTCGCTTGCGAGATCCCCGCCTCATGTACATGCCGACAAACCAGGGCCGAGACGGTCACACGGTCCGGACAGGCCTTGGCCAGGTCGTCTCTTTCGGATACGCCGCAAGGCGCGGCGCGAGCCGGCGCGGGTCGGGCAAGACCCGGAGGAGACGGCCTAGCCAACGTGAACTCGATCCCAGCCTGGATGCTGACTACCGAAACGGTCCGCCACCGCCACCGGTGCCGAGGGCGGGTGCCGGGACCGTCACTCGCCGTCCTGACCTCCAGTCGGCCATCCCGTGGTGCGCCACTCGTGGCGCCCCTCCGTCTGCTCCCCACGCGCGGCGCTGTGCGCGGTCAGCGCGGCTGCCAGGTCGGGGTGGACCGGGATGGGCGGGCAGTCCCCTGCGGGGACGAGGGATCCGTCGGCGGGGATGGCGGCCAGCTCCAAGCCACGGCCGGCTCCCGCGAGGCGGCGGGCTGCCTCGGTGATGGCCAGCTGGCCCTCGGTCGACCAGCTGCGCAGCTCGGTCAGGTCGACGATGACCGGGCCAGTGCCTCGGGCCAGGGCCCAGCCGACCGCGCCGGTGAAGCGGTGGACTGCGTCCGGGCCGAGGTAGCCGGCGACGGAGAGGATGCCGAGGTTCTCCTCGACGGTATAGCGCCAGTCAATCGTCATGGGGGCTGAACTTCCTTGTGCGGGTGGCCGGTCGGATGCTGCGGTCCGGTCAGAGGGGGAGGGTGATCCAGATGCTCTTGCCCTGGCCGTCGGCGTCCGCGCGGACGACCGCGGTACCGCTGAGACCGAGGACCAGCTCCATGACGGTGCCGATCCCGCCCGCACCGGTGCCGGTGGCCGCGCCGTACAGCGGAGGCTGGTAGGGGTGGCGGTCGTGCACGGCGAATGCCAGGCAGTCCGGGCCCGCCGCGTAGATCACCGTGAGCTGCGGGGAGAGGACGGCGGCGTGCCGGACGCTGTTGGTGACCAGCTCGCTCAGGATCAGCAGGGCCGGGCCGACGGCCGAGTGGCGCAGGCCGATTCCCCATTCGATCAGAGCCTGCTCGGCGGTCTCGCGGGCGAGGCGGACGGCGGACGGTTCGCTGGGCAGGGTGACCACGTGCCGGTGGGGCAGAGTTTCCCGCTGCGTGGACATCACGCCTCCGCGCGGGCGAGTCGGAAGCCGGCGACTGTCTTGGGGTGAAGGCGCAGCAGGGTGTCGTGCGGTCCGTGGCTCCAACCGGAAAGGGTGCGCCGGTAGTGGGCGGCCTCGTCGGGGTCGGTGATCACTTCGGTGGGGCCTGAGACCGTGACCGTCCAACCGGTGCCGGCCACGGGGCGGATCTCGTCCACTTGGTACGTCGCCGTCGCGGGCACAGCCGCGGCCGGTGCCGGCGTACGGATGACTAGACGGCCGTACTCCCACACATGGCGGGCGGGCCTCACCACGGTCAGGTCGCGCTGCGTGTACACCAGCCGTCCCAGGCTGCTGCCTTCCAGCAGCCACAGGGCCTCCGCTCCGGACACCTCGACAATACGGAGGTCAGCGGGTGGAGTGCTCATCGGAGGGCCTCCTCATTGGAGGTGCTGGGAGTTCGGAGCTTCTGGGTGGGAAGGGCGGGCAGGATCCCGGCGGACTGCAGGTACTCCCGGGCGCCTCGGATCGCCTCGGGGGTCGTGGCGTACTCCTGGCCCTCGTGCCGCAGAAGCTCCAGCGCGCCGACGGAGTCGAGCACCTGGCGCTGACCAGTGCGAATCCCGGAGGCCAGGACGCGGATGCCGCGCCGTGTCAGCTTCTGCGCCGCGTCCTTGAGGACCAGGGCGCCGGTGGCGTCCATGGTGGATACGCGCGACATGCGCAGGATCACGACACGCACGTCGGCGACCTCGGTCAGCTCCAGCAGGAAGCGGTGGGCTGCGGCGAAGAACAGCGGGCCGTCGATGCGGTACGCGACGATGTGCTCGGCCAGCAGGGCGTGTTCCTCGGCACTGTGGTCGCCACGGTCCAGGGGCACCTGGTCGAGACGGGCCTGCTTGGCCACGGCTCGCAGGGCGAGGGCGCCCGCGACGACGAGGCCGATGATGACGGCGTACACGAGGTCGAGGGCCAGCGTCGCGGCCGCCGTCAGGACGAGGATCAGCGCGTCCGAGCGGGTGGCCTTCGCCATGGCCCGCAGCGAGCCGACCTCGACCATGCGGATGGCGGTTGCCAGCAGGACACCTGCCAGGGCGGCCAAGGGGATCTTCGAGACGAGCGGTGCCGCCGCGAAGACGATCACGGCGAGGATCGCGGCGTGGGTGAGGGCGGCCAGCCGCGAGCTCGCCCCGGTGCGGACGTTGACCGCGGTGCGCGCGATCGCGCCGGTCGCCGGCACCCCGCCGAACAGGGGAGCGGCGAGGTTCGCCAAACCTTGGCCGAACAGCTCCCGGTCCGGGTCGTGCTTCTGGCCGACCGTCATGCCGTCGGCGACGGAGGCCGACAGCAGCGACTCCAGCGCGGCCAGCGCGGCGACCGCCGCCGCGGGGGCAAGCAGGGTGCCCAGCGAGCCGAGTTCGAGGAAGGACAGCGACGGCGCGGGCAATCCGGACGGCAGGTCGCCGATCGGCTGCGCCGCGTCGAGCCCGGCGGCCTGGGCCACGACGGTGGCGGCGATCACCGCCACGATCGAGAACGGTACGGTCGGCCGCCACCGGGCACCGACCAGCATGACTACAGCCACTGCGACCGCGAGGCCGACCGCTGTCCAGTTGGGCGTGCGCACGAACTCCTCGACCGCCCGCCAGGTGACGACGAGCACCCGGTCGCCCTCCGGCTTGGGCACACCGAGGGCGTTCGGCACCTGCTGCAGCCCGATCACGCAGGCGATGCCGAGTGTGAAGCCCTCCACGACCGGGGCGGGCACGTACTGCATGTACTTCCCGGCCCGCAGGGCAGCTAGGACGACCAGCATCACCCCGGCCATCAGACCGACCGTGAGGACGCCATCCGGCCCGTACTCGCCGACGATCGGGACGAGGACGACGGTCATGGCGCCGGTCGGTCCCGACACCTGAAGGTTCGAACCGCCGAACAGCGCGGCCAGCGCGCCCGCGACCACGGCGGTCGCCAGGCCGGCCTCCGCGCCCAGCCCGGAGGAGACCCCGAAACCGAGCGCGAGCGGAAGGGCCACGATCGCCACGGTCAGTCCGGACAGCAGGTCCCGCCGAGGGGAGCGCCCCATTTCCGCGAGATCAGCACGGGCGGGCAGCAGCGAGGCGAGCCGGGACCAGACCCGGCTGATCTGCGAGATCATTGCGTGACGACCTCCGCTTCCCGCAGCTCGGCCAGCAGCTCGCTGCGGCCCGCCAGCATCTTGGTCAGGATCCGCCGCGCGGCCCTCATCAGGTCGGCGACGTCCCCGCCGGCCAGCTCGTAAACGACGGTGGAACCCTGCCGGGTCGAGGTGACGATCCCAGAGCGCCGGAGCACCGCAAGCTGCTGGGACAGGCTGGAGGGCTCCACCTCCATGGCGGCGAGCAGCTCCCGTACCGGCCGCGGCCCTTCCTGCAGCAGCTCCAGCACTCGTATCCGTACGGGATGTCCGAGCATCCGGAAGAAGTCGGCCTTGGCCTGGTACAGCGGAACGGACACGGCCCCTCGGCCTCCCCTTAGAAGCCCCACCGGGGGCACACGCGACTGACTGCGCCCCCGGCTACCGGATTGCGAACACAGCCAACCCAGCATCTAATCAATTGCTAACTTTTGCAATTCGGCATCAGTCTGCTGCCCTGGTCTCCCCGCCAGGGAGGGGAGGGCCGGATCAGGCTTTCTTGACCACGCTGGACTTGAGCTGCATCGCGCCGAAGCCGTCGATCTTGCAGTCGATGTCGTGGCCGTCGACGCCGTCGACAAGGCGGATGCCACGCACCTTGGTGCCGGCCTTGATCCCGGAAGGGCTGCCCTTCACCTTGAGCGCCTTGACGACGACCACGGAGTCGCCGTCCTGCAGCACGTTGCCGACGGAGTCCTTGACCACCCGTTCGCCCGCGACGTCCCCACCGTCGCCATCGCTGTCGGCGGGAACCCATTCATGGCCGCACTCCGGGCACACCACCAGGGCGTTCATCTCGTAGGTGTACTCACAGGAGCACTTCGGACAGGGGGGAGGATTCTCGATCATCCTGGCAGGGTATCCGGTCTGGTCTCCCGGCCAACGTGCCGCCGTCGACATGTCCCCACGGTGCTGCTCGGGTCGGCGTAGCGGACGGCGTTCGTCGGCGCGGCGGGGATGCCCAGGTGGTCGGCGAGGGTGAGGGTGTGGGCGGCCAGGCGCAGGGAGCCGGTGCCGTCGATGCCGAGCCAGCAGGTTTCCAGGCGCAGCTGTATACCAGGCAGCTGCCGCACGGGGACGAGGAGGTGTTCGGCGAGATCGGCGCGGCCGGCGGCCAGAGCGCGGAGGGGTTCGGAGGCGGGGCCGAGCAGCGCGGTCAGCCCCTCCCCCGCGTGCTGGTGCAGGTCGCCCCAGGCCAGTGCGGGCGAGCCGCTCCCGTGGGCGTGGGCGGCGGAGGTCAGCCGGCACAGCCTCCCGCTCGCCCCCGCCTTCACTCGGCGCCTGCACATTCCGGTCCGCGGCGGTGCCCAGGTGTACGAGCCGCCACGCCGAGTCGTGCTGCTCGCCGAGTCCGCCGGCGGCTGGCGAGCGGGGCGACGGCCACGTTGATGCCGAACATCGGCCGGATGCCGTGTTCTAGGGCAGCCTGGGCAAACGGTACGGCGCCGGTGACGGCGTCGCGGCACGCGATCAAGTCCGCATGGCGCAAAGAGTGCAGAAACCGTGCTGCCCGGTGCCGGACGACAGCAGCGACCAGGACGGAGTCCCCTCGGCATGCGGACGACGACTCAACAGCGATCGGTTCTTCACCGAGTACTACACGCCCGAGGTCTATTCGAAGGCCAGACTGCGCTGGATCGACGAAAACACCATGGGGACCGTCCTGCTGCGCCACCACCCGGATCTGCGGACCGCACTGGCTGGAGTGAAGAACGCCTTCCAGCCCTGGAACATCGCCCGGCGGGAGTGAGCAGGAAGCCGGGATGGCAGAAGGTCTCAGGGCCGACCTCGTCCCGGAAGGCGGCTGGTTCGTGGTCTGGGCGTCGCGGGAGCTGTGATCGGCTGGGCCTTGGCGGCGTTCGCGGTCGCGCCCACCCACAGAACTGCGCTGCCGTACGGGAGCTGCTAACCGGGATCGCCGCCGCCCCCCTCGCTGATGCGCTACCCGACCCGGCCGTCGCCGCCACAACCGGGCAACTACTCAACGCCTGCCGGGAGGTGGAGAACACCGCACGCCCGGAGGCGGCCCTGGCGGCGTTCGAGCAGGCCGTCCGCGCGGCCACCGCCCCGCGGCAGTCCTGGTGGACGCCATGCCTCGCAACCCGGGTGTCCTCGCCGGATGTGAAAGCACCCGTCTCCGGCAGTTGGAATACCAGAGGCAAGTCGCTTGCGTGCGTGCGCGTGTCGTTGGCGAGGAAGTACGTCCGGGCCAGGCCCTCCACGGCGACCTGCCAGAGCTGGTCTTCGGCGGCACCGGCATCGCGCCCCGTGAAGAGACGCTCCGCCAACTCCTGCGGCAGGTCCTGGGTGATGTCGCGGATCCAGGCCTGTTCGGTGTTGCCGGCTTCGGCGGTGAATCCGCACCTGGCGGGGGTCGAGACGATGATCCGCCGGTGGTCGCAGCCTCCTCCCACGCCTTCGGCCGCAGCTGCGGCTGCCGCCGCTTGACGCACGCCCTGTGCTCTCCCGCAGCTCCCGGCGAGGCCCCAGGGAGCGCCGGTGCAGCCGTCCGTGGTCCGGTCAGTAGTGGCCCAGGGGTACTGGGCGTAGGCGCGGAACTGGCTGACGTCCACTTCATCGAGGAGTCAGCGCGATGTGGCTCGGACACATGTCGACACCCGCGGCTCACCGCGGGCAGGTGTCCCACCGACGCCCGGTTGGCCGAACTGATCGGTGAACTCGCCATGTGCAGCCGCGACTTCGCCACGCTGTGGGCCAAAGGCGACGTCGGGGACTGCACCGTGGGCACCATGCGCCTGCAACACTCAACCGTCGGAGGGTCGACGTCGACTACCAGGTGTGGCTCCAGACCGAGAGCCCCGACCACCGGCTTGAGGTCTACACACCCAACGGCAGCGCCTCAGCCGACGCACTGCGACTGTTGTCCAGCCAAGTCGCCCAGCAGCAGGAACCTGAGGCCGCCCTCTCCGACGCTCCCCGGCATCTGGTACAGGTAACTGCCGCCCATCACCCTCATGGCAGCGGTGGATCTACACCCCAAAGGGGCGTCGACAGCGTCCTGTCCCGGAACACCAAAATGCCGCCAGGCCGGGCAGTGTGGCCCGCGCCGCCGCCATGGCCACGGTCGGGTGGTCCTCCCAGGCACTTTCTCTCGTAGTTGGCGGGTCAGCGCCCGGTGCCCGGGCGCGTTGCGCCGTGTACGGTCGAATGTGGCTCAGTTGGCGCGCCCTGCCTGCAGATCCAGCCGCCGCGCGATGGGGCGATTGCGTGCATCACCGCAGTGTGATCTCCTCGCCGATTGACTGCTCGCGGGCGGACGCGACGACCAGGGCCGTGGCCGCGGCGTCCTGTACTGCCACGCCGACCGACTTGTAGAGGGTGATCTGGTCCGGCGCGGTGCGTCCCGGTTTGCTGCCGGCGATGAGTTCGCCCAGCTCGGCGTGCACGTGATCGGCTGTGATGACGCCGTCGCGGATCGGCATGAGCAGGTCGTTGCTGCCCGCGGGGAGCGGGGCAAGCACGGAGCGGCGCGATTCGACGCACACCAGCGCCTCGGCGACCGTGTCGTCGTCGATCTCGCGACCGGCCGGGTTGTACCCCACGGACGTGATGTGCACCCCGGGTGTCAGCCAGGAGCGGCGGATAACGGGTTCGACGGCGTGCGTCGTCGCAGCAGCGATGTCCGCACCGTCGAGCGCCTCGGCGTAGGTGTTCACCGCCTGGACTTCGGCGTCCAGTACGGCTGGGAGTTCCTCGGCCAGGGCAGCGGCTTTCGCCGGATCCCGGCCTGCCACGCGGATCTGCTGGACCGGGCGGACCCGGCAGATCGCGCGGGCGTGGGACCGAGCCTGCACGCCGGTGCCCAGCACGGCCAACACCGTCGCGTCCTCGCGAGCCAGCAGCCGCGCCGAGAGAGCGGAGCAGGCGCCGGTCCGCGCCGCGGTGATGGCCGTTCCGTCAAGCAGCGCAGTGGGCTCGCCGGTGTCCGGGTCGAACGCCACGATCAGCGCCTGATGTGTAGGCAGCCGTGCCCCGTCGTTGTGCGGGAAGAGTGATACCAGCTTGGTCATCAGCACCCCGGCCGACGGCAGAAAGCCCGGCATGGCCGCCAGGAACCCCTCGCGTTGGGGCACCAGGGCGGCGACGCGGTCGGGTACGGAGGCGTGGCCCGCACTGAGATCGGCCATCGCCGAGGCGAGGGCATCGATCAGCGAGTCCATGTCGAGCAGAGCCTCGACCTGCGAGCGGCCTAGAGCAAGCATGCGCCTCAACCTCCCGATGCCGGTCAACCGGCGAGCGACCGTACAGCCAAAGCGTCAACGGCAGTCTCCTGCTGCCCCTGCCACGACACGCCGTCCTTCCTGAGCACGCTCATCCGTCCCGCGGCTGAGCACATCAGGGTGTACCCGGCAACTGAGCCCTTCAGCTGGCCACTGAGCGCGTTGGTTGGCCACGCTCCCGGCCCTCAAGGGGACAGAAGCGGCGCGTCGACCGGCTGGCGTTCAGGCTGGGGTGTTGCCGAAGCGTCGGCACGAACAGGCGCGGCCGCTTGCCCGCCTTCGGCCGCAGCTGCGGCTGCCGCCGCTTGACGCACGCCCTGTGCTCTCCCGCAGCTCCCGGCGAGGAGCCAGGGAGCGCCGGTGCAGCCGTCCGTGGTCCGGTCGGTAGGGGCCCAGGGGTACTGGGCGCAGGCAGGGAACTGGCTGTACGTCCACTTCATCGAGAAGTCAGCGCGATGCAGGGGGCCATCACCTGTGCCGGGGCGCCGCTGCTGGTATGGGCGAGGCGTCTGGGGCGGGCAGAGGCGGTGGTCGAAGTCGGATCCGCAACCAGCTTGGCGCCGTCGAGGCGTTGCGGTCGTTGCGGGGCGGGGCACGCCGGAATGCAGATCCCGACTGCTCCGTAACAGGACCGCGCCTCGCGGAAACCGGAGAACGCTTTGCGTGAGCGATGAGTTTGGGCGGCGAATCGAGTCTGCCCTGACATGACTCGAATCATCGCTGACATCTCGGTCTCTCTCGACGGCTTCGTCACCGGGCCCGACCCCGGCCCGGACAACGGTCTGGGCACCGGTGGCGAGGCGCTGCATACGTGGGCGTTTTCCGACGACCCCGACGACCGCCGGGTCCTGCGCGAGGCGACCGCCCGCTCGGGCGCCGTCGTCCTCGGCCGTCACCTCTTCGACGTGGTCGACGGGCCGAAAGGCTGGGACGACACGTCCGGCTACGGCGCCGGCGAGGTCGGCAAGCCCGCGTTCGTCGTCGTGACGAGCTCGCCGCCCAAGTCGGTGCGGACAACCAACCTGGACTGGACTTTCGTCACCACCGGTCTGCGCGACGCCGTCGCCGCCGCGTGCGAGCGATCCGAGGCGGCGTCATCGGACAGCGGCAAGGACCTCGACGTCATCCTCATGGGCGGCGGCGCCACGATCGGCTCGGCACTGGAGGCCGGGCTGGTCGAGGCGCTGACGCTGCATCTCGCGCCCGTCGTGCTGGGTGCCGGGACCCCACTGTTCACCGGCGGGTCGCCGCGCACGCTGGTGCGTCGGAGCGTGGTCCCGACATCGACCGCGACGCACCTGACCTACGACGTCTCCCGGTGATCCGATGGCCACTGTCCACGCCAATGAGATCGCCTTGGGGATCGAGTCGTTCGGTGACGACGACGCACCACTCGTCCTGCTCGCGGGCGGCACGACGATGCTCTCCTGGCCCGACGCGCTGTGCGAGCGGCTCGCCGCCGGAGGGCGCCGCGTGGTGCGCTACGACCTGCGCGACAGCGGGGAGTCGACGACGGCGGACCCTGAGGCGCCCGTCTACACCCTGCGCGACCTCGCCGCCGACGCGGCTGCCCTTGCTGACGCGCTCGGCGGCGGGCCCGTGCACCTCGCGGGGATCGGCGTCGGCGGGATGGTCGCCCAGGTGGCCGTGCTCGACCATCCGGGTGCGTTCTCGGCGCTCACCCTGGTGGGCACTCGCGCGGTTGCGCCCGGCCCACCTGACGACGACCTCCCCGACCATGACCAGGCGACCATGAGCCGACTGTTCGCGCGTCCGATGCCCGACTGGACCGACCGTGAGGCGGTTGCGGAGTTCGCCGCCGCCGGCGCGGAGATCCGCGGCGACGATCCCGTCGCCGCGCGCGCAATCGCTGCGCGCATTTGGGACCGCACGCCCGGCACCGCAGCCCCTGTCCAAATGGCCAACCAGATGGGCATGGTGTTTTCCAGGCTCGACTGCACACCGCGCTGGCGCGAGCGCCTGGCCGAGATCAAGGTCCCCACGCTCGTCGTCCACGGTGGCCGCGACCGGTTCTTCCCCGTCGGCAACGGCGAGGCGATCGCGCGCGAGATCCCCGGGGCACGGCTGCTCGTCCTCGAGGAGGCCGCCACCGCGATCCCCGATGCGGCGGTCGGCGAGGTCACCGAGGCGATGCTCACGCTCGGCTAGAGGTTGTCCCGTATGGGGCGTGAGTTATCCGGTGAGGGCCAGGTTGTGGAGCCGGGCGATGCCGAGCATGGCCTGGTGAACGCCGTTGCCC
>NZ_JBIWJD010000028.1:0-33133 GCF_044764945.1 Streptomyces sp. NPDC093568 | reverse complement strand
CACCCACCCCCCCCACCAACCTCCTCACCAAGCTTGGGGTTTTAACTATTTTTTTTGGGGGGGTTTTTTCCGGGGGGTGGGGGGGGGGGGCCCCCCCGGGCGGGGGGGGGGCCCCACCCCGAGAGTCTGCGGGCGTCGTATCGGCGGGGTGGGTGTGACGCGTGAACATGGGGGCTGATGTCCTCGCTGCGCTCGGTTGCTTAGGGGAGGGTGTGCACCTCGCTGAGGTGGTCAGGGCCTTGGCTGAACGGGTGCCGTAGGGCACCTGCCCAGCGGGGCCGGGGGTGTGCTCACCATGGATCCGTCGGCGTGGAAAGGTGAGGGACCCATGGTGAGTGAGGCAGGGGCAGAAGAGTCGCGCCGCTGGGCTGTAGAGCAGGTGGAGGGCGACAGACCCCTTGCGATCGTTCGATGTACTCAGCCAGCAGGTCCAGACGGACAATGACCCACTCGGGAGTGGAGTAAGAATCTCGAGCGGGCGTTCATGGCACCCCCGGTATCTTGCTCCTGTGGAGCAACTTGCAGATCGCGGCGTCATCCGCGCAGCCCTGGACGACTTCGGACATGCCTGGGGTCAGCGCATCGACCGCTGGCGGACCGATGGACAAACCCACACGGAGAAGTCCTTCGCCCAGCAGTTCTGGTCCGACCTGCTGCGCGCTTTCGGGGTGATCCCCGAGCGCATCGACCTGTTCGAGCGCGGGGCCGCGCGCGCCTCCACCGGTGGGGCCGGCTACATCGACTTCTTCTGGTCCGGCGTCGCCCTGGGCGAGGCCAAGTCCCTGGACGCCGACCTCGATGTCGCCCACGCCCAGGCGTTGGACTACCTGGCCGGCGGGTCCATCGGTCAGCACGAGTGGCCCAAGTACGTGCTCGTCACCGACTTCGCCCGCATCCGTGTCGAACGTCTGGGCGAGGCCGGCTGGGTGTCCGAGTTCGCGGTGCAGGACGCCGCCGATCACGTGGACGAGCTGATGTTCCTGGCTGGCCGGGACACCGTGACCAAGGCCGAGGAACAAGAGGCCTCCATCGCGGCCGCGCAGCTGATGGCCTCCATGTTCACCGCCCTCGTCGGGGACGAGGTGGACGTACCCGTGGGCGAGGAGGCCCCCGAGGACGCCGAAGAGGAGGAGTTCGCCACCCAGCAGGCCTCGATCCTGCTCACCCGGCTGCTGTTCCTGCTCTACGGAGACGACGCCGGCCTGTGGGAGGCCGACCTGTTCCAGCGTTGGGTGGAGTGGGACACCACCGCCGACAACCTCGGCCCCCAGCTCGACGCGCTCTTCCGCGTGCTCAACACCCCCGAGAACCGGCGCCGCGGCGTGCCGGACTCCCTGGCCCGCTTCCCCTACGTCAACGGCGGCATCTTCGACGGCACCTCCACCGCCGGGTTCCTCACCAACAACTTCCGGGACGCGCTCGTGGCCGCCTGCCGGTTCCGGTGGACCCAGATCTCCCCGGCCGTATTCGGCTCCATGTTCCAACTGGTCAAGTCCAAGCAGGCCCGCCGCGGGGACGGAGAGCACTACACCTCCGAGGAGAACATCCTCAAGACCATCGGCCCGCTCTTCCTGGACGAGTACCGCGCCCGAGCGGACCGACTCATCCAGAACAAGACCACCACCCGGCGTGAGGTGATCGGGCTGATCGAGGAGATGGCCGCCAACATCTACGTCGACCCGGCCTGCGGAGCCGGCAACTTCTTGAACCTGGCCTACGCCAAGCTGCGCGAGATCGAGACGGACCTGCTGGCCGACCAGCGCCGCCGCACCGGGTCCCAGGACCTGTCCCTAGACGTGAGCTTGGACCAGCGGATCCACATCGACCGGTTCTACGGAATCGAGATCAACTGGTGGCCGGCCAAGATCGCCGAGACCGCCATGTTCCTCGTGGACCACCAGGCCAACCGGCAGCTGGCCGCCGCGCTCGGCCAGGCCCCGGTACGCCTGCCGATCAAGATCACCGCCACGATCTACCAACACGACGCGCTCACCCTCGACTGGTCTCAGGCCCTCCCCGCCCCGGCCGGGCGCACGTTCGTGTTCGGCAACCCCCCGTTCCTAGGTGACCACACCCGCACGGCTGCCCAGCTGGCGCTAATGCAGGCGGCCTGGGGAGAAGGCAAGCAGCTCTCCCGCCTGGACTTCGTGACCTCCTGGCACGCACTGACCCTGCGCCTGCTGGCTGAGCGGGATGGGGAGTGGGCGTTCGTGACCACAAACTCGATCGTTCAGGGGGACCAGCCAGCCCGCTTGTTCGCCCCGATCTTCGCCGCCGGCTGGCGGATCAAGTTCGCCCACCGCACCTTCGCGTGGGACTCTCAAGCCCCCGGCAAGGCCGCGGTGCACTGCGTGATCATCGGCTTCACCCGCGACCCCAATGCCAAGGCGCGCCTGTTCAAGTACGAGCATGCACGCGGTGAAGCCCGCGAGGTGCCCGGGGTGAAGACGATCAACGCCTACCTGGTGGACGGACCCAACGTCCTCGTGGACAAGCGAAGCACCCCCCTCGCCCCCGACCTTCCGGAGGTCACCTACGGATCCAAGCCTGCCGATGCCGGCAACCTCATCGTCACCGCAGAGCAGTACCAGGCCGTGATGGCCGATCCCGTGATGGCCCCCTACGTGCGCCCTTACGTCGGCGCGGTCGAGTTGATCCGCGGCCAGCAACGCTGGTGCCTCTGGCTGACCGATATGGACCCGGATGCGCCCTCCCACTCCCCCGAGCTCAAGCGCCGCCTCGAGGGTGTCGCCGCCGAACGGGCCAAGTCCAAGGCCGCCTCCACCCGGGACTGGGCGCGCTTCCCCCACCTGTTCCGCCAGCGCGGCCTCGTCTCCGATGTGCCCTTCGTCGGGATCCCAGAAGTCAGCAGTGAGGGGCGCGCCTACCTGCCCGTGGCCCACTTCGAGCCCGACGTCATCATCTCCAACAAGGTCTACGGTGCCGTGGACCCCGACGGCATCGTCTTCGCCGTGGCCTCCTCCTCGATGTTCATCACCTGGATGAAGACCGTCGGCGGACGTATGAAGTCCGACCTGTCCTTCTCCAGCACGATTACCTGGAACGGTTTCCCCCTGCCTGCTCTGACCAACAAGGACCGGGCCTCTCTGGCCAAGGCCGGCCAGAACGTCCTCGAAGCCCGGGCTCTCCACCCCGAGCGATCCCTGGCTCAGCACTACGCACCTCTGAGCATGGACCCGGTCCTGGTGAGGGCCCACGACGGGTTGGACACGGTGATGGACAAGATCATGGGAGCACCCCGCCGGTGCCGTACCGAGCTAGAACGTCAGGAGCTGCTCTTCACCCGATATGCGGAGCTGACCTCGTAGCAACGCCCTATACGGCGGATGGAATAGAAGCACCGGCGCCGGAGTAGAGGTCTGCCCCTCTCAGACGACGAACTGCAACTTCGGCCGCACAGTCGAGGCAGCATCCATGACCGCTTCAGTAACCTCGGGAGCGATACGGCCAGCGGCCATGATGGCCTCGAAGTCGTACCCGCCATCAGTGATCAGCTGCCGAGCGATCCCGAGCACCTGCGGCGATTCTGCCGGGCCGAGAGGCCCGGGCTCGGGATGCCCCCAAACGGAGAGTTGCTGGTTGGCACGTCGATACGAGGCCTCGGAGAGCCGCCCCAGCGAGTGAGCACGGTAAACCAGGGCACGCAGACTGACCCCCCAGTGGCGCTTGAGCTCATGGAACGCCGGCCAGTTGATACGCCGGGGCAGGTCTTCAACGATCTCGTCTCGAGGCATGAGGAACTCAGCGGCGAACTGGTGAGCCTGCTGCTCCACTAGCTTCGACCCAGGCTCCGTGTCGGGGTGCAGAACCAGATGGCCCAACTCATGGGCCGCGTCGAACCGACTACGAGCTTTGTCATCCTTGGTCGGGGAGAGGAAAACCAGTGGTCTTGCTCCGGAGTATGTCGAGAACGCGTCCACAGCCGCATCCGTCTCCGTCGGCAACCGCAAGGCGATGATTCCATGCGCTTCCAGAGCCTGGACGACCGATGGCACAGGGCCAGGGGCGATGCCCCACGCCGCACGAGTAAGCCGAGCCGCCTCAACAATGGCCTCATCGGTCAGCTCCTCGGGTAGCTCCAGTTCGGGCAGCGACACCGAAGGAAGGTCGACGTAGGCACCCACCAGGTCAACCAGCTCCAGGCACAGCTCGCCATAGGCCAGCGCCTGCTCCCTGGACGCCGCAGACGTAGAGCGCAACGAGCGGAAGTGGGCCCCGGACGCAGGCAAGAGCGCAAGAGGTCGTCCGGCGCCAAAGAACTCCCGAGGCAGGCCCAGTTGCAAGCAAAGCCGGGCCAGGACGCCTTGAGTCGGCTTCGAGAGGTTCTTCTCGAACTGCCCGATGGCCGTGGGGGTGACTCCCACTTCCCGGGCGAGAGTCGCCTTGGTCTTCCGGCGCAGCCTTCTAGCCACAGTGAGCCGAGTGCCATCGAAGTCCGTACCCGCAGCGGAGAGATGCGAAGGTCGGGTCACGCCTGGCCTTCCTGAGGCCGCCGCTTGAGGGCCATCGACAGGGCTGCTGCGGGTCTCTCATCGAAGTTCGGGCCACGATCAGCCATGGGCGTCGGCGTGGCCTGCGTGTCGAGGTCGGTGTCCCACCAGAGCCTCTGATGGGCGAGGAAGGGCCTCTCACCGAGCACGGGAACGGCCAGCCAGCCCGCGGTCAGCCCGGTGCTGGCTTCCCCTGCCCAGAGGAACATGAACTTCCGCACAATTCCGGGGGCACCAGAGAATGAGAAGAGAGGCACCATGCCGGTGGCAGGGGTCCTGTGCTTCAGAACTTCCGAGTTCTCGGTGGCGAACGCCAACCGGGCGTTACTCTTCTGCCTCCAGTCGATGCCACCCTCCCAGTCAGGAGTACGCCGCTGCGCAGGTGGGACCTTCATCGTCAAAAAGCTCGCGCCCGCGAGCTCGAAGGTGAGGACGTTCCGCGGAGTAGCCACATGAAGCCCGTCAATGCTCCAGTGAGTGTCGGCGCGCTCACGGTCATCGTGGCGGAATCGCCGCAGGGCCCGCTCCGTCATGTTCTCGTGGCCCTGGAAGCCGAGGGACCTCGCAGTGTCACCGAGCTCGTCAGGCTCGTATCGAGCGAGGTTGATCGAGTAGACCTCCTGCACCAGCCCGCGCAAGGCGTCAGTAAGGCCGCTCTCGGTGCAGGCGATAGTGATGGCGTGCAAGGCGCCCTGGGCTGCTTCTTCGGCTCGATCCACGCAGACAGTAAAGCATGGCCGCCTCGACAAGTCCAGAAGAGAAGCACCAATGATCATAATTTGATGAAAACTGAAGTATAATCTTCATCGGTCGGCACTGCTCAGTGGGGCAACCCCGCCTGCGACTCCTCCGCCTCCCACCTGCGAGCTCTCCAGCCGCCAGGTCTGAGCTCGGGCCGCCTCGGCAAACCTCCAAGCGTCGCACCGCTCCAAGCTCGCGAGGATGTCCGCCACGGTGAGAGCCGGGTTGCGGGTGGCCGATGCCTGCACCTGCAAGGAACGCATCACCTCAGCGGGGTCTAGGTCGAGCTGGTTCACGAAGAACTCGTCCGGGTGCTGGGCCTCCAGGTTGAACCGCCCCAGCACCTCCGTCGGGAAGTCCTTGAGGTTGGCCGTCACGATCAAATCCGCGCGCCCCTGGATCGCCGCGGCCACCACGTGCCGGTCGTTCTCATCAGGCAGGCTGATCGCGCTCAGAAGCTCCTCCCACCCTTCCACGCAGGCATCGTCGAACGCTTCGTTCATCACGGCAGCGCGGTGACGGGCCGCCCCGGACTCCTTCATGTCCGGATGGATCGTCTCCAGCGCACGGATGGTTTCCTCGAGGATCCGCTCACTCCACAACGGCCGGTAGAGGCCGGCGTCTGCCAGGGAGAGCAGAGTGTCCGCCTGCGCGATGGGCACCAGCACGCAGGCGTCGAGCACGGCACTGAAGCGCGCCACTACTCGGCCTCCTGCCCCAGGTCGCGGCGCGCCTGCCGGAGCGCGTCCCGGTAGCGATCCGCGTCCTCGGCGTACAACCCCGCCTCCGAGGCCGAGCCCGCGAGCTCCTGCAGGGCAGCACGACGATCCCGGCGCTTCCGTTCCTGGTACTCCACCACGTCCTGCAGGCGCAGCCGCCGGTGGCGTCCCCCGGAGGGCAACTCGTAGGGGAGCTGCCCACTCTCCAGCAGCTTCACGAGCGTGGGACGGCTGATGCCCAGGAAGTTGGCCGCCTCCTGAGTGGTGAGCATCTGATCGACCGGGGCCACGGTGATGGCCTTGCCCACCCGCATGGCCTCGACCACGTCGCGCAGGACGTTGAACGCCTCCAGCGGAAGAGGAACGGTCTGCCCGTCAGGTCCCAGCAGGGCGGCCGGCTGCGTCAAGCCCCCCAGGAACCTGCTCAAATCGAGCATCTCCTCCAGGTCCGTGGGAGGCATCACCGTGTGCTTGTCGTTGAGCGTGGTGGTCATGCAAGCAGTATGGGAGACGAAACGAAAAAATCGCAACCCTCTTCCAGGCCAGGCTCAGCCCCCCGTCTCCACACCCCGAGCCAGCGAGGTGTACAGCGTCTGCCGGCTCACCCCGAACGTGCGCGCCACCTCCGCCTTCGGGATCCCCATCTGAATCATCACCCGCGCCTGCTCCACATCGGTGTCCGAGAGCTTCGGGGCCTGCACGTACTTGCCGCGGGCCTTGGCCAACGCGATGCCCTCAGCCTGGCGCTCCTTGATCCGCCGTCGCTCGAACTCCGCGAACCCCGCCAGGATGCCCAACATCAGCCCATCCACCGGGGAGGTGCCAGACTTGTCCACGGTGATCCGCTCGGCCACGAACTGCACCGCACACCCCTTGCCGGTGAGCTCATCCACGATCGCGTAAAGGTCCCGGGTGTCCCGTCCCAGCCGATCCATCGAGGCAACCTTCACCAGATCCCCCTCGCGGACGTACCGCATCAGCTCAGCCAACCCGGTGCGCTTGGCCCTCGAGCTGCCCGAGATCTTGTCCTCGAAGATCCGGTCGCACTCCCCCACCGCCTCGAGTTGGCGGTCCAGGTTCTGCTCAACCGAGCTGACTCGCACGTACCCCACAGTCTGTCCAACCACGTTTAAGACCCTCCGTCAGTTATGTCCAACGCCCCGGTTTGGGACCGTCTCTGACGTGATGCTGTGAACAGCTTCGCTCTGTGTCGTCCTTCAAGCTTCTCTCCCTGTCGTCCCGCGTCACGAAGCGGACCGGTTCTCGAGGTGCGGAAGATCGTCGGTGCGGGCATGGGGTGGTGGGTGCATACTGGTGGTGTCTTCGGACCCGGCAGTGGGGCTTGCCGGACCCAACCTCGACACTCGTCGACAACAGTCCCTATCTCAGCTGGTTGCGCTTCTGTGCGCCTGAGGTAGGGAGATGTCATGGTCGAGTCGAACACTGCCGGTGTTGTCGTGGTCGGTGTGCAGTCCGGGCAGGGGCACGACGTCGTCGGTGTCGCGGCTGCCGTCGCTGAACGCTTCAGCGCCCGCCTGGTGTGTGTGGTCGTCGATCCGGCGCTGCTGTCAGCGGGGGTGCGTGCGGACGGGTCGGAGATCATCGAACCGATCGACCCGGACACGGCGGACAGCGACCCGCAGCAGCTCCCCGACGAAGACATGCGGGTCATCAGAGATCTTGCTGCGGCGCGATCGGTCGACGTGGACTTCGTCTCCCGCGTCGGGGACCCGAGTCACGCACTCGCTGCGGTGGCTGAGGAACGTGACGCGGTGATGATCGTCGTCGGATCCCAGGCTGGCCGACGCCGGATAGCGGAACTGCTCACCGGGTCCGTCGCCGCGCACCTGACGCATCAGCAGCACCGGCCGATACTGGTCGTCCCGCACGACCCGGTCGGCGCCACCGTCCTCCTCCCGTCGGAAGCCCCGTGACGGGCATGCTGACGCTCCTGCGGCATGGGGAGAGCACCGCGAACGAAGCCGGCACCTTCACCGGGCTCCTCGACGTCCCGCTCACGCACCGCGGCGAACGGCAAGCATCCGCAGCCGGACAGCTCCTCCGGTCGAACCACATCACGCCGGACGTCGTGGTCACCTCCACATTGCGCCGTGCCGTCCGCACCGCCGAACTGGTCTGCGACGCCCTCGGGACACAGCTGCCCACGGAAGCGGTGTGGCAGCTCAACGAACGCAACTACGGTGCCCTGACCGGGATGACGAAGACCGACGCCCGTCGGATGCTCGGTGACGACGAGTACGTGCGGCTCCGCAGGTCCCGTACCGGCACACCGCCACCGATGTCGCTGCACCTGTGGGAGGAACTGCGGTCGAGCTCCGCGCTGCGCGGCCTGCCCGACGGCGCCCTCCGACGCACCGAGGCACTCTCGGACGTCATCAAGCGGGTCCGCCCCGTCTTGCACGACCGGCTCCTGCCGATGGTGCGGTCAGGGCGGAGCGTCCTCGTCGTCGCGCACGGGAACTCGCTCCGCGCACTCTGCGCATGCATCGACGACCTCACCGACCCGGAGCTCGAGCAGCTCAACCTGCCGACCGGGCAACCCGTGCAGTACCACCTCGCCCCGACGGGTGCTCTCGTCCCGCGGGGTGGGGCGTTCCTGGATCCGGTAGCAGCACAGCACGCCGCGGCGCTGGTCGCGGCAGAAGGCGGAACATGACCACCCGAACGGACACCCCGATGCCCGACGACCAGCTCCCTCCCGACCCGGACGTCGACGTCTCCGACCCGGCAACGACCATGCGGCCGGTGCATCTGCGGTGGCGGTACGTCGGCCTCGTCGCCGTCGGTGGGGCCGGCGGTACTGCCCTCCGCGACGTCATCAGTAGCGTGCTCCCTGCCGATGGCGGGGTGAGTTGGTCGATCTTCTGGATCAACATCACCGGGGCGCTGGCCCTCGGTGTGCTGTTGGAAGCGCTCGCGCACCGTGGGCCCGATGCCGGTCGCCGGAGGGTGCTGCGGCTGCTCCTCGGGACAGGGGTCCTCGGCGGGTTCACCACCTACAGCACCCTCGCCGAGTCCACCGCCGCCCTGTTCCTCGACGGCCACGGCCTCGCTGGCACCGGCTACGCGCTCCTCACTGTCCTATCCGGCGCGATCGCGACCGCCTGCGGTCTCGTCGTCGCCGGCTGGTTCCGTCCCCGAACGGAGGAAGCATGAACGCCGCCCTCATCGTCGTCGTCGCCCTCGGTGGCGGTGCCGGCGCTGCCGGTCGGTTCCTCCTCGACGGGCTGATCAACACCGGCCGGGAGTTCCGGCTCCCCGTCGGCACGCTGACGATCAACATCACCGGGTCGCTGCTGCTGGGGATCATCGTCGGCGCCGCCACGCACCTCGGCGCGGTGCCGGTCGCGGTCCTCGGCACCGGGGTGATGGGCGGCTACACCACGTTCAGCACCGCCAGCTTCGAAACCGTCCGCCTCGCCCGCAGCGGACGGATCACCGCCGCCGCGATCAACGGTCTCGGAATGCTCGTCGTCTCCGTCGCCGCCGCGACCGCCGGCATCCTCCTCGGCGGCACCCTGTGACCACCCCACTCACTGACCACCCACCCGCTCCAGCACCGGAGGTACCCATGCTGTTCGACGTCACGATCGAGATTCCCCGCGGCAGCGGCAACAAGTACGAGGTCGACCACACCACCGGCCGGATCCGGCTCGACCGGGCGGTGTTCACCAGCATGGTGTTCCCCCAGGACTACGGCTCCATCGACAACACCCTCGGCGATGACGGCGACCCCCTCGACGCCCTGGTGCTCCTGCCCCGTCCCACGTTCCCCGGCGTCGTCATCACGGTCCGGCCGGTCGGGATGCTGCGCATGGTCGACGAGAACGGCGGCGACGACAAGATCCTCACCGTTCCCGCTGGCGACGACCGCTTCGCGCAGCTGCGGGACATCACCGATGTGCCGGAACACACGCTGGCGGAGATCGAGCACTTCTTCGCCCACTACAAGGAGATCGAGCACGGCAAGCACGTCACCACCAACGGGTGGGCCGACCGTGCTGCTGCCGAAGCCGTCATCCGCACCGCACAGAACGCCCACACCCGACACCCGTGACCCACGGGTCCACAGACTGCCGCGGGGAGGCACTGGCGCTGAGTGATCGCCAGCAGGTCGTCCCTCCGCCTCCCCGCGGCTTCCCCTTCCAACCACAGACCAGCTCGACGCATGACCCGAACCGAACCGAAGGAGCGTCACCATGAACGACTACATCAGCGGCATCCACCACCACGGAGCCCATCAGGGTGAGTACGTCACCCACCACGACCACCCCGTCACCATCGACGCCGTCCACGGCGCCCGCATCCTCGACTCCCGCGGCTACCCGACCGTCCGCGTGTCCCTCGAGCTCGACGACGGCCGCACCGTCACCGGGGACGCCCCCGCGGGCGCATCCACCGGCGCCCACGAAGCCGTCGAGCTCCGCGACGGCGGTTCCGCGTTCGGCGGCCGCGACGTCACCCAGGCGCTCCACCTGATCGACACCGACATCTCAGGGCTCCTCACCGGCCGGTCGTGGTCGGCGATCGGGCAGATCGACGCCGCCCTTGCCGAACTCGACGGCACCACCGGGTACCGCCGGCTCGGCGCGAACAGCGTTGTCGCCACCTCGATCGCCGCATCCAGGGCCCTCGCCCATGCCGCGGACCTCCCGCTCTGGCAGTGGATCGCTGAGATCACCGGCTCGACGCCGCGGATGCCGGTCCCGCACTTCAACGTCCTCAACGGCGGCGCGCACGCAGCGAACGAGCTGGACTTCCAGGAGTTCATGATCGCTCCCGTCAACGCAGGCTCGATGGCAGACGCCGTCCGAATCGGCGCAGACGTGTACCACGCTCTCGCGGCGCTGGTTCGGGACCGGTTCGGCAGCCTCGGCCTCGGCGACGAGGGCGGTTTCGCACCGTCGATCGCTGCGCCCGAGGAAGCGCTCGACCTGCTCGTCGACGCGATCCGTACCGCCGGCTACGAGCCGGGCGTCGATCAGGTGGCGATCGCGCTCGATCCGGCCGCGAACGAGTTCTCCCAGGGCGACGGCTCCTACCGGGTGCTCAACGACAGCCTCGACCGGGACGGGCTGGTCGACTACTACCGGCACCTCATCGACACGTATCCGATCCGGAGCATCGAAGACGCGTTCGCGGAAGACGACCATGAGGGGTTCCGCCGCATGCAAGCGGCGCTCGGCGACCGGATCCAGATCGTCGGCGACGACCTCTACGTCACCGACCCACAGCGGATCCGCGACGGCGGCGAGCAGCAGCTGACGAACGCGGCACTGATCAAGCCGAACCAGATCGGGACCGTCTCCCAGACCCTCGGCGCGATCGCCACCGCCAAGAGCATCGGGATGGCCAGCATGGTCTCCCACCGTTCTGGGGAGACCACGGACACGTTCATCGCGGACCTCGTTGTCGGGACCGGCACCGGGCAGATCAAGTCCGGCGCACCCGGCCGCGGGGAACGCGTCGCGAAGTACAACCGGCTCACCGAGATCGCCGAGCAGCACCCGGAGCTGCCCTACGGACTGATCTGACCACCGGTACTCGAGCTGCGAGCAGTGTCCAGGAACGCCGTCACAGCGGGCCCCGGGCGGCCTGACCAGATCGCTCGCAGCGGCCGGATCAGTGGCGGGCCGAGCAGTAGCGCCCGGACGAGGGCACCGTCTTCGAGGTCAGTGTCGACGGTGCGGAGACTCATCACCGCGGGCGCGATGCCCGCTCGAGCGTTGGCGCGGATGATGCCAGTCGTTTCCAGCACTGCAGCCGGCGGGACCAGGGTCAGACCCGCGTCGTCGAGCCACGCTTCGACCGTGGAGCGGGTGCCGGACCCTTCCTCACGGAGCAGCAGGGGTGTCTCCGCGAGGTCATCCGAGGTGATGGCCGAAGCGCTTGCCCAAGGATGGTGCGGGGCGACGACGACCACGAGTTCGTCCTCATCGACCACCAACGATGAGAGGCCAATCGGCGCAGCAGGAGTCTCCGTGAACCCGACGTCGGCAGCGCCGGAACGGACGAGGTCGGTCACGTCGGCGGAGTTCCCCGCGATCAAACGCACCGACGCATCCGGCGTGGCAGCACGGTGGGTGAGCAGCCATCCGGGCAGCAGGAGTTCGGCGATCGTCTGCGACGCTGCGATCACGAGGGATCCCGCCGGTTCCCGCAGCGCGGCGACGCCTGCTTCAAGCCGCCGGGAGGCCTCCAACACCGGGACGGCGAGACCGAGCACCACCCGGCCGGCGTCGGTCAGCGCGGTCCCGGATGCCGTCCGGTGCGCCAGCGGCTGACCGGTCGCCTGCTCCGCGGCACGCAAGCGCGCAGACACCGCCTGCTGTGTCACCCCCAACACCTCGGCCGCGCGGGTCAACGACCCGGTCTCCGCGACGCGGACGAGGACCTCGAGGGTGTCGAGGTCCAGGATCCGGTCCGTCAACCGCCGCAGTGCCACAAGCAACCATTGTGCCCTGCCAACGAGTCCGCCGTTCCCGAACCACGGGGCACACGCGCACGATGGGTGCATGTCCGCTCACCTCGCCCACGCACCCGCAGCCTCTGAGCACGGTGTGCGCGACCGGCGGCTGTTCCGGGAGCTGGAGCGGCCCGGCCTGATCGTGTCGAACCTGACCCCGAACTGGTTCGCGTCGATCATGGGGACCGGGATCGTCGCCGTCGCGGCCGCGTCGTTACCGCTGCAGTTCCCCGGTCTGCGCACGGCGGCGACGGTCGTCTGGGCGATCGCGGCGGTCCTGCTCGTCGCCCTCACCATCGCGACGGTCCTGCACTGGGTCCGCTACCGGAGCACCGCAGCGAAGCACCACCTCAACCCGGTGATTTCCCACTTCTACGGCGCACCGCCCATGGCGTTCCTCACCGTCGGCGCCGGCACGATCCTCCTCGGCAAGGACTGGATCGGCCTCCCCGCCGCCGTCACCGTCGACTGGGTCCTCTGGACCATCGGCACCATCGGCGGCCTGCTCACCGCGGTCCTGGTGCCGTACCTGGCGTTCACCCGCCACGAGAACACGCCCGAATCCGCGTTCGGCGGCTGGCTGATGCCGATCGTCCCGCCGATGGTGTCCGCCTCGACCGGTGCGCTCCTCCTGCCGTATGCCCCCGCCGGGCAGGCACGGGAGACCCTGCTGTGGTCCTGCTACGGCTTCTTCGGCCTCAGCCTCATCACGTCCCTGGTCGTCATTACGCTGATCTGGAACCGTCTCGCGCAACACAAGGTCGGTGCCGCCGGTATGGTGCCGACCCTGTGGATCGTCCTCGGACCGGTCGGACAGTCCATCACCGCGGTAAACCTCCTCGCATCGAACGCCCCCGCCGTCGTCGACGCGTCGACCGCCCACGCACTGCTGGTCGTGGCGCTGGTGTACGGGTTCGCGATGCTCGGCTTCGCGCTGCTGTGGACCGTCATCGCCCTCGCCATCACCATCCGCACCGCCCGCGAACACCTGCTGTTCAGCCTGACCTGGTGGTCATTCACGTTCCCCGTCGGCACCTGCGTCACCGGCCTGAACGGCCTGGCCCTGCACTCCGGACTCACCGTCGTCGCCGTCCTCGCAGTCGTCTACTACGTGGGCCTCGTCGCCGCGTGGATCACCGTTGCCGTCCGCACCTTCCACGGCTCCGTCATCCGCGGCACACTCCTCGCACCACCACAGCCGGCATGAGCACCCCCGACGAACTCGCGGACGAGGTCGCGGACGTTCGATCCCTGAACGCCCTCGCCGAGGCATGGCGCACCGCACCCGACGGTTCACGGCGGTTCGTCCCGAACTTCGACCCGAGATCCGGCGGCACATCCAGCCGCGTCCTGGTCCTCATGCAGTCGCCCGGCCCCCAGACGATCGCCGCAGCGCACACGGCGATCTGCAGCGAGGACAACCCGGGCCCGACCGCGGCCGCGTTCCGCGCAGCCCGCATCGAGTCCGGACTCGCACGCAACGACTACCTCCGCTGGAACCTCATCCCGTGGGAGATTCTCGGCCGCGTCCGACCTGTGGACATCGACGAGGGGCGACACGCCCTCGAAACTCTGCTCAAGGTGCTCCCCGTGCTCGATGCCATCGTCACGTACGGTACCGCCGCCCTCAACGGAGTCATGCGGCACCTCACCCTGGACGAGCACCCCCGACTCGTACCCGTCATCGCGGCACCACACCCCTCTCCGGCCAACGGCCGCCATCGCGCGGAACAACAACGACGTTCCGTCCAAGCGCTCCGGCTCGCGGCGCTGACTCACCGGCTGTAGCAAATACGAACGACTCCGCTACAACTGCCCGTGCCGACGGTTCGGCAGCGTGTGAGGCGGCGTGTCTTGTAACGGAACCCAATCCCGGAATCTACGTGCCGCCACTACCCCTCCTGGTCGAGTTTCGCTACGTTCTCTCCATGGGTCACCTCCTCGGGTACGCGCGCGTGTCCACCACCGACCAGGACGCGTCGCTACAGATCGACGCGCTGGGCGCCGCCGGCTGCTACCGCGTGTTCGTCGACACCATGTCCGGGTCGCTGCAACACCGGCCCGAGCTCGACAAGCTCCTCGACCAGCTCCGCCCCGGCGACACTCTCGTCGTCTGGCGACTCGACCGGCTCGGTCGATCCATCCGGCACCTCATCGACCAGCTGCACGCACTCGCCGAACGCGGCATCGGGTTCCGGTCGCTGCAGGAGACCATTGACACCACCTCACCCGGTGGCCGGCTTGTGTTCCACGTCTTCGCTGCGCTGGCGGAGTTCGAACGGGACCTCATCAAGGAACGCACCAACGCCGGCCTCGCCGCCGCCCGAGCCCGCGGCAGAACCGGCGGCCGACCATCTCGGCTCTCCGCGGACCAGGTGCGCACCGCACGCCGGCTCTACGAACAGCAGGACATGACCGTCGCGCAGATCGGCGATGTCCTCGGCGTCAGCCGCACCACCATCTACCGGACGCTCGCGAAGCACGCCGAACCCGTCGCCCGCCGACGCGCAAAGCCCTCACCGACGATGTAGCCGGTCATGGACGCGAGCGAGCGGTGGCGAATCCTTCGACTGCACGTCGAGGACGCAATCCCGCTTGCCACTCTGGCCCGCAGCACGGGCGTCACCGAGCGCACCCTGCAACGCTGGCTCGCCCGCTACCGGACAGGCGGATACGCCGCCCTCGCCGACGACGCTCGCGCCGACCATGGCGTCCGACGCACAGCACCGGAACTCGTCCGCCTGGTCGAAGGGCTTGCGCTCACCAAGCCGCGGCCGTCGATCGCCACCATTCACCGTCAGGTTGGCGTCCACTGCGCTGAACGGGGACTGCCGTCGCCGTCGTACTCCGCCGTGCGGTCGATCGTGAACGGGCTCGATCCCGGAATGGTGACGCTCGCACTCGAGGGGCCAGCGTCATACCGTGACAAACACGAGCTGCTGCTCCGACGTCGCGCGGACCGCCCGAACGCGATCTGGCAGGCGGACCACACGATGCTTGACCTGCTCATCGTCGGGCCCAACGGCAAGCCCGCACGGCCGTGGTTGACGGTGATCCTCGACGACTACTCCCGCGCGATCTGCGGGTACATGGTGTTCCTCGGTGCCCCGTCAGCGGCGAACACCGCGCTCGCGCTGCGCCAAGCGATCTGGCACAAGCCGGAACCGGACTGGCCCGTCTGCGGGATCCCGGACGTGCTCTACACGGACCACGGGTCCGACTTCACCAGCCATCGTCTCGGCGACACCGCCGCTGTGCTGCACCTCCGCATCATCCACTCGCAGGTCGCCCGGCCCCAGGGGCGCGGGAAGATCGAGCGGTTCTTCGGCACGATCAACACCGAACTGCTCCCAACGCTCCCCGGCCATTTCGCAGCCGGATCCTCGGCGCCGACGCCGGCGCTGGATCTCGGCGGCGTCGACAGTGCCATCAGCACGTTCATCCGCAGCTACAACGCCCGCACCCACCGCGAGCTCCGGACGAGCCCACTGCACGCGTGGATTGCAGACGGGTGGCTGCCACGGCTCCCGGAGTCCCTTGAACAGCTCGACGGGTTCCTGCTCACCGTCCCCACGACGCGGGTCGTGCAGCGCGATGGCATCCACTTCGAGGGCCTCCGCTACACCGCGGCCACTCTCGCGCCGTTCGTCGGTAGCACCGTGAGTGTCCGGTACGACCCACGCGACGTCACCGAGATCCGCGTCTTCCACCGCGACGTGTTCCTCTGCACCGCGATCAGCACCGAGCACCAGACCGAGACGATCAGCCTCAAGCAGATCCAAGCCGCCAGGAACGCTCACCGCCGGGCTTTACGCGGGCAGATCCACGAACGCATCGCGATCGTCAATCCCAAACTCGACGACACCACCACACCGGCAGCCGTCGAGACGGATCGGCCGCGACTGAAGACCTACGAGGAGGACCGGTCATGACGAGCCAGTTCATCGTCACCAAGGAGCACCGCCGGTTCGCAGAGTTTGCCGACGCGGTCCGGAAGCAGAACACCATCGGCGTCTGCTTCGGGCCCGCCGGCGTCGGCAAGACCCTCTCAGCGCGCCGCTACGCGCACTGGGACAGCATCGGCCCGTTCATCGCCAGGTGGGCCGCACGCAGTGAAGACGACACCAAGATCTATGCCGCGGCCCACCGCGCCCGGACCGTCTTCTACACGCCCGAGGTCTCCGCGACGATGCGCGCCCTGCAAGAGGACCTCCGGCACGACATGATCCGCACCGAACGCTGCATCGAGGAACACCTCGTCCTCCACGGCGGCCACGTCGACCACGCGCACGGCCCCAACCCGTCACTGCTCGAGCTGATCATCATCGATGAGTCCGAACGCCTCACCGGCAACGCCATCGAGTGGCTCCGCGACCAGTACGACCGAACAGGCATCGCGATGATCCTGATCGGCATGCCCGGCATCGAGAAGCAGTTCACTCACTACCCACAGCTCTACAGCCGACTCGGGTTCGCCCACCAGTACCGCCCCCTCGGCCACGACGAGCTGCTGTTCGTCCTCGAACGTCAATGGCGCAAGCTCGGCAAGACCCTCGACCCCGACGACTTCACTGACGCGCAAGCCATCGCCGCCGTCGAACGCATCACCCGCGGCAACTTCCGTCTCCTCGAACGTCTCCTCCCACAGATTCAACGTGTCCTGAAGATCAACGAGCTCGACGTCATCACCAACGACGTCGTCGAAGCCGCCCGCAGCACCCTCGTCATCGGCACCACCTAACCCGACACGGAACGCAGCGAAAACCGCGACACAGAGCGAAGCTGCTCACACGGGACACTCGGCGCCGCGGATTTTCGCGGCGCTCGGCGTCGTATCTGTGTGTGCCGGTAAGCGATCCCCTTACGGGACGCCTGCTACCCATAGCGCTATGTCACTTGACCGACCAAACGTTTGGTCGGTACTCTCGGGGCATGGCAAAGACGACCGAGCAGCTGCTCGATGATGCGATCGCCGTGCTGCGGCGCGGTGGCGTGGTGACGATCGATTCCGTCGCCTCCGAAGCAGGCATGAGTAAGGCGGGGGTGGTGCATCACTTCTCCTCGAAGGAGGCGCTGATGGTCGGCGTCGTCAATCGGGTGATGGACCTCTGGGAGGGACAGCTCGCCGCGACGATCGGGGAGGTCACCGATCCGGTCGAGCGGCTGCGCGCGTATGTGGACTTCGAGGTGCTCTCCGATTTCGACGGGGGCGATCTCGCGCTGCTCGCGGATGTGAAGCTGCGCGACACTCTCGCCGCCCAGTGGCGGGAGCGCCTGCGGCCCTGGTTCGGGGAGGACGCACCCGGCGACGCTGGCCAGAAAGCCGCGTTGCAGTCGGCGCGTCTGATCGCTGACGGCGCCTGGACCGACCAGGCGCTCGGACTTCTGAGCATGACCGGTGAGCAGCGTGCACTCGTGCGCGGCATCGCCCAACGACTGATCGATGAAGGAGTACAGAAATGAAGTGGGTGTTCCTCGCCGGGGCGATCGCGCTCGAGGTGACAGGCTCCCTGTCACTGAAAGCTGCCGTCGACGCCCCCGGATTCTTCGCGCTCGTCGCGGTCGGCTACATCGGAACGTTCACGCTCCTGGCCGGCGCGCTCAAGCAGGGCATGCCCCTCGGCGTCGGGTACGGCATCTGGGGAGCCGCCGGAGTGGCCCTGACCGCGATCCTCTCCGCAGTCATCTTCGGAGAGCCGCTGACCGCGCTGATGACCCTCGGCATCGCCGTCGTCATCGGCGGGGTCCTGTGCGTCGAGCTCGGCTCGCAGGCCGCGACGAAGAAGCGTGAAGGGACCGTCTGATGGCCTACCTGTTCCTCATCATCGCGATCATCTTCGAGGTCGCCGGCACCCTCTCGCTGCGCATGGCGACCTCCGGCTCCAAGAAGAAGGGCCTGTGGCTGCTCGCCGTCCTCGGCGGCTACGGCATCGCGTTCTTCGGCATCACCATGGCCCTCGTGGAGGGCCTGGCCCTCGGAGTCACCTACGGCATCTGGGCCGCGTCCGGTGTCGCGCTCACCGCGGTCCTCAGCCGCATCCTCTTCAAGGAACCGCTGACCAAGGTGATGGCGGCCGGTATCGGCCTGATCATCGTCGGGGTGCTCATGATCGAGCTCGGAGCCGCGCACTGACCCCCGCGCCGGTGGCCGCCGATCCATCTCAGGCGCGATCCGCGGCCGCCGGCGCCTCAGAGCCTGCGGCGGCACGATGTCCAGACGACGCGCCCCGTCTCTCTAGCCAGTTCCGCCTCGCAGCTACGCTCACCTCATGACCCGGATGAGCGTGCTCGAGGCCTGGACCTGGATCAACGAGTACGGCAGCGCGATCGGCGCCGTCGCCGGCGTTGTCGCCGCGCTCGTCGCGATCATCGCGCTCATCTCCGCCGCCCTGGACAGCAAAGCCCGATCCCAGCCGATGATCGCCGCCGAGTTCCGCCCCGCGGTCGATAGCGACTCCTCCATCGACTTCATCATCACCAACCTCGGACCGACCCCCGCGCGAGACATCACCGTCACCTTTAATCCGCCCATAGTCATCCCCGACGACTCCGACCGGCTCCTCGCGCCCTACCTCGTCAAGCGCTACGAACGCCCCATCCCGGTTCTTAACCCGGGCCAGATTCTCTCGAACACCTGGTGGGCCGGCCGCGCCGGCACCGGGAACGAGCTCACAAACCACGAACCGACGCCCGACGAGGTGAACGTCACCAAGATCTATGCCGCGGCCCACCGCGCCCGGACCGTCTTCTACACGCCCGAGGTCTCCGCGACGATGCGCGCCCTGCAAGAGGACCTCCGGCACGACATGATCCGCACCGAACGCTGCATCGAGGAACACCTCGTCCTCCACGGCGGCCACGTCGACCACGCGCACGGCCCCAACCCGTCACTGCTCGAGCTGATCATCATCGATGAGTCCGAACGCCTCACCGGCAACGCCATCGAGTGGCTCCGCGACCAGTACGACCGAACAGGCATCGCGATGATCCTGATCGGCATGCCCGGCATCGAGAAGCAGTTCACTCACTACCCACAGCTCTACAGCCGACTCGGGTTCGCCCACCAGTACCGCCCCCTCGGCCACGACGAGCTGCTGTTCGTCCTCGAACGTCAATGGCGCAAGCTCGGCAAGACCCTCGACCCCGACGACTTCACTGACGCGCAAGCCATCGCCGCCGTCGAACGCATCACCCGCGGCAACTTCCGTCTCCTCGAACGTCTCCTCCCACAGATTCAACGTGTCCTGAAGATCAACGAGCTCGACGTCATCACCAACGACGTCGTCGAAGCCGCCCGCAGCACCCTCGTCATCGGCACCACCTAACCCGACACGGAACGCAGCGAAAACCGCGACACAGAGCGAAGCTGCTCACACGTGATGCTCTCGTTGGCGGACGGGGTGTGTAAAGGGGTATACCCCCTTGGACAGCCTGCTTCTCGACGGGGCGGCACCGCTGCGCAATGAAGGTGGGGACGATTCATCCTCGAGTCGAGCTCGGCACCAGCCAGATGGCAGCCGCATCCGTCTCGATGAGTTCCACGGGCCCGACTGCGACCACGCGCAGTCGGAAGTGGCCGGCCTCGGCCACCTCGACGACACTGTCGGGAACGATTCCGGCCTGCTGGAAGCAGATCAGACGCTGCGGGTCGGCGTCGGAGATGCGTAGGACCCGGTAGAACCCCGGCTCGGCTGCATCCAGGCGGACCGCGTGGGCCGGCCGCTCCCGCTGCCCTGCGGGAGTGGGGATGGGGTCGCCGTGGGGATCGTGCGTGGGGTGGCCCAGCATCTGATCGATCCGCTCGATCAGCTCGTCGGAGGCGGCGTGCTCGAGTCGTTCGGCTTCCGCGTGGACCTCGTCCCAGGAGTAGCCTAGGCTCGCGGCGAGGAAGCTTTCCAGCAGCCGGTGCCGGCGGACCATCGCGATCGCGTGCTCGCATCCCTTCCCGGTGAGGGTCACGGGCTTGTAGGGCTGGTACTCGACCAGGCCCTGGGCTGCCAGGCGCTTGACCGTCTCGGTGACGTTGGGCGCGGTGGTGCCCATGCGTGCGGCCAGGCTCTTCGTGCTCAGCGGCGCGTCTCCCCACTCCGTGGCGGACCAGATCGCCTTGAGGTAGTCCTGGGCCACCGGAGTGATCTCGTCGAGGCTCATGGCCTGCACGATAGCGGGACCTCCTTCACCCCTGCCCGGTCAACGTCAGCCACAGCAGCACGGCGTTCAGGGCCACGATCAGAGCCACGACCACCCATGCCACCGTCTGCAGGGGCGTGGAGTTCGCGTGTCGGCCCATCACGGCCCGGGCACCGGTCAGTCGGACCAGGGGGATCATGGCAAAGGGGATGCCGATACTGAGCAGCACCTGGGAGAGGACGAGCGCCCAGGTGGGGTCCACCCCGGAGGCGATGACCAGCAGCGCGGGGATCAGCGTGAGCACCCGCCGCAGCATCTGAGGGATGCGCCAGCGCAGCAGCCCGCCCATGATCTCCGACCCCGCATAGGAGCCCACCGCGGTGGAGGCCAGCCCGGAGGCCAACAGGCCGACGCCGAAGAGCACGCCCACCGCCGGCCCCAGTGCGGTCGTGATCGCCGCGTGGGCGCCTTCGATGCTGTCCGTCCCGGAGACCCCGGAGAGATTGGCCGCCGCCAGCAGCAGCATCGCGATGTTCACCGACCCTGCCACCAGAAGCGACAGCCCCACATCCCACCGGGTGGCCCGCAGCAGCCTGCCAAGGGTGCCCGGATGAGCGTGGGCCCCCTGATGGCGGTCACGCGCCAGAGCTGAGTGCACATAGATCGCGTGGGGCATCACCGTGGCCCCCAACATGCCGGCCGCCAGGAGCACCGTCTGGGTTCCCTCGAACCGGGGGACCATGCCCGCCACGGCCTCACCCCAGGAGATGGGCCCGTAGAACAGTCCCGAGACGAACCCGAGGGTGATCACGGCCAGCAGGCCCATGACGACGAACTCGAAGGGCTGCTGCCCGCGCCGGGACTGCACACCCAACAGGATCATCGAGACCACCCCGACGATCACCCCGCCGGCCAGCAGGGGGATACCGAAGAGGATGTGCAGGGCAATGGCCCCTCCGATCACCTCGGCCAGATCCGTGGCGGCGGCCACGATCTCCGCCTGCACCCAGTACGCCAAACGCCGCCCGCGCGGCAACCGGTGCCCCAGCAGCTCCGGAAGCGAGCGGCCGGTGACGAGCCCGAGCTTCGCCGAGAGGTACTGCACGAGCATGGCCATCAGGTTCGCTGCGACCAGCACCCAGACCAGCAGGTACCCGTACTGGGCCCCCGCCGTCAGGTTCGCAGCCACATTGCCGGGGTCCACATAGGCCACCGCCGCCACGAAGGCCGGCCCCAGCAGCCGCATTCCCCGACGACCGGGGCGATCCACCCTCTCCACGGCGACCTTGCCATCCGCCGGCCGATCCACACCGGCGGTCATCCGAGGCTCCAATGGCGATGCATGCATGAGATTTAACATACCTGAACTCTGAGGAGACAGGTGGTCTGACCACACCCCGGCACCCCGGCAGTCTCAGATGCACCGACGGCCGTAGCCGAACACTCCTGCTTTCACGAACCTAATCGTGTGCACCTGAATTCTTTTGTGTGCCCTAACTGGAGTACCCCTCATGGAAATCTCCCGCCGTTCAGTAGCCACCGGCCTCGCCTGGGCCGTGCCGGCCGTGGCCGCATCGACGGCCGCGCCCGCCATGGCCGCCTCCTCCTGCGCGGGGTACACCGCAGGCAAGCCCCTCCCAGCCTCGGCGTTCACCCTGACCTAGGGCGTGTCTGAGAATAGATGCACGAGTCAGCTGAGACCCTGGGGACATGTCCCGGTTCCAGATGCTCTCCGACGCCCAATGGGAGTTGATCGCCCCGATGCTCCCGACCCGGACCGGCCGCGCCGGCAGGCCGTTCGCCGACGCCCGCACCATGGTGGAGGCGATCATCTACCGGTACCGGTGCGGAATCGCTTGGAGGGATCTGCCCGAGGTCTACGGGCCCTGGCAGACCGTGTGGACCTGGCATCGGCGCTTGGCCGAAAAAGGCACATGGGACACAGTGCTGGCCACGCTGACCGCCGCCGCTGACGCCGAAGGCCTGATCGATTGGTCGGTCTCGGTGGACTCCACGATCGCCCGCGCCCACCAGCACGCGACGAACATCACCCGCCACACAGGGGGATGGATCGAACTACAAGAATCCGCGTGAGGAGCCGGCCGATCACGGCATCGGGCGCTCCCGTGGCGGGCTGAGCACGAAGATCCATCAGCTCGTCGATGGGACCGGGCTGCCGCTGGTCAGCCTGATCACCCCCGGCCAGGTGAGGGGACTCCCCGATGCTGCTTCCTCTTCTGGAGCAGCTGCGCGTGACCCGGCCAGTAGGGCGGCCCCGGACCCGCCCCGAGGCCGTGCTGGGCGATAAGGCGTACTCCTCCCGGGCGATCCGCACCCACCTACGTGCCCGTGGGATCAAAGCGGTCATCCCCGAACCGGCCGACCAGCAGGGCCACCGCAGACGGCGCGGTGCCCGCGGCGGGCGCCCCGTCAGCCTCGACGCGGACGCCTACAAGGGCCGCAACGTCATCGAGCGTCAGTACGCTCACCTGAAGCAGTGGCGGGGTCTGGCGACCCGGTATGACAAGTACGCGATCATCTACAGGGCCGCTGTGGTCCTGAATGCTGTGCTCGCATGGTCAAAACGATTGTCAGACATGCCCTACCTGCGCATCACCAACGAGACGCTCGGCAGGCTGTCCAACAAGCAGGTGGCCCTCGATTTCGACTTCCGCCTCAGCGACGAGGCCGCGGCCTGCGGGGTGCGCACCGGATCCGTCTCCTCCACCAGCAACGGCGGCACCTCCCGGATCGCCTTGAACAACGGGAAGACCTACAACGCGACCAACGGCCTCGCCGTCCCGGCCAACGGATCCGTAGGACGCACCGACGGTACCTGCCGGCTCGGCCTGGACCGCACTGAGGCCTGCGGCACCACGGGGCAGTCCCCCTACAGCGTCGCCGGGTCCACGGGCGCCAGCTCGACCGCCGTCACGGCCATCTCCCTCTACCGGTCCATCACGGTCTCCGGCTACGGCACCACCGTCGTCTACCTCAACGCCACGGGTGTGGGCACCAACCTGTCCGTGAGCGCCGCACCGCTGATCTGACCCCCGCACGACGGACCGCCATGCCGCCTCTGAAGGATCAGGACCTCGCCCTCACACCAGGACAACGCCCCCACCATCCCCTGAGGGACAGGGGGTCGCTTCTGGCATACCCGAGTGGACGCATCATCCCCAGGCGAAGGGGAGCCAGACGCTCAGGCGGGCGGGTGGCTTTGCGCACGGTGAGCGGGCACCACCTTCGGCATTCGGCAGCCTCCCTGGCCGTGCCGGCTTCCTCTGCTCGAACGCGGACCGCCCATGGGACACGCGAAGGAAGCCGGTGCCTCCTGCCCGCACCCCTGGAGAGGATGGTCCCTGCCTGTGCCACCCCAGTAGGCTCAGGTGGTCGTATTCATCCAGTTCAGCAAGAGCTTCATGCTGCGCTCAACCACATCCACGAACCAGCCAAAGGGGATACCCATGGTTGCCGACTCCGAGGCGGCAATGCCCGGCCACGCCATGAAGATCGGCGAGGTGGCCGGGCGCACCGGCCTGTCCCTGCGTTCCATCCGCCACTACGACGACGTCGGCCTCGTTCCGCCATCCGCGCGCAGCGAGGGCGGATTCCGGCTCTACACCGAGGACGACGTGACCCGCCTGCTGCGCGTCATGCGCATCACCCCGCTCGGCTTCAGTCTCGAGGAGACCGCCCTCCTGCTCGAGGTTCTCGAGGGGCCGGCCGCCGAGGCGCCGCGGGAGGACATCGCGGCGTACCTGGAGCGGGCGCGGAAGGGGCGGGCCACACTCGCCCGGAAGCTGCGCCAGGCGGACGAGCTGCTGGCCGAGCTCGAGGCGCTCGGGGACTGACCCACCCGCCCCGGTCCGCTAGCCAGCGCACGCACTCGGCACCCGCGGTGATCTCCGCCATGCATCCGACAATCCGCGCCAAACCTACCCTCACGTAAGAGTAGGGTTCCTCTCATGACACCTGCCTCCACTGCCTCCGCCCGCGTGGCGGCCCCGCCAAACTCGCGCGAACCCTCGCCCGAGCAGCTGCAGTCCGTCCGCCTGACCCTCCGCTCACCCGGCCGCCTCAAGACCGAGGTCCTCGCCGGCCTCGTCGTCGCGCTGGCCCTGATCCCCGAGGCCATCGCCTTCGCGCTCATCGCGGGTGTCGACCCGCAGGTGGGCCTGTTCGCCGCGGCCACCATGGCCATGACCATCGCGTTCGTGGGCGGACGGCCGGCCATGGTCTCGGCGGCCACGGCCGCGACGGCCCTCGTCGTCGCGCCCTTGGTGGCCTCCCATGGACTCGACCACTTGATCGCCGCGGTGATCCTGGCCGGAGGGTTGCAGGTGGTCCTGGGGCTGCTCGGCGTCGCGAAGCTCATGCGGTTCGTCCCGCGCTCGGTGATGGTGGGTTTCGTCAATGCCCTGGCCATCCTGATCTTCACCTCGCAGCTGCCGGACCTGATGGGCGTGCCGTGGCTGGTGTACCCGCTGACCGCCCTCGGCCTTGCGATCATCCTGCTGCTGCCGCGCGTCACCACGGCCGTCCCGGCCCCGCTCGTAGCGATCGTCGTCGTCACCGTGATCGTGCTGCTGGCCGGCGCGGACGTGCCCACGGTGGGGGACAAGGGCCGTCTGCCGGACTCTCTGCCCGCCCTGCTGGTGCCGGATGTGCCGTTCACGCTGGAGACGCTGCAGCTGCTGTTCCCATACGCGCTCGGCATGGCCGTCGTCGGCCTGCTCGAGTCCCTCATGACCGCCAAGCTCGTGGACGACATCACAGACACCCACTCCTCCAAGACCCGCGAGTCCTGGGGCCAGGGCGTCGCGAACGTGGTCTCGGGGCTGTTCGGGGGCATGGGCGGCTGTGCCATGGTCGGCCAGACCATGATCAACGTGAAGGCCTCCGGGGCCCGCACCCGGATCTCCACCTTCATGGCGGGCGTGTTCGTGCTGATCCTGTCCGTCACGCTGGGTGACGTGGTGGCGCTTGTGCCCATGGCCGCGCTCGTGGCCGTGATGATCTTCGTGTCCCTGGCCACCTTCGACTGGCACTCGATCCGGCCGTCCACGCTGGCCTTCATGCCCAAGTCCGAAACCGCCGTGATGCTCGTGACCGTGGCGGCCACCGTCCTCACCCACAACCTCGCGATCGGCGTGGGCCTGGGCGTGCTCGCGGCCATGGTCATGTTCGCCCAGCGGGTCTCGCACTTGGCCACCGTCACCCGCACCCTCGAGGGGCAGGGGCGCGACGCCGTCGCGCGCTACCGCGTGCAGGGCGAGCTGTTCTTCGCCTCCTCCAACGACCTCTACACGCAGTTCGACTACGCGGGCGACCCCGCGCGCGTGGTGATCGACTTCAGCCAGGCGCACCTGTGGGACGCCTCCACGATCGCGGCGCTGGACGCCGTCGAGGAGAAGTACCGGCGGCACGGGGCGACGGTGGAGATCACCGGTCTCAACGTGGCCAGCCGGGCGATGCGCGCTCGGATGTCCGGCCGCCTCGGCGGGGGCCACTGAGACAGGGTTCGCGCACCCCTGACCCTGCTCGATGCCTCGGGGTCAGGGGTGCCCATGAATCACGGGCACTGAACAGCACCGGGCCTGCCTCCATTTGACCCCCGCCCACACGCCCAGTCAGGACCGCTGGCGCAATGGCACCGGCGTCTGCTGAGGATCGCGCGTGGTTGTCGCCGCCTCGGCGCGTGTGAGACGAGGGCGGCAGATTCGGTCGTTTATGGCGTGGCTCCCAGACGCCTCCGGCAGTCTCCACAACTCGCCTGCCAGACGGCCGAAGACTGGCCCCAGTCAGTTCGCCACAACACCGGCCCCAGCAGGGTTTGTGGCAGACGCCTTTCAGCCTGCCCACGTTGCGCAGGGAACACGAGGCCGGCACCCAGGACGCACAGGGGTCCTCAGCCCTGGAGGGGCAGGTATCTCTGATGGCCTGAAGGATCAGCTCAGACCCCTCGACCTGGCGCACCGGTCAGTGCATCAGGTGCGCGCGGACCAGAGCCTCGATGACCGCTGCCTGGCTGGGCGTTGCCGGGTTCATGGCCGCTTCTCGACGCACCGCGTCGCGGATCGCTTCGGGCACCCGCACGTTCAGCGCCACGGTCGGTGCCCCACGCCGGGCTAGGGGCACATACCCGCCGGCCGGGTCCGAGGCTGTTGCCGGCTCTGCGGGGATCACCGCTCCGGGAGCCGGGGTCTGGGGGGCCGGGCTGGGCTTGCGGCGCTGTGCTCGCAGGCTCAGGTCGGGTTCGGACTGCTTCTCGTTCATGCGGTGATCCTTTCGAAGATGAGGCCGGCCAGGTCGGCGTAGGCGGTGGCGACGGGTTCGCCCTTCTCGTAGCGGCCCAGCCAGTCGCAGGCCAGACGTGCCTTGGGGACGATGGAGCGGGCCGGCACCAGGGGGGTGAGCAGCAGCCCGGTCTCGCGCAGCTCCTCGACGGCGACGGTCTGGTCCTTGGGGGTGATGTGGTCTCGGTAGTCCGAGACGACGATGCCCACCTCGGTGAGCCGGTCTGCAGCTCCCAGCAGGGCCATGGACTGTTTGAACGCGGCCACGCTCTGGCGGGCCCCGTGCACCCCGTCGCAACCGTCCGAGGTGGGGCGGGCGGCGTAGATCACCCCGTCTGAGGCGGTGAACGCGTTCTGGGTCAGCGGCCCGCCCTGACGGTTGGGACAGTCGATGACCACCAGATCAGCCTGCAGACCGGACAAGGCCATGCGCAGACGCAGATGGGCGTGGTCCGCGCGGTCGGCTTCCTGGTGAGACAAGGACCGGTCAGAGGGGACCACGCGAAGGTTCTCGTGCCAGCCGGAGGGCACGGCAAGATCCTGGATCCAGCCGGTGGGGTCGGGGTTGCCAATCACCGCGCCGATATGCAGGCCAGGCTCGGTAGGTTCCACGTCCACCCATTTCGTGGCAGCCGCACGAGGATCCAGATCGATCAAGACCACCTGTCGGCCCTGCTCAGCCCAGGACATGGCCAGGGAAACGGCCGTCGTCGTCTTGGCGACACCGCCGGCCTCGGAGTAGACCATCAAGGTATGCATGCACGCATGCTTTCATGCTTGCTTACTAGTAAGCAAGCATGAAAGCGTGCTGACTTGCTAGCGCGCAAGTTAGATAGCTAGCTTGCTAGCAAGTTTTTCTTGGTGCCCACTCGCACTAACCAAGAGTGGAAAGAGTCCTCACGGAACTACCGAAGCCTTCAGAGCCGCCCATTAGGTGCACTGACCGGGGAAGTTGATCGACCCGATCGAGTTCAGCTGGTCGTCTGCGTGCAGAAGGTCGTAGAGGTCCGCGTAGTCGGCGTCGGAGAGCTTGCCGCTCCAGTTCGCTGCTGCGACCTCCCCGAACTCACCGGGCCGGGTCACGGTGTAGGCCGGGTCATCGGTGGGTGCGGGGTCGATGTAGGGGTAACTGGCGAGGTAGGAGAGCACTTCGTCACGGGGCAGAAGGCCCGCCGCGTAGAGGTCGATGACTTCGGCCGGCCACAGCGGATGCGTAGCGGGCCTATCGGCCAGGCTCGTGCGGGCACGGGCGAGGTATTCGCTGATGCTCGACTGGGCTCGGCCGAGCGCACCGGCAAGCTGCTGCTGGGTCACTCCCGCCTCGGCGGCCTTGACGAGCTGCACCCGACGCAGCACGGCAAGGGCGACGGTGGTGCCCTGGAGCTGTGCAAGCTGCTGGGTGGCCTCGTCAGGAGTGCTCGGGGGGATCAGGGTCAGGGTCATGGGGCACCTCTTTCGTCCACTCACAGAATATCGGGTACCCGATAAAGAGGGAGGGGTGCACACCGAACCGCGCCTGGACCTTAATGAGGACTCTGGCGTAGCCGATCACATCCTGGCGGGGTAGCTACTGACTGGTCATGTCCGGCTCCTGTCCTGGGGGCTCTGCGGGCCGTTCGGGCTTGTTGTGCTCGGATTCTGCCTGGTCGGGGCTACGAGCCGGGGAGAGGGCTCGGGGACTGGTGGAACACCCTGCCCGGACCTGCCAGCCTGTAGGAGCGGGGGGAGCGGCGCGGCGTGCCTCCGGTCCCCTGATAGGCCCAAAAGGGCGGATCGTGGTGGGGACTAGAGGCTCCGGTGACGCTGGGGTGATGGTTCAGCCCGCAGTGTGCGTATGGGTATGCGTATGCATTGGAGGCGCGCGGCATTACTCGCGTGCAGTGGCGGCGTGTGCTGATGGCTCTTGGCCCGGGTCAGGTCTCATGGCGGGCGGCACGTTCGGCCCCAGGTTCGGCACTCCTTCGCCCCACGTCCTCACGGATCGTGGGAGCACCTGGCGGCACATCAGCTCGTAGAAGGACAGCCCCTCTGACGGGCGAATACGGCGGGTGAGGCCGCGTGCTTCTCGTTGGTGACGCGGGAGTGAGCACAATCGCCGCGTGGAGCCGTGCGCGAAAGTTGGCGGTGCGCTAAGCTCGGGTATGAAGTTGTTTGGACTTTGTCAGTATGCCCCACGTCTTGGCGGTCGTGGGGCATTCTGCTGTCTAAGGGCATGTCGTGGGGTCTTCGCTCACGTGGGGCTGCCTCTCCCTGCCTGGCTGGAAGGCACCCCGGCTCTTCCCATGGCAACCGGAGGCAGGGCGGCCTACGCCCGGCCGGAGGGCGGCAGATTCCTCAGCGTTCCAGCCCCGTGTCTCGCTCACGCTGGGGGACCAGATGGGCTGCCCCAGCCGGCCCCGGTGCCCGGGTGGGGGCCTTGACCTGACCCCACAGGGACGCATTCACTTCCGGGGTCTCCTGGGCGAACCAGTCCCGCCGGCGCTGCAGCTGCTCGGCCTGCTTCTGGTACTCCTCGGCGCGGGCGGCCGTGTCCGCGGTCGCGGTGACCGGTTGACGCTCCAGGTGCCGCCACACGGACACCGGCTCGGTGTGCACCTGCACCCCCAACCCTCCAGGAGGACGCTGTGGGGCCGGCAGCTGCGTGACGAAGTCCTCTGCCAGGCCCTGGTACTGGGCGAAGACTTCTTCCCTGGTCTGGGTCAGGCGTTCCAACTCCACGGTGGCTTCCGGGGGGAGAGTGGCCCTGGTCCTCCACTGATGCTCAAACAGCGCGGCTCGGGCCCGCTCCAGCTCAGCCCGTGCTGAGCGGCGCTGGAAGAACCCTGCGCTCTGCGCCCGGGTCTTGGCTTGCTCCATTTCGGCTCGCAGCTGCCGGGTCTGGGCCTGGTGCTGCTCGTGCATCTGCTGGTGTGCCTCGTGCACCTGCTGCCGGGCTTGGGTCAAGCGCTCATCCAGCACGTCCAGGGTGTCAGCGAGCTCGCAGGCTTGCGGGTGCGCGGCCACCCAGGCGCCCACCTGTTCACGATGCGTGTTCCACGGGGTCAACGCCGCGGCCACCCGTTCGGCCTTGCGCAACTGCATCCCCAGCCCCATCAACGTCTGATCACGTTGGCCCTTCGGTGCCGGGAACGTCGTGGCCGCAGGCCACACCTGCACCTGCGCCCCAGCCTTGAGCGTGCCCGTGCGCACACCAGATCCCGGATCCTGGGACGGGCGCATCGTCACCTTCTGCCCGTGGACGGCGACCACGGTCAACAGCTGCCCACCGTCCTGGATCTGGTCCCCCGGGCGCAACTGCGCAGCACTCTTGAGCACCGGCTGCACCGGGGCCTGCCGGCCGGGCAGGTTCATGCCCTCCAGCTGCGCGGCCAGGGCTTGGCGGGCTGCGTCCAGGCCGTGATCGGCCCCGTCCCGACCCATCGCCGCCACATACTGCGCCCGAGCCTCCGCCAGGTCCTCGGCCACGAAGTGCGCCACATTGGACTCCCGGCCACGGGTGAGCCCGACGTAGAGGCCGGCAGCGTCGGTGTGCTCGTCAACCAATGTGTGCGCCTGGCCCACGGTGGCCCCCTGGGCCCCGTGCGCGGTGAGCGCCCACCCCAGATGCGCGTGCTCGGTCAGGTACTCGTTGGGCACGTGCAGGGTGCGGTGCCCACCGTCAGGGTCCTGGATCTTCGTGTGCGTGGGGCCGATCTTCCGGATGGTCCACACCTGCCGGTTCAGCACCCCCAGCAGGGCGTCGTTGCGGCGGGTCATGATCCGAGCGCCCTCACTCATGGGCAGACCATCCATGCCCACCAGGAGGCCAGAACCGGCCTCGGGGCCGGTGCTGGTGTGGTGCTGCTGGATGGCCGTGTTGATCTGCTGGGCGTTCTCGTTCGTCGCCGCGCAGATCAACGGGGGCGCACCCTCACGAGCACCGTGTACCCACGCCTTCGCCAGGGCCTGATTTGCCTCCTCCTGACTGGCGTGGACCTGCACCAGACCCATCTCCACCAACAGGTCGAACTGCTCACCCGGGGCCTGCCGGGCACGCATCGCCAAGGACAGCGACGCGTAGACCGGGTTGAGGAACCGGTGCACGGTGTCCAGGTCCACGGACGCCTCCGTGGCGTGCTCGGCCATCTGCAGCACCCCGCCACGGCCCACCGCGCCCAGCTGCTGGTAGTCACCGGTGAGCACGGCCCGCGCCCCCGTCTCGTGCAGCACCGTGAACAGGCGGGCGGCCACGTCCTGGGAGAGCATCCCGGTCTCATCCACCACCACCTGCACGCCCGGGCCCAGCCGGCGCCCCTCGGGCACACCCTGGTAGTCGCCCTCACCCGGGTTAAGGCGCTGCCACCGGGTCACCCCCGTGGCCTTGTCGGTCTCCCACCGGTACCCATAAGCCCGCAACAGCGCATGCACGGTGCTGGCACTGGATCCGGTCTCGGCGGCGGCCACCTCAGCGGCCTTCGCCGTAGGGGTCACTATCACCTGCTCCACACCCTTGACCGCCCCCACATGCTTGGCGGCCTTCAACAAGGTGGTCTTGCCCGACCCTGCCGCCCCGGTGACCACCACCAACTGGTGCGTGCCCGAGATCGCCGCCAACGCATCCCGATGCCCGACCCCCTCAGGCAGAGACACAGGCTGACCATCTGGGTCCGTGGAGGTGGACTCAGCGAAGATGCGCTCCAGCAACCCCTGGTCCATGTCCTGGTGCGCCCCCAGCTCGTAGGTTCGGCCGGCCACGGCCACCTGCTCGGTGACCGGCTCCAACGCCTTGGCCAGCAGCAGCCCCTGCAGGGTGCGCTCGGCCTCGATGACCTGGTCCGTGGTGAGCACCTTCAGATGGTGCGGAGCCGTCCACGGGTCCACGTCCGGGGCGATCGACGTGCACCGGCCCGCCACGAGCGCCTCGGTGGCCTCCCGCACCAGCTCCCCCACCGGGCGCGGGTAATCCGTCACACCGGTCCGGCTGAACTCCGCCGAGACTGCCGCCGACACATCCGCCACCGACCACGCCGACCGCGACGTCTCCAGCTGCTCCACCGCGGCCCGGATCAGGGCCGACTTGTCCACCTGCGACCAGGACACCACCGCACGCTCACGCGGCCCTGAAGGCATCACGAACCCGGTCGCGGCGATCTCGGCCCGCCACTTGTCCTCATCCGGCAGCTCGCCGGGGACCTTCTCCCGACGGGTCTGCGCCCACGCCAGATGATCCAGCCCCTCCAGAATCTGCTCCCCCGGCGTCTGCCCCGGATGCTCGGCCTCCCACTGCGCGACCAGCTGCGCCCGACGCTCCGCGATCTGTCCGGCCCGCTTGCTCATCACCTCCGCCGCCTCGGCCAGCTCGACCACGGCCCCGGTGGCCGGGTCGAAGCTCAACCCGGCCTGCGCCAGAGCGTCCTGCAACCCGGCATGTGAGGCCAACACCGCCTCCCCCAACCGGTTCATCGCCGCGTTGTGCTTGACGAACTCCGCGGTGTCCAACGCACGCCACGCCCCGGCAGCCCACACCCGGTTCAGGAACTGCAGATGCAGGTGCCGGTGCGGGTCCCCCTCCCGCGACGTCCGGTGCGCCACCGTCACCGCCTCGAGCTTCTCCACGGGCACCCACACCTGCCCGCCACGCGGGCCGACCCGGGTGTGCATCTCGGAGGCGGCGTAGGCCATCAGCTCGTGCGCCATCTGCTCTAACGCCGCGTCCAACTGCTGCGCGATCCGCAGGTCCAGCACGGCCGCCACCGAGAGGGTCTTGTCCACGTTGATGACCTTGTCCAAGAACAGCACCGAGTTCTCCCGCCGCGACCCCCGCACCTCCCCCGTGGACGGGTCCACCCACTCCACCCACCCCTGGTAAGCCTCAGCGTTCAACGTGCCCGAATCGACCATCTCGCCGGCCCCATCGAACACGAACCGCGACGCCGTCAGCTCGCCCTTCTCCAGGTAGTAGTCATCAGCCGTCGCTGTCCGGTCAGTGGCCAGATAAGCGCGTGCGGCAGCACCAGAGGAACCCCGGAAGAACACCGCACCACCACGCACCTGACCACCTCCGTACCTGACCAGAGTCCCTACGAACGACGTTCGTAGCATATGTGCCTTGATTCTCTTGATTCTTGGGGTTGATCTTACCGTGGTCGTTCTCGGGGTGGCCCCCCCCCCCGCCCCCCCGCGCCCCCCCCAACTGCGGGGCGCGTATACGCCGGGGGGGGGGTTACCCAGAACAATCGGGGGGTAGTACAAACACCCCACCGGTTG
>NZ_JBIWJD010000027.1:0-33383 GCF_044764945.1 Streptomyces sp. NPDC093568 | reverse complement strand
ACGATCCACGGCCGCGACTGACGCTTCCCCATGACCACATCAACGAGCGATCAAGCCGACAGTCACATGATCGAACCGCTTTTGTTAGAGCCAGTAAGAGCAGCGCCCCGGGTACGGACTTGAGACGCTGTCCCGCATGGCCTTTCACTCACACCTGGGGATCGCCGATCACCAGCTCCTGTCCTGGGGAGCGGAGTGCCCGCCGGAAGTGGCGGCCCTGTTCACCGAGTCGGAGCGCCAGCCTGCACATACGCGCATCCCTATGGGGGCGAGTCTGACTGAGTTCGTCTACGCGACAACGGTGGCGCGACTGCGGGAGCGACTCCACGTGCAGGGCTTCAGCGCCGACCGGGCGAAGACCGAACTTGCCGAGGTCCTGGCCGGGTGGAAGAAGAACCGGCCCCTTGACGCATTTCACTTCTCCCAGGGGCTCGGCGTGCGCAACGTCGAGGCCGCCATGCGTCAGCTCCTCGCCATGACATTTGAGGAAGCATGGCCACAGGACAGCTCCCAGCCCAACCCCTATGCGCTGCCCGACGCGTTGTCCCGGTACATGGATCACCGCAGCCTGACCCGCCTGTTGCTCGAATGGACTCCCGACCAGCACGCAATGGTCTTTCTGGACCTCAGTGAACTCACCGGGCCCGGTGTGGACCTGGACCCCGCACGCCCTGTTGCCGGCGAGGCGCGCGCCGAGCAACTGACGAGTCTCGCCCACGACGCCCCTTTGCTGGTCCTGACCGAAGGCCCCACTGATGCGCGCCTCCTGGCGGCGGGCATGGAAGTCACCCACCCGCATCTGCAGGGCTACATAACCTTCTTCGACTTTGCCGCCGCCAGCGCCGAGGGCGGTGTCGCCCAACTTGCGAAGACGGTGTCCGCATTCATCGCCGCCGGCGTGGCCAACCGGTTCGTCGCGCTAGCCGACAACGACACCGAAGCCCACGCCGGCCTCGCCAACCTCAAGAAGCAGCCGCTGCCGAAACGCTGCCGTGTACTGCACTACCCGCCGCTGCCAGTGCTCAAGACGTACCCGACCCTCGGCCCCTACGGAGACGAGCCGGTGCCGGCAGACGTCAACGGACGCGCGGGTTGCCTGGAGATGTACCTCGGCCGCGATGTCCTGCAGAGCGAGAACCGCACCCTCATGCCCGTGCAGTGGCGCTCATGGAACCCGAAGCTGCGCCGCTATCAGGGCAGCCTTGCAGACGTGGACAAGAAGGCGGCCCAGGACCGCTTCCTGCGCAAAGTGCACACTCACCATGCCGGGCAGGGCACCGGGTGTGAGGACTGGGACGGAATCCGAGCCATCATCGACACGATCGTGGCCGCCTTCGACTGAGGAGCAAGGGGCCTGTGTGGGCGACCCGTTCAACGGCCCTTGCAGTTATAGAAGTTGGCGAAACGGGCTGAGCCGCGGCACTGACCGGAGCATCGGCGACATTCCTCAGCCAACCTGAGAATCGGCCCTCCTGATATCTCTGCCGGCGGTAGCCTGGAAGAAGGCCGAGCGCATCGGCCGAAACCGGGGCCGGCCCATGAACGGCCCCGCACGGTAAAGGTGCCCGTGCTACGGCACGGCGGGGCTGCATCAACTGCGCACGCACCATGAGCATTCCACGAAGAGATCATCAGGTCCGCATGCGGCTCGACGTCCGCGCACCGGATCATGGGACCGGCGCGCGCAGAACGTGAGGCCATGCCATGACCAAGGACCATGCCCGCAAGGGCCGGGCACGGCGTACCGCACGTCGCACCGGATCCTCTTACACCTCGGCCAACGCCGACACGCTGCACGTTCATCCCGCTCCCACACTGATCCCCGTCAGCGGTACACCGTTTGGCGTGCCCGGCACCGCTGACATGTCTGCCGCTGCTGCGGCCATCGCGGCCGGGCAGGCCGACTGCGAATGGTGCCTGGCCTCCGCCATGGCGATGATGATGTTGGGGGACTCACTGGTCCTAGCCGTGCTGGCCGCCTCCCTGCCACTGGTGCCGAACGAGGGATTCTCCCCTGTTACCCACGTCCTCTGGAGCGAAGTCCAGCCCCACGCAAACCACCCGTACACCTACGTCTTCGTCGACCGTCTCACGGCAGCCCACCGCCAAAACCTCCTGGATGATCTGGTCGATATCTGGACACGCGTGGTCCCGCACTTGGGAGGCGGCGGCAGGACACTGACAGGCCCCGACCTCACCTCTCTGATCATCGATCTGACCCCGGCGCCGCCGTCGGTCTACCAGGCCGCTCAGACCGGCTTCGTCCCCACGCCCCAAGGCCCGTTCCCGGCCCTCACTCTCACGTCGCCGGACATGAGCGGCAGCATCGAGGAACTCGCCGAACGCTATGGCTTCCCCCTCTATGTGTGGGGCACGCTGCCCAACGTGAGCACCTGGGTCCTGCAGCAGCACCCCAAGACCCGTCATCCCTGGGGTGTCCGACAAGCCTCCCGCGTGGGGCGCTACTTGACTCTGGGCGCTCCCAAGCATCCGGCCGACGCCACCAGCGAGTGGCTCGAGGCGGCCGAACAAGCGGGCTCGGTCATGGTGTTGGGATTGTGGGGCGGAGGCTTCGGCTCGCTCGTCCACGCCGTGCAGGCGCAGGAGATTGTCGCCGTGCGATCACCACTGCAGCGCCATGACTGACCACTGACGGCCGCGGGGCTTCCTCCTGAACTGCCTGTCCCCCCACCGGCCCGGGGGACAGGCAGCACGAAGGAGATCATGTTACGCGGACCGGTACCTGGCGTCCGGCCAGCAGCCGGGCCAGTGCATCGGTCTCCTCCTCGGGCAGGGCGACGGCTACCATCCGGCGGGCGCGGGTGACGGCGACGTACCAGACGCGCAGGACCTCGTCGGTGGCCGGGTCCGCGCTGGCCCAGCGCTGGACACTTCCGGCATCGGGCAACAACAGCAGCACGCCGTCTGCTTCATCGCCCTTGAGCTGGTGGACGATGTTGGTGCGCATGCCGGTGGCCACCTGCGGGCGGGAGACGGTGGGCTTCCCGGCAGGGCGGCCCTTGCCGCCCTGCCGGGAAGCCCCGGGCAGAGCGGGCCAGGCCTTCATGGCCTGCCACACCTGCGGACCCCATTCCCTGTGGGGCGCGGGCAGGCTGTGCAGGAACGCGAAGGCCGTGCGGTTGACCTGGCCGGCCGAGAGGCGGTGGGCGGCCATGATGCGGTCGGGGCCGCCGGATTGGCCCGGATACCAGTAGCCGAACAGGACGCGCACGGCGATCTCACGGGCCCGGGTGAGGTCGTCACCGGAGGCGCCCGGGGTGTGGGCGACGGTGCGGGCCCAGGCCAGGCTGGTGATGGCGTTGGTGTTGGGCTTCTCCCGGCTGATGCCCGGCAAGGTGGCGTACTTGTAGGCGGTCACCAGACAATCCTTGGCCTGGACGGCGTACTCCTCGGCGAGCGTGCGGAAGGCGTCGACGATGCCCGCGCCGGTCGGGGCGTGCAGGTGACGGCTGCCGGAGGCGGCGAACTGGGTGGGCAGCAGGAGGACGGGGATGTCGTCGTCGCGCTCGACGGAGGTGTCCGGAGGTCGCTGTCCCGTGCGCAGGGTGGCCGCGAGCCGGCAGATGACGGGGGAGCTGCGCCAGTTGCCGGTCAGCTGGGGCGGGGTGGGAGACAGCTGCGCGGAGAAGGACCGGAGAGCCTGGGGTTCGGCGCCGCGCCAGGCGTAGATGGCCTGGTCCGGGTCGCCGACCAGGACCAGCGGCAGACCGGCGTCGTGCAGCAGCTGGAGGATCGCCAGGTCGGCGGTGGAGCAGTCCTGTGCCTCATCGACGATGACTTCCGCGAATCGGGAGCGCAGCGGGGGCAGCAGAGCGGCGGCGGTCTTGGCGTGGCGCAGGTTCCACAGGGCCAGGACCCGCGCCTCGTGCCCGGTGAAGTAGCCCTGGGCGCACCACGACTTGCGGGTCTCGAAGATCTTCTCCTCCCACGCCGTGCGGCTGTAGGAGCTGGCCTCGATGAGCTGGCGGGTGTCGTAGTCGAGATTGTCCCAGGCGACCGTCGCACGCGCCGGGTTGTGCGAGGGGTCCAGGACCATGGGGAAGCGGTGCAGGGAGATCTCCCGGTCCATGCCCTCCACCGGGGCCTTGACGCTCGCCCAGGACTCCAGCAGACGGGGCACCGGATCGGCTGCCCGCCGCGGCTTGACCAGGAACTCCCACAAAAACGAGTCGAGCGTGCCGATGAAGTGCGGCGCCTGGACCAGGTCCGCGCGGCCCGCCTGGCGGCAGCGGCGGGTCATCTGGTCCCGCGCCACCCGTGTGAACGAGATCAGGGCCCGCCCCTGCCGCAGCCGCCGCCTGGGCGACTGCAGATGCCGGCTGGTGATGACATGCGTCTTGCCCGCGCCCGGGCAAGCAGGCACGAAGGCAGGCGCGGCCACGGCCATGGCGGCTTGCTGCTGCGCCTCGGCGGCGGCCCGTACCGCCGTCGTCTGCTCGGCGGCGGTCACGGCGCGCCCACCGCGGGGGTGCCGGCGTCAGAGGCGGTGATGAAACGGATGGCGTCCGCGAGATAGGCGGGCACGGTGAACGCCACGGTCGGGTCGGCCAGCACGTCGGCCAGCTCCTGGGCGAACCGCCCCTTGGAGATCTTCGCCCCCTTCGCGAGCTCTCCGTCGGTGCCGATAACGGTCCGGCTGGTCTTGGTGACGAACAGCTCCCCGAACGCCACGGCGGGTTCCGCCGCCGTAACGACCTGCTCCCAGCGATCCTCCGAGCGTGGCGCGCAGCGCAGGAATGCCGCCCGCAAGGCAGGGACGTTGTCGGCCGACCACAGAGCCGGCTCCAGCGTCCGAGGCGCCGCGGCCAGATGCAGCACGCCGGGAGATGTCCAGCGCAGCGGAAGCTCCCGCAGCGACTGAAGCCGGGCCGGTTCCGGCTCTCCGGGCGCCACATCCGTGTCGGTGATCAGTGCCACCCGCCGTCCCAGACAGATGCCGTCCACGGGCGCCAGCAGCACCCGCAGGTAGACCTCGAACCCGACCCCGTCCACGATCACCCGCGTGGTGCCGAAGAACCGTTCCAACGCCTCGAACGCCTCCCGGGCCGCCTGCGGGCCGGCGTCCTGTCCGGCGGCAAGGACACGCTCGGCCAGAGCCGGCAGCAGCAACAGCTCGGAAATGCCCTCGACCAGGATCGCCCGCGAGGAGAACAGCAGGGCACTTTTGGTGGCATCCAGGTAGCGGTCCAGGTGGCGCACCCGGTCCGGGCTCAGATGCAGGCGGGGGATGGGTAGAGGCCTGGCCTGCCAGCCATCCGACAGCCCGCTTGGGCAGCGTGCCATGACCACCAGGTCCTCCACGCTGGCCGCGGCCGACAGGACGGGGGAGTGGGTGGTGACCACCACCTGCAGATGCCCGGCCGGCCGGGCCGGGTCACTCAGAGGGCGTCGGCGCGAGACCCCCGCCTGCTGTTGCAGATAGCGCAGCAGCAGGGTCTGCAGCTGCGGATGCAGGTGTGCTTCCGGCTCCTCGACCAGCAGCACGGTCAGGTCGGCCTCGGCTGCCGCGTCCAGCTCCGCCATCACTGTGGCGATGAACAGGGTGTTGGCGTAGCCCAGTCCCGAGGCCGACAGCGGAAAAGGCTGGGCGGAGGCATCACCCAACAGCACACGCAGCGACCGGGCGATCGACGCGAACGTGGGCTCGGCCAGGGCCAGTTCACTCATCTGGGGATGCGCGCCGACGGTCAGGTCCAGCAGCGGCTCGTTGATTTTCTCGCTGACCCTGGCCACATCCGGGTCCGCGGCCACCTTCTTCAGCTCGGTGCCGATGCGTTCCACGAAGGCATCGACCTGCTCGTCGTCGCCCAGCAGACCGCGAAGGATCATCCGCACCCGGTCACCACCGGCCGAGGCCAACTCCCGCTCCGCATCGCGCAGCGCCGGCAGGTAGACATGCCGCACACCGCCCCGCGCGGGGGGCTCGCCTGTGACCGGAAGACCCGCACCCTGTGCCCATACGGTGCTGCCGCGCCGCTCGCCCGTCTGCGGCGGTGTCCAGGACACCTGCCACCGCGCGGTACGGGTGTCAGGAGATCCCTCGGGCAGCAGCGCCTCGAGATAGGCTCCGCTCTGCTGCGGACCTATGCCGGCAACGTCCAGCTGCAGGCTGGGGCCGCCCCGTTCGGCGGCGGGCTTCAGGACGTCGGCTTCCTCGAAATAGCGCACCCGGCGCCCGTCCAGGGGATCCGTGAGCAGACGCATTGCATCGATCACGCTGGACTTGCCCGCGTTGTTCTCCCCGACAAGGACCGTCACTTCCGGCCGCAGCGGAATCCGTACCCGCTCGCATGAGCGGAATCTCTCCACCAGCACCTCGGACACGTACACCGCTCGCCCCCCATCCCTGACACGCCACCTCGAGCGATGATGATCAGCAGATGATGGTAAACGGTGTATGACCCGGTCTGGGTGGCGTGTTCAGTATTCGTTGTCGGCAGGGTCGGTGAGCAGCCCCAATCCGTGCTCATAGCGCAGGGGGGATTCCAAGTAGCCGTTGCGCAGCTGCCAGCCGGCGCGCAGCACCGATTTGACGGGAGCGAAGACGAACTCGCTGGTGCGCCGCGCCGGGCCGCCGGGCGGCATCATGATCTTCTCTGACCCGATGGACGGAATGTGCACCATCAGACAGTGCCCGCTGTCGCTGCGGTAGACGTGCCAGGGCTCAACCTCCGTAGGCAGCGGCTGCGGATAGGGGCGCTCCTCGATGGCCACCTCGTCCAGCTGGAGTTGGCGGCGCAGGATGTGCGCCAGCGTCGGCCTGTTCGTGCCCTCAGGGGAGGGCATCAGGCGGTGGACCGGGCGAGGGGCCAGGTGCATGCGGCGCAGATGCTGGGAGACGGCCCGGCTGGGCTGCTCGGCCGCGGTCCGCTCCAGGAGCCCGCAGGCGAGAGCCACCCACGCAAACAGAAGGGAGTGGAACCGGGCGTGCTCCGGCATGTCTGGGTCGCCCGCCTGCTCCGGCCACAAGTCGGGCGGTGTGTGGGTTTCTTCATGGAACGTCAGTCCCCCGAAGGCTGAGAGCATCCATGCCTCGCCGAGGCCGGCCCGGATGCAGGCCGCCGTGTCGGTCCACCACGACCACCAGATACCGCCGTCGTAGGCGGGGCCCCAGGAGACGGCGCGGATGGGAATGCCGCCCTCGATTCGGTCCGGCGGCTCCTCCCACACCATCAGCCCGGCCCGTGCGGGCACGATGCTGGTGATGTGCGCGATGCAGGGCATGTCTTCGAGGCCGGCGACCGTCTGGGCGGCCTCCGACGGCACGTAGAACAGCTCGGCCTTCCGTAGCCGCCTGGTCTCCGCCAGGGCCAAGCGGCCGCCTGGGCCTGTGGTTGCTCGAGTGCCGCGATCGTCGGCGGCATCAGGAAGACCACCCCTTCCATCTGGAGCATGCGCGCCCACTCACTGGCCGCGTTGTAGTGGAGGAAGTCCAGTGTCGTCAGCCACAACGTGTGTACGTCCTGGATTCCGGTCTGGTCGATGGTGTTCATGAGCGTGTCCTGAAGCGGTGAGGACTCGTGCATGGATGCCTAGCGCCCCGTGCGGTGTGCCGATGCCGGCGCGTCGGCGCCCACACCCGCCGAGGCGCGCGCCGCAGGGCGTATTACGGTGCCGCGGCTCTGGTCAGTGGTGCGGCAGGATCTCTTCCCGGCCGATGCGGATGGCCTCCAGGTGCTCGCGGGTGATGTCCTCGGTGCCGTCGAGGATCGCGGCGACGGCGGCACCGCAGATGAGATGGGACAGGTAGAGGAAATAGCCTCCGGTCCGCTCGTGCAGATACTCGGCGTACCGGGTGAGAACGTCCTTGCTCAGCTTGCGCATGCGCAGGTTCTTCTCGAAGCCCTTGAGCACGGCCACGAAGGGGCCCTGGCTCTCGGTGTCATTGCCCCAGGGCAGGGGATCCACCCAGGTGACCGGCAGCAGGCTGCGCACGTTCTGCTCCTTGGCCACGGCCGCCCTCAGCGTGTTGGCGTCCTCGGGATGCAGCCGCTGGTAGGAGGTCCACAGCGCCTCGTCGCGGCGGTCGCAGCCTTTGCGGGCGGCGTGGACGATGTCGGTTGCCCCGGTGCCGCAGAAGATAGTGGTGATGCCCAGACGGCTGCGCAGAAAGTCGAAGTAGTGCAGGACCGGGCCGAGTTGGCTGGGGGAGACCCGCTGGATGTCGTCGACCAGCAGCAGGCGGGTCTGCTTCCGCTCCATGACCGTGCGCACGGGCAGGGACAGGTCGGGGACACGACGCAGCTGACGGGCTTCCGCCTCGTTTTTGGGCTCAGGGGTCAGGGCGAGGAAGGAAGCGATCTCCCATATCCAGTTGAGTTCGTTCTCCGGGTCGTGCGGGACCGTGATGTGCACAACCGGGATCCGGTCGCTGAAGTGCTTTTCGACCCTGCGCTGCAACTCCCGGCCGATGAGCCGCAGCAGGTACGTCTTGCCGGTACCCGCCGGGCCGTCGATCACCATGTCCAGCAGGCCCTCATACCGGTTGCCGTTGACGCCGAAGGTTCCTCGGGATCGCAGCAGACAGTCCTCAAGGAACGTGGTCTCGATCATCAGCAGATGGCGGTGGTAGTCCACCCGCGGGTCGTCCTCGTCGACCTCCACGTCCGCGGGTGCGCAGTCCAGCAGGTCGGGCGGCTTGAACTCGGTGCGCACATACCGGTCCCAGCCTTCCCAGGAGAAGATCCATGCGGGCAGGGGCGGCGCGGTACGCACCAAGCGGGCGATCTCGGCCCGGGCATCGGATCCGGCGGGCACGGTGATCTTCATCGGCTCTCCTCGGCAGGTGATGGGAGATGCGGGGTCATGCGGGCGCAGCGGTGCCGGCCGGTGGCGGGCCGTCCTCGCTGCCGGTGGGGGCCCAGGTGGGCAGGGTGTAGCGGCCGTTGTCGACGTCCCGGGCCGGCACGGGCAGCGAGGGGGCGGCGGAAACGGTGTCGGGGTCCAGCGGTGTGGCCGGCGCCCCGGAGTCGGTTGTGTCGTCGGTCTCGAGGCGGATCACGCCGCGGAACGGCAGGCGGGGCTCGGCCGCCTGCTGGGCGGTCGGCCCGCGGCGGGTGCGGCGGTGGCGCTCCTTCACGGCCAGGGTGATGGCCACCTCGTCCTCGCGGCTGCCTCCGCCGAGCACGTGCTCCTCGGCGGCGTCCTGCCAGTGGTAGTGCGTCCACGGCAGGGCGGCCAGCATGTGCCGGTAGAGGAACTCCAGCGGGATCCACCTGCCGGCCAGCCGGTGGTCGTACAGCCAGGCGACGTCGGGATAGTAGGGGTTGTAGCGGGCCTCCCACCGGCCGTTCACGTGCGCGAGCCCGGAATCGAGGCCCTCCAGGTCCCGCAGCTGCCCATCGGGGCAGCGGTAGGTGCGGTTCTCGATCTGTACGCCCTTGTCGGTGACCGTGACCCAGGCCGGCACCAGCAGCTTCCGGTTGTCCTCGGCCGTCAGCTGCCGGGGCCGGTAGCCGTAGCTCGCCACCAGCCGGTCGTACATCTGGTTCGGGGACAGCACCATCCCCGGATACAGGGGGCTGCGCAGCCCCTCGTGCGGCTGCTGCTGGTAGTCGAGCGCCACCCACTCCTCGGCTATGGCCTGCACCTGGTTGAGGCTGAACAGGCGCTGACGTTCGACCCCGTAGCCGCGCTGCTCGAAGCTGCGGCCCGTCCAGCCCTTCACATACTGGGCGCAGGTGTCGGCGAAGCCGTGGAAGAAGGCCTCGGCCAGCGGCTTGTCGGTGGGCGTGTCCTTGCGGGCGTATTCGATGCTGATGCCCAGGAAGCTGCACACCATCTTGAAGTGGTCGCTCAGATACGGGCTGCCCTGGTCGATGACGATGGTCCGCGGATGGATGACCGGGCGGGCCGCGACGGCCCCGGCGAAGCGGGCGTCGGCCGCACACAGCTGGCCGTAGGGCAGGGCCGAGTTGCGGGCGGCGGTCAGCGTGTCCCAGCCGGGCCGCATGGACAGCGGGGCGAAGCACTGTGCCAGCAGCAGCACCAGATCGAACGCCTTGGTGGCACGGCCGCCGATGCGCCTGCCGGGCGGTCCCTCCCCGGTCACCACGGGAACGATCATGAGGGCCATGCAGGAGCGGGAGGCGACATCGATCGCGGCGGTCAGCTCGGCCGAGACGGCACGGCCGTCGTCCCCGATCACCTTGATCTTCAGTGGGGAGGTGTCGATCTGCACCAGCTGCCCCGGCCGCAGCGCCACCTGCGGCGTGTACGGGCGCGGCGGCTTGCTGTCCTGGCGCGCGCGCCGGCGGGTGGTCTTCTTCAACTGCTCGGTCAGCCCGAGTTCCCGCATCCGCGTGTAGAACGTCGAGCGGGGCAGCAGCAGCCGCTCCGCCTCCCGGGGGTCCTTCAACTCCCGGCGGTAGCGCTGATGGACGAGGGCCTCGACGTCCTCGTACACGCGGTTGACCCGGCCGCCGGACTCGCGTGCGTGGCGGGCGGTGACCTCGTGCATCAGCGCGATGACCCGCTTGTCGGTGCGGCCGCCCGGGGCCGGGGTGCGGGTCTTGCGGCCGTCGTACAGCAGCACCAGCGGGTTCTCGTCGGCGTCCTTCCAGGCACGGCGCCGGTCATCCAGCGCCCGCGCACTGAACTCGAACCCAGCGGCGGCGAGTTCGGCCGACTTGGTCTGGCAGCGCTGTTTGAAGGTGGTGGTGTCCGGGTCGTAGCCGGGACGGGCGGTCGTGCAGCCGGGCCGCAGCCCGGTCTGGAGCTCCTTCATGTGCTCGTGCCACCACAGGGCCTTCTTCCGCTCGGCGGGGGTGACACCCTCCAGCAGCTCGCCCAGCGCCGGCAGGCGCTTGCGCGCCACGGCCTGCCCGCCCGCGTCGAGGACGGCGAAGTCCGGGGCGCTTTCCACCTCCCGCCACAGCGTGTCCACCGGAGCCTCGCCACCCGACTGCGGCCGCAGGGTGATCTGCCGCCCCTTGAAGGCACTGACCTCCCACAGCGCGCCGCGCCAGCGCACCAGATCCCCCAAGCAGACCCGGTCGGTCTCGAACCAGCCCGACACCGCGCCCGTCATCGCCGCCCCCTCGCCACCCAGACCGGGGAGAAGGGCAGCAGCGGCCGGCCCCAGTCGATGTCCAGGAGACGGCGCCAGATCAGGCGGTACACATGGTCGCGGCCGAGGCACTCCGGCACACCGCTGGCCAGCACGCCCTCGTTCAGCGGCCGCGGCCGCCGAAACGCGGCCAGCAGAGCCCGCTCATGCGCCTGATCGCAGACCGCAGGCTGCCGGTAGTCCGCCACCAGCAGCAGATTCTCCCGCCGCACCCCGTGCGGCACCGTGCGCAGGCACACGCCCCAGCCGGCCCGAGCGGCGACCTCACGCAGCGCGGCCAGACGTTCGCGCCACTGCGGACCCATCCGGTGGGGAGCGAGCACCACGGCCTGGCGTTGCCGGTCACGGGTCAGGGCGATGAAGTCAGGCCGCCACCGGTGCCGGATGCGGCCCTCCTCCCAGTGCAGTTCGACCGGCTCCCCGGCGAACCGGCTGATGGCGGGATCGAAGTCCAGCTCGGCGGCCACGTACGAGCGCCGCTTGGACCCGCACACCACCAGTGTGCCCGTCGTCGCCGACCACCAGTCGCAGAGCTTGCCCTGCCGGCCGTGGTGGGCGACCGGGTCCGTGGGGGGCTGGCGCTCCTCCAGTGCCACCCCCCACAGGGCCTCCGGCGCCACACACGCCAAGCTCCCAACATCGTTGAGATGCCACGCCTTCACATCGCGCATCCGGGCCCTCCCTCCGCGTCTGGCGGCCGGGGCCCGTCGCCCGAACCGGGACGTGCCGCCAGCCTGGCCGTCTGCCGCACGCATCAGTCAGCACACCCAAGAGGTGACCACTCGAACGGGTGACGGCCTCTTGACGGCCGGCGGGTTTCGCGTCGGGATCAACTCGCCTGCCTGATAGGCAAGTTGCCCAAGGTGTCACAGCATGCAGGAGCGCTCGGGCAGCGAACCGGACGGCTCGGCGAGCCGGCTGTGCCCCACGGCCAGCACCCGCCGACGCCGACGCCGGAGGTGCCGGCCGTTGTCTGGCGCGAAGGGGCTCGCAGCGGGCCGGGCATGGTGATCCAGCCATTGCACCAGCTCGCCCAGGCCCTCACTGCCCTCCAGGCCCCAACCGTCCATCAGCTGCTGCACCTGCTGCACCCACACCTCCCGCGCAGCCCGCGAACGCGCGCCCTCCTGCTCGTAGCGCAGCATCTCCAGCGCCAACTGGACGGCCTCCGGATAGATCACCAGCGGTCCCGTGCGCAGCTCGCGCGCCTCCAGGCCCACCCGCCAGGCCCGCTGCGTCCAGCTCCACACGTCGCCGCCCATCCGTGCCCACCAGCACGCCACCACCTGGAAGCCGTCGGCGAACAATTCCGCTCCCGCCGCACTGAAACGGCGCTCCAGCCGCAGCCGGTCGGTGTGCGCGCGCACCACCTCCGGCAGCCCGTCCAGCGGCACCACGTACGGGCCCTGGCCACGATGATTGTCGGTGAACCGCCGGTGGCGCAGGCATACCCGCCACTGATCCGGCCAAAGCAGCCACGCCGCCTCATCCACGCCCCGGGCGCCGGCGCACAGATCGCAGCAGCGCACCACATACCCTGTCCCTTCCCGGACCTTGAACGGCCACTGCCAGCAGGCCGGATCATCTCCCGACAGCAGAAAACGATCTTGGAGGCTGGTCAGGGCCAGCTGCAACTGGTGAGGCGTCCGGCCGGACAGCACCGCCAAGTTGTCCAGTGCTTCCCGGTTGACGTACAGCTCCGCCAGCGACGGAAGCCGGGGATTGACCGGCTGGCGGCCCGTACCCACCCGGTCCAAAAACATCCCCAGCTCCAGGCCGTGCGCATGCGCCAGGCGATTGGCGAACGACCCGGTCGACTCGTCGGCCAGGCGAGGCATGGAGTCCTTCAGCCGCCGCTGCGGCCCCCATACGGCCGCCCTGTCTGCCATCACATCTCCCGCGTCACCGGCGCCTCGGCCCGGCCGCACTCTTGCGACGGCCAGGCCCAGGGCGCGACGAAACTTCCGTATCCCAGTCCCGACCGTGCATGAGCACAAGCCCCCCTCGCCCGTTCGAGTGAAGCGCGGGCGTCTGTGCATCGCAGGCACTCACGCCCCCCTTCCACCCTCGAAACGGATCCTGACTGCCCTGCGCAGCCCGAAAGGAGCACGGTCATGGCCCAGTTACCCCCGTTGCGCACCCCGCTGCGCCCCTTCCAGCAGCAGGCGGTTGACAACTGCATCACCGAATTCGTCCTCGGCGCCCCCCGCGCCCGCATCGACGCCCCCTGCGCCAGCGGCAAGACCCTCATCGCCCTGCACATCGTCAACCGCATGGCGCCCACAGGCACCTCCGTCACCATCGTGCCCACCCTGGAACTACTCGAGCAGACCGCCCTCTACTGGCACAAAGAAGGCCGCCCCGGCCGCTACCTGGCCCTGTCCGGAGACCAATACCTGCCCAGAAACCCGGCCCTGCGCGGCATCCTGACCGCCGTCACCGATTCCGCCACACTGGCCGCCGAGATACCCCAGGCCGACGGCCCGGTCAACGTCTTCGCCACCTACCACTCGCTGGGAAAGATCGCCGAAGCCCACCGGCTGTTCCACACGCCGCCCTGGGACATCCTCGTCTGCGACGAGGCCCACCGCTCGGCAGGCAACCTCCACAAGCCCTGGGCCCAACTGCTGGACGCCCACCGGATCTTCGCCCACCACCGGCTCTTCACCACCGCCACCCCCCGCAACTTCCAGCCCATCCCGGGCCAGGACCTCCCCGTCGACATCGAGGTCGCCTCGATGGATGACCTCAACCTCTACGGCCCGGTCGTCTTCCACCTCTCCATGGCCGACGCCATCGACCAGGGTCTGCTCGCCGACTACCGCATCGTCGCCGTCGACGTGGACGACGCCGACGTGCGCGCCATCCTCAACCGCAACCCGATGCTCGCCGCCGACTCCGAAGGCCTGCGCGTGGCGGCCGCCCAGGTCGCCCTGCTGCGCGCCATGCACGAACACGACCTACGGCGCGTCCTCGTCTTCTGCCCCCGCATCAAGGTCGCCGAGGTCTTCGCCGAAACCCTTCCGGAAACGGCCGCTCTGATGCCCAAGCGGATGCAGGGCCCGCTCCAGGTCGGCACCGTCAACAGCGAACAGAGCCGCTACGATCGGCTCACCGCCGTCAACGCGTTCAAAGAAGCGTCCCTGACCTCCAGCGACAAGAAGCCGCTGCGGGCCGTCCTGACCAACTGCGCGATCTTCACCGAAGGCGTCGACGTCCCCGCCATCGACGCCGTACTGTTCACCAGCCCCAAGACCAGCACCTATCAGATCGTCCAGGCCGTCGGCCGCGCCCTGCGCCCGCTGCCCGGCCAGGCCAAGGTCGCCCACATCATCGTCCCCATCTACAAGGCGCCCGACCAGGACCTTGCCGATGCCGCCAAAGGCACCCCTTTCCACACCCTCTACCAGGTCCTGTTCGCCCTCTCGCTCTACGACGAGCACGTCTTCCACCGCGTCTACGCCCTGCGCCACTCCATCAGCAACCCCCTGCACCCCGCCGCCCTCCCCGAACGCGCCGACGAACTCATCCCTCTGCTCAACCTGTACGCCGAAGACCCCCACAACAGCGTCTGGGAACTCGGCCTGGAAAGCGCCCGGCGCTACCGCGAAAAGCACGGCCACCTCAAAGTGCCCAGCACCTACTGCGGCCCCGACCGCTTCTACCTCGGGTGGTGGCTGGGCAACCAGCGTTCCCTGCGCATGAATCACGGTCTCAAACCGGAACGCATCGAGGCTCTCGACGCCCTGGACATGATCTGGGAACACCCCCGCAGCAGCATCGAACACCGTTTGAACATCGCCCGTGCCTACCACGCCCAGCATGGCCACCTCGTGCCTGTCCGCGAGGAACGCTTCGCCGGCACCGGCATCGGCCGTTGGATGAGCGCCTTCCGCACGAAGGTCCGCCGGGGCCAACTGCCCGACTGCTACCAGCGCGCCCTCAACGACATCAACCCCTGGTGGAACGCCGGCTGGGACGATGACGGGCGCTGGCGGCGCAGCTACGCACGCGCCCTCGCCGCCGCCCGCCGCGGCGAACTCGCCTTTCCCGACCTCGCCCCCGACCAGGACGACTCACCGCTGGAGTCCTGGCTCGATGAACAACTGCAGGCTCTGCCCAGCCTCAGCCGCGACCAGCACAATCTCCTCGGGGCGCTGCCACTGCACCACCCCCTCGCCCTGCTGCTGCGACCGCCCCGCAGCCAGAGCGAACGTGCCTTTGCCCACGGCCTGCGCTACGCCCACGCCTTCTGGCGGGCCAATCAGCACCTCATTGTCCCCTACAAACACGTCATCTGGGACCGTGGCCGCTCCTTCCGCTTAGGGGAATGGCTCTCTGACAAACGACTCCGGCCCTACCACCTGACCCGCGAACAACTCGACGCGCTCGAAGCACTCGACATGCGCTGGACTTGAACGCGGCGCCGGGGCCGCACCTCATGCCGCCCGGCGTCCGGCTCGTGGGTGTGTGCATGGGCGAACAAGAGGATCCTGCCCGAGCTGACCCACGACGCCCGGAGCGTTCGGGACTGGGGCGAGCCCCATGGGCATCAGGCTCTGGCAGAGCCGCAGATCGATGCCGACGAGCAAGTGGCGGCAACGCTCAAGGGTTGGCCGTGAGGGTCACGGAGGCGACTGGCTTCTATCGGGGTCCCGGGGCGACTCCATCGTGATGATGGCATTCGGGCCAGTTTGGCCATGGCAGACGGCAGCACCTCCACGTTCAACATCCATATCAACTAGCGGCCAGCCGCCATGCCCGGTCTTTCTCCTGGTGCCGAAGCCCACTGCGGTGCACCCTGCTCTGACTGCCGCGTTCCGGCTTTCGGCGGGAAGGAAGCTCTTGCTGGCCGGCCTTGGGCGAGGGCGGCACTCGGCTTTCGCCGCTAGGAGCCACCACCACCGGACGCTGCCGATGGCTATCCAGCCTTGGTGCGCTAGGTGTGTTTTGTGTGCGATCTGATGTGCGTTTCGGGTAGGGTGGGGAATGGAGTGGAGGTGGCTCTTGTGTCCGATGAGCAGAGTGGGCTTTTCGCGTCCGTCGATGCCCTGCTGGAGCAGGCGGCGGCGGAAACCCTGCCCGTCCCCGCTGATCGCAAGCGGCTGCGGGAAGCCGCGGGCTTGAGCCAGGATCAGGTCGCGAAAGCGCTGAATGTGAGACGCGAGACGGTGACCGGCTGGGAAGCGGGCCGCACCGAACCACGCCCTCCAACGCGGGCCGCCTACATCCGCCTCCTTGACGGTCTCGCTGCCCGCTTCCCGGCCCCTGAGTCGCCCTCCGACTCGGAGCCTCGACCTGGCGTCGGCCCATCTGTCATCCCGCAGCCGCAAGCACCCGCATCGCCCGTCGCGCCCGCGGCAGATGCGGTGGCCCCGGTCCGGCCGCCGGTGACAGCACACCGAGCGACAGCCCAGAAGACGGCGGCCGGGCCCCAGGCGGACGCACGCTTTACCCATGGGCCACTCGCCGTCGTGGACGGCGACGGCACGGCCTGCTGCGCCGACGGCCTAGTGCTTGACTGCCCGCTTACCGACCTCCCGTCGCTGATCAACTGGGTACTGGGCGAGGGAAAGTTGGGCGCTGCACGCCTGCACCGCTCGGGCAAGGATGCCGACCCGCTGATCGTGCTGACCACCTCCGCCGTCCAACGCATCGGCTTGCCAACCGAGTTGGAGGACCGGCGCGGCCTGCGCCTGCCGGACGAGCACCACGTACTCAAACAACTTTCCGTAGCACAGTGGAAGTTGACGAAGCGGGGCTTCGGGCCGTGGGCCAGGGTCTACCGCACGGCTGACGGCGCGCGCCGCCAGTGCGTGCAGTTTGCCGTCCTGCCCTGGGGCGCCCTCGACACCCGCTCCTGGGGGACGGCCGACCAGTTGCCGCCGGCCGAACTCGCCCGCCTGCTGGGCACCTACGCCACCCGCGTGCTCACCCCATGTGGCTCCACCGCCGTCACCGGCCTGGAACTGATGACCGCGCTGCGCCCGCCCACCCGCGCGGTGAAGGACCCGGCCACCGGCAGCTGGGTCTCCGGCCCGATGCCGGGCTCGCTGACCGAGCCGGTCGAGTGCGCGCCGCCGGAGGCCCCCGACGGCCATCCCGTTGTCGCCGCCCTCTATCCGCGCTTCCACCAACGCACCCCCGACCAGGTGCTGGACGAAGAGGCCTACCAGTGGTCCCGGCCGCTGACGGACGCGGAATGCATGAAGCCCTACGTGGTTGGCATCGACGTCAACATGGCCTTCGCCGCGGCCGCCAACCGGCTGACCGTCGGCCTGTCCGCCCCTGTCCACGTCCAACGCCCGGCCTTCGACGCGAAACTGCCCGGCTCCTGGCTGGTCGACCTCTCCCACATTCGCCTCGACGAGCGCCTGCCCAGCCCGTTCACCCCGCACGGCGAACGCCCTACCGGTCCGGCCTGGTACGCCACCCCGACCGTCGCCTACGCGGTCGAACTCGGCTACTCCGTCACCCCTCTTGAGGCCTATCTGCGCTACGAGCACGGCCCCTATCTGGACGCCTGGTACACCCGGCTGCGCGATGCCTACATCGCCACGATGGCCGACCTCGGCATCACCCCCGGCATGCCCGAGAAGCAGTTCCTGGCCGCGATGGCCGACCACCAGCACACCGACCCGGTCCTCGCCGCCGTGCTCAGCGCCATCAAGGCCACCGTAAAAGGCGGCATCGGCAAACTGCGCGAGCGGGCCCGCAGCGGCGGCTGGCGGCCGGGCGAGCCCTGGCCCGCCCTCGCCCGCCCGACCTGGCGCCCCGACATCCGCGCCGCGGTCATCGCCAACGCCCGCATCAACATGCACCGCAAGATGCTCAGGCTCGCCACCCACGCGGACCTCTACCCGGTCGCGATCCTCTCCGACTGCGCCGTGTACCCCTCCGACGGCCCCAGCCCGCTCGACTTCCTCCCCTACAAGGACGGCAAGCCCCTGCCCGGAGGATTCCGGCTCGGCGTCTCCCCAGGAATGGTCAAACACGAAGGCACCCAGAGCGTGCTGTGGGCCGAAGGCCTCCACGAAGAGCACGGCCCCGACATGAACATCGCCCGGCACATCAAGACCGGCACCGTATCCGCCCACGACGGGGAGGAATAACCGCCGATGGGCATCCTCACCGACAGCCTAGAGCGAGCCGACGCCGCGCACTTCACCCGGCCCATGCCGAAGTCGGCCCAGAAACAGATGCAGTACCTGGTGAAGCAGACCAAAGGCACCCGGGCCGCCGCCGAGCTCCTCGGCGTCACCCAGCGCACCGTCGAACGCTACGTCAAGGGGCAGCTCAAACAACCCCGCCACGACCTCGCCCAGAGGCTTGCCGACGAGGTCCGCAAACGCTGGCAGCCCCGCGTGCGCGACAGAGCGAAGAAACAGGCCGCCGCCACCGGCGGGATCTTCATCGACACCCGGGCCAGATTCGGATTCACCGCCGCGCCGGGCACCACCGACGACCCACGGCTGCGGCCCATCACCCAGGGACTGCCCCCTGCCTACGCCGCACGCCTCTTCGACGCCCACACCGCCGGCGCCACCGAGCAACAACTCATGGACATTCTGGCCGAAGGCCTTCAGGAGATCTATTTCAAGGACCGCGGACGCCGTGCGCACGGCCTGCTGGTCGAGTTCACCGACATCGACTACCTCGATTTCGACTACTAGCACAAGCTCCTCACTGCGGCTTGGACGGCCGACGCCCCACCCGTCTGCGGAAGCTGCCGCAGGTGGAGATCCTGCGGCAGTTCTGGGTTCACCAGTACTACTGGGATGGCGACGGGCACTTGCGCTGGCGGGAGGGCACTGCCCTGCCGCCGGCCTCGCTGCGGTTCGACTCCCCGTATGACATGGACGCGCACTACTGCGTCAGACGCGATGTCGACCACCTCGTGGTGCATGTGGCCACCACCAATGCTCCCGTCCAGGACGGGCAGCTGACCGAGAAGATCCACGACGACCTCGCCACCCGCCGCCTGGATCTGACCGAGCACATCGTGCACACCGCCTACCTCTCACCCGCCCACATCGAGCGGGCCCAGCGCGTGCACGGCATCACGCTGCTCGGCCCGGTCCTTGCGGACAGCAGCCGTCAGGCCAAAGCGGATTCGGGCTTCGACAAGGCGGCTTTCACCATCGGTTGGGTCAACGAGCAGGCCATCTGCCCGCGCGGCGAGATAAGTGCGTCCTGGACCAAGCTGAACACCTCCAGCAACACCTACTTCCAAGCCCGCTTCGCAGAGGTCGACTGCAGGCCCTGCCCAGATCGCGCACCGTGCACCGCCTTGACCACTCGCTCCCGCTCAGTAGCGGTGCTACCGCGGCTGCTGCACGAGATCCAGATGCGCAATCGGCTCGACCAGCAGACCGAGCAGTGGCAACGCCGGTACGCGATCCGTGCCGGCATCGAAGCCACCCTCTCGCAGAACGTCCGAGCGCTCGGTCTACGCAGAGCCCGCTATCGAGGCCTGGCCCGCACCCACGTGCAGGATGTCCTGACGGCCATGGCCTGCAACCTCGGCCGCCTCGCGGACTGGAACGACACCGCCCCATCGGCCGGACAGGCATCCCGCTTCCGAACCCTCTGCAACACAGCCGGATTCGCGATCACCAGAAGCCCGAGATCACGTTGGGCTGCCTATGGGGCGGGGTACGTGGAGTTGGATTGTTCCGGACGGGTTGTGGGAGATCGCCGAGCCGCTGATCCCACCGTCGAAGGTGCGGCCACAGGGCGGCCCGCGAACTGGCGTTCGGAGTGGGCCTGGCCGAGCGCCGCCGGTAACAGTGATGACGTGCACGCTCCCCGTTGCACGACGGCTGAGGCGGCATGCCCCGAACGCCAAGTGGCCTGGCCGCCGCGACATGGCACCTTTGCCCATGTCGAGCGGCGTGCTCACGTTGCGGAGCTGTTCCAGCCGCTGCGGAGTGCGGCCTCGCACTCGGCTATGCGGGCTTGGATCCGCTCGTCATCTGCAAAGCGTGAAGGGAGACTCGTGATTTCGAAGATCCGGGCATTCAGCAGTTGATCAGCCCTGAGAATGGCACTGCGCAGATCGATCTTTCGCAGGTACGCATCCTCAAGAGAAGCATCTGTCAGGGTCGCGCCGCCTACCAAGGTGAACAGCATCCAGGCCCGGTCCAAGTTGGCCCCGGCCAGATCTGCCTTCGCCAAGTCCGCCCGTGCCAGGTTGGCGCCTTCCAGGTGTGCTTTGGTCATGACTGCGCGCTGCAATCGGGCCCGTTGCAGATCTGCGCCGCGTAGATCGGTGCGACGCAGATCGATGTGAAGCGCCTCTTCTCGTTCGGGCCGTCGGCCGAGCACGGTGAGCGCAGCCTGCACATCGTCTGCGGGGCGCACCTTGAGTTCTGCGGCCCCAGTGTCCACATCCGGCTTCCACGGACTGTGCTGCCGGACGAACGCCGCGAGCACCTCGACAACCGTCGCGTGGTCCTTCTCAGAGTCCCGCATGATGCGCTCGAGAGCGTAGATACCCCCGAGCCGTTCCGTGAGGTGGCCCGACGCCAGAAGCTTGATCGCCTCCACGTACCGTTCAGTGACCTGTCCTTCACGGGTCAGCTCGGCCTGCTCGCGATCTTTCTCCCGGGTGTGCGCGAACAACGCCTCGGTCTGCTTGTGACTCTTGTGCGTGTAGTGGAGACCGAGAGCAGCCACCGCTCCAGCGCCGAGGGCAACGAGCATGGTGCGGAAGCCCGTGACAATGATTCCAGCCGATGGTGCGAGCGTGTCATCGCGCACATGATTGCCTTCGAACAGCCAGGGGCCCCAGATGAGAGCCGCGATGAAAACTACGGCTCCGCCGATGCCACAGCACCAGGTAAGAATTCGCTTCGCCTTCGGCTCCATGCCGAGCAGCTTGGCCTGCGTCGTAGCGGCGGTGCCGTCAGACTGCACAGTTCAGAGCAGAAGTTGAGGAACAACGGCCTTGCGCACTGGTTGCGTGCTGCACGGCTGAATGCTGTGACCTGCCGTGGCCTCTCCCCCCCGGGGCACAGCTGACGGGCAGCATTGATTTCTTGGCGAGGAGTTGGCAGAACTGTCTTGACCTGCCGGCTGCACCGACCAGGGCGGCGCGATTGGAATCCCAGCCGGTTGCTGCGCCCTGGCGTCGTCTCGGCTTCGACGCCGCCGCGTTCGCCCGCCGCGTCGATGTCGCAGGCGGCGACGTCGCCGCCGCTGTGCACCGGTGGCTGGTTGAGACCGGACGCATCCGCCCGGACGCCCAGATCATCCATTTCGAGGTCCGCACCTGGCGCCGCCGCTGATCGGATCTGAAGGCAACTGCGCCTCCATGCGGAGCTGTCAGAGCTCAGTCTCTGCGGGCTGTGCCTCGGCCTCAGGAGCAGCTGCTGACTTGGGGGCGGTGTAGAAGACGGACCTTCCTTGCTTGGTTCGCTCTGCCTGGCTCTTGGCCACAAGCCCTTCGAGTGTGACCCGCACGACCTTGTCCGCGAACTGGCGCTCGGGGTGGGCCTGGCCGAGCGCGGCAGAGATCTCCGCAGCCGAGCGCGGTTCCTTCAGCTCCAAGAGGTGGCGGCGGATGAGCTCGACCAGAGTGGGCTGAGCCGCCTTCGCGGCATCCGCCGGCTTGGCAACGGGCTTCTTGGCTGCTGCCTTCTTCGGTGCAGCGGTGGACTTCCGTGCCTTCTTCCCGCCGCGCGCGGCGCCGGTCTTCTGCCGGGGTGAGGGCACCGCGGCACTCTCGACCTCTGCCGCAGGCTGGGTCGGCGCCTGGGTGATACCGAGAGCCTGCTGCACGTTCACCAGCACCGTGTGGTCGTGCTGCACCGCGGCAAGCTGCTCTTGCAGGGAGGCGATCTCCGCGGTGATACGGGACTGCTCTTTCACATTGCGTTCGAGGTCGGCGGTCACTTGGGCGACGTAGTGGGACGTCAGTTCGGTGGCGGGAGTCGTTGTCTCGGGCACGGGGGCTGGCCTTCCTCGGCGGTTGAACGTCCTGCGGGGCTGCACCACATGGAAGTGACGGCCCTCTTGGGTGAGGTCCAGGTGGCCCGGCAGGAGTGCTGCTAGTGCCGCAAGATGCCTCGGTGTACAGATGGTACGGACAAGGAGTGCTGGTTGTTCGTGCCAGGTGGAGTCTTCTTACTCTTGAGACAGTCTCACAGTTCTCATGCCTGGCTTCCGCGAGGCAGTACGGCCATACGTGACTGGGCCTGCGGCCGGGGCAGTTGCCAGACCACCTCGTCGGTCTCCCGGTCGTGCCGCCACGCCTGCAGGGTGCGTGTGGTCACCAGCCGGTCGAGGAGGGCAACGGTCTGCTGAGGGGAGTGCCCGCACATGCGGGTGAGGATGTCCATCTCGGTGCCATGTTCGGCGCGGGCACTGGTGTGTGCGGCCAGCGCGAGGGCAGTCAGCCGCAAGGCAGGCGCTGCGGCCGGCAGGATCAACGGCGTGGGCCGCAGCGCCCAGTCGGCGGCGCGGCAACGGGCGCGACGGCCGGGTGCCTGGTCCAGCACCGCGGCATCGAGCAGCCGCACCTGTGAGGGCAGCGCACGGAAGTCCGGCAGCGCAAGCCAGTCGGCGTGGGACAGCTCCAGCCACAACTCGCCGTTCCCGTGCAGTCGCATGCCCCGCAACAGGCCCGTCGGCAGCCGAACATGACCGCGGACGTCCGTACGCAGCGCGCACTGCAGAGCCAGCAGCCGGGCGGCGGGGGAGGTGAACCGGGGCAGTGCGGCGCCGAGATAGGTGAGCATTTCCCGCACGCGCACCCGTTCCTGAAGGCCGGCCTTGAACCGCTGCGCGGGCTCAGGCGGGCAGAGGGAGGCGGGCGGGCGGGTGGAGCCGGACAGGGTGTCGGGTACCACGGCGGTGTTGCTGGTTGCCGCGGCGCAGGCCGCGCAGGTGTCGGCCAGCCGCCAGGTGCGGCCGCCGCGGTCGCGGGTGAGGGCGAGCAGCACCGGCCCAGCGCAGCCGCGATGACGGGGATGCCACCGGCAGCCCCGGGCCTGGCACTGACAGCTGCGCAGATGGGCGGGCAGCGTGTCGGCGCGGGCATGGCAGGCCAGATGAGCCAGGACGGCCGACCGTGCGGATGATCCCGTGAGCGGGGACGTGTGGGCGGTGCAGGTGGGGCAGATGAGTGCGGGGCCGCCCGGTCGCGGACGCAGTTCTACTGTCCAGATGCGTCGCACTGCTGCGTGCGTGCCGGCGAGCCTCATGGGCTGGTCGTCCTCCCGCGTGCCCGAGGTGGTCGGTGCCCCGGCGACAGAGGGCCGGGGAGACGCACGGTAGTGCAGAGTCCTGCACCTTGATCGGGCGTTCTCTCTCCCGGACAGATAGTGCAGGGGTCTGCACTGACAGGGCAGGTCTCTGCACCGTCGGATGGTGGAGTGACGATCTTGCCGCCCGATCCCGACCTCACCGCGCTGCGTGTCAACCTCGCGCGTCTGCGGGGCGAGCGCGGCTGGACCTTCGACGAACTCGCCGGCCGCAGCGGTCTGGCCCGGCGCACCCTCATCGACCTCGAACACGGCCGCACCACCGGCACCGTCACCACCTGGCATGCCCTCGCCCACGCCTTCGACGTGCCCATCGAGCGCCTCCTCGGCGCCCTCTGTGACGACCACACCCCACCCGGCACGCACGGCTCCTGACGCCTCGGCGCCCCCGCCCCTGACCGTCGAGCAGATCACCCGATCCGGCGAGCAGGCATCGAACGCGATGCCGTCAATGAGGTCATCTGTTCGACGATATTGGGCTGATCAGGGGACACGAGCCGCACCGCGTTGCGGATCGCCGGGTGTCGCCTGGCACGGTCCGGGCCATGTGCTCCACGCCCGCCCCCGCCGGCCGACACTGGGACGGCAGCCCCCGCATCACCCGACGCCCTCGCCCCTTGCGCCCAGCCGGCCTGCTGCGCGCCGGCCAAAGCAGCCGCTGCCGCCGATGCGGCAACCGCATCGACTTCTACCAGCGCGCCGACCACCGGCCCATCGCCCTGCACCCCACCGAACTGGCCACCGTGCACGTCCCCGAACCCTGCCGCTGGCACCTGGCCGGCGGCATCGCCTATCCGCACGGTGACGGCAGCCCGTGGTGCCGCATCCCCCACGCCGTGCTCTGCCCCCGCCGCATCCCCCTGTGCCGGACTAGCCCCTGCCTCGAAGCCCTCCGCCGCCAGCTCGCCGCCCGCACCCGCCGCCTGACCGACGCTGGTGCTTTCACCTTCGATCCGACTCTCACCAACTCACCGGCCACAGGCGCTGACAACCCCATCCGTCCTGTCGTCCAGATGCTGTTGTGCCGCTACCTCGCCGCGAGCCCGGTCGAACATCTCCGCTGCGTCGCCCGGACCCGCCACCGCCACCGCTGCGCCCAACCCGTCCTAGCCCCCACCGCACCGGCCGGCATCTGGAGACTGCTGCCCACCGGATCCCGTCGCGGACAACTCGCCCTGCACGACGTCCTGATGGCCGTCTACGACCTAGGCCACCTGCCCTACAGCGAGCAACTGCGATGGCGCACCCAGCGCTGCCCCCGACACGCCGTCACTTCCGGCGCCGCCGACCTCGCCCTGGCCGGGTGGCAGCCTTTCCACCCACTTGTGCACACGGCGCACATCCACACCGACGTGCCCCGCCATGAGGCCCGCCGGGGCAGAGGTTGGTGACCGTGCCCCACCACGCTCTGGAAATCATGCTGACCCGGCCCCTGACTACCGCCGAGCTTCGCCGCGCCGCGCACGCCTGGCCGCTCGCCGCCAACCACGACACCACCCGCCTCATGGTCCTCGCGGGCGCCAAGACCCCCGAACGCGCCATCCACCGGCTGCGCCGACGCCTCGCCAGCCGGCTGCCCATCGACGTGATCACCACCCATTACCCGGACGCGCACGGTCATGTGCTGCTCAATGTCGCCCTCCCACCCGACATCCACACCGCCCTGGAGCGCGACGCCCGTCGCGCGGGCCTGACCCCCGAGCGCTTCGTGCGAGAAGCCCTCCACCGGGACCTGGCCGAGCACGCCGACCGCGAGGCCGACCGGCTCGACCGCGCCGTGCGCCAACTCCTCGCCGGGACCACTCCCGCACACCTGCTGTCCGCCGTCGGGCACGCCCTCACCCGCCCCCTGGAAGGACCCACACCATGAACCCGACCGACGAACAGACGGCAGCCGCCGACGCCTTCCACTCAGGCGACCACCTGGCCCTGCAGGCCGGCGCCGGCACCGGGAAAACCACCACTCTCACCCTGCTTGCCCACGCCACCACACGCCGCGGCCGCTACCTCGCCTACAACCGTGCCATCGCCCAGGACGCACGCGCCCGTTTCCCGGCCACCGTCCAGTGCAAGACCGCCCACGCACTCGCCTACGCAGCCCTTGGCCACCGGTACACCCGCCGCCTGAACGCACCCCGCCGCCCGGCCTGGCAGACCGGACAGGCCCTCGGCATCACCAGAGCCCTCCGCATCGGAGACCGCGAAGTCACCCCCAAGGCGCTCTCCAACGCCACCCTGCGCACCGTCACCCGCTTCTGCCATACCGCCGACGAGGCCATCACCTACCATCACGTCCCACGCCTGCGCGGCCTGGACGACACCGACCTCCACGCCCAGCTCGCCGCCCACGTTGTGCCGTTCGCCCAAAAGGCCTGGGCCGACCTGCAGCACCCGGACGACGGCGCCGTCCGCTACGACCACGACCACTACCTCAAAGCCTGGGCCCTCACCCAGCCGCGTATCCAGGCCGACTTCCTGCTGCTGGACGAGGCCCAGGACACCAACCCCGTCGTCGAACAGATCTTCCTCAACCAGCGCGACCACGCCCAGCTCGTCATGGTCGGCGACTCCGCCCAGGCCATCTACCAATGGCGCGGCGCCAAAGACGTCATGACCGGCTTCGACGGCACCCAGCTGACCTTGTCCCGGTCCTTCCGCTTCGGCCCCGACCTCGCCGCCGAAGCCAACCGCTGGCTACGTCTCGCCGATGCCCCCATCCGTCTGACCGGCACCGCCGCCGTGCCCACCGAACTCGGCCCCGTCACCCAGCCGGACGCCGTGCTGTGCCGCACCAACGTCGGTGCCATGGCACAGGTCATGGCCCACATGGCCGCCGGACACCAGGTCGGCCTGGTCGGGGGAGGAGACAGCCTGCAGGCCCTGGCTCTTGCGGCCCGTGACCTGAAGGAAGGCCGTCGCACCCACCACCCCGAACTCATCCTCTTCCCCTGCTGGGGAGACCTGCAGGACTACGCCACCCACGACCCGGCTGGCCGCGACCTGCAGCCCCTGGTCCACCTTGTCGACACTCACGGGACCGACTCCATTCTCAGGGCTGTCGCCCGCCTCGCGCCCGAGCTCGAAGCCCAGGTCACCGTCTCCACAGCCCACAAGGCGAAAGGACGTGAATGGCCCCGCGTACTCGTTGCCGACGACTTCGACCGTGCCAAGGACGACATCACTGACGACCACCAAGACACTCCCAGGCCCCCCGACCCCGTCGATGACGCTGAAGCCCGCCTCGCCTACGTCGCTGTCACCCGCACCCGCCGACGCCTCGACCTGGGAGGACTGTCCTGGATCCTCAACCACCCCGACGGCAGCTCCACAGACCCCAACCGTCCCCATCCACCGGCGATGCTGCAGCCTCCCGCTGCTACCGGATCCTGAAACCGGGGCGTGCACCAGACCGGCCTGCCGGTCACCTGCGGGCCTGTTACCCAGCCTTTGCGCCTCTTCTGCAGCCTCGTGCGTCGTCAGGCGCCGCCGAATGCTGTGAACGCCCAGCCTGTGGCTTGGTGGACTGCGTCGGCTGGAAGAGCGGCGCGTGCCTTGTAAAGAGCCTCGGCCAGGGACCGACCCGCGGCCAGCTCCTCGTGCACGGCAAGCATCAGGGGGACCACCGCGGTGTCGTTGACGGGCGCGCTGCACGCCAGCATCCCGGCTGTGCCGAGTGGCAGCAGCGCGGTGATCAGACTGAGGACTTCGTCCGCATCGACCCGGCCGAGGCGTCCGGTGTCGCAACTGGAGAGGACGATGCGGTAGGGGCTGCGTTCCAGGCGCTCGAGGTCATGGAGCGCCATCGGCCCGTCGGCCATCCGCAGTGTTGAGAACAGGGGGCTGTCAGCGCGGAACGTGCCGTGGGTGGCGAGGTGGGCCAGCGAGGCGCCGTCGAGTTCGTTAAGTACGCGTGGCACGCGTGCGTCGGCGTGTTCCAGGACGACGGCACCGCCGTAGCGGCCCGCCAGACGCGGCACCTCCGCGCCGACGGTCGCCGGGCCCGGTCCGCGCACCAACACCTGGTGGGCGCCCGGCGGCGGTTCGGTCTCCCGGGCGCGCAGCCAGCCGCTCGCCGACGGCGACACGCTGAGCACCCGTTCCCGCAGCGACGGCAGCAGCGCCCAGGGCACCCGGTGCAGCCGGGCGGGCGGTACGACCACCACGGGACCGTCGCCGAGATGCGCGGCCGCAGGGCCGAGCAGCAGTTCCTCCAGCCGCCGGCCGGCGGCCTCCACCACCGGCAGCTGTGCCTCCGCGCCCGGGTGGGCCAGCCGTCGAAGCCCGGCCTGGACGTGCTCGGCCTCGGTCTCCGCCTCGGCCAGCAGCCCGGCCTCGAAGCGGCGCACCCGCCCCTGCCCGCACAGCAGCACCTGCACCCGCCCGTCCAGCACGGCAAGTGCGACGAGCCGCGTGCCCTCCGCGTCGAGCCGATCGAGCAGATGGCCCGGGTGGAAGAGGCGGCCGTCGCCGGGTGAGTTGCCGCGCAGATGCAGCGTCCGGGAGCGGATCTCCCGCTCCAGGCGCCGCTGTTCGCGCTCCAGTGCCGGAATGGGACGGGCCTCCATGCGAGCGGACTCGGCTCGGGCGGCGATCTCCCGGAATGCGGCCAGGTTGCTCTGCAACTGCGGGTCAGTCGGGGGGCGGGTCGGCGGCGTCGACAGTGTGGCGGCCCGCCCGCGTTCGCTCCACACGAGCAGTCGGCGAGGGTTGTCGAGGCTGGCTTGCTGAGCGAGGGCGGCGAGTTCGGCGCCCTGGGCGGTGGCGCGGGCCCTGAGCTCCGAGGCGCCCAGCGTCATCCGGTGGGCGTCGAGGATGTCCAGTCCCCGTCGGCAGGCTTCCAGGACACCGCGCACGGAGCCGGAGGCCTGTGCCCGCAGTGCCTGCGCCGTCCAGCCCATCATCCGCGCCAATGGCGGCCCGTTGTGCCGGCTTCGGGCAGCGACGCCCAGGTGCCGCTCGGCGTCCGCCGTCCAGCCCAGGTTGAGCGCGATCCGGCCCGCGAGCAGCGAGGCCTCCGGCGCGGCCGGCGCGCCGAAGGAGGCCAGCCGTTCGGCCACGGCTGCGGCCTCTGCCAGAAGCCGTCCTGAGCTGCGTCCGGTGACGACGCGTGCCTCGATCAGCACCAGTCGGGCGTGTGTCTCCCACCAGCTGCGCCGCTGTCCGGCGAACAGGCGGACGGCTATGGCAGCGCGCGCTATCGCGGTGTGTGCGTCGCCCGCCAGCCGCGCGGCGCGCGCGGCGGCCAGCAGCAGTTCGGCCTTGCGGGTGGACTGGCCGCCGATGCCGTCGAGCACGGCGATCGCCGCGTCCGCCTCGGCCAGCGCCTCCGGGGCCAGCCCGGCCGCCATGAGCACCTCGCAGCGGCGGATGTTCAGCATGAGCGTCGGCGTGCCGAGACGGGTGTAGTGTTCCTCGGCCTCGTCCAGGAGTCGTAGTGCCACCGGGATGTCGCCCGACCGGAATGCCGCCAGGGCCCGGCTCTCCACCGCGTCGGCCTTGTCGTGCTCCTGGCCCGTGGTGTCCCACAGCGCCTCGGCCGCAGTGAAGTCGGCGTCCGCCCGGTCGACCGCGCCGAGCGCCAGATGCACGGTCGCGCGCAAGGTCAGCGCACGGGCCGTCCAGATGACGTCCTCCGCCCGGCGCAGCATGGGGATTGCCCGGTGGATGTCTTCCAGGGCCTCCTGGTGGTGGCCGAGGACCCAGCGGGCGTAGGCGCGCCGGAACAGCACGCGGGCGCGTGTATGTCCGCTGCCGCGCTCGATGCCGCGCTCCAGCGCCGCCAGCCCTTGGCGGGTGCGTCCTGTGTGCACCAAGGCCACACCGAGTGCTGCGAGGACGTCGGCTTCCCGTTCGGGCGATTCCGCGCGTGCTGCGAGATCTCGGGCGCGCCGCAGGTGATGGAGGGCGATGCGGATGTCGCCCCAGTCGCGCTGCCAAGTGCCGATCACCTGGTGGGCGATGGAAGCGTGCAACGGTGGGGGGTCAGTGTCGAGGACGGCCTGGGCCCGCGCCAATGCCTGGTTTGGATCAGCGAACGTCATCGGCAGAAGGCTCTGGACCGTGCTGGTCTCCGTGGTGCCTGGAGTGCCGCTCTCCGGCTCTACCGGGGAGGCCTTTGGGGGTTCCGCTGGGCCGGCGGAGGGAGGAAGGGAAGTGGCCTCCTCGTCACCACTGGTGAGTTGCCGCACCAGCCGAAGCCACTCCAAATCTTCGCTCCACCAGGCGGAGCCGATCGCGCTTGCCTCGTCCCGGCTGACGAACGCGGACCCCGCCGTCACTGCCACTTGATGCGTGGATGTCTGTGCGGACCAAACGAATCCGTCGGCCTCGCGGTCTCCGTCCCGTTGTTGTTCTCGCGCGGGAAGTCGCTGCTTGAGCGCAGCAAGAGAAGCCTCGACGTCCAGGACGGGGGCCAAGCCCTCGGCAACGGCGGTTTCGGAGGCCTGGGTCACGGAGATGAGAGCCGCTTCATCGTCGGTCAAAGGCTGCGTGGATGGCTGCTTCGGCGAACTCGTCGACGGACCGTTGGGGGCAGGCGATGTCGGCGGCGTAACTCCCGGCTGCTCGCCGGGTGCCGCCTGTTCGGGATCGGGGAGGCCGGCAGGTGTATCAGTCACGACGTCCTCCCTCCTCCTCGGTCACGATGCCCAGCTGTTGAAGATCCACTCGCATTGGCTCCAAAGCCCGGCGGGCCTCTGCAAGATGAACCCGTACGGTCGACTGTGTGATTCCCATTTCCTCGGCGACTTCGGCGGCGCTCAGTCCCGCGATACAGCGCAAGGCCATGGCCTGGCGCGGCCGGTCCTTCAAGCGTGCCATCTCCGCGCACGCCCTGCGGTAGACCTCTTTGAGCTGGACCTCAACGGCCACGTCAGGGAGGTTGCCTGCACTGTCGTGACGGTCAAGATCGAAGAGAATCTCTGCGCTGCGCCGCCGCAGCGCCTCGCGGACTGCTGTGCGCGACAGCCATCCGCCCCAGTGCTGCACTGGAGGCTTGCTGGGATCGGTCATCCGGCGCCAGCACTGCACGAACGCTTCTTGCACCGCGTCCTCCGCCACATGAAGCCGGCCCCCCGTCACCAGAAAGGCCTTGGCCACCAAAGCCCGGTACCACGTGCGGTAGACGGAGTCGAAGGCGTCCTCGCTCACCCCGCTCCGTCCCTCTCCCACCCACGAGATCGCACTGCCCAAGTGATCCCGTTCTCGTCGGTGACCTGAACGCTGCCGCCTCGTCGCGGCATTCTGCACAGCACGGCTGTCATTGTCTTGCGTCGGCTTCGCTCACGGAGCTGAAATGCCATAGCCCGTAACAGCGCAGACAATCCGGCGCCTCCCGCCATCGCCATCGCGGCGCATATCGCCGGCCACGTGATCACCGTTCGTCCTCCTCGGCCACCGAACCTTCCCAGTGACCTCTAGAGGGCCGAGCGCCAAAAAGCGCTTGTATCCCTACTCTTGGGGATGCCCCGCGAGCATGACCGTCGTGCTCACGCAGCAAGGAACGGACCGCCGCCTGGGAGGGCCTGGGGCACGGCCTGGGCGCCTTCCGACGCTGCCGGCGGCCGCTTCGCCCTCAGGGCATGTGCTGCGTGGGCGGCCAGGGCATCATGGAAGTAGTTGGCCCGCCGCTTTCCCCCGTAGTGGCGGGCCAACTCTGGTTTCAGCGGGCGAGGGTGACCTCGACGGGGTGGTTCGGGCACGAGCTGAGGATGTCGGTGAGCGCACTCTGCTCGGTAGGGTCGATGGCGAGCTGCCAGCGGGTTTTGACGGTGATCCAGTCGGCGGCGTAGGCGCAGCGGTAGTTGGTCGCGGGCGGTTGCCAGGTGGCGGGGTCCTGGTCGGCCTTGGAGCGATTGGAGGCCGCGGAGACCGCGATCAGCGCACGGGCGTCGCCGAGGTCGTTGGCATAGGCCTCACGCTCCTTCGCGGTCCAAGCTGAGGCACCGGAATCCCAGGCCTCGGCGAGCGGGACCAGGTGGTCGATGTGGAGAGCCCGGGCAGCCGTGAAGTAGGTGCCGTCGTAGGGCGAGTACCAGGAGCCGCCGGTCAGCCGGCAGCCATCTCCTTGTTCGGGTGCGGTGACGGCCTCATCGAGGAGGACCTCGTTGCGGGTGCTGCATCCGTCGCGGTCAGCGTCGATCCAGTGGCGGAACTTGTCTCGGCTGTATCCCGTGCGGTCCTCGTCGTCTTGCACCGGCAAGACGACGAGGGCGTCACGGACCGGCAGGACGACGATCTCGCCAGGGGCGGCATTTGCGGTGGTGGGAGTGAGCAGGGCAGTAAGCGCGGACAGCACGGCGACAGCACGTACGGCAATGGAGCGCACAAGGCTTCCTTCCGAAGACCAGAGGGCGTGTGATCTTCGTAGCGAGCCCAGATTCCGGCCCGCCCGAGAAGAACTGTCAACTCACCCGCACGGGCTGTAAGTCACACCGTAGGCCTGAGCCTTCCTGATGGAGGCGCGCGGGCAGAGGCGAAAGAAATCTCACCGACGCGACACGAAGCCTGGTCACTTTGGTTCTCCCGCTTGCCGATACATCAGCCCAGCCACCTGATGACCGCCACTCGGTCGGGTGATGCCCGCGGAAGGGCGAAACCTGCGCCGCAGGTCCGAGCGTGGTGCCCTACATGGATCCGATCGACGAAGTGCACCTGAAGGAACCGGGCTTGGTCGTCATCGACGTCGCGGCGGCCGATGACTCGACAGTGCTTGCCTTCCAGCAGATGCTCGCTGCGCAGTGGGCAACAGCGACGTCCGACAGAACGACCCGGGATGCGGGACAGCCCGGCGTACGGCTGCGGTGCTACCTCGACATGCGCCAGGAGCCCGGCACGTGACCCAGCAGCTTCGAAAGGGAAGACCAGCCGCATGCCAAAGACGACGACGAGGATGAGGATTGCGCCGATGATCATGAGTGATGCCGGGGCCCGCCGCGGTTCGGACCCCTATCGGCTGTTGATCCACCAGATGACGGCAGGGATCAGGAGGCTTCCGGTAGCAGTGCCGGCCCCGTAGACGACGCCCATGGCGAAGCGCCTGCAACATCACAGATCAGCCGGTCGGACCCATGTGGCGCCCAGCGATCGGCAAGACCCGCTTGGGTTAGAGCGGCCATGATGGAGGCCGATTGGCTGCGATCGCGCAGCGGAGCCGTGAGGGGGGAAGCGGCATGGATCCTGCGGTGGTTGCGGCTGTCGTCGGCGCCGGTGCAGCCTTGCTGGGTGCGTTCGTCGCCTCTCTGGCGACCCGTCGTGTCGAGGTTTTGAGACTGCGCGCCAATCTGGTTGAGAAGGCGGAAGACCGCAAACTGGCAACTCTTGAGGGGTTCCTTCTTGCCGTGAATGCGTGGCTCGACTGGCTCTCGTTCATGGAGCAGGAGGGCTGGGAGGGGAACCTCGATGAACTCAACGCTCGTGTGCGGGCAAGGGACGATGCCTATCGCCGCCTTGTTCTGCTGGCCTCGGATGACCTCCATGACTGGTTGACGAACGTCTACAACCCTGTGGAGTACGAGCTGAAGGCCACATACGTGCGACGGCTCCGTTACGGGCAGCCGCTGGATGAGCGCTCGCGGGAGCTTCGCCGTTCGTTCTCTCGACTCCTGCGAGAAGACTTGATTGTTCAGTTCCGGCCCGAGGTCGCAGCCCTGCGGGATCCGTTGCATCCTGCGAGCCAACGCCGCTGGCGGTGACCTGCGTACCAGTCAAACCGGGCCGCCCAAATCGGGACGCGCGACGACATCCCTCTGGCCCGCTTGACATCGGTGCGGCGTCCAACGGACGGGTGCGTGCCTTGGCCCGGGGCGGCCGAACACGAGGACGACCGAGGCAGCCGTGATATCTGCTCCGGCCGCAGCGATGTCTCAGGGACGAGGGGCTACCGTGGCAAAGTTGGTAGGCGCGGTCTTTGCCGCGAGGGTTGGACAACCACTGAGAGGTCGTTCTCTTTCCGAACCTCGTGTGTGGTTCTCGCTGGTCAGACATGAGATGGCCGCTGTCACGGGAGTCTCGGTTCGTTGCTGGCCGAG
>NZ_JBIWJD010000026.1:0-37704 GCF_044764945.1 Streptomyces sp. NPDC093568 | reverse complement strand
CCGCACGGGTACGGGCTGTTCTGCCAAACAGCTCAACAGGCCTTCAAGACACTGCCAGAGCCTCTCGTTGTCGCTGCGCCGGTACCAGCGGCGCCGCTCCCCCGGCGTTCGGGGCAGCCTCTCGGCCAGCCCGGCCGCGACCAGGGCCCGGATCGGGGCCTGGTACACACTCGCCGGTGCGTTGCGGGCGGCGGCAAGGTCTCCCAGGCACACTCCCTGCTCACCGGCTGATGCCAGCGCCCACATCAGCTCCGCCCGGTAACGGTTGCCGAAGACTCGCACGGACGCCTCACGCAGCCGTTCCAATGCCTCTTGGGACATAATTCATGATTCGCTAATCAGCTATTGTGTGTCAAGGGGGGCGGCGCGGCGGAGCATGTCTGCCGACGACACGCTTGCCATCCGTCAGGAGAACGCGCTGGCCAGAGCGCTGGCAACTGTCGCGGCGAGGGTGAGGGTCGCGGCGAAGGCGAAGGCGGCGCGGGTGACGGCGGCGGAGTAGGTAGCGTGGTCACGGCGGGCGAGATAGCCGGCCGCGCCACTGATGAGAACGGCGACCAGGACAGTCATCGCGCACGCGAGCATGATCACGGCGGTGCGGTCGGACATGGGGCACTCCTCTTCGGCCAGGACGGGCTGTCGTGGCCGAGCTTCGTGAAACGCGTGTTCGCCGCGGTGCGAGCAGACGAAGATGAACACCGGCGAACAGCCGACGGAAGAAGCCAGGCAAGCGAGTGACCATCCAGAATTTCGAGGACCCGGCGGCGGCGCTGGGCGAGTTGCGTGCTCGCCTGGAGGTCGGGCTGGCTGCGGCAGGCCTGACCAAGACCATGCTCGCCCGCCGTGCCCAGCTGGGTCGTACGACCGTCAGCGAAGCCTTCAGCAGTGCAGCCGACGTACCGTCGGCACAGACGGTAGGGGCACTGGCACGTGCGCTCGGTCTTGATCTTGGGCCGCTGCTGGCTCTGCGTACCGCCGCCGTCGGCGGCGCTGATGCAGTCGGCGAGGACGAGACTTCGGTCGGACGGCCGATCACCCAGTGCAATCCCCACGACCTCGAAGTCCACCCGGCCGCCGCGCCCCCGCCAACGGGGGACGGCAGTTCACCAGTTGCGGCTGGGCAGCAGCGGTCAGCCTCCGCGCTACCTGCATACGTTCGCCGCCCGCACGATCAGCGCCTGGCCGAGCTGGTTGCCGCCACGGTGTCGGATGGGCGCAGCAGGATGGCCGTACTGGTCGGTTCGTCCTCGACCGGGAAGACACGCGCCTGCTGGGAGGCGGTCCAGCCGCTGGCCGAGGCGGGGTGGAGGCTGTGGCATCCCTTTGATCCCACCCGTGCCGAGGCGACGCTCGCCAACCTCGCCCGGGTGGATCCGCACACGGTGGTGTGGCTCAACGAGGCGCAGCACTATCTCGGCGCGGGCCGCGGGCTGGGCGAGCGCATCGGTGCCGCGCTGCACGGCCTGCTCACCGACCCGGCACGTGGTCCGGTCTTGGTGCTGGGCACGCTGTGGCCCGAGTACGCCGAGGCGTACGCCAAGGCCCCCCGGGCCGGCGAGGAAGATCCGCATTCGCAAGTGCGGGAGTTGCTGGCCGGCCGGTTGATCCATCTGCCGGACAGCTTCGACGCGACCGCGGAAGCCGCTGCCCAGGCTCTGGCCACCGCGGGCGACCGGCAACTTGCGCATGCTCTGGAAAATGCAAGCGACGGGCGGCTGACGCAGTTCCTTGCAGGAGCGCCTGAGCTGTTGCACCGCTACCAGACAGCCACGCCGGCGGCCCGGGCAGTCTTGGACGCAGCCGTGGACGCCCGCCGCCTGGGCTCCGGTCTCCACCAGCCTCTGCCCTTCCTGGAAGCAGCGGCGGAGGGCTACCTCACCGACGACGAATACGACACACTCGCCGACAACTGGCTCGAGCAGGCCCTCGCCGATCTCAGCCGTCCCGTGCACGGAAACCTCGCTCCCCTGCGCCGCGTACGCCCGCGCTCAGCACAACGCGTCCCCACCGGCCCGATGCCCGTCTACCGCCTCGCCGACTATCTCGAGCAGCACGGACGCAGTCAGCGCCGGCTGCTGTGTCCTCCGGCCTCGTTCTGGCACGGAGCATGCGACCACCTCACCGCTGCTGACGAACGAGTCGCCCTCGGTGAATCGGCAAGGCTGCGCTGGCGGTTGCGGATGGCGGCCGAGCTCTTCCTGGCCCCGGCCGCGACCGGTCACCCACAAGCGCTGCTGGGACTCGCGCGCATCCACTTCACCCTGGGCAGCGATCAACATGCCGAGTACCTGTACGGACTGGCCGCGGACGCCGGATCCGTCGCTGCTCTCACCGACTTGTACTGGAGGCGGAAACGGGCGGGCGACGAGGACGCCGCCCGGTTGATCGACCAGCGGGCCGCCGACGCCGGCGATCTCATCGCGACCCTCCGCGTCTCGGCGGAGAACATGTCAGAAGAAGAACAAGCAGCCCAGGACGATGAGTTCGCCGCCGAACAGGCGGCCGCGGTGGCCGCCGGAGGATACGCCAGCGTGGTCGACTACCTGACCGCACTGACGATGGAGTCCTGGACCGACACGGGCTACACGCGGCTTCAACGTCAGGCCCACGATCACGCTTATGAAGACCCCTACGACTACCTGTTCTCCCTGTGGTCTAGGACCGGCAACGACGAGGTCGGGAAACGTCTCTGCGAGGCGGCAGCCGCTACTGGCCATCCAGAGGCGCTGTACCAGCTGGCTGTCCGGAAGTCCGAGTCCGAAGAGCATGCTGCCGCCATAGACCTGGCTTCCAGAGCAGCAGAGACCGGTCACATCAAGGCGGCTCGAATGCTTGCCTGGGATCTGGAGGCAGCTGGAGACATCGCCGGAGCGGAGCACTGGCACCGAAGATTGGCGGAGTACGGCGACGATGAACACCTCATGGCCGTGGCACGTCTGCGGCAGCAGGTCCACGACACGGCGGGCGCTCTGGCCGTGTACCGGGAAGCCGCGGAGACAGCGGGCGTTGACCTTGTCCACTGCCTGAACTGGGCCGAGGACACCGCGTGGCAGGATCTGTGCCCGTACGGCTTTGACCCCGACGGCACCCCCAGCGCCCCGTGGCAGGCGCCCCTGCCCGGCTGACCGGCCTGGACTGTGTGCTGGCACGCCTCCATCGCCGGGTGCTTGGGAGACCCGACGGTGATAGCGGGTGTGTCCGTGCCGCTCCAGCGCACTCCCCAGGGACGGGCGGCTGACCGGGTGCTGTTGCAGGATCCACGGTGTGATGCCGGGCAGGGTCTTCCAGGTGTAGAGCGGGAAGGCACAGCGGTCGGCGAGGTCGTCGATCGTCCCGGTGAGGTCTGGCGAGTTGAGGGTGAGCACGGGGAAGGATCCTCCGGGTATGGGGACGAAGCCGGTGCAGGCGGCCACATAGAAGGGCGGCCGCGCCGGGGTCATGTCGGTGATCAGGGAGTTGAGCGGCCGGCCGCTCGCAGGTGGATCAGTTGCGGGATGGCGTACGCCCAGATGTCGACCAGGTCGGTGATGAAGTCGTGGAGTTCGTCCTCCTCGAGATAAATCACGAACCGATACGCCTCGTGGTGACCGTGCCGGGGGACGGTTTGGCAGAAGGCGAGGGTGGTGGGGCTGAAGCCGTCGCCGAGTTCGACCGGCAGCGACGCGGCCATGGCCGCCGGGACGAGCGGCAATCCCCAAGTCATCCGGTCCACCGCAGACACCAGGCAGGGCTCGCAGTCGGCGAGCCGCGCACCGATGGCTGATGCGGCTACGGTCATGTCCGCCGTGACGGAGATACCGAAGGGCCTGCCGCTGACCGGGGGCAGGGTGGGGGCCGAGTGCGTGTGCAGGGTGCGGGCGCGGGCGGAAGTATAGGAGGCGCCGGTGCGGTGGGCGGTGCGCCGTGCCCGGTCTTTGCAGGCGTGATCTTTGGTCATGGCGATGGCCTCGAGTCTGCGCTCCGGCCCCATGATCCGGCGCGGTGTCGGGCGCATGCGGACCTGTTGATCAGGCGAGTGAACAGCTCTGGTTGTACGCGCAGTTGATGCGGCTATCGCTTCCGGATGCCCAGGCGCCTTCGCCGTGTGGGGCCGTTCATGGGCCGACCCCGGCTTGGGTCGATGCGCTCGACCTAGCAGCAGGCTAGCGCCCGCGGGCTGCCCTTCGGGCTGCTTTCCATCTCCTCGCACGTTCGGGCGGATAAACGCCTGGTGGGGGGGTGAGTGCGGGGTCCCTACCGGGGCTAAGGCAGTCGCGTGTTGAGCATGTCATGTGCGGTGCTAGGCGGCTTGGACAAGCCGTGCCGGGCGCCGTGCGGACCACGGGCGGCGGGCGCCATCGGCTCGGCGTAGTAAAACGCGGACGGCCAGCGCACTCGCGAATGGCCCGGCCGGGGCCTGGAACACGGCGACCACGCCGCCCGCCCAGCACACAGTTTGCCCTGCATCAAGGAGCTCACGCGGGAACGTATGCCGCGCAGCGGAACGAGCACGGCGTCGTCCGGTTCACGACCCGTTACCCTCGCCCTGACATCGACGAAAGATCAGTGTGCCGGCTGAGGTTGGCGGTGTGCACGGTGGCAGCCGAGCACGGTAGAAACTTCGCATGTGGTGGAGAAGAACACGGTGGACCGCATTGGCATTGGTCGGTGCGGCACTGCTGGCCGGAGTATTGGCTGTTGCCTTTACCCCGCTCACGCGGCGTCTGACCCGTTGGGTGACAAGCAGCGAGTGGTCCCATCTGGACGCTTCTGCTCGGGCAGCGGCCGTGGGTCAGCTCCGTCTCGCCGTCGTGCAGGTGGTTGCTGCCGTCGGGGCCGCGATCGCCCTGACCTATACGGCCCGTACCTTCCGGCTCAGTCGCCGAGGTCAGGTCACCGACCGCTTCACCAAAGCACTGGAGCGGCTGACCTCGAGCGAAGCGTATGTGCGCATCGGGGGCGTCCTGGCGATGGAGCAGATTGTGCAGGATGCACCGGATCAGGGCGATCATGCGGCGCGGGTGCTCAATGCGTTCGTGCGTCGCCATGCGCCAGCCGCCGCGGCGACAGCGCTGGAGGCGGCGCAGTTGCCGAAGAAGCCAGAGGAGCATGTCCAGGAGGCGCTGCGTGCGCTGACCGCGAAGCGCCCTTGGCGTGTGGGCCGTCGCAGGCCGGTGGACCTGAGCGGCCTTCATCTGAAGGGTGCCGGGCTCCAGGGCGCGCAGTTGCGCGGGGCTCTGCTGAAGGGGGCCGTTCTCATCGGTGTGGACCTGCGGGGTGCGACGCTCAAGGGTGCCGATCTGTCGGGTGCCGATCTCACCCGGGCCGATCTGTCCACTGCCCGGGGGCTGAGCGAAGCGCAGGTCCTTCGGGCGCACAGCTTGCGCGGATGCAGCCTCCCTGAGGCGCTTGCCGCCCGCAGTGAGGTCGCCAGCCGCGTCGGGGCGAGTGAGTGAGGCCCGCAGAGCTCTCGGGTGCCGGCGCCGCGGATGGTGGGTATGGGGCGGTCGGGGTCAGGCTTCCAGCGCCCAGTCCGCGATGGATTCCGGCAGGCGGTCGAGCACCTGTGTGCGGGTGGTCAGTTCACGCAGGTTCTGCCAGAAGCGGCGTCTGATCAGTCGGGGTGTCGTGTTGTGGAACTGCGCCAGCCTCTGTTCCAGCGGGTGGACGACTCCCGGGCGGATCGCGCCGGTGGTTCGTCTGCTGGCGGGGAAGTCGGTCTCGGGCAGCAGGCGTTGCAGGGGGATTGCGGCGAGGGTGTCGTCTGGCATGGCTGCGTTGACCGAGAAGTAGGCGCCGAGGCTGATGGCCTGCTTCAGCTCGGCGGGGCTTCCCAGGAACCAGTGCAGGATGACGCCCGGATGCGGATGGCTGGTGAGCAGGTCCATCAGAGGACCGGTGCGACCGCTGCTGTGCAGGGAGAGGATGACCGGCTCGTTGCGTGCGGCGTCGAGGATCTGGGTGAGCACGGAGCGCTGCCTCTCGAGGCTGCCGCGGCGGTCGAGCCCGATCTCTCCAATGAGGCATGTCTGTTTCAGAGTCGCGGCGAACTGTCGCGGGTTGAACGCCTTGAGCGCGGCGGGAATCGCAGGGTGCACGCCGGTGCCCCAGACCAGAGTGGTGTCTCGGCGTCGCAATGCGTGGGTGGTCTCCGCCGGCGTGCGGGTCACAGCGAGTACGACAGCGCCCTTGAGCGCGCCGATCTGGGTGTCGGTCACGTCGGGGGCGATGTGAGCGTGGCAGTCCAGTGCGGGCAGTTCGTCAGGGAAGAGGGACACGGCTCAGTTCCTGGAGGCCGCGCTGGCACAGGTCCACGACGGCGTCGAAGTCGGTCTCGGGGGGCAGATCGCCAACAGCGAGGATATCGGTGTCGTCGATGCCGTTGAGGATGGCCTGCTGGACGTCGCGGACGTCTCTGCGACGGTTGGTGAGCAGTCGCTGGTGCGCGGCGCCCTGCAGGTGGTCAACGAGGTAGACCGTGGGGTCATGGTAGGGGCCGGTGGTGAAGGAGCCGCGGCGCACCAGACAGGCGACGCACAGGCCGCAGTTGAGGTTGGCGTCGCCGCCGGGGTAGCGAGCTCCGTCGAGCTTGCCGCAGGACAGCGTGTCGGCCGCCGCGGCGAGCAGCGCGTCTCCGGTCCGTTCGTGGGCCCGCGCCAGCAACTCGCCTTTGGTGCAGTGGAGGTAGGGGTTGGTGATCTGTACGGAGATGTCTGCAGCGGCCAGTAGGGCGTTGAGGCGTCTGAAGGTCCCGGGATGCGTGGACCGGGTGGACAGGGCGCCACCGCGTGCGGCAGTGAGTGGCGGGTTGATGCTGGTGAAGCCGTTCTCGGGCACCGTGACCTGCAGGCTTGAGGCGCTGGCCGCGAGCGCGGCAGCGAGCGCTGCGAACAGCAGGCTGCGGCTGCGTGAGGAGGGCTCCGGGGATGGGCCGGTCTGGCAGATCTTGATGCTGAGGTGTCGTAGGGGGTGCGCGGCTTGGTCCTGCAGCCAGGAGCTGGCCTTGATCTGCGCGCCGCGCACAGCGGTACTGCCGTCGTGGTGGCTCAGGTGGATCCGCTCAGTCCCGTCCGTCAGGTAGTCGACGGCGCCGCACAGGGAGTCGAGGCCGCCGCTGAGGAGCATGACGTCGTCGGCCGGTGCCAGGGGGGTCAGTGTCCGGTTCGTGGGTGTGGCAGGCACGGCGCGCAGCAGCCACACATCACCGGTGAGCCAGTGCAGCAGCTCTTCGACGAGTTGTCCGCACGTGCTGTTCCAGGGGTCTGGGTTCGCCGTGTGGGCGGTGAGTTCGATCGTTCTCACGAACGTGAGGGGGCGGCGGACGGTACGGTCGGCGAGATAGGCCGAGGCGGCGATACGGGCCAGGTCGGCGGCCGCGAGGGGGGCTGGTCCGATCAGGTCCAGGTCCCATCCCAGAGTGCCGGTGACGTCCGCGGTAGGGCCGTCGGCACGTGTGCGGGCCCAGCGCAGAGGTGTGGCGGCGGGGTTGTGCTGCTGAGCGTCGTGCGGCAGCACTTCGATGGCGGTGGTCATGATCGTCGTGCGCGCAGCATACGCAGTGCCTCCCCGGTCACCTTGGCTGCTGTAGCGGAGAACTGCTGTACGGTCATGCGTCGCGTGTCAGGGATGGCGAGGCGCTTGAGTCGGCGCTCCAGCCAGGAGCGGAGCCATCGCTGTTTGCGGATCGCCTCCTGCGCGGTCAAGTTCCCCTGGGCTTTTTGCGAGCCGAGTTCGACCAGGGACAGCTCGTAGATCCATTCGACGACGAGTCCCCGCAGTCCCTCCTGCGGGGCTGGTGGCTCGGGATCGAGGAGCACGGCCTTGACCCATCTCGTGGCGGCCTTTCTCAGAGCGGCTTCGTCGGGGTGGCCGGCGTCGCCGAGCACCGCCTGCAGGATGCGAGAGATCTGTGCCCGTGGTCCCAGACCGCGCAGTTCCGCAAGATCGAGGCCGAGTTCTTGCAGGCGGGCTGCGTCACCGCTGCGCAGAGCATAGGCACCGGCAACGGCGGCGGCACCGCGAGCGGAGCCTTTGAGGACCTGCCGTCGAGAACCTGCGCCGGCTCTGCCAGCGGGTGCTTGTGTCCTTCCGCCGGAGCCTCCTCCGCCGCCGCGGGGAGAGACGAGCAGTGCGGAGAGCGGGTAGCCGGTGCCCGAGGGTGTCCCGTGGTCCGCGTCGTCCTTCTGCAGCGCCGTGGACAGAGCGCTGAGGACGTTGTCGAGCAGTTGTTGCTGCCCCTCAGCGGGGTCGGGTATGTCCCCCGGCCCGGTGCCGGATGGCGCTGCACCAGACAACGCGTCGAAGGCGTCGTGGGCCTCGTGCCAGTCCGCCGTACCGCTGCCTCCGTAGGAGCCGGAGGTGCCCATCAGGATTGCTCCATCGTTATCCGCGCGTTCTCTCGCACTGCCGGTTCGATGTCGGCCGCCTCGGCCAGCCGGGGGATCAGCGCTCGTAGTTCGTCGATGTCGCTGGCGTCCAGGTCGACGACGGCTCCGGGCAGGAGGTACTTGCGCACCTCCCACAGACCCTGCGCGATGACGGCCCGCAGCTCCGGGGTGTGCTTCGCTATGTGGACGAGGGATTCGACCAGCGGATCGGTCTCCGTCACCCGTCGTGCCCGCTGAATCAGCGCATGGACAACAGCCTGCTGGTCGGCGACGGGCGCGGCCACGATCTCTGCCTGGGCGTCATTCCGGTGTGTGTCCGAGGCGCTGGCCAGGTCGCTCACCCAAGAGAGCTGCTGCTGTGTCAGGGAGGCTGCGGCGGTGAGGCTCACAAGTGACGCGGCCAGGCTCAGATAGGGGCCGATGGGGGCGTCGATGAGATCGGGGTCGGACGCCGCCCACTCCTTGCTCATCTCGCTGACCTCGTCGGGTTTGTCGTTCTGCTCGCCGCGTCCCCAAGCCTGCCAGCGTTCCAACAGCTTGCTGCGCTGGGCCTCCTGAAGACCGACGAGGGTCTCGAAGTCCTTGCTGTGGCTGTCCTCCAGCAGCATGAGCTTGGCGATCACCGAGGCATCGATGTCGATGCCGTGCCGCTCTGCGATCCGGGTGCGCAGCGCAAACGCGTTCAGGAACCGCTTGATGCTGCGGGGACTCCCCGAACGGTGAGTAGAGAGGCCTTCGGCAAACCGGCTGGCCAGCCCCAGGATGTCGGCATCAGGTTCCCACGCCAGACCCTGCATGTCGGCCAGCACCGGTGACAGGCCCTGGGCGCGGCGCTGTTGTGCGTGCCCGATCAGCTGCGTGTAGTGGTCCGCTTGGGAGCAGCGCCGTTCGGACAGCAGGAGGGCGATGTACGCGGCAGCCTCGTCCGTGCTGATGCGAGGCAGCGACAGCGGCAGTTGGACGATCTTTTCCAGGTAACGCTCCGCGAATTGCTCGCCGCGGCCGGTGGCGTCGAGGCTGACGGCGATGGACTCCCGCACCATCTGCTGATCTGCGGCCAGGATGAAGGCCACCTTCTCCACCGACAGGAAGAGCTTGATGGCCTCCAGGGTGGCCATCACGGCGTCCGGCAGGCACCGGTCGAGGTCATCCACCAGCACAACCAGTCGCTGCAGCGGTGCCAGACCCTTGAGCAGCTCGGCGAACGCACTACGGAAACCGGCCAGGCTCCTGGCGTTTCCCTTCGACCGGGGGGTAAGCGCTTCGACGAGTTCGGCTGTCTGCGCCACCAGTCTGCCGCGGGCCATGCTGGAGGCGACGCGGGACCAACTGATGCGTTGCTGCAGGTCATTGACGGACTCATCGAGCTTTCCCTCTTCGTCCGAGTAGGCCGTGAGCAGGTCCTGCAGGACTTCACCGATGACGGCGCCGCGCACATCGAACTGGTCGTCGAACTCCCAGGGATCGAGGCGGACGACACGGTATCCGGGCTGCTGGCCCAGTTCCTTCTGCAGGAGCCCCAGGACGGTGGATTTCCCCCCGCCCCAGGGAGCGTTGATCCCGATGGTTACGGGATCCAGAGACGGAGACTGCAGGGCCGCCACGACGGTATCGACGATCGAGGTGAACCCCAGAAGGTCAACCGTCGTCGGGTTGTCGTCCCACAGCTGCAACTCGCTCACCATGCGCCCCCGGCAAACTCGTACACTCTCTCGCTGCCTGGCTCTTTGACCGGCATGATTCTTTCGGGAAGCAGAGCAGTGTCACGTCGCGACGGACTCTCGGCGATCGAACACGCAACCGGCGGTTCGGCGCCAGAGTCCTTCCCCCTTCACCTATCTCATCCGTATCACAGCGCTGCCGCGCCCTCAGGCTGCGACACACTGCCCCGGATTGCAGAAGTGGGCCGTCGGGCGGCTCGGATTGCCGCCGCGCCCACCACGAGGCTTTCCGGGCTGTCCGCTCGGCCGTCACGGTGTGAGCATCGTGACACCGTGGGCCTGAGCCCACCGGACCAGCCCAGGTCTGAGCTGCGGCGACCACTGCTGCTGACGCAGCTCGCCGTCCCGGGTTACCGGCGCCGCCTCGGCGATACCGAAAGCCTGCAGGAGCTCGTCGGCCAGCACTGCGGCCGCTTGCACCAGCCCGGGTCCCGCATCAGCCAGATCGTCCAGCAGCGCCACGGCCTCACTGTCGGCATACCCGCAGGTCTGGGTGCTCAGGGGGGTGCGCTGCCCGGTGGGCTTGAGCGTGTCGATCCGGAAGGGCAGTAGGGGGTGCAGGTTCGGCCGGGCGGGGCCGTGCGGGTGGTCATGCGGTGCAGCAACAAGAGCGGTCCGGACCAGGGCGGTGCTGGTGGCACCGGTGCGGTCACGGGCGTGCGATGCCAGCAGGTGCAGGGCCGACATGAGCAGCCACACCACCGTGTCCGGCTCGGCCCAGTTGAACTCCTGCAGGTCGGCGGTGCTGGTGTGGCAGGTGACGCGCAGGGCGCAGCTTCCGGATCCGTCACGGTGCAGGTCGGCCTGGTGGTAGACGGAGCCGTGCGGCTCTCCGCCGTGGGCGATGTAGCGGCGGGAACCGATGCGTACCCCGTCGAAGGCGTACTGGTCTTCACCGATCAGGCAGGTGTTGAGGAGTTCGGCCCGAGCCCGCTGGTAGGCATCCCGGTTGATGATCATGTCGCCGGGGGTTTCCGGGACCAGGGAGAGGAGGAGGTGGGGTCTGTTGCTTGGGGGCAGAGCGGTAAGGCATTCCTGCTCAACGGCGGTGAGGCGCTGCGCGCGGTCGGCGGCGGCGCTGAAGCGCCGCTGGTAGGCCGTGGCGACGTCTGTCTCGGTCAGCCAGTCGGTCTTTGTCGCACCGCGCCGGGGGTACAGCAGGGCTTCGCGGACCGTCTTCGCGGCGGCTGTCACGGCGTGGGGGGCCTGGGGGCTGCGTGGGACCGCGATCAGCAGGATTCCTCTGTCCGGGGCCGCCGGGTTGGGTACGGGGCGCATCGCGAACCGGACGACGGGGGCGGTGTGGCGGGCGATGACCTGGTGGAGATGGCGCAGGTGTGCGTCGGAGATGTCGGTGTCCATCACCTTGGACGGCAGACCTCTGGCCTCCGCCATGCCGATCACGAGTACTCCGCCCACGTGGTTGGCGAAGGCCGCGACGTCCTTGGCCAGTTCGGCCTTCTGTTCGTCGGTTGTGGCCGGCGCTTCGCGCTTGTAGTCGAGGTCTTCCGCTTCCGCGGCCTCGGCGTTGCTGGCCAGCGCCGCCAGATCGGTGTAGGTGACGGTGTCCAGGGGGCTGCCCAGCAGGGTCTCCAGGCGCCGTGATCGGTAGAGCATGGCTTGGACGGTAGCGCGCAGGCCACGCTCGCGGGACTCGTGCGGTGTGGCGGCCGCGGATGGCCAGCGTCGGGGCCCGAGTCGCATGCGGCGAACCGGCCAGTAGTGGTGATGATGTTCCGCATGCCGCATGCATCGTCTACAAGTCCGGCCCGCAACGCCAAGGCACCGGCCCGGCTGCACACGTTGGTGTCCTTGCAGACCGTGCCGCCGCCGGTGCACACGAGCGAGCAGCTCTTGCCGCTGGAGCGACTTGCCTGGGAGAATTTCGAACGACTATGCCTGCAGGTGGCGTTGGAGCGGGGAGCAGTCGAGGCGTCCACCGACCATGCTGGCGGTGACACCGCCACTGGCCGTATGAGCCCTTTTGACGCCCAGGCTCAGGGTGGCCTGTACGGCACGCGCGGGCAGGACCAGCAGGGCATCGACTTGTACGTCCGTCTGCCCGACGATCCCGACGGGAGCACTCACGGGGAACGGGTGTATCTGAGCCTGCAGTCGCGGCGCATCCAGTCGCTGACGGCGGGCCGCCTCAAAGACGCGGTCTCCGATTTTTTGGCTGGGAGCTGGGCCGGCGTCAGCCGGGTCTTCGTCTATGCCACCAGCTTGTCTGCCGTGGAGCAGCGGGTGGCCGACGAGGTCAAGCGGCAGCGGGCCCGCCTGAAACGCGCGGGCATCACCCTCGAGATGTGGGATGCCGAACACCTCTCCCGCTGGCTGAAGCGGCATCCGCAGACCGTGCACGACTTCTTCGGCCGGGCCTGGGTGGAGGAACTGTTCGGATCAGAGCAGAGTGCCGCGTTCCGCACCAGGCTCGACGCGCAGCAGGTGGCCGAGCTGCGCGAACAACTCGGCGGCTTCTACGCCACGTTCTTTGCCCGCACCGACTCCGGGGCGGCCACCGTGCACCACGTCGAAGGTCGACTGGACCTGCGGGAACGGTACGTCCTTCCCGACGTGCTTCCGGCCCGCGCGTCCGGCTCCTGGCCCACCGCCGGAGGGGGCATCGACTCCGCCTCGGCGCAGCCGGGCATGCCCTACACCGCCTGGTATCGCAGGGCCCAGGCAGGCGCCTACGGGTACCGCTCCGCGGAGCGGGTGACGGCGCTCACGCCAGCTGCCGGCCCTGACGACGCCCACCCGCAGAGCACGATCGTGGGTGCCGGCGGATCGACGTTGGCCGGCGAGACCATCGGGATCCGCACGGCGGCGGATGTCTGGCTGGCCAGCGCCAGCCGCCATCTGCTGGTCGGGGATCCCGGTTCGGGCAAGAGCAGCCTGCTGCGTTTTGCCCTGCTGGACCTGTTCGCCGGCTCCCCCGCCCTGCCGCGCTGGGCCGAACGGTTCGGCAACCGGCTGCCGTTGTGGTTCCCCTTCCACTTCTTCACACGCCGCCTGACCCGCCATGACGGTGCCGAGGCTTCGCTGGCGGCGACCCTGCGGGCCTGGCTGGAGCAGTACGACGTCGGGCACTTGTGGCCCCTGGTGCGCCAGGCACTGGACGACGATCGGCTCCTGCTGATCATCGATGGTCTCGACGAATGGGTGACCGAGAGCGCCGCCCGGCAGGCCCTAACCGCGCTGGAAACGTTCTTGGACCAGCGTGCGCTGCCCGCCGTGGCTTCCACCCGCCCCTACGGTCTGCAGCGGATACAGCCGCTCCGGGCATGGCAGCAGGCCACCTTGGCCGCACTGTCTGCACCCCAGCAGCGTGAGCTGGTCGGCCGCTGGTTCGCCGCCGCCCCGGACACTAACGCAGCGCCCCTGACTGGTGGGCTATCGAGCGGGGCGTGGGCCGAGGCGTTCGTGAGGGAACTGGCTGGTGTGCGGGACCTGCGCCAACTCGCTCGGGTTCCGCTGTTCTTGGTGCTGCTGACCGGGATGAGGCTGGCAAGTGTGCCCCTGCCGAAGCGACGGTTCGAGGTGTACGCGTCAGCCATCGATCATCTGCTGCGCGAGCATCCCGCCCAGCGGGGTGCGGCGGCGGGCGTCACCGCCAACGACCCCGTGTTGCACGAGGGGGATGTCCGACAGGTGCTGGCCCAGGTGGCGCTGACGCAGCAGCGCCGAGGCGATGTCCAGGCGGTGCCCGAACCCGAAGTCTTGCGGGACGTTGTCGTCGCGTTGCGTGATCCCAACCATCTGGCCCTGGATGCGGCAGCGGCCGGAAGGCTGGCGCGCGGGTTCGTCGAGATCGCCGAGGGGCAGCTGGGCGTGCTGGTCCGGCACGGCCCGCGCGACATCGGCTTTTTGCACCGGGTTCTGCTGGAGCAGCTGGCGGCCGAGCACGCCGCGCAGCGGCTGTCCTTCGAGGAACTGCGCGGTCTCTTCGCCCAGCATGCCGCGGACTCGCGCTGGCATGAGGTGCTGTTGGCCATCCTGTGGCAGCTGCAGCGCACTGAGGAGGTCACGCGGCTGATGGGCGATCTGGCCCGGCAGGCGGACGGGCCGGAGCCGGCCGCGCTGGCCGTGCGCGAGGTGTGGGCCCAGGCCGTGTTCGGCGGCTTCAAACTGCCCGCGCCGCAGGCCCGTGAGTACGCCGCCATGATCACTGATGTGATCGACAGCCACCCGCTGGTGCCGCACCGGCAGCGTCTGCTCTCGGCCTGCCTGGCGGGGCTGGATGACGCGGCGGTGCGCCCCGTGGTCGAGCGCTGCCTGCCGCGCTGGGTGCTGGCCGCGCCGTCGCTGCCCTCTGACGTGTTCTACCAGCTGGGCACGGTGGTGGAGGACCGTCAGCTGTCCGAGCCGGTGTGGCCGCTAATGGTGGCGGCGCTGAGGGCTGACAGTGTCCACACCGCGCTGGCCTCCGCGTATCCGCTGGCCACCCGCTACGGAGGCAACGGCGGCCATCCCCGAGTGGTGGACGCGCTGCTGGATGCGCTGCAGGGGGCGGTCACTGCCGACCACATGGCGGTGGCCCTGCTGGCGCTGCTGCTGGGCTGGCCCGAGGACGACCGTGTCATGGCGGCCGCCGCGGCCGCCCGCCAACAGCAGGTGGTAGGGCTGCGGTTGGTCGTGCTGGCGGCCATGTTGGGCGTCCTGCCCGGCCAGGATAGTGACGGCATCCGACGCAGCGCCGTCGATGGCGACGTACCGGACGTGACAGAGGAAGAACGCGCATGGCTGGTCGCCCAGCTCGACACGGAGAGCTTCGCGGACGATCTGTGGGAGCCATTGCTCGTCAAGACGCTTGTCACGGCTGTCCGCCCGCATCCGGGCGAGGCCGAACAGCTGCGGGACGTCTGCCGTGACATCGTGTTCGCCCAGCCGCGCCGGTACGGCGACCGGAGCCTGGCCTGGAGTGTGCTGCTGCAGGGGTTTGCGCAGGATCCGGTAGTCCGGGCTCACGTGTGCACCGTGCTGATCAACGATCCGAACCGGATCAGGTTTCTTGGCATCCAACCGCTCGCCCGTGCCTTTCGCGGCGACACTGATCTCACCGCAGCCGTCGAGGAACTCCTGGAACGTGACCCGATGGCCTTCCACACCAACGACCTGCATGCCCTGGCCGCTGTCGGCCAGGGCCCACACTTGCGATCCGCCCTGCTGGCGGAGTTGGCCACCAGCAGCTTCCCGCACTGGGCAGCCGACGCCCTGGCCACGTACTGGGCCGATGACGAGGAGGTGCAGGAGGCGCTGCGCGACCTGCTGTACGGCGAGCCGGGCCGTGCGTCACTGGTGGCCAACGCAGCCGTGCGGATCCTGGGAGCCGAGGCCGCACAGGAGCGGCTGTCCACGCTTCTTGCCTCCGCCCCAACGGCGACCGGTCGCTTCCGCCGCGAGATCGTCATCCAGGCACTGCTGGAAGGCTGCCAGGCACGCTCCCTGTCCGCTGGGCCGGTGGCCGAACAGATCGCCGAGACAAGCCTGGCAGCTTTGGAGGAGCCCGCTAATGGACATGAGGCCAAGGCCGAAGCCGCAGTGATTGCCGTCCTGCCGACGACCGCCGCAGCCCGTGCCCGCACACGCCGCCTGCTTCAGGGACCGTGCAGTCCGCTGTCCGCGCTGCTGGCCGGCTACGGCAACAGCCCAGGTGCCCTGGAGCCGGTGCTCGACCGACTGCGCGCCGCACACCCGACGCTCCCCGCACCGGCCCGCCTGCACCTGTGCACCCTGCTACGCGATCACCCCGGCGACAGCGCTCTAGTGCGCCGGCTGACCATGCACTGGCCCGAGGAACCCCACCCCGTGGTCCGCTCCGCCGCCTCCGCGGCCTTCCACACCCACCTGCTGCACGACCACGCTCGCGGCGCTCTGCCCGCACCGGAGTGGCAGTCGGCCCAGCAGGTCATCCGTCGGCAAGCCGCCGCCGGCGGCTACGACAACTGGCCGGGCCGACGCGCCGCCTGGCTGGGCGCCCTGCTGACTGACCAACTGCACCTCCTGGACGATCTGGTCGACTACGGCGGTGGCCCGGTCGAACTTCCCCTGGGCGACATCCTCACCACCGACCACGACCTGCTGACGCTCAGTGAGATCGCCGACCGCTGGCCCGCCCTGTGGGCCCACTTCGGAAACGCCCTTCTGAAACGCCTGACCGGCGACATGGTTGGCCGCGACCGTGACACCGCCTGGGCCTACCTCGCCCTGGTCGCCGACCGCCATCCCCAACTGGCCCAGGACCTGGCCACCGCCGTCGCCGCACAACCAGACCTGCTCGAGCACGACTCCGTGCTCGCCTGGTACGCCCACAGCCACCGCGGTGAACCCGGGCTGCTGAACGTGCTTCTCGACAACCTCGAGAGCCACCGCGACCAGCGCGAGGTTGCCGCCCTGCTCCTGGCCGAGCCCACCCTGCTCGGCCTCGACCCCGAAACGGTCCGCAGCGCGCTGCGCGGCACGCTCCACCGAGCAGTCGGCTACCCGCCGCCCGACTCCAACGCGTTCCGGGCCCTGGTCGCCGGCTTTCCCGACGATCCTGCCGTGCAGGACACCTGGAGCGCCACCCGGCACGAGCGCAGCCTGAAAGGGCGCGTCGAGGTGGACGTCTCGATCTACTACCCACTGGTCTGCGCAGCCGTGCCTGCCGCCGAGTTGGTACAGCAGGTGGCCCACGACAGCACGTGGATCACCACCCGTCTCACCGAAGCTGTCGACCCGCCGTTCGCTCAAGCCATCATCCGTCGGCTCCAGCGCGACCCCGAGGCGCGTGCCCACGTGGAAGCCGCCCTCACCCATCCCGACAGCACCGACACCTGGACCGCACAGCTCGCTACCCTCGCCGCCGCGGCCACCCCCCTCACCGCACATGTCCTGGACAACCTGAAGATGCGACTTCAGCGCCAGCAGGCCCTACAACTGCCCGACGCGGTGCACGACTTCACCACCGCGACCGACCTACCGGTCCCAATCCTGCTCCTACGCATCCTGGCCTCCGCCCCACGCATGTGACTAGGCACCCACCACAAGCTCACACGGCACGAGCCCGCCCCCGCGCAAGCCGACGACATTCGAGCAGAGCCGCACCATCGAGGAACTCACTCCTCGACAGACACAAGACCGCTCTTGATCCACCCCAAGCAGGCCGATCGCCTGTCCCCTCAAGCCGACGCGTCGGTCACCCGACCGGTGACACCGCCCTCCCTCGCATGTCTCTGACCTGCACATATGAGAGAAAAACCATAGGGATTCCCGCGGCAGTTGCGACTTTCCAGCTCAATCACGAACTCACAGCTCGCAGCGCCACACATCGCTGGCCATATCCACACCGCACGCAATCTACACAGGTCAGGCACCACGCGAACTTCGGTTCGGGCTATCCAGCTTGAGCACGTGTGTCCAGCTCACATCTCAAAGCGCACCAGATCAGGCCCGGGAATCCACAGTGCGGTGGTGGAAGCGCGGCAGGTCCGCCAGGACCGGGTGCCCATCGGGTGCCTCGCACGGCGCGCAGCCCACCGGATCCTTGCCCAGCGAACCGGGGTTGTGCTCGGAATGCCGCCTGCCGTCCGCGTCCGGCTCGGAGGCACGGGTCGGCGGGTGCAGAGCGGTCATCAGCTCCAGACCGGTCACGGCGGTCGATCCGCGCGGCGTCATCACGCGGGCCGCATACGTGCCCAGCAGCCGGGCCAGGTCCGCCGGCGGCAGCTGCCCCGCGTCGGCCCAGTGCCGGGTATCGAGCGCGTCCCACGACGGAATGCACAACTGCACGCAGGAGCGCTCCGCGCCCTGCGCGGGGCGGTAGATCCTCGCCCACGGCCCGAACCCGCGCTTGGTCAGCTGCCAGTGGGCACGCGTCAGCTGCTTGATGACCTTGTGGCCCTCCGGCAGCCGCCCGGCCAGGCGCTCCTGCTGTGTGAGCGTGACGGGCAGGCCGTAGAACTCGCACGCGGCCTCGGTCAGCACGATCAGCGGGTCGGCGTCCTTGCCCGGCCCGGACAACTTCGGCTGGCCGAACCGCCCTTCGCGCAGCGTCCACTCCACCAGGGCCGGGATCGACTTCGCGGTTACGTCCAGGACCAGGCCGCCGACGCAGTACGCCAGCACCTGGCCGTCGGCGACGTCGACGACCGCAAGCGGACCGTTCTCGAAACGCGGATCGGCGCTGCCCGCCGGGGCGCTGGCGGGGGCGGCCTTCTTCGCGGCCGGACGCCGCGAGGTCGGCCTGGTCGTAACAGCCGGGCGCGGTACAGCGGCAGGGGCAGCGGGGCGAAATGCGGTGTTCGCGGGCTCCGCGGCCGGGCCTGTGGTTGCGGTGCGGGCTTGGGCCGGTTCGGCTGCCGATGGCGCAAGAGCGGCTGGAACGGCAGGCGTCTCGGGGATCGCCGTGTCCTCAGGGGGCACCGGAGCGCCTGCGGGGTAGAGCTGGGCGAGTTGCTTGAGCATGCGGGCGTATGCGTCGCGCTCCGGTGGCCGCGGCTCGGTCTTACCGGCCTCCCAGCCGCTGACCGTCGCGCGCCGCACCTGCAGTGCGGCGGCCACCTCGTCCAGCGTCAGGCCGTGCGCCTGACGCAGCCGCTTGCGTTCCGCCGGGGGCGGCAACGGGGAGCGGGACGCGATGAGCGCGTCGACCGCGTCGAACAGCTCGGACATGCAGCACCTCCTGTTCCCGCAACCCTAGCGTGAAGCGCACGTTTCGCGTACCAAACGCGTACGGATCCCGCAAACGGCGGTTGGCACGGTTGTCCCCGGAAGGGGCGCCCTCGGACTTCGGCTGCTTCGTGCTCCTTAGCCGAGGGTTTGCGGTGGTGTCTTGGCTTTGCCTGAACTGGCCGGGGTGCGCGGCTTGGTGTGAGAAATCTGGGAGAGCAGACGGCCGCCGTGCACCAGCCATCGCGGTGGAGAACGCAGGGGCGGGCATGGGCGAGATCGTCAGAGGCCTCGAGCGAGCGCTGCTGACCCGTCCCGTGCCTACGAGTGACGCCGCTGCGCGTTTCCTGCTCAAGACGGAGAAGGGCTCCACGAAGAACGTGGCTGTCCTCCTGGGGATCTCCCAGCGCACGGTACAGAGGTGGCTCACTACCCGGCCGGGAATGCGCCGCCGTCCCAGTGCTGTGCATGCGGGGTTGATAGATGAGGCCGTCAGGGCACGGTGGCAGCCCCGGGTGCGCGCACGCCAGCGGGCCCGAGCCGAGGCCGACGGGTTTGTCCTCCACACCAGGGCGCGGTTCGGATTCGCCGCTCCGGCAGGATCGTCGGACGATCCGCGGGTACGGCTGATCACCCAGTACCTGTCGGGAGAAGTGGCCCGCGAGTTGTTCGCCGCCCGGGACGCCGGCGGGGGCGAGCAGCAGCAGATGGTGATCCTCGCCCGTGCTCTGGGGCATGCCTACTTCCGGGACGGAGGCCTGCGTGCCCACGGTCTCGGGATCGCCTTCACCGATGTGGAGTTCGCCGAGTTCTCCATCGGCTGACCGTGCACCAGGGGTCGGGCTCAGCGCGAAGGCGGGATCTGGTGCCGTGTCAGCATCGCGTTGTAGTGCTGTGCTTCCTTGCGTTCGCGCCAGTCCCACTGGATACGGCCGGTGCGCTGGTCGGCGGGCGGCTGGGGCGGGAGCCTGGCGCCCTCGGCCACGCGCAGCAGGTGGGTGCGGTCGTGGGGGCCGGCCAGCAGATGCTGGTCCTGGCCGGGCGCGAGCCGGGCGAAGCACACGGCGGCCTTCAGGAAGACGCACGCCCACGGCGGCACCCGGTGCGAGGCGCAGCCGTCGGTGTAGCGGGCGCGGTCATGCAGGGCCAGGGTGGCCGCGGCGTCGTCGTAGTCGCCGGGGCGGGCGGTGGCGAGCTGCTGGAGGGAGGCGCCGGTGAAGAGCGCGGCGGCGAGGGCGGCGGCCAGGCGGGGATGGGCGGTCGCGGCGGCCAGGCGCCGGGCAGCTTCCCGGGCTGTCTGCCCGGTGAGGGGTGTCGGTGGCGGGCGGTGCCGGAAGGTGATCGGCGGCGGCGTGCACAGGGCGGTGCAGGGGGTGGGGCTGTCGTAGGAGACCAGGCGCTCCAGTGCGGGCAGGGTGAGCCACCGATCTGTCGGCTGGGCGGGCTCGTCCGCAGGCGGGGTACGGGAGCGGTCGTGCCGTAGTAGTGGCGGCGGGCGGCCTGGAACTCGGCGGTGATGGCGTAGTCGGCCCTTTGCAGGGCCTGGTGCAGGGCGGCGGGCAGGTGAGGGCGGTGGCAGACCAGGGTCAGGTGGATACCGGTGAGGGCGCGCAGTCGCAGGAGGCGTTCGGTGCGGCGGGCGGTGAGGCGGTGGGCACGCAGGACGGTCAGCCGGTTCACGGGCAGGGCGGTCACCCAGGAGGTGGCGGCTTCCCAGGCGGGCTGACGGCCGGCGGGGAAACGGCCCGGCAGCAGGGGCGGTTTGCCCAGGGCGGCGAGAAGGTCGTGGGCGAGGCCGGTTTCACTGGTGGTGCCTGGACCGGGGTGCAGGGTGATCCGGCCGGACGGCGGATGGTGGGCGGCCAGGGCGGTGTGCGTGTGGATCGCGTCGTCACCTGCATCGATGACCACAGTGACGGGCGGCGGTGGCGCAGCGGACGGCATGGCGGCGCGGTCGTCAGGCGAGGCGGCTGAAGGCCCAGCGCAGCAGCTCCTGGTCGACGCGGGGGCGGCCGGTGCGGGTCAGGGCGGTACGGGTGTGCGCGGTCAGCTGAGCCCAGGCCCGGAAGTTGCCGTGTGCGGCGTGGCTGTCGGCGAAGGTGATGTCGTCGGGGTCGGCGTCGGCCCAGACCGGGTGGAACAGCGGGATGGCCTCGAGGACCTCACTGGGGGTGAGACGGGTGAAGTGCTGCCAGATGAAAATGCGGGAGGACAGCATCGGTTCGCGGCGCAGCACGGTGTGGCAGCCCTCGCCGCCGACGAAGATGATCGCGAGCTGGGTTGAGGGTTCGTCCCACAGATAGCGGAAGTACTCGAACGCCTCCCCATTGAGCCACTGGGCCTCATCCACGAGGAAAGTGCGGGGGCGTTCGGCCAGGGCCGTCTTCAGCAGCCGGTCGAACTCACTGGGGTGGCGCGGCGGTTCACCGGCCAGGTCGAGCGCGGTGAACAGTTCGTAGCGCACTGCGCGGGCGGTGGGCCGGGCACGGAAGGTGATCTTGCGGACGTCCTCGTGCGGCTCGAGGCCGCGCAGGCAGATGTTGACGGCGAGCGTCTTGCCGAAGCCGGCGCAGCCGTGGATGCACATCATGGCGCGGGCGGCGACGGTGTCGGTGATGTTCTCCCGGGCGGTGAGCAGGGCGCGGGTGGTGACCACGGACGCATCGGGCAGGTCGACGTACTGGTAGGTGGCCGCGGTCACGAGGCGTCTCCGTCTTCAGTGGTCTGAGCGATCGATCCGGGCGGGCGCCCGGGGGCAGGTCCGGGCGGGACGGGAGCAGGCCGGCCGGGCGTGGTCCGGGTGGCGAGGGAGGGCGGGATGCGCCAGTCGGCCGGGGGCGCGGCGGGCGGGATGAGGTCCGGCAGCGCGAGCTGCGCGAGGCCGCTGTCGACGGTCTGGGCGAGTTCGGCCTCGGCCCGCGCGGTGGTCAGCGCGCCAAGCCGCCGGGGCGCCTCGGGCTGGTTCACGGTGGCGTAGCGCTCGCGCTGGGAAGCCTCCAGGTCCTCCTTCAGACGGCGGGAGCGAGCGGCCCACCCTCTTCGTACGGCGCTGATCTGTTCGTCGGTGGCCTGGTCGGCCAGGTCCGCAGGACCCAGGTAGCGGCCGGTGGCCGCGTGGTAGACCTCGATCCGGTGGTCGTGGTGGGGCATGAAACGGACCCGGACCTGGATCCCGGCCTGGCCGGTCATCCACGGCCCCACGTAGTCGCGTTTCCTGGATGTGGGACCGCAGTTCTGACGGCCCAAGCAGGGTCCACAACCTGTCGCGATCCCTCTGCGGCGCCGGGCCTGATTGCTGCCCTCACCTCTCGCGGCCCGGGTCGGCGCCGTCCGCCTGCCGGCGCGTCGCACCGGAGCCGGTGGCAGCCTCGGGCCGGATTTTTCGTTCCGGCGGGACACCACGAAGCGGCTTCGGTCCTTGACAGGCGTTCAGGGGGTGATCGGGAGGTGGTGTCAAGCTCCGACACGCTTCCTGCGTTCCGTCAGGGTGAAGGCCGTCGGCCCTTTCACCGGACTGGCCTATATCGTCTCATCAAACCGCCTGGAACAGCGGTGATTTGACGACACATCAGGGCGGTGCGGAATGCCTCCTGGGCACCCGTGCATACGTCCGGTTGGCGGCTGCGCGTCACACGTTAGTGATCTTTGAGGTGCCGTCGGAAATGGCCCTCAGTAGGTTCAATCCCAGATCGGCAGCTCAGCCGATTTCCCTGAAAGAAGGAGAAATCCGCAATGCAGAAGCGTACCGCCGCCCTGATCGCCGGCGCCTCGGCAGCCGTGGCCATGACCATCACCGGCGTGACCTACGCCTCCGCGGACGCCCCCCAGTCCGCGTCGTCCGTCCGCGAGGCCGTCCCTCCGGCCTCCGCTCCCCTCGGCGGCGACAGCGACTACGACTACAAGAAGGACTACCGCCACGGCAAGAAGGACCACGGCACGCTCCAGATCAACGAGCGGACCTACTCCGAGAACCCCGGAGCATGCGTCGCCGTGGTCCGTCCGCTCGGCACCAGCTTCAACATCACCAACAACACCGACCGGATCGTGCAGTTCTTCGCCGGGGACAACTGCAACGCCGGCAACCCCGTCGCCACCGTCCTGCCCGGCGGCAACCAGTTCGGAGTCATCGGGACCCCCACGAGCAGCTTCCGCCTGATCGACTAAAAAAGGGGCCTGGCGGCGACCCGCCCCGAAGAATTCACCGTGGGATGTGACAGTCCCATCCCCGCGTCACCAAAAGAGCCCCGGCCCGCCGTAATCGGGCCGGGGCTCCGGTACAGGGTATGTCCTTCACACGGAAACACCCGTCCGGGCTCGTTTCACACTATGCGCCCGCCCCCAAGCGAACGCAAAAGAACGCGGCCATACGGCTGACCGGCCGCCGGCACGGTCCTTTTCGACACGTCGGCGCGTTGCGTTGGAAAATATGCGTTCGGCTGACCACTGTTAAAGCACCACCACACGAGTGCGGGAGTGCCATGGCGGTGCTGATGACGTTGGTCAGACGACGGAAGAGTCCCGCCGGTGCGCCCTGCGACGGCGAAATCCTGCGCCAGCTCGACGACAGCGCCCAGCGAGCCCGCTACTGGGTGAAAAGAACACCGAGAGAAACAGCTCACCTGCTGCGCAGAGCCCGCCTCTACAGCATCGCCGCGGCCTCACTCAGCGTCCTGACCGGGCTGTGGGCCTGGCCCGTCATCGCCGACACCTCCCGCCTCACCGCCCAGATCGTGCTCTCCACCCTGTCCTGCCTCGCCGCCCTCGCCATCGCCGCACCCTACGCAACCGGCCTGCACGACCGCATCGAGGAATCCATCAGGCTCAGCGCCACATACGGAACCCTCTACGGTGAACTGCTCCGCGCCCACCACCAGTTCCCCACCCACGCCACCACCCCCGCACGCGCCACAGAGCTCATCCAGCAGCTGAACGACATCACCACACACCACGACGCCCCCAGACCTGCGGCATCAGCCCCGCACTCCGACGAGACATCCGGCGCGCACACCCCCTCCGCCCCGTGAACACCACCACCCCACCCGGCCCACCCAGGCGACCCGGGCAGACAGGGCACGACACCCGCGAAGCCCTCACCAGCGCCGTCCCACCCACAGGCAGCGAAGTCCGTAACCGGCCGGCAGGACCCCACCCTCAACGCGAGGAACACAACGGTGCCGCCGCCCAGGCCAGAAAGGCCGTGGCTCATCACCGGTGCCAGAGGCTAACTTCGGGTGATGCGGATCTTGCATCTCTCGGACACCCATCTGGCCCGGTCCGGCGGACCCGACGAGGACGGAGCCGATGGCTCTGCGGCACTGTGCCGCCTGCTCGGCGAACTGGGTCATCTGGATGACCTCGACGCGGTGGTAGTCACCGGCGATGTCGCAGACGACGGCTCTCACGAGGCGTACACGCGGGCCCACGAACTTCTGTCCGGCTACGCCGGCCGACGCAGGGCGAGCGTCTTCTACACGACCGGCAACCACGACGACCGCACCGCATTTGCCGACGTGCTCGGCAGCGGTCACCTGCAGCCCGAGGCGGTCTACGAGGGAGCCGCAGGTGAGCGGGCGGGGGTCACCACCGTCCACGGATACCGACTGATCACGCTGGACACGCTCGTTCCGGGCAAGGGCTACGGCCGACTCGACGGCGGCCAACTCCACTGGCTGCGCGACCTACTTGGCACCCCGGCACCCTTGGGCAGCATCCTGGCCTTCCACCACCCGCCCGTGGCCATGGACGTCGGCGTTCAGCGGGCGCTCGGCCTGCAGAACAGCGCAGAGCTGGCCGACACGATCCGCGGAAGCGATGTCCAGCTCATCCTGTGCGGACACTTCCACCTGCAGATAATGGCTCGCCTGGAACAGGCGACCGTCTGGGTCACACCCGGTGTCGTCAGCCGTATCGACCTCACTGCCCGCCCCGGCACGGAGCGCGCCGTCCACGGTCCGTCCGCTTCCCTCGTCCATCTGGGCGCGCCCCACGGGCCACTCATTCACACCCTCCACGCACGAGACGATCGCATGGGCAAGACGCTCTACGAGGCCGACGAGGAGGAGATGCGCGAGGTCATCGAAAGGCTCGGCCCCTCCCCCGAGACCCTGAACCGAACTTGAACCCCGACCGGAGGCGAGTCCGGCCCCTGAATCCGCCTTCAGCACCCCGCTGCGACGACCAGCCGTTCGAATCGGCGAAACCATGGTTGCGGAACAGAAAGTGCCGCCGACAGCGCCTTTTCTGACCACCCTGCGAAGTCCGGCCCCGGTTGGGCTGCCCCGTCTTCGGCGAGGTGGTCGAGGGCCAGAGCGTGGTCGACGAGCTCAACATCGTGCCGACGACAGCCAAGGGCGGGCACGCCGACGTCCCGAAGGAAGACGCCGCACTCGCCAGCGCCGGGATCGTGTAACGGACAAGGGTGACCAGCGCGCACTTCAGCGGCCGGGTCAGCAATTCGGGTGAGGGGCGGGTGGGCCGGAGACCGGCCGCCGTACGAACGTGATGATCTTGGCGGTGTCATCCCGCGCAAGCACCCCTGCAGCAGACAGGAACAGGACCGTGACCGAGCAAGCCACCGCCCCCATGACCGACGCAGCCAAGCAGCACATCTTCGCCATGCTCGACCGGGACGGCGACGGCGCCATCACCCACTCGGAATACCTCACACGGGTCGACCGCGCGGCAGCCGCCCTGGGCCGAGGCACCGACGACCCCGTGGTGGCGACGGCACGCGCCGCGCACGAGGAAGTCTTCGCGGACATGGACGCCGACCACGACGGACGGGTCACCTTCGAGGAATACCGCACCTGGGCCGGCCACGACGCCTTCGAACGGTCCTGCCGGACAGCCCTCGGCTCACTCTTCGACGTCGCCGACCACGACGCCGACGGCCGGCTCACCCGCGAGGAGTTCACCCGGCTGCGCACGGCATCCGGCAACACCGAGGCGGACGCCGACCAGGCCTTCGACGCCCTCGACACCGACGGCGACGGCCTCATCGACCGCGACGACTACCTCACCGGCATCCACGACTACGTCACCACCGGCTCCTCCCCCATGGCAGCCGCCTACCGAACCCTCCCGACCCCCTGACCCACCCCTGCCGGGCACGACGCCCGCATCGCCTGCGAACAGGACCGCCTGCGCGCAGCGGTGATCCGCGCAGTCACTCCGGTCTGGCCGTGATCACCGCTGTCTCTTCGCGCGCCGCGGCGCTTGCCGTTCCGTCGGTCGTGACGACGGGCTCCTGACCGGGCTTCCGTGTGCCGACGCATGCGAGGGTGAGGGCGGCGGTCACGGCCAGGACGACCACGGCGGCCCCCGACAGCAGGAAGGCGTTCTCGACCCCGGCGAGAGTGATGGCGGTAAAGGCCACAAACGGGGAGACCGCCAGGGCACCCGCCACCCCGGCCTCCCACAGGCCGAGCGCCTTCGCCAGATGACGGCCCGGTATGCGCTGCTGCACCCAGGCGATCAAGGGAATGTCCGTGAGGGCCGAGGCCAGCCCCGTGGCGGTCACAAGAACCGCCGCCACCGCAGGGGAGGTGACCGTTCCCAGCGGAGCCCTAAAAATCCCCAGCAGCGCCCACGCCAGCACCGCGGCCAGGGCGAGTCCGCGGATGCGCAGGCCCGCCAGAAGCAGGGCGCCCACCACCTCGGCGACCCCCGCCACGCCGAGCAGCAGGCCGTACCAGCCGCCCTGCCCCACGACCGTGACCAGCCCGACGCTCAGGAAACCGCCGGTCAGAGCGAGAGCGAGCACGAAGATCACGATGACCACAAGTACCTCGCGAGCGGCCCACACCGCCCCGAGCCCGGCAGCGAGATCGGACCACTCGACATCCCTGTCCTTTGTCGTCTCGACGGAATCTCTGGCCCGCGGCGATCTTCTCAGCCCGCCACACTCCTATTGGAGCAGGATCATCTTGCGGAGTAGTTCGAAACTACGGCCGTAGAGCTGCCTCTTGATCTTCTTGATGCGGTTCACGGCGCCTTCCGTGGCGCCGGAGACGCTGACCCGCAGGTCCTTGGCGATCACCGAGTTCGCCTCACCCCGGGCCAACCTCTCGGCCGCCTTGAGCCGTAACTCCTCGCGAGACTGCTGTCGTTCGGGCGTCAGCCCGCCCCCTGTGGATACCGCATGCCCCGGTCATACCGCACGAGCGAGGAGGCCTCAGCCTATGCGACACCACGAGTTCAACTTCAGTAGGGCAGTCGCTTCGTGAAGTCGATGAAGCGCGCCCAAGTGGCCGGCCGGAGGTTCACGTGTCCCCGCTCTCTGCTCTTCGTGTCTCGGACCCTGACCACGATGGGGTCGCTGTCGGCCACTTCTACGCAGCTGTCAGACTTCGTGTGCGTGCTGGTGCGCCAGTTGGGTTGGGTAGTCACGGTGATTCCTTTCTAGTCGGTTGCCATGCGGTCAAACTGCTGGATTGCGGCAAGGATGAGGTCTCTGGCGGTCTGCCCGTACACCGCAGCACGCCTGTGAGACTCGAAGACCCTCATGTAGATGTCGATCTCCCGTGGCTGAGTCACAACCATTTCCGCGGAGAACGTCTCTAACATGACGCGCTTGTCGTCAAACATCACGAAGCCGTGACCGATCCACGTCTGGAGCAGCGCGGAACGAGGGACGATGCCAAGACTGAGCCGTGGAAGCGCCAAAACGGCCAACAACCGGTCGAGTTGAGCCCTCATCACCTCCGAGCCACCATGGTTCGAGTAGAGGGCCTGCTCACCGAGGAGGACGTTGAAGATCCGATCGCCCTGGTGCAGGTACTGCTGTCGTTCGAGCCGCTTCGCCACGGCGGCCTCCATGTTTCCTGGGGTGTCGTACAGGCGTGACACCTCATCGAAGATGGCCTTGGCGTATTCGGCGGTCTGGAGTGTGCCCCAGACGACGTTCGGTTCCCAGATGCGGAAGACCTTGGTCTTCCTGTAGAGCGGGAGGGACTGCTTCTGGCGTCCTTCGGCCCCGGTCTGAAGCAGACGCCGCCACTCCAACCACAGCTCGTCAATGTGTCGGACCGTCGCGATGAGGTCCTGGACTTCGTCCTCGTGCCCGGTCTTCTGGCACCAGATACGGATGTCGTCCTCGGAAGCGTTCTGCTTGCCGTTCTCGATGCGAGAGACCTTGGATTCCTGCCAACCGGTCGCAGCGGCGAAGGCCCGGCCGCTACTGAATCCCGCGTCCTTGCGGTATCCACGCAGCCGGGCTCCCAGGGCCTCTCGCGTCTCTTGTGCCTGGTTGTTCACGGAAGGATCAGGGCTTGTACTCGGGGTGGGGAACGGCGGAGGCCCACAGCAGATCCCGCACGCGGACGCATTCGGCGACGACGGCAGGGGTGTCGATCAGCTCGTTCCCGATGAACCTTCCCGAGTCGTTAAAGTGCCCCACAGCGATGATCGAGTTATCGAACAGCCACCAGTCGTTTCCGTCTACGGGGAAGATCAACCCCTCGGGCAACTGGTGCCGCGGATACCACCTGACGGACTCGCCGGCCTCCTCGTTGACGTGCGCTGTGAGGTACTCCCACTGGATGTAAGGGGTGTGCGGTTCAGTGACGACTCGTACCCTACGCATGGTCTTGCCTACGCCGGTGACGTGTCTCACGAGCTGTGTCCACGGCTCCAAGTACGAGTGGTCCAGAGGCTCGCCTCGAAGCCAGCTCGCGTAGGGGCCGTCCTCTACCGGGACTGAGTAGTCGTCCCTCAGCTCCAGATGGAAGGCGCCGTGCACACAGCTATCAAACAGCTGGTTGCGCTCGGCGCTGGAGATCAGCTCCACGCGGTTCCTCCAGTAGCGCGGTGATCGCGGCCTTGGGGACCTCGACCACCGTTTCGTAGTAGACGTACACCTCGCACCGATGCTGCACGGTCCAGCTCCTCGGATGAGGGTCCGCGGGCACCTTGCCATGGTGCGCCCAGTCATGGGCCAGGGTGCGGGCTTGGGCCGATGCGCCAGCCACGGTCGCACACTGCCGCCCTGGCATCGGCGCTGGGGAGGAGCCCGTACTCGCACTGCACTTGCTTGCCGCCCCGCAGTTACGTTGCTTGGCCACCGCCCTGGCTGCCGGGGTCAGGGTCTTCGTCGACCTCTGGCACGTCACCGTCGCGCCATGCTTCACGAACGGCGTGCAGAGCACGGATCAACTCGGGCACCTTGCCAAGAACGTCTGTCAGTTGGCCCAGGAGAATGGTCACGGCGCCGAACGCTCCGAGGAGCGTCAGGATGACGGAGTCCCAGTTCACGGATCGATCAACCCTTCGTGGCGTGCAACGCGAAGGAGTTGACCGGCGCAAGGCCATGCCGAATCCACCCCTGCCGCGTGGCAGTGGTTGATCGACCCCCGTCTGGTATGGAACCGGGGTCGATGGCGCTCACCCGCGGGTGCGAGTGAGGCGAAGTCTGCGAGACGCTCGGACCGCGCAGGTTGAATGACCGCGCAGGGGTCTCTGCCTCGAGGATAGGAGTGCGATTGACTCCGCCGCAATAACCAAGTGTGGCTCGGGCTGGCGCCTTCTGTCGCTCATTCAGCAGTCAGCCCGCACGATCGCGTACCGCATTTGCCTTGCGGCACCCCTCGCGCCAAACGAGATCCACTGCGGGTACCGGCCGAAGATGGATGGCTTGTTCACATCTCCCAGTAGGGCGGCTGGAACATGTCCTGCGTCAATTCCCTGGTCATGATGACGGCGGCGACGGGAGTAGTTCTCCGGAAGCCGCCCGCAGGAGCGGATGTCAGGCACTCTGTGTGAAGGCCGGACGTGGGGTCAACGTCCTTGAAATCGAAGGGGACGCAGTCCTCCGGAGCCTTTTGGAGTGCTGCGCACACCGGGTCCATGCTGACGCTGCCCAGGTGCGCGTCGTGAATGCCCACAGCGACGCTGCCTCCCCCTGCCACGAAAGACAGGCTGAGGTGGCCTTCAAAGTAGCTCCCGGAGTGAGCCCCACAGTTGCCGAACACAAAGTACGGCGCCTCACCAACCGCCGTCGCGTAAGGCATGCCGTTGATCGTCAGCCGATAGTTACCGAGCCGGAACGAAGGGCGGAAGTCTGTGCTGTCAACAAAGATGCCCACGGACAGGACGCTATGTCGTCCCGGTCCACGAAGAGCTGGATGAGTTTGCACTTGCGGCAGTACTGGTAGAGCCTGTTCCCGGACGCCATACTTTGGGTGCAATGCGGCTCACCATCCATGATCTCGATGGCAAGGGCAAACGTCTGCCCGGCGCTCAGCTGCTCCACCTGCTTCTGCTCCTTCTCGACCGGCGAGTCGCGGGTCATCCACTGGGTCACCCACACCAGGCCGCCGATCACAGCGATCAATGCCGCTTATGCTGCCAGCAGTCGTTCGACCGTCTTCCACTTCCGCCCATGCCGCCGAGTGTCTGACTGATTCGGTCCCACTTCGCTGTCTCTGCCCATCGGTGCGCCTGAACTCCTCCTCCCGGCTGCCCTCTGCGCACATGGTCACCAGCGGGCGGAGGCCAACCCGCAAGACAAGGCCGGTCGATGGGCGCGATACACCCGGTTCGCGCAGCCTCCTGACACCCGACCACGGCGCTGCTGGCCGGATCCGCCCTCACCAGGAGGCCGCAGAAGTCATCCCCCAGCAGTGGCAACCGACGCACACGGTGCAGCAGCCGCATCCGTAGCTACACATCGACGACTGCAGGTGCCCGCAGGCCGAGTTGATCGGTCGTTCTCCTGCGACCGGACTGTAGGGCTGCCCCGGCGCCGAACTCATCTTCCAGGTGTTGACCGAGCGCGAGGAGAAGAACAGCGTCGCCATCGCCCCAAACAAGTCGTTCGGCAAAGCGCACATGTTCCGGCGAACCTGTGCGAGGCAGCGCCGAAATCCGACAGGTTCGGCTGTGCTGAAGCCGTCTCGGATGGTTGGTCGGCCCGCCAAGCGGTCCGAAGGGCTTCGAGCCCGGCGCGCAGGAAATGATCGCTCCACTTGCCTCGGTACTCGCGCTCGCCATATGTCGGAGAAGCAGACTCACATGCCGCTCGGGTGGGTGGAGAGCCAGTCGGGATGTGCTGCCTTGAGGGCAGCGACGCTGGCGCTGGGGGCGAATACGTCCCCACCCCCGTCATACGGGTGGTACAGCCACCGAAGATCGAGCGGTGCCAGCGTGACCCCCGCGATCACCTCATCAGCGACCAGCCTCAGCAGCGGGTCCAGCGCCTGCCTGGTACGGGGGCGGACGCTGACGTATTCGTGCTCGTAGACGATGTAATCCGGGAAATCATCGTCGTGGACATGGCTGCCCCAGTGCCGGGCATCAGGGTCGACCTGCCGCAGTTGGGGCATGCGTGCGATGTATTCGGCATCCCCGTTCCATTCCCGGGTGACCACATACAGCTCGGGGTCGCTCGGCCCCAACTCGTTCAATACGATGTGATGACGATCAAGCATGATTGCGTACTCGCCGTCACTTTCGGGGTACCGCTTTGACCCGGGGAGGCTATGGAAACGCACCCATCGATCGGGGTGGACATGCCGCATCTGAAGTCCCTCCGGCAGGGCGGGCCATTGCTGTTCCCAAAGGGCCGACAGTGCATCCAGATCCAGACCCTGCCGGGGAGACGTCTCGCTCATCGCTCCATGATCGGGTATCCGTACGATTCCGACAGCCGAATTGGTCTCCGGGTGGCAGCACCTCCCAGCACCCCAACGGAGATCGGCATCGCACATGGAACCTCAGAAGGTCGACCAGCGCCGACGTCATGGCGCATTCGGCTCGGGCAAGCGGCCTGGATCGACGTGGTCGGCGAGGTAGATCATGACGCCTTCGGGGTCCATGCCGAAGATCGCGGCGACGAGTTTGGGGTCGAGGGTGTTCACCAACTCGGCCAGGCGGGTGCACCGCAGCTTCCGGGGCGGATCACCGCAGGGATCCAGGATGTGACTGACATACGCGGTCGAGGCTGCTGCCCGGCCGGACTTGGTGATCTTGGTGACGATCACGTGGGGGTTGTCGGTGCGCTGGCTCTCACGGTGAGCCAGGCAGCGTTGCAAGACCGACCAGCTGGCCGGATCCAGTGGCACCGGATGCGGGCGTTTACCCAGGCGGACGGTGCGGTCACCCGGATCGATGTCGCCCACGCGCAGGAGCCGGACTTCTCGGCTGGAGGCCGCGTGCAGGAGGGCCAGGATGCCGAGCAGGGCCTCGTGGGGGTGCGCGTCGGTCGCGGTGGTCCAGCGGCGGAAGAGTTCGCGCTGCTGGCCGACCGCCACAGTGGTGCCGCTGAATCCGGACGGCCCGTTCGCCTGCACTTCCCGGGTGGGGTCGACGAGCAGGACTTTGCGGGAGCGGGCGAAGCGGAAGAACTGCCGCAACACGATCAGCCGGCGCTGGCGGGCCTTGGGCCTTCTCGCCAGGAACGCTTCGACGTCGTGGACGTCGGCCAGGGCCCAGTCCTGCTTGCCCCACTGGTCCGCCAGGAAGATCGCGAGATCGCGGACGATGGCCAGGGCCGCATCGATGGTGGTGTCAGTACGGGGCAGGGTGCCAGCCCGCAGGGCGCGTTCACGTGCCCGCAGCAGTGATTCGGCGAACGTCTGGACCTGCGGTCGCAGGGGTGGTGGAGCGGCTTCGACGCGGCGTCGTCGGCGTCCGGCCGCGAGCCGGTCCGCGTGGTCGGTGGGCAGGGCCAGACCGCGATAAGTGAAGTAGTCCTCCAGCGCGCGAGCGAGGGAACCTATCGAGCGTCCGGGCCGGCGGGCACGGTCCAGGAGGGCCTGCGGGTGGTTGGGGTGGTCGTCCTGCAGCAGGCGGCCCAGCGTGCCGATCATCGTGCAGGCACGGCTAGCGCAGTGCCGGGCGGCGAGGTGACCCGCGAAGTCACCCAGCCACGGCGGCGGGCAGTCGAGCCGTGCGGCCAGGTTCTCGGCGGCGATGAACGGGCGGTCGGGGTGTTTCTGCCAGCAGACCGAGCACAGTCCCAACCCGGCATGGCGTCGCACCTGGCCACACCCGGCGCACTCGCGCGGCGGGTGTTTGGGCTGGCGGACACGTGAGCAGTGGCCGCACCAGCCGGTACCGGCCTGCAGGAAGCCGGGCCGCTGGCAACGCGGGCAGGTCCGCTTGGAGGCGACTCGCTCGGCTTCACGTCGGCATGTCCCACAACTGGTGGCGGTCGGCGATCGCACAGGTCGGCCGCAGGAGGTGCAGGTTCGCGAGCAGGTGATGCACCGTCCGGTGTCGGCCTGCAGAACACGGGGCTTCCCGCAGCTGGGGCAGGCCGCGCGGGCGGCTTCGTCCTTCATCCGGGCAGTACAGCGGCAGCAATGCTGCCGGTTGATGATCCCGACCGGCACGGCCTCAACCGCACCAACGTGGACGCCGTGCACGCCGGGGACTGCTGGGAGGCGGCCAAGAGCGGACGGTGCCGCCCGGCCAGCCGGCAGCAGGCGATCGAGGCGCTGCGTCAGCAGGTGCCGCCGTGCATTCACTGCCGACCCGATACAGCTCTCGGCATCTTTGACTATTAGCCCAACAACCGGTTCCTGACCGCGGCGAGGACTTCCGTGCGGCTGCGGGGGCCGTTGTCGGCCGCGATGAGGTGGTCACCGATGCGCAGCGAGAAGGTGATCAGGCAGCGGGCCTCGACATCGCCCTCGTCGGAACAGAAGGCCCCGTAGAGCTCACGCAGATAGTCCATGCGCCGGTTGTCGGCCCGGCGGAGGCAACGCGCGACGCTTTCGTCGCGCCGGGCCCAGTCGCGGATCGCGAGCTCGACCCCGGCGCTGGTCACGCGTTTCTCGCCGGACCCCACGAAGTCGAAGAGACGCCCGAGCCGCTCGCGGGCATCGCCCCCGTCGCGCTCGATCCGCTCGATGACATCCTCGGTGACCGCTCGCTCCCAGGTATGGAGCATCTCCTCCAGCAAGTCGGCACGGTTGCGGAAGTAGCCGTAGAAACCGCCCTTGCTGACGCCGAGCGACTGGGCGAGGACCTCGACCCGGACGGCCTCCGGGCCGCCCGCGGCAAGCGCCCGCAGCCCCTCCTCGATCCACTTGTCCCGCGGCGTACGGATCGCGCCCATGCCGTGTCTCCCCTCACATGTCCCGGCCAAGTATACGGAGCCGTATAGTTAGGTCTATGCTCGATCTATACGCCACCGTATAGACAAGGATCTGCCATGAGCGATCTGCGCCTCCCCTCAACCGATCACACGTCCCGCCCCTGGCGGATCCATGAGATCGCCGGAGACTTCCGGCTCGAGGATCTGTGGGCGCTGCCGACGCCGGGCGGCCCGGACGACCTACATCACCTGGTCCAGCAGATGGCGGATGGCAAGGGCGGTCCGGACGGCGGCAACCTCGTGGGCCGCTTCCTTTTCGCGGTGCGCTGGAAGCTCGGCGCGCTGCTGGGCTGGGACAAGCCGGACTCGGGGGTCGGCGGCCGGGTGGCGACGCTGCGCGACCGGCTGCCGGACGACCTGCGCGAGGGGCCGCAGGGGCCCGACCTCAGTACGGCGCCCTTCACATCGGTCTTCCAGACACACGACGAGTGGGCCGCCGAGTACGCCAACAAGACCATGCACGGGGTGATGCACATCGGCTGGGTGCCCGACGGAAAGGGCGGATACCGCGGGCAGATGGCCGTCCTGGTGAAGCCCAACGGCCGCCTCGGCTCCCTGTACATGCTCGGCATCAAGCCTTTCCGATATCTGGGGGTGTACCCAGCCCTGATGCGGTCGATCGGCCGGGAGTGGCAAGAGAACGCGGCGCGCCGAACGGCACACTGACGCCCCCCTCCCTGTAACCCAGGCTCCACCCAAGCCCCCACTCCTCAGGAGGGACCGGCCAGTGCGGGGCATGCTGTGGGCCCGGTGCAGTCTCCGCACGGGCGACAACGGCATGCCGGCCGGCGAGCCTCGGTCCTACCTCGCGCGACGCCGGGCGTGGCGTGGCCCCCCCATTACCTTCTTGGTAGCCCCGCAACGGGGCGCCCGGCCTTCGGAGTTGGCATGACTTTCTCCCCCTGTCGATCGCATGTCTTGGGGGGTGGTGTCACCGGCTCCGGAGGCATCGACAGACCGCTGATTAGGGGCATGACCACCGGCTTCTTCGCAGGTCGGGAGGCTCTTCGTAATGTGGATGTGGCGATCGGTGCCGTGGGGCGGCCGGGCGAGAACGACCGAAGGACGCACGTGATCGACGTCAGTGACATCGGCGCCTTCCTCGGCCTGGACGTCGGCAAGGGCGAACACCACGCCACCGCCATCACCCTGGCCGGGAAGAAAGCCTTCGACAAGCGGCTGCCCAACAGCGAGCCGAAGCTCCGTGAAGTGTTCGACAAACTGCAGGCCAAGCATGGGACCGTGCTTGTCGTGGTCGACCAGCCGGCCTCCATCGGGGCTCTGCCGCTGGCGGTGGCCCGGGACATGGGCTGCCCAGTCGCCTATCTGCCCGGCCTGACAATGCGGCGGATCGCCGACCTCTATCCCGGCGAGGCCAAAACAGATGCCCGCGACGCGTTCGTCATCGCGGACGCGGCCCGCGTCATGCCTCACACGCTCCGCTCGGTCGAGCTCCAGGACGAGACCATCGCCGAGCTGGAGATGATCGTCGGCTTCGACGACGACCTGGCCGGAGAAGCAACCCGCATCAGCAACCGCCTGCGGGGCCTGCTCACCCAGAGCCACCCGTCGCTGGAACGGGTCCTGGGGCCGCGCGTCCAGCACCCGGCCGTGCTCCAGCTCCTCGACCAGTTCGGCTCCCCGGCCCAGATCCGCAAAGCCGGACGTCGGCGGCTCGTTGCGCTGATACGTCCGAAGGCGCCGCGGATGGCCGATCGGCTCGTCGAGGACATCTTCACCGCACTGGACGAACAGACCGTCGTCGTCCCGGGCACGGACGCGGCCGCCCTGATCGTCCCCAGCCTCGCCAACTCGCTCCGAGCAGTGCTTGACCAGCGGAAACTCCTGGCCACCCGGATCGAGGAACTGCTGGAGAACCACCCTCTTTCGAAGGTCCTGACGTCCATGCCGGGGATCGGCGTCAGGACCGGAGCCCGCATCCTCATCGACGTCGGCGACGGCACCTCGTTCCCGACCGCCGCTCACCTTGCCGCCTACGCCGGCCTCGCGCCCGCAACCCGCAGTTCCGGCTCCTCGATCCGCGGCGAACAACCCTCCCGGCGCGGAAACAAGCAGCTCAAGCGGGCCTTCTTCCTGTCCGCGTTCGCGGCTCTGGCCGACCCGGTCTCCCGGACCTACTACGACAAGAAGATCAGCCAGGGAAAGCACCACACCCAAGCCCTCCTCTGCCTCGCGAGACGACGAGCCGACGTGCTCTTCGCGATGCTCCGCGACGGCACCTTCTACGACCCACAGCCCGCCCCATCAGCTTGACGAAACCCATAGGGGCACCCCCCCGGGGACGTACGCCTTGGCGGTGCCGAGTCCGATGCCGTGCGCGGCGCCGGTGACGGTGATGTCGGCGCCGCGCGTGTCGACAGCGGGGAATCTCATGGGCTGAGTTCCTGCCGGTCGGTGGGACGGCTGACGGTGAAGTCGCGGGCGTCGAAGCGTGCCACCTGCGTGCGGAGTCGGTCGGTGGACCAGGGCCAGCTGAAGCTGTTGCGGCCGTTGGAGTCGAGGTAGTAGCTCCGGCATCCGCCGGTGTTGTAGACGGTGCCGGCGAGGGCGGCCTGCAGTTCGGTGTTGTAGGCGCTCTGCACGTCGCGGCGTACCTCGACCGACGCCCACCCCTCGGCCCGTGCTGAGCGGATCGCGCCGAGGGCGAGATCGAGTTGGGCTTCGAGGATGGTGAACGCGGAGCTGTGTCCGGTGCCCAGGCCCGGACCGAGAAGCAGAAACGCGTTGGGGAACCCGGCGGTGACGGTGCCGAGGTAGGCCTCGGGGGAGCCATTCCAGTGGTCGGCGAGGGACCGTCCGGCGCCGTCGTGGATGAGGTTCGACAAGGGCATGTCGAGGATGTGAAAGCCCGTGCCGAGGATGATCGCGTCCACTTCGGCGCTGCTGCCGTCGGCGCCGAACACGGTGCTGCCGTCGACCGTGCGGACGGCGCAGGCGTGGACGTCCACATTCGGGCGGGTCAGGGCCGGGTAGTAGTGGTTGGAGAACAGGATGCGCTTGCAGCCGATGGTGTAGTCGGGGGTCAGCTTGCTTCGCAGTTCACGGTCGCGGACGGTGACGCGCAGGTGTGCGCGTGCCACGGCCTGTACGCCGCGCAGCAGCGAGGGCCTGCGAAATCCACGGCCCAGCATCTCCATGGCCCGGTACTCCACCGCGGCCAGCGCGGCCCGGGCGCCGGGCACGTGCCGCATCACCCACCGCTCGGCCTTCGGTATCCGATGGTCCGGCTTGGGCAGCACCCACTGGGCCGTGCGCTGGAACAGGTGGAGCCGGTCGACCTGGGGGGCGATGGCCGGGAGGAACTGCACGGCCGATGCCCCGGTGCCGAGCACCGCGACCCGCTTGCCGCGCAGGTCGTAGTCGTGGTTCCAGCGCGCGGAGTGGAACACCTCGCCGGGAAACTGCGCCAGGCCGGGGATATCGGGGATGAGTGGCTCGTTCCACGGCCCGGCACCGGCGATCAGGAACCGGGCGGTGAACTCGCCGGCGCTGGTGCTGATCCGCCACCGTGCCGTTTCGGGCTGCCAGTGCGCCTCGGTCATCCGCACGCCGAACCGGGTGTGCTCGCGCAGCCGGTGCCGGTCGGCGACCCCCTTCACATAGGCGAGGATCTCCGGCTGATGCGCGTACACCCTCGCCCAGTTTGGATTCGGCGCGAACGAGTAGCTGTAGAGCCGGGACGGCACATCGCACTGGCAGCCCGGATAGGTGTTGGCCCGCCACGTGCCGCCGAAGTCGTCGGCGGACTCGATGATCAGAAAGTCCCGGATCCCGGCCTCGCGCAACCGGACTCCCGCGCCGACCCCGCAGATGCCGGCGCCGATGACGATGACCTCGAAAGGGGCGCTCA
>NZ_JBIWJD010000025.1:0-44643 GCF_044764945.1 Streptomyces sp. NPDC093568 | reverse complement strand
CCGGTGGAGACCAGGTCCCAGAGCTGTTCGGGGGTGTTGATGCCGCCGGGGAGCCTGCTGCTCATCCCGATCACGACGACCGGATCGTCATCGAGGCCGACGGCGGGGGCGGTGGGCTGCGAGGCCGCCGCCGTGGATGCCGTGCCGAACAGCTCCGAGCAGAGGAATTGCGTCACCGCGTCGCCGGTCGGGTGATCGAACACAAGCGTGGCCGGCAGGCGTATACCCGCCGCCGTACCGAGCCGGTTGCGCAACTCCACCCCGGTCAGGGAGTCGAAGCCCAGCTCCTTGAAGGTGAGGGCCATGTCGACGGACGCCGGAGACGGCTTCTCCAGGACGACGGCTGTCTCGGCGCGTACCAACTCCGCGACGGTGCGCACGCGTTCCGCTTCCGGGAGGCCGTCCACGCGCTCGGCCAGTGGTCCTTGGCGTCGCACGGCACCGGTGGTTTGCACCGGGGCGTCGGCGGCCTGCCGTGGCCGCGGCGGGAAGAGCCCGTGCAGCACGGGGTTCGTGCCCCACGCGCCGGCATGTTCACGGTCGAACCTCGCCGGCACCAGCAGCGGCTCGTCCACCGCCCTGGCGGCCCCGAACAGGGCGAGCCCGTCGGCGTCCGCCAGCGGAAGCAGTCCCGCCCTGGCGAGTCGGTTCATGTCGCCGTCGTCCAGCCGTCCGGTCAGTTGCCCGCGTCGCTCCCACAGGCCCCAGGCCAGGGAGACGGCGTGCAGCCCTTCGGTCCGGCGACGCTGGGCGAGGGCGTCCAGGAAGGAGTTGGCGGCGGCGTAGGCGGCCTGTCCGGGCGAGCCGACCGTGCCGGTGATCGATGAGAAGAGGACGAACTCCGAGAGGTTCAGCTCCCGGGTCAGCTCGTGCAGGTGCAGCGCCGCGTCGACCTTCGGGCGCAGCACCCCGGTGATCTGCTCGTCGTCGAGATTCTCCAGGGTCGCGTCGTCGAGCACGCCTGCCGTATGAACCACGGCGGTCAGGGGCCGGTCCGCCGGGATCGCGGCGATCAGCGCTGCCAGCTCCGCACGCTCGGCGACATCGCACTCGGCGACGGTGACGTCGACGCCGAGCGCGCCCAGCTCCTCGGCCAGCCCGGTCGCTCCGGGAGCGGCCAGGCCCTGGCGCGAGACCAGCAGCAGGTGCCGTACTCCCTGCTCGGAGGCCAGATGACGGGCGACGAGTTGCCCGAGCGCCCCCGTGCCTCCGGTGATGAGGACGGTCCCGGCGGACTCCCACACCGCGGGTCGGTCCGGCCGGTCGGCCACCGTCTCCAGCCGGGGGACCAGAGCGGTGCCACCGCGCAGGGCGAGTTCGGGTTCCCCGGCGGCGAGCGCCGCGGCGAGATGACGAGCCGACTCCGGGGCCGGGCCGAGGTCGAGCAGACCGAACCGCCCCGGATGTTCCGCCTGTGCGGCCCGTAAGAGACCGCACAGGGGCGCGTGCGTCAGGTCGGGTGCGAAGTCGTCGGAGCCCACGGCCAGGGCTCCCCTGGTGACCACGACCAGCCTGGAGTCGGCGAACCGGGGATGCGCCGCCCACATGCGCAGCAGCCGCGCGACGGACGTGACGGCGGCGTGGACGCCCTCGGCCGTCGCATCGGCCGGGGCGGGCGCGATGGGCGCGAGCACCAGACGCGGCACCCGGGACTCCGCGGCCCGGGAGAGGGCCTCGAAGTCGGGGTACAGCTCGACGCCCTCGGTGCCGCTGGTCAGCGCCGCGGACAGTCCCGACGGGTCGGAGCCGAGCACCGCGTACGGCCCCGTGGGCGCGGTGTCCTCCGGCAGCGGGACGGCGTGCCAGCGCAGTCGGTGCAGATCGCCCCGGTGCGCGGCCCCCGCCGAAGTACGCAGTTCCTCGTGTGACGCCTGGCGTGGGCGTACCGTGCCGATGGCGAGGACGGGAAGTCCGCTCGCGTCCGCCGCTTCGATCGCGAACGCGCCGGAGCCGTCCGGCACGACCCGGACGCGCAGCGCGCCGGCGCCGACGGCGTACAGTTTCAGTTCCGACAGCTCGAGGTGCGGTATCTCGGTGCCGTCCACGGCTCGGAACACGCCGTCCAGAAGGGCCGGGTGCAGCCGGTGTCCGGTGGCCGCGCTGTCCCGTGCCTCCGTCTCGTCGAGTGAGACCTCGGCGAACAGCTCCTCGCCGCGTCGCCACAGTCCACGCACGCCTTCAAGGGCCGGTCGGGTGTCGGGCGTCGCCCCCCGCGGTGGCCACACGGCGAGCCCGTGGTCCGGCTCGTCCTGCGGTCCGGGCGAGGCGAGCAGACCCTCGGCGAGTCGAGTCCAGCGTCCTTCGGAGTCGGCCTCCGCAGGCTGCGCGTACACGCTGACCGGGCGCCGCCCTTCCCGGTCCGCACGGCCCACGGCCACCTGAACGCGCACCGCCTGCGCCTCCGGCATGGCGAGCACGGCCAGGGTCGTCAGCCGGTTCACACCGGTCGCACCCACCTCCTCACCGGTCGCCAGCACCAGTTCCAGCAGCACGGACGCGGGCAGCAGCGTGGCGGACCCGCTCAGCCACGGGTGTTCGGCCGTCGACAGCCGCCCCGTGAGCAGCAGTTCGTCCGCGTCGGCCCGCCGCACGACCGCGCCGAGCAGCGGATGCTCCGGGGCGCGCAGCCCGGCCCGGCTCAGATCGCCGGCGCGCTGTGGAGCCTTCAGCCAGTAGGAGTCGCGTTGGAAGGCGTACGTCGGCAGTCCCACGCGCGCGCCCGGGGTGGCCGCGCGGCGCCAGTCGACGCGGACGCCGAGGGCGTGCAGTTCGGCGACCGCCGAGAGCAGGGCGGGCACTTCGGGGCGCGCGGCGCGGGCCGTCGGGACGAACCGCGCCTCCTCGACGACACAGTCACGTCCCATCGCCGACAGCACGGCGTCCGGACCCACCTCCAGGAACCGGTGAACGCCCCGTTCCTCCGTCGCCCGCATCCCGTCGAGGAAGCGGACGGCATCACGTGTGTGGCGCACCCAGTACTCGGGGTCGCAGATCTCCTCGGCGGTGACCACCCGTCCGGTCAGGTTCGATACGACCGTGAGCGTGGGTGCCCGGTAGGCCAGCCGTTGTGCGATGTCGCGGAACGCACCGAGCATGGAGTCCATGCGCGGTGAATGGAACGCGTGGCTCACCCGCAACCGCTTGGTCCTGCGGCCCCGCTCCGCCCATTCCCGAGCGATGTCGAGGACGGCCTGCTCGTCGCCCGCGATCACCGTTGACAGTGGGCCGTTGACGGCCGCCACGGCCACCTCCTGCGGGCGGCTCTCCAGCGTGGCCCGCACTTCCTCCTCCGACGCCTGGACCGACACCATGGCGCCGCCTTCGGGGAGCTGTTCCATCAGCCTCCCGCGCGCCGCGACCAGCGCCGCCGCGTCCGGTAGTGACAGCACTCCGGCGACATGGGCGGCGGCGAGCTCACCGACGGAGTGGCCGAGGACGACGGACGGGGCGATTCCCCAGTGGTCCAGCAGCCGGTACAGGGCGACCTCGTAGGCGAACAGGGCGGGCTGGGTGTAGCCGGTGCGGTGGAGCAGCGTGGCGTCGTCGGACTCGGGATCCGCGAACATCACCTGCCGCAGCGGTCGTTCGAGTTCGGGGTCCAGGTGGGCGCACACCGCGTCCAGGGCCTGGGCGAAGACGGGGAACGCCTCGTACAGTTCGCGCCCCATACCGGAGCGCTGGCTGCCCTGCCCGGTGAACAGGAAGGCGAGGTCGCCGTCCTGGGCCGTGGCCCGCACCAGTCCGGGCGCCGGATCCCCCGTGGCGAGCGCACCCAGGGCGTTCAGCAGGGCGGCCCGGTCGTCGGCGACGACGACGGCACGGTGCTCGAAGTGGGTTCGGGTGGTGGCGAGGGAGTGCGCCACATCCTGGACCGCGAGATGCCGATGCGCCATCAGGTGCCGGTTCAGCGTGTCGGCCTGAGCGGCGAGGGCCTGCGGTGACCGGCCCGACAGCGGTACGACGACGGGGGCCGAGGACACGGAGGGAGGCGAAGCCGATTCCCGGTCGTCAGCCCGGTCGGAGAGGACCAGATGGCAGTTGGTGCCGCCCATGCCGAACGAACTGACACCCGCGAGCACGGGCCCGCCGCCGTCGCCCTGAAGTGCCGTCCTCCCGGTGTTCACCGCGATCCGCAGCTCGTCGAGCGGGATCGCCGGGTTCGGCCGGCGGAAGTTCAGACTCGGCACCAGGATCCCGGCCCGCAGGCACAGGGCCGCCTTGATGAGCCCGGCGATACCTGCGGCGCCCTCCAGATGCCCGATGTTGGTCTTCACGGATCCCACCAGGAGCGGTCGGCTCGAGGGCCGGTCGACGCCCAGGACCGCGCCGAGGGCCGCCGCCTCGATCGGATCACCGACCGGGGTGCCCGTGCCGTGGAGTTCCACGAACCGCACGGCTGCCGGCTCGACCCCCGCCTCGGCACAGGCCCGCCGCAACACGTCCTCCTGCGCGGCACCGCGCGGCGCGGTGAGAGTGTCGCCGCCGCCGTCGTTGTTGACGGCACCACCCCGGATCACGCAGTACACCGGGTCGCCGTCCGCGACCGCCCGCCGCAGTGTCTTCAGGACGACGATTCCACCGCCCTCACCCCGGACGTAGCCGTCCGCACGCTCGTCGAAGGTGTACGTCCGCCCGTCGGGCGACAGTGCCCCGAACCGGTCGCCGACGACGAAGCCCTCCGGGAGCAGATTGAGGCTGACCCCGCCCGCGAGCGCCACCTCGGCTTCACCGCGGCGCAGGCTCTCGCAGGCCAGCTGGACCGCCACCAGGGACGACGACTGGCCGGTGTCCACGACCAGGCTCGGACCGCGCAGGCCCAGCACGTAGGACACCCGGTTGGCGATGATCCCTCGGCTCAGGCCGGTGATCGAGTGGTGGGTGACCGTCTCGGTCCCGTACTGGTGGGCGAGTTTGGCGTAGTCGTCCCAGATCGCGCCGACGAAGACCCCGGTCGGGGTCTCCCGCAGCGCGTCCGGCACGATGCCGGCGTTCTCGAGCGCCTCCCAGGCGAGTTCCAGGACGAGCCGCTGCTGGGGGTCGACGGAGGCCGCCTCACGCCGGGTCATTCCGAAGAACTCCGGGTCGAAGGCGTCGATCCGGTCGAGGAACCCGGCCGGCCTGCCGGTGGCGTCCGCGGGCAGGCCGGGGCGGCCGTCCGGGACCGGTCCCACGGCGCTTTCGCCGCCGACCAGCAGACGCCAGAAGGCGTCCGGGTCCGCTGCTCCCGGGAACCTGCAGGACAGGCCCACGACGGCGATGGACTCGGCTTCGACCGCGTTCCCCTCCGGAAGTCCGGATGCGGGACGGATGACCATTCTCTTCGCTCTTCCTGTCGACGCGTGGAACGCATGACGAGGCGACCCGTCGTGCGTGGACTTACGTGAAATGGCGGGCCGGATCCGGGGGATCGCCGCCCGACGCCCGCCCGGTGCGGAACGCGCCCGGTCAGGAGTAGGTGTAGAAACCGCGGCCGGACTTCTTGCCCAGCAGGCCGCCCTCGACCATCCGCAGCAGCAGCGCGGGCGGTGCGTACAGAGGCTCCTTGAACTCCTCGTACATGGCCTCGGCGATCGAGACCGTCGTGTCGAGGCCGATCAGGTCGGCGAGTTGGAGTGGACCCATCGGATGGGAGCAGCCCAGTGTCATGCCTTGGTCGATCACCTCGGCGCTCGCGAGGCCGGAGTCGACCATGCGGATCGCCGACAACAGATACGGGAACAGAAGGGCGTTGACGATGAAGCCGGCCCGGTCGGGCGCCCGGACGACGGTCTTGCCGAGGCGGCCGGCGATGAACTCCTCCACCTCGGTCGTGACCAGAGGGTCCGTGAGCACCGAGTCGACCAGCTCCACCAGGGGCAGCACCGGCACCGGGTTGAAGAAGTGCGTACCGACGAACCGCGCGGGCCGGCTCGTGGTCTGCGCGAGCCGGGCGACGGACAACGAGGAGGTGTTGGAGGCGAAGATCGCGTCGGACGACTCGACGATCTTGTCGAGCGCTCGGAACAGATCGGCCTTGAGGGACTCGTCCTCCTTCACCGCCTCGACGATCAGCTGACGGTCGCTCAGCTCGCCCAGGTCGCGGGTGAACAGCAGCCGCTCCAGGGCCCCGGCGCGTTCATCAGCCGAGATCTTCCCCTTGCTCACCGCACGGTCCAGCGAGCGCGTCACCCGAGCAGGCCCCGTCTCCAGGGACTTGTCGGACGACACGGCGACCAGGACGTCACAGCCGGCCCGCGCGCACAACTCGGCGATCCCGGCGCCCATGATGCCGCTGCCGACGATGCCGACGCGCTGGATTCCTTCGGCGGCCCGAACGGAGCTCATGCCGCCACCCCCCAGCGCAGCAGCGAGGCACCGATGGACATACCGCCGCCGAACCCGGCGAGCAGCACCAGATCACCCCGGCCCAGGGCACCGGACCGGTTCGCCTCGTCGAGGGCCACGGGCACCGAGGCGCTGCCCACGTTGCCGTACTTCTGCAGGGTGCGGTGGGTGGTCGCCCGGGTCAGCCCGGTCAGTTCGACCACCTCGCCGAGCATCACCCCGTTCGCCTGATGCGGTACGAAGTGGTCGACCTGCGCCACCTCCACGCCGACCCGGTCGGCCAGTGCGGTGAGGGCGGGCGGCACATGCGCCATGACGAAGTCCCGTACACCACGGCCGTTCATCCGGAACAGGTGGCCGCCTTCGGCGACCGTGCGCGCCGAAGCCGGGTTGCGGCTGCCGCCCGCCTCCACGCGGATCAGGTCGTGGGCGTCACCGCGGCTGACGAGGTCGGTGCCGATGATGCCGTATGGCTCGTCGACCGGGCCCACCACCGCGGCGCCGGCACCGTCGGCGAACAGCACGGCCGTGCGCCGGTCGCCGAAGTCGAGGATGCGTGAGTACAGATCCGCGCCGATCACGAGGACGCGGCTGTCCGGGCGGCCCTCGCAGAGGCTGCGGGCGAGTTCCAGCGCGTAGACGAAGCCGCTGCACACGACGTTGATGTCGAAGCATGCGGCACCGTACGCGCCGATGGCATCCTGCACCAGATGGGCTGTCGGCGGCTGGGGGAAGTCCCCGGTGGAGGTCGACACGATCACGTAGTCGATCCGGTCCGCCGTCAGTTCCGCCTGTTCCAGGGCGCGGGTCGCCGCCCGTGCGGCCAGGTCCGAGGTGGCCTCGTCCGGGGCCGCGTAACGGCGCGAGACGATCTGGGTCTTGCGCTCGATCCACTCGGCGGTGACACCTACGCGGCCCGCGATCTCCTCGTTGCTCACTTCTTCCTTGGGCAGATAGGAACCGGTCGACAGGATTCCGATTCGTTTCCTGGTCACGTCACGCAGCCCTTTCCTGGGACCTCGCACGCTCGGCGGCGGACTTGATTCCTGTGGCCCGCAGGGGATTGAGCCGCTCGAATCCGAGCTCGGCCCGCTTCTCGGGGTCCGTTACACCGAGACCCTCCGCCGGTGCCAGACACAGAACGCCGACCTTTCCGGTGTGCTTGTTCTGCTGGACGATCCTGGCTGCCTCGGCGACGTCGGCGAGCGGATACACATCCGACAGGATGGGCGACAGCATTCCCAGCTGCACCAGCCGATTGCACTCCCACTGTTCCTGGAGATTCGCGGCGTGGCTGCCCACAATGCGCTTGAGATTCATCCAGAGATAACGGTTGTCGAACTCGTGCTGATATCCGGTGCTCGAACCACAAGTGACGACCGTGCCGCCGCGGCGCACGACGAAGACCGAGATTCCGAAGGTGGCCCGCCCGATGTAGTCGAAGACCACGTGCGGATCCTCGCCCACGGCCGCCCGGACCGCCCGTCCGAGGCGCTTGCCCAGCTCGATGGTCCGCTCCGGCGTGAGCGCGTCGTCGCCGCCCAGGCCGATCTCGTTCCGGTTGATCACGATCTCGCAGCCCAGTGCCCGCAGAAGTGCGGCCTTGCGCTCCGAACCGACCACACCGACGGGGATCCCGCCCGCGTTCTTCACCAACTGCACGGCGAAAGCGCCCAGTCCACCCGTGGCACCCCAGATCAGCACGATGTCGCCCTGCTTGATCCTGGCACCGTTGTCGCTGATCAGCATTCGGTAGGAGGTCGCGGCCGTCAGCATGACGCCGGCCGACTCCTCCCAGGTCAAGTGGGTCGGCTTCGACAGGAGTTGGCTCGCCCGTACGACGGTGTAGTGGGCCAGCCCGCCGAAGTTGGTCTCGTAGCCCCAGATGCGCTGCCCCGAACCGAGCATCCCGTCGGCGTGGGTGGCGGGCTCCTGGTCGTCCACCTGCACACAGCTGACCACGACATGGTCTCCGGCACGCCAGCGGCGCACTCCGGCCCCGACGCGCACGACGACTCCCGAGGCGTCGGAACCCACCACGTGGTGCGGCAGATCATGACGTGCCGCGTAACCGCCCTCACGGCCGAAGCGCTGAAGGAAGTTGAAGGTGGGCACGGGCTGGAACGTCGCCGACCACACCGTGTTGTAGTTGATCGAACTGGCCATCACGGCCACCACGACCTCGTCCGGAGCGAGTTCGGGCATGGGGACACGGTCAACCCGGAGAGACTTTCGCACGTCTCTTTGGGAATTCCCGTCGAACGTCCTGAGATCGTCGCGGTGCAGATGCGCGGCCACATAGCTGTCGGGAAGTTCGATCTCGCCGATTTTCTCCGAGTCGGCTCCGGACAGAACAGCCTCCGCCAACGCATCCATGCCATGCCCTCCGTCTCTGGAAGTCGACGGCATCGCAAAGGGAGCCGTCGCTTCGGACCAGATCTGTCGGGGGGCCTGACACCCATGCGCCTGGATGCCGCGAAGCCGTGCGGCCGAGTTCCCCCAACGCCGGATACGCTACGCATTCGTATCGGGCGGCCCATACCCTTACCCGCCCCTATGTCGAACCCCAGTAAGGGTGGGGAACCGCCCCATAGGGGTTCCTGTGATCCTGGCGTAATGCAGGCATAACACGAGCGTGCGAATATACGGGTTCCGCTCCCGGCAACCCCGATGTGACGGCCCTCACGCCCCTGGTGCGGCCATCGTGGCCGCTCGTGGTGGGCGACCGCGGACCCCCGCCCTAACCCCGCCCCGCAACCGCCCCCGGATCGTCCAGCACACCCCGTACGACCGAGTGCGCCGCACCCAGCAACGGCCCCTCGTGCCCCAGCCGGGACACGGTCACCGGACACGCGGGGCCCGCCGTCCGGCGTGCCAACTCGTGTTCCAGTGACGGCAGCAGCCACGGTGCGAGGCCGGCCAGCGCGCCGCCGAGCACGACGGTCTCCGGGTCCAGCAGGTTGACGGCTCCGGTGAGCGCGATGCCGAGCGCCTCTCCGGCCTCGCGCAGGGCACGCCGTACGTCCGTGTCACCGTCCGCGGCCCGCCCGGCGAGCAGCCCGACGCGGTCCTCGCCCGGCTCCAGTCCGGCCGCGCGCAGCACCGCCTCCTCGCCGGCGTACTGCTCGAGGCATCCGCGCCCGCCGCACGGGCACTCGGGTCCGTCGGGCCGGACGGGTACATGGCCCAACTCGCCCGCGAAACCGCGCGTTCCACGCAGCAGCCCACCGTCCACCACGACACCCGCACCGATGCCGATCTCCGCCGACACGTGCAGGAAGTCACGCGGCGTGCCGTCACCGAGCCAGAGTTCGGCGAGTGCGCCGAAGTCGGCTTCGTTGCCCACGGTCACGGGGTGGTCCATGGGGAGCAGGGCGGCCAGGTCGGTGTCGCGCCACTCCAGGTTCGGAGCGCGTACGACCGTACGGGCGTCCCGCGCCACCAGACCGGGTACGGCCACCGCCAGGCCGGCCGGCCACAGCCCCTCGCCCTCCGCCTCGGCGACGACCCGGCGCACCAGTGCGTGAAGCTCCTCGATCACCGGCTCGGGTGCCCGGCCCCGGTTCGCGACGTGCCGCACCGCCTTGGAGCGCACCTCGCCGCGCAGATCGACCGCGCACACGGCGAGGTGGTCGACGCCGACCTCCGCGCCTATCCCGGCCGGACCGTGCCCGCTGACGGCCAGCGCCGATCCGGGACGGCCCACCCGGCCGGGCCGCTCGGGACCGAGTTCCTCCAGCAGTCCCGAGCGGATCAGCTCGTCGACGAGGGTGGACACCGCCGCCCGTGTCAGCCCGATACGGGAGGCCACGGCCGCGCGGGAGAGGGGGCCCTCGGCGCTGACGGTGTGCATGACCCGGGCGAGATTGCGGCGGCGCATGCCCTGCTGGGTGTTGGGCAGCGCGCGCCCGGCTCCGGTCGGGTGGGCCTCGTGCAGCGGTGCGGTCATGCCTCCGTCAGTCCTCAGTGCGCCTCGGGGGCCCGCTCCAGCAGCGGGGCCGCGTCGGAGAGTACCCCGCTGATCCTGGCCAGCGTCTCCTCGTCCCGCTCGACGGCGTCCAGCACCGGCCCTCGCGTGGTGTTCCAGCGCCTGGCGACCGCGGCCGGATCCTCGCCGGTCAGCAGGCCGGCCGCCTGGGCGGCGGCGCCGAGCGCGACCAGTTCGCGCGCGTCGGGGACCTGCACCGGGCGTCCCGACAGCCGCCGCACCGTCTGCTGCCAGGCGGTGCCACGGGCGCCGCCGCCGATCAGCAGCAGCGGGGCCGAGCGGTCCGCGTCCTCGTCCAGGACCAGGTCGAGGGCGCCGAGCAGGGCGTGCACGGCACCGTCGTAGGCGGCCTGGAGGAGTTGGCCCGCGGTCGTGTCATGGCGCAGGCCGTGCAGGACGCCGGAGGCGTTCGGGAGGTTCGGGGTGCGTTCGCCGTCCAGGTAGGGCAGCAGCGTGAGGCCGCTCGTGGGATCCACGGCCTCGCGGTCCAGGCCGAGCAGGCTCGCGAGGCGGTCGACGGCGAGCGTGCAGTTCAGCGTGCAGGCGAGCGGCAGCCAGTCGCCGTGCGCGTCGGCGAAGCCCGCCACCGTGCCGGTCGGGTCCGCGGGGCGCCGCGTGGACACCGCGTACACCGTGCCCGAGGTGCCGAGGCTCAGCACGGGCATCCCGGGGCGCAGGCCGAGGCCCAGCGCGGCGGCGGCGTTGTCGCCGGTGCCCGGCGCGACCAGGGTGCCCTTGGAGAACGGCAGGTCGTGGCTGTCGCGCACGGTGCCCGCGATCTCGCCGGGGCGGACCACACGGGGCAGGAGCGCCGGGTCGAGCCCCACGTGCGCGAGGATCTCGTCGTCGTACGACTCCGTGCCGGACGCCCACCAGCCCGTACCGGAGACGTCGCCCCGGTCGGTCGTGCCCTGCCCGGTGAGGCGCTCGGTGAGGTAGTCGTGGGGGAGGCGCACGGCCTTGGTGGCCCGGACGGACTCCGGCTCGTTCTCCGCCAGCCAGGCCCACTTCGTGACCGTGAACGACGCGGCGGGGACGGAGCCCGTGCGCTCGGCCCAGAACTTCGCGCCGCCCAGCTCCTCGGTCAGCCGGCGGGCCTGCGGCGCCGAGCGCACGTCGTTCCACAGCAGCGCCGGGCGGACCGGCTCGCCCCGCTCGTCGAGGGTGACCAGGCCGTGCTGCTGCCCGCCGATCGACACCGCGGCCGCCTCGTGCGCGGCGTCGCCGCACTGGCGCAGGGCCTCGCCGAGGGCGTCCCACCACTGGCGCGGGTCGCTCTCACGGCCGGCCCCGGAGGACACCGTGTGCACGGCCTGGCCGCTCGCGACGACCTGGCCGGTCGACGCGTCCACGACCAGCGCCTTCGTGGACTGGGTAGACGTGTCCACACCGACGACGAGCGGACCCTCGGCTGCTGACATCGGGCTCTCCCTCTTTGCGCGGCTCATCAGGATGTTCCCTCACACACACCCTGCTCTCTTCCCAGAGATGCGTTGGCATACTAATTTGTAAACCGCCATGACGAAATAGTCGTAGCAAGCAGTTGTCAGCAAGCGAGGAGCCGCTGCATGAGCTACCAGCCCACCCCCGAGGACAGGTTCACCTTCGGCCTGTGGACCGTCGGCTGGCAGGGACGGGACCCCTTCGGCGACGCCACCCGCCGTGCCCTCGACCCGGTCGAGACGGTGCGGCGCCTGGCCGAGCTCGGCGCCCACGGCGTCACCTTCCACGACGACGACCTGATCCCCTTCGGGTCCTCCGACACCGAGCGGGAGGCGCACATCAAGCGCTTCCGCGAGGCGCTCGACGCGACCGGCATGACCGTGCCGATGGCCACGACCAACCTCTTCACGCACCCCGTCTTCAAGGACGGCGCGTTCACCGCCAACGACCGGGACGTGCGCCGCTACGCGCTGCGCAAGACGATCCGCAACATCGACCTGGCGGCCGAACTGGGCGCCAGGACGTACGTCGCCTGGGGCGGCCGTGAGGGCGCCGAGTCCGGCGCCGCCAAGGACGTGCGCGTCGCTCTCGACCGCATGAAGGAGGCCTTCGACCTCCTCGGCGAGTACGTCACCTCCCAGGGCTACGACCTGAAGTTCGCGATCGAGCCCAAGCCCAACGAGCCGCGCGGCGACATCCTGCTTCCGACCGTCGGCCACGCGCTCGCCTTCATCGAGCGCCTGGAGCGCCCCGAGCTGTACGGCGTGAACCCCGAGGTCGGCCACGAGCAGATGGCCGGGCTGAACTTCCCGCACGGCATCGCGCAGGCCCTGTGGGCGGGCAAGCTCTTCCACATCGACCTCAACGGCCAGTCCGGCATCAAGTACGACCAGGACCTGCGCTTCGGCGCCGGCGACCTGCGTGCCGCCTTCTGGCTGGTCGACCTCCTGGAGAGCGCCGGCTACACCGGTCCGCGCCACTTCGACTTCAAGCCGCCGCGGACCGAGGACCTCGACGGCGTGTGGGCCTCGGCCGCGGGCTGCATGCGCAACTACCTCATCCTCAAGGAGCGCGCTGCCGCCTTCCGCGCGGACCCGGAGGTCCAGGAGGCCCTGCGTGCCTCGCGTCTGGACGAGCTGGCGCAGCCGACGGCGGCGGACGGCCTCAAGGCGCTGCTCGCCGATCGCGCCGCCTTCGAGGAGTTCGACGTCGAGGCGGCCGCCGCGCGCGGAATGGCCTTCGAGCGTCTGGACCAGCTGGCCATGGACCACCTGCTGGGCGCCCGGGGCTGACACCACGCGCGCGTGCCCGACCGCGTGTGACCGCCGGTCGAAGGACCGGGGCGCACGCGGTGGGGCAGGGCGGTCGGGGTGCGCGCCGAATGTTCCGGAATCGTATGGTCCAAGGCATGGAGCCGTATTAACTTCCGTGTGGGGGTCGCGTCCTGGCCCCCGCGCGGCGACTCTGGACGGTATGGCCATGCCGCCCGTACCGCCTCAGCCGCCAGGACCGCCGGGACCGCCGGGTGACACGCCGCCTCCGGGTGGCGGCTTCGGGCCACCGCCGCCCACCGAGGGACACGGCACGCCGGGAGGCTACGGCCCACCTGCGGGAGGCTACGGACCCCCTCCGGGAGACAGTGGTCCGCCCTCGTACGGTGGTTGGCCGCCCTCGGAACCACCCGACGAGGGCGGGGGGCCGGGACGGCGGCGCAATCCGCTCGTCATGCTGCTCGCCGGGATCGTGGGCGTCGCGGCGGTCGTGGCCGTGGTCCTGACGCTGTCGGGCAGCGATGACTCACCCGACGAGAAGTCGCCCGCCGGGAGCAGCACGAGCGGCTCGCCCAGGCCGTCCTTCAGCATCCCGTCCGAGCTGCCCACCAGGCTGCCGAGGGAACTGCCCTCGTCACTGCCGTCCGGATTCCCGACCGATCTTCCGAGCGGTCTGCCGAGTGATCTGCCGAGTGATCTTCCGAGCGGCCTGGAGTCGCTGCTGCCGTCGCTGGTCGGCGAGTTGCCGTAGGGCACGAGTGGGGGAGCGGCACGCGTGCCTACCGCTCCCCGACGGCCACGCCCGCGTGCCGTTCGCCCGGGCCGGGTGTCAGATGCGATGCGGGAGACGCACGTAGACCACGGACGTCTCGATGCCGCTGTCGACCAGCCGGCCCTCGTCGTCGAACGCCCCGGCGCCGTCCGTCATCCCGAAGTCGTTGTCGTTGATCAGGGCCAGCGTGTCGCGGTCCACACGCGCGACGCCCTCGATCTTCCCCGGCACCCCGGCGACCTTGCCCAGGTCGACGACCAGCCGCTTGGCGAGCACCGGCACGCCCGAGGCCGCCGGGTCGTCGAGCTGCTCGAGCGACGGAGACGTCGTGTCGTCGTCCCAGCGGCTGCCGAGGATGTTCGCCGAGCGGTCCAGACGCACCAGGTGCAGCCGCGCGGCCTTGTCGGTGCGCTCCTCGACCAGCAGCCGGTTCCCGCCCACGGCCACGACCGACGAGATCTTCAGCTCGGAGGTGTCGTCCTCGCTCGGGTCCACCACGTTCACCGGGTCGAAGCGGTAGGCGTACTCCGCCGTGACCGCCTTCTTCTTCGGCGAGAACCGCAGCAGCCGGGTGGTGCGCGACTCCTCCCCGGCGTCCGTGTCGGGCAGGGACAGCGGGCTCTGCACGGCCAGCACCAGGTCGCCGCCCGGCAGCTGGGCGAGCCCCTCGAAGCCGCGGTTGATCTTCCGGTTCAGCAGCACGGAGGGCAGCGCCTCCACCACCCGGTAGTCCGCACCGGTGAGGCCGAGCCCCTCGGGCACGTAGCGCGTGAGGACCTTCCCGCGCGCGGAGACGTGCACGAGGGAGGGCCCGTACTCGTCGACGAGCCAGAAGGTCCCGTCGTCGGCCCGCACGATGCCCTCGGTGTCCAGCCCGTTCGGGTCGTACGTGAGCGGAGTCCGCGCGTCATAGGAGTACGGCGCCTCGTCGCGGCCCTGCTGGTTCGGGAGGCCGGTGACGGGCTTGCCGGAAGCGGTCGTGACCGGAATCGCGTCCAGCACCTTCACGGTGCTGCCCGTCACCCGGATCTTCACGATCGCCGGGTCGAAGCCCGGCACCGGGAACGTCCGGCGCTTCGAGCCGTCCACCTTGATCTGGCCGTTGGGCCCGCGGTCGGTGACCGTCCAGAACTCGCCCTTGCGGCCCGCCGGGTAGATGTCGCTGCCGATGCCGCCGAGGTCCACGCCCCGGTCGTCGGCCACGGTGCCCGGCAGCAGCGCGTTGCTGAACGCGGCGAGCGGGATGTCGCCGAGCGTCGCCGTGCCCACGACATGCGCGCTGCCCTGCCGGTCCCCGGCGCCGGCGGCAGGGCCGGCGGCCACGAGCGCCGCGATCACGGCGAGGGGCACGCCCCCGGCGACGAGACGGTGAGCGCGGTGCCGACCTGTGGCGTGCGGGGACATTCGGGCCTCCTGAGGACCAAGTTCGCTGACAGTGGCCAGATTTGGAGCCCGCGCCGAACGCCGTACGACCGTGGGGTGAACGCGGAACGACGGGCGCTCGTCGAGCCGTAGCCGCGAACTGGGCTGGGAACCATGGATGTTGGCGGACCGGCGTGGCATCGTCTCCCCGCCGGGCTCGCCCTCGCCGCTCCCTACGGCTGCTCAGCCTCTGTGAGCCGCGCCGACGCCAGCGCCGTCGCCGGATCCCGTGCGGGACCTCCCGCCGGTACCCAGCGGCCCCGCTCCTCCCGGTACGGCCACCAGCGTCCGTCCCTCCCCAGACGCAGCTGCCCCGGTTCGCCGACGACCGTCCACCGGTTGCCCCGGGCCCGCAGCGAGGGTCGTTCCTCCTCGTCCCAGGCCGACTCCAGCGCGGCACGCGCGCGTGCGAGCGTCTCGCCGTCCACGGTCCACTCCTCGTCGAGTACCGACAGGGCGGAGGCACCGCCGAGTTGCCAAGCGCGTACAGCCGTCGACAGGCCCTCCCGGCCGCGCCCCGATCCCTCGGCCAGCCGCTCGGCCACGCTCGCGTGCGGAGAGCCGGCGGCCAGCCGTACGGCGTCCTGTTCGAGGCTCAACTCCGCCGGCGCGATGTGCTGTTCCGGATCCGTCCGCAGCGTCTCCGCGAGCAGGCGGTGGGCTTCCGCGGCGGTCCGGGCGGCCAGGAACTCCAGGGCGGCCGGATCGACGTCCGCCGCGGGAGGTGTCCCGGTGTCCAGGGACGGCGGCACTCCGGGCGCGGCGGGAAGCTCGGGCAGCGCGGGCAGCGGCGGGAGGATGCCGCCCGTCGCATACGCCTCCGCGGCGTCCACTCCCTCCGGCTCGGAGAGTTCCGGCGGTTCCTCCGGGCCGGTGTCGGGCGTCGTGCCGCGGGTCTGGAGGTCGCTCAGGAGGGCGCGTTCACCCCTCCCGCGCATCAGCAGCAGCACGAACGGGTCCTCGTCCAGCAGCCGCGCCACCTGGTAGCACAGGGCCGTCGTATGACCGCAGTGGTCCCAGGCCTCGCAGCCGCACTGCGGCTCGAGATCGCCCATCCCCGGCAGCAGTTCGATGCCCGTGGCGGCCGCGTCCTCGACCAGGTGCGGCGGCATCTCGCGGTCCAGGAGCGCGGCGACATGCCCGGCCCGCTCCACCGCCATGTCCAGGAAGCGGTCCCACTCATCGGCGGTCAGCTCCGCCAGCAGCACATCGGCCCGGTACGCCGTGTGGTCGCGGCCCTGCACCACGGCCGTGATGCGGCCCGGACGCACCGACACCGCGCCGACCCCACCCGCGCGTGCGAGCCTGCGACCGGCCTTGAGCTGCGACGAGTCCAGCGCCGTCTCCTCCAGCGCCTTGAGCCAGGCCTGACCCCACCACGTCCGCGCGAACCCACGCCCGTGCGCGGGCGGCAGCGCCGCGAACGTGCGCTCCATGCCACCGTCGTGACCCGTCATCGCGTTCCCCCTCGCAGTTCCACCAGATCGGCCAGCTCCGCGTCCGTCAGTTCCGTCAGCGCCGCCTCGCCCGCGCCGAGCACCGCGTCGGCGAGCTCACGCTTGCGGTTCAGCATGTCGGCGATACGGTCCTCGATCGTTCCCTCCGCGATCAGCCGGTGCACCTGCACGGGCCGGGTCTGGCCGATGCGGTACGCGCGGTCGGTGGCCTGTGCCTCCACGGCGGGGTTCCACCAGCGGTCGTAGTGCACGACATGCTCGGCCCGGGTGAGGTTCAGACCGGTGCCCGCGGCCTTCAACGACAGCAGGAAGACGGGCACTTCACCGTCCTGGAAGCGCCGCACCAGGGCCTCGCGCTCGGCCACGGGTGTGCCGCCGTGCAGGAACTGCGAGGGCACGCCGCGTGCCGCCAGGTGTTCCTCGATGAGGCGTCCCATCCGCACATACTGCGTGAAGACCAGGACCCCGGCCTCCTCGGAGAGGATCGTGTCGAGCAGTTCGTCCAGCAGCTCCAGCTTCCCCGAGCGGCCCGCGATCGCCGGCCGCTCCTCCTTGAGGAACTGCGCCGGGTGGTTGCAGATCTGCTTCAGGCCCGTCAGGAGCTTCACGATCAGGCCGCGCCGCGCCATGCTGTCGGCCGCGGAGATCTCCGCCAGTGTCTCGCGCACCACCGCCTCGTACAGGCCCGCCTGTTCCGCCGTGAGCGACACGGCACGGTCGGTCTCCGTCTTCGGCGGGAGCTCCGGCGCGATGCCCGGGTCCGACTTGCGCCGCCGCAGCAGGAACGGGCGCACGAGCCGGGCGAGCCGCTCCGCCGCGGCCGGGTCCTGGCCGCCCTCGACGGCCTGGGCGTAGCGCGCGCGGAACGTGCCGAGACGGCCCAGCAGGCCCGGTGTCGTCCAGTCGAGGATCGCCCACAGCTCCGACAGATTGTTCTCGACCGGAGTGCCGGTGAGCGCCACACGCGAGCGTGCGCCGATGGAGCGCAACGCCCGCGCGGTCGCGGAGTACGGGTTCTTCACGTGCTGGGCCTCGTCCGCCACGACCATGCCCCACGGCACCTCGGCGAGCCGCCCCGCGTCCAGGCGCATCGTGCCGTACGTGGTGAGTACGAACTCCCCGTCCGCCACGGTGTCGAGATCGCGCCGCGAGCCGTGAAAGCGGCGCACGCGCGTGCCGGGCGCGAACCTCTCGATCTCGCGCTGCCAGTTGCCCATCAGGGACGTCGGGCACACCACCAGCGTCGGACCGGCGGAAGCGACGTCCGACTGCCGGTGCAGGTGCAGCGCGATCAGTGTGATCGTCTTGCCCAGGCCCATGTCGTCGGCCAGACAGCCGCCCAGCCCCAGGGACGTCATGCGCGCCAGCCAGCTCAGGCCCCGCCGCTGGTAGTCCCGCAGCGTCGCCGCCAGCGCGGCCGGCTGCTCCACCGGCTCCTGTCCCTCGGGGTCCGTGAGGCGCTCGCGCAGCGTCGCCAGCCAGCCCGTGGGCCGGACCTCGACCGGCCGGCCGTCCACCTCCACGGAGCCCGTCAGCGCGGCGCCCAGCGCGTCGATGGGCGTCACCTTGTGATCCTGCTGGGCGTGGGCGCGGCGCACCTCCTGAGGGTCGACGAGGACCCACTGGCCGCGCAGCCGCACCACGGGCCGGCTCGCCTCCGCCAGCCGGTCCAGCTCGTCGCGCGTGAGCCGCTGATCGCCCAGCGCGAACCGCCAGTTGAAGGCGAGCAGCGCGTCGGCGGACAGGAACGACGGCGTGTCCGACGCGCTCCTGGCGGGCGAGGCCTCGTCGTCCGGCGGGCCGATCACCGCCCGGGCGGTCAGGCCGCGGGCCAGTTGCCTGGGCCAGTGCACGTCCACGCCCGCTCCGGCGAGGGCGGCGGCGCCCCCGCCCACGAGGTCGGTCACCTCCTCGTCGGCGAGTTCCACGGAGTCCGGCACGGCCGCCGAGAGCAGGGGTGCGAGGGGAGTCCAGGCGCGGGCCGCGCGGCGCAGTGCCAGCAGGGCGTCCATCCGCGCGCGGGGGCCGAAGCCGGTGGCGCCGGCCCACACGTCGGCGGCGTCCGCGACCAGCGTCGGATCACTCACGCTGTGCACCTGGAGGACCGCCCGGAACGACAGCGCCGCATCGTCCCGCGTCTCCTCGGCGAGGCCCGGGACATCGAGCCGCAGGGAGAGCCGTACGCCCGCGTCGTGGCCCGCGGCGACATCGGCGGCCCACGCGCGCAGCGCGGGTACCCGCTGCGGCGCTGTCGCCGCAAAGACGGGCCCGCCCGTCACGAGCGCGGCCGCGGGGGAGCGGGGGAGCGCGTCCGCGACCGCGTCCAGGAAGGCCCGCACCAGCCGCTCCGGATCCGGTAGCCGCAGCGGCCCGACGCCGCTCAGGGGGACCGCGTGCGCTTCGGGCGGCATGGCGGCGGCCAGGGCGCGGACGCGTTCGATGTTCTCGGGCCGCAGGGGACCGGCGCGCCACGCGTCGTGGTCGGCCGCGGAGAGGCCGGGCAACAGCAGTCCGCGGGCCACGAGTTGCAGGGCAAGCACGGCGGCCGTGCCCCAGAAGACACCCGCTCCGGACGCCTGCGAGGAGGTACGCGCACGCGCGAGCGCGGGCAGGGCGGCACGCACCGGGAGCAGAACGGCCGGCACGCGCACCAGCTCGACCCCGTCACCGCCCGGCAGGACGACGTCCAGGTCCTCGACGGATCCGGACGCGACGGCCGGGACGGCCGCGCCGTCGGCACGCCAGAACGCGATCCGGCCGGTGCGCGCCGGGTCACCTGGTACGAACGTTGCATGGCAGCGGGCGAGTTCGGAGATCTCGGGGAGTGTTGCCGCGATCTCGGGGGGTGTCGCCTCGATCTCGGAGAGTGTTACCTCGACCTCGGACGGTGTTGCCTCGGGAAGCCTCGGCACAGGTCTGCGTCGCTCCTCAAATTTGACTACTCGATCGGGGTGGTCGAGAGTACAACACTCGAAAGGCCCTCCGGCTCGACTGCGCCGTGACCTGGGTCACCCCTGGTCGCTGTGGGTATCTCACCTGTGCGGAGCCCGGTGCGTCGGCCGAGTGGTGAGCGCACGCGGCCGCGCCCGGACCTCCGCGACCAGTAGGGGCCGCACCTCAGGGTCGTCTCAGGGTCGCGGTTCGGAACCGCCGGAAGCGCGGACCCGTTTTCAGGTCAGAGAGCGGCAGTGGCCGCGAAGGAGGCGACGCACATGTCGAAGAACGCGAAGATCGCCGCAGGAGGTGTGGCGGCCGGCCTCATCCTGCTCATTTGGCTGCCCTGGTGGGCGGCACTGTTGATAGTCCTGGGAGTCCCGGCCGCCGCCTACCTCACGCTCGATCCGTCGCAGCGGCGCAGGCTGCGCCGCGCCACGCGCAAGGAACTGGGTCGCTGATCCTCACCCGGCCGCCGGTGAGGCCGGGGTGGACAGCGCGCAGGAGTTGAGCACATCACCGCTCGCGGGCCTGCCGACGGTACGGTCCGCGGGCGGTCGGGTGCCCCGCTCCACCCAGGAGACCAGCGCGTCGAAGGCCGACCGGTAGCAGGGCAGGATCGGCCGGAGCCGGTCCGGGTAGGTGTCGTACAGCCCGTCGACGTGCGTCCCGCCCGCGATCGTGAAATAGCGGTGCAGCCCGCCCTGCCCGCTCGCGTCGATCATCCGCGCGTACACGTCGGAGTCGGCTGCCTTCGGCAGCAGCGCGTCCAGATCACCGTGCAGCGTGATCAGCGGTCTGCCGATGCGCCCGGTGAGGGCGACGCGCTCGACGGCCCGGCGGACGGACGGCGGACGCGACGCGTAGTCGTAGCGGGCATCGGACGCGCACGGCGCCAGGATCTCTGCGGGCGTCGTCCCGGCGGACGGGCCGGGGCAGCCGGGGTCGTACGCCGGGTCGAACTCGGCGCGGTAGATCTTCTGGGTCACTCCCCAGTAGGCCTGCTCGTGGTACGGCCACAGAAATTCGGAGCCCCGCGCGAAGCCGACCGCGTACAGGTCCTCGTCCCGGGCGGAGCCCAGCATGCGGGCCACGGCCGAGGGCAGGGAGGTGAGGAGACTGGGACCGTCCGCGGTCCACAGGGCACCCTCCCAGTCGACGCCGCCGTCGTACAGTTCGGGATGGTTCTCCAACTGCCAGCGGGTGAGGTACCCGCCGTTGGAGATGCCGGTCATGTACGTACGACGGGGGGCGTGCCCGTAGCGCTGGGCCACCGCCTTGCGTGCGGCCCGCGTCAGCTGAGTGGTCCGCGTGTTCCACTCGGCGACCGCGTCCCCGGGCCGTTCGCCGTCCCGGTAGAAGTCGGCGCCGCTGTTGCCCTTGTCGGTCGCCGCGTACGCGTATCCCAGCGCGAGCACCCGGTCGGAGATCGCCTTGTCCGTCGCGTACTGCCTGCGGGTGCCCGGGGCTCCGGTGACGACGAGGCCGCCGTTCCAGCGGTCCGGCAGCCGGAGCACGAACTGCGCGTCGTGCCGCCAGCCGTGGGTGGCGTTGAACCGAGAGGAGTCGGGGAAGTAGCCGTCGATCTGAATCCCGGGAACACCGGCCGGCGTCCGGGTGCCCTGCGCCGTCAGCCCGGCCTGGTCCGTGGTGTCGGTGTAGGGCGTACCGGCGAGCCCGGTCGTCGTCAGATCCACGAGGCAGGCGGCCTGCTGGAAGGCGGCACCCGGCACGCGCACACGCTCCTGACGGGCGCAGTGCTGTTCGCCGACCGCCGTTCCCGTCGCGGGAGCAGGGCCGCTCAGGGCGGTGGCGAGCAGCGTGGCGGCGACGATCGGAACAGCCCTGGACAGGCGCATGATGGCCTCCTGGCAGCGGGGAGACGGGGACATGGGCGCGCGGGCCGCCTCCCGGCCGGGGCCGGGAGAGCGGAACCGCGAAAGCTGCCTCATGGTGCGGGCGCGGCTGCGTGCACTCCATGGGTTGGGGCCACATGGAACGTCGCCGTCAGGTGGGGGTCGGCGACACGGGTGCCGCAGAAGGCACCGGCGCCGCGACGATCGCCGGTGCCTGACGCGTTTCGCGCTTTGCCCTCCGCGCGGGCTCAGCTCGGCCGTACGGCCATCTTGTCGAGGGCTTCCAGCAGGCCGGGCAGCTCCGGTCCACGGCCCACGGGGAGCACCTCACCGGGCTTGTCGTCCAGGAGCACGAACGCGATGTCGTCGGTCCTGGCCACCAGCGACCAGCCGGGGCCGTCCGCGCGCAAGGTCCGTGCGTCGCCCGGAGCGAAGGAGGACCGGACGCGGCCGAGGGGCGGCGGGGAGTCGACGTACGCGCGGGCCTCCGCGAGGACCCGCCGGACACCGCTGTGGCCGCCGCTGCCCTGACCCTGGGCCTTGGCGGCGTCCTCGCCCTTCGCGCTGTTCTCGCCGTTCTCGGTGGTCCCGGCGTTCCCGCCCTGGTCCTCGCCTTCGCTCTCCTCCGAGCTCGCGGCGGCCTGCGCCCCACCGCCCGGCGGGGCGAACTTGGCGTCGTCGATCTGCTCCCGCCAGGTCGCCCACTGCAGCGCGATCTCGTCGGCGCCCAGGCGCCGTTGAGCCGGCCCCCACACGCTGGTGTCCGGCGGAGCCAGCGACGGGCCGTCCGCGACCCCGGGGTCGGGGTCGTGCGGCGGGGGCACGTTCGGAGCGGCGACCGCGACCGCCAGCGGCCACCCGGGCAGGGCCGCCACGACCGTACGTTCGTCGGGCGAGAGGTCGTACTCCATGCCGCAGTCCCAGGACGCGATGGCCACGGCGACGAGGGAGACGTCGTCGATGACGACCGTCCATCGGGCGCCGTCGCCGTCCTGGCCGAGCACCACGCCGTAGCCGTCGGCCAGCGGCGCGAGGCCGAGCGAGCCGCAGGCCTCCGGATAGTCGTCGCCCAGCACGCTCGGGAACTGCGCCGGCGTCAGCAGCACCGCCGTGAGCACATAGAGCGCATCGTCCGCGGCGGCGACGGCCTCCTCATCCGTCCCGGCCATCCCAGCCTCCCCATCGGTTCGTCCATCGGCGCGCACCCTAGTGCGACCGGAAGCCGCTTGTCACGACTCCCAGGCGCACCCGGACCTGCGTTTTTCCGGCCGGACGGGGCGAATCGACCGCGATTTTGCCAACCCGGTCAGGCCGCCGGGAGCCCGAGCAGGGATCGGGCGACCGTTTGCGGCGATTCGTCGCGCTCCCTGGCGAGCGCGATGACGGCACGACACGCCAGCTCGCTCACCCCGAACGACAGGGCCTCCGGCGACACCCAGCCGGTCGCCTCGTCGATCTGTTCCTGGTCGTCCTCCGCGCACGCCGACACGTACACGGCGGCGGCCTCGAAGAGATTGTGTGGACGCTTGCTCTTGCTGCTCTTGCTGCTCTTGCTGCTCTTGCTGTCTTTGTCGCGGTCCGGCTCCGTGTCCGACTCCGTGCGAAAGGCACCGAACAATCTCGCGAACGACTTGCGCACCCTGCCCCACATACCGATCACCTTCCCCCTCTGTTGCTGTCCTGGCTGATCGTCCCATCTCCTGCTTTTCAACGTAGAGTTGGAGTCTCGGCGGCAGAAGGGGGACGACGCGGTGAAGGGGGGGCTCCCGGCGCATCGGCGGGCGCGGCTCACTCGTCGAATGAGGGCCGCTCAGGACTCCCGCACGGCCAGCGCCAGGAAGCGGTCGTCCTCGTCGACGTACGACGTCATCCGCCACCCGGAACCGGCGAGCAGCGCTCGGAGGTTGGGCTCGGCCCGCAGGTCGCCGGGCGTGATCTGCCGGCCCTGGCGGGCCGCGAGCGCCGCCCTGCCGATCGGGTGGAACAGTGCGAGAGTGCCGCCGCGGCGGACCACGCGGGCCAACTCCCGCAGGTTCTCGGCGGGCTGCGGCAGATGCGCGACGAGGCCGGCCGCGAACACGGCGTCGAGCGACTCCGACCGCAGCGGCAGCGCGGCCACGTCAGCCAGGAGCAGCTGCCCGTCCGCGTCGCGTCCCGCCCGTACGGCGGCCTCCAGCATGGCCGGGGTCAGATCGGCTCCCAGGACCGTTCCTGAGGGCCCCACGGCGGCACGCAGCGGCGGCAGGGCGCGTCCGGTGCCACATCCCGCGTCCAGCACCCGAGATCCCTCGCGCAGCCCGAGCTCGGCGACCGCCGCCGCGTAGGCGGGCCCGTCGTCGGGGAACCTGCTGTCCCAGTCCGCGGCGCGGGCGGCGAAGAACTCCTGCACATGTGTGTGGTCGTCGCTCATGTTCCGCATGATCCCTCACCGGCACGGATGACGCCGCTGTGCACACGTTCGAGCGTGAGGCGATCGTTCCAGTGCATCTCCACGTCATATTCCAACAGCTTTCGAAATGCGCCCCCTTCGTGCGCCCTTGTCCCGACTAGCGTCCCGGGGCCATGGGACACCTGGACCACGCCGCCCTCGGCTGGCTGACCCCCGTGCTGTCGTACGTCATGGCCTGCACCGGCGCCGCCCTCGGCCTGCGCTGTACCGTCCGCGCGCTCGGCGCCACCGGCCGTTCGCGCCGCAACTGGCTCGTCACCGCCGCCTCGGCGATCGGCACCGGCATCTGGACCATGCACTTCGTGGCCATGCTGGGCTTCAGCGTCAGCGGCACCGACATCCGCTACGACGTGCCGCTCACCATCCTGAGCCTCGTCGTCGCCATGGCCGTCGTCTGCGCCGGCGTCTTCGCGGTCGGTTACGGCCGTGACCGGACCCGGGCGCTGTTCCTGGGCGGGCTGACCACCGGGCTCGGCGTCGCGAGCATGCACTACCTCGGCATGGCCGCCGTACGACTCCACGGCGATGTCACCTACGACCCGCTGCTCGTCGGACTCTCGGTGGTGATCGCCGTGGTCGCGGCGACGGCTGCCCTGTGGGCGGCGCTCAACATCAAGTCGCCCGTCGCCGTCACCGTCGCCTCGCTGATCATGGGCGCGGCGGTCAGCAGCATGCACTACACCGGCATGTTCGCGGTCGGCGTCGACGTCACCCCCGCCACCGAGGTCCTGCCCGGGGCCACGGCGATGCAGTTCATCTTCCCCCTCGCCGTCGGCCTCGGGTCCTACCTCTTCCTGACCTCCGCCTTCGTGGCGCTCTCGCCCGCGGCAGGGGAGCGCGAGGCATCTGCGTCGGCCCGGCGACCGGCACAGAGCGTCCCCGGCTGACCGCGGGCCCGGACCGGCGAGAGACCGGGCGGCACGCCCCCGACCGCTTCCGGGCGACGGGAGCCACGCCCCCGAACCACTTCCGAGCGAGGAGGCCATGCGCACACCCCGTAGGACCACCGAAGCCGGCGCCGAGACGCCGTCCCCGCCTCCGGTGCGCGGCCGTCGCGCCCATGCCGGACCACCGGCCGACGAGAGGCCGAACGAGCCCCGGCCCGGGGCCCCTGACGAGCCGACCACGCGTGCGGGGGGCTGGCGCATACGCCCCCGAACCGTCCGTGCCAAGATCATCTGCCTCCTGATGGTGCCCGTCGTCTCCCTGCTGGCCCTGTGGGGCTACGCCACGGTCACCACCGCTCAGGACGTCTCCCGGCTGCGCCAGTTGCAGAAGGTCGACTCCGAGATCAGGGCGCCCGTCGCGGCTGCCGTGACCGCGCTCCAGGCGGAACGCGCGGCCGCCGTGGCCTTCGCGACCGACCCCTCCGCCGGGCGCGCCGACGACCTGAGGGACCGTGCGCGGGACACGGACCGGGCGGTGGCCAGGCTTCGGCTGGGTGAACGGACAACGGTCGCCGACAGCGGGGAGTTCCCCGCCCCGGTGGCCGTGCGACTCGAAGCGTTCGTGACCGGCGCGGAGCAGCTGAGCGCCCTGCGCACCGCTGTCCTCGACCGCCTCACGGGCTGGGACGAGGCCTACGGGCGGTACACGCGGACCATCGCGACCGCGTACACGGTGGGCGGCGCGCTCTCCGGCATCCAGGACGCCGAACTCGGCTCCGACGCGCGCGTGCTGCTCGAATTCGCCCGCGCGGGCGAGGCGTTGGCCCAGGAGGACGTGGTGCTCGACAGCGCACGGCTCGCGGGACGCCTGGACGGGGCGCGCCTGCGCCTGTTCACCGGCGCCGTCGACACCCGCCGCACCCTCACCGAGTCCGCCGTGGCCGACCTGCGCGGCCCGGAACAAGCGGCCTGGCAGCGGCTCGCCGACGGCGGTGACTACACGACCGTGGTGGCCGCCGAGGACAAGGTCCTCGCCGTCGCACCGGGCGCGAGGGCCGTGGGCGCGGTGTCCGAGGGCGCCTGGAGCAAGGCGCACGCGCGCGTGCAGGGAGCCATGCGGACCATCGAGCAGGACGCGGGGCGCGATGTCACCGACCGTGCCGACCCCTTCGCCCGCGGACTGCTCACCGCTGCCGGCGCCGCCGTACTCCTCGGTCTCCTCGCCGTCGCCGCCTCACTGGTGATCTCCGTGCGCATCGGCCGCGGCCTCGTCGTCGAGCTGGTGAGCCTGCGCGACAGCGCGCTCGTCATCGCCCGGCACAAACTCCCCGAGGCCATGCGCAAGCTGCGCGCCGGCGAGGAGATCGACATCCGGGCCGAGGCACCGCCGGGACCGCCCGCGGAGGACGAGACCGGTCAGGTCGGCGAAGCCCTGGGCACCGTCCACCGCGCCGCGCTCCGGGCCGCCGTGGAGCGCGCCGAGCTGGCCAGCGGCATCTCCGGCGTCTTCGTCAACCTCGCCCGCCGCAGCCAGGTGCTCGTACACCGCCAACTGAGCCTGCTGGACAGCATGGAGCGGCGCTCGGACGACCCGAACGAACTGAGCGACCTCTTCCGGCTCGACCACCTCACCACCCGCATGCGGCGGCACGCCGAGAGCCTGATCATCCTCTCCGGCGCGGCGCCCGGACGCGCCTGGCGGATGCCGGTGTCCCTGACCGACGTGGTCCGCGCGGCCGTCTCCGAAGTGGAGGACTACGCGCGCGTGGAGGTACGTCAGCTCCCCGAGGCGTCCGTCATCGGAGCGGCCGTCGCCGACGTCACGCACCTCGTCGCCGAACTCGTCGAGAACGCCGCCCAGTTCTCGCCGCCCCACACCCGCGTGCGTATCACCGGCGAGCCGGTCGGCAACGGATACGCCGTCGAGGTCGAGGACCGCGGCCTCGGCATGGGCAAGGAGACCCTGGCCGAGGCCAACCGCCGCATCGAGCAGTCCGAGGCGCTCGATCTGTTCGACAGCGACCGCCTGGGCCTCTTCGTGGTCAGCAGGCTCGCCTCCCGGCACGGCATCAAGGTGCATCTGCGCACCTCGCCCTACGGCGGCACCACCGCCGTCGTCCTGCTGCCCACGGCCCTGCTGCACAGCCCCTCGGCGGAACGTTCCACCAGCACGACGGCGGACCCCAGGCGGCCGGCGGAAGGCGAGCACGCGCGCGTACCCGTCGGCGAACGGCACCAGGAGCCCGTCCACGCGACCGCCGACCGGCCCGCCCTGGTGGCTCCGGCACCGGCCGCGCCGCCGTCCACGAACCACACCGCACCCCCCGGAGTCACCACCTTGAGACTGCACCGCCCACCGGAAGACTCCGAAACCTCCGAAGACCTCCCACGCCGCGTACGGCAGGCGAACCTCGCCCCCCAACTGCGCGAGGCACGGCCGGACGAACCGGCGGGGGCGACCCCGTCCCACGACGACCAGCGCACCCCCGAAATCGTCAGGGACCGCATGGCGGCCTACCGCGACGGCTGGGCGCGCGGCGGAGGCAGGCAGCCCGGCCGCGCTGCCCGTCCCGAATCCCCACCGCGCGGCGACAGCAGCGAAGGAGACCCCGCATGATCCAGGATCCGAGCACGAGAGCCGCCCAGCGCTCCGGTGAACTCGACTGGCTGCTGGACGACTTGGTGGTCCGTGTGAGCGAGGTGCGCCATGCCGTGGTGCTGTCCAACGACGGCCTCGCCGTGGGCGCGTCCACGGCCCTCCGCCGTGAGGACGCCGAGCACCTCGCGGCGGTCGCCTCCGGCTTCCACAGCCTCGCCAAGGGCGCCGGCCGGCACTTCGGGGCCGGCGGAGTCCGGCAGACCATGGTGGAGATGGACGAGGCATTCCTGTTCGTCGCCGCCGCGGGCGACGGCTCCTGCCTCGCCGTACTCACGGCCGTGACCGCCGACATCGGGCTGGTGGCGTACGAGATGGCCCGGCTGGTCAAACGCGTCGGCGAGCATCTCTACACGCCCCCGCGCGCCGCCGCGCGGCCGCCCGCCGCGGGATGAGCCGGAAGGGCGGTCCGCGCAGATGACCGACGACATGACGGGCGCCCCGCGCGAGCAGGGCAGCCAGTGGTACGACGGCGAGGCCGGGCCTCTGGTCCGTCCGTACGCCATGACCGGCGGACGCACCAAACCCGGCCCCACCGGGGTGCGTTTCGATCTGATCGCCCTGGTCACGCTGTCCCCTTCCGCACCCGGCGCCGACGACGACCGCGCGCTCGGGCCGGAACACCGGGCATTGATCGAGCTGTGCCGACCGGAGACGCAGTCGGTCGCCGAACTCGCCGCCGGCGCGGACCTGCCCGTGGGGGTCGTCAGGGTGCTCCTCGGCGACCTCCTGGAACTCGGCCACGTCACCGTCAGCCGCCCGGTACCGCCCGCACAGCTCCCCGACGAACGCATCCTGCGCGAGGTGATCGAAGGGCTGCGGGCGCTGTAGATGAGATGTCAGAACAGGAAAGCGAACCGAGAGAAGTGATCGATGGTCCCCGAGCACTCCGACGCCTCCGACGGTGACACGACCGCCCTGGCGCTGAAGATACTTGTCGCCGGCGGATTCGGCGTGGGCAAGACCACCCTGGTGGGCGCGGTCAGCGAGATCAGGCCGCTGCGCACCGAGGAACTGCTCAGCCAGGCCGGTCAGTTGATCGACGACACGGACGGCGTGGACCGCAAAGTCACCACGACCGTCGCCATGGACTTCGGACGGATCACCATCCGGTCCGGTCTGTCCCTGTACCTTTTCGGCACGCCGGGGCAGGACCGCTTCTGGTTCCTGTGGGACGAGCTGTCACAAGGAGCCCTGGGAGCCGTGGTCCTCGCGGACACCCGGCGCCTGGAGGACTGCTTCCCGGCCGTGGACTACTTCGAGCACCGGCACATCCCGTTCGTCGTGGCCGTCAACTGCTTCTCGGGCGCCCGGACGTACGGCGCCCAGGACGTCTCACGCGCCCTCGACCTGGACCGGGGAACCCCGGTCGTGCTCTGTGACGCCCGGGACCGCGACTCGGGGAAGGAGGTGCTGATCCGGCTCGTCGAGTACGCCGGGCGGATGCACACCGCCCGGCTGCTCAACTCGGTGGGCTGACCTGCGCGATGGGCTGTCGGGCCGCCGTCAGTCGGCGACGTCGCGCTCGGCCAGCACCTTGTCGATCGTCACGCGCACGAGGAGTTCCCCCGGAACGCCGTTGCGGGCCGCGAACTCCTCCGCGCGATCCTCGCCCATGTACCGACCCCCGATCCGACCCGCCCAGTGCCTCAACTCGTCGAGATCCTCCGAGATCCGCGCCCGGCCCCTCAACACCACGAAGGAGTAGGGCGGCCGGTCGTCGTCCACGCACAGCGCCACCCGGCCGTCCCGGAGCAGACTGCGGCCCTTCACGCTCGACTTGCCGGTGTTGAACACGAGTTCGTCGCCGTCGAGCACGAACCAGATCGGCGTCACATGCGGGCTGCCGTCGGCGCGCACGATCGAGAGCTTGCCCGTGCGAGTGCCCCGCGAGACGAACGCCCGCCATTCCTCATCGGTCATCTTCTTCGCCATGCCCCCATCCTCCTTGCCCGCGGGCCGGATCGTCGGGAAGGGTGGCAAAAGAGATCCTCCGGTGCAGGGGGAGACATCTACACGGGGAGACCGCATCATGGCGCAGAACCAGGGGCTTGACTGGCTGCTGGACGACCTGACCGCGCGCGTCGATCATGTGCGACACGCGCTGGTGCTGTCCAACGACGGTCTGGTGACGGGCGCGAGCACGGGGCTGCGACGCGAGGACGCCGAGCACCTCGCCGCCGTCTCGTCCGGACTGCACAGCCTCGCGAAGGGCTCGGGACGGCACTTCGGCGCGGGCAGAGTCCGTCAGACGATGGTCGAGTTCGACGACGCCGTGCTCTTCGTCACCGCGGCGGGCACCGGCAGTTGTCTGTGCGTCCTCAGCGGCGCGGAAGCCGACATCGGCCAGATCGCCTACGAGATGACCCTGCTCGTCAACCGGGTCGGCGAACACCTCGACGTAGACGCCCGGCAGCCCGAACGGGCCCCGCTCACGGACCTCTGACCTGCTACTTCGGCATCCCCCGCGGAGTTATCCACAGGCTCGCCGGAAGATCCGGCGCCTCGGCTACGGTTTTGTCACGGCGCACGCACAGAGCGTGAGCCACTGACAGCACGGGGGAGACGACCATGCCGGGCGACACCATCACGAAGACGTACGGCCCTGCCTGCACGCTGAGTCGTGCGGCACGGGAACTGGGGCTGAAACGAGGGGAGCTGGACCTCGACGTCCACCTCGGCCTCATCCGTACGGTGCCCGACGAAGGGGGCGGCGGACGGCGCGTCCCACGGTCGGAGATCGACCGGGTGAGCTCGGGCGACGGCTTCCCCGACACGCTGCTGGACCGCGTGAAGGTCGTGGGGACGACGGAAGGCGCGACCGTCATGGACGTGCCCGCCGGGAGGTTCACGCGCCTCGCCCGCCTGGGCCTGGTGGTCCCGGCGACGTTCTACCTGAACCGCTACCGGGCCGTGGTCTGGCTGTATCTCGCAGAGGAGTTGAAGCGGTTCGCGGCGGACGAGAGGAACGCGTCACCGCTGAACGACCGCCGCATGCCCGAGGGGCTGCGCTGCATGCTGGACGCCGGCGTGGACCTGCGTCGCCGCAACTGGCGCGGACGGCATCTGGGCTTCCTGCTGCGCAAGGCCGACGACCCGTGGGAGCGGGCCGGCGCACTGGCCGCCTTCCTCGACCCCGTCCAGATCGCGGAGATCGTCCCGGACCCCTATGAGCGCTCCTACCTGAACCGCTTCCGGCCCGGGCCGCCGGCGTCCGGCGCACCGGGGTCGCCCTCCGCGCTCATCGCCGAGCGGATCATGACGGCCGACGACCCGGACGAAATCAGCCTGCTGTGCGCCGATCTGACGGCGGTTCTGGAGGAAGCCCGCCGGAAGCGGCCCGCGCCACGTCCCACGGCGCAACGCGCCCCGGCACCGGCCCACCCGCGACACCCCGGCTCGCCCCGGCCACTGGAGCCGGAGCCGCCGCGCGGTCTGTTCAGCCGGCTCCGGCGCAGAAGCCCGCGGGTCACAGCGCCCTGAACAGCCCCTCCTGGACGACGGACACCAGCAGGCGTCCCTCCAGGTCGTAGATCCGCCCACGGGCCAGGCCCCGGCCGCCCGTCGCGATCGGCGACTCCTGGTCGTACAGGAACCACTCGTCCGCGCGGAACGGCCGGTGGAACCACATGGCGTGGTCCAGCGACGCGATGTCGAAGCTGCGCGGGCCCCACAGGGGCTCGACCGGGATGCGGACGGCGTCCAGGAGGGTCATGTCGCTGGCGTAGGTCAGCGCGCACGTGTGCACGACCGGGTCGTCACCCAGCGGCCCGACCGCACGCATCCACACCGCGCTGCGCGGCTCGGCGTCCTTGACGTCCTCCTTGGTCCACCGCAGCCGGTCGACATAGCGGATGTCGAAGGGCTGACGCCGGGCCATCCGCTCCAACTGCTCCGGCAGCGCGCCCAGATGCTCCCGGATCTCGTCGGTGACCGTCGGCAGCGACTCGGGGTCCGGGACCTTGCGGGCCGGCGGCAACTGGTGCTCGAAGCTTGCCTGTTCGGGCTTGTGAAAGGAGGCGGTGAGATTGAAGATCGTGCGGCCCTGCTGCACGGCGGTGACCCGGCGGGTCGTGAACGACCTGCCGTCCCGCACCCGTTCGACCTGGTACACGATCGGCACGCCCGGCCGCCCCGGGCGCAGGAAGTACGCGTGCAGCGAGTGCACGGGGCGGTCGCCGTCCGTGGTGCGCGCGGCGGCGACCAGCGCCTGGCCGGCCACCTGCCCGCCGAAGACCCGCTGCAAGGACTCCTGCGGGCTTCGGCCGCGGAAGATGTTGACCTCGATCTGCTCCAGGTCGAGCAGGTCGACGAGCCTCTCGGCCGGGTTGGTCGTCATGAGTGGGAGTCTCCTGTGCTCAGAGCTGGCCTACGTCGGTGACGCGGACCACGGCTCGGCCCTCCGCGTCGGAGGCTGCGAGGTCGATCTCCGCGCTGATGCCCCAGTCGTGGTCGTCGTTCGGGTCGTCGAAGATCTGGCGGACCCGCCACAGCCGGTTCGCCGGCTCCTCCTCGATCACCAGGAGCCTCGGGCCGCGGGCGTCCGGCCCGGTGCCGAGGTCGTCGTACTCGTCCCAGTACTTGTCCATCGCCTCGCCCCAGGCGTCGGCGTCCCAGCCGGCCTCGGCGTCCATCTCGCCCAGCTCCTCGACCTGGTCGAGCGCGGCGAGCTCGACCCGGCGGAACATGGCGTTGCGGACGAGGACTCGGAAGGCACGCGCGTTGGCGGTGACCGGCTTGACCTCGTCGGCCTTCTCCTGGGCCTCCTCGGCGGTCATCTCCTCGGGGTTGGCGAGCTGTTCCCACTCGTCGAGCAGACTGGAGTCGACCTGGCGCACCATCTCGCCGAGCCATTCGATCAGGTCCTGGAGGTCCTCGGACTTGAGGTCGTCCGGGATGTTGTGGTCGAGAGCCTTGTAGGCACTGGCCAGGTAGCGCAGCACGATGCCCTCGGTGCGGGCCAGCTCGTAGAAGGACACCAGCTCCGTGAAGGACATCGCCCGTTCGTACATGTCCCGGATCACGGACTTCGGCGACAGCGGATGGTCGCCGACCCAGGGGTGGCTCTTGCGGTACGTGTTGTACGCGTGGAAGAGCAGCTCTTCCAGGGGCTTGGGGTAGGTGATGTCCTGGAGGCGCTCCATGCGCTCCTCGTACTCGACGCCGTCCGCCTTCATCGCGGCGACGGCCTCGCCCTTCGCCTTGTTCTGCTGGGCGACGAGGATCTGCCGCGGATCGTCGAGCGTGGACTCGACGACGGACACCATGTCGAGGGCGTAGGACGGCGACTCGGGGTCCAGCAGCTCGAACGCGGCCAGGGCGAAGGTGGACAGCGGCTGGTTGAGCGCGAAGTCCTGCTGGAGGTCGACCGTGAGGCGGACGATTCGGCCGGTGGCGTCCGGCTCGTCGAGCTTCTCGACGATGCCGCCGTCCAGCAGCGAGCGGTAGATGGCGATGGCGCGCCGGATGTGCCGCAGTTGCTGCTTGCGCGGCTCGTGGTTGTCCTCCAGCAGATGCCGCATCGCCTCGAAGGCGTTGCCCGGCCGGGCGATCACCGACAGCAGCATGGTGTGGGTCACGCGGAAACGGGAGGTCAGCGGCTCCGGTTCGGAGGCGATGAGTTTCTCGAAGGTGTTGTCGGTCCAGGCGACGAAGCCCTCGGGTGCCTTCTTGCGGACGACCTTGCGCCGCTTCTTCGGGTCGTCGCCGGCCTTCGCGAGCGCCTTCTCGTTCTCGATGACGTGCTCGGGCGCCTGGGCCACGACGAAGCCCGCCGTGTCGAAGCCGGCCCGCCCGGCGCGGCCGGCGATCTGGTGGAACTCACGGGCGCGCAGGGTGCGCACGCGGCTGCCGTCGTACTTGGTCAGGGCCGTGAACAGCACGGTGCGGATGGGGACGTTGACCCCCACGCCGAGCGTGTCGGTACCGCAGATGACCTTCAGCAGACCGGCCTGCGCGAGCTTCTCCACCAGGCGACGGTACTTCGGCAGCATCCCGGCGTGATGGACGCCGATGCCGTGCCGGACGTAACGGGAGAGGTTGCGGCCGAACTTGGTGGTGAAGCGGAAGTTCCCGATCAGCTCGGCGATTTGGTCCTTCTCCTCGCGCGAGCACATGTTGATGCTCATCAGCGCCTGCGCCCGCTCCACGGCCTGTGCCTGCGTGAAGTGCACGATGTAGACCGGGGCCTGCTTGGTGTCCAGCAGTTCGGTCAGGGTCTCGGTGAGCGGCGTGAGCTTGTACTCGTAGGACAGCGGCACCGGCCGGGTCGCCGAGCGGACCACCGACGTCGGGCGGCCGGTGCGCCGGGTGAGGTCCTTCTCGAACATCGAGACATCGCCGAGGGTGGCCGACATCAGGATGAACTGCGCCTGCGGCAGCTCCAGGATCGGGATCTGCCAGGCCCAGCCGCGGTCCCCCTCCGCGTAGAAGTGGAACTCGTCCATGACGACCTGGCCGACGTCCGCCTGCTTACCGTCGCGCAGCGCGATCGACGCCAGCACCTCGGCGGTGCAGCAGATGACGGGGGCGTCGGAGTTGACGGACGCGTCGCCGGTCAGCATGCCGACGTTCTCGGTGCCGAAGATCTTGCACAGCTCGAAGAACTTCTCCGAGACGAGCGCCTTGATCGGAGCGGTGTAGAAGGTGACCTCGTCCCGGGCCAGCGCGGCGAAGTGCGCGCCCGCGGCGATCATGCTCTTGCCGGAGCCGGTGGGCGTCGACACGATCACGTTCGCGCCGGACACCACCTCGATCAGCGCCTCCTCCTGGTGCGGGTAGAGGGTGAGCCCGCGCTCCCCGGCCCATGCCTCGAAGGCTTCGTAGAGGGCGTCGGGGTCGGCGGTCGGCGGCAGCTGATCGATGAGGGTCACCCGACCATCTTGCCTGCCCTTCTCCCTCATAGGGGAATCGGCTGCGAGCACGAAGATCGCGAACGCTACGCTGTGTCGCCGACAACACGTCAGCGACCCAGGTCAACTGGACAGCGGCACACGAGGAATGGGGCGGGCAGCGGCCATGATGGGACCAGCACACTCACTGTCGGGCGCCGCCGCCTGGCTCGGCGTCGGAGCGGCCGCCGCCGCGGCCGGGCACGGAATGCCCTGGCCCGTGCTGCTCTCCGGCGCGCTGATCTGCGCCGGTGCCGCACTCGCCCCGGACCTCGATCACAAGGCGGCCACGATCTCGCGGGCCTTCGGTCCGCTCTCGCGCTGGCTCTGCGAGATCGTCGACAAGCTGTCGTACGCCGTCTACAAGGCGACGAAGAAGCAGGGCGACCCGCGTCGCTCCGGTGGGCACCGCACGCTCACGCACACCTGGCTGTGGGCGGTCATGATCGGCGGGGGCGCCTCCGTACTGGCGATCACCGGCGGCCGCTGGGCGGTGCTGGCGATCCTGTTCGCGCACGTGGTGCTCGCGATCGAGGGTCTGCTGTGGCGCGCGACCCGGGGTTCCAGCGCCGACGTCCTGGTCTGGCTGCTGGCCGCGACCAGCTCCTGGATCCTCGCCGGTGTCCTCGACAAGCCGGGCAACGGCTCGGACTGGCTGTTCACGGCGCCCGGCCAGGAGTACCTGTGGCTCGGGCTGCCGATCGTGCTCGGCGCGCTGGTCCACGACATCGGGGACGCGCTGACGGTGTCCGGCTGCCCGATCCTGTGGCCGATCCCGGTGGGCCGCAAGCGCTGGTACCCGCTGGGTCCGCCCAAGGCGATGCGGTTCCGGGCGGGCAGCTGGGTCGAGCTCAAGGTCCTGATGCCGGCGTTCATGCTGCTCGGCGGGGTGGGCTGCGCGGCGGCGCTCAACGTGATCTGAGCGGGCGGGGGCGGGTCTGTCACCGGGCCGGCGACCGGCCTGAGGACCAAGCCGGCGACCGACCCGAGGACCAAGCCGGCGACCGGCCCGGGGGACCGAGCCGGCCCCGGCAAGGTGCTAGAGGTGCCCCGTCACGGGCCGGCCTGCGCCGCGGGTCAGCCGCCCTCTCCCGCTCCACCACCGCCGTAGCGCCGCTCGAACGCGGCGACGCGGCCCTCGGAGTCCACGGTCCGGGCCTTACCGGTGTAGAAGGGGTGGCTCTCGGAGGAGATCTCGACGTCCACGACCGGGTAGGTCTCGCCGTCGTCCCACTCGATGGTCTGGTCGCTGTTCGCGGTCGACCTGGTCAGGAAGGCGTAGCCTGCGGCGCGGTCGCGGAAGACGACCGGGTGGTAGTCGGGGTGCTTGTCCTGCTGCATGCGACCTCCTCGGGTGACGGCATCGGCAGGGCCGACGGCCTGGGTCCCCCACGGGCGTCAGCCGTACATGGCGTCCTCGTCGACGATGTGCATGGCGGCCTCCTCGGCGGACGCCGCCGCGCCGTCGATGCCCACGTCCGTCGCGACGAGCGCGCTCTCGTCGTCCTCGTGCGCGCCCTCGTCGGGTGCCACGAGGCGGCCGGAGCGCAGGGCGCCGACCTCGTTGTCCAGGAGTTCCCCGTCGGTGCCCTCGGCGTCACCGATGCCGTCGCCGTCCGGCGCGGGGAGGTCCGGCGTCTCCTCGGCGAGCCGCTCGTCGAGGCTCTCGCCCTGCCGGCGCTCGGCGGCCGTGACACCGGCGTGCTCCACCGCCCAGGGGCGCTCCGGAGGGGACCAGCCCCGGTCCAGGGGGTCGGCCACGCCGTCGTTCTCGAGGGTGTCCTCCCCGTCCAGCAGCCCCGTGTCCTCACGTTGATCGGATGCGTCGGGCTGGTAGACGTCGTCCCCCCATCCGTCGGCGCTGTTCACGGCTACCTCCAGGTGGTGCGGACGGGCCCGAACCCACCGCGGTCGGCGTCGGGCCGTCGCGGCGCGCGGCACAGGCCGCACCCGGCGCGAACCGCTGGGCTCCCGGGTGCTCCCCGAACCGGTGCCGCTTCCCAGCCTTCCACCCCTTTTCGCCCCGGCGCAACGGCACGGACGGAGGCGAGTACTCCGGACCCTTCGCGGGGGCTCCGTCGCCGTGGCGTGGAGCGGCGGCGGCCAGGACATCCGCGGGCCGCCGAGTGCCGCGGCACCGCCCCCGCTCGGCCAGGGGCGGTGCCGGTCAGGGGTGCGGGCCTGGGCCGACCGGGTTACGGCCTGGCGGGCGCAGGCTTGCCCGTCCCGGCAGGACGGTCTGCCGGCTCAGCCCTTGCAGGCTCAGCCCTCGCCGACCCCGACGCCGACCCGACCGTGAGCCCGACCCGGACCAACCCCGGCCCTTACCCCCTCTCACCCATGCCAGGACCGCCACAACGCCGCATACGCCCCGTCGGCCCTGACCAGTTCCTCGTGGCTGCCCAGCTCGCTGATCCGGCCGTTCTCGACGACGGCGATGACGTCCGCGTCGTGGGCGGTGTGGAGGCGGTGCGCGATGGCGACGACCGTGCGGCCATCGAGGACGCGGGCCAGGGAGCGCTCCAGGTGGCGGGCGGCCCGTGGGTCGAGGAGGGACGTCGCCTCGTCCAGGACCAGCGTGTGCGGGTCGGCCAGCACCAGGCGGGCCAGGGCGATCTGCTGGGCCTGGGCCGGAGTGAGCGCGAAGCCGCCCGAGCCGACCTCGGTGTCGAGGCCCTCGTCGAGCCCACCCGCCCACGCGTCCGCGTCGACCGCGCCCAACGCGGCCCACAGCTCGGCGTCGGTCGCGTCGGTGCGGGCGAGCAGCAGATTGTCCCGCAGGGAGCCGACGAACACGTGGTGCTCCTGGTTGACCAGGGCCACGTGGGAGCGGACCCGCTCGGCGGTCATCCGGGACAGTTCGGCGCCGCCGAGCGTGATCCGGCCGTCCCGGGGCGCGTAGATCCCGGCGAGCAGCCGGCCCAGGGTCGACTTGCCGGCGCCCGAGGGGCCGACGAGGGCCAGCCGGGTGCCGGGCGAGACCTCCAGGGAGACCTTGCGCAGCACGTCCACGCCCTCCAGGTAGCCGAAGTGCACCCGGTCGGCGTGCACGTCACGGCCCTCGGGAGCGAGCCCGGCGTCCCCGGCCTCGGGCTCGATGTCCCGGACGCCGACCAGCCGGGCCAGCGACACCTGGGCCACCTGGAGCTCGTCGTACCAGCGCAGGATCAGCCCCACCGGGTCGACCAGCATCTGCGCGATCAGGGCACCGGTGGTCAGCTGACCGACCCCGATCCAGCCCTGCAGGACGAACACCCCACCGATCATCAGGACGGAGGAGAGGACGGTCACATGGGTCACGTTGATGACCGGGAAGAGCACCGAACGCAGCCAGAGCGTGTAGCGCTCCCAGGCCGTCCACTGCTTGATCCGCAGGTCCGACATCTCGACCCGGCGCCCGCCCAGGCGGTGGGCCTCGACGGTGCGCCCGGCGTCCACGGTCTCGGCGAGCGAGGCCGCCACGGCGGCGTACCCGGCGGCCTCCGAGCGGTAGGCGGCCGGTGCCCGCCTGAAGTACCAGCGGCAGCCGGCCACCAGCAGCGGCACGGCGAGCAGCACGGCGGCGGCGAGCGGCGGCGCGGTGACGACGAGCCCGCCCAGCAGCAGGATCGCCCACACCACGCCGATCGCCAGCTGCGGTACCGCCTCGCGCATCGCGTTGGCCAGCCGGTCGATGTCGGTGGTGATCCGGGAGAGCAGGTCGCCGGTGCCGGCCCGCTCCAGGACACCGGGCGGCAGCCCGACCGACCGCACGAGGAAGTCCTCGCGCAGATCGGCCAGCATCCGCTCACCGAGCATGGCCCCGCGCAGCCGCACCTGGCGTACGAAGACGGCCTGGACGACGAGCGCGGCCACGAACAGGCCGACGGTGAGCTCCAGATGGAGTTCACGCTCGGCGGCCCCGTCCGACACCCGTTCCACGAGCGCGCCCAGCAGCCAGGGTCCCACCATCGAGGCCACCACTGCGACGGTGTTGACGGCGACGAGGAGCACGAAGGCACGGCGGTGCCGACGGAACAGCTCGACCACGTAGGTGCGTACGGTGGCGGGGGCGCCGACGGGCAGCGTGTTCGCCGTCGTCGGGGCCGCCGGGTCGTACTCCGGTGGCGCAACGCCGATCATGCCGACTCCTCGATCTCTTCCAGTTCCTTCAGTACGTCGTTCAAGTCGCCCCGCTCGCCCGGGGCCTGGCTCGGGGCCTTGTCGAGGCCCGCCCCGTTCAGGGCCGCCTCCTCGTCGGTCTCCCGTGTCACGACCGCCCGGTACCGCGGTTCGGCGTGCACCAGCTCGCGGTGCACGCCGACCGCCGCGACCTCGCCCTCGTGGACGAGCACCACCCGGTCGGCGCGGTCCAGGAGCAGGGGCGAGGAGGTGAAGACCACCGTCGTGCGCCCCGCCCGCAGATCCCGCACGCCCTGCGCGATCCGCGCCTCCGTGTGGGAGTCGACGGCCGAGGTCGGCTCGTCCAGGACGAGCACCTCCGGGTCCGTGATCAGCGACCGGGCCAGCGCGAGGCGCTGGCGCTGGCCGCCGGACAGGGACCGTCCTCGCTCGGTGATACGGGCGTCCATCGGGTCCTCGGCGTCGATCGAGCCCTGGACCAGCGCGGCCAGCACGTCCGCGCACTCCGCCGCGGCCAGCGCCTTTTCGGCGCCGACGTCACCCGACTTGGGCACGTCGAGCAGTTCGCGCAGCGTGCCGGACAGCAGCACCGGGTCCTTGTCCTGTACGAGGACGGCCGTGCGGGCGGAGTCGAGCGGCAGTTCGTCGAGCGGGACGCCGCCCAGGAGCACCGGGGTGCCTTCCTCCGAGGGGTGTCCGCCCAGCCGTTCGGCCAGCCGCCCCGCCGCGTCCGGGTCGCCGCACACCACGGCGGTGAGCCGTCCGGCGGGGGCGAGCAGTCCGGTGGCCGGGTCGTACAGATCCCCGGACGGCACCTCGGCGCCGTCGCGTGAGCCGTCCGTGTCCGTGGCCCGCTCCAGGGCCAGCACGCGCGCGGCGCGCCGCGCGGAGGGCCGGGAGAAGGAGTAGGCCATGGCGATCTCTTCGAAGTGCCGGAGCGGATAGGTGAGGATCATGACGGAGCTGTAGACGGCGACGAGTTCGCCGACGCTCACCCGGCCCTCGCGGGCCAGATGGACGCCGTACCAGACCACCGTGATCAGTAGCAGCCCCGGCAGGAGTACCTGGATCGCGGAGATCAGGGACCACATCCGGGCGCTGCGCACGGCCGCGTGGCGTACCTCCTGGGAGGCGCGGCGGTAGCGGTCGAGGAAGAGCTCCTCGCCGCCGATGCCGCGCAGGACGCGCAGGCCGGCGACGGTGTCGGAGGCCAGTTCGGTGGCGCGTCCGGCCTTCTCGCGCTGGAAGTCGGCCCGCCGGGTCGCGCGCGGCAGCAGCGGCAGCACGGCGAGGGCGAGCACGGGCAGGCCCACGGCGACGACCACACCAAGCGCGGGCTGGTAGACGACCAGGGCGACGCAGACCACCACGATGGTGACCGCCGCCGCGGTGAACCGGGACCAGGCCTCCACGAACCAGCCGATCTTCTCGACGTCACCGGTGGAGACGGACACGACCTCACCGGCTGCCACGCGCCGGGTAAGCGCCGAGCCCAGCTGCGCGGCCTTGCGGGCCAGCACCTGCTGGACGCGGGCGGCGGCGGTGATCCAGTTGGTCACGGCGGTGCGGTGCAGGAAGGTCTCGCCGATGGCGTTCCCGGCGCAGCACAGCACCAGCAGTCCGCCCGCGAGGGCGAGCCGCTCGCCGGAGCGGTCGACGACGGCCTGTACGGCGACGCCGACGCAGAACGGCAGCGCGGAGACGGACAGGAAGTGGAGCAGTCCCCAGGCCAGGGCCTTGAGCTGGCCGCCCAGCTGGTTCCTGAAGAGCCACCACAGGAATCGGGGACCTGAGCGCGCGTCCGGCACACCTGGGTCGGGATACGGAAGGTCTTGAATCTGCATGACGTCCCAGTGGCTCGTGTCAATGGGGGAAGGTAGGGAGAGTTGATCGGAAGCCGGTGCGTGGAGCGGGCAGCGCACGACGGCAGCAAACCGTGACAGGTTCGCGTCGCAGCGTGTCCGGACGCAAACGGTTTTCCATGACGCCGCACAGTTCCGGTCCCCGCCGGGTACGCGGTGCGAGCATGGAGCGATGCGCAACGGCGGAGCATGGCGGGCGACGATCGCGACAGCGGCCCTCGGATCCCTTCTGGCGGTCGCGACCCTCACCGCGTGCGGTGGCGGCAACGACGGCGGCGCGGAGGCCGGCAAGCCCGCACCCGGGCGCTCGTCCGCCACCCCTGACCCGACCCGGCTCCCGGGCATCGGCGACCGATGGCAACGCCGCATCCCCGCCGACTCCCGCCAGGTCGTGGCGGTCTACGGCGCCGGCAAGGACTCCCCGGACTCCACCGTCGTGCTCTACACGAGGCGGGGCTCTTCGGCGGCCACCTCCGCCTGGGACCGCGTCCGCGGTTGGCCCGGGCACAACGGCAAGAAGGGCTGGACCACCGACCACCACGAGGGCGACAAGCGCAGCCCCGTCGGCGTGTTCACGCTCAGCGACGCGGGCGGCGTGCGCGAGGACCCCGGCGCCCGGCTGCCGTACACGCGGTCGGCCGCCTTCGCCGCGCCGCGCTGGTGGTCGAAGGCCTACTGGCACGACTTCGACTACGTCATCGCCATCGACTACAACCGGGTCAAGGGCACCCCGCCCAACGACCCCACCCGTCCGGAGGGTGAGCACAAGGGCGGTGGCATCTGGTTGCACATGGACCACGGCAGCGGTACGTCGGCCTGTGTGAGCGTGGCCGAATCGGCCATGAGGTATCTGCTGCGCACGCTCGATCCGGATCGTCATCCCGTGGTGGTGATGGGGGACAGGGCCGACCTGTTGGGCTCGCACTGACGGAGAAGGCATCATTGCGACGGATGGCCGACTCCCCGTAGAACACCGCCCATGAAGAGACGGATCGTCATGTCCATGCTTGCGGGAGCGACCCTCCTGGCGAGCACCCTCCTCGGGGCGGGTCCAGCCCCGGCGGCTGAACCCACCGACGTCCCCGCCGAGTTCGGCACCGACTGGCACGACCCCATCACCGCCGCCCCGCCCGTCAGCAAGCCCGTCGGCAAGTCGTGCCAAGTCACCGTCGCCGAGGCGCAGTTCCGCGACTTCACCCCGTTCCGGGGCACCTACGCGCCGCCCGACGGCTGTGGTGAGCGCTGGAGCAAGGTCGTGCTGCGGATGGACGGCAAGGTCAAGGGCCGCCAGTACGACCGGCTGGGCCATCTGAGCATCGGCGGGGTCGAGGTCTTCCGTACGTCGACCCCGGAGCCGTCACCCGACGGCATCGCATGGTCCGTGGAGAAGGACGTCACGCGCTACAGCGACACCTTCCGCCGCACCCAGGACGTCGAGATGCTCATCGGCAACGTCGTCGACGCCACGTACACCGGGGTCATCGACGTCAAGGTCACGCTGACGTTCCACACGGGCCGCACCGGGGCCGGTCCCGGCGGATCCGCCGCCACCCCCGACCGCGTCCTCACCCTCCACGACGACACGCTCACCACCCCGCGCAACAGCGAGCGCATAGTCGCCGAGGTGTACGCCACCGGATCCGGCGGAGGCTGCGAGGAGTTCTGGTACCTGTCGGCACCCGACCCGGCGCCCTACTCCTGCAAGGCCGACGGGGGCCCGTACCGCGAGGTGCAGATCAAGGTAGACGGCCAACTCGCCGGAATAGCCGCCCCGTTCCCGCACGTGTGGACGGGCGGCTGGTCCAACCCCTTTCTCTGGTACGTCACTCCGGGGCCGCGCGCCTTCGACGTCAAGCCGATCGAATACGACCTGACGCCGTTCGCCGGCCTCCTCAACGACGGCCGGCCGCACCGCGTCGAGGTCTCCGTCCTCGGCGTCCCCGAGGGGCAGAGCGGGTGGAGCGCGCCCGTGAACGTCCTCGTCTGGCAGGACGCGAAGAAGGCCCACGTCACCGGGAGCCTCACCGAGCACAGGGCCGACGGCTTCACCAACTCCACGACGTACACGCCGGGTTCGGAGCACCGGGTGGACACGGAGGGCGGCCATCGGTTGACCGTCTCCGGATACGTCGACACCTCGCACGGGCGGGTCACGACCACCGTGCGCCGTTCGCTGGCGAACGACTCCGCGCACCGCTGGACCGACGGCGAGAACCTGGACGCCCTCGACGCCACCTGGCGGGACGACCAGTCGGTCACCGTCGACGGACGCGGACCCGCCCGCACTACCGAGACCCGGCGGACGTACACGATGGACGGCTCGATCACCATCGGGGCGGGCGACCGGCTGCGCACCGTGCTGACGCTCGGTGACCGTGCCGTGGTCGTCACGACGCGGGACGGACGGCGGACCGGATGGTCGTGGCTCGACGACACCGTCGATGGTGACGCCTCCTGGACGCTGAACGTGCCACGCGACCAGCGGCACGCGGTCGGCACGACGAGCGAGCGCTACCGGTCGTACGCCTCAAGCGGTTGCTACGACCGCTCCCTGACCAGCGTTCAGGGGGTGCTCACCGTGGATCGCCGGGGCTGCTGAGGCGAGTTGTGTGCGACGCGTCACGCGGGGCGTGATTTACACGGAAGCAACACGGCGGTCTTGTGCGGGACCAACATCACCCGCAGAGTGATCCGCACGGAATGCGCTTTCCGTATGGCAGAAGTCCCGGCCGTCCGTGGGGACTTCTGTGTGCCGCCGTCCCCAAGGAGTTCCCGTGCCGCCGTCCGTACCGTCCCTGCCGCGACGCGTCGCACGCTTGCTGCGTACCTCTCTCTTCGCGCAGGTCGCCTGCGCACTCGTGCTCGGAATCGTCGTCGGGAAGCTGTGGCCCGGATTCGCCGCGGACCTTCAGCCGCTCGGCGACGGTTTCATCCGGCTGATCAAGACGATCATCTCGCCGCTCGTCTTCTGCGTGGTCGTCGTCGGCATCGCCAAGGCCGGTGACCTCAAGGCGTTCGGGCGGATCGGGCTGAAGGCCCTGATCTGGTTCGAGGTCGCCAGCACCCTCGCGCTGCTCATCGGACTGCTCGCCGCCAACGTGGTGCAGCCCGGGGCCGGCATGAACGTCGATCCGTCCACGCTCGACGCCGCGGCGGTCGACGCGAAGACCGGCGGCGGCCACCTGCCCTCGACGACGGAGTTCGCGCTGGAGGCGCTCCCCACCTCCTTCATCGGCGCCTTCGCGGAGAACTCCCTGCTCCAAGTGCTGGTCCTGGCCTGCCTGGTGGGCGCCGCGCTGCTGCATCTGGGCCACACCAAGGTGCCGCAGGTGCTGCCGGCCGTCGAGCAGGCGCAGGAGGTCATCTTCGCGATCGTCGGCTTCGTCATGCGGCTGGCCCCGATCGCCGTGTTCGGTGCGATGGCCGTCCTGATCGGCAACTACGGACTGGGCGTCATCGAGACGTACGGCAAGCTGATCGTCCTGTGCTACGTGGCCGCCGCGCTGTTCATCGTGCTGCTCGCCGTCGCCCTGAAGGCGGTCACCGGGCTCAGCCTGTGGAAGTTCCTGCGCTACATCCGCGAGGAGATGCTCCTCGCGCTCGGCACCGCGTCCACCGAGTCGGTCCTGCCGCGCGTGATGCAGAAGCTGCGCAGGGCGGGCGCCCGCGACGACGCCGTGGGGCTGGTGCTGCCGACGGGCTACTCCTTCAACCTCGACGGTGCCTCGCTGTACCTGTCCATCGGCACGCTGTTCATCGCCCAGGCCGTCGGTGTCGACCTCAGCCTCGGCCAGCAGGTCACCGTGGTTCTGGTGCTCATGCTGACCAGCAAGGGAATGGCGGGCATCCCCGGCTCGGCGTTCCTCGCCCTGTCCGCGACCGCCTCCTCGCTGGGCGCCATCCCGGCCGGCGCCGTCGCCCTGCTCCTCGGCGTGGACCGCATCATGGACTCGATGCGCGTCGTCACCAACCTGCTCGGCAACTGCGTCGCCGTCTTCGCGGTCGCCCGCTGGGAGGGCGCGCTGGACCGGGAACGGGCGAAGAAGGTCCTGGACGGCGAGATCGAGGTCGTCCTGGAGGACGGGACGCCGGCGGAGCCGGTCAGCCGCGAGGCCGCTGCCTCCGTCCCTGTGCAGACGACGACAGTCAAGGAAAAGGAAAAGGAAACGGAAACGGCCGCCGAGACCGGCTGACGTCCAGCGAAAAGAAGGGCCGCGGCCACCCCTCCGGCAGTCCGGAGCGGTGGCCGCGGCGCGCTGCGTTCAGCACACACGGCCCGCGGCCCACCGCCGTCAGCACCCACGGCCCCC
>NZ_JBIWJD010000024.1:0-47404 GCF_044764945.1 Streptomyces sp. NPDC093568 | reverse complement strand
GTGGGCACTGCCGCGCCCGCACCCCCCCTCCGCGGGCGCAGGCCCTGGCCGCCGGATCCCGTCGCCTCCATGGAGGCGACCGGCGGCCCGCCGCCCCGCATCCCCCGGATGCGGGGCGGCCCCCTTTCCACCATCGGCAGTACGAGCGCTGACCCGCGGACACCCTCACCGTCTACCGTGTTGCACACCGCCGGGTAGATATGTATTCTTATTCATGTTGGAGCGAGGAACCGCCACGCCCCAGACCCGACCTGCCAGGAGGCACACCATGGCCACCACCCCCACCCTCCCCACCAAGCTCGGCCAGATCATCACCGACGTGCAGCTCCACACCGGAGTCCACTACTCCCGCCTGATCCGCACCGGCCCCGAGCACTTCTGCCTCGGCCCCAACGCCGTGAAAACCGAATGGATCGCCGCCTTCAGCTACAACGGCGCCCGCCACGTCATCCCCACCCACGCCTGACCCACCCCGCGAGCGCCACCCCCACACCGGAGCGGCGCTCCCGGCCGGAGACAAACAACAGCGGGCCAGCCTCGAGGGAGGCTGGCCCGCTGCGTTCAACGCCCGGTCAGCGGGTGCGCACCTTGATCGGCACGCCGTCGCTGATGTGCTGGGCGTAGGTGCTCAGCTCCGGGTCGGTGATGCTCCCGCCGATGCGGGACCACTCAGCCTGCAGCACCGGCTTGATCGTCTCGACGCTCTGGCCTGCGTACTGCCGGCCGAGGCGATCCAGCATCTGCTGATACTGGTCGGCGATCGCCTGCACCTGCGGCTGGACAACGCGCTGCAGTTCCCGCTCCAGGTTGCTGGAGATCTTCACCCGCGCGTTCACCGGGACACCTGCTGGGTCATGGTGGTCCCCGGATGTCGGGCCACGGTGGCGGCGGTGACGAACCGGCCGGTGATGGCCGAACGGCCGACCGCCCGGGTGGTCCCGCCGGAACGGCTGACGGTTTCGGTGGTGGTGGTCCGGGGGCTGCGCTTGGCCGTGGAGGCCTTCACGAACCGGCCCGTTCGGACGCTGCGACTGACAGTCCTACCCAAGATGGGCTCCAATCTGGGTGCCGCCGCTCAGCGAGCGTCACCCATCGAGAACACAGCAGTGAGGGCGCTAGAGTCAGAGTCCTAGCCTTGGAAACTAGACACCGAGCCCTGCGCGCCCTCCACCCTGGAAGGCCCAGGGCTTTGGTGCTCAAAAAACAGTCTATCCGGTGGCCGGACACCACACCAAGGACCCCCAAAATCACCCGTGGACAACAACGAAACCCCAGGTCAGTGACCTATTACAGAGACCAGTCCACCACTCGCCCCACATTTTTTCGCAGCGTCTTCCACACACGCGAGAGAACTTTTTTTCCGCTCTGGGATGAAAACGACGACCGCTCCCCCACACCGCAGCGAGGCAAATGCCCTCCCAAGCCTTCTTTCACCCCACCGCATGAAGCGCCCTGGGTTTGTTGGAGACTCCTGACCTTGGAAACGAGGATGGAGTTATGCCGAAAGAGCAGACAGCGGGGAAGCCGACGACGCGTCGGTATTCGCCGGAAGAGAAGGCCGCGGCGGTCCGGATGGTGCGGACGCTGCGGGCCGAGCTGGGAACCGAGCATGGGACTGTGCAGCGGGTCGCGACGCAGCTCGGATACGGGGTCGAGTCCGTGCGGATGTGGGTCAAGCACGCCGACATCGATGACGGCGTCACCTCTGGCGTGAGCAGTGCTGAGGCGCGGCGGGTGCGTGAGCTGGAGCAGGAGGTCCGGGAGTTGCGACGGGCCAATGAGGTCCTCAAGCGTGCCGCGTCTTTCTTCGGGGCGGAGCTCGACCGCCACTACCGGAAGTAGTCGCGTTCATCGACGCGAACAAGGATGACCTGGTCGACGGTCGCCGGCTCGGAGTCGAGCTCATCTGCAGGCTGCTGCAGGTGGCTCCGAGCAGCTACTACGCAGCCAAGACCCGCACCCCCTCGGCTCGCGCGGTGCGGGACGAGGAGATGATCCCGCAGCTGGTCGAGCTCTGGGAGACGAACTACCGCGTCTACGGGGTCAGAAAGCTCTGGAAGACCGCGCGTCGCGCCGGGATCGACATCGGCCGAGATCAGACGGGCCGGCTCATGCGCGCCGCAGGGATTAAGGGCGCGACCAGGTCGAAGCGGGTGAAGACGACCCGGCCAGATCCGACCGCAGCGCGGCACCCGGACCTCGTGAAGCGGGAGTTCACCGCGCCTGCCCCGAACCGGCTCTGGGTCACCGACCTGACGTTCGTGCCGACGTGGGCCGGCGTCGCGTACGTCTGCTTCATCGTCGACGCGTTCTCCCGGATGATCGTCGGGTGGCGGTGCGCGTCACACATGCGCACCGAGATGGTCCTCGACGCGATCGAGATGGCCCGCTGGTCCCGCGGCACTGGCCACGAGGACCTGCGCTGTCACAGCGACGCGGGGTCTCAATTCACCTCCATTCGCTACGGCGAACGCCTCGCCGAGATCGGAGCGTCACCGTCGATCGGGACCGTCGGGGACAGCTATGACAACGCCCTGGCCGAGACCGTGAACGGCTATTACAAGGCCGAACTCGTCCGCGGACCCGCACGGCCAGGCCCCTGGCGAACGGTCGAGGACCTCGAGCTCGCGACCCTCGGGTGGGTGCACTGGCACAACACGCAACGCCTCCACGGCTACCTCGGCGACGTCCCACCCGCCGAGTTCGAGGACACGTTCTATGCTGTCGAAGCCGACCGCGAACAGCTGGTCGGAATCAAATAGCGCGAGTCTCCATCAGACCCAGGGCGCTTCAGTTGTCCTGGATGACCAGATCGGGCCGGTGCTGGGCGATGCGCGCGGCGATGTGGCGTTGCCAGCCGGCCGGGCGGCAGCCGGGCACGTCCTCAATGGTGAACACCGGCCCTGGGACAGCCTCGGCGGGGCCGGGCTGGGCCAGGTAGTGCTCCAGAGCGGTGGCGGCCTCCTCGTCCAGGGCGTCCTGCAGCTGACGGAGCTGGGTGATCACGCCGGGTGGGGTGCCGCGGCGATCGCCTTCCCAAGAGCGCACGGAGTCGAAGGACACCTCGAGCAGGGCGGCGAGCTCGCCGCGGGTCAGGCCCAGGTACTCGCGGATGATGCGCACGGTGGTCCCGCGCAGCAGGGACGGATCTGGGCGGGCCGGCATGCAGGGCTCCTCTGGCTTGCATACCCCCGTCGCGCGCAGCGGCCGGGGTGGTGGGGGCGTGTCCTCCCACCACCCCCGACTGTACCGGTGGCCTGGTACAGGGTCAGGTGGTCGCGGTCATCTCCGCGTACCGGTCGAACAGCAGCTCCTGGCGCTCGAGCTCGGTGCGGCACCGGCGTGCGGCGCCGAAGGCCTTGTCCACCTCGGTGTCCAGCGCGTCGTGGGCCTTCACCAGCGCCGGGTCCATGCCCAGCGCCGTGTAGTGCTGGGCCAGGGACCGGTCGGGGTGCAGGGCCCGGGCGGCTAGCACCTTGGCGCCAGCGGCGACGATCCGCGCGCGCTGGGCGTCCTCGAGGGCGGGCAGGGGCAGGGTGGTCCAGGTGAGGGTGGATCCGAAGCGCAGGTCGGACTTGAGGCGACCGCCGACGCTGCGCTGCCAGGTGAGGAACATGGAGGAGGACAGCAGGGCGAACTGCAGGCCGTCGGGGTCGGCGCATTGGAAGGTCGCGTCGGAGGCGATGACTTCGGGAGGCAGCAGCTTCACGGGGAAGTAGGGGCGCTCCTCGGAGACATGGCGGGGGATGCACACGAAATCGGTGGTCATGGGGGCCAGCTGGCGGAAGAGGTGGTGGTGGCGGTACTCGCGGGTGGAGGCCGCGTTGGAGGCCGCGCGCAGGGCCCGCACGGCGGCCACGCGCTCGCGGAGCACGGGAGAGGTGTGGATCTCCTCGCCTGTGGCGTCGGTGAGCCACAGGCACCAGCGGTCCTCGTTGTGCAGCAGTTCGCGGGCCCCGACGTAGGGGCGCAGGTACTTGGCTGCGATGGGGTCTGCCTGCACCTGTTCGAGCTCTGCGGTGCTGACCAGCAGGTGTCCGCCGTCGGTGGGCTTGGACCCGTACATGGGCATGTTCAGCTCGGGGGAGAGCGGGCGGCTGTGCTTGGTGACGAGAACGTTGGCTCCGTCCACCAGATAGGCGTTGATGGTGCGCACCCCTGAGCGCTCCACGGGGGCATTGGAGGGGCGGTCGTAGTCGAACAGGCGGGGCCGGACGGTGGTGTCTCGGGTGAAGCCGACGATCACGCAGTGCACGGCGGCCTTGCCGGGGGCTTCGGAGTCCCAGCGGAAGGTGCGGTGGGCGAACTTGATGCGCCAGCCGGCGGCGAAGATCGGCTCGAACAGGCGTGCGGCCTGGTCGCCCTGGACGATGGAGTTGGTGGTCACGAATGCCCACTCGCCGTCTCGGTCAGCGAGCAGGCGCAGGGTGAGGGCGTGCCAGGCGGTGACGAAATCTAGGCGGGAGAGCTGCTTGTCGCCGCCCCAGGCGGCCTGCATCAGGGCCAGCTGGTCCTTGGTGCGGGTGGTGTCTCCCAGGAACGGGGGGTTGCCGAAGATGTAGGTGCGGCCGGCCGGCACGGGCAGCGCTTGGGCCCAGTCCAGGGTGAGCGCGTCGTGCTGGTAGATCGTGGCGGTGATGGTGATCGGCAGCCGGTCCGGGGCCTGACCCAGGGCGGTGGCCAGCTGGCGGTTGGCCTGGTGGTCCACCAGGAACATCGCGGTCTCCGCGATCTTCGCTGGCCACCAGTTGATCTCGATCCCGTAGAACTGGTCGATGTGGATCCGTTGGTCCAGGGTCACGTCCAGGGAGAGGTCCAGGCTGCCGGAGCGGCGGCGCTGGTCGGCCAGCAGGTCGGTCTCGATCTGGCGCAGCTGGGCGTAGGCGACGTTGAGGAAGTTGCCGGCGCCGCAGGCGGGGTCCACGTAGAGGTTGGCGGCCATCTCCTCGATCAGGGCGATCGCCTCGCGCCGGCTGGTGCTCTTGTTCTGGATCAGCCGGTCCGCGCGAGCGCGGTAGTCGTCCAGGAACAGCGGCCCGATGGTCTTGAGGATGTTCGCCTCAGAGGTGTAGTGCTCGCCGTCGCCGCGGCGGGCCTGCCGGGACTTCACGAGCTGGAACATCGAGCCGAACACGGCCGGGGAGATCCGGGTCCATCGGAACCGACAGGCGGCCAGCAACGCCTCGCGGAACTCGTCCGTGAGGAACCCGGCCGACGCCGTGCCGTCGAAGATGCCGCCGTTGACGTAGGGGAACTTGGCCATCGCCGCCGGTGCGGTGCGCCGCACAGGGCTGGCCGGGCCGGCGTTGAGCACGCGGAACAGTCCGTCGAGCTGCGGGCCCAGGCTGTCGGCGGTGGTGTCCCACTCCACCCACCGGTGGAACAGGTCGGCCTCCCACAGTCCGGCGTCGTCGCCGTAGAGCAGGAACAGCAGCCGGGTGAGCAGGATCGAGGCCTGCTGCGTGGCGAAGTCCTCCTCCTCCTGGTCCTCGGGAGCCTCATCGGCCACGGGCACGTCCACGTCCCCGACCAGCGCGGTGAACATGTCCGCCATCAGCTGCGCGGCCGCGATCGAAGCCTCCTGCTCCTCGGCCCGGCTCACGCTCTCCCGGCCTGCCAGGAACATCAGCTCGTCCACGTGGTCGGCGCTCTCCTCGACCCGGAACTCCGCGACCCAGCCCTGCTCCCCCAGGCGCTCCACACGGATCCGTGCGAAGTCGGTGACCAACACGTACTTGGGCCACTCGTGCTGACCGATCGAGCCGCCGGCGAGGTAGTCCAGCGCCTGCGCGTGGGCGGCGTCCAGGTCGGCGCCCGGAGACTTGGCCTCCCCGATTGCCACACCGGACCAGAAGAAGTCGATGTATCCGGCCCCGCCGGTCGTCGCCCTCTTCGCCCCGCGCTCGAAAAGGTCCATCCGCTCGGAGATCACTCCGAACGCGCGCAGCAGGTCGGTCCAGAACTGGGAGGCGTAGGAGCGCTCCACGTGTCCCTGTCCGGTCTCGTGCCACTCACGGATCCGCTGCGCCCACGCATGGGCGAACTCCGTCACGTTCCTGCTGATGACCCCACGGTCCATGTGCTGTTCCACCGGGACAATCTAGCCGCCACCCCACCCACCGCCCCGGGCGGGCAAAGCAGTGCTGGCCTGGTGGAAGGCTTCCCCTCCTCCACCAGACCAGCAGCCCCAGACCCTACACCGGGCCCCCGACGCGATAAGCCTCCCCAGCCATCGGCGCCCGAGCATGCGCGGCCCCCGGTGCGCCCACCATGTCGGGCACGTCCAGTTGGGAGGATGCCGGCCATGCACGAGCTGACTGCCGACGACCTACCCGCCGCGGCCCTGGATTCCGACCTCACCGTGTGGGTCCGCCTACCCCCGCGCTACAAGGCCAGCAAGCCCTCGCACCGGTTCAAGTACGAGCAGCGGCGCGTCCGCGAGATCGGCGGCAGCTACCACCCCGACGCCCACGCCTGGACGGTCCCCGAGCCGGCCAAGCACCTACTCCAGCTCACCTACCTGCTCGAGCGCACCCAAGCCGTCCTCTACGCCGCCGACACCGACGAGAGCCCCACCCCCGACACCTTCTGAGACGACACCGCCACCGGGTGTCATCGACCAGTGGGGGAAGGGCTCATCCCTGCGTGCGCGGAGCGTCCATGAAGACCGGTGAGCGGCGCGAGCTGGAGATGGGCTCATCCCTGCGTGCGCGGGGCATCCGGCCCGCGTGTCAGGTCAACGATGTCACGCTTGGGCTCATCCCTGCGTGCGCGGGGCATCCGTACTGCCCTCGGGGATGTTCACATCGCAGAAGGGCTCATCCCTGCGTGCGCGGGGCATCCATCGACTACCTGCTGGTGGACGAGGCGCACATGGGCTCATCCCTGCGTGCGCGGGGCATCCTGGTCAAGCTCGCGCTTGTCCTTGACCAGCTGGGGCTCATCCCTGCGTGCGCGGGGCATCCTCTACCTGACTGGGCCGAATACGTCCGCTTCCGCGTGTTCCCGCTCGATGTGAGGGGTGTGGGATGACCAGCCAGTTGCCCGGCTGGATCTGCCCGCACCGCGCGGTGCGGGCTTGACGCTTCGGCGCTGCCACCCGGTGGGCCCACCCGATGGTGGGGTCCGGCCAGCAGCTCGGCGTCCGTTTTGGCTCTCCCCATTGCCCTGGGCGAGCTCGACCCGGTGACCCGTGCCCTCCTGCACGGCCCACGCCCGGATGTTGATCGCGGCGTTCACGTCGCGGTCGATCACCAGGGCGCAAACCTCGCATTCGTAGACGCGCTCGAGCAGGGACAGCGTGGCTTTGACTGCCCCGCAGCGCGAGCACGTCTTCGAGGACGGCGCGAATCGGTCGATCATCTTCACCTGGGATCCGGCCCAGGAGGTCTTGTAGTGCAGCTGCGCTCGCAGCGTGCCCAGGCCGGCGTCCAGGATGGCCCGGTTCAGGCCGGCCTTCGCCGCGACGTTCTTGCCGGGGTGCTCGAGGGTGCCAGCCGCGGAGCGGGTCATCCCGGCCACGTTCAGATCCTCGAGGGCCACGATCGCGTAGTCGCGGGCCAGGCGGGTGGACACCTCGTGGAGCATCCCGGTCCGGCGCAGCGCGACCTGATGGTGCAGCGCGCTGATCTGCCGGCGGACCCGCTCGCGGCGGCGGGAGCCGCGCTCGGTGCGGGCCAGGGCACGTTGCAGCCTGGCCAGTCGGCGGGCCTGGGCTTGGCCAGCGCGCGCGTTCGGGATCAGCTCCCCCGTGGACAGCGCAGCCAGGTGCTTCACACCCAGATCCACACCCACGACGCCGTTGGCGCGCTGGCGACGGGAGGGGCCACGGCGGAGGGTCACTGGCTCGGCCACGAGCACCGAGGCGTACCAGTGGCCGCCGGCCTGGGAGATCGTCACCGAGCGCACCACGGCCCCCCGCCGGCACGAGCGCACCAGCCGGGTCGTCTTGTCCATCGTGCGGATCGTTCCCAACGAGGCCAGGCGCAGGTGCCGATGGTCGGTGATCACCCCTCCCCTGGCCTCCCCGCGCTTGTACGCGGTCCCGGCGGCGCCGATGACCTCCGGCGCCGGGATCGTGAACGAGTCCCGCGACCGGCCCTTCTTCTTGAACCGCGGCAGCCCCACCCGCCGGCCCGCACGGGCACCGCAGGCCGAGGCCATCCAGTTCTCCGTGGCCTTGGCCGCGTTCTGCAGCCCCGAGACCAGCACACGCCGCGGCACGGTGTGCATCCACGGCTGCGCGTACCTCTCGTCCGCCCACACCTGCCCCGGGTCCGCGCCGGCAGCGATCGCTTCGGCCGCCTCACGGTGCGCACGGACCATCGGGGTCAGGTGCGCGGTGGCGAACTGCTGATACCCGGCGACCTTGAGCGCCGGATCCGCAGCCCGCTCGGCCTTCATCCGTCCCGCCAGCTCCTCCACCGGCACCCCAGCTTCCGCCAGCTCGCGGCGCCGGTCCCAGCCGGCCTGCAGCGCGGCCCGGTTGTGCGCGGTGAGCATGTTGAACGCCACCCGCGCGGCCCCGGCGTACTGGCCCAACAGCTCCAGCTGGCTGGCGTTGGGGTCCAGTCGGTGCTTGAACGCGCGCAGCCGCTGCGTCGGGGCATCGGTGGCGACACTCACGGGCCGGACCTCCTCGCGCTCACACCTGACCTGGAAGACATCCCCGATGCTCACCAGCGGACCGGACACGATAAGCACCCGCCCCCGACCGGTGGGCTCAGCCGCGCACGGACAGCCGCGCCATCATCTCCGCCGGCCCGCCGATCGCCACCACGGCCCCCGGCGTCTGCAGCGCCGCCGACACCGCCGCCAGCACGGCCAGCGCCTGCCCTCGAGTGCCCGCGTCCTCCACATGCACCACCTCCACGCCCTCCAGCGCCTCCAGCTGCGCCACCAGCGCCGCCGTACCTCCCACAGCCACCAGCTGCGGCACCGCCCGAACCCACTCGGCCGCCGGCTCCGGCGCGTCCTCCTCACCCTCCCCGGGACTCATGGCCGGCACCGCGGCCTTCCTTGACCGGCGCCCACGCCTCTTCCGCGCGGGCTCCTCCCCAGCAGGATCCGCGGCGGCCGGCGCATCCGCCGCGGCCACCTCTTCGCCCGCCTCGCCCTCCTCGCTCTGGACGTCCGCGCTCGCGGACGTGGGCAGGGTCATGCCCTTGTTGTGGAGGCGGCGGACGAGCATGTCCCAGCTCTTGCGGTCCTGTCCGGTGAGGGTGTCCGGGTCGATCAAGGTGAGGGCCTGGATCAAGAGGCTCTGGTCGGGTTCCTCAAGGTAGGTGAGCACGATCAGCTCGACGCGGCCTTCCTTGCCGGCGTCGTGGCCGGGGTCGCCGGGCACGGGGTGCTCGGCGGTGAGGGTGTCGAGCTGGGTGTGGGTGAGGGCGGCGGTGATGACCTCCACCAGGGCCTTGCGGTGGCGGACGGTGAACACGGGCGTGGCGGTCATTAGATCAGGCTCCAGATCAGGGTCAGGACGGAGCCGGTCAGGATGCTCGGCCCCATGGGGATCCTCTCGCGGCCCCGGCCGGAGCGCATCCGGGAGAGCGCTACCGGCAGGGACAAGACGAACCCCAGCCCAAGGGCGAGCAGGGTGATCCCCACGCCGTGGACGCCCCATGCCAGCGCGCAGGCCACGGCCAGCTTCACGTCCCCCATGCCCATTCCCCCGGCCAGGTTGAGCAAGAGCAGGCCAGCGCCGACGGCGGCCGCGGCGGCCAGCCCGGGCAGCAGCAACCCGGGGTGGACGGCGAGGGCGGCCAGGGTGCCTGCCGCGAGCGCGAGCACGAGCCAGTTCGGGATCCGGTGGTGGCGCAGGTCGGTGGCGGCGATCGGGGCGCCCAGGGGCACCTGCAGGGCGATCGCGGCGACCGCGAGGGCCGCGGGCCCGGGTAGCTGGCCCGGGCCGGTGGCGAGGGCAGCTGCTGCTGCTCCGACCGCGGCGGCCGCGATGGTGATGCCCCGGCGCACGGGCCGGGTGGGCATGCGGTAGGGACGAGCATCGGCGGGCGCCTGGTCGGCGCCCGCCGGCAGGGTGGTCTCAGGCGACGACGCGGTAGCCATGCTCGCGCAGGGTGTCGATGAGCTCCACGGTCTCGTCCTCGGGCTCCAGGCCCTCCTCGAACTCGTCCAGCCAGGTGTAGAGCTGCTCGACCAGGCGGGAGACCTCCTCGCGGTTGCCCGCGGCGGCCTCGGCGGTGATCGCGTCGCGCCACATCGCTTCGCTGGCCGGATCCACGGTGCGGCCCACTCGGGCGGCCAGCTGGGCGTGGCCGTGGTGGCCGGCCGACAGCGCGCGGTGCACGAGCTCGTGGGCGGCGTCGCAGATCAGCTCGACCATCTCCTGGTGCAGGTCGTCGGCCCAGGCGACGTTCTTGGACTTGGCGTGCTGGAACGGAGCTCCGCGGACCAGGCGCATCGCTGCCACCAGGGCGGGGGTGGACACGGTGGTCGGGTCATTGCTGATCAGCGAGCGCAGGATCTGCCAGTCCGTGGTGACGCGCGGGTCCAGGCGGTAGCCGTCGGAGGAGGCGCGCGGGAAGAACTGGGTGCCGTCCTCTTCCTGGCCCAGGTACTTGCGGGTCTGGGCTGCGAGCTTGTTGCGGTTGGAGGAGGCCGTGGTGCCGGAGGGATCGGCGTTGGGCCAGAACGCGGCGTGGTAGGCCTCGGCGGAGGCGCCGGGGTGCAGGGCCAGGTACGCGGCCAGGGCCACGCAGCGCTCGGCCTGCTGGTCGGAGACCTTGCCGGTGGAGGCGCTGACGGGGGCCTCGCCGCGGGCGCCGACGATGCGCATCGGGCCCAGCAGGGACACCAGGGGCACCTCGGGGGTGACCTGTTCGAGCAGGTCCGCGGCCTGGCGGTCCAACTGGCTCTCCTGGGTCTCCGGGCTCAGGCGGGTGATGGTCGCCGCGGCCGTGGCCGGATCGGCCTCGTCCTGTGCGGGTTCGGTCTCCTCCTCAGTGACCGCTTCGGCCGCCACGGTGTCCTGCTCGGGGGCGGCGGGCTGGTCCTGCTGCTCGTCCTTGTCCTCGTCGTCTTCGGGCTTGGGGGTGTCCTCGAGGGGTTCCTGCTCGTCGTCCTCGGTGGCGGCCTGGACGGCTGCACTCTCGTCCTGCTGGTCGTCCTCGTCGGCGCCGAGAGCGGCCGGCTCCTGGTCGTCTTCTGCTGGCGAGGCGGCGGCCGGCTCGGCCGCGGTGGTGTCCTCATCCGCCTCGTGATCGAGCTCTTCTGCGGCCTGAGCGGCAGTCGTCGTCGGCTCGGTCTCCCCGGCCGCCTCATCCTGGTCGGTCTCCGCGGCCGCCTCGGCGGCGGGGGTGAGGTACTCGTCGTACTCGGCGGTGCCGTTGGTGATCTCCACACCGTGGTCGGTCTCGTCCTCGTCGTGCACGGAGGCCGGAACCAGGGACAGCTCGGCGGTCTCTGTGTGGTCCTCGAACCCGTAGCGCTCGGTGTCCTCGTCCTCGTGGGTGGGCACGATCGTCAGGTGGGTGGCCGGGCGGCCCAGGATCGCGGCGAGGTCCACGGTCTGAGTGCCAGAAGCGTCCGTGTCCTCAGGGTCGGCCAGGGCGGTGGCGAGCACGGCGATGATGCGCTGGGCCTCGGCGGCAGTGATGCGCTGCGGCATCAGGTGCAGTCCGGCCGGCTCAAGGTCGGCATTGTCCTGGTCCACGAGCTCCAGATGCCACGGGGCCGAGAGCGGGTTCTGCGTGGTCACCGCGGCCACGCCCAGCCGGGGAATGGTGCGGGTGAGCTCGCGGAGCTGATCGGCCTGCGCGTCGGTGGGGTCCACACCCAGCAGGACGATCTCCGGGGCCCATTCCTGTTCGATCCCGGCGCCCTTGGCCTCATGCACGGTAGCGACGCCGGCCCCGTCCAGGGCGGCCTTCACGTCCTCAGCACGTCCAGCAAGCATGCGCAGCAGCTCGTCCAGGTCGTCCACCTGCCGGACGCGGCCGGTTCCGACGGCGGATGCCAGGCCGGGAGCGACGCCCACGAGAGTCACCTGCAGCGACTCGCCCCAGGCGGAGGTGGCCAGTTCCACGGCCATCGCATCCAGGGCCTCGGAGACCAGCTGGCTCTCCCCTTCCAGGCCGAGGGTGCCCAGGTACTCGAGGTCCAGCAGCAGCTGGGCGCCGGTGTCGTCCTTGCCCACGGTCACCAGGGCCGGATAGGGGGCTTCGGGCATCTGCTCCAGGCCCTCGATCTGCCCGGACTCGATGGTCCACACGGTGCCCTCCTCGTCCTCACGGACGAACGGGGCAGGCAGCTCGGCGGCCGCGGGGGCAGCCAGGTACAGGGCGATCTGCTCGTCGGTGACGCGCACGCAGAACATCTCCGGCAGGGTGATCTGCTCGCTGGAGGCCCACAGGGCGACCGCACGCAGCACCAGATCGAGCTCGTCCACGGCGGGCTGGTCGGCAACGGTGCGCAGCTGGGCCTCGATCTGGGCATCCTCGCCGGCCGGACGTGGCACCTGCTGGCCGGGCTTGCGGCGGCGACGCTGGGCCGCGCGACGCGCTGCGATCAGGGCGAGCACGCCGGCGGCCAGGGTCGCCCCGATCCCGCCTGCAGTGCGCCAGTCGATCTCGTCGGCGCCGTCCACGGCCTCGGCCTGCTCGGCAGCGGCCGGAGCGGGTGCGGACTGCTCCTGCACGGGCTCGGAGTAGGTGGCACCCGGGACTGCGGGGGCCGGTTCAGGGGCCTTGTCCTGATCCGGCTGCTCTGCGGACGCGGCCGCGGCGGCGTCCTGGGCCTCCTCAGCGGCCGTGGAGTCCTGCGCGTCCTGCGTCTGGCGCTCGCTGGTGCCCGCGTCGGCCTGCTGCTGGGCATCGGTGGCCGTGGGCGCCGGGGCGGCCGCCGGAGCATCCTCGAGGCCGGGACGGTCCATGGTGTCGGAGGCATTCAGCCCACCCACCCCGGAGCCGCCCGCAGTACCGTTCGTACTGGCAGTACCAGTGGTATCAGGGGTACCAGTGGTATCAGGGGTACCAGCGTCAGGCTCAGCCGGAGCCGCCGTGGACCCCTGATCCGCCGGCGCGCCGGCGAGGCCGTCCAGTGGCACCTCCCAGCCGGTGTAGATCAGGTTGGGATCCTGCAGGGAGCGCCCGTCGGACTGCTCCACGCCCTGCATGTCCTCGGCCAGCTCACCCCAGCGACTCTCGTCTCCGAGCTGCGTGCGGGCGATGCCGGCCAGGGTGTCACCTTCGCGGACGGTGTACGTCCCAGCCTGCTCGGTGGAGTCGGCGCCCGAGGAGGGCTGATCGAGCACCTGGGACACGCTTGCGGAGCCGGCGCCCGGGCCAGCAGAGGCGGCGGGCGCATCCTGGGCCATGGCCGGCGCACCGCCGCCGATAGCCAGCACCGCGGCGACCAGCCCGCCGGCCAGAGCCTGCTGAGCCCCCAGGCCCTTGAGCTGCGGGGCGCGCACATTGCGGGCCTGAGCGACCAGCTCGACCACCACGGATACCGCGAAGGACGCCCAGGCGGCCCAGCCGATCAGGGGCAGGATCGTGCCCATCAGCACTCGGCCGCCGTAGTCCACGCCAGTGAGGGCCTGGCGCAGGGCGTCAGGGTCCGGGATCGGGTTACCGCCCAGCGCGATCAGCGCCACGGGGATGCCGATCAGCAGCGCCAGCAGCAGTGCCAGCGCGCCAAGTCCTCTGAGTGTCCGCATGATCGTGAGCTCCTCCAGTGCAGATGCGATCGGTCTCCTACCCGGGCAGGCCGTCCGGGAAACGAAACATCTCGCGTCGGGTAATGTCAGATTACCCGACGCGAGATGTCCGCGGCACTCCCCCAGCCTCAGCCGCCGGGCTTGACGTTCACAGCCTGCAGCTCACCGATCACCACCGGCTGAGAGCTGCGCGTGACCGTCTCAATCACCCCGGACTCACCGCCGGCCGACCACTCCACCGCCCACGTGGTCACCGCCGTCACGTCGTACTGACCCGTCTTCTTGTACGTGTGCCCGCACGAGGGCGACTCCTCACGCCCATAGCGCTCGCTGTACGGGGTACCGCCGGTGTTGCAGACGACCTGCTGACCATCACCCATATCCCAGGTCACGAACAGCGGACGCGCCGTGCCCGTCACCGAGAGTCCGTCGATCTCACGAGTCACTGTGTACGGACCCCACGCCTGCGGGTCATGCGTGTTCTTCACCCACATCCACGCCGGCAAACCCACAGCACCCATGGCATTCGAGTCCGACGCTACCGAACGCGGGACCATGCCCATCTCCACGCCCTTGAGGTCCATCTGCGTCACCAGCTGACGCGCCGCCTGCGCCGGCGTCGCCTGGCCCGCCACCGTCGAATCCATCCAGCGCGTCTGCAATGCCGGCTGCAACTGCGGCAGCACGCCGCCATCCGGCTCACACTGTTCCCAGGCTCCCCGTGTTGGATCCTTACCCGCCGGCGGCGCCGGTTGTGGAGACATCATCGTCCAGACGCACTTGTTGACCGGATCCCAGTTGGTGTCACAGCTGTAGGGGATCTTCCATTCCTGGTCACCCGGCGTATTGATCTCGCAGAAATCCGCCCGCGGAGGCTCCTCTCCCACCGGCTGGACCGGCTGCGACAGATCTCCACCACCAGGGGCCCCCGGCGCCTCCCCCTTCACCACACAGACACCATCCCTGCAGTCCGCCTCGCCAGCAGCGAGCGCCGAGGGGGCAGCCGTGAAAGTGGTCAGGGTCAACGCAAATGCCGCCATGAGGCTCATCCGGCGGCGTGAACGAGTTCGACTCAGCATGTCTTTGGGGTGCCCTTCTCATCGCGAGATACGTAATCCGAGCTGACCTTCCATGCACGATCGTCCTCCTGCCAAGTCACGATGTAAGTGATCTCATAGCGCAGCACGGACCCGGAAGAGACACGATTGCCGTCCTTGTCCTTGACGACCACCCCGGTGTTGTCCTCACAGACACGCAGCTGGGCATTGGTGTGTGGGAACAGCTCACCCTGCACATTCGTGGTTGGGCCGATGATCGGCTCGATCAGCTCGATCTTGGACTCACCCGAGTAGGTCTGCCCGGCAGACTCGAACGCCTTCATACGCCCCGCCAGATCGGAGAGATACGGGTCGCGGGCAGCCACACTCAGCTGCTCTTCATCCACCTTCGCCGCCACGTATTGGGCGCGCTTCACGTCGTAGAACTGCTGGAGGGCATCGAACGCCTTGATCTGAGCGGTCTGATCGTCCTCGGGTCGATCGGAGGTGACCGGCTCGAACGTCGGAGCCGACGGCGACGCGGACATGGAGGAGCTCTGCGAGCTCGAGGCGCTCGCGGAGGAGCCCTGGGGGGCGCTCGTGGAAGAGCCGGCCTCCGCTGGAGCCGGCGAGGTGCTGATGGGAGCAGCGGAGGCGGTGCTGGTCTCTTCAGCGCCACCGGTCCCGTCGCAGCCGGTCAGGGCGAGGGCGAGCACGAGGCTGGCTCCGGCCAGAGTCTTGGTGCGGGTGGTCATGGCGATCTCCTTCGGTGGCGTCCCCTCGTGCCAAGGGGTGATCATCTACAGGTTACCTGGCGCGTTCTCTACGGCCGAGCGTCTACTGTGCAATCTCTAGGGCTTGGCGTGTCTCCGGCCAAGCGGCTTCGATGCCGTCCATCAGCTCCGAGCCTCCCAGGTTCCTGAGCGCGGCATACCGGTCCTGCGGGTCCAGGCCGACTTCATCCCAGCGCAGCCAGCCAGTCACCGCGAGCGCGAGCCCGAGGTGCCATCCGGTCCAGGTGCAGAGCTGGGTGAGTTCGGGGATGGTCCAGGAGCCGCGGCGTTCTTTGGTGCGCAGGGTGTTGTAGGGGATGTGGAGGAGCTGGTGGGCGGCATGTTTGCGGCGTTGGCCGCGGTGGCCGGCGGGTTGGTGGTGGGGGCCGTTGAGGAGGGCGGTGGCCCAGGCGTGTGGGCGAGGGGTGAAGGTGGCGCCGGTCTGAGCGGGAACGGGGCGATGGAGGCGGCGCAGGAGTTCAGCGTGGAGTTCGGCGGGGTGGACTTGAGTGAGCCACTGGGTGGGGGTGGGCTCGTCTTCGGTGAGGGGGATGGGGGTGAAGGCGGTGAGGGCGGTGATGGGATCGGTGCCGAGGCCGCGGGCGTAGTCCCGGACTGCGTAAAGGGGGATGGTGCCGGTGCGCTTGGCCTTGATGAGGCGGTGGGGGCCGTAGCCGGAGGTGGCGGCCATGTCCTTGTAGTGGACGTGGGTGCCGGTCTCCGGGCCGTGCACGTGGGTCCACTGCGCACGAGCCCAGGTCTCGTAGGCGTCCCAGGGGATCTGATGCGAGGCGCTGACAGGCATTCGCGGATCACCCCCTGTGCTTTGCCGGCAGCCGGGGTGAGTCTATGGGACATGCGGCGTGGTGTTGGTGGTCACCCAATCTGCCTACATGTAGGCTGTCACCATGACTGTGGAGTATCGCCGCAAGCGCGGCACGGACACCGAGGCACTGCACATCCTTGTGCGCCCCGAGGTGAAGCGCCGCATCGAGCAGCTGTCTGAGGTGTCGCGTCTGCCTCAGTGGGCCATTGTCGAAGCCGCGATCATGTCGGGTGGCGAAGACCTCCACACTGTGCCCGAGGAGTGGGGACTGACTGGCCCTGACGGTGAGCCGCTCCTGCCGAGCCTTCAGAAGACCGCATAACGACCGAAGCGGTAGCCCCTGGCCGGGGGCTACCGCTTCGGATGAATCAAACCTGGATCCCGCCGACAGTTTGGCGACAGAAGCGGGATCCCAACCCAGAGACGAGACAGTGCATGTTCCAGTTCCAGGTCACCCCAACAAGGGGGCGTCGTGTCTAGGGTACCAACCTTTGCCCCGGGTGGTACATACAGCCCGCCCCCTTTTGCGTCCTCGTGGGCGCTGACTGGGATGCTCAGCCCGCGCCCGACGGCGCGTGTGGCTGTGCACGACATCGACGGCCAGCTGCTGAACGAGTACGCCGGATCTCGGCGGTTGAGCCTGGACGCTCCCGCCACCCCGTGGGCGATGTATCTGGCCGGCCCCGACCGCCGGTACCGATTCCTGGCCTTCGACTTGGACGCCAAGGGCGGGCGCACCGCCGCGGACGCCGACCATGACGCCCGAGCGCTGGCAGTCACCCTGAACGAGGCCGGTTTGCCTCCGGTGATCTGCGAGTCCGGTCCCTCTGGCGGCCGACACATCTGGGTCGGTCTGGCCGACTCCGTGGACCCCGAGACCGTGGCCACCCTGGCCCGCCTGCTCAAGCACAGCCACCCCACCCTCGACATCGCGCCCCTGACCAACGCAGCCACAGGCTGCATGCGCCCTCCTGGCGCCCCGCACCGCCATGGCGGTGTTTCCACGGTGCTCTCCGGGTTGCTCGACACCCTCACCCATCCCACCGCGAGCGCGGTGCAGGTGCGGGCGCTGGTGGAGCGATTGGCCGGTGAACTCACGCGCCAGGATGCCGCACAGGCTCCAGCTGGCCCGTTGCCGGTAGACGAGCAGGGCCGGTTGTTCTTGCCCGGGCCGCGGCGGACGTTGCCGGCTGGGTCAGCTCAGGCCTTGCAGGAGGACTGCGCCGCGGGGGATGCCTCCTCGGTCTTGTGGCGGGTGCTGATCGGTGCCGCTTCGGCTCACTGGCGGTTCGCCGAGATCGCGGCTCTGGTGGCCACGGCGCCGGGGTTGGAGCATGCGCGCACGCGCCGCGAGCGCGATGGGAAGCGCTATGCCCGGGGAGCGGTGGAGGCGACGGCGCTGCTGCGTCGGCAGTGGGACAAGGCCGCACGCTGGGCTGCTGCGCATGATCGGCAGATCGGCGACGACCCGACGTTCGATCTGCGAGCGGATCGCTTGGCTGCGCTGGTGCGTCAGGTCCAGGAGCGTGCAGATGCCTCTATGGGGCGTTGGACACGCGGGAGCGGGCCCACGGACCGGCGAGTGCTGGATCTGGTGTGCCTGCTGGTGCTGGAAGGCATGAGCGTGGACGTGGAGGCCGACGTGCGCCGTCTGGGCCTGCGTTCAGGGATCAGCAAGGACACCTCATCGAAGGCCCTCTGGAGGCTTGCCGCTGACGGCTGGGTGGTACGCACCCGGGCCAGCGAGGGATGCCGAGCAGCCCACTGGTCGATCGACCCCCAGGGCGTTCTCCACAGGGAGTTCGAGAAGTCTCTGACACAAGCGGACCCGCGCCCCCCCGGGGCCGGGGCCGCAGAGAGACTCGCCCTGATCTCCCTGCTCACCGCTCGCCTCGAGGCTGCCTGCCATGACGCCTTCACCCCGGGGCCCGGGATGGGCGCCCTGGCAGGGAACACCTATGCCCGTCTGACGGATGCTCCGAAGAGCACCTCTGTGCTGGCTGCTGAGCTCGGGACGACTACTGGCTACGCGCGTGCGCTCCTGGATCGTCTCCACGGGTGGGGGCTGGCCGATCTGTCCGTTGGAGGCTGGAGCAGACCCGCCCAGGATCGCCGTGACGTGGTGGCACGGCAGCTCGGTGTCCGGGGTCGTCTGGCGGATCGGGCCCGGCTGTACCGGCTGGAGCGGGCTGTGTGGGCCTGGTGGCTGGCGGAGCGGGCATGGATGGATGCCCCTCGCCCGGCCGCAGGAGCCGCTGTCCGTGGCGCTCAGGGGCCGGGCCCGGTCCAGGGACTCAACACCCGAGGGCGTTACCCCCGCTACGCCGACTCGGGCCGCGCCGACCATCACCAGGCGCGCGTGTTGCTGGCCGCGGGGACCACCGCGCTCGGCACTCCCCTGCTCTCCGCGGCATGAGCGCGCCGTCACCTGGCGCGAGCGTGCGGGAGGGGGCGCCCAGCTTCCGCTGAACGCCCCCTCCCGTGGTCTCGAACTGCCGGCCGGTCAGCGGCGGATGTGCATGCGCAGCTCCGCGGTGCCTTCCCCGTGCCCCTGGAGCGGTCCCACGGGCAGGAACTTCGGCTGATAGTCCACCGTCGCGGACACCCGCACCTGCCGGGGATCGACTGAGACGGTTCCCTGGGCGCCAGAGCGGTTCAGGAACTCCTGGGCTGCCTGAGAGGCCTTGGCCGTGTTCAGCTTCGAGGCCTTGCCGGAGGAACCCAGCTCGCCGGCTGCGCCGGCGTTGGCGCCGGCGCGAGCAGCCTGCTGGGCGATCGTGACGGCCTGTTCAGAGGCTTGCACCTTCCCGGCCCAGTCGTGGGTGAGGCCGAACCCGGCCAGCAACACGATCGGCGCCAGCAGCACCAGTCCGATCGAGGACTCCCCGACCTCCCCGCGAAGCCGGCCCCACAGGGCGTCCCAGACACGCTTGAGTGCGTTCATCGTCATCTCCCCCATCCTGATCTCAGGCCCTCTCCCGGAACGTGTCCACTGGGGAGGTGGCCTCACGGTCGATCGTTACCGCCCCGGGCAGCCCGGGCACCAGCAAGTCCGCCAGAGGCACCTGGCACTGCACCCGCACCGAGGCCTCCCCATCCACCCCGGGCGCGTTCAACAGCGCGGCGGCGTCCACGCTCACGGTCGGGTCGCACTTCACGCCGCGCTGGCTCAGCGCGCGGGACACCGTGGACTGCGCCGCGGCGGTCCCCGTACCCGGATCCCTCGACAGCGTGACCTCACGCACCGCCGCACCCACTGCGGACTCCACCGCGGTCTGGGCCTCGGCCACCCGGCCAGCAGCGATGATCGCCAGCAGGATCATCCCGATCACAGGCATGACCATGATCAGCGACACCGGGGTCTCGCCGTGCTCGGCTCGCCACCGGCGAGCCCAGGGGTTGCGCGTCGGCATCACTGCACCACCCTCTCCGTCGGCCCGGACACGACCTTCTGCACGGCTGGCACCGACCAGTCCCCGATCAGGGTCTGCGAGGTGCCCTGCACGGTCACGGTCATCTGCGTCCCGCCGCCGGCGATCTGCACGGACGCCCCCTCCAGGGTCTGCCCATGCTGGGCGATCACCTGCTGGGCGGCGGCGTATCCGTCGGCGGCGCTACCCTCGGCCACCCGCGCGGCGTGGAAGCCGGCATCGGCCGCGGCCTGGGCCACCATCGTGGCCTGGTAGTACATGCCCACCTGCACTAGGAAGAGCATGACGGCCAGGAACAGGGGGAAGAGCCCGACGAACGACACCGCGGTGTCGCCACGCTCCTCACGCAGTCGCTTCCACATGCTGCTCTCCCCCCTGTCCCTGTTCCGGCGTTGCATGGGCCGGGTTCAGCCCAGCTGGCTGGTCTGGTTCTGCACGTAGGTGGTGATCGCGGCGACCACGATGCCGACGATGGCAATGCCAGCCAGGACGATCAGGATCCACTGCACGGCGTCGCCGCGCTCGTCTCCGGCCTTGCCCTCCAGCATCACCTTGACCATCTCGAACTGCATGCTCAGCTGATCCATCATCTGCTTCATCGGTTTCTCCATTCCCATCGGTGGCCACGGCGATCGGACGACCCCCGTGGTGTAACCCCTCCGCCCCGACTGAGCAGGAAGGGAGTCTGTGTCACCCCAAGAGCGTCAACATCATCGGGGTCAGGATGATCATCACGAACAGCACGGCCACGCCGGTGACGAGGTTCATCATCTTGTCCGAGGCCCGCGCCTCACGGGCGGCATCTTCATTGAGCATACGGATTCGCAAGCCCTTACCCAGCGCCCGCAATGGCTCGTAGACCGCCGCACCCTTGTCCCCGGACAGGGCCATGATCCGGGCTGCGTCCCCGAGCTCGGGCACCTTCAACTGGACCGAGAGCGCTTCCAATGCAGTCCACGGCTGGACCTTGTTGTAGCGGGCCCGCAGCAGCTCCTGACGGATCCGACGGAACGCCCACGCATCCGAGACCGACGCGGCGTTCTCCAGAGCGACCGCCGCCGGGGCGTCCCGCCGGCGCTCAGCCGCCAGCAGCTCCACAAACACCGCCACCGACCGGCCGAACTCCTCACGGGCAGCCTTGGCGCGGGTAGTCACGTCGGTGTCCGGCAGGAGCCACGCCACCACGCCCAGACCCAGCGCGAAGACCAGACCGATCCACAGCGGCAGGGAGAAGAACAGCTGCGCGACCACCGACATCGCCAGCAGGCTGACGACCATCAGCAGCGTCGCAAAGATCTTCTTCCACGTGTGCTCCACCCGGGTGATGCCCACGATGTCCAGGTCAGCCGACGACAGGCTCATGGTCGCCCGCTCCGGCAGCGTGCGCAGTGCCCACGCCGAGATCCGGTGCTGGAGAGACTGGCCGCGCGCCGCCACGGGATCCATGACCCCGGGCCGGCCAGCCTCAAGGACCCGTAGCTGGGGTCGGTCCGGCAGTGCCGGCAGCAGCAGCATCGCCACCGCGACCCCGAAGCACATTCCAGCAAGCACCAGCATCAGCCCTGCACCGCCTTCCCCAGCATGCGTGGCTGCGGCTTGGGCGCCACAGCCTGACGGATCATCCAGAGCATCCCCAGCGTCGCCGCCGCCAGGGCCGCGTACAGCAGCTGCCCCACCGGCTCCCGGTAGGTCGCCATCGGCCCGCCCAGCAGCGGGATGATGCACAGTAGGCCCAGGGTGGCGATCGAGACGATCCGGGACTGACGAGTGGGAGCAGCACGGTCGGAGGCGACCTTGCGGCGGATCTTGACCTCCTCGGACACCCCCTCGGAGAGGTCATCCAGCGAGCGGGCCAGACCGGCGCCGCGCTGCTTCACCGCGAGCTTGAGGTGCAGCACGATCATGTCCCCGGTCGGATCGGCCCACTCGTCCGCCAGAACATCCAGGGCGTGGGAAGTGGACCAGCCAGCCTGGATGCGGGCGGCCAGGTGCTCGATCTGCGGGCGGATCAGCGGCCCGGCGTTCGACAGAGACCCCAGCAGTGCCGTCTCCAGCGCCGCGCCGGTGACGATCAACCCTGACAGCGAGCGCGTCCAGGCCTCCATCTGCTGCAGCTGCTCAGTGTGCTTGGCATGGCCGTGGGCCGAGAGGACCAGACGGCCGACGATCACCGCAGCCGGCAGCAGCAGCAGGTACAGCAGGGCACCGGTGAACAGGCCGATGACCAGCCCCACCGCCGCGGCGGCGCCGATGATCATCCAAGTGGTCCGGTCCAGACGGGCGGCCAGGCGCTTGAGACGGACCTGCAGCGGGGAGTCCGGGCGGGCCTCCTGGACGGGGGCCGGCATGAACCACTGAACGACGGCCACGGCCAGGCCCCCGACGAGCAGGGCCGCGCCCAGGGCGGAGAGCATCGCGTTCACAGTCGGCCTCCCAGTCGGGTCATCTCGAAGCCGGCGGCCTCCAGGTCGGCGCGGAAGCGCTCGTCGCCGGGAGGGCCGACCGGGCGGGCGTACTCGTCCGTGAGGGAGTCCAGCCGGAACAGCGGCTTGGTGGAGACCTTGCGGTCCCCCTCGCCCGGGGTGACCTCGGAGATCCAGGTCAGCTTGCGCTTGGAGGTGCCGTCGGGCATGCGCAGCTTCTCCATCTGCACCACCACGTCCAGGTGGTGGCCCAGCTGGCGGGCCATGTAGGCCTCACCGAACCGGGCCATGCCCAGGCCGGCCAGACGGTCGATCGCATCGTCCGGGTCGAAGGCGTGCGTCGTGCAGAAAGTTCCGGCGCCGGTCTGCATGGCCTGGATCATCGCGGTGATCTCCGGGCCACGGACCTCACCGACAAGGATGCGCTGGGAGTTCAGGCGCAGAGCCTTCTCCATGGCCTTCTCCAGGGTGTACTCGCCCACCTGCGTGCCGTCGGCCGCGCGTTCGCCCGAGCCGGGCCGGTACTGCAACGCATAGGGCATCACGGCTCGACCCTCGAGCTCGTGCAGGTGCAGCTCGCGCTCCTTCTCAATCGTCACGATCTGCTCGTGCGGGTCGATCTTGCCCGCGAGCGCACGCATCAGCGTGGTCTTGCCGGCACCGCCGAAGCCGGCGATCACGATGGTCTTGCCGGCGCGCACGCAGGCGGTCAGGAACTCGGCGGCGTCCTTGGAGAGGTTGCCCATCTCGACCATCTCCTCCAGGGAGATGTTCACGTAGCGGTGGATGCGGAACACCGCGGAGGGGCGGGGCACGATCGGCGGGGCCAGGGCGGCCAGGCGGACGGAGCCGAGCAGGTCCATGTCCAGGTCGGGGTGGGCGGAAGTGAAGGGGCGGGCTTCCTCTCCGGCACGGGAGGCCAGGAACTGCAGGTCGGCCATCAGCTGCTCGTCGGAGTCGGCCACCGGCGGGCGCTGCTCCCAGCGGCCGCCGGCGCGCTCCACCCACACGTCGTCGCATCCGTTGACATGGATGTTCTCCACGTCGGGCTCGTCCACCAGGGCCTGGAAGCGGCCGAGGCGGAACATCTGGTCGAACACGGCCTTCTGTGCGTTGGCCTGCTGCTCCGGGCTCCATCGGCCGTCGCGGCCCAGGGTGGCCATCTGCTCGCGCATGTACTCCTCGAGCACCTCGGAGATCGCGGCGCGACCCACGGCCTCGCGCTCCTCCTCGGAGATGCCCGGGCGCTGACCCAGCTCGTTGGCCTGGCGGTCGGCGGCGCGCGAGCGCAGCGACTCGATGATCTTCCACCAGCTGGCCTGGTCGGTGTGGGCCTGGGCGGTCTCGGCAGGGGTGCGGCGGGCCGCGCGCAGCACTGGGTCCACAGGCTCGACGGGTACTGCTGGTACCTCCGGTACCTCAGGTACCGACAGTACCTGTGGTACTGCGGGGGTGGTGTCCTCGGTGGGCGCGGCGCTGGCGGTCTTGGCGCCGAGCGGGCGGGTGAGGTGGGAGCTGGCGCTGCGCGGAATGCGGGTGTCCGCGGTGCGGGGCTTGCGCGTAACCGGCTGCAGGAACGGGGCGTCCTCGAGGTCGATCTGCGTCGGCGTCTCGTCGTTGCGCTTGCTCATGCGACCGGTCCTTCCATCAGCGCGCGGCGGTTGTTGATGCTCTGCACCAGCGTGGCCGTGGCGGCGCGGGCCGCGGCCTCCAGGGGGCGGCGGGTGCGGGTGGTGACCCGGGCCCCGCCGGAGAGGGCGGCCGCGGCCTGGGCGGCGTGGGGGATACGCCCGGCCACGGGCACCCCCAGGTACTTGGAGATCTGGGAGGAGGAGATCTTCTGGGCGAGGTCCTCGACCACGATCACCGAGATCGTCTCGGAGGCGCCGCGGGAGGCGCGGTCGGCCTCGATCTCCGGCAGGTATGCGCCCAGGGCCGCCACAGAGGCCAGGTCCGAGCGGACCACCAGCGCCAGGTGGTCAGTGTCCAGGATCAGGTCGTGCCGGCCGTGCCGTTCCTCGATGCGTCCCAGATCTACGATCGCGTCCATGGGGTGGGCGTCCAGGCCGCGCAGCACGCGCAGCAGATCGGTCCAGAATGAGCGCATCTGGCGGGCGGCGGCGGGCTCGGAGAGCGCCGGCAGCAGCCACCGTCCCAGCGCCTCGTCGGACTGCTGCGGCAGGGGCACGGAGAAGTCCCAGATGTCCTGCTCGGTGACCGCCTCGATCCCGGCGGTCTGGGCCACGCCCATCAGTCCGGCGTCGGCCGGCAGTGCACCCTGGAGCAGGCCAGCGACCACGGCCGAGGGCTTGGACACGTCGGCCTCGACCAGCATGACCGGGCGGGCCCAGGCCATGGTCAAGGCCAGGGCGGTGGTCGTGACCCCGGGGCTGGTGCCGGCGGAGGCGACGGCGAGCGTGCTCACTGGTCCCCCTCCCTCTTCGCGTCCTCGGAGGCGCTGGGCGAGGCCGACGCCGGCGCGGAGGAGGACTCGGCCGGGGCCGGCTCAGCCTGCTGCTGCGGGGCCGGGGCGGCGGAGGCGCCCAGGATGACCGAGGCGGCATCCTTGGCTCCCCAGGCGGCCACAGCGGCCGCGTCGGCCTCGGAGATGTTCAGGTCCACGATGCGTGCGCCCGAGGCGTCATCGTGTCCGGTGCCCTCCACCACGGCGGGGATCGGGGCCTGGGACAGCGCGGCGCCGGCGGCCTCCGCGTTGGGGGTGTAGACCACCTGCACCTGATCGCCGGCCTTGAGCTCACGGCCGGGAAGCCGACCCGAGGACAGCGCCAGACCCACCACGGTGCGTCCGGTCTCCACGCCGAGAGAGTCGGCAGTGTTCTGCCCGGTCACCGTGGTGCCCGGTGCCAGGTCGGCGGTGGCGACCTTGCCGATCACCTGCCGGCTGTTCTGCGCCGGGATCAGGTTGGCCGGCTCACCCACGACCTCGACGGTGGAGAGCATGCTTTGCTCGATCACCGTGCCGCGGTCCACCTGCTTGTTCACCGTCAGGTATGCGGTGGCAGCGGAGGACTGCTGGAACATCCACATCAGCAGGCCACCGATCACAGCCAGGGCCACGGCCAGCGCCAGCGCGCCGGTGCGCCGTTTCGGAGCGGCCACGGGCATGCGTCCAGGCCCAGCGGCGGTCTGCTCGGCCGGCGCCGCTTCGGGGGCCTGCTTCCCTCGCGTGATCAGTGCCACAGGTCGTCTCCTTGATCGGTCTTCTACCCAGGTAGGCCGAATCGACCCCCCCGACGTTTCACGGGCAGGGCCCACGATCACCACCGTTTCCCCACCCCCGTCATCGTATCTAGCAAGCATCCCGCTACCTGCACTGCAAGCAGCGTGCGTTAGTGTGAACGCGCCGGGCTGCGGCAGGCGCGTGCGGCACCCGGGACCACGAGGAGAGCATGATGAGCCACCCCGAACAGGTTGATTCCATCCCCGCTGCGAAGCGAGCCGGGAAGTGGAACGTGAGTGTGTACGTGCCTGCGGCAGTCAAGGTCTGTCTCCAGGCGGAGAAAGAGCGCACCGGGTTGCCGTACACGGCGATCCTGGCTGCGACGTTCGACCGCGTGGACCCAATGGAGCTGCACTCGTGGTTGCACCAAGACCAACCCGCCACGAGCGGACCTCGAACGGGGATGCCTCCGAGTGAGACCTGGGGCCGTCGCGGCGGCGGGGATCAGCTGCAGCTGCGCATGACCACCGAACAGCGCGAGTGGCTCGACGGGCAGGTCGCCTACTTCCATGCGCCCAGCCGCAGTGCCCTGGTCGCCGCCGTTCTACGTCTGGGTCTGCCCAAGGGCTGATCGACACCTCCGCATAACTGCCGAACGGGCCTGCACCACGATGGTGCAGGCCCGTTCCACTTCCCAGCCTCAAGCGGTTAGAGACCCCCAGCGGTGACCATGCTGAACCGATCGACCACCTTCGCCGGCGACCGGCGCAAGTCCACCACCACGGTCTCGGTCTGCTCCAGCGGCAGCGATGCCACCCATGGGTCACTCGAGTCCGTCTCAACGGTGTAGTCCACTGCTACCTCCACCCCCCGCGGACCCACGTTCTGTACCTGCACGCTGCCCACGCGCACCTTCGTGGTCGCCTCTGCCTCCACGAAGGCCGCCCACGACTGCGACTCCCAGCGCTGATCGGTGTTGAGGTCTTCGACCACCGCAGCATCCGCAGACGCTGCCAGCTGCTGCGCCCACTGGTCCCGGGAGCTCTTCCACGACCGGGCATAGGCGTCAGAGATGAACGCGCTAGCGGTCTCCTCCGCCTGTTCTCTCTCCTGCGCGGAGAGCCCGGCCGCGGCCTCCTGAACTGCCTGCTGCTCGATTCGGGACTGCTCGGCCCGCGCCGAGCTGGTCGAGGTGGCCGAGCTGACAGATGCTGACCCCGCGGCCGCCGGGCTGCCGTCCGTCCGAGGGGTGTTCTGCGTGGAAGCCGCCGGAGCCGAGCTTGGAGAGCTGATGGCAGGCACGGACGCCGGGGCAGAGGCCGGCGGCGCAGTTCTCGTCTCAGGTTCTTGCCCTGTGGAGCCGAACAGCAGCGCCGCGGCCACTGCTGCGGCCAGCACCGCCCCCAGCGCGTAGGGCCACCACGACTTCTGCTTTCCCATGTGCTGTTCCATGGATCACTGCCCTCCCAGGATGTCGAAGTACACGGGGTCGGATCCGGTCTGCGTGACCGGGTGCTCGCGGGTGCCGGTGGACTCGTTGACAGCAGAGACCATCCGGCCCTGCCCGACGTAGACGCCCACGTGCTCCCAGCGGTTGCGGTCTGGGTTCCAGTCCTGGGCGACCAGATCACCGGGTTGTGGGGACTCGGTCCGTGTGCCGACTGTCCAGGGTGCAGTCCGGGGCACCTGGACTCCCTGGTCCTGGTACACCCAGGCCACCAGGCCGGAGGCGTCCCAGGACTTGAACTCCGCCGAGCCCCACTTGTACTCGCCGCCGACGCCGCTGCGGGCGGCCGTCACGATGGACTCCCGGGTAGTGCCCTCGGGAACGATCACCGTGTCGCTGCCCTCCCCCGAGATTTTCTTCTGGTCATTCGGGGCCTCGGGGTCGGTCTCTTCGCCTTCTTTGACCGGCCCGGAGTGGCACTGGGCTACGTCGGCGCCGGCGATGTTCTCCAGCAAGAACCTCGCCGTGTTCTCCCACTTGTGGTACTCGTCCGGGAAGGATGAGATCTGCACGGTCTGAGCTGCTACGCCGGGGGACATGCTTTCCCAACCAGGAAGATCCAGCAGCCCCAGGGCGGGAGTGGCGCCGGGGTTGTCGTGCCCCTCGAAGAAGGTTCGGGTGGAGAGCTCCGGGTTCATCAGGTCCTGGACGGTGCCCCATCCCATGGTGTGCTGCTGCTGGAACAGGCCCACCGAAGCCTTGTTCACACCGAGCCGGTCGTGCGGGTAGTTCAGGGACTCAGGCACGGCAGGAGAGGCCAGATTCAGCAGACTCGACTCCTGGAAGGCCGTCATCAACGCGATGACGATCGCCTGGTCGGACAGCTGCATCTCGCGCCCCACACCGATGATCACCGAGGCGTTGCGCTGCTGCTCGGGCAGCAACGGCAGGGTCTGCCCGCTGGGCATGGGTACGCGCAAGGTGCCCCCGCCAGGCATGAGAGGGGCGTCTGCAGAGACGGACTTCTCGGAGGCAGGGGGGGAGCTGGCGCCAACCTTCTTGGCCGACTCCACCGGCGTCGGTCCCCCCTGGCCCAGGGTGACTCCCTGCGCGGCCAGGTAGGCGACCGGGTCGATCGGCTTCTCCTCCGGGCCCTGCTTCACCGCCAGATGCAGGTGGACGCCCTTGGCGGCGCCGGTCTCCCCGGCTCCGGCCAGCTGGTCTCCGGCCTCCACTCGCTGGCCCTGCTTGACGACGGTGGTGCCGTCGGCGGCATGGAGGTAGACCCACATGTTGCCGTCATCGCCACGGATGCGGATGGCGTTGCCTCCGTCACTGCCACCGATCTCCGCGCCTTCGACCACACCGCTGGCCGCGGCGTAGAACGGGGTGCCGGTGCTCACCCGGCCGATGTCGGCGCCGTAGTGGAAGGTCAGTTGCTCTTCCGAGGTGAACCCCGGCGGCAGCACGCCGGGGCCGAACGGGTTGGGACGTGGGCCGAAGGGGCTGGTGACCGGGCCCACCATGGGGTTGGCGAACTTCCCGTCGGCGCTGATCATCGGCGCCGCGCACATGGAGCCGGAGTTCATGGCGTCCTGGCGGCGCTTCTGCTCCGCCGCACTGGAGAACAGCGTCATGCCCGCCATCATCACGAACAACCCCACTAGCAGGGCCACCACGATCAAGACCGCGAGCGCGGCCAGAAGGATCCGCGTCGTCTTCTTCTTGGGCATGGTTCAGCTCTTTCGCGCCTGGTCCAGCTTGGCGGTGAGTTCCTTGAGCCGGGGGGACGGGGGCAGGGCGTGTCGGCGGGGCGGACGCTGCCGCTGCGTGTCGTCGATGATTTCGCCCTGAACGATGTCGCGTGCGGGGATCACGTGGCCGCGGCCGTGGGAGTCCACTGCAATCCGGCGATTGCGGTGGTGCTGGTCGGCACGCTCGGCCAGGTAGTCGGCGCCGAACATGGCGACGGCGCCAGCGGGGCCGCCGAAGGTGCCGGCGGCCAGGCCGGCCAGGCGCATGGCGCGGCCCTTTGCGGAGGCGTCCTTGCCCATCGGACCTATGCGCCGTCGGATGACGGCCTTGCCGGCGGTCATGGCGGGGTTGCTCTTCTTGGGGGCTGTGGGGTTGCCGGTGGCGCCGCCGGCAGTGCGGCGGCGAGAGGTGGGCCGTGGGGGGCGGGAGTTGGGGACGTTGCGGGTGAACGAGGGTCCAGGGGTGGCGGGGGTGTTGGAGGTGGGGCCGTTGCCGGCGGGGGTCGGGCCGGGCCAGCTGGGAGGCGTGGAGCTCGGGGCGGGGCCGGGGTTCGTCCCTGCGGGCTTCGGGTTCAACCGGCGGGCCGTCAGCCGCCGGTTCAGCTCGTCTCGGCTGAGCTGGGCTGCGGCCTGGGGGAAGCGGGCGAGCTTGGAGGGCTTGGTGGGGGTGGTCTTGGACAGGCCCAGCCGGGCGGCCCAGTCGGCCAGGGACTTGCCCTTCTTGTGGAGGTCGTTGCGGATCTTGAAGACGAGGGCGATCACGGCGACGGTGATCAGGAACAGGATCATCATCTGCAGGACGACGCCCAGGCCGGTGGTGGCTTCCAGCACTGAGACCAGCAGGTTGACCGCGGCTGCGGTGAGCACGGTGGTGGTGATGATGGCGGCCATGCAGGCAAGGACGCCGAAGAACGCGCGGAGGAACGAGGTGCGGGAGCTGCCCGGGAGGATGGCGATCAGCACCGAGATCATCTGCCAGGTGCCGTAGAACATGGCCAGCAGCACGCTGATGATGAAGATCAGCGCCAGGGCGAAACCGAGTACCAGCAGCACCAGGACGCCGCCGCCGATGAACAGCATCTGGGCGGGTTTGAAGAAGTCCGCCGCGGAGACGTAGGCCTTGGCTGCTTCGTCGCAGTCGCTCACTGTGTCGCGCACGTCCGTGGAGGTGGTGTCCAGGGGGTCGGCGGCGATGGTGGCGTCGGTGAAGGCCTGCCCGCACTCGCCGTCCAGGATGTGCCCGAAGGCGGAGGTCTGGGCCGGGTTGCGGAGCAGCAGGGTGCCGAGGTCGGTCATCACCGTCTCGTTGAGGGCGGCGGAGGCATCCTCGGGGCTGGTGACCTGGCTGCTGTCGCCTCCGACGATCTCGACGGCCATCTGGGCGCCGAAGATTTGGGACTTCTCGAGCATGCCGCCGGGTCCGGTGATCCACGTGACGGGGTTCATCAGGGCTCCGGTGGCCAGCACCACCATGGTCACGCTCAGGACGAGCTCGCCCCAGCCTTGGTTGCGGCGGCCGGCGATGAACAGCAGGCCGATGGTGGCTCCAGCGACGGTGGCGGCGAAGGGCACCCAGTTCAGGCCTGAGAGCAGGGCCTGGATCTGCTCGGCCATGGGCTTGATGGGGGTGATGATCATCGAGACCCACTCGAAGCTGAGCAGGAACTGCAGCAGCCACAGCAGGGTGGTGACGAGGCTGTAGTGCAGACCCCAGATGAAGCTCATGATGCCGGCCAGCAGCATGAGGTCGGAGTGCAGGAGATCCCCGCGGTCCAGGGGCAGGGTCTGGTAGTGGTCCAAGGGGACGCCGTAGGCGTCGGTGGTCTGGGACAGCCACTCTTGCAGGCCCACGGTCTCCGCGGAGGCGCCGGGGGCGATGATCGCGCTGAGTGCCATCACGGCCATCAGCGCGGTGGCGAGCGGGCGGACGCGCTGGGTGGTGGTCACGGGGTCACCGCCATCGTCTGAGGGGCACTGGTCAGCGTGTGCGCGGCGTGGCTGGCCGTGGTGGAGCTCTTGCGCTTGGGCGGGGTGGTCAGGACGGCCTTGCGGCGCACTTCGGAGCGGGGCAGGCGGGCTTGGATCTTGCCGACGCGGCCGCGGGCGTCGCGCATCAGGGCCTCTCCTCGGCGTTCCATGGGCACACCGTCCACGCCCATCGGAGACATGTCCTCCATGACCATCTCCACCCACTCGTCCTGGTCCATGGAGTCCAGCCACTTGAGGTTGCGGCGGGCCATGCCCTCGTCGCGGGATCGGAAGACGAATCGGATGGGGATCAGCGCCTGCAGCTCCTGGGGGCCGAAGTCCGAGGAGGCGTCATGGGATCCCAGGCCAACGGCGTGCTTGTGCTTGCGGCCGTACCGGACGATGTCCTTGATCTCCTTGACCGTCTCGGGAGAGCCGGTGGCGTGGTGGGCCTCGTCCACGATGAACAGTGACTCCTGGGAGTCGTCGGCGAAGCCCACGGCCTTGCAGATCGCCACGATCAGGGCGTAGATGCCGCGGCCCATGATCTTCTCCACGGGCATCTCGGCCTTGAGGGAGGCGGAGTTGAGCTCGTCGGCGCTGGGCAGGTCCACGCCGTGCGTGCAGAACACCAGGCAGCGGGAGTGGATCTGCAGCGGCGGCAGGGACTCGTCGAACATGACCCGGCCCAGGTCGGTGGCCGCCATGTTGGACATCAGGAAGCCGATGTCGCGGGCGACCTGGGCGTTGTCCCGGGCCAGGCCGGCGTCGCCAGCCTCGAGGTGCCGGCGCAGCGCGTTCAGGGAGTCGATCCCGTGCTCTGCCCGGTAGTCCTCCCTCAGCATGCGGCCCATCAGGGCGCCGCGGTCGGACTGGGGGTGCACGCCGAGCATGACCGCGCACAGGGACTGGGTGATGCGGAAGGCCTCACGGTCCTCGAAGATGCGCATCGGGTCCAGGGACCACATGGGGTCGGAGATGTCCACCACGGTGGGCGTGGCCCCGGCAGCGGAGGTCAGGAGCTTGCCCAGGGCGGCCCACTCGAGGTTGTCGGAGCGATCCACGGCCATGATCTGGCCGCCCCGGTCGTAGACGTTGCCGGCGATGATCTTGAGGAAGGTGGACTTGCCCGACCCGTTCTCCCCGGTGACTCCGAACGAGCCGGAGCCGTCCTGCTCCATGAGGCCGCCGATGTCCATGTAGACCGGCGAGCGGCGGCTGGAGGAAATGTTGGTGGCGATCTGGAACCCGGTCTCGGTGCCCAGGTCGTCGGAGACCAACGGCACGCCCATGGCGAAGTACCGGCCGGTCGTGACCTGCTGGAACCTCTGCACCTCTCGGGTCAACGCGGTGCCGGGGATCATGGCCCCCCACAGATCTTCCTGATGCCCCAGAGGTGCGGTCAGCTTGAACTCCCGATCGGCGTAGTGCCGGGCGATGTAGCGGGCGTCGGCCTCGGCGTCGTCGGGGGTGGGCCCGCCCACGGCGACGATGATGGTGGCCTGCACCTCGACCTCCCGCTCGGAAGCGTTGAGCGCGGCGTGGTACTCGCCCAGGTCCGCGGCGAGCCGGTCCAGCTTGGTGGAGGCGCCGGTGATCGTGGTGCCGTCGCCCTGCTGCTTGACCTCTTCCTGCAGGTGGGTCTCGGCGCGGCGGTTGCGCCGGCCGACCTTGGAGGCCGGGGAGATGGTCATGCGGATCGCCCAGTCAGCGTCCACGGGCAGGCGGTCCAGGTAGGAGATGTACTCCCCGCCGGGGAAGGCGAAGCCGCCCACGGGGGTGCCGGTGAGCGCCATGAGCACCTGATAGGAGGCCTGACCGTCGGTGGTCTCGGAAGCGACCTTGATGAAGCGGTCACGGAACGGGTTGGCCTTGGAGGTGCGGTCCTTGGGGTCGCGGTCGGAGCGGCCGCCCTCGTCCAGCCACGGCGCCGGCACGTAGGAGCTGGTTCGGGTCACCCCAGGCTCGGCCGACTTCTCCGCCGGCACACCCTGGTCGATGCCCAGCCCACGGCTGTGGCAGTGCGCGGTGATCCAGGCGTACTCGGCGGCTGTGGCCCGGCGAGGGGTGAACACCGCGGGGATGGCCTCCTGCACGGCGTCGGCCGACTGTTGCCAGGCGCGAATCTCCTCCACGGAGGGAACGCGGGTGGGCAGGGCCAGCCGCTCACGCAGCACGGCGTCCACGGAGGCCAGGCGCGTCTTGGCACGGTCGGCGCTGGTGGCGTTGCGCAGCGGGACAGCCAGCCACAAGGCCCGCTCGCCCACCGGCATCTCCTCGAGCTCGGCCAGGGTCAGCTCGACCTCCTCCAGGTAGGTCTGGCAGGCGTTGAGGTCCAGGCCCTCGAGCATGCGCTCGACCACGGCTGCAGGGTCCAGGTCGGCACAGAACCCCAACAGCATCGACTCGCCGGGCAACACCTGGAACAGGTGCTGGTGAGAGAGCAGCACGCGCTGCTTCTCCTCCTCGTTGCCGAAGCCGTAGGGGATCGGGTGCAGCCTCCACATCGCCCACACGGTGCCCTGCCGGGTCCACAGCAGGTTGGAGTGCAGGTGCTGGATCGGATTGCGGAAGCTCATCGCGGTGTCTCCTCGGAGGTGTGCGCCAGCAGGCGATCGACGGACGAGGTGCCCAGGTGGCGGCGCGGCTGCGGGTCGTCCAGCTCGTGCTCTGCAGGGATCTCCTCTACCGCCCCGGTGTCGGCCAGGGTCGGGACGACTAGCCCCGCAGGCACCTTGGGCGGGCGGCTGGTCTTGAGGGGCTTGCCCTCGTAGGTGCCCCCGGAGGGGGCGTCCAGGATCTTGGTGGCCCCGATGCCCAGGGTCCACAGCTCGGTCAGGTCATCGGGCATGAACCGCAGCAGCCACACGGTGAGGGCGGTCAGTCCCGCCCCGATGGCCAGATCCGCGAGCACGAGGCCGGTCCCCCAGAGCGAGTTCGTCAGCCACAGCAGCAGCCCCACCCCGATGCCGCCGAAGGCCTGCACCGAGGTGTAGGGCCCTCCGGGCAGCCGTTCGCCGGTGGCGGGGTTGGTCCCGAAGGTCATCGGGATGTGCCGCGTGGAGGTGAAGAACCTGCCGTACTCGCTCATGGGGGCCGGACTCCGTGCGGGTTCAGCCGGCCAGGGCCGGGATGATCACGGCTGTGCCGATCGTGGACTGGGCCTGATCGGCCATCCACGGCACACCAGCGACGGCGCCCCAGATCAGCAGGCCGCCCACGAGCACGCCGATGACGATGGAGTTGATGCGCCAGGATCCCTTCGCGGCGATGACCAGGGCGGCGATGATGCCCAGCAGGGCGACGACGACCTGCACGGTGGTGGTGGCCTGGCCGACCAGGCGGTTGATCTCGGTGAAGATGTTGCCGACCACGATGGAGTCGTGGAGGCCGGAGGTGATGTTCGAGGTGAAGTTCATGGGTCTTCCTTCTGGTTCAGATGCGGGTGGGGTCGTGGGGACTCAGGAGATGTCCTTGGCGGTGATCAGCGGCGCCGGATCGACGGTGGTTACCTCCCAGCGGTCCTCTCGTTTCTGCATGGTCAAGGCGATCGTGATCGCCTGTCGGTCTCCCTCGCTGGAGGGAAGCTCTGCCTCGGCCTGGACGAGCAGGCGCACGGGCTGACCGGCGGCGTCTTCGACCGGCTGGTCGGCGCGCAACTCCCTCAGATGCGCCTGGGCATAGGGGGCCGGTTCGATGCCACGCACCGTGGAACCGGACGCCACGTAGCGGCTCGTGTCGCCCTGTCCAGCGACGTAGGACTGCAGGAAGCCGTTGACGGTCTGACCGAGCTCCGTGGTCGGGTCCAGGCGCTCGGAGTAGTCCAGGACGAGCTCCTTGTCGGTGCCCGGCGGCGCCGGCACAGGCGTGGGGTACCCCACCACCTGCACCTGGCCGCCGCTGCCCACATGGACCGCCACCTGCCAGTAGCGCACCTCGAACTGGCTGCCCTCACCGAGCCGCGGGCCTTCGGCGTCCCGCTTGGCCTCCTCTGCCAGCTGCTCGGCCTGCGCGCCAGGGGCGGAAGGCGAAGCCGCCGCGGACGAGCCCGGCCCTGACTTCGGGGCGGCCGTCTTCCCCTCGTTAGCTGCGTCCGAGCCACCGGACTCCACGAGAGCGGAGACAGTCACCGCCACCACTTCGGAATCCGGGCTGCGCTGGGCATCGGCCACAGCCACGTTGGAGAAACGCAGAGGCTTCAACGGAGCCACCGGAAGGCCTGACCCGGAGGTCTCCTTCACGAGCTCCTGGTCGGCCTGGGTCGCCTGCAGCCACGCCGTCACGTAGGTCAACGCGGCCCCCTCCGCGGAGGTCGTGGGGACGTACTCCACCGGGGCAGCGACAGTCTCGGCCGGGCTGAGCGCGCCGGCCATACCCACTACCCCGCCGAGGGCGCCGAGTCCGATCAGCCCGTACACCCCCGCGACCATCGCCCGGGTCGCCACGGAGTTCACACCCGTGCGCTCCGGCCCCGTCGGCTGGCGTTCTGAGCGGGACTTCTTGCCCTTGTCGTCGGTCGTCGGCAGAGCACGGTCCGCACCGGCCTCCACGGGGCTGTCCTCCCCCTGCTTCTTCCAGAGCTTCATCAGCCTTGCCCACCGATCCGCCGGGCGGCCTCAGTCGCCCGCTGCAGCTGCTCGGATCCGAGGTAGTTGGCCAGGGTCTGCTGCACCCGGGTGTCGAAGGGGGCCTGGACGAGATCGGCCACAGCACTGTCCAGCTCGCGCTCGGCGTCGAACATGACCACGGCATCGCCGTAGAGCGTCTGGAGCTCGGCGTCGTCCAGGGCCTCGTTCTGGGGGGTGGGTCGCTCCGTCATCGGTGTCTCCTCGCACGGGCAGGGGCAGTTCGGCGTCTCTCTACCCAGGTATGCCGTTCTGGGCCCATAGACGTTTCACCCCCGCCGAAATCGGCATCGTCATGCGGTTGCGCGCGCCAGCGCGGATCTGGAAATCCAGCCCCTCCCTCTATCCCGATTCACTTCCCGACCCGCTGAACAGGCTGAGTGCGATCCCCTACCCCGGCCGCTCCCCCGCGGCCATGACCGTGGAGAACCGCACATGATCACCGCCGCCGCCACCCCGTCCGTCATCACCCGCCTGAACCGCGAATGGCAGGCGCGCTGGGCCGAGCACGAGTACGACTTCCCTCACGGGCGCATGACGTGCGAGCAGACTTTGCAGATCGTCTCGCGCCGCGAGGAGAACGCGGATGCCGTGCTGCGCGGCCTGCTTACCTCCGCAGCCCAGGACGGCCCGAACGACACTGTGTGCGCGCGTACGGCGCTGCAGATCATCCTTCCCCGCGTGGTGTCCATCGCCGCCCAGTGCGCCCGGCGTCAGCGCGTGCAGCACGCAGGTGTCTACGAGGAGCCGCTGGCAGTGACCGTGGCCCTGGCTCTGGAGCGCATCAAGAACGCTCCCCTGCACCGCCGCGGCAGCGTACTGGGCAACCTCGCCATGGACCTGCTCAAGCTCTCCCTGGCGTACTACACCGCGGCGGACGCCGAGATCCCCGCAGACACCACCGACGGCGCCATGTTCGAGCCCCGCACCCTCAACGAGCTCGCCAGGATCGACAACGAGGTGTCCTCGACCGAGGCGGCGACGCAGCAGGTGCTCGCACTGGCGGCTTGGGCTCGTGACCGTGAGGTGCTCACCGAGGCCGAGACCTCCCTGCTGGTGTCCTACGAGCTCGCGAACTGCCAGGAGCGCAAGCGTTTGGCAGCCACGCTCGGTATCGAGTCCCAGGCGCTGCGTCTGCGTGTGCACCGCGTGCGGCAGAGCCTTCGCCAGGCGGTGCAGACGCATGCCCTGCAGCGCACTGATCTGATGCCTCAGATGGCGGCTTGAGTGATGGCTATCCACGGATCCACACGACGCACCCCACCCACTACAGGGAGTAACTACATGGGTTTTTACTACATGGGGGAATCGCATCGTGCCTTGTCAGAGCGGGGAAATAGGGGGCTGTGCGTCACCAAATGCACGTACAGCCCGTCACCAGATGCACGTGGACAACTTCGGCCGTTCAGAGGGGGGCGTCACCAAATGCACGCGCTCCTTCCCGCCTATCAGGCCGATCGTCTCCCCCCTTGCACCCTGCAGGGCGGTCGTGAGTGGGTGCGTCACCAAATGCACGTGGATAACTACCTCCGTCCACAGCTCTGACCCCTCCCGCGGCGCACGCTCCATGACTCGACCAGAAAGCCCCTCCACGATGACCAACCCCACCGCTATCTCCGCCACGCCGACGCTGATCTCGGACCGTCAGCTGCGCTTGGTCGAAGCCGGCGAGCAGATCGAGCTCAACCCCGGGGAGATCTCCTTCTCCGCGCGCCTGTGGGCCCAGCTCTCCCTGCCCTACCGCGACCCCGGAGACCTGCCGCGCTGGAGCAGGCAGAACGGCTCGATCACCGTGACCGTCACCCCCGGACCCGCTGGCTACCCGTTCGGAGTCGTGGCGCGGTACCTGCTGATCTGGATGTCCACCGAAGCGGTGCGCACTCAGGACCGCCACCTGAACCCGGGGCAGTCCCTGAATGCCTTTCTGCGTGCCCTGGGCATGAACACTTCCGGCGCCAGCGCCCGCCGGGTGGCCGACCAGCTGCACCGCCTTGCGACCTGCTCGATCACCGTCGAGGACACCCGGGTCACGGAGCAGACTCGTCGCGTCTCCGGGGCGAACATCCACGTGGCCAGCCGCTATGAGCTCGTGTTCCCGCGCGCCGCCGAGGCTCAGGCCACCACCGCCTCGATCGTGCTCAGCGAGGACTACTTCGCTGACGTGATCGCCGCTCCCGTCCCGGTCTACACCGCAGCCCTCAAAGCCCTCTCCGGCTCCCCCCTGCGGATGGATCTCTACGTGTGGCTGGCCTACCGCATGGCGACCCTGCGAGGCCCTGTGACGATCACCTGGGCGCAGCTGGCGGGCCAGTTCGGCGGGGAGTACGCCCAGCTGCGTCAGTTCAAGGCCAAGTTGATCAAGCACCTGGATGCCGTGCGCGTGGTGTACCCGCGCGCCCGTGTGGCCGTCACCGATGCCGGGCTGCGGCTGCACCCCTCCGCCACTCATGTCGCTCGCAAGCGGAAGAAGGCCCTGCGCCGCAGTGCATGACCCGGATAAGCAAGGGCCCCCGCCGAGACGGCGGGGGCCTTCTTCATGTGCGCCGCTTGAGACGGGCGCCGGTGCTGATCAGGAAGCGCGGTCGCCGGCGCCGCCGTGCTCGCGGTTGATCCGTGCGGTCTCCTCGACCATGAGCCGGTTGAGGTGGTCACTCAGTGATCCCAGGGACTCGTCGTACACCTGCAGGAGCCGGTGGGCCCGCTTGAACTCCTCGTAGGGCTCCTGCTCCGCGTAGAACTTCACCTGCTGGCGAGGGGTCTTCTTGACGACCTCCGGGGCCGGCGTCGAAGTACCAGCGCCGTCGGCGAGGGACATGGCCGCTGTGCTCGAGGTCCCCCGCTGCGGGGCGTTCTGGCTGAACATCGAGTTGTTCCCGTTCAGCAGGCTGCGCTTGTCGCTCATGGTGGTCTCTTTCAGTCGTAGGGGCAGGGTCAGGAGGCAGGGTGCAGTGTCTGCAGGTGGCGGTCGAAGATCGGCACCAGATCGGCTGCGCGCCGGTCTCTGGACAGGTCCAGGCGCGTGCCGGAGAACGTGCACTCCACGAGAGTGATCCGCTTGGGAACCGGAGGATGCACCACCGGGATCTCCATCTGCTCGGCAGCCGCGTTGATCTCCCGGTACCAGTGCGCCTGCTCCTTCACGTTCGGGTCGTAGGCGTTGAAGATGATCCCGGCGATCCGCAAGTCGGGGCGGGCGCAGAACTGGCGCACCTGGGACATGGTTCCGGCGAGCTTGATCAGGCCCTCCCCCGCGTACTTGTCGGCGTGGGTGATCACCACGACCTCACTGGCGGCCGTGAATGCGTTGATGGAGAGCGCGTCCAGGCTCGGCGGGCAGTCGATCAGCACGAGCTCGTAGGTGTCCCCCAGCAGCTCGAGGCGCTGCCGCAGCACGTGCTCGCGGCCAAGAGAGAGCGACGCGATCTCCTGCTGCACCGCGGCCAGAGTGGTGCCGGTTGTGGGGACCAGATCCACACCCTCCCACTCGGTCTGGACGATCACATCCGAGAGCGTCTCGTCGGTGTTCGGGGAGAGCGCATCGGCCAGGCCCACAGAGTCCGCGGCCAAGTCGGCCGGCCCCAGCGAGGAGGTCAGATTGCCCTGGGGGTCAGCGTCGATCACCAGAGTCCGCAGACCCCGACGAGCGGCCGCACCGGCCAGGTGGAACGTCGTGGAGGTCTTCCCGACCCCGCCCTTCTGATTGGCAACCGCAAGCGTGTGCGCCATGAGATGTCCTCTGTCGATGGTGGTACTACGGGTCTCAAAGGTACCGCTGGTACCTCTGGTACCTCTGGTACCAGGCTAGCTGTTCATGGGTGGTACTACAAGTACCCATGGTACTGGGAGTATCGCGGGTACTGGGGGTGCTTATGTCGCCTGGGGCCCGAAGGTACTACTGGTACCTATCCAAGGGGGGATGACCATCTGGAAAAACGGCGGCGGCGGTGTCGGGAAAACGGCGGGGAAGCCGCTGGGGCGGTCGAGCTGCTGGGCGCCTTCATGGGATAGGTCCACCCCTGGCCGGATCTTGGCGCGTGAGGCGCGCACCCGAGGCGTTGCCCACCGGTACTACTGGTACCGGAGGTACTTGCATGCGCCGCGGAGGTCCTGCTGGCCCCACTGGGCCCGCCGGTCCCACTGGTACCGCCGGTCCCACTGGTACCGCCGGTCCCACTGGTCCCGCCGGTCACACTGGTCCCACTGGTCCCGCCGGTCACACCGGTCCCGCCGGTCCCACTGGTCCCGCCGGTTCATGCGTGCCGGGCACTCGCGACAACACATGTGAAGGTACCAGTGGTACTGGTGGTACTAAACGGCGGTCCCGGCTCGGCGTCGATGACCGACTGGAGGGCGTGGTGTCGAGATGCGGTGAAGACTGCACAGGAGGTCGCGCGCCCGGGCCACGGTTTGGGCGTTCGGCGGATGGGCGCTCCCCCATGCATAGTGGGCCAGCTGAGCACGGACACCGCGTGAAGGGCCGACTCGTCTCGCTGCTCCCCCCAGAACAAGGACCCTGGGTGAGCAGGCGGCGTACAAGGCAGGATGGCGCCATGGAGCGATTCACCGTCACGCACGCCGGCGTCGAGCTGCACGGAGTCGACAGTGGTGGAGCTCTCCCCGCCGTCCTTCTGCTTCATGGGCTCGCGGGTCGCTCCGGGGAGTGGTCCCCGGTCATCGACCGCATCCGCCATCGGTTCCGAGTGGTCGCCTTTGATCAGCGCGGCAATGGCCTGAGCACGCGGCGCCCTGACGACCTCAGCCGCGAGGCGCACGTGGCCGACGTCGTCGAGGTGGCGGATCACTTGGGGATCACCGAGCTGGTGCTCGTGGGGCAGTCCATGGGAGCGCACACGGCGATGCTGACGGCCGCCCGCCATGCTGCTCTCGTCCGCCGCCTGGTGTTGGTGGAGGGAGGAGTCGGAGGGGAAGGTGCGGAAGCCACCGAAGGAACCATTCAGTGGTTCCAGGGATGGCCGGCACCGTTTCCCTCCCGGGCGGATGCCGCGGCTTTCTTCGGCGGCGGGGAGACCGGAGCCATCTGGGCGGCAGGCTTGCAAAGGACGCCCGCGGGCCTCATGCCTCAGTTCGACGTGGATGTCCTGCGGGCTGCGCTGAGCCCGGTGCATGCACAAGCGCGGTGGGCGGAATGGGCGGCCCTGCGCTGCCCCGTGGACCTCATCCGCGGCGGGCAGGGCTTCATGCGGGATGAGGAAGTGGCCCGGATGAACCAGCTGCAGCCGACCATGCGGGTGGTGGAGGTACAGCAGGCCGGACACGACGTGCACCTCGACACCCCGGACGAGGTGGCCGATGTCCTGCTCCACGAGCGCTGACGAGCCCGGCTGGCCAATCAGGGCCATCCATTCAGACGGTCGGCATTTGCTCCGTCGGAAGTGGTCCTGGCTCAGGATGGCAGCGGGTCGGTCCAGGCGGTCCTGGAGGAGAAGCGCGACCGTCGACTTCCCGGTGTCGAGATGCAGCGAAGACTTCACACGACACGCGATGAAGGCTTCTGAAGACCTGACGTTGAGGGACCGCTGTGAAAACTCGGTACCGGTGGGATCGGCCCGGAGTGCATCGGGACCCGAACAACCCATCCACAGCCACGGGGCCAGCAGCCGGCCTCCTACCGTGCCCGCGCGGACGAAGGCAGAATCGAGGTACGAGGGTCGTGCTGCGCCGTGGGCGATAGGCTGACGATTCTGAGCCCAAGGAGTCACGGAATGACGATTAAGGTAGATGGTGGAGACGGAGAAGCGGCGAGGCAGCCGGGCATCGCATCTTCGCCCTATGCGACGGGTGGTGGTGGCGTGCTCTTTGCCCACCGAGTCGCCGTGATCTATCTGGCGAGCATGTTGACAGGTGAGCGGCGCCCAGAGCTTGGCGAGCATTCCGCAACAAGTCTCTCATTCCAGACCGCTCCCGCACATGCGGTTGATGATCTGCTTGTCACTGCAAATACCGGCAAAGAGATCCTTGAGGTTGCAATTGCTTGCCGGGCGACTCCTAACTTCGTTCGCAGTGACACCAAGACCATCGACCTCATTCGAACTGTCCTCGAAGAGATCGAGGCCTTTGATAGCCCAGCAAGCCAAGTAGTCATTGCGACCGCGGGCTGGAAGAGTCAGTGGAAGCAGGTCGCCAGACTCTGCGAGATCGCACGAACTCACGGGACCTCAGAAGATTTCGTTAGGGTCTTGAATCAAGACGGAGTCTGGGATAAACAAACGCGCTCACGCCTAGATCACTTACGTGACATGGTAGCGAATGCCATCAGCGGCGGCGAGTCGACTGTCCCCTCCCCAGACTTTGAAAAGAAGACCTGGCGCATGCTCACGCGACTGCGTGTGGTCGGGTTCGAAGTGCAGCAGCCCAAAGCTGACGAGTGGACGAATGTGGCATCGAGCCTTGATCCCGTGTCCAGCGGCACGGCTAGCGGTCTCGTGTTGCGCGATGAACTCCTCTCCCGATCTGCAGAGTATGACTCAATTGGCGCCAAATCTGTCACGGTTCATACGGTGTGCAGGGACCTGCATGGCTCGATAAAGCCGGAAATAGGCAGAACGGCACCGGCATGGGCCATGTTGAAGGAACACCGTCAGGATGCGTTGGCATCAGTGCGTCAATCCCTTGGAACTGAGATAGGGGACCGTAGTTCTCTGACGCTCAGCCTTAGCCCGCTACGCAGAAGTCTTTCTGAAAAAGCAATACTTGCCGCCGAAGAAAATCGCGCTGTAATTGTCACCGGTGAGTCGGGAACAGGCAAGAGTGCTTTGACCTTATCGACGGTTGTTGCACTTGAGGATGAGCCCTCAAATATGCTCGAGGCGGTCATCCTAAATATGAGGGAACTCCCTCAAGATAGCATGAGCCTTCAGTCGGCGCTGGGAGTAGGCTTCCGAGAAGTATTTGGAGAGCTCACGAGTCCTCGGCGCCTGCTGATACTGGATGGTGCCGATGTCGCCGTCGAACGAGCAACTGGACTACTAAGAGACCTCCTGTGCGCGGCGCATGAATCATCAGTCGGGGTAATCGTCGTAGCCTCGGATGTTTCCCGTGAATTCGTCACTGAACAAGTCGTTAGACTGCACAGCCGAACACCTGACCGCTTTGACGTACATCCGCTGACCGATGAGGCTCTCTCGCAAGTAGCTGAGAAGTTTCCGTCCCTCGGTGGCGTCCTTCGCGATGTTCCGAATCCGTCTCTTCTACGGCGACTGGTTGTCCTGGACCTCCTTGTGCGCACGGGCCGAACCCTCGACCAGTCAATGCACGAGTGGGAATGCATTGACTTGATCTGGAGATCGATTGTCCGAGGCGATGGGCGCCCAGTCTCAGGGTCGGCCGAAGGCCGCGATCGAACTCTCATCCTCTTAGCAGAGGCAGCGCTTAAGGGAACCAACCCAGTTGCATCCCTAGACGCCAACGCGATCGACGCGTTGCGCGCCGACCATCTCCTCGCGCCTCATAGTTCATTCCAGGCCTGGCCTCAATTCGCACACGATGAGATCCGCCGATATGCAGCGGCAATGTATTTAGTTCGTCGGCAAGATCTCGTTGAGACTTTGAAAGAAATTACGGTGCCGCGCTGGGCGCTATCTGCTGTCACTCTTGCATGCAAGGGAATACTTTCTGACCCCTCCCGCCCACCGGCCCCAGTGTTCCCAAGAATCGTACGTGGGTTCAATAGCCTCGCAGAGCGGAGCGGCGTCAGATGGGCCGACGTGCCTTTGGAGGCCGTCTTAGATACCGATTCGGCTTACGACTGTTTTCGATCCGTACTGGGGGAAGAGGAAAGCGGCTGTGAGCTCGCAGACGCAATTCGGGTTGTTGGACAACGTTTTACGGTTGATCGTCTCGTAAGTCCAGCAGCGGATCCAGTCATCCGCCTATTATTGGATGCCCCCGAGCCCTGGCTGATTTCATCCGATGCAAACAATTTGCTCTCAATGTGGCTTTGGACGCATGTCTTCATAGGCACGCCTGCGGGTCAAGAACTCCGCATCGTCCTGCGCGACCGGCTTATGGATTTCTGGCGCCGCCATCCAGCTCCGTCTATCGGTAAGGATGCCGCTGGAGACCCCACTATTGGCCTGTCTGAAAAAAAGAAGGTGGCGAAGCTCGACTATAGGGTAACTAATGCAGTATTTATCGAATTCCTGGCAATGATGGGCAAAGATTTGAATCATGATGTAGAGAGTTGTCTGCGCACCATCGCAATTCATGCACCTGAGTTTCTAGCCCCTGCGGCAGACTCGCCATTCAGTGCACGAAGCCTTGCCCAATACAGGCCGGACTTCTTGGCGGAACTCATGGAATCATACTATATCGAAAATGAAACTGGCACTGGATGGTATGTCCGAGACGAGAGGATTCGGGAACATGACCAGCGGTGGGTTGGCATGGCCCCACCGTATAATGCGTATTACTTGGGTTCGTTTTATACCCTCTTTCAGACAGCGAAATTTGATATCTCCGTGAGAGTTCTTAACCGGATTCTCAATCACGCTTCGATAGACTCTACGCGGGCTGCCTCCCGTATTCGCAGGCATGATGCGAAACGTGGCCCGCATGCTGAAATCCACCGCGTCCCATCGGTGCTACTTGATTTGGATGGGCGCACCAGGGAATACAATGGAACCGCAAATGCGTGGTCTTGGTATCGGGGCACTTCGGCGGGTCCAAATCCTTGTATGAGCGCGCTTCAGGCGATGGAGCGAGTGCTCGACCCTGTGTTCCAGATCGATACAGCGGTGGCTCCTGCGATACGCAAGCTACTGCAGAACTGTGAAAATCTCGCCGTGCCGGGATTGATATTCGGCTTGCTCGTTCGTAATATTGAACACGCCGGCGTTTCGATCGACAAATTTCTTTCTGAACCGGCCGTTTGGCATTATGAGTTCAGTCGTTGTACCAATGAGCGCATTGGCTTTCGGGCTTCTTCCGAAGGGCTGGCGCATTCAGGGCGACGTGAATGGTCGCCGCGTGAAGTCTGCATGCATCTCGTCATGACCGCTGACGAAGCGCGCCGCGGGAGCCTGCGACTCGTAGGTGAGACGCTTCGAAGCAATGGTGAGCGTCTGGGAGAAGAGAATTCGCTGATCGAGACATGGGCGGCCTTCTTGGAGATTGAACGCTACCGTCTTCAGAAGGATGGGGAGCAGAATTTTCTATTCGTGGATGCACCAGCGGATGCCATGAAAGTGAATGCCGCCTACGCGGCTCGTCAGGAACGTGTGAGCAGAATCCTGCGAATTCAGAATAAGTACACGGCGCGTCTCCATGATAATGAGTATATCCCTCCGTCTGCTAGCGAGGTTTCCAGTGACCTCGGTGCTATCAAGGAGATCATTGAATCTTCGGAGGGTAATGATTCGTTCCGTCCGGACACTGCCGTTCTTCTGGTGGCGCGCGATTGCCTACTTCTGGCGGCCCGCGGTGAGACTGAGGCACTTTCGAGTAATGGCGCCTTCGCCGTCAGGTCTGTATTGGAAGTGGCTTCGTCTGTAGTTGAGGGCCCAGACGAAAGCGCTGAACACGGCTTTTATGAGTTCGGCCCTGATCGCTCGGCTGCTCAAGCACTTCCCTCGTTGCTAGGAAGCGGTTTCGAAAGTCTACTTTCGGATGTAGGTTTTTCGCGCGCCGAGGTAATCGAATATGGCTACGCAATAGCTACTCGGGGCTCCTACGAGACTCGGCTGTTTCTCGCTCGCGGCTGTGACACCATTTGGGCTGCCCCATGCAGCGGAGAGCCGTGTATTCACGTTGTTGCGCTCGATTGGTCGCTCGAAGCGTGTCGGGGTGCAGTTGCAGGACCGTGGGACGAAGAACGGCAGGAATTGAACACGTCTCGGCTGGAAGGGGATCCTGTAGGCCAACTTCAGCAAGTCCCCGGGGACAGTATCTTTGTCGCGGACTTGGATGCCACAATCCGCGCAACTGGAGCTGCCGCAGTGCACGAGCACTGTGTTACTGGAGAGGCCAAGCGCATTGTTGTAGGGTTACTAGGCAGCCAGTCGCGAGCCATGGTCGACCACGAGCGGCGACGGTGGGCTGCGGATGAGAGAGGTTCACATACTCTAATTGCTGCGAGAGCGTTGTTGGACGGTTACTCGAGTGATTTGGACCCGGGGCCGGTACTTAGCTATCTAGATACGCTCAGGCCCAATGCTGGCCTTATCTCCATGTTTCTTCACGGGCTGGCCGGCGCTGGGGCTGAAAACCAAAAGCGTGCTGATGCCGCGGCCCGTCTTTGGCCGGATCTATTTGAGCACTCGTTGGCATACGCGGTACCGAGTGAAAGTAGCCCTTTCGCCGATGAGACGTGGGGCTCTTGGGCTGCGGCGGCTCTGCTACCACAGCCGTTGGCTTGGTCGGCGCGGATGTATAACGAGCTTGAAGGACCCCCCATTGACTGGGTTGATCCGGCGTCACTGATGCCGTTTATCGACCGCTGGATCAGCGTTTCGCCCGCAGACGAAATGGTCGTCGAGGCACTCCTTGAATTCATTGGCCGTCTACCTGAGTCCCGGCAGGTAATGCAGGGTCTTGAGTGGATGTCTACCACGTGCATTCGTGCGGAGGGCGTTGTGGCCCGCGACAGTAGGCGTCTGTCTGATTGGCTCATTGGGATCCGCGTGGCGGCATTCGGAACATATTCAAATGGTGATTTATGGCAAGCGTTGGTGGACTCGCTTGTAGTTGCCGGGAGCGCGACGCTCGCGCCATATAGTCGATAGATTCATATGTCCGTGGGCCGCCCCCTTCATTCGGTCCGGACGTTCTGTGAGTCGTCGGTTTCCATTTGATGGGTGCACTGCCGAGCGTACTCGGCTGGGGTTAGGTAGCCGAGCGAGGAGTGCCGGCGGTGGTGGTTGTACTCGTCCTTCCAGTCGCCGATGATGACCTGTGCGTGCAGCAGCGAGTAGAAGCTGTTGATGTTGAGGCACTCGTCGCGGATCCGGCTGTTGAACGACTCGACGTACCCGTTGCGCCACGGCGAGCCCGGAGGGATGTAGGACAGGCCGGTGCGGGTGCCGGCCCAGTCGGCCATCGCCTCGCTGATGAACTCCGGCCCGTTGTCCGACCTGAGCACCGCCGGGGCGCCCCGGGCGGCGACGAGGTCCTCGAGGTGGGCGGTGAGTCGGTCGGCGGTAATCGAGCGCTCCACGAGCCCGCCGATGCACTCCCGGGTGTGTTCGTCGACGATCGAGCAGATCTTGATCGGTCGTCCGTGCTCGTCGGCGTCGAACTGGAAGTCCACCGCCCACACCACGTTCGGCGCGTCCGCCGTCGGCGCGTCGACGGTCGAGGACCCGACGCGCTTGCGTCGACGCCGCTGCGGGACCCGGAGCCCTTCGTCACGCCACAGGCGTTGGATCTTCTTGTGGTTCACCACCCACCCCTCGGCGCGGGCGTCGTGATACGCCCGCCGATACCCGTAGCGGGGATGGTCCTTCGCCCAGGCGCGCAGCCACTCCCTGAGCGCCCGATCCGGGTCCGCGACCGTGTCGCCCTTGAGCGGTCGCCGGTACGCGGAGCGGCTCAGCCCGACCAGACGGCACGCCATCCGTTCGCTCACCCGCAACTTGCGCTTGAGGTGATCGACGGCGGCGCGGCGCCTGTCCGGGCTTAGAAGTTTCCCTCAGCCAGCTCCTTGAGCGCGGCCTTCTCCAGCTCCGCTTCCGCGAGCAGACGCTTCAGGGTCGCGTTCTGCTTCTCCAGCTCCTTCAGGCGCTTTGCGTCGTCGGCCTTGAGGCCGCCGTACTGGTTCCGCCACCGGTAGTACGTCTGCTCGGACACCCCGAGCTCCCGGCACACCGCCGCGACGTCCTGACCATCGGCGAGCATCCTGTCGGCCTGCCCGAGCTTACGGACGACCTGCTCGGGGGTGTGACGCTTCCTGCTGTTCGTCATGATCTGACCAGTCTCCCTGCCCGCGACCGCGGGCAACAGGACGACTCTCATAACGACTGGACCTACGAAACGGGGTCAGCCCAAGACCACCTTGGCGGTGAAGTCCACGGCCCGGTAGTTGTTCCCGTTGTCCGTGATCACCCGGTCCACGGTGATGCCGTGGGCGGCGAAGAACGCCCGCGCCCGGCAGAAGAAGCTCACGGTCGTGGCCGCCCGCTCATCCTCCAACGCTTCGGTGTAGGCCAGGCGGGTGTACCCGTCGATCGCCGAGTGCAGGTAGGTGTAGCCGACCCGCCGGCCAGGCCCGCGCTTGGCTGCTCGCGCGTTCTCGGAGTCCCGTCCGTG
>NZ_JBIWJD010000023.1:0-50089 GCF_044764945.1 Streptomyces sp. NPDC093568 | reverse complement strand
CGGCTCGATCCACTTCGCATCATCCGCTGAGATCACCCCACCCATGCCCAGCCAACGCACCAACCGCCCCACCGGTTACGGGACAACCTCTAGACGAGTAAGTCCGAACCCCGCCTGAGCCGCGGTGCGTGTGCATCGCCACGATCGTTCCGTTTACAGAACGTTCTGTTTATGGAACGCTAGTCGCGTCACGACAATGCATCACCGGCGCGGTAGGGGCGGAGAGCTATGGACCTGGCCCAGGAGGTGGGCGAGCGGCTGCGCCGTCTGCGCCAGGACGGCGGCCTGTCGCTGTCGGAACTGGCCCGCCGCTCCGGCGTCGGCAAGGGCACGCTCTCGGAACTGGAGACCGGCCGGCGCAATCCGACCCTGGAGACGCTGTACGCGCTGACCACAGCCCTCGAGGCGCCGCTAAGCACAGTCGTTGGCCCCGCACCGGTGCAGGGCGCGGCGGTGCATGCGGTGCTGACCGACCGCGTGCAGGACGCGGCTGCGGTGTCGGAGGTGTATCGCATCCGCATTCAGAGCGGCGCGGTGCAGCGCTCGGCCGCTCATGTGCCGGGCACGAAGGAGCTTTTGCTGGTCCTCAGCGGCACGGCCCGGGTTGGTCCCGCCTCCGCCCCGCTCGAGGTGGGCCCGGGCGGCCACGCCCGGTGGGCGGCGGACGTACCGCATCTGTACGAGGCGGTGGGGAGGGATGTGGAGGGGGTGTTGGTGGTGCGCTACCCGGTGGAATGAGATGCCTACGCCGCACCGCCCTGCGCCAGGCCACGACCACCGCCGATCGGCCGTGGGATCCACCGCTGCGGCAGGAGGCCGACAGCATCCAGTCCGTAGGCCCGGGTCTGATGGTCGGTCTGACAAGGGCAGGAACAGCCAGGCCTGCCGGTGCCACTGGGTGGCGATTTCATGCAAAGCCAGCTACGTCATCGAGAGACAGGATGATCCCAGTACATGCCTATACGTTTAGCGCGCCCAGACGAACTACCTGCCCTCGTCCAGCACTCCGACCAGCCCGAGCGCAACGCCGGGACGGCCGCCTACCTCACCGACTTACTTGCCAAGAAGTGCACCCGTCCGGAGTGGTGCCTGGTCGCGGAGGACGAGGCCGGTCGGCTCACCGCGGCCACCGCGCTGTGGACCCTCCCCGGGGACGACGTCCCGATGGCCCTGGTGCTCCTTGAGACACCGTGGCACGAGCCGGGCCTGGCCACCGGCCGGGCGCTGCTGGCCGAGGCCGTCGCCCTGGCCGGCTCGCTCGGCGCCACGGAGCTGGAGCACGTCATCGACTCGCCGACGCAGCCGCCGCAGTTCCAGGCGGAGCCGGAACGGCGCGCCGAGCTTCTCCGTCTGGCGGGCTTCGAGCGGGCCCGTGACGGTCGCCGCTTCCGCCGCCGCTCCGGGGTAGAACTCACTTCGCATGATGACCGATTGACCTGGCGTTCCCTGCCCAGTCTGGGCCGTGAACCGCTCATCGCTCTCCTCGCCGAGGCGCTGCCGACCAGCGCCGACGCCCAACTCGCTGCCAGGGTCGCCCGGCATGGCGCCCAGCGCGCGGCGGAGAGCCTCTTCGCGGACATGGAGGAGTTCTCGTACGAGCCCTCGTGGTGGGAACTCGGCTACGCCCCGGACGGCACGCCGGCTGCACTCAGCCTCCCCGCCCAAAACGCCTCGACCGCGGTGATCGGCCTGGTGGCTGTGTCTCCGGCCTGCCGCGGCAACGGCTACGCGACGGCGGTGGTGGCCCGCGGCACGCGGCTGCTGGTCGAAGCGGGCGCCGAGGAGATCCGCGGCGACTGCGACGCGGCCAACACCGCCATGATCATGGCTTTTGAACGGGCAGGCTACGAGAACTTCGCCGACCGCCAGGAGTTCACCCGCCAGCTGTGAGCCGGGGCCCGCTCCCGCGCCGTAACGAATGCTGAGGGCCCCCTCCCCGCCTCGGTTGGTAGGGCTGGACGATCGAGACCCTTCTGACCGCCCTGTACGTGAAGATCGACGACGAGCTGGCGAGCCCACGACGGCTGGGCAGGCCTCGATGTTGACCGACTTCGAGCTTGTGTGCCTCGCGCTCGCCCAGTCGCTGCTCGGCTTCACGTCTCCTGCTCCGGGCAGGTCGATCCGGCTGAGGTCTGCCCTGGGCACCGAGGCATCCACCAGACCGAACTCGCGCTGCCCGGCCGCGACCATCTGCGCCACGGCAGGCCCTCGTTCCGGATCGACGACGCGCACGCTGACCTTCGGATGCGCTCGGTGGAAGTAGCCCAGCATGTCGGCCAGGGGGTCGGCCGAGAGCGCCGTCTGCGCCGTCTGCGCCGTCTGCGCCGTCTGCGCCGTCTGCGAAACGATGCCGAGCCGCCGCCGCTGAGCCCGAAACCTCTCGCACAGGGAGCTCGCGGTGGACAAGTCGCCCAGCACTGCCGGGCCAGCCGCACGAGGGCCTCACCGGCCAGACGTAGACAGACGCCCTGAGCGAGCCGGTGAGAGAGTTTCCCGCCGCATCACTGCAGCTGACCTCGTTCCATCCGGGTCTCCTTCGGGTCACCGAGCATCCAAGGTCCACCGCAGGCACCACCGGGGCGAGCGGCACGCACAGTCTGCATCGAGCGGCGGTCCGGTGCAGTACCAGGTCGCCGAGAGGACTTTGAACTCGCTGATGACAAAGTATGGACTCGCTCAGCGAAAGTCCCCTACGGTATCGGCGCAACCGCACGAGTACCACCTCTGCGCGCCCCCGCGCAGCGGGTAACTCGACCGGAGTGCAATCCGGCGGCCTCCGGTCCGTTCTGGAGGACCGATGCATCAACGGTGGTTCCGCCATGCCCGAAGACGGCTCGCCCCTTTGCTTCTCGGAAGTTTCCTCATCGGAGGCGTGTGGACAGCGCCACCCTCCGCCGCAGCCCCCGATGACATCCCGCCCCAGGAACCGGGAGTGACCCTGCGGGTGTTCGACACCCAGGTCCCACTCAGCAAGCTGTGCAAGCTCAAGCCAGGGCAGACACCCAACCACGACAAGCTGATGCCGACCGTGGACTGGTCCACGACCGGCGACTTCGGCGGCTTCGCCGACAACTTCTCGGCCGAGGTGTCCGGCTACCTCGTCATCCCCGACGACGGGTCCTACACCTTCCGCCTGACCAGCGACGACGGTTCCCGGCTCACCATTGACGACCGGACGGTCATCGACCACGACGGACTGCACGGCGCCGAGCCGAAGGACGGATCCGTCCAACTCACCGCCGGATCCCACCCGTTCCGCATCGACTACTTCGAACGGGGCGGCGAACAGCGCCTCGCACTGGCCTGGAAGCCTCCGTCGGCGAACGATTTCACCACCGTGCCGAGCGAGGCACTGAGCACCGACGCCGGAGTGGTCCGGGTCACCGCCCCGGGCCGCAAGGAATGCGAGTCCGGGGCCGACAGCCCGGGCGACGGTCTGCCGCTGACCGACGTACGCCCCGACCTCACCCTCACCGACCTCCGACCGGACGGCTTCGAGCCCCAGGTCACCGGCATGGACTGGCTGCCCGACGGACGCCTGGCCATCACCACCTGGGGCGGCTCACAGACCACCACGGGCGAGGCGTACCTCCTCAACAACGTCACCGGCGACACCAGTCGCGACAAGGTGACCGTGAAGAAGATCGCGAGCGGGCTGCGCGAGCCCATGGGCATCAAATACGTCGACGGCTCGCTGTATGTGTCGCAGAAGCACGAGCTGACCCAACTGGTCGACCCCAACAGGGACTTCGTCACCGACGAGTACCGCACCGTCGCCACCTGGCCCTACGGCGGCAACTTCCACGAGTTCGCCTTCGGGCTGCTCTACCGCGAGGGCTACTTCTACGTGAACCTGTCCGTCGCCATCAACTACGGAGGCGCGACGACAACTCCGCAGCCTGCCCCCGGCCGCGGGACGACGTACAAGATCAGCAAGAAGACGGGAAAGATCCAGCCGATCGCGGGTGGCCTGCGCACCCCCAACGGCATCGGTTGGGGACCCGGCGGCGACATCTTCACCACGGACAACCAAGGCGGCTGGCTGCCCGCGTCCAAGCTCGTCCACATCAAGCAGGACCGCTTCTTCAACCACTACACCGAACCCTCGGGCCCCTTCGACGACCGGTCGGTGACCGAACCGGTGCTGTGGCTGCCGCAGAACGAGATCGCCAACTCCCCCAGCACACCGCTGTACTTGACCAAGGGCCGGTTCGCCGGGCAGATGCTCCTCGGTGACGTCACCTACGGCGGGCTCCAGCGTGCCTATCTGGAGAAGGTGAAGGGCCAGTACCAGGGCGCCGTGTTCCGCTACACGCAGGGACTCGAAGCCGGCGTCAACCGCATCACCATGGGCCCCGACGGCGCGGTCTACGCGGGCGGGCTCGGCGCGGACGGCAACTGGGGCCAGGAAGGAAAGCTGAAGTTCGGTCTCCAGAAGCTGACGCCCAACGGCGGCAACACCTTCGACATCAAGGAGATGCGCGCCGTTCCCGGCGGTTTCGACCTGGAGTACACCCAGCCGCTGTCCGGGGCCACCGCCGAGAAGCTGGCCTCCCGCTACCAGGCCGAACAGTGGCGCTACACCCCGACATCGGACTACGGCGGACCGAAGATCGCCGAGCAGCGGCTCGACGTCCGCTCAGCGACCCTTTCCGACGACGGCCGCACGGTCTCGCTGCGCCTTGACGGCCTCAAACCGGGCCACGTCGTCCACGTCCGCTCACCCCGCCCCTTCGCGTCCACGTCCGGCGAGGCACTGTGGAGCACGGAAGCCTGGTACACGCTCAACGCCCTGCCGGGCAAGCAGCCGCCACCCGCGACGCTGTACGAGGCCGAGGAGGCACGGCTGACCGGCACCGCCGGCATCAACACCGACCACCCCGGCTACTCCGGCAGCGGCTTCGTCGACCGCTACGCCACCGAGGGCAAGGTCGCCACCACCTTCGACGTCACCGTCCCCAAAGCCGGCGACTACGACGTCAACCTGCGCTACTCCAACGGACCCAACCCCTTCCAGGGCACCAAGTCCCTCTCCCTGTACGCCAACGGGCAGAAGCTGAGACAGACCAAGCTCGCCTCCACGAACAACTGGGACACCTGGTCGACCCAGACCGAACGGGTCACCCTGCGCGCGGGCCAGAACACGATCGCCTACCGCTTCGACTCCGGCGACACCGGCCACGTCAATCTGGACCTGATCACGGTCCACCCGCACGGCGCCCGGATCTCCCTCTTCGACGGCACCGCCGCGTCACAGAGCCAGTGGCAGCACACGGACGGACGTACCGTGGAATGGCCGCTGACCGACGAGCAGTCGATGGAGGTGTGCTGCGGCGACCTCCGGACGAAGGACGCCTACCAGGACTTCAAACTGCACGTTGAGTTCCGCGTACCGCTCCTGCCGGACGACGTGACCGGCCAGGACCGCGGCAACAGCGGCGTCTACTTCCAGGACCGGTACGAGCTTCAGATCCTCGACTCCTTCGGTGACACCACGCTCGACACGAACGAGGCCGGCGCGATCTATCTGAAGAAGGCTCCGGACGTCAACGCCGCCACAGCGCCGGAGACCTGGCAGACGTACGACATCACCTTCCGAGCGGCCCGCTTCGACACCGACGGCACCAAGACGGCCGACGCGCGGGTCACCGTCGTCTGGAACGGCAAGAAGATCCACGACGACATCACGATCGACGGTCCGACCGGCGGCGGCCGACCGGAAGGACCGTCGGCCGGGGCGATCCGCCTCCAGGACCACGGCAACAAGGTGCGGTACCGCAACATCTGGGTGGAGCCGCTGAGCTAGGAGGGTCAGCAAGGAAGGGGGCGCGCCCACGCGGCTGTGGGCGCGCCCTCACCGTTGAAATCCACGAGCCATCCGACGGAAGTCCGACCAAAATGTGCCCGTGAACCACGTCCTGCACGGACTCGCCGCCAACCCGTCCCTGCCACCCGAACTGATCGACCGGCTCATCACCGTCGCGGACCCCGACCTCAGCAGCGAGCTCGCCGCACGCACGGACCTCACTCCTGCGCAACTGGCCACGCTGGCCACCCGCGGCGACGAGATCGCCGTCCAACTGGCATACGAGGGCAGGCTGACCGCGGACGACATCGATCCCGCCGTCCGGCCGTACGCCGCGCTCGCTCTCCTCGATGAAGGGGCCGGCCGGCAGGAGTGGACACGCCTGCTGGCAGCCCACCGGACCACCCACGTCCGGGAGAAGCTCGCCGCCTGCCCCGACCTGCCACCCGACGTCGTACGGACGCTCGCCGCCGACGCGGACATCCAGGTGGTCGCGGAACTCGCACTGTGGACCACCCCCGACACGGCCGCGAGGCTCGCCCGGCATCCGCACGCCGAGGTGCGCCGCGCGGCAGCGGCCAACGACTCCACGCCACCGCCCGTGCTGGACATGCTGATCACCGGGGAAGGGCTCCCGCCGGCGCAGCGGTGCCTGGTCTGCGACCGCGAGGTGACGCCGTTCGTGCATGAGCGGTCCTGCCCGCGACCCCAGTGCGAACTGCCCGCGGGCGCCGCCTGCGACGGATCGCATCAGTCGACCGTGCACGAGATCCAGCGCATGGCACTGCTCAACCCCGCCACCCCGATCGACGCCGCCGTCAGCTTCGCCGATCACCCCTCCATGCTGCTGCGCAGCGCCCTCGCGGCCCGATCCGACCTGCCGCCGAGCGTGGGCGCGCAACTCGCCAAGGACCCCATTCCCGGAGTCCGGGCCGACCTCGCCGAGAACCCCGCGATCGACGACACCCTCATCCGTACGCTGGCCGCCGACCGCGGCCACGACGTGCAGCGCAGACTGGCCCACAACCCGAACGTGCCGCTCGACGTGCTGGCCGACCTGGCGCGGGCGACCAGGATCGGTTCCACCCTGCTGCCGCGGATCGCCGCCGCCTCCCCCCAAGAGACGGCGCAGTTGGCCGCATCTCGCAACCCGGTCGTACGGATGCTCGTGGCCCAACGACGCGACCTGCCGGCCGCGATCCGCGACACGCTGGCCGCAGACCCCGACGCGAAGGTGGCCAAGTCCGTCGCACCCCACCCGGGCCTGTCCGAAGCCCACCTGCGCGCCATGGTCGCCCGCCACGGAGTTCAGGTGGTGGCCGCAGTGGCCGCCAACCCGAGTGCCTCGTCCACCCTGTTGGAGGAAGCGACCCGGCACCAGCCCCCCGTGCGGAAGGTCTTCCGCAAGGTCGCCCGGCACCCACACGCCCCGGCTCCCGCGCTACTGGCCTGCCTGACCGACCGACACGCCCGCCCCCTGGCCGCCGCCCACCCGAACCTGCCCCCGGCCGACATCGCGCAACTCCTCACCGACAACGACGACCTGGTGGCGGAGGCGGCAGCCTCCAACCCGTCACTGGCCCCCGCGGTGATGGCGGAACTGACACCCTGAGACCGCGTTTGAGATCTATGGCATGGGACGATCCCTCGGTGACTCGACTCGTGGACCGTGACCGCTCCCTTGAGGAGCTTGAGCGCGATCGTTGGCCGACCCCGTCGAGCGATGTGACCCGCCTTGTGGCGACCGTGCACGCGCTTCGGCGTAAGCCGGTCGGCGAGCTGACCGTCGAGGACCTGCGCCTGCTGGTCAGGCAAGACGTGGGCCTTGCCTATGTCTTGCCGGTGGCACTGGAGGTGCTCCGGGATGACCCGATGGCGGAGGGTGACATGTACGAGGGTGATCTGCTGGCCGCCGTACCCACCAGGAACCCGGAGGTCTGGAGCGGATCACCCGAACTCGGGCGTGAGCTTCGTCTGATCGTCTCGGAGCTGAGTGATCTGACGCCGGTCCTCAAGCAAGACGCAGAGCGGTTCCTGGCTCTGTAGGCCGCCGCAGCGCCTGACTGCCGGTGCCGCGTAAGCGTGCCGCTTACGGCGGTAGTCGTACGAGCGGGCGCGGGCCCGGACGCGTCGCGGGACGGCCGCGGGTGAGACGGCGGACCATGACGCCGATCATCGCCCAGCGGATCATGGACTCCGAGTGAGCCGGTCTGGTCTCGTAGTCCCGAGCAAGGCGCCGATGGGCAGTGATCCACGACAGCGTGCGCTCGATCGCCCACCGCTTCGGCTGAACTTGAAGGCCACGCTGATCAGGGTCTTTGCGGACGATCTCCAGCTCGCGGCCGAGAATCTGGGAAGCCCAGTCGACCAGGCGGCCGGCGAAACCCTGGTCGGCCCAAACCTTGCGGACGCTCGGGTGATCGAGGCGGGTCCACAGCAGCGGGCGCTTCGCACCATCACGGTCCTGCACATTCGCAGCGACGACATGGACTGCCAGGAGCAGGCCGAGCGTATCGGTCACGAGGAACCGCTTGCGGCCCTTGACCTTCTTGCCCGCATCGAAGCCCCTGGTGGCGATGGGGACGGTGTCGGCGGTGCGGACGGACTGCGAGTCGATTAGCCCCGCGCTCGGATCCGCCTTGCGGCTGTCGGCTTCACGGACCTGGCCGCGAAGAGCATCATGGATCCGCTCGACAGTCCCGTCGTCATGCCATCACGTGAAATACCAGTACACAGTGGGCCACGGCGCGAAGTCCGTCGGAAGCTGCCTCCAAGCGCACCCGGTCCGCACGACGTAGAAGATCGCATTCACGATCCGCCGTCGGGGATGCTTCTCCCGCCGCCCACCCTTCGGACCTACCCTCGCAGGCGGCAGCAACGGCTCCACCAGCGCCCACTGTTCATCCGTCAAGTCCGACGGATACCCATCCCCAACGGCACTCACGTGAGACTCAACGTCCGCCCAGGCCACTGGACACGGCAGATCTCAAACACGGTCTGAGAAGCCATGCGCCGAGGGGCACCATGGGGGAACGGGTAGTGTCAGTGGCATCCCGTAGGTTCGTCCTATGAGTTCTTCCCTGAGTGTCTACCTTTGATCTTGCGCAGTGCTCCCCCGTTCACGGGGGAGGTGAAGCGCATCTCAATACTGCTCTGACCTCGGCTTTGAGCGCGGATCTGTGCTGTTGGCCGCAGCCAGGTCACACGGGGCGCTGCTGGTTCTCGATGTACTGGCGTACGACGGTCAGCGGTGCCCCGCCGCAGCTGCCGGCGAAGTACGAGCCGGACCAGAAATGTCCGCCCCACAGGTACCGGCGGACGTGCGCGTCGTACTCCTTGCGCAGGTAGCGGGAGGAGACGCCCTTGAGGGAGTTGACCAGTCTGGAGAGCTGGACCTTCGGCGGATAGCGCACCAGGAGGTGCACGTGGTCCTCTTCGCCGTTGAACTGCTTCAGCTCGGCCTCGAAGTCTTGGCAGACCTCCCGCATGATCTCCTCGCACCTGGTCAGCATGGCGTCCGTCATGGCCTTGCGCCGATATTTGGTGAGAAACACCAAGTGGACATGCAGGTTGTAGACGACGTGACGGCCAGTGCGTACATCGGGATTCGGATCCCACCGTGGTGACATGAGCCAAATGGTATCGTGATCGAGTGACCACGGAACGTGCAGGAGAGACGCGGCAGTTCGGGCATCGTGCCCGACTCGCGCTGACCCCTGCGCAGATCCGGCTCATGGACGAGCAGGCGCATGCGGCCCGCACCCTGTGGAACCTGCTGCACGACTGGTGGACGATGCTCCCCAAGGACAAGCGTTCCCTGGCCACAGCGGACACGGCGATCCGCCGGGCCCGAGGCGAGATCGACTGGCTCGCCGTCCTCCCCGCCCAGGCCGCGCAAGCGGTACTGAAGACGTACTTCCTGGCATGGAAGAACTGCTGGGACGGCCGCGCCGACGCGCCGAACTTCAAGGCCCGCATCCGCAGGGTGATGTCCGTGGACATCCCGCAGGGCCGGGATCTGAACATCACCCGCGTGCACCGCCGCTGGGGAATGGCCAACATCCCCAAGATCGGACGGGTCCGGTTCCGCTGGACCAGGGACCTCCCCGTGGGCAAGCGTGCCGACAAGGAGAACCGGATCACCGGGGCGCGACTGGTCAAGGACGCACTCGGCTGGCACATCGCCTTCCGCGTCCGGACCCTCGAAGCCAGGCCCGGGCCTCACCAGGGAACCGAGGTCGGCATCGATGCCGGGGTGAGCCTGCCCCTCGCCCTCTCCGATGGCGACCACCGCGACCACGGACGCCCGCCCCGCCTCCCCGACGGGAGGGCCGACCGGGACAAGTGGCTGAACCCGCGGGAGAAGGCCAAACTGCTTGGCCTGGAACGACGCGCCGCCCAGCGCAAGCAGAACCGCCGGCGCGGGGAGAAGGCCTCCCGCCGCCTGCGGCACACCTACGACCAGATCAAGCAGCTCCGCGCAACAGCCACGCGCCGCGCCGTTGACTGGCAGCACAAGACCACCACCAGCATTGCCAAGCGGTACTGCACCGTCGTGGTCGAACAGCTCAACATCAAGAACATGGTCAAGTCCGCCAGGGGCACCATCGAGGAACCCGGCAGGAACGTCGGCCAGAAGTCCGGCCTGAACCGCTCCATCAGCCAGGAGGCATGGGGCCGCACCGTGACGATGCTGACGTACAAGACCGCCCGTCACGGCGGCACCCTGCACAAGGTCCCCGCCCCCGGCACCTCCCTGCGCTGCTCAGCCTGTGGTTTCACCACACCGGGCAGCCGGGAGGACCAGGCCACGTTCGTGTGCAAAAACCCCGACTGCGGATGGTCTGGCAACGCCGACTGGAACGCGGCCCGGAACGTCCTGCACCTGTACCGGATGGGCCACGCGCTCATCCCGACTGCCGGGAGGGCAGTCGTCAGGCGTCCCCGTGGCGTCAAGCCCGCCACCGCAAGGTAGGCAGGAATCTCCCTCGTTTAGTTTACGAGGGAGAGCACTTCAACTGCTCGATGTCGCCGCGACGCGCGCCCTCGTCGGATCCCGTGACGATCAGCTGCTGGAAGTGATCAGCGACAGTTTCGGGGACGACCTGGCCCGCGCCGACGACTACTTCAGCTACGAGATCGGGCGAGGCGCCCCCAAGGCATACGAGGCACTGCGGGCGGTCGTCCACGGAGGGCCTTTCAGCGACGACGAGGACCATGCCTTCCAGTACGGCTACGCCTACAAGCGGCTGTGCTCCCTCACCGGTTCGTTCCTGGACAACAGCAGCTTCACTCCGCATCGCGGGGACTGGCTGTCGGTCGTCGACCAGGGCCTGAAGACCTTCGGCATCACAGCGGTGTCCGTCGAGGAGTTCAGCTACAGCGGTCTGCCGTCTCCACTGCCGTACACCTTCACGCCGGGCTGCGGCGAGTGGACGCCCACACAGATCGCCCAGGCACTGGAGCAGTTCGAGGCGACCAAGCGGGCGGTCGACGAGTCGGGCGAAGCACCGCCGCTGGAGCCCGAGGTCGTGGACGCCGTCATGCAGTGCCTCGGGTGGATGAGACACGCGCAGGAACGACGGGGTTTCGGGGTCATCGGGTTTCGTTCCTGACACCGGACGGGGGCGGCTGACTGACGCCTTCATGCAGCGGCTCAAGTCCGGATCGCCGTCCGAGTCAGGTGTCCCCAGCGACGGCGCCTGGCGACCGGGGCGTCGGGAGTGCGCACCACGCTCGGCTTCGCCGGCTTCGGCAGCACTCCTCGACCGGCGCCTCCAGAGCGAGCCGCCCCTCCTCCACCAGCATCAGAACCGCGTCCGTCGTGATCGGCTTGGTGATGCACGCGATCCGGAAGAGCGAGTCCCTCGCCGTGGCACTCCATGTGTGCCGCGCAGGTGTGGTGGGCTCATGCCGGTTCGGCAGGCGTGATGTCGATCGTCTCGTGGCGGTCGCTTCAGTCTCGGGGCAGGAGGGTGCCCAGGGGGCCGAGGTCCAGGTTCAGGTCCTCCGGTCGCAAGCCGTGCTGCTCGCAGAGTTCTGTCATGCGCTCATCGAGCAGCATGAGGGTCGTTCCGATCTCGTCGATCTGCTGCTCGCTGAGATCACCTTGGTCCACCCGCCGGATCGCCTGGCGCTCCATCAGCTGGCGAAGGAGTTCCACCACGGTGAGGACGAGTGCCACGAGGTCGCGCCCCATCCGGTCCGGGTCCAGGTCGAGGCGCCCGCCGTCGGTCACAGGGGTCCCCCGTCCGCCCAGGGTGCCGGAACGCGCTCGTTCACCGACGACAGGAGGGCGTGCAGCGACAGCCGGACCAACGGCACCTCCGCGATCGCGATGACCAGGTCTCCGCTGATCACCACGCCGGTCGCCAGGACACGGTCCAGCAGATCCACGAGTGGCACTCCCACGGGGCCGCCGAGCGGCTCGGGGCTGTCCCAGGGCACCATCGTGTGCGTCATCGCCCGCACCTCGTCATCGCCTACACCTCGCCGACGAATGAATAGGGAACCCACGGGCCGGACAGCTCGATGCGCGCCCCGGTCCGCTCCTGCAACGCCCGGGTCAACTGTGCGAGTTCTGCGGCTCGATGGTCCGCGACGAGATACGTGGCGTTGAGGACTTGGACACCCCGCTCCCCGGCTTGGGCGCTGTGCGGCCGGAGTCTGCGGAACGCCGTCGCCAGACGGCTTACCTCGGCGTCCACGATCTCAGCTGTGCGCAGAGCGTCGTCATGGCGGCGCTCCCGCCGCTGGTGCATCCCCCGTTTGCGCTCCAGGTAGGCGAGGCCCGCGCCAGCGGCCGGGCGCGTCCGTCCCGTCGGCGCCGGCGGCGAGGGCGCGACGGGCTCCGGGCGGACCTGCGTCTCCGCCGGCGTGTACACCTTCACCCCCCATTCGGTGTGCCGGGCGATGCGTCTCAGTGCGGAATGGAACCGGTCCGCCTGCTCGGCCAGGGCCTGCCGCGCCCGCTCGTCGCCGTGATACAGCGTGGCCAGTGGCAGCGGAACCGTGGGTGAGGCGGCGGCGGCCGCGGACACCACCTCGTGATGGGCGCGCGCGTAGCGTTCCAGTTCGCGCTGGTCGGAAAGGCGCGACTGCCAGGCCTCATCGGTGAAGTCGGCCGCCGGGACGGACTGGATGACGGCCGTCAGCGTCCCGAGTGGCAGTGCGCGTACGGGCGCTGCGTCATCGATGCCGGGCAGATCACGGACGACTGCCGGGTCCGCATCGCGGCAGACCGCGAAGACATAGGTGGCCAGAGCACCCGCAACCGCAGGGCCGCGATCCGTCATACGTCTGGGCTTCCCTTCTCTGCCGCTGGTGTGGAGGTGGTGTCCGCGCCGGGCGCGGCGACCGCCCGGGGCGACTCGTCCTCCCCGGCACCCTGTGCCTCCAGTCGCCGCCGCAACTCGTTGTTCTCTTCCCGCAGGGCGTCGCGGGCCGCACGTGAACTGAGCGCCGGATCGGTCTCCCACCAGTCGATGCCGGCTTTCTTGGCGGTGTCCACGGATGCCACGAACAGCCGGAGCCGGATGGTGAGCAGTTCGATGTCGAGGAGGTCGATCTTGATGTCGCCGGCGATGACGATCCCCTTGTCGAGGACGCGTTCGAGGATGTCGGCGAGGCTGGCGGCCGGGGGGCCTGCAACCGGCTGGGCCGTCCCTCGGAAGTCGACTTCAGCCATGGCGCCGCCTGCTCGCTCCGCGCCTCACATGAGGCCCTTCCCTTTCGTCCCCCGTGCCGCTTCGATCTCTGGGCGCAGGACGGGCCGTGGCGGCCTCGAGCCGGTCGAGCAGCCGTTCCTCTTCGCGTTCGAACTCCTCCAGGCTGATGAAGCCGTCTTCGAATTCCTTGTTGAGCAAGGCCAGTTGGGTACGGAGGACGGCCGGGTCGTGCAGTTCGCGCTCGGCGGTCTCCTGGAGCTTCTCCGCCACCCAGACCACACCGCGCACCGGGGCGATGGGCAGTGTGAGCAGTCCTGTGATCAGCCCCATGTCAGACTCCAGCGGTCCGAGCCGGCCCGCTTGCGCCGGTGACGAAGCTGTAGCAGGGCAGTGGGCTCACGAGCCGCAGTTCCACGTGTTCACGATGTCCGTCGGCGAACCGCTGAGCCGTGGCGCGGAAGCCTTCGTGAGCAGCTCGATCGACCAGGAACGACACGTTGAGCACACAGCCCTCGACGTCCGGTCCGGCGGCCGTCTCGCGCGCCAGGGGCGTCAGTTCGCGCAGGATCCGGCGACCCGCCTCGGCGGCGCGGGCGGCCAGGGCGGAGGCCACGGCCTCACCCAGCCGCAGACTGGCCTCGTAACTCGGACGACGGCGCGCCTCGTCGCGTAGTCGGCGCACCTTCCCGTCCTGCGCGACGAGGGCCGCCAGCGCGTCCTGGGCCGGGAACGCCTTCACATTGGCCTCGACACCGCCGGAGATCCGCTCCAGGGCAGCGGTGTGGCCCCCTCCTGCATCGGCGAGTTGCCGGTATACGGTCTCCTCGTCCGGTGCGACCATGCCGAAGCGCATGGGCAGTACGGGTCCGTCGTCCGCGAGGCGCTGCAGGAGCTCCTGGTGGGCCAGCAGGTCGCGGCGCCGGGCGCGCAGCTTCTGCGGCGCGTCGCTGACGACGGCCGCGACCCGCCCCTCACTGATCGTCCGCAGCGGAGCGGCCGGTCCGCCCACGCCGCCGGCGTCGGCGGGCAGGACCGCGTCGGCCGGGACGATCGCGTAGACGTACACACCAGCGGTGGACACGGCTCATGCCTCCTCGCGTCGTCGGCTCGTACCGCTGCCGGAGGAGGCACGGCGCTTGCGCGGCCGTTCCTCCTCTTCCTCCTCGGACTCCTCGTCCCGACCGCCGACAACCTTGCGTACGGTGTCACCGACCGTTTCGGCGGCCTTGCGCACCTTGCGCTTGCCGATCGACTTGGCGGCGCTGCCGCCGAACAGTTCGGGAACGGTGGTGCTCCGTGAGTCCCGTTCCAGGTCGAGCCGGTTGCAGGCCTCGGCGAAGCGCAGATAGGTGTCCACGCTGGCCACGACGATGCGCGCGTCTATCTTGAGGATCTCGATGCCGACCAGGGAGACCCTGACGAACACGTCGATCACCATGCCCCGGTCGAGGATGAGTTCCAGCACGTCGTACAACGTGCCGGCGCGCGGAGGGCACGCCACTACCTCGTCGGAATAGGTGGGCGGGGGCATGGGGGCGTCCTTCCAGTCGTCGGGTGAACCGGGATCACTCGTCGGCGGAGCCGCGCCGATAGCGGCGGACCCTGCGGTATTCCTTGAGCTCGCCGTTTCGGTCGACGTGCACCTCGTAGGAGGCGAGCAGACTCGTCGTGTCCGGGATCCGGGGAAGTTCCAGGACGTCCACGACGACGCACCATCCGTCGTCCTTCGGCGTGACGGCCGACACGCCCTCCGCAGGATGGTCGATCAGTCCCTGAAGGCTGCGGCAGGCGGCATGCGCGGCGTATTCCGGTCCGCGAGAGGAGGATGTGCGGCGGGTGGATGCGGTCGAGGGTTTCCTCGCGCGCGAAGGACGCTCTTCTGCCATGAGGGCCAGCCTGGTCTCGGCAGTGGGCCTCCGCATCCCGGCAGCAGCCATCGGGGTGCCCGCGGACATCCGCCGCTACCCGGCACTCCTGCGCGCCGGCCGCTCGGGGCGCTCAGGGGACGGCCGGCGCGGCGCGGTCGGGGTCGCTCGCCATGTGCACAGGCCCCGCCACCCCGCCCATGCCCGGGCCGACGACACGTGCTGACGACCGGCCACCGTCCCACGCCACCCGAAGACACCTCCGCCGAACCCGCCCGGACGATCCCGGCGCATCCCAGTCCGCCACAACACGCTATCCATCCCTTCGCCGGGAAAGCTGGAGAGCCCATGACGCGCCTCTGGTCACCGGCCCGAGCGGCCGGCCTCCTTCGGGCCGACGACTTCGCCCACCAGACGCGACTGCCACTCCCCTCCCCCACGAGCTGTCCGGCGTGGTCACCGAGCTCGGCCACGGCACCACCTGCCTGACCGCCGGGCAGCGGGTGTTCGGTCCGACCGACTGGACCCGCAACGGCTCACTCGCCCAGCACACATCGGTCAAGGCCCGCCACCTCGCCCACTACCCACCGACGTCGGCCACGTCACGGCCGCCGCGCTGCCGGTCTCCGGGCTCACCCCCTGGCGGGCCCTGTTCGGCCACGCCCACCTGATCACCGGCCAGGGTCTGCTCATCCACGGCGCCGCGGGCGGCGTCGGCTTCATCGCCGTGCAGCCGGCACGCGAGCCCGGCACCCGGGCGATCGCCACCGGCCGGGCCTCCCACCGCGACACCGCCCTCGGCCTCGGCGCGGACGCTTCGTCGACCTCCAGGCCGAGAAGGCCGACCTCCAGGCCGGGAAACTGTCGGACATCGGCGAGGTCGACGTCGTGTTCAACGTGATCGGCGGCGATTTCTCGAACGCTCCACCGCACTGGTCCGCCCCGGCGGCGCCCGGGTCACCATCGCCGATCCGGTCACCATCCACCCGCGCGACGGGCGAGCCGTCCTTCTCGTCGTCGAACCTGATCGGACCCGCCTGTCCGACCTCGTCCAGCGCCTGCGAAACGGCCACCTCAGCCGCGCCGATCAGGCAGTTTCGCACCGCCTCAAACTCCTCAGCGAGCCCCGATCGGTGCCAGTGGTGCTGGTTGGAGCCGTGAGGCGCGGGCACTCGGCTCCTGGTCCACGGACCATCCGGTCGAGGCACATGGAGGTCTCTGTGGCCGTTCGCCACCGTCTGGTACACGTTCGCCCGAGTGCCGTGTGGGCCGTTCTCGCCGACGGCCGCCGATATGCGGAGTGGGTGGTGGGGACCTCGCGGTCCCACCCTGTGCGCGGGCAGTGGCCCGAGCTGGGTGCGGCGATCCGTTACGAGGTCCGGATCGGTCCGCTCCAGCTGGTCAACGAAACGGTCGTCCGCCATGTCGAGGAAGGCGACTGCCTGGAGCTGGAGGCCCACGCCGGCCCCCTCGGCACGGCACGGATCGCCATCCAGCTGCGGCCGTGGGGCGATCGCTGTCTGGTGGTCGTGGATGAACACCCCCTCCAGGGCGCGGGCGGCCGACTGCACAACGTCGGTTTCGAGACCCTGATCCAGCTGCGCCACCGCGCCATGCTCGCCCGCCTCGCCCGGCTGTGCGAGCGCGAGGCACGAAACGGCAGTTCCGCGGTCGCCGGCGCGGTGCGGGGTGCGGAAGGGGGCGGCCATGCCTGACGCCGTGGTGATCGGTGCCGGCCCCAACGGCCTGGTGGCCGCCAACCTCCTCGCGGACGCCGGGTGGAGCGTCGACGTCCTGGAGGAACAGCCGGAGCCGGGCGGCGCCGTGCGTCACGACCGAGGTGTTGACCCCGCGTTCGTCAACGACCTCTTCAGCTCCTTCTACCCGCTCGCGGCCGCCTCGCCGGTGCTGTCCTCGCTGCGCCTGTCCGACCACGGACTGCGGTGGAGCCACGCGCCCAGCGTGCTCGCCCATCCCCTCAGTGACGGCAGCTGCGCCGTGCTGGACCGGGACGTCGACGTCACCGCAGGCTCCCTCGACGCCTTCGCCCGTGGCGACGGAGCCGCCTGGCGTCGGCTGCACGGCCTGTGGCAGCACCTGCACCCTGATCTGCTGAACACCCTGTTCACCCCCTTCCCGCCGGTCCGCTCGGCGGCACGGCTGGCCTTCCGGCTGCGGGCCGCGGGCGGCCTGCGCATGGCCCGCTCCCTGGTGCTGCCGGTGCGCCGCCTGGGCGAGGAGGAGTTCCGCGGCGAGGGCGGTCGGCTCCTGCTGGCCGGCAACGCCCTGCACGCCGACCTCGCCCCCGAGTCGGCGGGCAGCGGTGGCTTCGGCTGGCTGATGGCCATGCTGGGACAGACGTACGGGTTCCCCGTGCCCGTCGGCGGCTCGGGCGCACTGACCCAGGCCCTGACCCAGCGTCTTCAAACACGGGGCGGGCGAGTGAGCTGTGGGCAGCGCGTCGAGCGGATCGACGTGCGCGGCGGCCGGGCCGTCGGCGTGCGTACGGCGGTCGGCGACATGGTGCCGGCCCGCCGGGCGGTGCTGGCCGACGTTTCCGTGCCCGCCCTGTACCGGGAACTCCTGGACCCCGTGCACGTGCCGGCGCAAGTCATGGACGACCTGCGCCGCTTCCAGTGGGACTTCGCCACCTTCAAGGTCGACTGGGCCCTCGACGGCCCGGTGCCCTGGCAGGCCGACCAGGCCTCCCGGGCCGGGACCGTCCACCTGGCCGACGGCTTGGACGAGCTCACGCGCTTCGCCGCGCAGATCGCCATGCGGCAAGTCCCGGACCGCCCCTTCCTGCTGTTCGGCCAGATGACCACCGCCGACGCCACCCGCTCCCCGCTGGGCACCGAATCGGCGTGGGCCTACACCCACGTGTCCCGGGACATCACCGCCGACGCCGCCGAGGAGGGCATCACCGGCCGCTGGGACACCACCGACCAGGAACTCATGGCCGACCGTGTCGAACGTCAGGTCGAGCGCTTCGCGCCCGGCTTCCGCTCCCTGATCCGCGCCCGCCGCATCCTGGCACCCCCCACCCTCGAGGCACTCGACGCCAATCTGTGCGGCGGCGCCATCAACGGCGGCACGACCGCCCTCCACCAGCAGCTCGTCTTCCGCCCCGTGCCCGGCACCGGACGCCCCGAGACCCCGGTCGCCGGCCTCTTCCTGGCCTCCGCCGGAGCCCACCCGGGCGGCGGCGTGCACGGCGCACCCGGCGCCAACGCCGCACGCACCGCCCTGCACCGCAACCGGCCACCCGGCCTCGCCCGCGTCCAACAGCTCCTGACCCACCGGGACCGCACCGGAGCCAAGCCCTGACCCACCGGGACCGCACCGGAGCCAGCCCTGACCCACCGCCCTGCCCCCGCGCCAGGGCAGGTACACACCCCGCGTCCGCCGACACATCTTCAGGTAACCCGCAACCAAACACCACCGCCGCGCGGAAGTCGAAGGCGAGCCGCCGGCCGGCAAAACGCCCGCCCGGCCGGAGGAAGGAGCAGCAGGTGCGCAGCAGTCCGCTCGCCGACCGTACGGTCGTCGTCACCGGAGCCGCACGCGGCCTGGGCGCGGCTTTGTCCCGCGACCTCGCCCGGCGCGGCGCCCGGGTGGCACTGCTCGGCCACGAGCAGGCCGCCCTGGAAGCGCTGGCCGCGTCCCTGCCGGGGCCGGCCCTGGCCGTCGAGGTCGACGTCACCGACCCCGCAGCCCTGGCCGCCGCGGCCACTGCCGTGCGGGCCGGACTCGGACCCCCCTCCGCCGTGGTGGCGAACGCGGGCATCGCCGAGGGCGGCCCGTTCCTCGACTCCGACCCGAGCTCGTGGAGCCGCGTCATCGACGTCAACCTCACCGGCAGCGCCCAGACCGCCCGCGCTTTCCTTCCGGACCTCCTCGACACGGCGGGATACCTCCTGCAGATCGCCTCGCTGGCCTCGATCGGCGCCGCCCCCCTGATGAGCGCCTACTGCGCCTCCAAGGCAGGAGTCGAGGCCTTCGCGCACGCACTGCGCGCGGAGGTGGCCCATCGAGGGGTCGGCGTGGGCATCGCCTACATCAACTGGACGGACACCGACATGATCCGGGACGCCGACCGTTACGCCGTCCTGCGCGAACTGCGCGCCCACATGCCCCCGCCGGCCCGCCGGGTATACCCCGTCGAGACGGTCGCCGCCCGCCTGGTGCGGGGCCTGGAAACCCGCCGAACGGCCGTGTACGCCCCGGCGTGGCTGCGCCTGACCCAGCCGGTGCGCGCGGCCCTGCCACCCCTGGTGCTCCGCGTCTCGCGCCGCGCCCTGCCCCGAATGGAAGCCGCACATCCCGTCGAGTACACCGGCCCCCTCGGCGCCGGCGGCCAGGCCGACCGAGCGGTGGCCGGGCAGGATCGCTGACGGCACAACCGTGCACGTCGCGGAGCTGGCCCGGGACAAGGCCCCCGAGCCGGTCCGCGAGAAGGCCGGCCAGGGCATGCAACGGCGCGGGCCAACCGCACTGCGCTGCTCGCCGCCGGCGCGCTCATCGCACTGCTTCTTATCCGACGTGCCAGGAGGCGGCGATGAAAGCCTCGAAGATCACCTACAAGCCGGTCGGCATGCCACCGGCGCCCTCAGCGGCGTCCTGGCCGGCGCGGTGTTCAAGCAACTGTGGAAACGGCTCGGCCACGAAGAAAACGCCCCCGCCGCCACCGCCGACACCGCACCTGGCGTGAGGTGATGTCGGCAGCGGTCCTGCAGGGCGCTGTCTTCGTCGGCGTCATAGCCGCTGTAGACCGCGGCGGCGCCACCGCCACCCGTCGTCCGACCGGCACCTGGTCCGGCTGACCGCCCGTCTACCCTCGCGCTGCATGCTCAAAGCGCGGGCACCGGCGGACAGCCGATCTGCCGGAGAAGAAAGATCACGCCCGTGACCGCCAGCCCCTCGCGGCCAGTCTTGGCTCCGGTGTGTGCTTGGTGGCGGACAGGGTTGGACAACGCTGGGCGGCGACGAGGACGTTGCCATCTGAGCGTGTCGCTGGAACAGCCCGGATGCGTTGGTGCACCGTCGTTGTCATGACGACGACCGTCCAGTGCCCAGCCGCGGCGCCGATCCGGGAGAGCGCATGGATTCCCGGCTGTTCCTTCCTGGCGGGATTCGAGGATTTCCGTCCGGAGGAGCGTCTCGTGCACCCGATGGCAGTCGACGGCTTCTGGATGGACGAGCCATTGCAGCGGCACCGGCCCACTTGGCCGACCGGTCACCCCGATGACAGGTCGCCGGCGGCCCTGAGCCCCAGAAGCGGCTGATCCGATGGTCCTCGACCTGGTTGTGATCGGTACGGCCATCACCCTGGGGCCCTTGCACAACAGCGCCTTCATCCTGCTGCTCACCTCGCGGCGCGGCGTTCGCCTCGGCCTGGCGTTCCTGTTGTCGTGGCTGGCCAACCTGATCGCGGTGATCGCCTGTGTGGTGCTGCTCACCGGCGGTCAGCCCCCGGCCCGTGACAGCACACCCTCGACCGCCGTGCTCGATGCGAAACTCGCCCTCGGCCTGGCGCTGGTGCTGTACGGCGCTTACCGGTACCACCGACCACCCCGTCCGCACAGCCCGCCACGCTGGACCACCCGGATCGACGACGCCTCCGCGATCACGGCAGCCGGCTTGGCATGGCTGTTGCAGCCCTGGGCGCTGGTCGGCGCCGGCGCCGCGACCGCCGTCGACGCCGACCTCTCCACCCTGGCCAGCTGGCTCGCGCTGACCGGCTACTGCCTGCTGGGCACGCTCAGCCTCGTCGTCATGGAGATGTACGTGGTTTGGGCCCCCGCGGTCGCGAGCGCCCGGTTGAACGCCCTGCGGGCCTGGCTCGAGCAGCATCAGGAGCAACTGATCGTCACGCTCTCCCTGCTCTTCGGCCTGTGGCTGACGGCCCGGAGCATCGCCGAGCTGGTCGCCTGACACGGACGGCCCCGGGAGCGCCACTTCGTAGCCGCCTGTCCTGCTCAGGGACACCACCATCTCCCGGCCCCCCGGTGGTTCGTCACCACCAGGACCGCTGCCCGACGGCCACCTCCTCAACGACTGAGCCGCACACCCCCGATGGCAAGACGACTCAGGCGTGGATGTGCCCGCTCCCTGAGAGCTCGCCCGCGGGCGGCCCGGGTGGGTTCCCGGCGGGCCGAAGCGGACACCATCCTTCCGCTCGTCCGTGGTGCGCTATGCCCAGGGCAGGACCAGGGCGCCCCAGGCGACGACGGGGCCGAGGGCGACGATTCCGCCGGTGTAGCCGATGACCTGCCGGTAGAAGCGGCGGGTGTCCACCCCACGGGCGTTGCTGAGGACGAGTGCTCCGTTGGTCGAGAAGGGAGACGTGTCGACGATCGTCGTGGAGACGGCGAGCGCGGCGATCAGTCCGACGGCGCTGAGATGACTGGAGAGGAGCAGCGGTACGGCGATGGGGATGATCGCTGTGAGGATCGCGGTGGAGGAGGCGAAGGCGGAGGTGATGGCGACGGTGAAGCACAGCAGCAGAGCGACGACGAGGGGGGCGCCCAGGTTGGCGGCGTGTTCGGAGATCTCCTCGATGATGCCGGCCTTCTCCAGCATCGCGATGTACGTCATCATGCCCGCGACCAGAAGCAGGGTGGACCAGCTGACGCCGTCCACGGCCTTCTCCTGCCGCTTCATGTCCACCAGGGCCAGCAGCGCGCCGGCGGCCAGCGCGAGGAAGCCGATCTCCAGGTGGAAGCCGAGCGCGCCGACGACGAGGGCCACCAGGCAGGCGAGGGTGAGCCACTGCCGCCAGTCGGGCCTGCCGGAGACGGCGAGGTCCTCGTCGTCGGCCGCTTCCGCGGCGCCCTCGACCAGCGGGGCGGGACGCTTGGCGAGCAGGGCGTAGGTGACGATCGAGAGCACCAGGTTGATCACGAAGCTCGCGCTGAACAGCGCCACGGCGGAGACCTGCAGATCGGTCTTGTCGACGAGACCGAGCACCAGCGCACCGGAGACGGCCAGCGGGGAGAACGCCCCCGCGTGCCCGCCGCTGATCACCATCATGCCCACGACCAGCGGGTTGAGCTTGTAGCGGTAGGCGAAGTTCATGCCGATCGGCGCGAGGATCGCAACCGCGGCCGGGGTGAACGTACCGAACGCCGTCAGCAGGGCGGCCACCAGGAACAGCACCCAGGGGATCAGCGCGACCTTGCCGCGTACCAGCCGCACCCCGGCCGCCACGAGCCAGTCGATGGTGCCGTTGCGGCGGGCGACGGAGAACAGGTAGGTGACTCCGACGATGGTGACGAAGAGCTTCGCCGGGAACCCCTCGAAGATCTCGTCCTCGGTGAGGCCGAGCGAGGCGGTGCCGACGGCGAAGGTGGCGACGAAGGCGAGAATGCCCAGATTGATCGGCAGCACGGTGCCGACCACGAACATCACCAACAGGGCGCCTATGGAGATCACTTCAGCAGACATCTTTGTCCTTGGTGCGGTGGGGACGGGGGGGCGCGCCCCGCGGGGCGCGAGAGTATCCCGGTGTGGACGGTTGGGAGCCGGCCTGACCGAGGTGATGTTCGTCGCGGCTCAGGCGGCTTGCGGGCTGCCTGCTTCCGGTACGTAGATCCGGGCGTCGGCAAGCAGACGGGCCGCGCGCTGCACGGTGACCCGGTGCGGCAGGCCGTCCCTCACATCGGTGCAGCGGACCGCGACGACGCCGGCGGGCGTGCCGAGGCGCAACCACTCGTCGGTCGGACCGCCCGTGATCCTGGAGACCACGGACCCCTGCAGCAGCCCGGCCGCCGCGACGGCGACGGCAGAGGTCAGGCCGATCGCGGGGTGCGGGGCGTTCATGCTGAGCATGCGCACCGACACGTCGTAGTCCTCGGCACCGATCGGTTCACCGAGGGTGGTGGTGTACGGCACCGGCGGGCCGACCAGGCCCACCTTGGGCACCGCGTCGCCCGGTTCCTCGCCCGGATGGAGCAGCCCCATCAGGGGTGCGGCGGTGTGACGCAAGGTGCGCAGCCAGGGGACGTCCGCGCTCATCCGCTCCAGGGACTCTGCACCCGTACGGCCGGCACTGGCGGCGTCGACGAGGACGACCGGAGCGCCTGCGGTCACCATGCTCACGCGCACCGGCTCGGCGGCGCCGACCCGCAGGTCCTGGGCGGCCTGGCCGGTGGGGAGCAGCAGTCCGGAGGGCCCACCGGCCGGGTCGCGGAACGTGAGACCGACCGCGACCCCGCCGGCACGGGTGCCCGGTACCGTCTGGCGGCCGAAGTGGTGCACCACGCCTCCGGTGGTGTCGACGATCCCTTCGAGCACCGCGCCTGTATTGGTGTTGCGCATCACCACGCGCGTCCGGTCGCCGGTGACCGGAACCATTCCCTTGGACACCGCGTACAGGGCGACGCCGGTGGCGCAGTTGCCGCAGTTGCTCGTCCACTCCACCGAGCCCGTCCCGATGCCGACTTGAGCGAACAGGTAGTCGACATCGATTCCGGGCTGGGGTGAGGCGCTGACCACGGCCGCTTTCGAGGTGGTGGGGGTCGCACCGCCCACCCCGTCCAGTTCCACGGGGTCGGTGGCGCCGTACGCGGCGACCAGCAGCCTTTCGAGGTCGCCACGGTCGGCGGGGACTTCGACCTGGTTGAACAGCCAGCACTTGCTTGTGCCGCCACGCACCAGGGTCGCGGGAATGTGCACGTCTGAGCTCTTCCTGAATCAACGACGGTAGGGAGAGGCCGAGGCTGCGGTTACGGGCGTATTGCGGGCCGGTGAACCGCTCGGCGATTGCGGAGACCTTCGCAGAGGCATGACTTCCGAACAATCGCAGTTCGCTTCACCTGGGTTTAGCTCAGCTAAAGTCACCGGCATGCTCAACGTGCGTCGCCTGCTGCTGCTCACCGAGGCCACCGAACGCGGTTCACTCACTGCCGCGGCGGAGGCCCTCGGCATGACCACCTCCGCCGCCTCTCAGCAGATGTCCTTGCTGGAGCAGGAGGCAGGCCAGCCCCTCATCGAGCGGTTGCCACGCGGCATCCGCCCCACCCCGGCGGGTGCCGCACTGGCCGAACGCGGTCAGGGCATCCGGCGGGAACTCCGTGCCGCCCAGGCCGACCTGGACTCCTTCGCCGCCCTCGACCAGGGCACCTTGCGGCTCGGTTCCTTCCCCACGGCGAGCGCGTCCCTGCTGCCGCTGGCGCTCACGCGTTTCCGACGTCGGCATGCCGGCATCCGCATCGAGGTACGCGCCGGAGTCCTGGCCGAGCTCAGGGAGATGCTGCACACCGGCGAGGTGGAGCAGGGGCTGCTGTGGGACTACGAATGGAACCGCCTCGACGATCCGGCACTCGCCCTCACCCACCTGCTGGACGACCCCACGGTGCTGGTCGTCCCTGCCGACTCCCCCCTGCGCACACGTCCCTCCGTGCGCCTCGGCGACCTCGCCGATCAGGAGTGGATCATCCGCGCCGACAACCACCCCGTCGCCGACGTCCTGCGCCGCAGCTGTCGCCAGGCGGGATTCGAACCGCGCATCGCCTACTCGTCACATGACTACCAGGAGGCGCAGGCCATGGTCGCCGCCGGTCTCGGCATCGCGCTCGCACCCCGCCTGGCCCTCACCAGCCGACGCAGCGACGTACGCCTCCTGCCGTTCGCCTCCGACGTGCCGGCCCCCACCCGCCGCATCCTCCTCGCCCGCGCCGCGACACGCCCCGCCACCCCGCCCGCCCAGGCGATGGCCCGCGTCCTGCGCACGGTGGCCCAGCGATTCACCACCCCAGACCTGCACCGGGCCCAGCTCGGGGCGGTCCGGCGGGGCTGAAGGTGCGGCCACGAGTTGGTCCCCGGGCAGGCTTTCATGCTGGTCGTCGCGGAACCTACGGCGCCGCGGTCTGTGCGCACGCCGGCGCCCGAATGATGCCGCCGGCGTGCCGCTCGCATCCTGCTCTACCAACTCGTCTTCCTGCCCCGGCCCGGGTTGACGCGTCCGGAGGGGACACTGAGGGGCTCCGTGCCCTGCTCCTGGGCCGGGCAACATGCTCAGTGCACCTGGGGAGGACTCGAGGATCAGGCTGTTTGGCGAGCCCGGAGAAGCTCTTGGCAGCTTGGGTGTTGTCGCCTTGGGTTGGAACCGCCCATTCCCACCGATCATCTCCGGAGGAGGCCTGTCGAGACGCCGCTGTGGGGGGACTCATGTCCGGGACTGGACTTTCCGACGCAGAGCAGTCGCTGTGGGATGCCTTCCCGGCCGGACGACAGGTTGATCTGCGGCATCACGTCGTAGGTGACCCGCCTGTGCCCGGCGCGGACATCCGAGCCGAGGTCCTCGCCCGTCTCCTGTTAGGCGAGGTCGAGGCACGGCCGGGGCGCGTGCCTGCGCTGCGGCTGCGAGGCGCAACCATCACGGGGGCGCTGGACCTGTCAGGCTGCGACCTCCAGTACTCCCTGGTCGCCCAGGACTGCACGTTCGACCAGCAGCCGCTGCTGGAAGCCTCGTCCACCGCACTCATCGACCTCAGCGGTTCAGCGTTTCCGGGACTGCTCCTGCGGGACGCGCGCGTCGACGGACTTCTGCGGCTCACGGGCTGCCGCAGCAGTCAGGCCGTGCGGCTCACTCGGGCCCATGTGACCAAGACCGCCGACTTGACCGGCCTGAGGGTCAGCGGCGCTCCCGCCCTGCTCGGCGACAGCCTCGTGGTGGAGCGTGACCTGCTGTGCCGCGATGCGGTCATCGACGGAGAGGTCCTGCTGTGGAGCGCCCACGTCGGCGGAACCCTGGTCCTGGAAGGCGCCGGCATCACCCACCCCGCGGGAGCGACCCTCAATGGCGACGGACTCGTCGTGGACGGCGGCCTCTTCGGCGGAGTCTCCCCGCAGGTACCCGGAAGCCCACTGGTCTCCGAAGGTGAACTCCGGTTGCAGGACGCGAAAATATCCCGCTGCTGCACACTGACGGGCGCACGGCTTCGCAACGCGTACGGATCCGCCTTCAACGCCGAACGCCTGCACGTGGAGGGCCCACTCGCGCTGGACACCGGTTTCACAGCTGAAGGCCCGGTTGTCCTGACGGGGGCCAGTGTGCAGGGGCCGCTCCTGTTGCAGGGCGCCACGCTCAATGGTGCCGGTGAGCGGGCCCTGGATGCGTCTCTCGCCCGTATCAGCGGCGACGTCGCCGCAGGTTCCGGTTTCACCGCGACCGGACAGCTGATGCTGGAGGAGACGCATGTGGACGGCTCCGTCGTGCTCTCCGGCGCACGGTTGCATCACCCCCACGGAGAGACTCTTTCGGCGCGACGCCTGCACGTGCTCGGGCGCATCGGCGCGGAGGGACTGGTGTCCACCGGGCAGATCGTGCTCAACGACGCGCGCGTCGGCGCCAGTGTGGAACTCCCGAACGCTCGCCTGACCAACCCACCGGGCCATACCCTCACAGCCTGGGGGCTCTCCGTCGGCGGCACTCTCGACTGCTGTGACGGGTTCCTCTCCAACGGCCAGATCTCACTGACCAACAGCCGCATCCACAGCGACCTGTGCCTCGAGGGAACGACCGTCGACGGACCACTCACCCTGAACAGGATCACCGCGGGCTCACTCAGGACGGATGACAGCACGCGGCTCCGCGGCCTGGTCGATCTACGGCATGCCCGCATCGGCGTCCTCGCGGACCTCCCGGCCCACTGGCCCGACGTCCTCTCCCTGGACGGCCTCCTCTACGACCATCTCAAAGTCACGGACCCGGTGAGCGAGCGGCTCGCCTGGCTGGCCAGGGAGCAAGCCGGTTACTTGCCTCAGCCCTACGAACAACTGGCGGCCGCCTACGCCCGGCAGGGTCTCGATGATGCGGCACGGCAGGTGCTCCTGGCCAAGTGCCGCAGGCGGCAGTCAGTGCAGCCGACGGCGCGGCGCTGGTGGGGACTGCTGCAGGACTGGACAGTCGGCTACGGCTACCGGCCGATGCGGGCCGCTGTATGGCTGTTGTTCTTGCTGGTCGCCGGCGCGTGCGCTTTTGCCGCCCACCATCCACCCGCCGTGAAGCCGGCTGAAGCGCCACCGTTCAACCCGCTTCTCTACACGCTTGACCTGCTGCTGCCCGTGGTGGGCTTCGGCCAGCAGCAGGCCTTCAATCCACTGGGCTGGCAACAGTGGTTGGCAGCAGCCGTCATTGCCGCCGGCTGGATCCTCGCCACGACCGTCGCTGCGGGACTCACGCGCACGCTGGCTCGGAGGTAGCCCCTGCCGGGGACCATCCGGGACGAGAGGTCCTGGGGGTGGCCGTGTCAGCCAGGAGTCCGGCGGTCGGGTGGGCTGTAAGTAATCGCTACTCGTCACTGCCCACAGGCATTGAGCAGGAGGGCGAAGGCGTGTTCCCGTGACCCTATGGTTCCCACTGACCGCCTCCTTGCCTTCACAGCCATGTCATTCCTGCTGATCGTCATTCCCGGCCCCAGTGTGCTGTTCGTGATCGGACGCGCCCTGGCGCAGGGCCGACGTGCCGCGCTGACCACCGTGGTGGGCAACACCCTTGGCGCGTATGTCCTGGTGGTGGCGGTGGCGTGCGGGGTCGGTTCGGTCGTGGAGCGGTCGTCCGTGGTCTTCACGTCACTGAAGCTGGTCGGTGCCGCATACCTGGTGTATCTGGGAGTCAAGGCGCTGCGTGAGCGGCGGTCGCTGCATGCCGCGTTCATCGACAGCGTGTGGGGCCTGGCAGCGGCGACGGCCCGGGACTGGTTCGCCCGCTCTCCCCGCCGGCTCGCGGCCATTGGCGGCGTCGGCGGATTCACGATGATCGGGCTCGGCATCACCGCCGCCGCGACAGGTCGCAAGGACTGACCCGGGGCGGACCTGGTCCTGAAGCGCGTTACTGATCGGATGCCGAACACCCTTTGCGGACCGGTCACCAGCACTGCGCGGCGTAAGGGCTCATGTGGGCAAGTAGTCCTGCCACATCGCCGGCATCAACGCTGTACGGCGTGCCGGGCTTCCGATTGCTCGTCCGGTCGGCCACGTTGCTTAGCAGCACTGCACCGCCCGGGCGCCACACGACTACGACGGCCGATATCAGGCGAGCGCAGTCGGACGATTGCAGCCGTACGAAGCGGGCGCGGGAAAGAGGGAATTGGGCGACCACAAACTCCTGGGCGGTGACGTCGGCCTCCAGCACGTATGCGGGCAACCCAACCTGAGCGGCGAGGGACAGAGGGCGCAACAGCTGCACGGCCGGGCTTCTACGCGCGATAGGCGGGGCCACGGCGGTGCGTCGTGGAGGTCGTTGGTCGATTCGCTCGTACCCGACCCCGCGGTACGACCTGCCGGCGCGGTCGGCCGGTGGAACGAGGCCGACTCCGGGTCCGGCTGCGCCAGCTGCCGCAGCTTAGTTGCGGTTCAGAAGCGAGCGGGACCGGCCGCGAGCGGTGATCGGCCCCTCCCCCCGCTGCCGCCCGCCCGCAGGGGCCCAGCAGCGGCGTCGTCCTGACGTGCTGTTCGCCGAATCGGCAAGAGCCTGTCTTGGAACCCCCGTCGTCGCACGGAGTGGGGCAGCGCGCGTCCGCGCCGGCCGCTCCCTGAAGATCTTGAAACGGTGCCCGGTTCGCCCAGTGGGAGGGGGCACACTGTGCACATCGCGGGTTAGCGGCCCTGAAACGTCCGCAGTCCAGAATCGGCGCTGTGGTCCAGTACCGAGACGTGCACGGCTACCGGCGGGCCTACCGGATGGAGGGGGACGGGCCGCCGCTGCTTCTCCTGCACGGAATCGCGGACAGCTCCGAGACCTGGTCGGAGGTGATGCCCGCGCTGGCCGAGCACTACACCGTCATCGCCCCCGATCTGCTCGGGCACGGCGAGTCCGCTCGGCCGCGGGCCGACTACGCCATCGCCGCGTACGCCTGCGGGATGAGGGATCTGCTGACGGTGCTTGGAGTGGACCGGGTCAGCGTTGTCGGGCACTCACTGGGTGGCGGAGTGGCGATGCAGTTCGCCTACCAGTTCCCCGAGCGGTGCGAGCGGCTGGTGCTGGTCAGCAGCGCGGGCATGGGGCCGGAGGTGCATCCGATGTTCCGGCTGGCCGCGGGGCCGGGGGCGTTCGCCGGGATGTATCTGCTCACCTCGCCCCTGGCCCAGGCGGTGGCCGCGATCGCCGAGCCGGTCGTCCGGCTGGCCGGCGGCGGGGGCCTCGGCCCGGATCTGCCCTATGTCATGGACCGCTACCGGCGCTTCGCCGACGCCGCTGCCCGGCGCGCCTTCCTGCGCACGATCCGGGCGGCGGTGGATCTGCGCGGCCAGCACATCACCATGCTCGACCGGGGCTACCTGGCGCGGCATCTGCCCACGCTGATCATCTGGGGCGGGCGGGACCGCATCATCCCGGTGTCGCACGCGGCGGCGGCGCACGAGGCGCTGACCAACAGCCGGCTGGAGATCTTCGAGGCATCCGGCCATTTCCCCCACCACCATGACCCCGACCGGTTCGCCAAACTAGTGCTGGACTTCCTGCACACCACCGACCCTGCGGGCTACGACCGCTCGGTGTGGCGCGAAGAACTCCGCAACGGCCCACCGCCGGCCACCGTGGAGGAGCCGTCCAGCGGGAGCTAAGAAGCTTTTCACCTGCAGTGCGACGGTACCTGGACTATTGCACCCGCCGATGTGTTGGTGCGGTTTGGACTGCCGGGTTGTCGGTGAAGGACGGGGTATTCGCCCAGCTCAACGGCCTGCTGCGGGAGTTGGTTCGGCAACAGGAGGCCCGGAATGCAAGCCCGTCGGCATGCGTGATCGACACAGAGCGTCAAGACCTCCACCAGTGTCCCCGTCACAAGCCAGGGCACCGACGCAGCCAAGAAGATCGTGGGCAGGAAGGGCAGCATTGTGACCGACACGCTCGGCCTCCTGCTCGCCGCGCTCGTCACCGCGGCCGGCATCCAGGACTCCGCCGCCGGAGCCCGACTGCTCGACCAGGTCGCCGTCGACCACCCCACCAGCCGCACGGCCTGGGTCGACGGCGGCTTCCGCAAGCACTTCGTCGAGCACGCCGCCTCCATCGGCATCAACATGGAAATCGTCGCCCGCACCCCAGGGACCAGGGGTTTTACCCCGATTCCGAAACGGTGGACGGTCGAGCGGACCCACGGCTGGCTCATGCTCCACCGCCGCCTGGCCCGCGACTACGAGACCCTCCCCGCCCGCTCCGAGGCCGTGATCCAGCTCGCCATGACCGACCTGATGGCCCGCCGCCTCACCGGCGAAGCAACCGTCTCCTGGCGCGAACCGGCATCACCGGATCAACTACGCAACACGTGATGAAACAACGGGAGCAAACGACCTCTGTAACCGCCGAAGGTCACCCTGTCCAAGCTGATCAACAGCCTCAAAGGCGTCAGTTCCCGCTACTTGCCGGCCGAGTACACCGGCCGGACCAACCGCATCGGCAGGCTCGGTCCTCTGATCCCGCTCCTGCTTCGCGGGCTCCTGCGGCGGAGCACCGCTGACTGTGATCCGTCAATACATCGAGGGCCAGAAGCGGCCCGTCTGACCGTCACCCCGCAGGCGCAGAGAACTCCGGCGCTTCGCGCCTCCGGGGTAAGGATACGATTCCCTCCCCCGGCTGAAGCCGGGGATACCCACGCAAGATCAGGGATGGAACGGGTGTCTACGCAGACGCGCCCCACTAGGCCGCGCCGACGCAGGTGGCTGTGGTGGTTCCTGGCCTTGTGCGTGGTGTGGACGCTCGGCGCGATCGCCTGGGCGGCCGTCGCGCTGCTCACGCCGGCCGGTGACAGTCCGGAGGAGGCCGTGGAGCGCAAGGCGGGGATGCACCACGAACAGCATCAAACTGCGGGACGCTACTACATACCGACATACGCCATTGTGGAGAACGACGGCGTCGCGGTGCTCCGGTACGAAGTGGGGAACAGCCAGGACTCGAGCGTCAAGGACTTCCTTCGTACGTACGACATCACCGCCAAGCCGAAGCGCTCCAGCCCGTCCGGGGTGACGTACTCCGACCGCTTCGGCGACGTACGGCGGACGTTCACCGTCACCTACAACCCGTCGCCTGCGCCTGGGGGGTACGACTACGCACGGATCACCGTCAGAGCCAGGGGTACCGACGCAAGTTGAAGTGCCGAAAACAGGCCAGCAGCATCGGAGCTGTCATGACGTGCTGGGGCGGGCATTCCAGCGAGTCACAGACTCGGACGAACACGTCCGTGGCGGAGACGGGCTGAAGCCATTGCCGGCGGCGCTCTCGTCGTCGGCCTCGCTTGGTGCGTTGGCGAGAGCCGCACGACTTCACGGAAGTCGTGCCAGAACCCCGCGAAGTGAACGAAGCCACTCCAGGCGACGACGACCTGCGCGACATTCTCGAAGCCGACGTGCAGAAGGTGCAGGCCCACTGGGGCCACCGCTGACGTCTGTGCGGCATCTCGCCGCGACCGTCCCTGTTGGTTCCGGTGGCAGCGTGGTCAACTAGCGCACTAGCGCAGTGGGCCATCTTTCGAAGGTCCTGATGTCCATGCCGGGAGTCGCGTCAGGACCGGAGCCAGGATGCTGATCAAGGTCGGTGACGGCAGCAACTTCCGGACCGCCGGCCACCTCGCCGCCTTCGCGGGTCTCGCCTCGGCGACCCGGAGCTCGGGGTCATTCGATCCGCGGTGAACAGCCCTCCAGACGGGGGTAACAAGCACGTCCTCTTCGGATGCTCCGGGACGGAGCTTTCTACGAACCGCAGCCGTCGGCCGCAGTCACCTGATTTGCGGGTCTGCGAGGAGAACGACTCGATCGCCCTCGACATCGAAGCCCAGCACTGGATGGCCGGAGTCGCCTTCCGGGTCCATCAGCACCGGCTTGCCGAGCCGTCGGCCGATCTCCTGGAGGAAGTCGCAGAACACATCAAGTCGTTCCTGGCCCTGCAACTCGCGCAGGTCGACGTCGAAGTCGACTTCATCGGCGGCATGAAAACGGAAGATCGCCAACACATCTGCAGTCGGCCAGACCCGCAGGTCCGGACACTCGGCATCCGCCGGACGGGACAGAACTGCTTCTGCCCGGGGCACCGGAAGCACCGTCTCTCCCTCGGAGTGCTGGCACTTCCAGCACCTATCCGCGACAAGATCGAGGACCGTCTGCCAGTCCTCCACCGAGGCATCCGGGACACGCACGTCCGGCAACGACCCCGTCAAGTCAGGGTCGAAGATGCATTTCACGTCATCCCACAGCAGGTCGGCCACCCCGCCATGTTGCCCATCCCCCAGGCCCAACGCAGCCCCGTTTCCCTTGACCAAAGACGTAGGGCACCCCCGGAGTTCTTCCGTGGAGCGATGGTCGAGAGCCATGAGGGTTTCTTCCGGTTGCTGCACTCGACTTCGCTGGCCGATCGTCGTCACGGCCGGGCCATCGTTCACGTCGCCCATGGCCTCGCCGTGCACCCCTCGCGGCGCAGCAGTTGAGTGCCGGAGACGTGCCAATGCTCCCCGTGAGCGGGCCGCAGGCCGAGCGTGCCGGGATCGAAGGGACTGCAGCCCGGGTCCGGGCGGTGTGGGGACTGGCGGCAGGGCGGTGAGCGCGTCGCACAGGGATGCTGTCACTCCTGCTGGCGCCACCTGCCGCGCACTGCCGCTCCGAAGAAGCCGGGCCGAAGCCGCACAGCAGCCCCGGGGCGTCGTGTGGGGGTGGGGCATCGTGGATGCGGCGCAGCACGTCGAGGACGGCGGGGCCGCCGGGGTTGCCGTGCTCGCGCAGGCTGTCCCAGGCGTGTGTCAAGTCAGGGGCGTCGGGCAGCCTTCGGCCTGGGCCTGGATGATCCGGCCCGGCCCGCGCCAGTTGGCGGTCACCACAGCTGCGGCCTCGCAGTCCCCGAACAGCCCGGAGTTCATCGCCGGGACGATGCCCGGTTCCGTCGGCCGGTAGCAACTGCTCAGCGCCTCTGCGACGACCGGCAGCACCCGCCGGTCGGGCATCCCCGAGACCAGTTGCGCGGCCAGCGAGAGTCCCCACGCCCCGGCCGTGCAGCCCACCTGCGTCACTGGAACGTACAGCACATCCGGCCGCAGGCCGAGTTCCTGCGCTAGGTGCACGCCCAATCCCGGCATGGCGACCCCGCTGCTGTGCACCGGGATCACATAGTCCACCTCATCCGGCTCCAGGCGGGCGTTGCGCAGCGCTCCGCGGGCCGCCTCGGCCCCGAGCCTGTACACCGCTGCTGTCGCCCACGCGTTGCGGGCCGCGATGCCTTGCGGTGTGCGCAGTTCCTCCAGCGGCAGTGACCAGTAGCGGGTGTCGACCTTGAGGTTCTCGACGATGCGCAGCGCCGCTGTCACACCCGGGCGGCCGTGCTGGGCACGCTCGATGTCCTCCAGGACAGCGCTGGTCGGAATCCGGTGCTCGCCCAGCGCCACCGCCGGACAACTCACATGCACCACCACCATCGTTCCTCCGCACACCGTAGAAGTTCACCGCACGCGGGGAGTCTGCCGGGCCAGCCACCGATAAAGTCCATCAATTAGGGCGTGTCCGACAGGTCATGTGACTCGGTGGGTTCTGCCTGAGATGGGGCCTAAGTGGTGAAGGTTCGAGTGCTGCAGGCCGTGGCTACGGACGACACGACCTGCGGTACAGGTCAGTCCGCCGCAGACTCGGCCTCTGGCAGCGCCGGATAGTCGGTCGGGTAGAGCCCGGCAGCGAAGCCGTACACCACATCGCCTCCGCGTGGCAGTTGCGCGTAGTCGTTGGCAAGCTCCAGCACCCGCGCCCAGAAATCGCGGGCCTGTTCCTGGGGGATCCGCACATGCCGCACGATCGAGGAGAGTTGATCTGCCCGGTGTGCGGGGGCCGACTCGGCGGCGGCCGTGGCGAGATCGTTGTTGCAGTAGGGCGCCTCGGCCTCGCCGGTCTGGCTGACCGTGCCGACGCGGAAGATGCGCGCGGTGCGGCCGTAGTAGCGCTCGTCGATGGCTCGCACCCGGCGGGTCCGTACGACCTTCAGCAACTGGGCATCCGCCAGGGCGCTCACGTGGTGCGCGACCGTGCTCTTGGGGCGGCCGAGTGCGGCGGCCAGTTCGCTCACGGTCGCGGCGCGTTCGAGGAGCAGCTCGAGGATGGCGTTGCGCAGTGGGTTGGCCAGCGCGCGGAGCTGAGCCGGGGCTGTTACGTCTGTGACGTCGGCAAGGTCGTAGTCGGGGAGACGGGGATTGTTCGACACTCTTCGATTATTCTAAACTTCCGGATCATTCGCTACCCACAAGGCAAGGGGTTCGGGCATGACAGAGGTCGTACTGTTCCATCACTCGCAGGGACTGACGCCCGGAGTCGCCGCTTTCGCCGACGACCTCCGCGCGGTCGGCCACACCGTCCACACGCCCGACCTCTTCGACGGACGCACCTTCGACTCCCTCGAAGAGGGCCAGGGCTACGTCGAGCAGCTCGGCTTCGGCGAGATCACCGAGCGGGGCGTCCGTGCGGCCGAACACCTGCCGCCGGACGCCGTTTACGCCGGCTTCTCACTCGGTGTGCTGCCCGCCCAGAAGCTGGCGCAGACGCGGGCGGGCGCGCGGGGTGCGCTCCTGTTCCACGCCTGCATCCCCGTCTCGGAGTTCGGCGAGGCATGGCCTGACAGTGTTCCGGTGCAGGTGCATGCGACGGAAGCCGATCCGCTCTTCGCCGAGGACATCGACGCCGCCCGCGCGCTCGTCTCCGACTGCGCTGATGCGGAGATACTCCTGTACCCCGGAGACCAGCACCTGTTCGCGGACAATTCGCTGCCGTCCTACGACCCGGACGCCGCCAAGCTCCTGACCCAGCGGGCGATCGAGTTCCTCGGCTCGCGCTAGGTTGTTGGCGGGTCATGCGCAAAGCCAGAGGCGCAGAGCTGCGACGGTCAAGGTGGCGCAAAAGACATACGCCCTCTTGGCGAATCGCGTGGCCACCCGGTTCGCCTTCAATCGGTTCGGTTGATCAGCCGCTCAACTTCGTTTCTGCGGCCGTAGCGTGCCGCATCGAAGCCGGTGGGCCTGCCGCCGCTGCTGCCACGGCGCAGGCGGTGGGCCCGCTGATCACGGCGCTCGGGGATGCTGTGCTTGATCTGCCGACGCCGCAGATAACGGCGGTTGCGGCGTGACGAGTACGCTTTGTCGCCGCTGAGAGGCCGAAGACCGCCCTCACATGCCAAGTGAATCTTCGTTGTCAGGCCCCCGCGCGAACGGCCCAGCGCCTCATCGGGGCGCTGGGCGGGCCGGGTGTGCTTTCCCGTTTTCCGCGGCGCCTGCTTGCGTGCGCCGGCGGCGTGTTGATGAGCACCGCACACCGTGGAGTCCACACTCACCATGGACCAGTCGATCCGGCCGTCCGCGTCGGCATCGGCCTGGACGGCCCGGACGATCCTCTCCCAAGTGCCATCCGCGGACCACCGCCGGTGCCGGTCGTAACAGGTCTGCCAGCTCCCGAACCTCCTTGGAAGGTCCCTCCACGGGATGCCGGTCCGTATGCGGAACAAGATCCCATTGATGATCTTCCGGTGTTCCTTCCAGCGTCCGCCCCGACCGGTGTTCTTCGGCAAGTGCGGCTCCAGCTGGGCCCATTCAAAGTCAGCAACATCACCTCGCCCCACGCAGTGCTGAACGATCGGCGGTCCAGCTCGTCACTGACCTATCGGACAGGCCCTAGCACTCTCGCATTCCAAATCCCCCGAAGGTGTGCTTTCCGGCGCATGCCGGAGGATGCGGGTTCACCTGGGCTTCCATTCAGGTTGGTGACGCAAGGCCCGGGCCCGGGAGCCTGGAAGGCGGCCGTCGCGAACACCGCTCACCCCGGCCGTGGCCGCGCATTCCGCGTGAAGGGGGCCCGCCCCGATGAGGGGCCCGGCGTGCCGCTGTGGCCGCGTCGGCGGCGGAGGACTGACCCGTCAGGCCACGCCTCGGACCCGCCACCGTTGGAGGCTTGCGTCGAGGGCGGTTCTTCGACCTCGACGACCATGGAGTCCGCTGGACCGGCAAGCGAGGGTGCTGCGGCAGGCGGACGCGTGCGGGATGTCCTCAGGTGGGGCGCCGTTGCAACGGATGTCGGGTGCGCCAGCGCCGGCTTCCGCAACTCCGCAATAGCCTCAGGACGCCGGCTCCAGCACCACACAGCAGCGGCCCGGAGCCGGTGCCAGGCATGCCTGGTAGGCGGTGTCGCCCGAGGTGGCGAGGGCTCCGCGCAGCAGGTGGAGGTTCATTCCGCACACCGTTTCGACGTGCTTGCGTGCCAGCAGGTGGAAGGGGCAGTTCCCGAGGACGACGGTCTGCCCCTCGCGACGCGGCTCGAAGCCGTACCGCTCCAGGACCTCCACGACGCCTGTCCTGGCCTCGCCGCCCAGCCGTTCGCCCAGCTCGGCCGCCTTGCGGTACAGCACCGCGCGGACCGGCTCGCCGGTGCTGTCGGACTCCTCCACCGCCTCGGCCAACAGTTGTCCGGCCATTTCATACTGCCGTGCGGGCACGCTGACGCCGACCTCGCGCTCGGAGCGGCGGTACAGCTTGGCCGGCCGCCCGGCGCCTGGTCCGGTTCGCCCGCTGCGCCGCTCGTAGACGACGTCCAGCAGCCCTTCGTCGGCCAGGCGGTCCAGATGGAACGCCGCAGTCTGCCGGGCCAGTCCCAAGTCCTCGGCTGCTTCGTCCCGGCCCACGGGGCCGGTACTGCGCGCCACGTGCTCGTACAGCCGGCGGCGCGTCGGCTCGTCCAGCGCCGCTACGGCGGAGAGATCGTCGCGGGGTGCTTCCTTCGAGTGGTCCACACACACCATTGTAAAACCAACCTCCATTGACTAAAGAAGCGGGATGCGCTTCTATCGACAAGAGAGGTTGTTTATAGAAGGAGGGCGTCATGTCGTCCACACCCGCCACCGCCACGCCCGTCACCGCGCGGCCTGCCATCACCACCGACCCCGGCTACCAGGCCTTCTGGATCCTGCGCGCCGGATTCACCGTCGCCCCCGTGCTGTTCGGGCTGGACAAATTCGCCAACCTGCTCGTCGACTGGCCGGGCTACCTCGCCCCGTGGATCAACGACGTCGTCCCCGGCAGTGCACAGGACGCCATGTACGCCGTCGGCGTCATCGAGATCATCGCCGGACTGATCGTCGCGGTGGCCCCCCGCTTCGGGGGCTGGCTGGTGGCAGGCTGGCTCGCAGGGATTATCGTCAACCTGCTGACGATCCCCGACCATTACGACATCGCGCTGCGCGACTTCGGCCTACTGCTCGGCGCGGTCGCACTCGCGCGGCTCGCCAAGCGCTATCACGGCACCAAGCAGCATTGACGCACCGGAGGGCGGTCCGCACAGGAACTACACCGTGCAACCGGTGGCCGCCCTACTCAACATGCACGGCGGGAGATGCCACGTCCCCGCCCGGCCGGCGGTCGAGCGGGTCGAGAAGGTGATGGTCGGCTGGATGGCGGAGAACCTGGTCGCAGGCGGCAACACTGTGGCGGCGCGCTCGACGCCTGGCTCCTCTTCGAGGACGAAGCCGGACTCTCGATGACGTCGTCGATCACCGGCACCTGGTCCGGTCTGCGCATATCGGCTTTCGCCTTGGCCTGCCACAACGCGGGTGAGTCCTCGCGGCTGATCTACCGGCCCCGCCTGGACACCGGCTCGATGGGTTCAAGGGCGTCTGCTGGAGGGATTACCGCGACCTGATCCAGACTGCCCACCAGCACCTTGGCGATCCGATTGTGCTGGTATGGGACAGACTCAACACCCACCTCATCGCTGGGATGTGCTGCGGCATCGCCGACCGCGCCAGGCTCACTCTCTTCCAAGTGCTGGGCGCCCGACCTCGACCGGGTCGAAGGTATCTGGTCCCTTCTGCGACGGAACACCGTGGCCAATCGTGCCTTCGCCGACACCGATGACCTGATCACTGCATTCCGACGCGGCCTCTGCCGGCTTCAGTACCGCACCGGCATCCTCGACAGCTGCCTCATCGGCACCGGGCTCCGACGCCGGCCACCGTGACGACATCACGCATCCACGGTCAAGTGGCCATGGCAGGCTCCAATGGTTCGCTGGGCGAACTTGTCGACGGCGGTGACAAGCATGGTGGGGTTAGGCGAGCAGGCACAGTCCGCGCCCTCCGGCTCCTCCGAGGCCCCCGGAGGACCGGGCCAGCGGGTGGTCGATCAGCAGGAAGACGGCCGCCCTGTCGTCGGGGAACGCCGCCGCTCAATCCTTGGGCACCGGCCCGACCCGTCGTTTCGCCCGCCGCGCACGTCCATGGTGCGATGGAACTGGGGGCGGAAAGGAGAGCGATCATGCCCGCAGCGAAGCAAACGAGTGTCGCCGCCTCGGTGTCGGTCCGCCCGTTGGTCGAGCCGGACTTGGATCGGGCCGACGAGATCTTCAGGGTCGCCTTCGGGACCTTCCTCGGGGCCCCTGAGCCGGAGACGTTCTTCGGGACCGCCGACTATGTCCGCACCCGCTGGGCGGCAGATCCACACGCGGCCTTCGCAGCGGTCGTCGAGGACGAGGTCGTCGGATCGAACTTCGCCGCCAACTGGGGCAGCGTCGGGTACTTCGGCCCGCTGACCGTACGCCCGGATCTCTGGGACCAGGGCATCGGCAGGCGCCTCATGGAACCGATCATGGCCTGCTTCGACACCTGGGAGAACCGCCACCGCGGCCTGTTCACGTTCTCTCAGAGTCCCAAGCACCTCGAGCTCTACCGCCGGTACGGCTTCTGGCCCCGATTCCTCACGGCCATCATGAAGAAACAGGTCGCCGTCAGTGCCGCGGTCCCCGGCCGAGTGCTGTACAGCGAGCTGACCGACGCTGAACGGCCCGACGCACTGAGCCTCAGCCGCGCACTGACAGAGGCCGTGTACGAGGGCCTGAGCTTGGAACGCGAGATCATGGCCACACAGGCGCAGGGGCTCGGGGACACCATCCTCCTCGAGGGCGCCGACTCCGACCTCGACGGTCTGGCTGTCTGCCACTGTGGAGCGGGGTCGGAGGCCGGTGAGGACGTGTGCTTCGTCAAATTCGGCGCCGTCCGCCCTGGACCGGACGCCGCGGACCGGTTCGAACGACTGCTGGATGCGTGTGAGCAGCTGGCCACCGAGAAGGGGCTGGGGCAATTGGACGCCGGAATGAACCTGGCCCGCCAGGATGCCTACCGGCGCATGGTCGACCGCGGTTTCCGCACCTGGCTGCAAGGCGTGACCATGCACAAGCCCAACGAACCCGGCTACAGCCACCCGGACGCCTACGTGATCGACGACTGGCGCTGAGTCCACTGTCCTGCTCGGCTTCGGGAAGACCCGATGCCGTCATGAGACGACTGACACCGGGACTCCACGCTGAACGACCTGTCACCGGTCCGACCGTCGCCGTTCCTACTGACCACGTCGGTCCCATGCCTACCGCAGGGATTACGAGACCATACCCGCCTCTGCCGGCACGGGTGGACGAGAGCGCTACGGCCTCGAGCCCGAACGCACGCACGATGCGCGCACTGCCTCGCCGAAAGCGCCAGCCTGGCCCTCTGGCCCGCGAAGGCGTCTGACTCGACCATGTGCACCCGATGCAGGCCACCCGCTTGGCCCACGACACCGAAGGCGCGGCCGACTCGCGGTGATGCGCGGAATCCTGATCAGCGCGGCGCAGCGCCGCCGGTCCCACGGTCGCCAGTCATGACCGGACGCGACGCCACACACGACGAACTCACCCAAGAGCTGCACCCGATGCCACAGGGCGTCGAATGGATCGGCGGTCTCAGCCCGGAGAAACAGTCCGAGACGCTGTTTGTTCCTCGGCCATCACTGCCTCCGAACTCGCGCCGTCAACGAGGACGGACCGCAGCGCGTCAGCCGTGCCGGTCTGCGCCCGACGGACAGGGCTGCGGTGCTGATCACACGCGGCCGAATCAACCTATATCGGACTGCTGCCGTTGCTGGCGACGTCTTACCAGGTCCTCGAGGAGGCCGGGGTGCGTCGGGCGCCGCCCGAGGGCATTGCGGGTGTGGGCGCTGGACGCCGGCTGGTCCATGGCGATGATCGGACCGAACGGGCCGAAGTGTTCCCGCGGAATCTCCTTGACCGGCAGGTCCAGTCGCCGACCGATGACCGTTGCGATGTCGCGCACCGCGTCGCCCTCGTCGGCGACGGCGTGCCAGGACGTCCCGGCCGGTGCCGACTCAAGGACCAGACGGAACAGGACTGCCGCGTCGAGCGCGCGCACGGCTGGCCAGCGTTGGGTGCCATCGCCCGGGTAACCGGACACCCCGGTACGGCGCGCTGCATCGACCAACGGGCCGGCGAATCCGCCCTGGCCCTCGTTGTGGACCGTGCGCGGCATGCGGTCAGCCATGCTGCGCAGACCACGCGAGGCGAGATCCAGCAGCGCTGTGACCGAACGGCCCCGACCGCCCACCGGTCCGTCAGTCGGCAGCGGATCGGCCTCGGTGGAGGCACGTCCCGGCACCCAGGGCGTACCCGAGACCGCGACGGTGGGGCGGTCGCTCCCGATGAGTTTGTGCCCCAGCGCGGCGAGAGCGGCGCTCTCCTCAGTGATGGCCTGCGCGAGCGCATCCGGACTGCTGTGGTCGCGTCCGCACGCCAAGCTGATCACGCCGTCGCACTGCGCAGCGCCGGACCGCAGGACGTCGAGGTCCGCCAGCTCTTCTCGCAGCACCTTGGCACCAGTGCCCAGTACCCGTACAGCCCGTCCGCCACCGCCGGCGTCGGCGTGTAGCCGCACCCGTACAGCGCGCTCTTGCCTGGTCTAGCCGGCGGCCGTCCACTTTCTTCGAGCGTCCCCGATGTGCCCTCTGCCCCATCATGTCGGCTGCGCGCCATCGTTGTCGGAGCGTTCTCCACCGCAGCTCGACGCCGCTGACGCTTGCCACAGTTCAGCTGGGCGAGCGCGGTTCGTGGAGACCGCCGTGAACCTTGCGGAAGGCGCCAGGGGGACTCCCGAACTCCTTCTTGAAGGCGTGCGCGAAAGCGAACTCGGAGCTGTAGCCGACCTGGCGCGCCAGTGCCGCAAGCGGTGCGTCGCTCTCACGCAGGAGGCGCGAGGCGACACTGAGGCGCCACCAGGTGAGGTAGGCCATCGGGGACTGGCCGACGTAGGAGCCGAACCGTGCAGCGAAGGTCGTGCGGGACAGACCGACGGCCGCGGCGAGTTCCGCGACGGTCCATGCGCGGGCGGGATTGCGGTGCATATGGTCGAGGGCGGCAGCGATGGCAGGGTCCTTCAAGGCCGCGCACCAGCCTCCTGACTCCTGTGGGCACTGCTCGTCCAGCCAGGCACGCAAGGCGTACACGAGGATCAGGTCCAGCAGGGCGGGCAGCGCGGCCTCCGCGCCGGGACGTTGCTCCGTCACGTCGCTGCCGAGCAGTTCGACGGCGGAACGGAGTGAGCCGTGACGGCCGATACGGGCCGGCAGATGGATGACGTCGGGCAGGTTCCGTAGGAAGGGATGCACCGATCCCCGGTTGAGCCGGTAGGCGCCGCACAGCAGCACCGTGTGGTCCGCGGGGTCGGTTGTGTCGGCGGGGACAGCGACGCTGTCCGTGATCAGGTCCGGGCCCGCCGTTTCGGTTCTTTCCAAGGGCAGTTCGTTCAAGGCTCGGTCGGAGGTGCTGCTCACGCCATGTGCCGCTCCGTGAGGCAGGAAGACGACGTCACCGGCGGTCAGCCACACGGGCGCGCCGTGCGGAGGGATAAGCCAGCAGGCACCGCCGAGCACGACGTGGAACCCCGCCCCTGGGTAAGGGCCGAAGCGATGGCCCCAGCGGCCGGCACGCCTGGAGCGCGTCAGCTTCGCCCGGCCGACCTTCATCGTCGCCACTGCATCACTGAACACATCCATGGCGGCACCATACCGCTGGTCCGGAGTTCCGGACGATCACGTATGTTTCTCGGCGCCTGAGGCATAGAAACGCCTCGGATCGGGCTCCTACTGTCGGTGCATCACCCCACTGATGACCCATCCGGAGGCACGCGAAATGACCGCATACGTGGTGATCGACCTGGATGTCAACGATCCGGCCGGCTTCCAGCAGTACGTCGACGCCGTGACCCCTCTGATCGAGAAGGCCGGGGCCCGCAACCTGCTCGTCGACGACAACTGTGTGTTCCTCGAAGGAGAGTGGCGCCCCACGACCCTGGTCATCCACGAGTTCGAGAGCAAGGATGCCGCCCGCCGGTTCTGGGACGCCCCGGAGTACCAACCGTTGAAGGCACTCCGCCGCAACTACTCGAGGGTCAGCGTCGTCGTGGGCGGAACAGCCGCCTGACGAGTCGGCCTGTGCGGCGTCCCACACCCCGCACCTGTTGGCATGCCCATGTTTTATGCCGTGCCGGAACAGTAAGCGAAAGCGAAACCGAATGAGATCTCCGCGAGGTGCCACAGGTATGCGTCACTTATGGCCGAGAGTCCGGTCGATACGTCGGCGGGACGGTGCGCTATGGCGTAGAGCGCTGCTGACGATGGTCTTGGCGTTGACATCCGTGGCGACATCGCTGACGGTGGTCGTGCTCACGCCGACTGCGGCACGCGCGGACTGGCTGGACCGCATGACGGTCGTCACCTGGAACATGCAAGGTGAGAGCGCAGGGGGGATCACCGGCGCCAACTGGCAAACGGTTCGCAGGTACCTGCGGCAGGCATCGATCGTGCTGCTCCAGGAGTCGGGCCCCGGTCCGGTGTCCAGCCTGCTCAACGAGAACAACCGGCGTATCCCATCGACCGTTCACTGGACGGTCGATGGGCATAGGTACCAAAGCAGCGTGTGGAACCCGGAGACCGAGAGAACCGGCGGAGGGCCCTATACGGTGACCTTCCTGCAGACGGACACCACCGGCGGCACGAGTACGGGCGGCCGGGTCAACATCTCGGTCGTCAGCCGCGGTGTGCCGGATCAGGTGCGTGTGGTCAACAACCGCGTCCAGGCCGGCCGTAGCGCGCTGGGTGTACGGTTCGGCACGACCTGGTACTTCACCTTCCACGGCCTGTCCAGCGCGCGCAACGGCGGTGAGGGTGGCGGTGACTCCGCAGACATGCTGGACAGGATCGACAGGGCGGTAATGGCCTGGGAATTGGCGGACCGGACCTCCTACGACTGGGTGGTGGGTGGCGATTTCAACGTCACTCCGGCGACTTTGGAAACCCGTGCCGGAATGCCGCCCGCGGCGTTGTACAACTCCGGTGAGCCCACGCAGGCAACCGCTTTTCGGGAGTTGGACTACGTGGTTGCCGACCGCCTGGATCCCGGTATTCCGGTACACCGGCTCTTGCGTGAGAACTCCGATCACTGGCCGGTGCAGGTGGGCCTGGACCAACCCGTTCACCAGCCACCCTCACCGCCGGTGCCCACCACCGTGATGGCCACCGGGGACTCGATCACCGATGGGGTCAACAGTTCCACCGGCAACGGCTACCGCTACTGGTACTACGAGAGCCTGACCGGGATCTCGGGGATCATGAAGAGATCAGTGGACTTTGTGGGATCCCAGCGGTCCGGCGACATGGCCGACCCCCACCATGAGGGCCATCCCGGCTTCCGGATCGACGAGATCGCCCGCATGACGGCCTGCTCGGTGCGAGCGCATCGGCCCAACCTGGTCACCTTGCACGCCGGCACCAACGACATGAACCAAAACCACCAGCTCGACACCGCGCCCGAGCGGCTCGGTGCTTTGATCGATCAGATCCTGCGCGATGCGCCCGAGACCACAGTGCTGGTTGCCACCTTGATCCCCTCCACCAAGGAAGGCATGCAGGACAAGATCGACCGGTACAACGCTGAACTGCCCCGCATCGTCGACCAGCGCAGGGCCCAAGGCAAGCACGTCATGCTGGTCAACATGGGGGAGCTGACCACCGCCGATGTCGACGGCTCGCATCCCAACGACGACGGCTACCGCAAGATGGCGCAGGCATTTCTCGACGTCACCCATCTGGTGGAGAACGAAGGCTGGCTCCAGCCGCCGGTCGCAGGCACGGGACAAAAGTGCGATCCGGACACCGCGGCGGGCCCGGGCTGGAACCCCTTGGGTGTCATCGCTTCCGGCATGACGCATCCGGAGGGCCGGACCGATCTTGTCGAACTCAACGGTGACAACCGCGCCGACTATGTGCGCATCACTCCCAATGGCGCAGTACGAGCCGCGCTGAACACTCCCGGCGCACCCGGCAAACCGAACTGGGTCGATGTGGACTCCGGCATTCCCGCTGGTACCCCTGAAGACGGTGCCGGGATGCGGTTCGCCGACATCAACGGGGACGGACGCGACGACTGGCTGCAACTCGGGCCTGATAGTTCAGTCCTCGCCTTCGAAAACCAAGGCATCGCCAATGGACGGATCGACTGGTCCTTGGGCAAGCCCATCGCCGCCGGGGTCTCCGGCGCCACGCGTGAAGCCATCCGCTTCGCTGACGTCAACGGCGACGGCCGTGACGACTACCTGCGCACCGGTGACACCGGTACCGTCCACGCCTACCTCAACACCGTCACGGACCAGGGTCTGATCCACTGGGTAGAACGGCTCAACTGGGCTCCGGGGGTCTCCTACGGCTCCCGGGACAAGCTTCGCCTCGCCGACGTCAACGGCGATCGCAGGGCCGACTACCTGATGGTCGGCAGCAACGGAGCCGTCCACGCCTACCTCAACAACGGCGGCGGAGGCGCTGGCGGGTTCACCGAGCACAAATACTTCGTCAACGACACCGGATACCCCGGCGACAAGTCGACGTTCCGTGACATCAGCGGCGACGGGAAAGCCGACTACGTCGTCGTTTACGACGGCGGATCCATCCGCTGCTGGCTCAACCGAGGAGGAAACATCTGAGGTAAGGGAAGCGACGGCACACAACTGCGCACATCGGCCTGACGGCCAGCTCGGTGCCCTGGCGCCTTCATCGCGCCACGGCGCCGAGCGTGGGCACGGTCAACGGACACACCGAGCATCTCCTGTGCCCCCGCTTCCGTCACTGTGAAACGTCGCAGGCGCGCCCCACGGCCCAACATCTCACCGGTGGAGTGCGCAGGAGTGAGGCGGGATCTGCTCTCGAGGGTCGCGGCACCACGGTGTTGGCCCATGCTCGGCCTCGCGGCGAGGGAGGCGACGGCTCAGGCCGTCCTCCGCGGAGCGGCGTGATGCATGGGCTCTTCCGGGCTGGCAGTCTGCTGACGCCACAGCCACAGGGACGTCATGGACGACAGAGCTGCAAAGATCACCAGCAACACCAGCGACACCCACATCTGTGTCCCTCCCGGGTCATCCCACCCCGCCAGTACGGTCGAAACGGCCCACACGGCGGCGCCTGCGGTGTAGTGGGTGCGGATTCGGCGCAGCTGGCGCGGGGCTCGTACGGTTGCAGCGTGATCAATTCCGGGTCCCATGTCGACGTGGGTACCCGGAAATCCGCGTGCCAACTGTCCCTGGCCAGTCCCGAGCCTGAGGGTGCGGAGTGTGGCTTGAGTGTCGGGATGGGACGCATTTCGTCGGTTCCCCGTCACAGGGGCGTGACCTTCAACTCCCCCGGCTTGTCGTCGTTCCCGCGGCCTGCCTCTATGCCTTCTCAGCGGCGGTGACGGATGCGCCCTACTTCATGGACGTCACTGCGGTCGCGACCTTCGGCCGTGCAAACCCTCAACTGTGACGGCCGGTTGCAGCAGGCAGGCTTCGGTGTAGTCCGACGCTCTCCCCGGGCTGGGTGCTCAGCGGGGACAGAGAGCAAAAGAGCCGCCGCCGCGACCCTGTGCAAGAGATCCCGTGGCGTCGAGAGATCGCCAAGTCGTCTTGTGGACCGTTCCGGTGGGCTGCGACCATCCCGCCATGAACTCGCGAACAGTCGGTTTGACCGAGGTGAACGGCACCGAACAAGTGGCCGTTGTGATCGACGTGATGCGGGCGTTCACCACCGCCGCATGGGCGTTTCACCGCGGGGCAGACAAGATCGTTCTCGCTTCCGACGTCGAAGAGGCACTGGCGATCAAGGCGGATCACCCGGGCTGGCTGGCACTCAAGGACGGAGCGGTGGTCAGCGGGTTCGACCTGGCCAACTCCCCTGGCCTGATCCGGGAGGCCGACTTGGCCGGCCGCACGGTGATTCAGAAGACGACCGCGGGAACGGTCGGAGCCCTGGCGGTGGTTGACGCGAAACTGGCGCTGTGCGCCAGTTTCGTCGTGGCCGGCGCAACGGCTCGGGCCGTGATGGATGCCGGCGCCGAGTCAGTCACGTTCGTGGCCACCGGCGAGGACGGCCGTGCGGCGGAGGATCTGGCCTGCGCCGAGTACCTGGACCGCCTCCTGGCCGGGGATCGTCCCGCCCCCGGCCCCTATCTGCACCGCGCCGACACCTCTCCAGCCGCGAACGACCTGCGCGGCGGGCGACGCCGCGGTGCTCACTCCGCCGATGTGGGGTTGTGCCTGGAAGTGGACCGGTTCGACTTCGCCATGAAAGTCGGACTCGAGGAAGGGATGGCAGTACTGCGGCCGCTCCGGACTCGACCAGATGCGGTGCCCATGGTGACCGCGCACGATGAATGATGAGCCGTTCCAGTACCCGTCCCCGTCCCCGTCCCCGTTCCCGTTCCCGCTGATGCGAGGCGGAGGGTGAGGGCAGCCCTGACGAGGCCACGTGTGGGTGGGACCACCGCCACGATGCCTCCCGCACCCTGACATCCCTTGAGCGGCCTCGGTTTTGCGCCGTGCTCCGCTACGCCTGCTCGAGCCTGCGCCTCACACCCGTGACGTTCACTGACGCCTCGGTCGGACTGCCCACTGCGCTGTCACCAGCGGCCGTCGCAGGGGCGTGTCCCGAGTTCAGGGCGTTGCGGACGGCGGTCAGGATTTCCTCGGTGTCGGCACCGAGGGCTCGTGCGGCGGAGGTGAAATCCCTGGCCAGGGTGCCGAGTTGGTGGACGTCGTGCGCGTGCGGCCCGGACGGGAGTGCCGCCACGCGGGTGCCCGCGCCACGGCGGGTACGGATCAGTTCGGCGGCTTCCAGTTCGCGGTAGGCGCGGGCAACGGTGCCCGGCGCCAGTCCGAGGTCGGCAGCGAGCTGTCGTACGGTCGGCAGGCGCTCGCCCTGGGTCAGTCGGCCGGTGCGGATGAGCGCGGCCAACTGGGCGCGGATCTGCTCGTACGGGGGTACCTGGCTGGAGGTGTCGACGCGGACGGCCCGGTCACTCATCGTCGAAAGTCCCATCGTTCACTACCGCGTCGTCAACCGCCCGCGGTGCCACCACGGTTACCAGGGACCACCCGAACGTGAACACGCTCAGCAGGCCCAGGGGGCAGATGGCCACGATGGTGGCGGCGCCCAGCCGGCCGGCGCACTCCCCCTCCGTGAGTGCGATGAGAAGCATGAGAACGACGAGTAGCACCTGACTCGACACCAGCAGCCCCCAGGCTCCCACAATCGCCCACGCGCGGTCGCGGCGCTGCTGGTACTCCCCCGGCCCGAAGGCGATACGGCGCAGGGCCCAGACGCAGGCGGGGGTCCCGACCGCGAGGGCTGCGAACATCGGGCCGCTGTAGTACAGGCCGGGCCAGGGACCGAGGGATGCGCTCATCCCTTCGCAACTGACGATCATGACACGTCCCGCTCTGTCTGCCTGGTCGGCGCCGTACGAGGCCGTGACGGCGCCCATGAAAAGGAGAGAGACGAGTGAGGCTGCCTGCAGGAGGAGCAGGGGCCCTATTCGCGGCGGCACGTGGTCCCGGACCAGTCGTGGAGCCAGACTCGCGGTGCGTACCGCCTCCTGGGGACGCAGGGTCAGAGCGTCGCCGAGCAGGACACCGCCCACCGCGCACAAGCCGAAAGCCGTGATGGCGAAGACGAGGGGCGTCGTGATGTCGCCGCTCTCCATCGTGACCAACTGCTGTGCCAGCACCACGCCTATGGCCAGGCCGGACCAGCGGGCGTAGTGGTCGGCGTGATCCAGAAGCCGCGACTGGAGCGGAGCGGTGTCGAGCACGTGCAGGTCCCCCGAATCATCTTGTACCAAGTGGTGGGTACAAGATGCCGTGGTCGAAATCTTGTGTCAAATGCTCGGTACAAGGAGGATGCTGACGGGCCATCCGGTGGGGGCGCCCTGCCTTCGTTGTCTTGCGGCGGGGGCGCTCCGTCGGCAAGCGACGGCGGCCGTCGTCGGACCGTTCATTGCGGCCACGGGCGGACGTGTGCGCTGGCCGCGCCGGCCGCTGCTCTCGCCGCGCGTTCGACCAGCGAGATCCCGCTCTGCATCGACGCATGGCCGCGGCTGAGGACCGAAACCAGGTAGCGACGCCCGTGCACGGTGACCTGACCGATGCTGTTGATGACCCACAGGCCAGTTCTGCTCCGCTGCAGCCAGCCGTTCTTGAGGGCCCATCGGGAGCCTTGAGGGTCGGCTGCGGACACCCCCCAGTCCTGGCCCTCCGCGACCCGGGCCATCAGGTAGCGGATGTAGGCACGGGACTCCTGACTCAGACCCTCGGGCGAGTGTGCTGAGGCTGCCGGCCCTCGGGCGAAGATCGCGCGCAACAGCTTGACCTGGTCGGTCGCCGTGGTCCGGGTGAGCCCCCATCTGATGCCGGGGCCGCCCCGGGTCGAGGAGAGCCCCAGCCGTTCGTGCGCCTCGTCGAGGCCTTCCGCCTCGCCGATCGCCTGCCACAGCTCGTTCGTTGCCTCGTTGTCACTTGTCCGGATCATCGACTCGGCCTTCGCGCGCTCCGCAGCCGTCAGCTTGCGGTGCTCGTCCTGCGCCTGGAGCAGCAGGGTGGCGAGGATTCCCACCTTGACGATGCTCGCCGTTTCGAACGTCGCACCCTTGCCGTACGACGCGATCTCCTGGTCGGCGCCGTCTTGGTCGAGCACCGCCACCGCCAGCCGTGCGTGGCCGTCGGGCTTGACTGTCCTGAGCGCTCTCGCGAGCGTCGCACCCCGGGTTCTGAGCTTTCGTGCCGGCGGCCCCGGAGCCGGTTCGTCCGCCCGTACCGTGGGCGCCTGCGCCTTGTGGGGCGTGCCGATGGTGGAACAGGCGGTGAGCGACGCCACGACCAATGTCGCGGCGCAAGCTCGTAGCGTGTGCGCGCGGAGGTTGCGCGTCGCGGGCATCCGGTTCTGTCCGTCGGGCATGGCTGGGCAGGCCTCGGTATTCCTGTGGAGGGAGACGACGAGCAACAGGAAAATACGACAACCTGCAGGCGATGGCCGTGATTGACACCAGTGCCGGTATGGGTGTCAATCCTTTGGGCAGCCGCAACCACGCCCGTGGCTGTCTCCCGAGCTAGGTCCCTCGGCCTTGCACGAAGCGCGCCGGGCGAGCCGGTCGTGCCCTGCGGACGACAGGCCGCACACAGGTCAAGGATCTAGCTCGTGCCTGCGGGCCGGTCCGCGTAGACGCCGCGCAGCATGCCCGTGGCCTGCCCTACTTCGATGAGGTAGCCGTCCGGGTCACGCAAGTAGCACCGCAGCTCGGCCTTGCGATCGAGGGGCGGCGTGAGGAACTGGGCACCCTTCGCGCTCCACTCCCGGTGACACGCCTCGATGTCGGCGACTCGGAGGTTGAGGAAGCTGCTGACCGTGCTGGGGTCGGTGGGCGGGCGCAGGGTGACGTCCGGCTTGTCCGAGGTGGGGCCGCCGCCCGGGTTCATGATGATCCACCCGTTTGCGAGCCTGACCGTGCAGGGATTCTCCTCCAGCACCACCTCGCCGCCTAGAGGTTGTCCCGTAACCGGTGGGGCGGTTGGTGCGTTGGCTGGGCATGGGTGGGGTGATCTCAGCGGATGATGCGAAGTGGATCGAGCCGTT
>NZ_JBIWJD010000022.1:0-52519 GCF_044764945.1 Streptomyces sp. NPDC093568 | reverse complement strand
TCGTTGACGCCGACGATCCGGCAGGCCTCCGAACTGCCCATTCCAAGATCCACGAGCCGAAGGTACTCAGCTCGCTCGCGGGCCAGCTTCTTACGTCCCTGCGGCCGTCGGTCCGCTCGGACCTCGAAGTCCATCGCACCCCTTGAGCTGGGGTGTTGCAACGACCACTAGAACTTAAACTGGTGCCGGGCCCTTTCGCTGTTCGCGGTTCACACGGTGACGCGAGCCGGCAGCGCGTCCTCACGGCCGTAGGCCAGGACCTGAGGAAGCACCTCGCGGAAGCGGGCGATGTCTTCGGCCGGCGCCTCCAGGACCGCCTCGATCTCCGCGTCCTCCAGGTCCAGCGCGGGCAGTGCCGCAGGGTCCAGGGAGACGCGCAAAACGTTTCCGGTCAGCTCGACCGACCGTACGCACCCGTACGCCGTTCCCTGGTCGGGGGTGACCACGCAGTGTGTGTCGAAGCCCAGGGAAACGTCCTGCTCGTCCGGTTCATCGCTGCTGCACTGGAACAGCATGAAGAAGCCACTGCCGTCTTCTCCCTCTGCGATGGCTGCCTCTATGCAGCAGTCGTAGTCGAGGTCGATCTCCGCTCCGGCTGCGCGCGCAACGAACCTGTAGGTCATGGCCGTGTTCTATCAGCAGGCAGAAAGCATCCCCACACCCGGCTGATCTGTGGCTGTTTACCGTGGGCTACGACCCTCATACGGTCAACCGTCCCTGGAGCGTCGAGCCCCCCGTCGTCCGGCGCGCCGGCCAGGTCCTCGACGCCTAGACGCCCGCGGGTCCGTCTCTGACACGCCCGCGTGGGACAAGAAGGGCCCCCGGCCGTCCGCCGGGGGCCCTTCCTCAGTTCCCGTACCGGTGCGTTCTAGAACGTCCCGAGCTTCACGATCGACAGCAACGCCACCAGCTGGATCGCGCTCGCGCCCAGCGCCTTCGGCCATGGCAGGTCGTGGGACTTGGAGACCATCAGGGTGAGCAGGGCGCCGCCCGCGACCCAGGTGGCCCAGCCGAGGGCCTGGACGAGGGTTGCGTCGCCGCCGGCGAACATGGCGAAGATCAGGCGGGGAGCGTCCGTCAGGGACATGATCAGCATCGAGAGGCCGACCGTGGGCTGCCAGGCGCCGTCGCCGCCGAGCTGGCGGGCGAGGGTGTGGGTGACCACGCCCAGGACGAAGGACGACAGGACGATCGCGACGGCCGTCACGAGGACGATCGGGACCGCGTTGGAGAGGGTCGCGTTGATCGCGTCCTCGCGTGCGGTGTCGAAGCCGAAGACGGCCAGCAGGCCGTAGAGGAACGTCACGATGAGGGCGGGACCCCACATCGAGTAGTCCCGCATCTGGAGGAACGTCTGCGTGGGGGAGAGGACGATCCCGCGCAGCAGGGCCTTCCAGTGCAGGCGGGGGCCGATCGGGCCGGCCGGGGCCGCGCCCGCCTGGTAGGTGTGGCCCTGGTTGTAGGGGTCCTCGCCTACGGAGAACGCCTGGGTGTGGCCGGGATTGTTGGCCGCGTACGGGTCGGCCCCGCCGGCCGGGCCCTGCGGGTAGCCGCCGTCGCCGAAGTACTCCGGTTCACCGTGACCGGCGGGACCACCGTGACCACCGTGACCACCGGGACCACCGTGGCCATGACCGCCGTAACCGCCTTGGCTGCCGCCGCCGTTGGCCTGCGGCCAGCCGCCCGCGCCGCCGCGCGAGCCGCCGTACGGCTGCTGCGGCGGCGGAGGATAGCCGTACGACGGTCCCTGGGGCGCCTGCTGCCCGTACGGAGGTTGTTGGGGGCGCGTTTGCGGGGTGCCGTTGTTCCGGCTGCCCCGTCCGATCCTGAATCCAGCCACGTCTTCGAACGTACCTGGTCCCGGAGAATCGCGTGCCGGGCCCTGCGGTCAGGGCCCGGCTTTGCGGCCGACCTGTGACATCCCTTAGGGGGTCCGGCCGCCCCCCTCCGGGTGGTCCGTCAGGGTTGGGCCGTACGGGGGACCCGAAACGGTGTGGCACCTCAGCCCAGCATGACCTGGCCCAGTCGCAGGTACCCCGACGGCAGTCCCAGTGAGCCCGGGCCGAAGCTGGTCGCCTTGCTCGTGGTCACGCCAGACGCCGCGCCGCGCAGGCTGTAGATCGCGCCCGCCGGGTGGTTCTCGCCGTCCGCGCCGACGGACAGGTCGGCCCTGCCGTCGCCGTTCAGGTCGGAGAGGCGTACCGAGGCGCCGAAGCGGTCGGCGGACTCGGCGGTGCCGGGGATGCCGGCGGTGTTCTGGGTGAAGGACTGGGCGCCGGTCGCGGTCAGGCCCGCGGCCGAGCCGCGCAGCACCGTGACGCTGCCGGCGATCTTGGCGGTGCCGATGGTCTCGTGGATCGTGCCCACGGCCAGGTCCGCGTAGCCGTCGCGGTTGATGTCGGCGAGGGACAGGGCGTTGCCGAACCAGTCGCTCTCCTCGTCCGAGCCCGGGACGCCGGGGGTGTCCTGGGTGATCGTGGCCTGCGGCGACGTGCGCACGCCGTTCGCGCCGCCGAGGTAGGCCCTGACGACGCCGCCGAGGCTGGTCACGCCGTCGTCGCCGTACGTCGACGCGACGATGTCGGCGTAGCCGTCGCCGTTGAGGTCGCCGACTGCCGCCAGCTCGTAGGCGCCGTTCTTGAGGAACGTGTGGCGGGTGAGGCCGGCGGCGGAGCCCAGGTAGACGAAGGTGCCGTTCTCGTACGTCTCCGCCTGCTGGCCGCTGACGACCAGGTCGGCGATGCCGTCGCCGTTCACATCGCCGCAGGCGAGGCCCTGGGCGCCGTCGATGATGCCGGAGTACAGGTCGGTGGCGAGCTTGTAGCGGGACGCGGCGCCGGAGGCCTTGAGGAAGCCGCCCTTGTGGATCCAGATGTCGCTGCCGGTGCTGCCGACGGCGAGGTCGGCCCTGCCGTCCCCGCTGAAGTCGCCGACGGCCAGGGACAGGCCGTACTCGTCGTGGTCGGAGGGGGCCGGGTCGGGGACGACCTGGCCGCCGGAGAGGCCGGTCCTGGCGCCCCAGACGATCACGACGGCGCCGGCGCCGGCGTTCTCGCCCTCGGAGGCGATCACGAGGTCGGCGTAGCCGTCCCGGTTCAGGTCGCCGGAGGCGAGGGACTGGCCGAACTCGTCGCCCTGCTCGGCGGTGCCGGGTATGCCGGCCGTGTTCTGGGTGATGACCGTGCGGCGGGCGGCGCTGATGCCGTTCGCGGAGCCGTAGTTGACGACGACCGCGCCCGCGTCCCGCTTGCCGCCGACCGGGGTGTAGGGGGCGGCGGTGGCGAGGTCGCGGTAGCCGTCGCCGTTGAAGTCGTCGGCGTACTTGGCGGGGGCCGCGGCCGCCGGCGCCGCGGTGAGCAGCGGGGCGGCCGTCAGGGTGGCGGCGACGGTGGCCGTGGCGAGGGCGAGGGAGTGGAGGCGGTCGCGGGTCCGGTGGTGCCGGGGCATGTGGGGTTCCTCCTGACGTGGGGTGGTGGGGGTGGGTGGCGGGTCAGCCCGCCAGTACGTCGCCGAAGTACGCCAGGCCCGACGGGCCGCCCACCGTCGCGCTGCCGAAGGTCTTGGCGCCCGTGGCCGTGATGCCGGAGGAGCTGCCGCGCAGGGTCGAGACGGAGCCGGCGCCGTCGTTCTCGGCTCGGGCGCCGGCGACCAGCTCCGCGCGGCCGTCCTTGCTGGCGTCGGTGAGCAGCACCGAGTGGCCGAAGTAGTCGTAGGACTCGGCGGTGCCCGGGACACCCTCGGTGTCCTGCGAGAAGGCCTTGGAGCCGGTGCCGGTCAGGCCGGCTGCCGAGCCGCGCAGGATCACGACGGAGCCGGCGTCCCGCTTCGTGCCGAGGTCCTCGTTGGCCACGCCGACCGCGATGTCGGTGTAGCCGTCGCCGTTGGTGTCACCGGCGTCGAGGCTCCAGCCGAAGGCGTCGTTCCGCTCGGACGCGCCCGGCACGCCCGTGGTGTCCTGGGTGAAGCGGACCGGGGTGCGGGTGCTCAGGCCGCTCGAGGCGCCGTAGGTGACGGTGACCGCGCCGCCGAAGCCGCCGTTGGGCTCGTCGGTCGACTTCTCCATGAAGTTGCCGGTGACGATGTCGCCGTAGCCGTCCTTGTTCACGTCGGCGATGACCGCCGCGTAGCCGCCCGCGACCTTGCTCGACGGCGTGAGGTCGACCGCCGTTCCCTTGTACAGGACGCTGCGGGTGCGGTAGCCGCCGCTGATCTCCTCCTGACCCATGACCAGCAGGTCCGACTTGCCGTCGCCGGTGACGTCACCCGCGACGATCTGGTCGGTGTTGATGCCGGTCTCCGCGGAGGTGTCGATGCCGCCGAGTTGCTCCGCCCTGCCGGTGCGGGTGATGGGGCCGTCGAAGACGTGCAGGCCGGGGGAGGCGTTGTTCGCCGCCGCGAGGTCGGTGTCGCCGTCGCCGTCGAAGTCGCCGGTGGCCACGGACCAGCCCAGCTCGTTGCGGTACTCGGGGAGCGTGGTGATGTCCGTGCCGGACGTGATGCCGGTCGCGCCGCCCCACAGCACGGTCAGGACGCCGGTGTCGCCGGTCGAGCCGATCTCCTCGGCGTGCACGCCGACGACGACGTCGGTGTAGCCGTCGTGGTCCAGGTCGCCGGTGGTGACGCGGTCGCCGAAGGTGTCGCCGCTCTCCGGGACGCCGGGGATTCCGGCGGTGTCCTGGCTGATGATCTGCCGGTTGCCGGTGTTCGGGCCGCTCGCGCTGCCGTAGACGACGGCGACGTAGCCGGCGTTGCTCTTGCCGGCGACCTTGGCGAGGGGCGCGGTGATGACGGTGTCGCGGTAGCCGTCGCCGTTGATGTCGCCGGCCAGGCCGGAGGGGGCGGCGGAGGCCGTGGTGGCCGGGAGCGCGGTCAGCAGGCCCGTGGTGAGCGTGGCCGCGAGCAGAAGGGTGCGCTTGCGCATGGTGGAGTCCTTGGGGAAGCGGGCTGAGGGGCGGCGGCGCGTCACTGGGCGATCGCCGAGCCGAAGTAGTAGGTCGACTGCAGGGAGACGGCGGCGGCGGTCAGGCCCTGGGCGCCGCTCGTGGTCGGGCCGGTGGAGGTGCCGCGCAGGGTCCACACGCCGCCGGAGCCGTTCTCGCCGTCGACGCCGATGATCAGGTCGGCCTTGCCGTCCTTGGTGATGTCGGTGAGGTCGACCGCGGAGCCGAAGTTGTCCCCGGACTCGGCGCCGCCGGGCACGCCCGCGGTGTTCTGCGTGTACGACTTCGAGCCCGAGGTCTGCAGACCGGACGCCGAGCCGTACAGCACGGTGACCGAGCCCGCGTCCCGGGCCGCGTCGATGTCCTCGCCGGGGGCCGCGACGGCGACGTCGGCGTATCCGTCGCCGTTGATGTCGCCGGTGCTCAGGGCCATGCCGAAGCCGTCGCCGGTCTCGCCGGAGCCGGGCACGTTCGTGCTGTCCTGGTGGACGACGGTGGGCTGCTGCGCGGGGTCGGGGCCGTTCGGACCGCCGTACCAGACGGTGATCTGGCCGCCCTTGTGGCCGCCGGGCTTGTCGCTGCTGGGGTCCGAGGAGTCGCCGAGGACGAGGTCGCCGTAGCCGTCGCGGTTGATGTCGGCGATGGAGCCCGCGAAGCCGTCCGCGTTCGGCAGCTCGGTGAACTTGTAGCCGCCGCCGGTCCAGCGGTAGTAGTCGATCTGCCCGCCGGCGTCGCCGTCCACCGAGAAGGGGTACACGCGCTCGGCCGCGTGGTCGCCGCTCATGTCGCCCGCGATCACCTCGAAGGTGGAGCCGATCTCGCCGACGCCGTAGTGGCTGAGCGGGCCGCCCGTGCGGGTGAACGGGCCGAGGTACAGGCGGGTGTGGCTCTGCCCGGTGAGCGTGACGTCCATGTCGCCGTCGCCGTCGAAGTCACCGGTCGCGGCGCCGTGCGAGAAGCCGCCGTACTCGGCGAGCGTGGACGGCTGCGGCAGGCCCTTGCCGCCGGACAGGCCCGACGCGGAGCCCCACAGGACGGTGCCGGAACCGACGCCCTCGCGGTCGCCGATGCTCTCGCCGGAGGAGCCGACGACGAGGTCGGAGTAGCCGTCGCGGTCGAGGTCGGCGGCGGCGAGCGAGGAGCCGAACAGGTCGCCCGCCTCGGCGGTGCCGGGCACGCCGGTGGAGTTCTGCGTGATCACGGCCTTGCGGGTGGCGGACACACCGGACGAGGAGCCGTACAGCACGACGACGGCGCCGGCGCAGGACGCGGAGCCGACGGTGGTGCACATGGCGCTCACCGCGACATCGCGGTAGCCGTCGCCGTTGAAGTCGCCGGCGAGCCCGGAGGGTGCGGCCGAGGCGGTCGTGGCCGGGCCGGCGGCGAGCAGACCGGTGGTGAGGGCGGCGGCGAGGAGAAGGGGGCGCTTGCGCAAGGTGGAGTCGCTCCTGGGAGGAGGGGGCGAGTCCGCTGCCCGGTGGGGGCGGGCCCGGTCGCCCCGTGTGTCAGGGGCCGGGCCGGGCCCGTGGAGGCACGGGCCCGGCCGGTGGGGTTCTGCGGTGGCTCAGTCGGCGAAGTTGGCGCCGAAGTACGGCGAACCCGTCGTCGAGACGCCCGAGGTGCTCGGGGCGATGGAAAGGGAGCCGGTGGTGGTGATCTTCGAGCCGTTGGAGGGCAGGTAGGTGACCCCGCCGTTGCCGTCGTTCTCGGCGGAGCCGACGATCAGGTCGGCCTTGCCGTCGCCGGTGACGTCGTCCAGCTTGAGGTCGATGCCGAACATGTCGTCGTTCTCGTCGTTGCCGGGGACGCCGGCGGTGGACTGCGCGAAGGACTGGGCGCCCGAGGCGGTGTTCAGGCCGCTCGCCCCGCCGTAGAGGACGGTGACGGCTCCGGTGTTCACGGCGCTGCCGATGTTCTCGCCCGCGACGCCGATGGCGAGGTCGAGGTAGTTGTCGCCGTTGACGTCACCGAGGTCGAGCTCGTAGCCGAACCAGTCGTTGGTCTCGGAGGCGCCGGGGACGTTGCCGGTGTCCTGGGTGATGCCGGTGGCCGTACCGGGTCCGCTCGCCGTGCCGTACGTCACCCAGACCTTGCCGCCCTTGGCGGAGTCCGGGACCGGGGTCCCGTCTTCCGCGACGGCGTTCCACGCGGCGCCGCTGACGATGTCGCCGAAGCCGTCGTTGTCGATGTCGCCGATCGCGGTGATCACGCCGGGCTTGACGGTCTTGATGCCGGCCGTGCTCAGGCCGCTGGAGGAGCCGGGGATGTAGTAGTTCCGGTTCCAGCCGTACTCGGTCTGGTTCTCGTAGCCGTCGACGACGAGGTCGGTGCGGCTGTCGCCGTTGACGTCGCCGGCGGTCAGGTTCAGCGGGCCGCTCAGCTCCGTGCCCACGATCGGGGGCTTGATGGTGTAGCGGCCGCCGGGGATCCCGGAGGACGAGAAGCCGCCCTTGAAGACATACAGGGTGGAGTTGTTGCTGCCGACGGCGAGGTCGGCCTTGCCGTCGCCGTCGAAGTCGCCGGCGGCGAGGTTCTTGCCCCAGCGGTCGTGCGCGGTGGGGGCCGGGTCGGCGATCGTGACGCCGTTGCCGGTGATGCCGGAGGCGGAGCCCCACAGGATCGCGAGGCCGCCGCCGTCGACGTCGCTGCCGACGTCCTCGCCCTGCGCGCCGATGGCGATGTCGTCGTAGCCGTCGTTGTTGAAGTCGGCGAAGGCGGTGTCGTAGCCGAAGCGGTCACCGGCCTCGGCGGTGCCGGGGGTGCCGGTGGTGTTCTGGCTGATGGTGTGGCGCTTGGCGGACGAGACGCCGGTGGCGGTGCCGTACAGGACGACGAGCTGGCCGGCGTCACTCTTGCCGCCGACGTAGGCGCCGTCGGCGGAGAAGGCCACGTCGCCGCGGCCGTCGCCGTTGAAGTCGGCGTGCGGGACGGTGGTCGAGTCGGCGGCGGTCGCCGTCGAGGCGGCGACGGTGAGCAGACCGCCCGTCAGCGCGGCCGCGGTGGCCGTGGCGAGGGCGAGTCGCAGGTGGTGCTTGTGCATGCGGGTTCTCCTGCTGCATGCGGGGATGCCTGGCGGGCATCCGCAGACGGTGGGGTGCGACCGCGGGCGTTCTCCGGGCGTTGGCCTCGGGTTCACCGTGCGGTCGGCGATCAGGAGACCTGCGATGAGGCGCAAGGGTTGTACGTGAGTTCGGTAATTTTTCGAGGCGGGTGGGGCGTGGGCTGTTTACGGGTGGGGCGTGGACTGTTTACGGGTGGGCGTGGACCGTTTCGTGTGGATTCAGTGGATTCGGTGACGCTCACCTGGTCCCCTCACCCTCCCGTGGCATGATCGGGCCCATTCGGCCGTCGGCGGTCGTTTGCCGATGCGACCGCGAAGCGTGAACGGGGAGACGTGCGTGGGGGACCACTTCAAGACCGATATTGATCAGCTTGCCGCCTTCACCAAGGACCTCAAGGGTGCCAACGACTCCCTTGAGCAGGTGCGGACCGCCCTCCAGCACGTACGGGCCGACCAGATCGGGACCCCTGAGCTGGACGAGGCGTGCGACGAGTTCCAGGAGCGCTGGAGCTACGGCAACGAGCAGATCAAGGAGCGGATCGGCAAGCTCACCGAGGGCCTGCAGAAGAACACGGACAACTACCGCGAAGTGGAGACCTCCCTGGAGGAGAGCTTCAAGCGCGCCGCGGCCGCGGGGAAGTGATCGCGATGGCACAGAACCCGTACGTCCACCTCGGTTGGAACCCCGTGCCGGGCGAGCCCGGCGAGGTCGAGAAGCTCCGCACCCAGCTCGTCAACTCGGCGAGCGCGCTGCAGACGGCGTACCAGAAGATCGACAAGCTGCTCGGCGAGTCCGGCTTCTGGGAGGGCGACGCCGCCGTCGGCTTCCGCGAGGCCCTCGACGGCGATCTGCCGAAGTACATGAAGGACGCGCACACCTCGCTGACCAAGGCCGCCGGGCATCTCGGCGCCTGGCACGGCGGGTTGACCGGCCGCCGGGAGCTGGCGCACAAGTACGACGTCGAGGCGGCCGACCACAAGGGCGAGCTGAAGACCGCCAACTCCCGGCACGAGACGGCCAAGCAGGACCCCGACCTCAAGCTCGCGGGGCGGACCTTCCAGGAGGGCCCCGAGCTGGAGGCCGCCCAGTCCCGTCTGAACGCCGCCCAGTCCCGGCTCAACGACGCGGTCACCGCCGTGAACAACGCGCAGGGCGCCCTCGACGACGTGATCCGCAAGGCGCGGGAGCTGGAGGGCACGCACGAGGACCAGGCGCGGGACCTCGCGAAGAAGCTGAAGGACGCCACGAAGGATCTGGCGCCTGAGGAGCCGGGGTGGCTGAGCAAGGCGCTGAGCTGGATCGGGGACAACCTCACCAACATTCTCAGTGTGTTGGCGGCGGTGGCGGGACTGCTGGCGCTGCTGTGCACCGGGCCGTTCGGGATCGCGATGCTGCTCGCCGCCGGTGCGCTGAGCCTGGCGACGATGGGCTCACGGCTCGCCGACCCCAAGGTGCGGGCCTCGCTCGCGGACGGGTTCACCAAGGGTGAGTTCGACGCGGACTTCTGGGAGAACTCGGTGGGGCTCGTCGGTGACGCACTGGGCGCGGTGCCGGGAGTGGGGGCCGTGAGCCGCGGCCTCAACGGTGCCATCCGGTCGACGAAGTACGCGTCCGAGGCCGTGAGCGCCGGGCAGTTCCTCGGGCGGTTCGCCGACGACACCGCCAAGGCCGCGGGCCGGATCGCGTCCGCGGGTTCCTTCAACCCCGTCGGAGACCTGGTGGCCAAGGCGGCGGGCGGCAGCCAGGCGGTCCGAGCGGGCATGGACTACGTCTCGCCGGTCGCTGGTGTCGTCACCGCCGGGTACGGACTGGCTGCCGAGAACATCGACGCCTTGAAGAGCGACGGCGGCAAGAACACGGCCACCGGAGTCGACGCGGCCCGTGCGGGTCTGTTCGACGGCCCCGGCGCCTTCTCGGTCGTCCGCAACGTCGCGGCGGTGCTGCGATGACACGGGAAGCCGCCGAGGTACCGATGGGCCTGGTCATCGACGACACCGCCAGGGACCCGAGTTCGAAGATCTGGTACGCGCTGCCGGACTCCTTCGTCGACGTCCCCATCGAGGCTCTCGACCCTGAGCCGGGCTCCGAGCACGAGACGTATCTTGTGCAGGCCTTGGCGTTGATCCTCGAAGCCGCCCCCGAGGACCAGCGCGACCGGTACACGGGAGCACTGCGGGACGTCCGGTTCATGGCCAAGCAGATGCGGAGCGAAGGCGTCATCGCCTGCTCGCTCGGCATGCACTACGCGGACGACGGATCCTCCGCCTCGTCGGTGTTCACGGTGGCGCTCACGGACATCGAGTGGGCTCCGGCCAAGGTCACGGCGGCGCGTGCGGTGTCTCTGCGTGAATCCGCCGAGAACGTGGGGCTGCTGACGCTTCCGGGCGGGCGTCCGGCAGCGATCTCCGACACCATGATCACCATGCCGGCTCTGGAGGGGGTGCCCGGCCACGAGGTCTACCAGTGCAACCTCTACATCCCGGCCCCCTCCGGCACACAGCTGGGCGTGCTGACGCTGAGCACCACGGCCGTGGGTTCCCGGACGCACTACCGCGACCTGATGGAGGGCATCGCGCACACGGTGTCCTTCCATGATCCGCTGCCCGAGATCGAGCGTGTCGCGCGCGGTGACGCGGCCGGCGGCCCCGGCGGCACCGCGAACGACATCGCTTCCGACTTCGGCTGACCCGGGGACACGCAGATGATCACGAACGTCGGCAAGCACGGCTTCGACGGCCCGGTGGCGTGGGACACGCCCGGCACCGGCAGTGCCCTGGCCCGCGCGGTCGCGGTCCAGTTGGCCAAGTCCCTTTGCTGGGTGGCCCTTTGGGGGGCGGCGGTGTATGTCACGGTCGTGCTGCTGCCCGTGGCGGCCGTGGTGCCCATGGTCCTGGTGCTGGCCTTGCTCGCCTACAACGCCTCGGGTTCCCTCGGCAAGTTCTTCCGGTTCTGGCGGGTGCTGCGCATCCTGAGGGTCTATCCGTGGCGGCAGCAGCGGGGTGCCGTCCGGATCACGAAGGGCAAGGATGCCCTCTTCGTGCTCCCGGATCCCGACAAGCCCGAGGCGACGGTGTCGCTGAAGGCGGCCGCCGGACTGTTCAGGTCGCTGACCCGCGAGTCCATGAAGGACTACGACGAGGAACTCTGGTACGCGGGTGATCCCCGCTTCGCCTGTGTGGTGGCCAAGCCCGGCCCGCGCGCCCTGGCCTGCCTCACCCAGCCCACCGCCTACAACTGGCGCACCGCCCCCCGCCGCAAAGGCCTCAGCCCGGAGGCCCGCCGCCGCGCCCGCGCCATCGGTGCCCGCGTCGCCGACTGAAGGCCCGCTACCTCGCCAGGAACTCCGAGCTGGAGAAGGTGACCGACGGCTCCGCCGACACCAGCCCCTTCTCCGCCCCCGGATACACCGCCACCGTGTCCTTCGTCTCGCCCACGTACGTCCGCACCACCAAATCCGCCCGCCCGTCCCCGTCGAAGTCGCCGGTCGACACCACGCGTGTGGTGCCCCGCGCGGGTGGCTCCACGGTGATCATGCCCGCGGTCGCGAGTCCCGCCGTACGGCCGTGGAAGACGCGCAACCGCGAGCCGCTGGAGAGCAGTTCGCTCAGGCCGTCGCCGTCGAAGTCGGCCGCGTCCAGGGCGGAGCCGGGGGAGTCGAGGGTGGCGCGTACGGCGGCCGTCGGGAGGTCGTAGCGCAGGGACGTTTCGCCCATCGTGCCGATCGCCGCGTCCAGGGCCCGCCGGCCCTTGCCGAAGGTGCCGAGGGCCACGTCGATGCCGGACGGCAGGGCGACTCCGGTGCGGGTGGGGCCGGCCGGGCCGCCGAGGACGACCGCCGATCCGCCCCTGCCCTGCGCCGTACGGACCACCAGGTCGTCGTATCCGTCGCCGTCGACGTCGGCCGCGGGACCGGTGGGGACGTTGCCCGGTGACTGGATCGGGGCGCCGGCCGTGCGCGGAGTGCCCTTACGGCTGAACGGGCCGTGCAGAAAGCTCAGTTGGCCGCCCGACGCGTGGACGACCAGGTCCTGCGCGTCGTCGCCGTCGAAGTCGCCGCACACCGGCTGGTCCGGCCAGTCGTTGCCGACGCGGGCGCGGTCCGGGATCACGAGCTTGACCGCCTTGCCGGCCAGGCCCTTCGGGGAGCCGAAGAGGATCTGCAACGGCACCGGGGGCCGCCCCTGCCCGTCGAAGGGCGGGTCGGTGGAGACCACGAGGTCCGTGAAGCCGTCGCCGTCCAGGTCGCAGGTGGCCTCCGCGTCGAAGACGGCCGGGCGCTGCCCCTTGGTCGGGGCCGCCTGCCGCTCGGGGCTGAGCAACTGCCGCGCGCCCGGGGTGAGTCCGCGCTCACCGCCGTAGACGATGCCGATGCCCGGGTCGTCGGCGTGGGCCTGCGCCTTGACCAGGTCGTTGAGGACGAGATCGCGGTGGCCGTCACCGTTGAAGTCGTCCGGCGTCCTGCTGCCCTTGCCCTGCGGTACGGGCAGCAGGGCGGGCGCGTCGGCCACCTGGACGGGGGTGTGGCGGGCCGGCTCCGCGTCGTCGTGAGCGGTGGAGGGGCCGCAGGCGGCGACCGTGAGGGCGAGGGCGCCGAGGGTGCCGGTCAGGGCCGCCGTACACGTCCCGCTTCTTCGCGCGCGCACCGCTCACCTCGTCAGCATCAGGGTCAACAACTGGGTAATCATGCACGCGTTCGAGGTGCGGGGACAGACCTGTGCGGGCCTCTGTCCGTCGCCGAGCCGACGCACGGGGAACATTCCGGCCAACGGGTTCGTTTCCTCCTGGCCCGCAGCTCCGGAAGCACGCGTCCGCGAACCTTGAGGAGAACTGTGACCGATCCGTCGTCCAGCATCGCCACTGCCACCGCCCCGCTCCCGCCGCTCACCGCACAGGCGGAGCGCCTGATCGAGCTCGGGGTGCACGAGCTCGCGGGGATACCGGCCGAGGAGCTGCGCGCCTTCGCGGAGAGAGCAGGGAGCGGCGGGAGTGGCGGGAGCGACCGGAGTGCCGAGAGCGGCGGGAGCGGGAGAGGTGGGAGTGCCGGGGGCGGCGGGAGTGCGGGGGGTGGCGGGAGTGCCGGGCTTGGCCGGAGTGCCGGGAGTGGCGCCCTGCTCGCCGTCCACCCCGACCGCGTCCCCGCCTCCGCCCTCGCGCCGCTGCTCCGCCGTGACGACAAGCCGGGCTTCGTCGTCGTCGACATGCCCGACGTCGACGACTTCGCGCCGCACGCCGTCGAGCTGCCCGACGCCCCGCTCTACGTCGTCACCGGCCTCGACCGCGGCGACCACATGGCCAACTGGAGCCCGGAGGAGGCGCTGCCCGCGCTCACCAAGGACGACCGCAGCCCGCTGGTGCTGAGCGAGGGCATCCACTGGGTGCTCCAGCAGCCGGCGGCCCTGGAGCGCAACCGCTGCTTCATGACGATCGGTTCCCGGCTGCGCAGGCCCAACGGCACCCTGGACGCCCGTACTCCGGCGATCTGGATCAGCAACGGCACGGGACGCGACGGCCGCGAGCGCCGCAACGCCCCGAAGGTCGGCTGGTGTTGGTGGGGCAACCGGCATACCTGGCTGGGCTTCGGCTCGACGACGGGTCGCGTGAGGTAGGCCCAGCCGTTTGGATCATCCCGGCGTCGCGGGGTCTGGCACGCGCTTCCGCCTTGCAGCTGCACGCTCCCCCACGCTCGAACCGGCCGAGAAGAACCGATCCTCACAGCCGGGCTGATCCAAACGACAGGGCCTGGTCCCACCCACATGAATTCCCGGCGACCTCCACCCGTCGGGCAGATGTCGCCGCGACCGCCGCCGGGTTGATCACGGCTGGTCGGCGGCGGTCGTGCGCTCGCCGTGGGGCGCGGTGCGGGGATGTTTTCGTGTAAATCCGTGCACAACCCCCCGCAGGGACCGGGAGTCTCACGTGGTGCTTGGAACAAATTGACGCCACTTGGCGCCACTTGACACCACTTGCCCCCCACGGAGGTTGTGCAATGTCCTCTCGTCACTTCGGCCGCAAGGCCTTAACGGCCGCGTCGGCTCTGACCCTGGCCGCCGGTACGGCCCTGACCGCCTCGATCGCCCTGCCCGCCGTGGCCGACGCCGCGGCGCAGTCGGCCAGGGTGGACCAAGGCGCCGACGACAGGTCGGTCGTCTTCATAGCCGCCGAGGGCCAGACCAACCGGCTGACCGTCACCGCGAAGAAGAGCGCGGGTCTGGAGCGGATCACGTACGTCCTCGACGACGTGGTCCCGATCGAGATCGGCCCGGCGGCAACGGAGTGCGGCTACCCCGACAGCGCGGACCGCACCAAGGTCTCGTGCGTGGTGACCACCCTGGAGTCCCAGGACCCGTACCCCACGCTGTGGCTGAACATGGAGGACGGCGACGACAGCGTCGCCTACTCCGACGCCACCGACCAGGCCTACTACCACGCCTCGATCGACCTGGGCGACGGCAAGGACAAGTACACCCACACCGGCAGCGTGGACGGAAACTCGATCCACGGCGGACGGGGCGACGACAACGTCACGCTGGGCGTCGCGGGCGTGCTTCTCGCCGAGGACGGCAACGACACGGTCCACGCCGCCGAGGGGTCCATCGTGTTCGGTCACGGCGGCGCCGACACGATCTACGCCGACGGCGACGAGGCGAGCGTGGACGGCGGCGTGGGCAACGACGTCATCTACGGCGGGGCGGGCCGGCAGCAGCTGACCGGCGGGGACGGCCACGACACCGTGCGCGGCGGCACCGGGAACGACTTCCTGTACGGCAGCCCGGGCAACGACGTCCTGTACGGCAACAGCGGCAACGACACGATCTACGGCAACAGCGGCAACGACAAGCTGTACGGCGGTCCGGGCAGGGACACGCTCTCGGGCGGACCCGGCACGGACGTCGAGCGCCAGGACTGACCGGCCCCCGGACCCGGCCCCGGACTCGGCCGTCGGCCGATGTGCGGCTGATGTAACAGCTGCTACATTTCGCATTGTGACTGTGATGCGAGGCGGTGAGGGCGGCGAAGGCGGCGAGGACGAGCTCGGGCGTGACGAAACGCGCTGGATCGTCCTCGTCGTCCGGGTCCCGGCCGAACCCTCCCGGCACCGGGTCGCCGTCTGGCGCGAACTGCGCAAGATCGGCGCGCTCTCGCTCGGCCAGGGGGTGTGGGCCGTACCGGACGTGCCGGTGTTCGCCGACGGCGTCGGCCGGGCGCTGGAGCTGACCGAGCGGGCCGGCGGCGAGGCGGTGTCGCTCGCGGCGACCGGGCGCGGCAGCCAGGACGGGCGCCGGCTGCGGGCCATGTTCACGGCCGCGCGCTCCGCCGACTGGTCCGAGTTCCTCGCCGACTGCGGCAAGTTCGAGGCGGAGCTGGCCAAGGAGATCCGGATCGCCAAGTTCACGCTCGCCGAACTGGAGGAAGAGGAGCAGTCGCTGGAACGGCTGCGCCGCTGGCACCGGGACCTGACGGCCCGTGACGTCTTCGGCGCCCCCGAGGCCGCGGCGGCCGCCGAGCGCCTCAAGGTGTGCGTCACCGCCTGCGAGGACTACGCCGAACGGGTCTTCACCGCACTGCACCAGGTACCGGAACAGCGCGCCTCCGAGGAGGGGACCGGCCGATGAGCGCCCCGGCGCCCCGGCGGGTCGCCTCCGCCCCTCGGATGTGGCCCCTCTACGCCGCCGGATTCACCACCGCGTTCGGCGCCCACGGCATCGCCGCCAACCTCGGCGGCCACTCCGACGACGCCGTGACCTCGCTGCTCGTCCTCGGTGGCCTGCTCGCCCTGTACGACGGCGCCGAGGTGCTGCTCAAGCCGGTCTTCGGCACCCTCGCGGACCGGATCGGCGCCCGCCCGGTGCTGCTCGGCGGGCTGGTCGCGTTCGCGCTGGCCTCCGCCGCCTACGCGGTCGCGGACAGCCCCGGCTGGCTCTGGGCCGCCCGGCTCGGTCAGGGCGCCGCGGCCTCCGCGTTCTCCCCGTCCGCCTCGGCGCTGGTCGCCCGGCTGAACCCGGCGGCCAAGCACGGCCGGGCGTTCGGCAGCTACGGCTTTCACAAGTCCCTCGGCTACACCCTCGGCCCGCTGCTCGGCGGCGTCCTGGTGTGGGCCGGCGGGCTGCGGCTGCTGTTCGTCGTCCTGGCGGTGCTCGGCGTGGCGGTCGCGCTCTGGGCCGCCGTCGCCGTCCCGCACGTACCGCCGCTCCCCAAGCAGCGGCAGACGGTCCTGGACCTGGCCCGGCGCCTGGCCGACCCGGCGTTCCTGCGCCCCACGGCCGCCCTGGCCGCCGCGACCGCCGCCCTCTCCGTCGGTGTCGGCTTCCTGCCGGTCTCCGGCGCGGCCGCCGGACTCGGCACGGTCGCGACCGGTGCGGCGGTGTCGGTGCTGGCGGCCTGCGCGGCCGTCGTACAGCCGAAGGCCGGGCGGGCCCTGGACGACGGCCGGCTCACCGTGCGCACCGGCCTCACCGCCGGACTGCTGACCACCGCGGGGGGTCTGGCCTGCGCGACGCTGCCCGGCCTGGCCGGCGTCCTTCTCGCCGCCGCCCTGATCGGCGTCGGCACCGGCCTGATCACCCCGCTCGGCTTCGCCGCCCTGGCCGCCGCCACCCCGGCCGAACGGCTCGGCCAGACCATGGGCGCCGCGGAGCTCGGCCGGGAGCTCGGCGACGCGGGCGGGCCGCTGCTGGTCGCCGCCGTGGCCGCCGCGGCCACCCTCACCTACGGCTACGCGGCCCTCGCGCTGCTGGTCGCGATCGGCCCCGTGCTCGCCCTCGCCGCCCGCGGACGGGGGACGTCCGGAGCGGTGCCGGGGCGGCCCGGCGGGGCGGACGCCTCATAGGTGTTCCAGATATTCTGAATTTCAGCGTCCGGGCCTTGATCTTGGATATCCAAGATAATCACCGTTGACGCATATTCCCCCGAATGCCAGATGTCCTGCTCCGCGTGGCACTCGTTAAGCGGGCGTGACTTGGCAGGAAAAACACGCAGCCGATGCTCTTCCGCTCCGGTCGTCACTTCAGGCAGCTGATCAGACCGCTGCGGAAGGCATCACGCACTGCTCTGATCTGCTTGAGGATTTCCTGAAAACCATCAGTCGGATGGAGCGTGAATATCTCCGGGCCGCGATGGAAGGGGAAAGGTTCTAGAAATGAGGACCGACTATGACGCGGTAGGCGAACAGCCGCATTACACCCAGCAACTCGACATGCAGAACCTCTGGCAGGTCTCGGATCCGGCGATCTCGCCGGAGGGCTGGGACCTGGACCAGGAGCTGGCACAGATGCTGGGTGCCACGCAGATCGCGGACCCCGTTCCGCCCCGACGGGAGAAGGACCGCCCGCCTCCGCCGCAGCCCCGCCCGGTTCACCGGAAGCGGCCGCAGCCCGGCGCGCACAGTCTCACCCGAAATCCGAGGTTCCTCACCGTCTCGATCCTGGTCACACTCATCACCCTGTGTGCAGTGACGATGCTCACCTGGTCCATTTCGTATTCGTACGATCAGCTGCGTTCGATCGCGCTGCTCGTGGTCTCGCCGGACCTGGCCCACTGGTGGCCGCTGACGGTGTACGGACCGTGGCTGCTGGCGGGTCTGTCCATTCTGCGGGCGTCCGTCCAGCGCCGGACCGCGCGGCGGTCCTGGGCGGTCATGTTCATCTCCTCCGGCGTGGCGGTCGCCCTGTGCATCGGCCAGTCGACGGGTTCCCTGCTGGCGATGGTGGTCGTGGGGATTCCGCCGATCACGGCCCTGGTCTGCTTTCGCGAGCTCATCGGGCAGTTCTCGTCGCGCCCCGGCCCGAAGCACGCCGCCGACACGATGAACGGGCCCAAGCAGCCGAAGCCGTAGGCCGCCGCCGGGGGTTCCGGAACTCCCGGCCGGTGGGGCCGGGGCCGGGTCAGGACCGGTACGGCTGCTGAGGCTGACCGTACGGCTGCTGACCGCCGGGGCCCCCGGCGGTGGCCTGCGCACGGAGCTGCTCGGCCTGCTCCCGCGTCACCTTCTGCTCCGCGCCGCAGAAAGTGCACTGCGTCGCGTACTTGGTCGAGACGGGGAACAACGGCACGAAGAACAGCGTGAACTTCGTGACGCGCTTGCGCAGCGTGTGCGCCGAGGGGTTACCGCACTGGCCGCACACCAGCGTGAGTATCGCCAGCTGGTACAGATAGCCCTTGGTTCCGAAGATGATCACGCCGCTCGCCCTTTCGATCGGTTACTTCTCATAGTGTCCGGCACCGGGCACGCCGCGGCATCGACCCCGCTCACCGGATTTCCACACGCCAACGCCCCCCACCCGACCGGGCAGGGGGCGTTGCGTGATGGTGCGGTGGTTACTTGACCGGCTCCGGTTCCGGGGCGGTCTCCTCCTCCGGCTCGCCCGCCGGGTCCACCGGGGTCTTCACCGACTCCAGCAGCAGCTGGGCGACGTCGACGACCGTGATGGACTCCTTGGCCTTGCCGTCGTTCTTCTTGCCGTTCACGGAGTCCGTGAGCATGACGAGGCAGAACGGGCAGGCCGTCGAGATGATGTCGGGGTTGGTGGAGAGGGCCTCGTCGACGCGCTCGTTGTTGATGCGCTTGCCGATCCGCTCCTCCATCCACATCCGCGCGCCGCCGGCGCCGCAGCAGAAGCCGCGCTCCTTGTGGCGGTGCATCTCCTCGTTGCGGATGCCCGGGACGCTGGCGATGATCTCGCGCGGGGGCGTGTAGATCTTGTTGTGACGGCCCAGGTAGCAGGGGTCGTGGTAGGTGATGATGCCCTCGACGGGCGTCACCGGGACCAGCTTGCCCTCATCCACCAGGTGCTGGAGCAGCTGGGTGTGGTGGATGACCTCGTAGTCGCCGCCGAGCTGCGGGTACTCGTTGCCGATCGTGTTGAGGCAGTGCGGGCAGGTGGCGACGATCTTCTTCGCCGACTTCGGCTTCGCGGACTCCGGGAGGACCTTGCCGTCGTCGTCCATCTCCTCGCCGAACGCCATGTTCAGCGCCATGACGTTCTCCATGCCGAGCTCCTGGAACAGGGGCTCGTTGCCGAGGCGGCGGGCGGAGTCACCGGTGCACTTCTCGTCGCCGCCCATGATCGCGAACTTCACGCCCGCGATGTGGAGGAGCTCGGCGAAGGCCTTCGTCGTCTTCTTGGCGCGGTCTTCCAGCGCACCCGCGCAGCCGACCCAGTACAGGTACTCGACCTCGGTGAGGTCCTCGATGTCCTGGCCGACGACCGGGACCTCGAACTCGACCTCCTTGAGCCACTCCAGGCGCTGCTTCTTGGCCAGGCCCCAGGGGTTGCCCTTCTTCTCCAGGTTCTTGAGCATCGTGCCCGCCTCGGAGGGGAAGGCCGATTCGATCATGACCTGGTAACGGCGCATGTCGACGATGTGGTCGATGTGCTCGATGTCCACCGGGCACTGCTCGACACAGGCGCCGCAGGTGGTGCAGGACCACAGCACGTCCGGGTCGATGACGCCGTTCTCCTCGGCGGTGCCGATGAGGGGGCGCTCCGCCTCGGCGAGAGCCGCTGCGGGGACGTCCTTCAGCTGCTCCTCGGACGCCTTCTCCTCGCCCTCCATCGACTTGCCGCCACCAGCCAGCAGATACGGCGCCTTGGCGTGCGCGTGGTCGCGCAGGGACATGATCAGCAGCTTCGGGGAGAGCGGCTTGCCCGTGTTCCAGGCCGGGCACTGCGACTGGCAGCGGCCGCACTCGGTGCAGGTGGAGAAGTCCAGCAGGCCCTTCCAGGAGAACTGCTCGACCTGGGAGACGCCGAAGACGTCGTCGTCACCGGGGTCGGTGAAGTCGATCGGCTTGCCGCCGGACGTCATCGGCTGGAGGGCGCCGAGGGCCGTCCCGCCGGTCGCCTCGCGCTTGAACCAGATGTTCGGGAACGCCAGGAAGCGGTGCCAGGCCACACCCATGTTGGTGTTAAGCGACACCACGATCATCCAGATGAACGAGGTGCTGATCTTCACCATCGCGGTGAGGTAGATCAGGTTCTGCAGCACGCCGACGCTCAGGCCCTTGAAGGCCAGGACCAGCGGGTACGAGGCGAAGTACGCGGCCTCGTAGTGCTCCACGTGGTGGATCGCGCCCTCGAGGCCGCGCAGCACGTAGATCGCGAGGCCGATGGTGAGGATCACGTACTCGACGAAGTACGCCTGGCCGGACTTCGAGCCCGCGAAGCGGGACTTGCGGCCCGGACGCGAGGGCAGGCTGAGCAGGCGGATCACGATGAGCACCGCGATGCCCAGGATCGTCATCACGCCGATGAACTCGATGTAGAGCTCGAACGGCAGGAACCCGCCGATGACCGGCAGCGTCCAGTCGGCCTCGAAGAGCTGGCCGAACGCCTGGGCCAGGGTCGGCGGCAGCGTCAGGAAGCCGACCGCCACGAACCAGTGGGCGACGCCGACGATGCCCCACCGGTTCATCCGGGTGTGGCCGAGGAACTCCCGCACCAGCGTCACGCTGCGCGCGTAGGGGTTGTCGGTCCGGCTGCCGGCCGGGACCGGCTGGCCGAGTTTGAAGTACCGGACGAACTGGCCGATGGCGCGTGCGAGCAGCGCAACGCCGACCACGGTCAGCACCAGCGACACGATGATCGCGGCGAGTTGCATTTCGGGGCTCCTCGGGCCTGCGAGGCGACATTACTAAGCGGTAACTTATGCAGTCCTCTGAGACTACCCGCATCCTCCACCGCACTGTAGCCAGGCGCGGGGTGATCTGAGTCGCTGAGGCTTGCCTTAAGAACGGATCGTGTTATTCATCCCGAAATGGTATATACGCCACTAATCTAGGCCCGTGCTTTACGGGATCGCCGCCGCCACCACCGCCCTCCTCCTCGCCGCTCTCCTCGCGGCGCTGCTCCGCCTGCCCGCTCTGCGCCTCGGCATCGTGGACCGCCGGCGGCAGCGGCCGCTTCCCCTGCTCGGCGGTGTGGCGGTCGCGCTCGTGACCTGCCTGGTGGCCGCCGCCGGGGAGTGGACGCGCTTCGCCCCGCTGGGCCCGGAGATCATGCGCCTGCTGATCGCCGCCGGCGCCGTCGCCGTGCTCGGGCTCGTCGCCGACGTGCGCCGGGTGAAGGCGCGGTTCGTCGTCGGCGGTACGGCGGTGGCGGCGGCCTGCGTGGTGCCGTACGGCGACACCGGCATTCTGCTGGGGCTCGTGGCCGTCGGCTGGATCGTCCTGGTCGCCGTCGGCTTCAAGGCGCTCGACCACGCGGACGCGCTGGTCGGCACGGTCGGGGTGCTCACCGCCTTCGGGGTGGGCATCTGCGCGGCGGCCGAGGTGATGGACGAACTCGCCGTGCTACTCAGCGTGCTGGCCGCCGCCCTGACAGGGTTCCTCATGCACAACTGGCATCCCGCCAGGATCGGGCTCGGCGCGTCCGGGTCCCTGTTCGTCGGGTTCCTGCTCGCTTCCTCGGCCGTGATCACCCGTGCCGGGCACGACCTGGTGTCGAGCGCGGGCGTGCTCTACGCGCTCACCGCCCTCGCCACGGCCGACGTACTCCTCGTGGCGCTGTCGCGCCGGCTGGCCGGACGGCCGCTGCCGCGGGGCGGGCCCGACCATCTCGCCCATCGCCTGCGCCGGGTCGGCCTCACCCCGCAGGGCGTGACGATCCTGCTGGGCGTCGGGGCCTTCGCCGGGGTACTCGTCGGGGTCCTCGTGCACATGGGATGGATGGCGCGGTCGGGGGCGTTGTGGGTGGGAGTGGGCGCCCTGATCGCCGTACTCGCCCTGCTGCACATCAAGCCCTACGGGCCTCGGCGTCAACCCAGCTTTCCGGTGCAGGACTCCGCTCGTGCCTCCGACCGGGTGGCATCTTCGCAGGTCGGAGCCCAGTTGCGTGTAAGGAACGGATAAGAGTTGAGTGAGGTCGACTCAGCTCTGTTGACCCATGGCGAACCGTCATGCACACTTGAGTCCGTTCCACTCAAGTCAGCTGGAGGAATTCACCATGGCACGTGCGGTCGGCATCGACCTGGGCACGACTAACTCCGTCGTCAGCGTTCTGGAGGGCGGCGAGCCCACCGTCATCACCAACGCCGAGGGTGCCAGGACCACGCCGTCCGTCGTCGCCTTCGCGAAGAACGGTGAGGTGCTCGTCGGCGAGGTCGCCAAGCGCCAGGCGGTCACCAACGTGGACCGGACCATCCGTTCCGTGAAGCGCCACATGGGCACCGACTGGAAGATGGAGCTCGACGGGAAGCCCTTCAACCCGCAGCAGATCTCCGCGTTCATCCTCCAGAAGCTGAAGCGCGACGCCGAGTCGTACCTGGGCGAGAAGGTGACCGACGCGGTCATCACCGTCCCGGCGTACTTCAACGACTCCGAGCGCCAGGCGACGAAGGAGGCCGGCGAGATCGCGGGCCTGAACGTCCTGCGTATCGTCAACGAGCCGACGGCCGCCGCCCTGGCGTACGGCCTCGACAAGGACGACCAGACGATCCTCGTCTTCGACCTCGGTGGCGGCACCTTCGACGTGTCCCTCCTGGAGATCGGCGACGGCGTCGTCGAGGTGAAGGCCACCAACGGCGACAACCACCTCGGTGGTGACGACTGGGACCAGCGCGTCGTCGACTACCTGGTGAAGCAGTTCGCGGCCGGTCACGGCGTGGACCTCGCCAAGGACAAGATGGCCCTCCAGCGCCTGCGCGAGGCCGCGGAGAAGGCCAAGATCGAGCTGTCCTCGTCCACCGAGACCTCGATCAACCTGCCCTACATCACCGCCTCCGCCGAGGGCCCGCTGCACCTGGACGAGAAGCTCACCCGGGCTCAGTTCCAGCAGCTGACCGCGGACCTCCTGGAGCGCTGCAAGACCCCGTTCTTCAACGTCATGAAGGACGCCGGCGTCTCCATCAACGAGATCGACCACGTCGTCCTCGTCGGTGGCTCCACCCGTATGCCCGCCGTCGCCGAGCTCGTCCGCGAGCTGACCGGCGGCAAGGACGCCAACAAGGGCGTCAACCCGGACGAGGTCGTCGCCATCGGCGCCGCCCTGCAGGCCGGTGTGCTCAAGGGTGAGGTCAAGGACGTCCTGCTCCTCGACGTGACCCCGCTGTCCCTCGGCATCGAGACCAAGGGCGGCATCATGACCAAGCTCATCGAGCGGAACACGACGATCCCGACCAAGCGGTCCGAGATCTTCACCACCGCCGAGGACAACCAGCCCTCCGTGCAGATCCAGGTCTACCAGGGCGAGCGCGAGATCGCGGCGTACAACAAGAAGCTCGGGATGTTCGAGCTGACCGGTCTGCCGCCGGCCCCGCGCGGTGTCCCGCAGATCGAGGTCGCCTTCGACATCGACGCCAACGGCATCATGCACGTGACCGCGAAGGACCTCGGCACGGGCAAGGAGCAGAAGATGACCGTCACCGGTGGCTCCTCGCTGCCGAAGGACGAGGTCAACCGGATGCGCGAAGAGGCCGAGAAGTACGCGGAGGAGGACCACGCCCGCCGCGAGGCCGCCGAGTCCCGCAACCAGGGCGAGCAGCTCGTCTACCAGACGGAGAAGTTCCTCAAGGACAACGAGGACAAGGTCCCCGCCGAGGTCAAGACCGAGGTCGAGTCCGCCGTCGAGGAGCTGAAGACCGCGCTCAAGGGCGAGGACACCGCCGAGATCCGCACCGCCACCGAGAAGGTCGCGGCCGTCTCGCAGAAGGTCGGCCAGGCCATGTACGCCGACGCCCAGGCCGGTCAGGCCGCGGGCGGTCCCGAGGGTGCCGCCGCCGGTGGCGCCAAGGCCGACGACGACGTCGTGGACGCCGAGATCGTGGACGACGAGCGCAAGGACGGTGTCGCGTAATGACGGAGGAGACCCCGGGCTTCGAGGAGAAGCCCGACGTCCCCTCCGGCGCGACCCCTGACGACGCCGAGCCGAAGGCCGCCCCTCAGGAGGGGGCGGCCCCGGCCGGGGACGGAACCGCAGACGCGGGCCTGGTGGCCCAGCTGGACCAGGTGCGCACGGCGCTCAGCGAGCGCACGACGGACCTCCAGCGGCTCCAGGCCGAGTACCAGAACTACCGCCGCCGGGTGGAGCGCGACCGGATCACGGTCAAGGAGATCGCCATCGCGAACCTCCTGACCGAGCTCCTGCCGGTGCTCGACGACATCGGCCGGGCGCGGGAACACGGCGAGCTCGTGGGCGGGTTCAAGTCGGTGGCGGAGTCCTTGGAGACCGTCGCCGCCAAGATGGGCCTGCAGCAGTTCGGCAAGGAGGGCGAGCCCTTCGACCCGACGATCCACGAGGCGCTGATGCACTCCTACGCGCCGGACGTCACCGAGACGACCTGCGTCGCGATCCTCCAGCCGGGGTATCGCATCGGCGAGCGCACCATCCGCCCCGCGCGGGTGGCCGTCGCCGAGCCCCAGCCGGGCGCGCAGACCGTCAAGGACGAGGGTGCCGAGACGGCCGACGACAAGGAGAGCGGTGGCCCGGACGAGGGCTGACGTTGACCTGACGAGGAGAGAGGAGGGACGTCGAGGATGAGCACCAAGGACTTCATCGAGAAGGACTACTACAAGGTCCTCGGCGTCCCCAAGGACGCCACCGAGGCCGAGATCAAGAAGGCGTACCGGAAGCTCGCTCGCGAGAACCACCCGGACGCCAACAAGGGCAACGCCAAGGCGGAGGAGCGGTTCAAGGAGATCTCCGAGGCGAACGACGTCCTCGGCGACCCCAAGAAGCGCAAGGAGTACGACGAGGCGCGCGCCCTCTTCGGCAACGGCGGCTTCCGCCCGGGGCCGGGCGGCGCGGGCGGTTCCTTCAACTTCGACCTGGGCGACCTCTTCGGAGGCGGCGCCCAGGGCGGACAGGGGGGAGCCGGCGGCTTCGGCGGCGGACTCGGTGACGTCTTCGGGGGCCTGTTCAACCGCGGTGGCACGGGCACGACCCGTACCCAGCCCAGGCGCGGCCAGGACATCGACACCGAGGTCAGCCTCAGCTTCACCGAGGCGATCGAGGGTGCGACGGTCCCGCTGCGCATGTCCTCGCAGTCGCCGTGCAAGGCGTGCGCGGGCACCGGCGACAAGAACGGCACGCCGAGGGTGTGCCCGACCTGCGTGGGCACCGGCCAGGTGGCCCGGGGCTCGGGCGGCGGGTTCTCCCTCACCGACCCGTGCCCGGACTGCAAGGGGCGCGGCCTGATCGCCGAGCACCCGTGCCTGGAGTGCAAGGGCAGCGGTCGCGCCAAGTCGTCCCGGACCATGCAGGTCCGCATCCCCGCCGGGGTGTCGGACGGCCAGCGCATCCGGCTGCGCGGCAAGGGAGCGCCCGGCGAGCGCGGCGGCCCGGCGGGCGATCTGTACGTCACCGTGCACGTCGACGCCCACCCCGTGTTCGGCCGCAAGGACGACAACCTCACGGTGACCGTCCCCGTCACCTTCGCGGAGGCGGCCCTCGGCGGCGAGGTCAGGGTCCCGACCCTGGGCGGACCGCCGGTCACCCTGAAGCTGCCGCCCGGCACGCCCAACGGCCGCACCATGCGGGCGCGGGGCAAGGGCGCGGTCCGCAAGGACGGCACCCGCGGGGACCTGCTGGTCACCGTCGAGGTGAGTGTCCCGAAGGACGTGACGGGGAAGGCTCGTGACGCGCTTGAGGCGTATCGCGAGGCGACCGCGGGTGAGGATCCGCGGGCGGAGCTGTTCCAGGCCGCGAAGGGAGCTTGATGGAGATGGACGGTCGTCGACGCAACCCGTATGAACTGACCGAGGAAACCCCGGTCTACGTCATCTCGGTGGCGGCCCAGCTCTCCGGCCTGCACCCGCAGACCCTTCGCCAGTACGACCGTCTGGGCCTGGTCTCCCCGGACCGCACGGCCGGCCGGGGCCGCCGCTACTCGGCCCGCGACATCGAACTGCTCCGCCAGGTGCAGGCGCTGTCGCAGGACGAGGGCATCAACCTGGCCGGCATCAAGCGCATCATCGAACTGGAGAACCAGGTCGCGGCCCTGCAGTCCCGGGTGGCCGAGCTCCAGGCCGCCGTCGAGGGCGCGGCGGCGGCGATGCAGCAGCGCGAGGCGGCGGTCCACGCGTCGTACCGCCGCGATCTGGTGCCGTACCAGGAGATGCAGCAGACCAGCGCGCTGGTGGTGTGGCGGCCGAAGAAGCCGAAGGACTAGGCAGGACTAGGCGGACTTGCAGGGGAAGGGGCCCGGAGGTTCATGACGAACCTCCGGGCCCCTTTGCTGTGTCATCGGCGGCAGGCCGTCAGCGGCCGACGAAGAACTCCAGCGAGGCGCTTTGCGTGCCCTGGCGGCCGTAGGCGTCCACGGCGTACACCTCGGCGATGCAGGGGCCGTTGTAGGGGGCCGTCCAGGAGAGCGACCCCGTGGCGGAGAACCGGGTGCCGCTGATGCCGCAGGCGCCCGAGATCTCCCAGGAGTAGCCCTTCAGGATGCGTCCCTCGTCGCCCGTGCCGGGGGCGGCCGTGATCTGGACCGGACTGCGCGCGGGGATGCCCGTGCTGACCAGGGCCAGCTTCGGCGCGGCCGGGCCGCTCGCGGTGGCCGGCGTCAGCCGGTCGACGACGCTCTCGGCGGAGGGCACGGAGTCGGCGTCCTGGGCGTCGACGGCGGCCACGTAGTAGTACGCCTTGCCCTTCGGGGCGGAGGTGTCGGCGTACGACGTGCCGGACGTGGAGCCCAGGAGACTCCAGGCGCCGGTGGGGGCGGTGCGGCGGTAGACGCGGTAACCGGTGACCCCGGCGTCCTCGGACGCGGCCCACGCCACCTTCGTGGAGTCGTCGGCGGGAGTGCTCGTCAGACCTGTGGGAGCGGCGACGGCTGATGCCACGGGGCGGGTGACCACCGCGGGGTCGGAGACCGGGGCGATGTTGCCGGCGGCGTCGAGGGCCACCACCTTGTAGGTGTAGGCCAGACCCGCAGGCGCTATGGGGTCCGTCCAGGATGTGCCGAAGACGATGTCCGGGCCGTCCGTGTCCGACTGGCCGCTCGCCGCGCCCCACACCTCGTAGTGGTGCACGTCCTTCGACGTCGAGGCCTTCCAAGTCAGGGAGTTGCCAGCCGTCGTCCCCAGCGCCGACACGGTCTCGACCCGCGCCGGGGCCGTCCGGTCGACGGTGGTGACGGCCTGGTCCGCGCTCCCTGACGAGGAGTTGCCCGCCCTGTCGTAGGCGCGCACCTCGTAGTAGTACGTGTCGCCGGTCACCGGGAGGGTGCTGTCGGTGTACGAGGTGGAGGTGGTCGTCGCGAGCGGGGTGCTGCCGTAGGCGGCGCCCTTCAGGCGCCGGTAGACGCGGTAGCCCGCGAGGTCCATCTCCTTGTTCTTGGACCAGGTGACCTGCGCCTTGCCCGTCGCCGTGTCGTACGTGACCTTCGCGCCGGTGGGCGTGAGCGGCTTGACCTTGTCGACGGTCGCCGAAGTCCTCGGCGTGTAGCCGAACTCGACGCGAGCGCTGCCGGTCCAGTTGACGTAGTCGACGCGGAGGGTGTGCTTGCCGGCCGGAATGGTGACGTTGACGGTCTTGGAGACCGTTGTGGAGGTGTTCTTCCACAGGTCGATCTCGCGGGTGCCGTCGAGGTAGACGCGGACGCCGTCCAGCCCGGAGGCGGAGAGGGCGAAGGGACCGCCGGAGCCGAAGTCGCGGGTGAGGGTCCAGCGGACGGCGAAGTTGTCCGCCGGCAGGCCGGTGACGGGTGCGCCGCTCCAGCTCTGGTCGATGGCCGTGTCGCAGTCCGTCACCTTCGGTGTGCCGGAGAAGGCGGTGTTCGCGAAGAACTGCCGCTTGAAGACCGGGGAGACGCAGGTCACGGCGGCGGAGGCGGGCGTGGCGACGGCGGTGAGCAGGCTGCCCGCGGTGGTGAGCACGAGGGCGGTCGCGGTGGCCGCGGTCGTGCGTCTGGCTGGGTTCATGGGTCCTCTGGAATCAGGAACTGGCGGGCGCGGGGGGGGCTACCAGGTCTCCTCGGGCGGAGCCACCGGTTCCGTCACGGTGACGTACGAGAAGCCCTCACCGCTGAGGGGAAGGGAGTTGCCGGCGAAGTCCTCGGCGACCACGGCCCAGCGGACGTCCGCGCCCTGGAGGTCGTAGATCTCGTGGGAGTAGTACATCGTCGGCCCTTCCTGCCAGTGCGGCAGGACCTCCGACCACTCCTCGTACTCCCAGGCGCCGTCGACGAGCTTGCCCCGGTGGATGACGTAGCGCTTGATGTCCTCCTCGGCGCTGCGCTGCCACCGCAGCTCGATGTCGTAGCCGTCCATGGCGCCGCTGAGCCCGCTGACGGCCGCCGGGGCCAGACCGGTCGCGGGGGCGGTGCCCGTCGCCGGTGCCGACGCGGTGGACTCCTGGCCCTCGGTGTCCACGGCGGTCACGGTGTAGGCGTACGAGGTGCTGTGCCGCACGTTGCTGTCGGTGTACGAGGTCTGCGCGGCGCGGAGTTCCGCGATGAGCCGGCCGTTGCGGTAGACCCGGAACCTCGCCAGGTCCTGGGTGACGGGCGTGGTGGCGGGCTTCCAGGTCAGCGCGATGCCGCCGCTCGTCGACGTGGCCGTCACAGCGGTCGGCGCGGAGGGTGCCCAGTTGCCCCGCGCGACGTACACCGCCGCCGACTTCGCGGACGCGTTGCCGGCGGCGTCGACGGCCGTGACCCAGTAGGCGTAGTCCAGGTTCTCCTTGGCCGTGGTGTCGAGCCAGGAGGTGGCCGTCACCTGCGCGACCCGCACGACGGGGTTCTCGCCGTCGTACTCCCAGCGCCGGTGCACGAGGTACTCCGTCGCTCCCGGGACCGCGTTCCAGGACACCTTGATTCCCGGCTGGCCGGCGGTCGCGGTGACGCCGGAGGGAACGGCCGGCGCGGTGCGGTCGGGGGTGGTGACGGGCCTGTCGGCGGTGCCGGCCGACTCGTTGCCTGCCTTGTCCGCCGCCCGGACCTCGTAGTAGTACGTCTGACCGGTCGCGGGCGGGGTGTCGGTGTACGAGGTCGCCGTGGTGGTCGTCAGCTTCTTCCAGGTGCTGCTGTCCTTCAGGCGGCGGTAGACGCGGTACCCGGCGAGGTCCATCTCCTGGTTCTTCGCCCAGGTCAGCTTCGCCTTGCCCGTCGCCGTGTCGTACGTGACGCCCGCGCCGGTGGGCGTGAGCGGCTTGACCTGGTCGACCGTCGCCGAAGTGCGGGGGGTGTAGGCGAACTTGACGTTGGCCGTGCCGGTCCAGTTGACGTAGTCGACGCGCAGGGTGTGTCTCCCCGCCGGGACGGTCAGGTTGACCGTCTTGGACACCGTGGAAGAGACGTTCCGCCACAGGTCGATCTCGCGGGTGCCGTCGAGGTAGACGCGGATGCCGTCCTGGGTGGCGGCGGTGAAGGTGAAGGGGCCGCCGGAGCCGAAGTCGCGGGTGAGGGTCCAGCGGACGGCGAAGTTGTCCTTCGGCAGGCCGGACGCGGGTGCGTTCGTGCTCCAGTTCTGGTCGATGGCCGAGTCGCAGTCGGTCACCTTCGGGGTGCCCGAGAAGGCCGTGTTCGCGAAGAACTGCCGCTTGAAGACCGGGGAGTTGCAGGTCACGGCGGCGGAGGCGGGCGCGGCGAGGGCCGTGAGCAGGCTGCCCGCGGTGGTGAGCACGAGGGCGGTCGCGGTGGCCGCGGTCGTGCGTCTGGCTGGGTTCATGCGGTCCTTCGGTCCTGTTCGGCAACGGCGGTGATCAACCGTTGCCGAACAGGACCTGCCAGGAGCCCTATTGGTTGTACGGCACCTGTCAGAGGTCGGCGGGATCGGTGACCGCCCAGTCACCGCCGGGCGCCGACTCCGTGCCGTCCGCGTACGTCGCGGTCACCCAGTAGTAGCGGGTGGTGCCCGCGCCGGCGCCGTTGTCCACGTAGGAGGTCCCCGTCGTGGCCGCCAGCTTCTCGTACGACTCGGTGTCCCGGTTCCAGCGGTAGACCTGGTAGCCGGTGGCGTCGGCCACGGCGTTCCAGGACAGCACGGCGGTGTCGTGGTTCTCGTCGGCCGTCAGGTGCACCGGCGAACCCTCGGGCGTGGCCACGCTCGGCGTCATGTCGAGCTCGGTGACCCGCACGGCCTGGACCGGGTCGTCGCTCCACCTGATGGCGGAGTTGCCCGCGTCGTCCACGGCGTCGACGAAGAAGCAGACCTCGTCGCCGTCGGGGAGCGTGGTGTAGTCGTAGGACGTGTCGCCGGGCGCGACGTAGTCCACCAGGCTGCCCCAGCAGACCTGTTCGCCCTCGTCGCCGTAGAGCTCGCCCCGGTGGACCGTGTAGTGCTTCAGGTCCGTGGCCGCGCTCTTGTCCCAGTGGAGCCGGAAGCCGTACTCGGTCGGGGTGACGTCCAGCCCGGTGACGAGGGCCGGCGGGTCGTTGTCCCAGACCTTGCCGTACTGGACCTCGGACCGGGCGGACTCGTTGCCCGCCGCGTCTACGGCCGAGACCTGGTAGTAGTACACGACGTTCCTGGCGGCCGCGGTGTCCAGGAGCGACAGCTGGTCCGTGCTGCCGATCTCGGTGTACGTGCCGCTGCGGGTCGCCGCCCGGAAGACGCGGTACTTCACCGCGTCCGCGACCTTGCTCCAGCCGACCTCCAGTCCGCCGGATCCGCCGGTCGGGGTCACCTCACCCGTCGCCGTCGTGATGGTGGGCGCGGCGGGGGCGACACGGTCGACGGTGGTGACGGGCTGGTCGGCCGTGCCGGCCGACTCGTTGCCCGCCCTGTCGTAGGCGCGCACCTCGTAGTAGTACGTCGCTCCCGTCACCGGCAGGGTGCTGTCCGTGTACGAGGTGGAGGTGGTCGTCGCCAGCGGGGTGCTGCCGTAGGCGGCGCCCTTGAGACGGCGGTAGACGCGGTAGCCCGCGAGGTCCATCTCCTTGTTCTTGGACCAGGTGACCTGCGCCTTGCCCGTCGCCGGGTCGTACGTGACCTTCGCGCCGGTGGGCGTGAGGGGCTTGACGGTGTCGACGGCCGCCGAAGTCCTCGGGGCGTAGGCGAAGTTGACCTTGGCCGCGCCGGTCCAGTTGACGTAGTCGACGCGCAGGGTGTGACTGCCCGCGGGGATGGTGACGTTGACGGTCTTGGAGACGGTCGTGGAGGTGTTCTTCCACAGGTCGATCTTGCGGGTGCCGTCGAGGTAGACGCGGATGCCGTCCAGCCCGGAGGCGGAGAGGGCGAAGGGCCCGCCGGAACCGAAGTCCCGGGTCACGGTCCAGCGGACGGCGAAGTTGTCCGCCGGCAGGCCGGTGACGGGGGCGCCGCTCCAGCTCTGGTCGATGGCGGTGTCGCAGTCGGTCTTCTTCGGTGTGCCGGAGAAGGCGGTGTTCGCGAAGAACTGCCGCTTGAAGACCGGCGAGACGCAGGTCACGGCGGCGGAAGCGGGCGTCGTCGTGAGCAGGGTGCCCGCGGTGGCGAGCACGACCGTCGCCGCGGCCGCGGCGGTCGTGCGTCTGGCTGGGTTCATTCGATCCTCTGGTCGAGTACGGAACAGCCGTGTGGCTGTCGTGATCAGGACTCGCGAGGAATGGGGTTGGTTGTACGGATCTTGGTCACGCGGCGCATCGAGGTTCGGTGGAGGGGCTGTAACGGGCGTTTGGAGAGGTTCCGCCATGTCTTTACATGATCAGCGGAGCGTGGTGTTGCGCACTCGTTAAGTAGTTCCGCTTGACGCCCGGGGTCGTCGGCGCGTTGTCTTTTCAGACATCTGGGCGCTATGGCGCGCCCGTGTCCCGAAGGCACCAGAAGTGAGCTCCTTTATGCGTCCCTTGCGCCCGCTGCGCCGTACCGCCACAGCCGTGGCCGCCGCGTCCACGATGACCCTCTCGCTGGCCGCGTGCGGGGCACTGGGCGTCAGCGGGGACAGCAGTGAGGCGAGTCCGACCAAGGGCAACGACATCACCGTGGGGCTGCTGCTGCCGGAGACGGCGAACACGCGCTACGACAAGTTCGACTACCCCATCATCAAGAACAAGGTCGCGGAGCTCACCGACAAGCAGGGCGAGGTCGTCTACCGCAACGCCGACGCGAGCGCGAGCAAGCAGGCGACCCAGCTCCAGCAGATGATCGACGACCAGGTCGACGTGATCCTGCTGGACGCCGTCGACTCGCACGCCATCGCCGGCGGGGTGAAGAAGGCCAAGGACGCCGGGATCCCGGTCATCGCCTACGACCGCCTGGCCGAGGGCCCGATCGACGCGTACGTCTCCTTCGACAACGAACTGGTCGGCGAGGTCCAGGGCCGCAGCCTCCTGGAGGCCATGGGGGAGATCGACTCCTCCGACAAGATCATCATGATGAACGGCTCGCCCACCGACCCGAACGCCAAGCAGTTCAAGGCGGGCGCCCTCTCCGAGCTCAAGGGCTCGGTGGACATCGCCAAGTCGTACGACACCAAGGACTGGAAGCCGGAGAACGCCGAGGCCAACATGGCCGAGGCGATCAAGTCCGTCGGTCTGAACAACATCAAGGGCGTCTACTCCGCCAACGACGGCATGGCCGCCGGCGTCATCAAGGCCCTGGAGTCGGCGGGCGTCACCAAGCTGCCGCCCATCACCGGGCAGGACGCCGAACTGGACGCCGTGCAGCGGATCCTGGCCGGCGAGCAGTTCATGAGCGTGTACAAGTCGTACCCGCAGGAGGCCGAGAGCGCCGCCGAGATGGCCGTCGCCAAGGTCCAGGGCCACGACATCCAGTTCGACTCGCTCACCCAGGACCAGGTCGACAGCCCGACGAACAAGGACATTCCGGCCCTGCTGGTCCCCGTGGTCGCCCTGACGGAGAAGAACATCAAGGAGACCGTGCTCGCCGACGGCATCTACCAGGTGTCGGACATCTGCACGGGCCCGTACAAGTCGGCCTGCTCGGCGGCCGGGCTCAAGTAGGGCCCCCGCCCTCGGCAAGCAGGGCCCGCCGGTCTCCCGGCGGGCCCCTGGCCGTTCACCCCACCCGCGTGAACTCCACCGTCACCTCGGGCGGCCCGCCCGGAACGCCCCGGTAGATCCCCTTGTGCGGAGTGACGTCGTCGTAGTCACGCCCCCGTCCGACCACGACATGGGACTCGTCGGCCCGGTTCCGGTTCGTGGGGTCGTAGCCGTACCAGTCGCCCGCCCAGTACTCGATCCAGGCGTGGCTCTGCCCGGCCACCGGTCGGTGCAGTTCCGCCTCGCGCTCGGGGTGGAGATAGCCGGAGACGTACCGGGTCGGCAGCCCCAGGCCGCGCAGCAGGGCGATGGTGAGGTGGGCGATGTCCTGGCAGACGCCCGCCCCCTGCTCCCAGGCCTCGGCGGCGGAGGTGTTCACGCCCGTGGTGCCGGGGAGGTAGGCCACCTGGTCGGCGACCAGCGACGACACCGCGACCGCGGTCCCGTGCGGGTCGAGCCCGGCCGCCGCCTCCCGGGCCCGGTCGACCAGCTCCGCCGGAACCGTCGTACGCGGTGTCGGGTTCGCGAACTCCAGCAGCCGGGAGCCCGCGATCCGTTCGGACACCTCCGCCCAGGCGAGCGGCGCACCCGTCGGTCCCGGCGGATGCGTCTCGACCAGGCTGGAGGCCGTGATGGTCAGGTCGGCGTGCGGGTCCATCAGGTCGAAGCCGGTGACCTGGGTGCCCCAGTAGTCCCAGTACGACCAGGTGGTGGCCGCCGGACTGATGGTGACCCGGGCGTCGAGCGTGGTCTGCGCGGGCAGCGTCAGCGGCGTCATCCGGACCTCGTTGTGCGAGGAGGCGGCGGGCTGGGCGTACGAGACACGGGTGACGTGCTTGATGCGGAGGCGGCGCGACGCGGTTCCGTTCGGGGTCATGCTCACGCTCCTTCCTGGGCCCACTCCACGGGCCCCTGGTACGGGAAGAACCGGTCGGCCACCGCGTCCGCCGAGGCGATGCAGGCCTGCTGCAAGTCCGCCAGCAGGATGGGGAGTTGATCCTCCAGGGCCGGCGTGTCCAGGTACTCCAGTCGGGTGCGCATCCGGCCGATGGGGCGGCGTGCCGGGTCCTGGCGGGGGCGGCCCAGCTCGGTCAGGCACTCCTCCGCCGTGGTCAGCGCGTGCAGGGCCGAGCGCGGGAACTCGCGGTCCAGCAACAGGAATTCGGCGACCCGAGGGGTGTCGCCGAAACCGCCATACACGCGCGCGTACGCCTCGTCGGCGCCGGACGCGCTCAGCAGGGTCGGCCAGTCGGGCGCGTGCGCGGCGTCCAGCACCCGGACCGACAGCAGCCGTACCGTCATGTCCACCCGCTCCAGGCTCCGGCCCAGGACGACGAAACGCCAGCTGTCGTCCCGGCTCATCGTCGAGTCGGCGAGGCCGAAGAACAGCGCCGCCCGGCGTCGGACGAGTTCCAGATAGGCGTACGGCCCCGTCCGTCTGGCCGCGAGCCGCTGGTCCGCGAGCGCGTGCCAGGTGGAGTTCAGGCACTCCCACATCTCCGACGACACCGCCTCGCGGGCGCTGCGCGCGTTCAGCCGTGCGGCACCCAGCGCGCCCTCGATGGAGCCGGTCGAGCGGGCGTCGAAGGCCAGCTGGTCGAGGACCTGCTGCATGTCGACCGGTGCGCCGCCCGCGTCCATCCCGAGGATCGCGTACAGCGACCGGCAAGCCACGTCCTCGTCGCGCCAGGGGTCCTCCAGCATGCGGTGGAGGTAGGCGTCGAGGATGCGCCCCGTGGCATCGGCGCGCTCGACATACCGTCCGGTCCAGGTCAGGGCCTCGGCTATCCGGGAGAGGATCACGTCGTTCACTGCTGGTGCGCCCCTTCCGGTACGACGGCAGGGGTGCCGTCGGGTCCGAGCTGCCGCGGTGCGACATCGACCAGCGGGCTTTCGGGGGTGGGCGTGGGCGGCTCGGCCGGGCCCTCGGCCAGCACCCAGGTGTCCTTGGAGCCGCCGCCCTGGCTGGAGTTGACGATCAGGTTGCCCTCCTGAAGGGCGACCCGGGTGAGGCCGCCGGGCAGGACCCAGACATCGCTGCCGTCGTTGACGGCGAAGGGGCGCAGGTCGATGTGGCGGGGCGCCAGGCGCTCGCCGGCGAGGGTGGGAGAGGTGGACAGGGCGACCGGCCGCTGGGCGATGAAACCGCGGGGATCGGCGAGGACAGCTTTGCGAGTGCGTTCGATCGTCTCGCGGTCCGACCGGGGCCCGATCACGATGCCCTGACCGCCGGCGCCGTCGACCGGCTTGATGACGAGCTGCTCGATCTGGTCGAGGACCGCCTCCAACTCGCCCGGCTCGTCCGGGCGGTAGGACTCGACGTTGGGGAGAATCGGTTCCTCGCGCAGGTAGTACCGGATGAGGTCCGGGACGTAGGTGTAGAGGAGCTTGTCGTCGGCGATGCCGTTCCCCACCGCGTTCGCGAGTGTGACGTTGCCCGCCATGGCCGCGCCGAGGATGCCGGGGCAGCCGATCACCGAGTCGGAGCGGAAGTGGAGGGGGTCGAGGAAGTCGTCGTCGAGCCGCCGGTATACGACGTGGACGGGCACCTCCCCGCGCGTCGTCCGCATCCAGACCCGGTTGCCCCGGCACACCAGGTCGTGCCCCTCGACGAGCTGCACGCCCATGAGGCGGGCGAGCAGGGCGTGTTCGAAGTACGCGGCGTTGCCGGTCCCCGGGGTCAGGACGACCACGCGCGGATCGGTGGTCCCGTCGGGCGCGGCGGCGCGCAGGGCGGCGAGCAGCCTCTGGGCGTACCCGTCGACGGGGAGCACGTGCTGCTCGGCGAAGAGGGAGGGAAAGATCCGGGTCATCGCGCGCCGGTTCTCGATGACGTACGAGACCCCGCTCGGGACACGCACATTGTCCTCCAGCACCCGGAAGTCCCCGGCCTCGTCCCGTACGAGATCGATGCCGGCGACATGGATCCGCACCCCGCCCGGTGGTTCGATCCCGTGTGCCGCTCGGTGGAAGTGCGGGGAGTTCAGCAGCAGCCGCCAGGGCACGACGCCGTCCTCGAAGGCGCGGGCGTGCCCGTAGGCATCGGCGAGGTAGGCCTCCAGCGCCCGCACCCGCTGGCTCACCCCGCGCTGCAGGAGATCCCATTCCAGGGCGTCGAGAATGCGGGGCACCAGGTCCAGCGGCCAGGGCCGCTCCTCGCCCGCGAAGGCGTACGTGACGCCTCTGTCGGTGAACGCGCGGGCCATCTGGTCGGCCCGGAAGCGCAGTTCACTCGGCTCGATCGGCTGAAGCGCAGCCAGCACCGGCTCATAGGCGGTCCTGACCTCACCCGGCCGCTCGAACATCTCGTCCCACGCGTCGGCCAACGCGTATGCGTCAAATATGTCCGCCATGGGCTGACGTTAAGGGCGGGCTGTAACGCCATGATCACTGGGGGATTTCGGGGGTGTGCACGCGGAGGGGTGGGGTCCGGGCGGCCCCTCCCGGGTTGATTGGGGGGCAGCCCATGCCTTCTTGGTGTGGTCAGAGAGATGTGCTGCCGACCACGAGGATCTTGATCGACACCTTGGAGCCGTCGATCTCGTACGTGGCCCGGTAGGCACCGACGCGTAACCGTCGAGGGCCGGTGCCGCCGAGCTTGCTGCTTGCCGGGGGCTCGGGATTGTCGGCGAGGGCGTTGATCGCTTTTAGGAGCGGTTTCACGGCGTCGCCGTCACGGGTCCTGAGCCGCTTGAGGCCTTCGGAGGCAGACCTCTCCCAGATGATGGTGTAGCTCAAGAGACTTCCGCTCCCATGACGAGGGCCTCGATCTCGGCCTGGGTGGACGTGGGGCCGCCCGTTGTTCGTGCGTACAGGGACACGGCTACGTCGGCGAAGTCGATCGCTTGCTCACGTGCGTCCCCGTCCCCCGCCGAGTCGGCAAGTGCCTGGGTCCACCAGTGATTGAGGAACGCGTCGAAGCCGGCGGAGTCGGCCAGGGCGCCCAGCTCTGTGTAGAAGTCGGCGCGGTGGTCGAGTCGCAGGGCGGATCCGATTCCGTCGACGGTGCGTGGGACGACCTCTCCGCTGAACCCGGTGGCTTCCTTGGCCTCGGTCACCGCGTCCCGCCACTCGATCACCATGTGCGTCCCCTTTCGCCGTGCGGCCAAGGTACCGCTGCGGCACCTTCGCAGTCGGCCGAGCAGACTACGCATCCGCCACACCCCTAAGGTCCAGCTCCGCCCAAACCGTCTTGCCGACGGTGAGCTCCTCCACGGACCAGCGGTCGGCGAGCGTGCGGATGATGAGCAGGCCCCGGCCGAACTGGTCATTGCTGGTGGTGGGACGGGAGTGCGGGAGCCGCTCGCCTCGTGGGTCGGTCACGGCGATGCGCAGGGCAGTTCCGGTGAGGGACGTCTCCATCCGGAACAGGCGGTCCCGTAGACATCCGTGCAGTAGGGCGTTCGTGCACAACTCGCTTGCGATCAGGGCCGCGTCGTCGGCGGCGTAGGGGTGTCCCCAGACCACGGTCAGTTGGCTGACGTGTCTGCGGGCGAGGGTGATGTTGCGGGGGAACGGGGTGTAGGTGACGGCGTCGTAGCGGCCGTACGTCTTGGGGCTTTGTGGGTGGTGGGGAGGACAGGAATCGGTCACAGGAGCGCACCTCCTTGTGCGAGGCCGGAGTGCCCGGGGCGGACGTCAGGTGGGTAGGGGGAGGTGGCTCTGCCGGGCGGCTCTGGTTTGGGCAGCATGGTGCACTTCCGCCAACTGGTGTCGCTGAGTGAGCGATTGAGTACTGAAAGTAGCGACGCGGCAGCATCATGCGTAAACAGTCCCGGGGATATCTGTCCCCAAATGTGCTTGCGGAGTACCTGCGGCCAACTGCACACTGGCCGCGACCAGGGAGGTAATCCGACGTGACCGCAGGTCAGTTCATGCGCGGCAGCCGCGTATCCACAGTCCTTGCCCGCAAGCTGGGTGGCGAGCTGCTGCGACTGCGCGACGAGTGCGGCCTGACGCAGCCGCAGGCTGCAGAGGCGCTGTCGGCGACCGCGGCCAAGGTCGCCAAGATGGAGCGCGGCTGGGTGCCCTTCCGCGATCCGGACATCCGGATCCTGTGCGAACGGTACGGAGTGACAGACCCGAAGGCCGTGGAACGGCTGCTGAGCCTCGCGAAGACCGACCGCGAGCGCCGCAAGGCCAAGGGGTGGTGGAACCAGTACCCCGAGTTGCGCTCAGTCGTGGAGTATGTGGCGCTGGAGGACATCGCGACCGCCGTTCGCACGTGGCAAGGCGCTTTCGTACCAGGGCTGTTGCAGACGCCGGACTATGCCAGGGCTCTCGCGATCGGCAACGCCGACTGGGACGACCCGGACGAGATCGAGCGTTTTGTCGAGGCCAAGATGGCACGGCAGGCTCGACTGGCGGACGGCACTCCGCTCAGCCTGTGGGCCGTAGTGGGCGAGGGAGCGCTGCGCCAGCTTGTGGGCGGCCGCGAGGTCATGCGTGTACAGCTCGCGCACCTCGTCGAGGCGTCCCGCCTGCCCAATGTCAAGCTTCAGGTGGTCCCGTTCCTCGCGGGCTCCCACCCCGGAATGACTAGCGCCTTCAGCGTCGTCTCGTTCGCTGAAACCGGCGCGATGGATGTGGTCTACATGGACACCACCTCGTCTACCCTGTGGCTGGAGAGCGAGGCCGATGCCGCACGTCACAACACCAAGTTCGAGCGGATCGCCAGGACCGGGCTCGCTCTTCGCGATTCCGTCGCCCTGATCGAACGCATCCGCAAGGAGCTGTGAGCCGTGCCGCACTTCGAGTTCGTCAAGTCCAGCCACAGCAGCGGCAATGGCGAGTGCGTCGAAGTCGCCCGCAACATTCCCGGCACCGTCGCCGTCCGAGACTCCAAGGACACGGACGGTCCGATACTCCGGCTCACGGCGGAGACGTGGGTGGAGTTCACCGCGTACGTAGGGAGGCGTTAGCCCGACCCCTCGCCCGCAGAGCGGGGACTGGAAACGGAGCGTCAGCCACCGCGCCAGTCCCGAACCGTATTCAGATCGTGGGTGCGGCTTCGTGGACTTTCGCTGTCTCTGCATCGACGAATACGAGGTACGGATCGCTTCCTGGCATCGATATCTCGATGGACCATTCGGCGCGCCAGACGCCTTCGCGTCGGACTGCCCTGACGGTGATGGCCTCTGCCTTGGTCTGACTTTCGGCTCCCACACGGCGCAGGGCAGCCTGTTCCGCCTGCTGTTCGGAGACGCGCCGGTGCGGTAGACGCACCTGCTGCGGACCATCCTGCACGTTCAGTTGGGAGATTCGCCCTGCCCGGTTGACCTGGACATCCAGGCTCCTAGGCATGAGAACGCCGCCGGACTGGTAGCGCCAGCTGGTGATCCACCCGAACTCGGCGTTGTCGCCCACCGGATGGGTTTCCCGGTGCGCCTCCTTGAGCGCCCACGGGTAGTGCTTCTGGACGGTATTTCCCGCGATACGGCAGGCGGGTTCGGCGTCGGCCGTGGGGCTGTCGTTGCTCGCTCCGACGGAATGACTTTTGTTGCCGTGCGTCCCTCATCAGATCGCTCACGCCGGGAAAAAGATTCCACGAATGTGGTGCGTTGACGCGATCCAGCTGGCTGACCAGTAGAGGGGGCGGAGCGGAGACACTTCGGAGACACCTGAGGGGCATGATCTCCACATGCCTGAGACAACAGGGAGTCGCGACGAAGCGATCGCGAAGAGAGAGCCTCGTGAACCTGTGCAGGCCGCCGGCCAACCGGCCACGGCGGCCTGGCAGTTGATTCATGGAGGATTCCTTGAACAAGAACCGCATCATCGCGAGCACGGTGCTCGTCGGCGCGCTCATAGGCGTGGGCGCTCCGGCCGCATCCGCGATGCCTCAGGCTCGCCCCGCCGGCGTTGCACAGGTTCAGACGGTCGACACCCACCGCGCGGTCTCCTCGGCCGCCGAGGTGAAGCTGACGCCGTCAGCCTCGACAGCCGGCAAGGCCGTCACGGCGTCGACGGACGTCCAGACCGACCGGGCCGGGGAGCGGGGCCGCTGGACCTGGATCATCAACAAGCTCAAGGACCTCGGCTCCGGCACCTGGAACAAGCTGAAGGACGCGGCGCGGGCGGGCTACGACGCGTTCAAGCGTGCCTACGAGCGCTACGTGCCGTGGCTCGTCCGCAAGGCGATCGAGCTCGGTGCCACCGTCTACGAGGTCTACACGGCCGTGCGGGACTTCATCGGTCTCTGACGTCCCTACCGTCTGGCCAGGCCGCTCCAGGGCGACTACGGGCAGTGGTCTAGCGGTGTGCGGGCCTCGGACTCTTCTCGTTCCGAGGCCCGCACACCGCGTCCCCTCTTCCTCTTACCTCCCGCCGCATTTCACTTCGACGACCCAAGGAAGACATGAGTAAAGAGAGGCCCCCCGCGGCGCCGAACGAGGCTCCGGCTTCAGTGAGTGGCGATGCCTGGCCGGTGATCCCGCTCGGCGTGGCCGCCCTGCTGCTGCGCACTCTGGGCGACCATACCTGGGCGTACGTCGTGGGTGCGGTGATCGGCGGCATAGGCTTGCTGGCAGGGCTGATCGGGCTGGTCGAGTGCGTGCGCGCGGTGCGACGCGGTCTTGCCCTCGGTAAGGCGGCCTGGGTGGTCGTTCTGCTGCTGATCGCCGGATTCGCCGTGGTTCGCCAGCTCGTCACGGCCTGATGGGGCGGGGTGTCAACGATGTCTACGATCGAGATCGCTGATCTGACCAAGGCGTACGGGAAGAAGCGCGTGGTCGACCGCCTGTCGTTCACTGTGGCCCCGGGATCCGTCACCGGGTTTCTGGGGCCGAATGGTGCCGGCAAGAGCACAACACTGCGCATGACGCTCGGCCTGACCAGGCCGGACAGTGGTACGGCCCGTATCCAGGGGCGCAGTTATCACGAGCACGCCGAACCGTTGCGCGTCGTAGGCGCGTTGCTGGACGCGCGATGGGTGCATCCAAAGCGCAGTGCACGGGCTCACCTGACGTGGCTCGCCCACAGCAACCGGATTCCCGTCGGCCGGGTGGACGAGGTGCTGTCCAGGGTCGGGCTCATCGATGTGGCGGACCAGCGGGCCGGGGGCTTCTCTCTCGGTATGGCCCAACGGCTCGGCCTGGCCGGTGCGTTGCTGGGGGACCCCGGAATCCTGATCCTGGACGAGCCGGCGAACGGCCTTGACCCCGAGGGCATTGCGTGGATGCGCGGGCTGCTGAGACAACTCGCGGCCGAGGGTCGCAGCGTTCTGGTGTCCAGCCATCTGCTCGCCGAGATGGCACAACTGGCCGACGAGGTGGTGGTGATCGGCCGCGGGCAGCTCATCAAGCAGTGCTCCATCACGGAACTCACCACGGTCGACGCCGCCGCACATGGCGAGGTGCTCGTACGGGGTCCGGAACCCGGCCGTCTGCGCGAACTGCTCACCCAGGCGGGCGCCGCCGTGGCCGACGGCGTACCGGGAGCCGATTCGTCCGCCCAGCCCCTGTTGGTCACCGGTCTGAGCTGCGAGGACATCGGCAGGGCCGTTGCCGCAGCCGGCCTCGTGGTGTTCGAACTGACGCCGCGCCGCGGCACCGTCGAGGATGCCTACCTCCAACTCACGGGCGGCTCGGTGGAGTACCGGGGCTCGGTGCGACCAGCGGAAGAGAGGGCCGTATGAGCAGCACTGCCGTACTGAAAGCCGAGGCGTACAAGCTTCGTTCGCTCACCTCCACACCGTGGCTACTGGGCATCACTGCGCTCGTATCGCTCACCCTCAGCGGCCTCGCCGTGCGCTCGCCCATGGAAGGGGACGAGCCCGGCATATCGGAGGTCCTGGTCGGTCCCGCCTTCGCGCAGTTCCTGATCATGGTGTTCGCGTCCCGCAGCGCCACGATGGAGTTCCGTACGGGCACGATCTGGCAGTCTCGTCTCGCCGTGCCTTCCTGGACGCGGCTGTTGCTGGGCAAGGCCGGGGTGATCGCAGCGCTCGCGGCGCTGATGGGAGTCCTGTTGGGGGCGGGGGGCGTCGCCATCGCGTCCGTCCTGGCGCCCGACGCCGATGTCGTGCCCTCCAGCGGGCTCGAATGGCGTCAACTCCTCTCCCTTCCCGTCGCGCTCGCCATCGTGGGCGTGCTGAGCCTGGCCATCGGTCTCCTCCTGAAGAGCGGTGGCGCGACCGTTACCGTCCTGCTGGTCTGGGCGCTGGCCGTCGAACCGGCGCTGTCGGCCACGGGGGACTGGCTTGGGGGAATCGACATCGGCCCTTGGATGCCCTTCCTGGCGCTGAGCGACTTTCAGGGCCAGTCCGGCGGTGTCTCCTTCCCCGGCGGGCCCTACTTGGCCTGTGTCTATGTGGCGGCCATGACGACGGGCATGCTGGCGGCTGCGATCAAGGTGCAGAACCGACGGGAGCCGTGACATCTCGACCCGGAACACCTGAACTCCGGGAAGGAGCCGATGCACCCTGCAGCGAGAGGCTTGCCCTTCCCGGTGAGGAGATGAGGCGCTGACTGGTCATCGGCAGCCTGCGGTTCCGCAATTCCCCCGTGCACACGGAGCCGCCCTTCTCCGAGCCCCGCCTCGCCCGCTTGGGCAGGGCGGGGCGTTTGGCCGTATCCCGGCGAGATCACGGCCGCGAGCAGGGTGGGGCAGGCCGGTGCGGACCCGCAGTCCCTGAAGCTTTCCCTTGATCGTGGACACCTGGAGACTGGGACCTGAGGTTCCAGAGGTAGTAGCACCAGCTGGGAAGCAAATACACCAAGCGGTACACCGAGGAGTCCAAGCGGGACGCGGTCGCGCTCGTTGACTCCTCGGGCAAGACGATCACCGCGGTGGCCCGGGAACTCGGCATCCGCTCGGAGTCCCTGCGCGGCTGGTACCGCAAGGCCAAGGCCGACCGGAGCGATGACCAGAGCGGCGAGCTGACCAACGCCGAGCGCGAGGAACTGCGGCGGCTTCGCAAGGAGAACCGCGAACAGCAGCAGCCGATCGAGATCCTGAAAAAGCGACTGCCTTCTTCGTGAACGACAACGACCGGTGAGCGAGTCGTACCGGGGCACCCAGGCGGAGAAGGCGAACTGCCCGGTCACCCTGCTGTGCCGGGTGCTGCACGTGGCCCGCTCTTCCTACTACGCCTGGCGCGAGGGCGACGCCACCCGCCGCAGGCGCCAGGCTGCCGACGACGCACTCGCGCACGAGATCACCGTGCTGCACCTCGCCTCCCGCCGTACCTACGGTGTCCCATCCACGCCGATCTGCGCCGCCTCGGGCGGCGCGTGAACCGCAAGCGCATCGCCCGCGTGATGCGCGAGTGCGGCATCCGCGGCGTCACCTGCCGCAAGCACCGCTCGCTGACCCGGCCGGACAAGCAAGCGAAGCCGGCCCCGGAACTGATCGGCTGCGACTTTCACGCCGATACGCCCGGCACCAAGCTGGTCGGCGACATCGCCTACCTGCCCACCGCCGAGGGCTGGCTCTACCTCGCTTGCTGGCTCGACCTTGCCATCCGCGAGGTCGTCGACTATGCCATGGTCGACCACCACCGCGCCGAACTCGTCTTCGACGCCCTGGACATGGCCCGCAGCCGGGGCCACCTGCAGCTCGGCTGAGTGATCCACAGTGATCGCGCAAGCGAGTACACCGCCCAATCCCGTTACCGGGTAGGGGAGTTGGAGCTGCGACAGAAGTGCGGGCGCACCGGATCATGCTTCGACAACGCCGCCGCCTGCGCAAGCACAAGATCTTCGACTACCTCACCCCAGCCGAGACCAGGCAGCGGCAACAGCACGCCCTCGCGGCATAACCATCGAGTGCCCGAGGTCACGGGGAAATTTCAGGCATCAACTGGCCGGCATCATGAGAAGAGAGACCGGGAGGCCCACCCAGGAACACCACGATGGCGGTGTTGAAACTGTCGGTGAAGCGGTCGGCCTCCGCTCCATCGCGGTTGTCGCAGGCCCTCGGGGCAAGCGCGGCACAACCGAAGAGGAAGACACCCACAGAAAGCGTGATCACGGTGGAGACCAGCGCGGGAAACCACTCCCCTGGACGCAACCTGGCACAGGCATTTGGTGAATCGTCGAGTATGAATTCCACTCAACACCCGTGCGGGAGCAGGCATCTGAGCGCTCGTGCTCAGATGGGTACGGACGCCTCTGGCAGGTTCGGCCTGCATGGCCGATGGGAGACTGTGCGTCGCGCAGAGTTGACCTTGATCGAGTCCATGACGGCTGGTCCGCCTACTACGCAGGGCGTCCAGGGCCATGTCGGTCAAGCCGTGATTATCCGGCCAGGGACGCTACCTGGGCGAGCTCGAACGCGGGCTCGACTCCGAGTTCCTTCCGTAGGCGGCGCCGGAATTCCTGGTACAACTCCGTGGATCTTCCTGGGGCGCCCAGCTTCATGTGGGCGCGTATCAGAAGAAGATGGCTGGGCTCGTCAAGCGGTTCCCAGGTGACCAGGAGTTCCGCGATCTCGACAGTTTCCCGCAGTCGCTCGCTGGACAGCAGCATCTCGGCCGCTTCGCGCAGGGCATAGAACCTGCGCTGATCCCACGTCCTTTGGTGTTCCTCAATCCATGGCGAATGCACGTCGACCAACAGGGGGAGCCGCAGCAGTTCGAGATCGTTCGTGAGGGATGGCGTGTGCGGCCAGTCCGGGTGGGTGAGAGCATCGTGTGCCTGCTGCCAGTCGCTGGTGAGCACATCCGAGATGTGTACGGTCTCGCCCTCCGTGATCACCAGCTCCCGGGGTGCAGCCTGGTTCACCCGCCACAGCAGTCGGCTCAGCCTGCGCCGCCCGAGGCGCTCCGCCTTGTCAGGCCATAGGGACCTGATGATCGCAGGGCGGCGAGCGGCTCGCCCTTCGCGCAGTTCGAGGTAGGCCAGGAGCTCCGCGGTCTGCGGTGGTAGGCGGTAGGACTCGTCGTCAGCGAGGTGGACGCCGTCATGGCCCAGTAACCGGAGTTGAACGGAACCCGGATCTCTCGCGGCACCGGTCGTCGCGCTCGGCATAAGTCCCCCTGTCCCCGTATGTCTGTCAGGACGGACCGGTCGTTCGATACTTCGGAAAGGCCTGCCCGTCGGATGCGACGAAGTAGTCAGCTACGCGCATCACGTGCCTTAGCAATAATCAGGAGCTGATCACGAATCGCAAGGGCCTAGCTGGCCGTCGAGCCGTCGACTGCGGAGGCCACTCCTGTGGTTGCCACTGCGGTTACCAGGGTGGCGCCGGCCACGGTGGTCCTGAGCAGATTCCGGATGGAGTTCACTGTCGTAATCCCCTCGTTCTGCGAACTATGGCGTGCTTGCGAGCTTTTGTTCGCTGTCGCTTGATCAACCATGCATGGCATGCGCACCTTGCAGGTAGCCTCATGATGTTGAACATGCCTGAAGGGGAGGGGGTCAAAAACGTGCGCAGACCGGCATATTGGGCCCCTCTGGTCTCGTGAAGTCGGGTGGACCGTGCGGAGTCGAGGTCAGAGCCGTGTTGCGGCGGCAGGCCCCTCTGCGCATAGTTGCGCTGCGGAAGTCATGGGCGGTTGCCCGTTAATGCTGTGAGCGTGCCGCGCAGGCGTATCGGCGCGGCAAGGGACGGTAGGCGGGGGGTGGAGGATGGCCGAGCGCGGAAGCGACGAACATCCACACGGAGCTGACCGACTGTGCGCGGCCGGGGATCTGGTGTATTCCCGGGCCGTAGGGCGGGGGCGCGTGCTGCGCCGGGACGCCGAGTCGGTTCCCTGTCTGCTGGAGTTGGCCTTGCTGCACCCGGACCCCGATGACATGGAGTGGCTGGTGCCAACCTCCCCGCAGGAGGTAATGACACGGCTGTTGCGGGGGGTGTACGACGAGGTCAGCGCGAGCCAGAGGCGGATGGGCTCGGCGGTGGCGGCTTTCGAGTGGTACGCCGGCCTCGGATCGCCGCAGGTCGGCGCCGAAGGAACGGCGATCCGAGTCCTGGAGGGCTCCTTCCGTATTCAGGTCGCGTTGGATGAGGCGACGGAGTCGTGCCAGACAGAGGTGCTGACAGTGCAGCCGGGCGGAATCCGCCCGGAGCATGAGTTGACGGAGGGCCTGCACCGAGCTTTGGCGTTACGTGGCCGGGGTGTGCGGATGCGGGACCTGTACACACATGTGGCGCGGCACGGCCAAGGCCTACTCAACTACCTGGAGTTGATGGGCGATTCGGTGGAGGCTCGCACGATGGACGAGGTGATCGACCGGCTGATCCTGTTCGACCGTGCGGTTGCCTTCATTCCGGCGAACGCCGACCGCACCATGGCGCTGGAACTCCGGCACCCGGCCCTCGTCCACTACTTGGTGACTGTCTTCGAACGCCTCTGGCGCCTGGCCATCCCCCTGACCGCCCCGCTCCCCGACACCGGCATCGAGGGCATCTCTCACCGCGAGCAGTCGATCGCCGCGCTGCTGGCGGAGGGGCACCAGGACGCGGTCATCGCTGAACGGCTCGGCATAAGCGTGCGCACCTGCCGTGCCCACATCGCCCGGCTCTCGGAGACGCTTGGGGCAGCGAGCCGTACGCAACTGGGCGTCCGCATAGCCCAGGTGGGCCTGGACACGCCGTCACAGGCCACGGATATCGCAACGTCATCGATCAGGCTTCCTGATCAAGAATCCCGGACTGCCCGATGAGGTAGCCGAGTTGTGCTCGGCTTTCGCTGCCGAGAGTGGCGGCGAGTTTGGCGATGTGGACGCGGGCGGTGCGGATGTTCAGCCCGAGGCGGTTCGCGATGACGGCGTCCGTGTGACCCTCGACGAGGAGGCCGGCGATGGCACGCTGGCGGGGGGTGATGCCGTTGAAAGTGGGCTGTCGGACGGCCTTGGGGTACATGGGGCTGGCCATGGACCAGAGGAGGTCGAAGGTCAAGGCGAAGTAGTCGACCAGGACAGGCTGGCGGATTTCCAGGGCGAGCGTCCTGTCCTTGCTGGCGGGGACGAAGGCGATCGTGCGGTCTATCACGATGAGGCGTTTGGTGACCTGGTCCAGAGTGCGTGCCTCGGCGTCGCCGTTCAGCTGCTCGTAGCGGGCGATTACAGCGGGGGAGTGGCGCTGCGTGTGCTGGTAGAGGGTGCGGATACGGCCGCCGCGGTCGAGTAGGGCCTGATCCCGGCCCAGGGACCGGGCCAGGCCGGGGGCGCGATCTCGGCCGTTGTAGGGCTGAATGGCGAGGAGTTCATGCGAGGCCTCGGCCATTGCCTTGGTGATGCTCTGATTGATCTGGTCGACGCCCTTCAGAAAGCTGATCTCCGCCGGCGTCGGCGGGGCCACGTGCCCCATGCCGAGGGACAGAAGCGGTTCGAACGCCTCGGCCAGTCGTGTCTCGGCCCGTCGGCGCTGTGCGATGTCCTCGGCAACATTTCGCAGCAGCCTCGGCAGAGCCAGGGCAGGGGCGAGTGGTCGCAGCCGGAGCATGTCGTCCACGTCTGGGCGAAGTAGTCCTGAATGCAGCAGGCAGGGCAGCGGAGTGGCTTCCTGCTCTGACACGGAACCCTCGCGCAGGGCGCGGGCATACAGCGTCAGGCCTGCCGCACACACCTCTTCCTCCGAGTGACTGTGCATAGCCATGGTCACGCCGGGCCTTCACCTCCTGACGGTCCGTGATCTCCGTCCAGGATGCCTGATTGGGCTATGAGAAAGCCCAGCTGGGCTCGGCTGCCGCTGCCCAGAGCGGCGGCCAGCTTGGCGATGTGGGCACGACAGGTGCGGACGTTCATGCCGAGGCGGCGCGCTATGGCCTCGTCGACGTGGCCTTCTACGAGCAGCTTGGCGATGGAGTGCTGGATGTCGGTGATGCCGTCGGGGGCGGTTTCGTACGGGGCGCCGGCGGTCAGCGGGACCGCGCGGTTCCACATGAACTCGAAGACCTTGATCAGGTAGCGGATGAGCCCGGGGTGGCGGAGCTCCAGAGCCACTTGCTGATCGTCCCGGGTGGGGATGAAGGCCACCGACTCGTCGCAGATGATGAGTCGCTCCACCAGCTCGTCGATCGTGCGGTACTCCACCTTGCCGTTCGAGAGCTGGGCCACGTAGGCCAGCTTTTCCGGGTTGTACCGCGCCGTGTGCTGGTAGAGGGTACGTATCTTCACGCCTCGTTCGGTCATCGGCCGATCACGCTCCAGACCCTGGAGTAGCTGCCGCTCCGTGAGGCGGTTGCTCGGCTGGACCGTGAGCATCTCCGTTCGGCACTGAGCCGTGGCCAGATTGAGGGCGGCGTTGATACGTTCTCCGCCCTCGAGCACGGTGATGGAGTGCGTGCTGCCCGTCACCTGGGTACTGAGGTCCATGAAGGGCTGTAGCGCCTCGGTCAGATCGACCGACATCCGCCTGCGTTCGGCGATCTCCCGCTCGATCGGATTGAGCCGCTGGGCCAGGGCGACCGAGGCCGGCACCGGGCGCAGCAAGTCGGCGTCGTCGGGGTCGGGGTAGAGCAGGGCGAACTCCATCAGGCAGGGAGCAGCCTCGAGGTCCGCGCGTGCGATACGCCCGGTGCGCAGCGCGTTCGCATAGAGTCGGCCACCTTCCGCGCACATCTCGGTCATCGCATGGGGATGTGTCGCTTTAGTCTGATTCGTTGCCAAATCTCCACCCCCCAGGGTCCTGAACATGCAGGAACATGATGCACCGATCGTGTGGCCATGAAGTGCCCGAATGAGCCATCGTCTTATTCGACGGGGGAAGAGGGGACCTTCAAGTGAGGACGAAGCCGACTATGCGGAACAGAATGCTTCGCTCGATTCTTGTCGCCGCCTTCTCCACCGTTGTGGCCTTCGGAGTCCTGAGTGGCCTCTCGGAAGCGAAGGGCGACTCGCGAGCGGACAGTACGTGGCCGTCGTCAAGTGCGACCGTCACGATCGCCAAGGACAGCACTTGGCCCAACACCCCCGTTCAGGACAGTGCCGAGGAGTCGGCATGACCACCCCCCCTGACGACCGCTCCTTCCGCCGCGAAATGGCCACGGCCTACCGCTCCGGCTGGCACTTCATCGACCTGGTCACCGCGATCCCCCACTCCGGTGACTCACTGATGGTGACGGTCTTCGGAGAACCGGTGGTCGTGACGCGGGACGAGGACGAGGACGTACGGGCATACCGGTGTCTGCGGCGGCCTCGGGGGGCGCCGCAGCCCGTGCGGTGTGCCATCCGCTACGGAATGATCTTCGTCAACCTCGATCAGCGCGACCACCGGCTGGTGGAGCCGGAGGCCCCCACGCCAAGGACCATCTCAGCCACCCCCCGCAGTGCCTGACGCGATTCCCCCGTCGTAACAGATCGCTCAGGTGCTTCCCCCCGCAGCGGCGTCACCGTGACCTGAACACGGTGACGCCGCTGCAGTTTTCACGGGACATTTCACGGTATCCGCGGACTTCTCCGGTGGCCGAAAACCGGTCGGGCGACCTGTGGGCCCTTTCCGGTCATCCGTGCCCCATCGCCCGGGTCAGCTCGATCTCGATCACCACGCGGTCGGGGTTGGGCGCCGGCGTGCGCCCGTAGCGCGTGGCGTACCGGCGCACCGCCTCCGCCACCCGCTCCGGCTCCGCCCTGACCCGGGCCCGGCCCTCCAGCGTCGCCCAGCGCCGGCCGTCCACCTGGCACACCGCCACCCGGGCCCCGTCGGGGCCGGCGTTCCGTACATGGCCCACCTTCGCGCTCGACTTGTTCGTGATCACTCGAGCCAGCCGCGCCTCGGGGTCGTATGTCACTCCGACGGGTACCACGTGGGGAGTGCCGTCCGGGCGCAGGGTCGTGAGGGTGCACAGGTGCCTCTCCTGCCAGAAGGTGAGGTACGGCGCGTCCGGCGCGCCCGGGTCCTGGGGGTAAGCGGCCATGGCCCGGAACTTAGCGTTCCGCGGGCCTCCCCGCCGCACCTTGAGTGGAATAGACTCAACTTTGTGTACGCTGTCTCAGTCAGTACTGGGAGACGCTGACGCCAGGAGGAGAACGGACACGTGGACGCCGAGCTGACCAACAGGAGCCGGGACGCGATCAACGCGGCCAGCAACCGGGCCGTGACCGAGGGGCACCCGGATCTCACCCCCGCCCACCTGCTGCTGGCTCTGCTCCAGGGCCAGGACAACGAGAACATCATCGATCTGCTGGCGGCCGTCGACGCCGACCAGGCCTCGGTGCGCGCGGGCGCCGAGAAGGCGCTCGCCGCGCTGCCCAGCGTGACCGGGTCCACGGTGGCGCCCCCGCAGCCCAACCGGGACCTGCTCGCCGTCATCGCCGACGCCCAGGCGCGGGCCCAGGACCTCGGGGACGAGTACCTCTCCACCGAGCACCTGCTCATCGGCACCGCCGCCAAGGGCGGTCCCGCGGCGGACGTGCTCGCCAAGCAGGGGGCCACCGCGAAGAAGCTGCTGGAGGCCTTCCAGAAGGCCCGGGGCGGGCGCCGGGTGACCTCCGCCGACCCCGAGGGGCAGTACAAGGCCCTGGAGAAGTTCGGCACCGACTTCACCGCCGCCGCGCGCGAGGGCAAGCTCGATCCCGTCATCGGCCGGGACCAGGAGATCCGGCGGGTCGTCCAGGTGCTCTCCCGCCGGACCAAGAACAACCCGGTCCTCATCGGTGAGCCCGGCGTCGGCAAGACCGCCGTCGTCGAGGGGCTCGCCCAGCGGATCGTCAAGGGCGACGTGCCCGAGTCGCTGAAGGACAAGCGGCTCGTCGCGCTCGACCTGGGCGCCATGGTCGCCGGCGCCAAGTACCGCGGTGAGTTCGAGGAGCGGCTGAAGACCGTCCTCGCGGAGATCAAGAGCTCCGACGGGCAGATCATCACCTTCATCGACGAGCTGCACACCGTCGTCGGCGCCGGAGCCGGCGGCGACTCCGCCATGGACGCCGGGAACATGCTCAAGCCGATGCTCGCCCGCGGTGAGCTGCGCATGGTCGGCGCCACCACGCTCGACGAGTACCGCGAGCGGATCGAGAAGGACCCCGCCCTGGAGCGGCGCTTCCAGCAGGTGCTGGTCGCCGAGCCGACCGTCGAGGACACCATCGCGATCCTGCGCGGGCTCAAGGGCCGCTACGAGGCCCACCACAAGGTCCAGATCGCCGACAGCGCGCTCGTCGCCGCGGCCACCCTCTCCGACCGGTACATCACCTCCCGCTTCCTGCCGGACAAGGCCATCGACCTCGTCGACGAGGCCGCCTCCCGCCTGCGCATGGAGATCGACTCCTCGCCGGTCGAGATCGACGAGCTCCAGCGGTCCGTGGACCGGCTGAAGATGGAGGAGCTGGCCCTCGACAAGGAGACCGACGCGGCCTCCCTGGAGCGGCTGGAGAAGCTGCGCCGCGACCTCGCCGACAAGGAGGAGGAGCTGCGCGGCCTGACCGCCCGCTGGGAGAAGGAGAAGCAGTCCCTCAACCGCGTCGGCGAGCTGAAGGAACGGCTCGACGAGGTGCGCGGGCAGGCCGAACGCGCCCAGCGCGACGGCGACTTCGACTCCGCCTCCAAGCTGCTGTACGGCGAGATCCCCGCCCTGGAGAAGGAGCTGGAGGCCGCCTCCGAGGCCGAGGAGGAGGCATCCAAGGACACCATGGTCAAGGAGGAGGTCGGCTCCGACGACATCGCCGACGTCGTCGCCGCCTGGACCGGCATCCCGGCCGGGCGCCTGCTGGAGGGCGAGACGCAGAAGCTGCTGCGCATGGAGGACGAGCTGGGCCGGCGGCTGATCGGCCAGTCGGAGGCCGTGCGGGCGGTGTCGGACGCCGTACGCCGCACCCGCGCCGGCATCTCCGACCCGGACCGGCCCACCGGCTCCTTCCTCTTCCTCGGCCCGACCGGCGTCGGCAAGACCGAACTGGCCAAGGCCCTCGCCGACTTCCTCTTCGACGACGAGCGGGCGATGGTCCGCATCGACATGAGCGAGTACGGCGAGAAGCATTCCGTCGCCCGGCTGGTGGGCGCCCCTCCCGGCTACGTCGGCTACGAGGAGGGCGGCCAGCTCACCGAGGCGGTGCGCAGGCGGCCGTACAGCGTCGTCCTGCTCGACGAGGTCGAGAAGGCGCACCCCGAGGTCTTCGACGTCCTGCTGCAGGTGCTGGACGACGGGAGGCTGACGGACGGTCAGGGCCGCACGGTCGACTTCCGCAACACCATCCTGGTGCTGACGTCGAACCTGGGCAGCCAGTTCCTGGTCGACCCGATCACCAGTGAGGCGGAGAAGAAGGAGCAGGTGCTGGAGGTCGTACGGACCTCGTTCAAGCCCGAGTTCCTCAACCGCCTGGACGACCTGGTGGTCTTCTCCGCCCTGACCAAGGACGAGCTGGGCCGGATCGCCCGGCTCCAGATCGACCGGCTCGCCAGGCGGCTGGCCGAGCGGCGGCTGACCCTGGAGGTCACCGACGAGGCCCTGGCCTGGCTCGCAGACGAGGGCATGGACCCGGCCTACGGCGCCCGCCCGCTGCGCCGCCTCGTCCAGACCGCCATCGGCGACCGGCTGGCCAAGGAGATCCTGTCCGGCGAGGTCAAGGACGGCGACACGGTCCGGGTGGACGCGTTCGGCGACGGGCTGATCGTGGGCCCGGCGACCGGCAAGACGCTGTAACTCCGGCACGGCGGCCCGCCCCCCCCCCCCCGGGGCGGGCCGCCGGCGGTCAGAAGGTGAAACCGGCGGAGCCCACCAGCCCCCGGTGGGCGGCCAACGACAAGACCCCCCCCAGCACCGCGTGGGGCCCCCCCCCCGGCGTT
>NZ_JBIWJD010000021.1:0-58308 GCF_044764945.1 Streptomyces sp. NPDC093568 | reverse complement strand
CGCCGTGATGCCGTCCGACGCGCGCGCGGGCGCCAAGCACCGCGGTCGGAGCCATGAGCCGGACAGCGGTGGGGCGCCACCGCGGCCTGCGGTGGCGCCCCTCTAGGGAGTCGAGGACCGTACGGGGGGTGGGATCCTCGACTGGTCTGTGCGGCCGACCGGTCAGCGGTAGCAGGGCCGCAGGCGTGCGTGCCCCCGCCGACGGTGTTCATTGGGCCGCCCCGGTCTGACCAGGTGGTACCGCCGATCGGCTACGGGCGCTTCGGATAGGCCGGCGGCGGCGAGACCTCGTAGGGGTTGACGCAGTAGTAGATGGCGTAGCCGCGCACGCGCTTGCCGTCCGATCGACGTGTCACGGTCCCGCGGGAGTACCAGGTTTTCTCCTTGACCTTGTAGGCGAACTGGTCGACTCGGACCCTGTCGCCCTTGTATCCGATGCCGACGACCACGCTGGTCTTGCTCGGGCTCTTGTGGAACTTCACGGCGCTGCACGACACCTTCATGGTCGCCGTGTCGTACGCCTGCGCTGCTGGCGCAGCGGCCAAGCCCCCACCGGCGAGCGCGAGGCCGAGTACCCCTGCCGCGATCCTGCGGCGGTTCAGGACGATCAAGGTGGTCCCCTCACTGCTGCTCGGGCGGCATTCGTGGACGAGGACTCTTCGGAGCGCGCCTCAACGTCGCTCGCGCTCTTGGTGGCGGGCATACGGGCTCCCCGACACCCACATCCATAAACACCTGTAGATGACAGGCCTTGACCATAACCGCCAACCCGCGACAGGTCGACCCTCTTTCATAAACACATGAAGATGAAGGCGGGTGGGAGTGGGGTGAATCCGATACCGAGACGCCGGATCGCTCGGCAGCCCACACCCTTCCGTCACGCCCCAGGAAGACAGCCCAATAGCCCGATATGTGCTAGATTCACATAAACACCTGTAGAGAAAATGGCAAGGTCGACCTGCGGCTTCTCACCGCGTGAGAGGCTCACAGGAAGCAACGTTGACATCAGTGGACTAGTCCAATTTACGGACGCGTAGCTGCACTGCGAGAGCGCTTGACGCGACCTGCCCGCGAAGTGATATTCACGTGCGTAGATCGCGACAGGGTTCGCGCATCTCCCGCATAATGATCAAGCCCCACAGGAGAGGAGGAGGGACCGACGATGCCCGGAACCGTCGGTGACGGCACCAACAAGCCGCCACGTACGCTCGCGGAGAAGCTGTCACGACTCCGCGAGGAACGTGCACCCGAAGGCGGCAAGGTGCCGTCCTGGGAGGCGCTGGCGAAGGAGATCACCGAGAAGACCGGGGTTGCGATCTCAAACGCGTACCTCTGGGAGCTGGGGACAGGCAAGCCAGGAACGAACGTGACCCTGAATCACCTGAAGGCCTTCTCCAAGTTCTTCGGTCGACGCGTCTCCTACTTCGCCGAGGACGAGGTGGCCTTCGAGGACGACGCGCAAGCGCAGCTGGCCCTCCTGGAGCAGTTGCGCCGGCTGGGCGTCCGGCACATCCGGCTGGAAAATGTGGAAGGGGACGCCAGCGCTGAGACGGTCACGGACCTTCTCGGTCGGCTGCAGACCCTCGACATTCTGCGTGATGCAGACGTCCGGGAGATCGCTCTGCAGGTGACCCGCCTGACGGCCGAGCAGCGCGTGGCCCTGGGCAACATCGCCCGTAACCCTTCAGTGCTCGACGCCCTCCCCCGCACGGCTGGCCTACTCGAAGCGGCTGCCGGACTCACGGACGAGCAAATCGCCTCGGTCACACGTGCCCTCGACCAGATGGACGTACTCGAAGCACTCCAGGACGAAGGAGTGTCGCAGATCGCGAGCCAGTGCCTCGGATTGCTTCCATCGAGCAGGGAAGCCGTCCTGTCCATGATCGGGCAGCTTGGACGGCTGGAAGCCGGTAAGGCATAGGAGTTGGGCCGTTCCCGAAGGAACGGCCCCGCACTCCGTCTTCGAACTAGGTAGCGCCGCCGTCACCGCGGTGTGGGCCCAACTGGAGGTATTCCGCAATCAGTTCACGCGGAAGCAGGGGCATCAGCCGGCTTGCTGCGTCGAGCGTCTTCTCATCAGCTTCTTCCGCGGAGTCGGCATCTGGCTCCGGCCAGCGGCGACTCCCCTCCGCAGCTGCGGAGATCGGGTGGAACAGGATGGTCCCGTCCTCGGCTGCGAGCCACACCCCGCTCGGAGCATCGCCCCCGTCGCGGCGAACGAGGCCGTCTCCCTGTTTCCCGTCATGACGGACCTCATCATTCCCGGAAACGTCCGCGAATTCATGGGTGCCGTCCAGGGACTCCGTGCCTTGCGGATCCCTGTCCAGCACGCCGTTTCGATTTTCCCGCCGGCTCCCGCCCGGCACCGTCATCGCTATCGCCCCCGCGGTCTATTTTCACCTTCTGTGTATTGCGTGCCTTCGGCTCATCCCCCGTTAAGGACACGCACTTCTCCTCCCTGCCTGTGCGGGGCGACACCTTGCTCGTTCCGGAGGACCAACTGCCCGTCACAGCCCACGACCCCAGGCACGGCAGCGCCGAGCGATCCGGCGCGCGGCGCCCCGGTCGATGCGGACGCTCGCCCTCCCCGCGTCTTGATTCCTACCCTTGCGAATATGACTACGTCAACGACGAAACACGGAGAGTCGCGTGGGACGGCCCGCTTCTCACGTGGTGAGAAACCAGCCCGTTGAACACATCTCATGTGGTGAGAATGCGGTTTCATTTCTCACCGCGTGAGAAACGGAGGGCGTTTTCAGGCGCACCGCAGAACCGTCAACTCCATGACATAGCCTGGCCGTCGGAGGCATACCCAGATCCACAACCGCAGGGAGAAATGTGCGCGCCATTAGGATGGAACAGTTCGGCGGTCCGGAAGTGCTGCAGGTGGTCGAGGTCCCCGATCTTGAGCCACGGGGCGCCCATCACCTCTTGCAGGTGAGCCGCGCAGGCGTGAACTACGCGGACATGCACGTACGGGGAAACAGCTATCTCGCTCCCGTGACACTGCCCTACATTCCCGGCAACGAAGTCATCGGCACGACAGCGGACGGCAAGCGCCTCGTTGGCCTCACCCAGGGCGGCGGCTACGCCGAGCAGGCCCACGTGCACCGCCGCACCTCGTGGGAGGTACCTGATGACGTGACCGACGAGCAGGCAGTCGCACTGTGCCTCCAGGGCAATTCGGCCTACCACCTGCTCCACACCGTCGCTGCTGTCCAGGAGGGCCAGACCGTGCTGATCCCAGCCGCCGCGGGCGGCTTGGGGTCCATAGCCGTCCAACTGGCCAAGGGCATCGGCGCGAAGGTGATCGCCCTGGCGAGCACCAAGGAGAAGCGGCAACTCGCAGAAGACCTCGGTGCCGACGCAGTCGTCGATTCCACCAGCGAGACCCTCGCTGAGGACATCAAGGAAGCGGCCGGCGGCCCGGTCCAGGTCGCGCTTGAGATGACCGGCGGACCGACCTTCCACTCGATTGTCGCCGCCCTCGCCCCCAACGGGCGGCTGGCCGTGTACGGATACGCGTCGGGCCAGACCACCGACGTGTCGACCAAGGTGCTGATGGAGCAGTCGATCACCGTCTCCGGCTTCTGGCTGCCGACCCTGTTCCGCGACCTGAAGGCACTGCCCACCAGTATGAACGCACTCTTCGACGCCGTGCGCGCTGGCTCGCTTCGCCCAGTCCTCGGACAGGTTTATCCGATGAGCAAGGCAGCCGACGCCCACGCCGCTCTGGCCGCTCGGGCGCACACTGGGAAGCTCTGCCTTGATACCGCCGGGTAGTTGAAAGCTCAGATTATCCTCAAATTTTCCGCCACCTGGAACAAGAGTGCGACCCGAGGCGTCGTTCAACTAGTCGTCCATGTGAGGGAGTTGGTGGGCCGCTCCCAGCGGCCCACCCGTTGGGGAGGTAGCGGGCTACATGACTGGCAACGAAATCTCGAACGCCTCGGAGACTGGATCTCGTCTCGTCGACCGATTCATCCGAGTCCAGAAGGCCTTTGCTCAGCTGGGCGGGGATGTACACGGCACTGGCGAGATAGCCAAGGCGGCCGGCCTGGACGACTCCACCACCTCACGCATCCTGCAATCCGGCGTCTACGGCGGACTGTTCGAACGCATCGGCCGCGGCAAGTACCGGCTGGGGGCGACCGCCGCGCACCTCGGGATGCACGCGCTCGCCCACGCACCAGCCAAGGACGACAGCACGCACACGATCTTGGAGGAACTGCGCGAGGCGACTGACGGAGGTCTGGTCTTCCAATACATGCTGGCCCCCTTCGGGGGCGCCCAGCGTCAGTGCATCGACATGGCCGTGGGCGATTCGGACCTGGTGGAACTCGGTATGACCGCCCTCGACATCCTCTCCGTCACCCGCTCGCTCCGTACCGGAGCCAGCGGCCGAACCATCCTTGCCTACCTGCCTGCGACCCTCCAGGAGCTGGTGCTGGCCGAACCGATTCCGGCCGAAGCGGGCCCCGGCGTCTACCGCGACGACAAGGAACTCCTCGCTTCGCTCGAAGAAGTCCGTGACCGCGGCTACGCCCTCGGCTACGAAGAGTGCATGCCCCTGTGGAATTCCTGCGCGGCGCCCATCGTCTGGGGGGAAGCGATCATGGGAGCCGCACTCCTACTCAAACCTGCCACCGTCATGCCTGAGGCTCCGGAGTCAGTGATCGAAGCGACAAAGACGGCTGCCTCCCAACTCAGCGCCAGGCTGAGCCATCTGTCGGAGCCCATGGCCATGATGCTCGGAACCTGAGGAAAGTCCAGCTCAGAGCACTCGCCGCACGTGCAGGGAGAGCAGGGTGGACCCGCAGCAGAAATCCATGCGCCGACCGGCGAGAGTCGTGGCTAGGGTGAATCACATGAGCGAACAGCAGGAAGTTCACTCCGTTGCCAGGGTGGCCGCCACCCTCCGGACGGTCCTCGCGGGGTTCCGGCAAAGCGGCGAACGGGCCCTCCCCTTGCTGGTCGGTGAACAGGAGGGAGGCGAGCCCGAAGCCGTCGTCCTTCCCTACGACCTGTTCGTGGTGCTCTGCCGGGCACTGGAGCGTGGCGAGGACCTCGACCTCGGCGTTCTCGCAGCCAACCGGCTGGCCGACGCTCCCGCCCCCGGGCAGGGGCTGGATACGGCGGCCCTGGCCCGCCTGGTCGCCGAGGCGCAGCCCGAGGACGCCGACGATCTCCTCCAGGCGGGCGGGGCATCGCCGCGCGAGGACTGACGACAGCAGGACGGAGAAGTCGTGGCGGCGTCCGACCCCTTCCGCGGAGACCACCTACCGCAGGTCGGCGCCGACATCCTGCAGCTGAAGAACCTCCAGTTGCAGAAGCTGGCGCTCATCCGCATCACACAGCTGACCAGTGGAGAAGTTCAGGGCACCCGCCTGGAACGGATGCCGGATTCCTGGCCGGCGGAACTTAGAAACTGCTGGAAGCTGTATTTCGACGAGCAGGAGTACGACGTCGACCGACGCCTCAACCGCCCAGCGCCGCGCTATCGCATTGTCTACCGATTTCTCGACCCGGTGCCCGACACCGCAGAGCGCGACCGGCGACCACGGCTACAGGTCCTCGCGGTCGGCCCACGCTACCTGGCCGAGGCATACGAGCGAGCCGTCTCCAGGCTCGCCCGCCCGGAGGTAGCAGGGGAACGCTCAATCCAGCCGACACGCCCCTCTGCCCAACCCCTGCAGCAACGCGGACAGCGCGCGGGGGAACGAAGCCGACGAGCCCAGGGCGAGCAGCGCCAGCCTCGACAAGACTCTCCTCGCCCTCGGCATCATCGGTAGGGCGTGCCCAGGACTTGCGGCCCGCACATGCACCGCTGGACGAAGATCACGGAGATGGCGCGACCGTCGGCGCGTAAGAAGCGGCAGACGAGTCGAGCTGTACGCCGGATTCTGTCACCCGGCTGCCTCGCGGCGGCCGGGGAGACGGCCATCCATCTAGGACTGACGTTGCCGCCAGCCTCGTGCGGTCTACCCGCAGACTCGGGCGAGCAGCCCTCAAACGTCCGCGCAGGAGCACCGAGGTGCTCCCTCTTGACCTTGCTCCGGGTGGGGTTTACCTAGCTGCCCAGGTCACCCTGGGCACTGGTGGTCTCTTACACCACCGTTTCACCCTTACCGAGGACCGAGGTCCCCGGCGGTCTGCTTTCTGTGGCACTGTCCCGCGGGTCACCCCGGGTGGCCGTTAGCCACCACCCTGCTCTGTGGAGTCCGGACGTTCCTCGACGGGGCGTGTTGCCCCGACGCGGCCGTCCACTCGGCTCGTCTGCCGCGCTGACTATGTTAGAGGACTGAATCGCTGGCCTGCGCCATTCGTTTCCCCTTACCGCACGGCCGAGCTTGCACAAGCTCCCGGTCACCGGCCCTGCCCGCGAAGTACGCCTCCATTTCGCGACTGCCAGGCACGGTCAGGCGCCGAAGGGCAGTACCTGCTGAACGGCCAGGTCGTCGCGGAGCCGCAGGAAACGGACGGGGTGCCGGTATCGCCCCTCGTCGATGGCGGTGTCTGCTAGGAACTCCGCCACCAGGTCAGGGCGCACGGGGTGGTAGTCCAGCTCACCACGTGTACCCCAGCCGGCGCTGAAGCGTCGCCCGTGCCAGGGGTGATCGAGCCCCCCCCGGATGCAGGCGCCGGGCGAGATCGCGCCGGACGGCGGTCGGCAAGGGTGTGGTGCGCGCAATGAGCCGCAAGGTGCCGACCGCGTCATACCGGGCCAGCAGCAGCGTGGCCGGAGACGCCAATGCCCCGGTGACCCCGCCGATGAGCCCTTCGGCGGTGGTGCGGGAGCACTGGCGAAGCGCCGTTATTCGGAAGCTGCAGTATTCCCCTGCAGGTGGCAAATGGTCATCGTCACCAGCGGCCTGCCGGCTCATGTCAAGCAGGCCGCCTGCGCCGGAACTGCCTCACAATTACCTTCCTCGTAGAGCCCGGCTCGGGCTCGTGGCCTCCGGGGGCGCGCAGCAGCACAACGACCAGATGGCGTGGCTCGGCCTGCGCGGTCGACGTGGACGATCTGCCGGACCGTACCGAGGCGCACCGTCAGGGGACGGGCTGGGGATCGAGGGTGATCAGTACGACGAGTGTGGTGATCCAGGCCAGCAGGCCGGTGACCACGAGGTAGGGGCCGTAATTCTTCATGTCGGGACTCCTCTCCGAGTCGGGGGTGGGGGGTCAGCCAAGGCCGAACCAGCCCAGGACGGTCTGGACGAGCAGGATGGTGGACATGCTCGCGACGCCGACGACCACGGCGGTAGCGGCGATGCGGTAGCGGGGGCTGTTGGCGGCCGGGCCGAGAACGGAGCGGCGGTTGGTCAGGACCAGCAGATAGACCAGGACGATCGGGCTGATGAGGCCCTGCAGGACCTGGGTGCCGATGAGGAGCTGGATGACGTCGACCGGGGTCATCGCCACGGTTGCGCCCAGTACGATCTGGGCGGTGAACAGGCCCAGGAACAGTGGGGCGTCGCGGAAGCTGCGAGAGACGGAGCGCTCGACGCCGGCTGCCTCTCCTATGGCGTAGCTGGCCGAGAGCGGGACGACCGCGCCGGCGAGGGCGGAGGCGCCGATCAGGCCGAGGGCGAAGAGGAGTTCGGCGTTCTGGCCGGCAACCGGCTTGAGGGCTTCGGCGGCCTGGGCGGCGGAGTTGAGCGGGCCGGTGCCTCCGATGGCGGCGGCGGTGGCGATGATGATGGTCAGGCTGATGATGCAGGCGAAGACCGCGCCGAGCATGGCGTCCAGTTTGATCAGCCGGTAGTCCTCGGGCTTGGCGCCGCGGTCTACGACGCCTGCGGCGGCGTAGAACTGCATGTATGGGCTGACCGTCGTACCGATGAGTGCGACGGCGAGCAGGATGAAGTCCTTGCTCGGCTCGATGTGCGGGACGATCAGGTGGTGTCCGACGTCGGCCCAGTGCGGGTGGCCGAGGATCATCGCGATCGGGTACGCGAAGAACGCCAGCGACATGATCAGGAAGATGCGTTCGGCCCACCGGTAGGAGCCGAACAGGACGAGTGACCACAGCAGGATCGCGGCCGGCGGGATGACCGCCCACTTGGGGACGCCGAGGAGTTCGAAGGCGGCGCCAATGCCGGCAAACTCCGACACGACCAGCCCGGTGTTGGCCAGCAGCAGGCAGAACACCGCCAGTCCGGTCAGACGGAGGCTGAACTGCTCGCGGATCAGCGCCCCGAGGCCCTTGCCGGTGTGCGCGCCGAGCCGTACGGCCATCTCCTGGACCATCACCAGGGCGATGGTGACCAGCACCATGAAGAACAAGGTGCCGTAGGTGAACTGGGAGCCGGCGGAGGCGTAGGTGGCGATGCCTGCGGCGTCGTTGCCAGCGTTCGCGGCGACCAGGCCGGGACCGGCGATGGCGGCGATCATCGCGAGGCGGCCCAGGCCGCGCCGCCGCTTGGCGGGGCCGGCGGTGGGCGGAGCCGCGGCCGTGTCGAGGTCGCGGGTGGTCACTGCAGGAACCTCCGGAAGTGCAGGCGCCCGCGCTCGGGCAGCAGGGCGTCGAGCAGGTCGTCGGCCAGGATTCGGCCGAGCGGTCGGCCGGTGTCGTCGACCACCAGCAGTGAGGAGGCGCGGGCGGCGACCAACTGGTCGGCGGCCTCGTTGAGCGGGGTGTCAGGTCGGATGGTGTCGGGCGGGCCGAACTGGGCGCGCCAGGCCACCAGGTCGGCCACCGGGGTGGTGTCCTCGGCCACCGCCACGTCGAACAGGGCGATGTCGCACATCAGTCGGCCCTGGTCGTCCACCACGGTGACGGCGTCGATCTCGGTGCGGTGCTCGGCCTGCTCGGCCAGCTGCGCCCGTACTTGGGCGACGGTCTGATCCTGGTGTGCGGTGATCAGCAGGGTGGTCATGGCGCCGCCCGCGGTGCCCTCCCGGTGTGTCAGCAGCCGACGAAGCTCCGCTGCCTCCCCGGTCGGCATGCGGGTCAGCAGCGCCTCGCGCTCCTCGGGGGTGAGGTCGCGCAGGGCGTCGGTGGCCTCGTCCGGCTCCATCTCGTCCACCAGCCGGGCGGCGTGTTCCGGCTGAGCCTCGCGCAGGAGGTTCTCCAGCTCGTGCGGTTCCATCTCCTCCAGCGCGTCTGCCGCCTGCTCCGGCTCCAGCCAGCCCAGCAGCTGCTGCCGCTCGGCGCGGCCGAGGTCTTCGAGGATGTCGGCGAGGTCGGCCGGGCGCAGCCGGTGCAGCGCGGCCCGGGAGGCCCGCAGCCGTACCTCGGGCGGTCCTTCGGTGGCCTGTTCGGCGAACGGGGCCACGGCCTGCCAGTCCAGCACCCGTTCCGGGGTCGGCCTGGCCTGCCACCGGCGGGGGCCGAGCCGGCGCAGCAGAGTCGGCAGACTCACGTCCACGCCGACCAGCACCACGCGGTCGACCAGCGGAGCCAGGTACAGGTCGGCGGCCCGGGTGACCTGGACCCCGTCCACGTCGACCAGCTGGTGATCGAGTACGTCCTTGGCCAGCAGGGCCTCGCCGGGGCGGCGGGCGAAGTCGCGCAGGTCGACGCGAGCGGTGGACAGTCGCACGTGCCCGGCGTGCACCTTGCCGATGGCGTCCGAGGCCAGGAAGGTGTGCCGTCGTCCGATGCGCAGGATCAGGCCGGTGACCGGCGGGTATGCGTCCGGGCCGTAGAGCCGGGCGACCACGTCGACGACGCGGCCGACCTCCTCGCCGGCCTGGTTGGTGGCGGGTCCGCCGATCAGGCCGGCGAGCGAGACCAGCGAGGTGCGGACCGCCTTGGTGGCGGTGGCCCGGCGTTCCAGGTGGACCCTGCGGTCGCGCAGGCGGGCGGTGGTGGACATGAGCAGAGTGTGGGCAGCCAAGGTGAACACCCCCTTGCCCCGGTATGGCGGGGCATCGGGCGGCCCGCGGCAGCGCACTTCCTCCCCGGACCGGCGGCGGCAGGCACACCGGACACACCCCGGTAGACGGCCTGACAAGGCCGGTGAGCAGGGCGAACCGCCCGCTGAGGAGCCGGGCGGATCAGGTATCAGGGAAGAGCGGGCTGCTTCGGGCCGCGGAAGGACGGCGCGGACAACTCGAAGAGGGGCCGACTATGGCCCGGACTACTGTCCATGTCGCCTCCTCCCGGTCGTGGCCGCGCGCAGGGCGTCGCGGTCAAGCGGCAAGGGGAAGCCGGGCGGCGCACGGCCCGGCACACCCCATCTCGTCAGAGCTTTGGCACTCCACGGCGTAATCCCCTACGGGGAAGCCACTTGGGGTCACCCCTTGGGCCGGGGAGACCTGTCCTGATCCGGAGCGTCTCTCGACGGGTGGGATCAGTGGCCTGTGTCCGTGAAGACGCCTCACCGAACGAGGTGTCTGGTCAAACCTCGCAAAGCCTAAGCCCGCGCCGACCCGGCCTCCTAATCCATGACCAGCCCTTGACCCCGGACGGAACCGGAATTGGCCGTCACGGCCTCTCGCTGTCGGAATGCCCCGGTGAGAACGCTGCCTCGATCCATTCGTGCACGACGGTCACGGGCACACGTCCGTCGTCGGCGACGACACGTTCCGGCACGCCGAAGAGCCAGGCGGCCAGCGCTGCCCTGCGCAGGTCTGCCGTGCGGGAGGCGAGGCCGACCTGGTAGGCGCCCGCGGAGCCCGCGGCCAGTTTCGGGGCGTCCTCGGCCAGGTGCCGGGCGGCCCGGCGAACAGCCCAGCGTGCGCGCAGTACGGCGGTGTCGCTCATACGCCCGCCGCCTCCCGTTCCGTGTCGAGGGGGGTGTCGTCGAGGTGCCAGTGCAGATCCCGCACACCCGGCTCCAGCGACAGCCGCGCGATGAGCTGTTCCAGGCTGCGGGCAGGGTCGCCGCTGAGGGCGACGGCGGCCCGCAGGCTGGTGGTCTCGTCGCCGTCGCGGCGTACCCGCAGCCCGGTGGGCGCGAGGCCGTCGCCGGTGAGGGCCTGCGACAGCAGTGCGCGGACGTGGGTCTCGTCGCCGCGGTCGCAGACCAGGTGGACGGTGGCGTGCACGCCCTCGTGGTCGGGGTCTCGCTGCGGTACGCGGTCGATCAGCCGTCCTGCCGGGCGCAGCAGCAGGTGGACGGCGATGACGACGGCCGTGCCGATGAGGCACAGGTCCAGTCGGCCGGATGCGGCGAGTACGCCGACCGCAGCCGAACACCACAGCGTGGCTGCGGTGTTGAGGCCGCGGACCCCGCCGCCCTCGCGGAGGATGACGCCGCCGCCGAGGAAGCCGATGCCGGAGACGACGTAAGAGGCGACCCGGGTGGGGCTGCCGGGGTCGCCGACGGCCTCGCTGTAGAGGACGAAGAGGGTGGCGCCGACGGCCACGAGGGCGTTGGTGCGCAGGCCGGCCATGCGGGCGCGCCACTGGCGCTCGACGCCGATCAGGGCGCCGCAGCCGCCGCCGACCGCGAGCCGGAGTGCGAAGTCGAAGGTGGTCAGGTTCGCCATGGGAACCTCCCTGGCCCCGCCGCCGGGGCGGGGCAGGTCGGGGGCACGGCAGCGGCCCGACGCGGTGCGGGAGGACTACCGGGTGCCCGAGGAGTGGAGGGACACGGGGGTGCGGGGCCGGATATGGCCCGGACTACTGCTGCGATCCATGTCGCTCACCTCCTCCGCAGGGTCGGCCTGACCCCTCCATAGTTGCACATCGGTGCAAGTAGACCCCTCCGAACGGCCTATTTGCGTATCGATGCAATAAGCGCCACACTACCTGTCGGCACCCGCCTGTCACATCCCTGTGCAGGCCCCCGTGCTCCAGCCCGGAACCGCACGACTGAACGGAGGCGATCGTGGACGTCGACCCACCCAGTCCATGCTGCCTCTCCGGCAGTCTCTGACCCACTTCCGTACGTGACCGGCCGTGCCGCCCTCCGCCGAGGACGCACACGCGCTCCGGCGGAAGGCTGCGCCCGCGCGCTTCCACGCGCCCCGGCCCGCAGCAACCATCCGCTCTCAGCATCTGCTGCGCTCGCGCCCCGGCACGCCTGTGGCCACAGTGCGGTTGGAGGTTCCTGTGATGTCGTTCCGGACGAACGCGCCCGCACCCGCGACGCAGTCGTCGTTCTCCGCCCGTTTCGCCGGCCGTCTGTCCCGTATGACCTGGGTGGACGTGGTGGTCGCCGCCGCCGTACTGGTGCTCCTCTACATCGCGCTGCGGGTCGGAAAGGGGACCACGGTCTCCTTCTCCACCAGCCAGTCCGCCAAGGTGGACACCAGCATCGGCGAGCTGCCCTACGACGCGGCACGCTCCCTGCTGCGCATGTTCCTCGCGCTGGCCCTGTCCACCGTCTTCACCTTCGTCTACGCCTACACCGCCGCCAAGAGCCGACGCCTTGAGCGCATCCTCATTCCGGCGCTGGACATCCTCCAGTCCGTCCCCGTCCTCGCCTTCCTGACGGTGGCCGTGACCGGGTTCATCGCCTTGTTCCCCGGCTCGATGCTCGGCCTGGAGTGCGCGTCGATCTTCGCGATCTTCACCTCGCAGGCGTGGAACATGACCTTCAGCTTCTACTACTCCCTCACCTCCCTGCCCCGCGAACTCGACGAGCTCTCCCGGTCGTTCGGCTTCACCCGGTGGATGCGGTTCTGGAAGGTGGAACTGCCCTCCGGCATGATCGGACTGGTCTGGAACGGCATGATGAGCTTCGGCGGCGGCTGGTTCTTCCTCGTCGTCTCCGAGGCCGTCACCCTCGGCAACACCGACTACGCCCTGCCCGGTGTCGGCTCCTACGCCGGCGCCGCGATCGCCGACGGCGACCTGGGCAAGGTCGGCTGGGCCATCGCCACCATGGCGATCATGGTCATCGGCGTGAACTTCCTGTTCTGGCGTCCGCTGACCGCCTGGGCCGAGCGGTTCAAGAACGAGCAGTCCGAGGCCAGCGAGGTCCAGCGGTCGTTCGTCCTGGACTTCCTGCGCCGCTCCCACTGGCCCCAGCTGCTCGGCCGCGCCCTGCGCCCCGCCGGCCAGGCCCTGAACCGGGCGGGCCGCGTCCTCGGCATCGACGACCAGCCACTCGTCGTCGACCGCACCAGGCAGCGCACCGGGGACATCGCCTTCGCCCTGGTCGCCGGCGGACTGATCCTGTGGGGCCTGATCGACCTCGGCCACTACCTCTACGACCACACCGGCCTCGGCGTCTTCGGAGAACCCCTCCTGCTCGGCCTGGCCACCCTCGCCCGCGTCGTGGTGCTGGTCGCGGTCGCGACTCTCGTCTGGGTCCCGGTCGGCGTGAAGATCGGCTTCTCACCGAAGCTGACCCGCATCGCCCAGCCCGTCGTCCAGGTCCTGGCGTCCTTCCCCGCCAACTTCCTCTTCCCGCTCGCCGTCTGGTTCTTCCTCAAGACCGGCCTGACCATCAACATCGGCGGCATCCTCCTGATGGCGCTCGGTGCCCAGTGGTACATCCTCTTCAACACCATCGCCGGCGCCATGGCCATCCCCACCGACCTGCGCGAGGCCATGGACGACCTGGGCGTTACCGGCTGGCAGCGCTGGAAGCGGCTGATCATCCCCGGGATCTTCCCGTCGTACGTCACCGGCGGGATCACCGCCTCCGGCGGTGCCTGGAACGCCTCGATCGTCTCCGAGGTCGTCGGCTTCGGCGGCACCACGCTCACCGCCACCGGCCTGGGCGCCTACATCGCCCACGCGACGGCGGACGGCAACTTCCCCAAGCTGATCGCGGGCGTCGCCGTCATGAGCCTGTATGTCGTCTGCCTCAACCGGTTCTTCTGGCGTCGCCTGTACCGGCTGGCCGAGGCCCGCTACTCCCTCTGAACTTCCCTATTCCAGAACGCTTTTGGAGCCAGCCATGGCGATGAACACCCTCACCCCGACCCGGGACACCCGCCCCGCCGACGGCGACCTCCTGCTGGAGACCGTCGGCCTGACCAAGTCCTACGCCGGCGCCGACGGCGAACTCCCCGTCCTGTCCGGCATCGACCTCCAGGTCCGCGCCGGCGAGGTCGTCGCCCTGCTCGGCAAGTCCGGCTCCGGCAAGTCCACGCTGCTGCGCTGCCTGGCCGGCCTGGTCCCCGCCAGTTCCGGCACGGTCACCTACAAGAACACCCCGCTGACCGGCGCCAACCCCGGCACGGCGATGGTGTTCCAGACCTTCGCGCTGCTGCCCTGGCTGACCGTGCAGCAAAACGTCGAACTCGGCCTGGAGGCCAAGGGGGTCGGCGCGGCGGAGCGCGCGGAGGCCGCCCGGCAGGCCATCGACCTGATCGGCCTCGACGGCTTCGAGTCGGCGTACCCGAAGGAGCTGTCCGGCGGCATGCGCCAGCGCGTCGGCTTCGCCCGGGCACTGGTCGTCGAACCGGACGTGCTGATGATGGACGAGCCGTTCTCCGCCCTGGACGTGCTGACCGCGGAGAACCTGCGCGGCGAGCTGATGGAGCTGTGGGAGTCGGGCCAGTTCCCGACCCGGGCGATCGTGCTGGTCACCCACAACATCGAGGAGGCCGTGCTGATGGCCGACCGGATCGTCGTCCTCGGCTCCCGCCCCTACGGCACGATCCGCGAGGTCTTCGAGGTCGGGCTCGACCGCCCTCGCGACCGCAACTCGGCCGCCTTCGAGGACCTCATCGACCGCGTCTACCGCACCATGACAGGACGGCACAAGGAAGGCCGTACCCCCGGCCGCGCCGAGGCCGTCGAGCTGGACAAGCGCACCCCGGCCAACACGCCGCTCCCGCAGGCCAGCGTGGACGGCCTGTCCGGCCTGGCGGAGATGGTGCTGCACCGCGGTGGGCGCTGCGACCTGGCCGACCTCGCCGACGACCTCGGTCTGGAGATCGACGACCTCCTGCCCCAGGTCGACGCCCTCGACCTGCTCGCCTTCACCACACTCAGCGGCGACGACCTGCTGCTCACCGACACCGGCACCGCCTTCGCGAGCGCGGACGTCCAGGAGTCGAAGAAGATCTTCGCCGAGGCGGTCCTGCACGCCCCGCTCATCCAGCTGATCACCCGGAGCCTGCGCCAGAACCCCGCCGGCACCCTGCGGGCCGGCTTCTTCCGCGACCTTCTGGCCCACCACTTCACCAGCGAACAGGTCACCGCCCAGCTGGAGACAGCCACCGACTGGGGCCGCTACGCCGAGCTCTACTCCTACGACGCCGAGCCGCAGGAATACCGGCTCGACGAGCCCGACGACTTCAAGGCCGTATGACGGGCATGGCCTCGATGGGCTACTGGCCCAATGCCGGCCGCGCCCCCAGGGCTGCCCCGCGCACCGCGGCGGGCTGTTCCTGTGCGGCGGCTGCCGGCGTCCCAGGTCCGCTGTCGCCGGGTCCGTCGTTGTCGTCCTCGGCATCGGCCACCAGCTGGACCTCCTCCAGCAGCCCGCGCACACTCGCCGCCCGGTAGTAGATCCGCGTGCCCTCCCGGCGCGTGGTCACCAGCCCGGCCGTCCGCAGCTTCGCCAGGTGCTGCGAGGTCGCGGCCACATGGGCGCCGAGGATCCGGGCAAGCTCGCTCACCGGCAGCTCCCGGCCGCTGAGCGCCCACAGCAGCCGGTAGCGCGAGGGGTCGGCCACCGCCTTGAGCACAGCCACCGCACGCTCCGCGGACTCCGCATCCCACGCCTGTTCTTGCGTATCCATGCAACTATGGTACTGGCGGCCCGTACCGCCGGACCGTGCCCGTCACAAGGGCTTGGAGGACAGCCATGACGGCCCCCAGCACCCCACCGCAGCCGGTCCCCGTGGTCGACTGCGCCCTTTACGAGTACGGCCGACGCCGACCGGGACATCTGCCGCTCGACGAAGCGATGGACGCGGCCCGTACGACCCCCGGTGCCTTCGTCTGGATCGGCCTGCACGCCCCCACCGCCGACCAGCTCCAGGTCGTCGCCCGCGCGTTCGCCCTGCACCCGCTCGCTGTCGAAGACGCTCTGGACGCCCACCAGCGGCCGAAACTGGAGCAGTACGACGACACCCTCTTCCTCGTCCTGCGCACCGCCGTCTACCTCGAACACGAGGAGCTGACCCCGACCACCGACATCGTCGGAACCGGCGAGATCATGGCCTTCGCGGGCCGCGACTTCATCGTCGTCGTCCGCCACGACCCCTCCGAGCATCTCGGCCCCGTGCGCAGCCGCCTGGAGGCCGACCCCGAGCGCCTCGCCCACGGCCCCGTCGCCGTCCTGCACGCCATCGCCGACTCCGTCGTCGACCAGCACCTCGACGTCGTCACCGCCCTGGAGGCCGACGCCGACGAGGTCGAGAACGACGCCTTCTCCCCGGACACCACCCGTGACATCGGCCGCATCTACCAGCTCAAACGCGAACTCCTCGAACTCCGGCGCACGGTCGTTCCCCTCGCCCAGCCCCTCCGCGACCTCGCCGAGCGCCGTGTCCCCGGCGTGGACAGGGAGCTGGCCGCCTACTTCCGCGATGTCGCCGACCACCGCACCCAGGCCGCCGAGCGCGTCTCTGCCCTGATCGAAGTCGTCGACAACGCCCTGTCCATGGCCCTCGCCCAGACGAGTGTCCAGCAGAACCACGACATGCGCCGCATCAGCGCCGCAGCCGCGCTGATCGCGGTCCCCGTCGCCATCGCCGGCGTGTACGGCATGAACTTCGACCACATGCCCGAGCTGCGCTGGCTGTTCGGCTACCCCCTGATGCTTGGCGGAACCGCCGTCCTCGTCACCCTCGTCTACCTGGTGTTCCGCAAGAAGCACTGGCTCTGACGTCCGCTTTACGACGGCCTGGCACACTGTCCCGGAATCAGGTCCGGTGAAGGAGAATCCCGCATGTCGATGGTCGGCAACCTGCGCAAAGTGGCCCGCCTGACGCGGCGCAGTCGCGCCCGCGTGGACCTCAGTCACCCGGCCCGCTCCCCGCTCGGCTCCTCGGTGGTCAACTGCGTGGTCTACCGCGACGGCATCCGCCGGCCCGGCACGGACACGGTCGAAGAAGCCCTCCGACAGGTACGCAAGCACGGCCACGACTTCGTCTGGCTGGGCCTGCACGAACCGACCGAGACGGAGTTCGCCCGCGTCGCCGAGCTCTTCGAACTGCACCCGCTCGCCGTCGAGGACGCCGTGGTCGCGCATCAGCGGCCGAAGCTGGAGAGCTACGGCGACGTCCTGTTCGCCGTCTTCAAGACCGTCACCTACGTCGAGCACGAACAGCTCACCGCCACCAGCGAGGTCGTCGACACCGGTGAGATCATGGTCTTCACCGGCCCCGACTTCGTCGTCACCGTCCGCCACGGCAGCCACGGCTCCCTCGGCCCCCTGCGCGAAGACCTGGAAGCCCACCCCGAGCAGCTGGGCAGGGGCCCCTCCGCGGTCCTGCACGCCATCGCCGACCACGTGGTCGACGACTACGTGACCGTCACCGACGCCGTCCAGGAGGACATCGACGCGGTGGAGACCGAGGTCTTCTCCCCGCGAGGCTCCAAGACCGCGGATGCCGGCCGCATCTACCAGCTCAAGCGCGAACTGCTGGAACTGAAGAGGGCCGCGGTCCCCCTGGCCCGCCCCCTGGAGACACTCTCCACCAGGCCCCTGCGCGCTGTCGCCCCGGAGATACGGGCCTACTTCCGTGACGTCGCCGACCACCTGGCCCGCGTCACCGAGCAGATCACCTCCTTCGCCTCCCTGCTCGACTCCATCCTCCAGGCCCACCTCGCCCAGGTCGCCGTGGCCCAGAACGAGGACGCCCGCAAGATCACCGCCTGGGCCGCGATCATCGCGGTGCCCACCATGGTGTGCGGCGTCTACGGCATGAACTTCGACCACATGCCCGAACTGCGCTGGACCTTCGGCTACCCCCTCGTCCTCGGCGTCATCTCCACCGCCTGCTTCCTCCTCCACCGCAACTTCAAGCGCAACGGCTGGCTGTAAGACCACCCTCGCCAACGCATCGCGTGGGCAACCAAGTTGGCTGACTCGTCGTACGGCGCAGCAGAGCGCACGACCTCGACGAATGCGGGAAGTCCGTTTCAGAGATACGGAACAGCTTCGTACGGTGCCGGCTAGCCGTTCCGGTCGGTCGCTACGGCCGTGATCGCTGCCTGGCGGCGAGGTAGGGCGTCCAGCCAGTCCAGTGCGGTCGCCCGGTCCGTGGTGGCGGGGCACAAGGTGAACGGGGCGGCGAGCACGTCGTGAGCAAAGAGGCCCTCCAAGATCGCGCGCCGCTCGCCGTACGACCGGTTCAGCAGTTCTGTGTCCCCCGTCTGGAGAACGTCGAAAATGATCAGATAGGCGGGGCGCTCGGCTGCGGCCTGCACAGCGTTGTGCCCCCGGCGGCGGGCGCGGCGCTGCAGCTCGGCGAAGTTCAGGCGCCCTTCGTGTGGCACGACGAGCTCTCCGTCGAGCACGAGGGCCTCGGTGAGTGCGGTGCTCGCAGCAGCGATTTCGGGAAAGGCTCGCGTGAGGTCCGCGCCCTGGCGGGACTGGACCATAACTAGGCCGGGGCGGGCGAAGAGGACGGCTCGGAAACCGTCCGCCTTCTGCTCCGCGATCCATTCTCCGGGCAGTGCCCCGTCCGGGGGCAACTGCCGCCGCGCTTCCGCGAGCATCGGCTGAATCGGCGGGGTCAGGGCCACACTGTCACATCTACGCGGTGCCGTCTGGTAGTGCGCGCTGGGAGCCCCCGAATGGTCCCAGGCCAGGAGTGTGGCTATGCAGAGGCCGGCGCCGGGATAACAAAGGCATGACCGTGGCATCGCTGGGCAGGCCGAATGGGCTCCCCGAGCACAGAGCGAGGGTCCGCCAGGGGCGTCGTTCTCGCCCCGTGCTCAGTCGAAGATCCCCAACTCTGTGTCGGGGCGGCAGAACGGGCACGCTTCCAGTTGCGTGTCGGTGAGCGCGAGGCGAGCCTCATGCGCACCAACGCGATGGGTGTGATCGCTGGTCATCGTGCAGTCGTCCTGATGCACTGTGGCTTCTTCGGGACCGCTCGGTGTGCGCCGCCGCTCGATCATGAAGCCCGCCGACCCGCGCTCGCGCCGACTCGGGGCAGGGCCGGCCGCGGGAGAACTCAGCGCCCCTCGTCCGCGTAGACGCGGCTGTTGACGAGCAGCTTCGCCCTGACCTTCGGCAACGGACAGAGCATGACGGACGGCCTTCTGCTGAATTGACAGATAGATGCCGATCGTCTGATTCCGCGCGACCTGCTCGTCGAGGAAGTCCAGGATCATGCGAAGGCGGGGCGGGTCAGACGGCAGCTCGAACATGGCGGGCACCGGACCAAGCCGACGAGTGGACGATCATGCGTCGACCTCCTCTTCACGAGGCAGATCGACCAACCTCTCCCCATCCACCGGAAAACGGCCTCGGGAGCCCCAAAAGGGGTGGTAGTACAACGCCACCGACAGGGTGAGGAGCCGTCGCCGCACTGCGGCACCACCCCGCCGTGCGGCCAGCTCACGGTATGTGACGGTCCACTCGTGTTGAGTGCGGGCGAGGTCGGAAGGCATGGGGTGGCACATAGGTCAATTCAATCACCTGTTCGATTCCATTGACCACCGCCCAGCCACTTCTGTGGCCTCCTGAGTTGGCCATCGGCAATCGCAGTTGGCCAGCCGCGCACACCGCGTTGGTATCGGGCCCTTCAGCTGCTGCGGATCAGTTACAGATTCCTCACCTTCTGGTGGCCGGGGGGTGAGCTGGTCATGATGGGCGCATGACGTTGGCAGCGAGTGCCCTCGCACAACTGGCGACCTGGCCCGATCTCGCCGAGGCGGAGCCGAGCTGCGGCGTTGGCCGAGCCCTCTGTACGGCTCACGGCGAGATCGCCCACTTCCACTCCGACGACCACGTTGACCTGTACCTCACGGCCCGGGCCATCAGGCGGTTCGAAGACCACCTCACGGCAGCGACTGCCGTTCAGCTGGTGCCCGGTTCGCAGTGGGTGACGGTGCGGCTCGACGTCACCGCGGACGCCCATCTGCTCATGACTCTGGTCAGTCTCGCCCTCCAGGCGCACCAGGCGTGGCCGGTTCCAGACGACGTGCCGCGAGCCGAATGCAATGATCATCGCAACGCGGTTCGTCCGCGTGAGAATCTTGGCGGAGGCTGAACACACCTCTCCAGGCAGGTGGGGCGATGGCTGACAAGGAACGCGAGGCCGAAGCGGTCCGTGGGGTCGTAGAGCGCCTGACGGAGGCTTTCAGCGCGACACGTAGCCCGGCCGAGGTCGAGGCCGCGGTAGCCAAGGCTCACGCATCTTTCGCGAGCCGGCCGGTCCGCGAATTCGTTCCCGTACTGGTCGAACGCAAGGCCCGGGCGCTGTTGAGTGAATCATCCGACTAGCGATCTGCGCTCTCTGACCGTGTGCACTTGAACCCCCGAGCCGAACGGCGACGCCTCGGATTCCACGGCCCGCGTGGCCATCTACCGCTGAGCAAAGTGGCCAGCTGAGATTGACCACGGGCTCGCAATCTGCGGTTACGCCCAGCCCGCCAGCCATGTACCGCTGAAGGTCACAACCGCAGACGCGGGCGACTGCATGCGCATCCGGACCCTGAACGTCGGAGAGCCTTGCCGCCTACAGCTCGACGCGCCCCAAAGCGGGAGAATACCCGCATTTCAGCAGATCAGGCATTGCCACCAGCACCCAATATGCCGCAAACCCGACCAAGCGTCGTCGTCGCCAGCCCCACGACTCCACCCCTCGCCATCAACACATGTTGATAGACCCAACCCTCGCAAGGCTCGACCATGAGCAAAAATTGCCACCTAACATAAACACCTGTTGATGTCGGTGGCTTCGTGCCGCCGGAGTCCTGATGTCTCAGAGAAGGAGTCCTGGATCATGACCGTGCTCCGCCGAACCGCAGCTCTGGCTGTATCCACCGCCCTCCTCGCCGGAGGCGCGATGACTCTGGCGCCGACGGCGTCCGCAGCCACCTCTCCCAAGTGCACGTACAACCTGGCCGACTTCACCGGCACGGTGGACGGGGACGGCGTCAACTACCGAACGGGCCCCAGCACCAGCTACACCGCCAAGGGGCGGCTCTACGACGGTGACCGCGTGCGCGTCTACTGCGGGAAGGGCAACTGGTACTACAGCTCTCTGGCCAAGCGTTCGAAGGGGGGCCTGGCCAAGGGAACCACGGGCTGGATCCGCAGCGACATGCTCTACCAACTGGCCGGCTGAGCGACGCCGGAAACAGCGACGGCGCCTCGCCTTCCGTGATGCGCCCATGTCGCATCCGTCCGGTGAACGCGCCGCATCCGCCTCCGGGCCCAACACCGAACGGACCGGCGAGCCTTCGAGCGTGCCGCGCCGTCAATCGCCACGGCGATCGAGGGTCACTGGCCACGGCGCAGCGCCATCCAGCCGTGCCACGTTCCCGCTCGCGGCGGCCCATTTCCTCTGCAAGGTCCCTCCGACGAAGGAACTTTATGAATCTCCGTGCTCGCGTGCCTGCTCGTCTCGCCGCTTCCGTGACTCTCGCACTGTCCCTGACCGCCGGAGTGACCGCCGCCACGGCCCAGACCGCCAGCGCGGCAGAAGCGCCGTGCGTTCCCCGCGTGTACTACACGGTCAACACCAACGCCGTGAACTTCAGGACCGGACCCGGGACCGGTTACACGTCGAAGGGACTGCTGTACCGCGGCGACTGGGGCAAGAAACTCGCCACCAAAGGCTCGTGGATCAAGCTGCGGCTCGGGCAGAAATCCCGGACCGGACTGCCCAAGAACTCCACGGGCTGGATAGCCAAGCGCCTGGCCTACGACTGCGTCCCGATGCAGCTCGACTGACGCTGAAAAAGGAGCCTCGGGAATGACCCGTAAAGAGCTGACCGGACGCCTGGGCAACCGGGGCCCGCTCTTGGGGAGGAAGAAGATCGGATGACGAAGAAGGGCGGTAGCTCGGAAGGCGCTGATCAAAGCGGCGTCTTTCCGCGAGAAGGTCCCGACCGTACGCGAGAGCCGACACCTGCCGTGTCGCAACTGGCGGTTTCCTCGTTGCTGGTCGATCCCGCACCCCGGCCGATGACCACGCGAACGAACCAGTTCACGGTGACCCGAACCGCGCATCTCCACGACTTCGACGAAGTCAACGCCATGCACGCCCGGTGTTCGTTGGAATCGCGCTTTGCCCGCTACCACGCTGCCCGGCAGGACGTGACGGCCCGCGAGTGGGGGCATCTGTGTGACCGGTCCAACGGGACGACCTTGGTCACAGTCCCGCTCCATGAATCAACACGCATCATTGCCGTCACCCACCTGCTCCGGACGTCGGAACCGCATGTCCGCGAACTCGGAATCCTCGTCGAGGACTCCTGGCAGGGACACGGTCTGGGCACGACCCTTGCCCACTACATGGTGGACCTCGCGCGCACCCACACCCTCGACTGCCGTGAGATCACAGCCATGACAGGAAGCGGCAACCAGCGGATGCTGTCCATCCTGCGAGGGCTGCACGCCCACGTGACAGGCAGGAACGGCCCCACGCTGGACACCGTGATCCCCGTGGAGGCGTAGGTCCATGTACCAGGCCCTCTGTCAAAACCTTGTGCGGCGTGATGCCAGAACCAACCGGGGCCGACGGTACCGGGATCGCGGTCCTCACGCCCGCCCTGTCGTCTTCCGCCGCCGGGGCAGCAGTCGGCAACGGCGTGGCACCACGGCTCGGCGAGTTCCGTAGGACAGAGCACGTTCCGGGCGCGACCGGTCATCTCGGGGGCTGACATCGCGCGGTATCGCCAGCTGTTCCTGAACAGCCGCATCACGCAATCCGACGCAGAATGGGAGATCTCTCTGTGCCCCCGCTCCTTACCGATGCCCGTCGCAACACGCTCCTCGTGCTCGACGACGGCACGATCACCTACGCACGCACCGCGACCATCGAGGACTATCCTCTCCTCGAAGATCTGCACGCACGGTGCAGTACAGGCAGCCTCTTCCCGCTCTACAGAGGCCGGCGCCCCGGCTTCTCCGCTGCTGAGTGGCAGCGCATAGTGGACAGCCCCCGCAGCCGCGTGCTCCTCGTCACCGCGGACCAGTCCGATCACGCCGTGGCCATGGCGTCGATGATCGAGAGCTCCCGCGCGCCCGAAGCGTGCGAAGTGGCGCTCCTGGTGGCCGACCTAACTCCGCATGCCTACCAGTCGCGCGGTCTCGGCACCCGACTGGCCGACCTCGTCGCCGACCTCGCCCGCGACGCGGGATTCACGTCCCTCACCGTGACGTCGCTGTGGACGAACTGGCGGATGCTGCTCATCGTCGAGCGCCTCGGCGGCCCGACCCTGCCCCAGACCTCGTATGTGCGCAACATGGCGCTGCTCGGCCTGCTGCCCAGTTCCGGCCTCGATGTGGCCGACGAGATCGAACTGCGGATAGCGCTGTGAGGGCGGCTACTCCGTCGGGTACCGAGCGGTCCACCGTTGTCACCGACGACGGCGCCCGGCTGACCGTGTACACCGATGGTCCATCGCGTGCCGGAGTGACAGTGATCCTGAGCCACGGTTTCCTGATGACGGCGGACGTGTGGCGGCTGCAGGCGCGCGAGCTGTCTGCCGGCGGCGTCCGGGTCGTCCGCTACGACCAGCGGGCCCACGGCAACTCGGTTCCAGGCCGCGCGGCCTTGACCGTCGACCGGCTCGGCGCCGACCTCGCCCACGTCGTTGACGCGACAACGCCTCACGGACCAATCGTCCTCGCCGGGCACAGCATGGGCGGCATGGCAGCCCTCACCGTCGCTGCCCGGCACCCGGAACTCATCCGTCGCCGACGTCCACACGTAGCCCTGATCTCGACGGCCTGCAGCCGGGCCCAACTGGTGCCGGGCAACCACCCGCTCCACTGGATCAAGGCAGCGGCCCGTGCGGGCTACTCCTATCCTCTCTGCTGGTTTCCGCCCGCCGCCGACGTCGCACGGCGCCGGCTGCCGAGCCGTCACCAGTGGGCCCTTCGCCCCGAGACGCAGCACGACGGCGGCACCCCGCCTCCGAGCCGACAAGCCATCCACCGTACGCCCACGGCGCAGATCGCCCAGCTGTGGAAGTCCCTGCGCACCTACAACACGGCCGAGATGCTCCACGCTCTCGACTCACTCGCCGACCGCGTCGAAATCGTCACAGGAGAGTTGGACGACTGGATTCCCCTGTCGCAGACCCATGAACTGGCCCGGCAACTGCCTAACGCACGTATGCACGAGCCCGTCATAGGCGCCGGGCACCGACTGCCGACCGACAGGGTCGGCCACGCCGCCGTGACCCAGGTCGTGAGCCGGATGGCCAAGGAGGCGCTCCGTGCCCCTGCTTCCACAGCGTCCCCGAGGTGAACACACATGAGTCGAGACCGTCAACAGCCGCCGCCGGCGGCCCCTTTGGCCATCCGGCTCGACCCGGACACCACCATGACGCTGCGGTTCATCGCCGAGCCGACCGGGCGCCGTCGCCGGCACCGACGCTCCCTTCAGCCTCCCCATCGCCTCACCGGATCCGGGCCGCGGGAAACACCCGCCGAGTCGCGGTACCCCTCCGCGTAGAGGCCCGGGCCTGCACAACCCGCTGGCCCCGTGGCGAGACAGCCGATCGGGCCCCGCCTGCACCGCTTTGTATCACTTCAAATCCTGGCCTTCTCGATCGTGACGGATCGGAGAGCCCATGCAGCCGCATACCCGCGGCGCCCTTGAGAACTGGCGCACAGCCTGGACCGACCAGCAGGACGCCGCCCTGGCCGCCTTTGCCACAGCCTTTCCCGGCCTTGCGCGCATGGATCGCCCAACGGGCTGCTGCGATCCGCGTATGAAAGTCGAACGGCCCGGAGAGGCGACCGGCTTCGTGTGCTTCGACGATCACGGCCGCGCCACGGTGGATTTCGCCGGGATCCCGCAGACCATCCTCGGCAGAACCCTCGAAGTCATCTTCGGGTGCGACTGGTTCGACGAGGGATCCGAGGGAATCGCAGCCGCGCCGCCCGGCACCTACAACTGGGACGACGAAGCCACGTACGCGGAATTCGAGATCAAGGTTGCAGCCGACGCCACCGCCTCGATCTGCATGTCGTACGTGACCGTAGAGGATGCCGTCGCACTCCTCGACGAGCTGCAGCACCAACTGGTCGAGCACTCGGTGGCAACGGCCGAGGAACCTTGACGTCTCCCGACTGTGTCATCTGCCCCGTGCAATGGCGATGCCAGCGAGCTCCCTTCAACGTTTCCAGGTTGCTGTGAGCTGCTGCGGCACGGGCGTGCGCGCCTTCGCGTTCGCTCGCCACATCGCCGTGAACGGAAACTCGTTGTCCACCCAGAGGACGCCGGCCAGCTCCGAAGGCATCGCCCATCGTGGAGGTTTGTCGGGCTGGAACTCGATGGGGTTATGGATGTACGTGTCGCCGTAGTCGAACTGCACCGTCACCGTGGGCGTGCCGTTCAAAAGACAGTCGAGCTGTTCGATACCGAGCCCCGTGAACTTGTCGGCTCCGGCGGCGACGATAAGAGGCAGGCCAGCCTCCTCTGCCAGGGTTCGGTACTTGCTGACCTTCTCCTCAATTCCCGCCACCAGCGGCTGCGCCGAGACGACTCCGGCCCTGCCGCTGGGCGGGACGAGGATCGCCCGCATCCCGGGCGCCTGCATCGTCGCGCCCGTCTGCCGGTCGGCCATGACCAGAAATCTGTAGCCCTGGCTCGGCAGCTCCGCCTGGAGAACGGGTGACAGAAGGTAGCGCCGCAGGTCTTGGGCGATCTTCTTCGCCGTGCGCGCATCCGGCGCGTCCAAGGGACGGTCTCTGAAGCCGGCCACGGTCAGCACTACCGGCACAGGGATCTGCTTCACTCGCTCGACCAGGTCGTGCCAAGCCTTCATACGCCCGAAGAGCTCCTTCGACGGGCTGTGCGTCAGCACCTCGACCAGGGCCATAGGCCGCCCCTCGGCATCAAGCACGGTCCAATCCGGCGTCTGAGTTCCCCACAGTCGTTCGTACTCCACACGGAGACCCGACGCCCGGAGCGCTTCGCCGGCGGCGAGTTCGATGTGATCGCTCCAGAAGTTCTGATCACGCCAGAGGTTCCTCGCGTAGTTGTCAGCCTGCTTGTCTGGCAGGAGGGCCAGCTGCGCGTCGAGCCACGCCCGCCACGGCCCGTACTCGTCTTCTACGGCGAGGTCGTACGAGAGGGGCCGCCCCTCAGGGCGACGTTGGCCGTATCGGCGTTTCTGCTCGGCCACAAATTCGGGGCCGAACCGGCGATTCGGCTGATCGGTCTTCATAGGAGCGGATTATGAATCCTCTCGCGGCTCTGCTGCACGTGAGTTGACATCCGGTACAGCCCTGGCCATCCCCCGACTGGCGTTGTCGTGCCCATGCACCTTTGTGCGTCCAGCTCTCCGGCCAGCCGCCACAGAAACAGGCACCACTTCGCCGCGGGACAGGCGTACCCCATCGTGGTTGAGGTTCTCGGCCAGGTGCGGGTGGTGTCCCTCCCGGCTATCGAGTATGGGAGGCCGCAGCGAACTCTGCGCAAGGTCGGCCGCCCAGTTTTTCTCCGCTCCTGCGTCACGGAGAAAAACTGGCCGTCCTCCCCTGCACTCCGTTCGACGGCCCCCCAAATCTCTCTTCGCCGGGAGGGGCCGGGGGCCGATCTCCACGGCGACGCATCCCCCGGGGCCAAGCCCGCCACCCGGCCACAGCACTCGGGGCACACCAGCCTCAGACAACACCGCCAAAACCTGCATTTGCTCAGCCCAGAGCCCCTTTTCGCATTGACCACCCCACCCAATAAAGATAGATTTACCTATGTCAACACGGGGCAGGGCAAAGCCCCCGGAACCCACACAGGATCAGGAGATCCGATGGACCTGAACGACTACACGAAGCCGCTCCAGCTCAACGACACCACACGTCTCCAGGCGATCTTCGACCCGGCCTTGCGGCGCTTCCGCGCGCAGCTGTGGAAGGCCGGCGACCCGGCCGGACTGCTCGGGCTGGTCGAAGTGTTCACCCACCCCGACGACGTACTGGACGCGGTCGACGAGTTCCTCACCGCGCACGGCGAGGACCCGCTGACGAAGGAGCAGACGGGCCGCTTCGCCGGAATGCTGATCATGGCGAAGGGCGGACCGGACGCCGAGATGCTCCGGCTCGCCATCGAGGAGCCCGACAAGTTCCTCTTCTTCTGATCCACCGCTCCTGTCGGGGGCCAGGGTTGTCGACCTCACCCTGCCCCCGGCTGTGGAGCCTGGCCGTCGGCTTCTACCGCCTGCGAGGCGCGTGTGCCGACGGCGCCTTCTCACCCCGCGTTCCCGCCTGAAATGAAGGAACCAGACAGACCTTGCATACTCCCGCAGCCATCGCGCAGCTCGCCGCCGGGATCCTCGGCAGCGGCTGGAAGGCCGAACGCTCCCCCTGGGAGGTTCGCGGCAGCCTGACCGCACCCGAGACCGACGAGTTCACCCTCCATGTCGACGATCTCCATCACCTCGTCCTGGAAGCCGCCTTGGCGGGCGAGATCGCCCGGTTCACCGGACGCCCCGCCCAGAGCAACGGCGAGGATCTAGCCCGGACCGTCGCCGAGGCCATCCGCCACTACCTGTCCACGCTCGAAGACGACGAGACACAAGGCAGCGCGCTCTACCAGGAGCTGAACCAGGGAGCGCACTTCTCCGGCGCGGACTACAGCGACCCGGAGACTCCCTGCCACCCCTCCGTCACCATCGCAGGGGGAACTTGCTCCTTTTACATCGACGAAGCCCGCGTCGCGCAGGTAGTCGTCGAGCTGGACTGGCTCACCGCGAGCGGCCTCCGAATCTGGCCTGGAGGCGTACCCGTTCGGATCACACTCGACGGAGGAGTCGTCTTCTCCTCCACCGGCACGTGGGTGGTCGAGCTCCAGCACCCCGAAGACGGCGGGGACGACAGCGTGTGGGAATACGAGATAGCCGCCGAGGATGCTCCGACCGAGGCGGACGCCCGTACGGTCGCCGCGCAGCGGTTGCTGGCTGACCTCAAGTCCCGCGACAACGCCGACGCCTGGAGCGGCATCAAGATCCGCAGCGTACGACTCGCGGATCACCCGCCGACGGCCTGAGTTTCGCATTCCCCACGGTCATCGGTCGGCCGGGAAGATCTCAGCGGCCCCGTTCCGACGCCACCGGGTCTCCACGACGCCGCCCGCCTCCCGCGCGGGCGGCGCCTCCCAGGCGCAACATCCCGTCCTCGGACGGCAGTTCGGCCCCATCCCGCGGCCGATGCGCGCCGACGCCGCTGGGCCGCGCTCGGCAGAGCGCAGATTCACCTACGTCGCAGCAGGGGGCAGGGCAAGGCCCCCTGGAACCCACCACGGCAAGAGGTCTACACATGGGTGCCCACAGCCCGCAACTACAACTCGGTCTTTGGCAGGAGCAGCCCCCCGCCGCAGTCAGCGTGAAACCGGTGACCGTGCTTTCGTATGGACTGGGGGCGGATTCGACCCTCGTCCTGATAGAAATGCTGCGCGACCCGGCCGGCTACGGCCTGGAGCCAGACTTCTCCGATCTGATCGTGATCACGGCGACGGTCGGTTCGGAGTGGAGGGACACTGTCAGGCTCGTCGAGGATCACATCTTCCCCCTTCTCCGCCGTCATCGGGTCAGATACATTCAGGTCGCGCGGTGCGGCCCGTACGAAGCTGACGGCTGGGAAGTCCTCGCCGACTCCCGTAGTCCACAGCACTTCATTCCGCGAGGCCGCTGGACCCTCATGGACGAGCTCTCTCTGAACGGCACGGTCGTGCAGGCCGCCGGCGGGAATTCGTGCTCGCTGAAATACAAGGGCTGGCCACTGGACCAGTGGGGGCTGGCCGAGTTCCCCGACAGGCCGTTCCGGAAGATCGTCGGCTACCACGCCCGCGAACAAAAGCGCGCCCGCACCTACGACGGATGCCAGCAGGAGGACAACCTGAAGGCGCGCCGGACCATCTGCACCGTGGAATATCCGCTCATTGAGCAGAGCTGGGACCGCGATATCGTGGAGGGCCGGTTGTTCACCGAATTCGGCTTTCTATGGCCCAAGTCCTACTGCACGTTCTGTGTCTATTCAGGTTCCTGTTCTGCCCGGCCCGCGCATATGGCGCGCTTGCGTGACCACCTTGAGCAGGCTGTCGAGGTACTGGCCCTGGAATACACGTCGATGGCGCTGAACGAGAACGGCTCGTTCTACCCGAAGGAGACGCTGTACACGCGTGTCGCCGAGGACGGCAACACTGCGGCGCTGCGGGCGCTGGAGGACCATCTCGCCTCCGTGGAGTGGGCGCTGTACCGGATACGCCGCGTGTTCCCTCCGGCCCGCACCGGCAGCTGCAAGGAACGGCACGGCGACTCTTGCCGCTCCCCGTGGCCCGGCTGCATCGACCCGGACACGGGCGAGCGGACACCCCCATGCGCACAGTGGCACGGACCCGTCTGCCGCAAGCCGCAGCCCGCATGCCGGGACTCCTCCCGCAAGGGGCAGGCGAGCCGGTCCGTCAAGGTCGTGATCACCGGAACCCGAGCGCAGGTCACCCACCTGATGCGCCGTCGCGCCGCGGACGCCGGCGAGCACGTCGAGGAAGACCATCAGCACCCGCTCGGTCACGTCCGCAGCCAGACGCTCTCGCGCGGTGCACGCTTTCCCGCTGTGGAGGAGTTCCATGTCGTCGCACCCAGCGGCGTGATCGAGAAGCAGAGGAAGAACTTCGAGGAGGTGTGGCAGGAGACCTGCCGACAGCTTCGGCTCCCCACCTGATCGCGTAGACACCGCGTGCCACGCTTCACCGCTCGGCGTCACGGCGAGCCAGAACATCTCCTCTTCCCGGCTTTCCGAGTGTGGGGCCCTCGGCGGGAGGGGTGCAAGAACGGGCTTCGCCGCGTTCTTGCACCCCTCCCGTTCGGGCCCCGTTTTCTTTTTGCCGGGAAGGGGGAGGGGGCCACTCCACGGCACCGCCCCGCGTTCGGTACCGCCCGACAGCCGACCGCGGGCCTCACGCACTTAAAAACGTCTCCGCGCGGGCCGGAAGTCCGAAATCTCTTCTAAACTCCCTTCCGAAACCCGGATTCCGAGGTTGACCCACCCCCCAAGAGAACATAGATTTACCTATGTCGAAAGGGGGCGGAACCGAAAAGCGAAAAGCCGCCCACCAGGAACATCGGCAGCGAATAGACCAGTACGGTCGTCGATCCTTTAAAACTCCACAGAGCGCTTCATTGAAATCCGCAGAACATTGACGTGACATCAAGAACCAGAATTCCAAAGGGGGCAGGGCAAAGCCCCCAGGAACCCACACTGCTGAATGGAGTCACTCAGGTGACGAATCCCGAGATTCCCATTTCGATGACCGACCTTGCCATTGCCATCCGCGAAGGCGCACAGGTCGAGTCGAACAACATCCTCGGCAAATCCGTCGTGTTCACCCTCCCCACCTCCGGAGACGAGGTGACGGTGTGGCCCGGACCCGACAAGCCCCAGCCCTCCGCTCCTCTCGTCCTGCTCTGGCAGCGCCGGTCGCCGCAGGGCACGAACATCGCACAGGGTGCACTGCCCTGGCCCAGCGACCCGAAGCCGCTCGTGAACTGGGCGATCACGATGGCCTACTCGACCGAGGAGATCGGCCCGCAGTACGCGCCCGTCCTCGCCACCCTGCGCGAACACAACGTGATCGGCGACATCGTCCCCGTCCAGGGGGTCGGCCACCTCATCCACGTTCCGCTCCCGGACTCCACCTACCTGACCATCGGGGGTGACGAGGGCCTGCCCAGCCGCGCCGACCAGGTCAAGAACTGGCACGTACAGCACTACGGCCCCGACGAGCACATCGGGGTCATCTACCACGGCTCCGAGCTCCTCAGGATGGTCGGCGCGACCCAGCGCTACCTCCAGATGACGGCCACCCGCTACGGCAGCCACCACCCGCTCGGTGCCCCGGTCGACAGCGAGGAGCCGGACGGTCCGGACAAGCTCTACGGCCTCATCTCCGACCTGTCCGAACTGCGTCGCACCCGCTATGCGGTACCGGGTGGAGCCCTCCTGACCGTCATGGACGCCGACGGCCACAACGGCGCCACCATCGAGGTCCCGGCCGAGGTCGTGACCCGCCTCTGCCGCCTGCTCACCGTCGAAAAGCGGGTCATCGAGATCTACGGCGGCTAACAGCCGACGCACCCCCAACCTGCCGGGCCCGGAGGGCAACCGGGCCCGGCGCCCACGACCCCACAACCACGGATGGACACATGACGACCCGCATTCCCCCGGCACACAACCACTGGCCCCTGGCACTCGCCCGCTACTCCCGCGACCCCGAGCCGCTCGGACTCCCCGACCACCACCGGCCGATGCCCCTGCTGTGGGCGTCCCCGCCCTGCCCGCCGGTCCGGAGCACGTCAGGCCTGCGCCACTTCGCGCAGGCCGATGACCCCCGTTCCCGCATCGCCCGTCGCCTGGCAGTCGAACTCGGCACCTCCTCCGCCTGGAACCTGATCCGCCAAGCGCAGACCGGAAGCTTCCAGGTGGACACGGTCGAGAACGTCATCGAGACCGCTGTCTGGCTCACGTCCCAGACCTACGGCGAGTAACCGCCCCGCAGTCTTTTCCCGCTTCGGGCCCGGAGGGCAAACCGAGCCCGAAGCGCTCAGGAACCCATAAGCAGGAAGAGCACTTGAGCCTCACATTCACTGATATGTATGCGGGCGCGGGCGGATCCAGTACGGGCCTGGTCAATTCAGGACTCGAACTCCTGCTTGCCGCCAATCATTGGCAAGTCGCGGTAGATACGCACACCGCCAACCATCCGGATGCCGAGCACCTGTGCGCCGAGATGGAGTACTACGACATGAGGCGCCTCCCGAAGACAGACATTCTTTGGGCGAGCCCCATCTGTACAGAGATAAGTCCCGCCGGGGGGCGCCCCCGGACCAAGGGTCAAGTCGATGACGAGGAATGGAAATCCCTCCCGGACAAGGCGTTCCAGCGAACACGGGCTACCGCTTTCGAAGTCATCCGCGCCGTCCAACTCCACCGCTACAAGGCCGTATTGGTTGAGAACGTCATCGAGTTCGCGACCGACTGGGAGTTGTTTGACTGGTGGCTGGCCGGAATGGCGCAGCTGGGCTACAACTACCAGATCGTCTGTGTCTCGTCGGCGCACATCGGGGACGCGTTCAATCTCCCCGCTCCGCAGTGGCGCGACAGGTTGTACATCGTTTTCACGAAGGTTGGAATCCGGCTCCCGGATGTGAAGCCGACGCCGCTGGCGTTCTGCGAGGTCTGCGACGAGGACGTGCACGCGGTGCAGACCTGGCGTAAGCCCCGTAAGCCTCGCAAGGGCCAGAAGCCCCGGAGGAGCGGAGTCGGCAAGTACGGCGTGCAGTACGACTACACGTGCCCCTGCGGCCACGGGGTCGTGGAGCCATACGTCCAGCCCGCGTCGTCCATCATCAACTGGGAGGACGAAGGCGTTCGCATCGCAGAGCGTCACGAGCACGGGCTTGATCCTCTGGCCGAGAGCACCATCGCGCGCATTGAGGCGGGCCTGGAGATGTTCCCCGAGACCCCCTCGCTCGTGACCGTCAACCACGGTGGCCACGACGGGCGCGCGTTCCGGCCGGACCTGGCCCCGCTGCCGTCCAGGTGCGCGAAGATCGGGGAAGGGCTGCTCGTCCCGCCCGGAACCTTCCCGTACGCCACGTCGTCGCCGGATCTGGCGGCTCCGCCGTTCGTCATCGAGCTCCGCAACCACGGCAAGGCGCGGAAGATCGACCGGCCGCTGTCCGCGGTCATGGCGGGTGGCAATCACCATGGGCTAGTCATCCCGTACCGCAAGGGCGCGAAGGCCAAGCCGACGTCCGAGCCGCTACACACCCTCTCCACGCACGATTCGGCCGGTCTGCTGCGGCAGGCGGCACGGATCGAGGACTGCTACTTCCGGATGCTGAAGTGGCGCGAGCAGATGAGCGCGCAAAGGTTCCCGCCCGGCTACATCGTCACGGGGACCAGCGACGCTGCCAAGACGATCCAGGCCGGAAACGCGGTGAGCTGCAACGTCGCCCAGTGGCTCGGCGAGCGCGTGGCCGCCGTCCTGTAAGCCCCGTGGGGCCGCCCCAGCGGCGGCCCCACCTCCCCTTTCAGCCGGGCCCGGAGGGCAAACCGGGCCCGGCGCCCACAAGCCGAAGGAGCGCCGCATGGTCTTCCCGGACCCCCGGCACGACGCCCGCGAACGCATCGCCAATACCGCCCGCACCGTCCAGCACACCCGCACCACCCACATGGCGATCCGGCTGCTGCTCACCCGGGGCGTCCGCCCCCAGGTGACCCGTTCCCGCCCCTCCGAACCGCCGTCGCTGGACGTCACGTTCACCCATGGAGCCACCTCCGTCAGGTGGTCCAACACCTACTACCGCAACGGGCACAGCCTCCGATTCACACTCCTGCCGCTCGCCCTGGCGCCCACCGTCCTCGCCGCCGTCAACAGCGCCCCGGACCGCGAGTTGGCCGCCTTCCACGACCCGGCCGACTTCAAGGGCGAGGCCGCCCGATGGCTGGATGAGCAGACCTCGGGTCTGTTGGGCGTGGCCGACAGCCGCCCGATGCCGGGCTACGACGAGGAAGCGTCCGACACACCGATCTACAGCTCAGAGTTGTCCGGGCGCTGGCAGGTGGAGGGGATCGCCCTCGTGGAACTGTCCGGCCCCGACATGACCGCCGTGTGCAACCTGGAGATTCTGCGCCTCAGCGAGGCGGCGGCGCACGCAGTCGTCACCGCCTACGCGGCCCAGATCCCGCCGGGCTGAGCCAGCCGGCTGCCTGGCAGGCGCCACCTCGGCGATGCCAGGCAGCCGGGACTGACCCCCTCGCTGCCCAGGATCCGGGCAGCCCCACCGAATCGAGTTCGCCCGCAGCTGACCGGGCCAAGGGATACACCCCGGGAGTTCTAGGGTCCGGTCCGGCCACCCGAAACACCGTTGACCTCCACTCACTCGAAAGATAGATTTACCTATGTCGAAACGGGGTTAACGACGCCGGATACGGCCTCTCGCCTTCGTCAGGCCGCGCGAGCCGACCGTTTTGATTCCCAGCCGGAGCGCGGAAGGGCAAACCGCGCTCCGGCACCGAACCCACAACCGTGAAAGGCAGCCCGCCCATGGACTTCACAGGACCTCTCGACATCAAGGCGCCTACTGACTACGCCGAACTCATCAAGTCGACGCCGCCGGAGCGGGGGCACGCCCACCTCGCCTACGCCCTCCGCTGGGTCGGCGAGGACGGCACGAAGATCGACCGTGAGGGCAACATCATCGCTCCGGGCTGGGCCGACGCGCTCGACGGCTGGGAGACGTTCAACGCCACCTACGCCCCCGAAATGGCTGGAGCGATCTGCGCCGACCTCCTCTCCTACGTGTGGGAGGCGGCCGGAGCCGAGGGCCTGGGCCTCTCGCTGCGGACCCTCCTCACCTCTCTGACGGACGAGGAGGTGCCCGGGGACGAAGACGTACAGCACTCGCTGCGGACTCTCCTCGACTTCCTGGCCGACGCCCTCGACTGACGTCCCACCCCTGTACTCCTCCGGTGCGCGGCAGGGCAAAGCCGCGCACCGGAGCCGAACCCACCCATGTGAAAGAGCACCCCATGCAGACACACGCGATGCGCACCGCCGCCCGCGAGCGAGTCACAGCCGCGCGTCATCAGCTGGATCTGACCACGGCCGTGCTAGCGCTCCGTCGGAGGGCGGCAGCTAGGCACAGGCGACAGATCAGCAAGACGGACGACAGCCTCCTTCAGTGGCGTTCCGAACAGCGGCTTCTTCCTGCCGACTTCAGCAGCAAGTGGATCGAAGCCGCTGATGCTCAGCGGACGGTCCGTGAGCAGGCCCTCCGGGAGGAGGAGGCCCTGACGGCCGCCTACGAGGTCGTTGCCGCCGCCCACCGGCTGGCCCTCGGCGCGGCACACCGCGAAGTGCACCCCGTACCCGAGCGAGGCACCGTGATCGCTCCGGCCAATCCGGTCGCGCACGCCGTCAACTACACCGCGGCGTATTCCAGTTCCCACGACGGCGACGCGATCGATCACCCCCGTTCGCTGTCGGCCGACCGCGTCGAGTTCGTCCTCGGCCTGTGGCAGAAGGATCCGTCTGCGCGGATCCTCCTCGATGCGTCGTGTACCTACACCGTGGCTCGGCCCGGCAGCTACATCGAGCTGCGCCCCGTCGACGAGCCCGCGCCGACCGAGGGCGATGTGCTGCACGCCGCCCTTGGCGCGTACGGCGTGCCGTCGTCCCCCATGTGGGAGTGCGGCATCACCTACCGCGTGATCCCGCTCGACACCACCGCCACCGGCCAGGACGTCCACACCGGCCCCCGCCTGTTCGTCCAGTCCGGGGAAAGTGCCGATCGGCCGATCGACGCCCACGAGGAACCGTGGACGGTCACCCTTCACAACGCCGACGGCGACCAGATCCGCACGCTCTACAGCGGTTCCCACGTGCCCGGGGGCATCGCCGAGGAGTCCGCCGACTGCGCGGAGTTCGCCGCGTCGTGGATCCGCGACAACGCGCACGCCCGCCTCTCCGGGTTCTGACCCCTCCCTTGAGTCCGGGACGCGGACACGCAAACGGCCGCCCGCGTCCCGGTCTCCACTCACCGCTACCTCCAGCCGGCGAACTGCCGTCCGGCATCACTCGAAAGGCAACCGAGCATGGACACCAGAGCCCGCATCAAGACCCGCACCCACCGCGGCGAAGCCGCCGTGTGGGAATACCTCGACACCTCGTGTGTCGGCGCCGTCTTCAACCAGGACCCCGCCGCCCGCGGTCTGCGCGCCGTCCTGGCCTACGGCCAAGACCAGTGGAACGCCGGGTGGGACGTGCTCCGCACCAGCCCCGTCTTCCGCAGCGAGGCGGAAACCGTCATCACCACCCTGTTCAGCGACGTCCTGCACTACTGGGCCCGCCGCGACCCCAACACCCTCGACCTTCTCCAGCGCCGCATCTGGGAACTGCGCGGGGAATTCGAGAAGTTCGACTTCGACAGGTTCGTCGACGAAGAGGAACTCGCGGCCCTGTCGGCCTCCGACGTGAGCGAGGTGACCGCCCGCCTTCTGGCCGATCTGCTGCTGTGCGCCGAGCGGCTGAACCTCAGCTCCAACAACGTCTTCGCCAACGGAGTGCGCTTCTTCGTGGCCGACTGGAACCAGCTGAAGTTCGAACAGCTCCCGCGCGCCGAACAGGAGGCACACATCGTCCTGGCCACCCTGAAAGAGCAGAAGCTCATCCTCGGCTTCCGGCCGCACGGCGACGAGGGCGACGGCATCTGGCACGTACAGGAGAACCAGCTCGACCGTACGGTCCTGCACACCAAGGACGTCGCCGCCTACGCCGAGCGACGCAACGAGCTCCTCCGGCCCCACCCAGAGCGCCCCGGAAACGCCTGGAACGAGTCCTCCCCGCGCTGACCGAAGCCTTCTCGTCCACCGTCCGGCAGGGCAAGCCGAGCGGCGGACCCCGGAACCCACGCCGTTCCTGGTGGGCGGGCGAAACATCCCGCCCACCAGGAACGGCCCCGAGCGGAGACTTGTCATGACCATCACCGCGAGCACTCCAGCCGACCCGGGCGCGGACTTCGAGCGGGCGGCACGCCAGGCCATCCGTCTGGTCACCCCGGCCAGGTTGCGCCTGGTCACCTCCCAGCCCAGGCCCCCAGCCAAGGCAGGTCCCTCTACAGACGCCGACGTGGAGGCTCTCGCGATCAGCATCGGCGTCCTCAGCCAGCCTGACACCGAGCCCCTGTGACTGGCCCCGACCGGTCCAGCCGGACGGCTTGACCACCGCCTTCCCCCCCTCGGCACAAGATCCCCATACCTCGAAAGGCATGCCTCCCATGAACAACCTCGCCGCCATTCCCGTCGCCGCCGTACTGCTGCACGCCCTGGCCGTCGTCGAATTCCCCGGCTTCCTGGAACTCGACGAGGACTTCGTCATCGCCCACCCGCCGCACCTCCCCCAGGACAAAGCCCTGGACAGCGAGCACATCATCATCAACACCCCCTGGGGAGCCGACGTCAGCGGCCCCGCCCACCAGTACACGGGCGGCTTGTACGCCATGGCATACGAGGGCTACGACGGCTCGGACTACTGCGACATCGAGCGCGTCTACGAGGCGCAGCCCGGAGGGGACCTCATGGTCCACGCCGCCGCGTGCGCGAAGGCCGTCGCCGACTGGTTCACCTCCCGCCAGGCAACCGCCCAGGGCTCCGGAGACGAAAGCGGGGCCGACGACACGGACAAAGTCCGTACCAGCACCACCGAAGTGTGCTGACTTGGGCAAAGCCGCCGGCCCCTGGAACCCACAAGCGCAGCACCAAGGCACCACCCCTGAGGTATCCGACAGTGTAGGGCCTTGCATGAGACAGGATGAGCCACGATGACCACGACCAGAGAACAGTTCGAGCAGCGCCTCGCGCAGCTGCGGCGCGAGGCGCCGGAACTCACGCGCAAGGACTTCGCGCACCTCGCCGGCGTCGCCGAGAAGACGGTCCGGAACTGGCTGGACGCCGACCCGGAGTTCGCTGACACCGCCCGGACCGGTCCGCGGCGAGTCCAGCTCTTCCCCTTTGACGAGGGCGCGCAATGGGTGCGCAAGCAGCTCTTCGGCGCCGACGAGCGGGCGCCGGAAGTGAGCCGGGGGCCACGCCTCGCCGCTGAGCCCCAGCGCATGCCCCACACGCCCGGCGAGCGGTGGCGCTGGGTTGACATGGCGCGTCTTCGCGGCGTGACGCCGACCGCCGTGCGGCTGCTCGCCGCCGACTACCGGGACCACCCCGAGCGCCCGTTTCCGCCGCGCGACGAGTTCGACCGCATGTGTGACGCCGATGAGGTCTCCGCCTGGTTCCTGTGGTACGACACCACCCGTCCGGGATACACCGGCCCCCGGCCCGCCGAGATCGCGGCCGAGTCCGGCACCAAGGACACCCGCCACAAGGAGGTCGTCAGGCGCCTGCACACGGCGCTCGACAACGGCGAAACCCTGACCAGCCGGGCCCTGGCCGAGGAACTCGGGGTGAGCATCGATGTCGCGGCCCGCTACCTGCGGCAGGCCGCCGAGGAAGTTCTCCCGAAGCGCGGCCTGATCTCCCGCAGCCAGATCGCCGAACGGCTGCCCGCGGCGTCCGCCACGCTCACGCCCGAGCAGCGTCGCGAGAGAGTGAAGACCCTTCTCAAGCGCAAGAGCGCCCCCGCCCCCGTCATCACGGTGGCCGATACGCCCTACTACAGCGAGACGGCCATCGCCGAGTTCCTGGCCCCTCCCGCGTGACCCCGCCGACCGCCGTCCCCGATCGGACGGGCCGCGGTCGGCATCCTCACCTTCGCATCCCGGCGATCGAGTGTGGGGCCCTCGGCGGGAGGGGTGCAAGAACGGGCTTCGCCGCGTCCTTGCACCCCTCCCGTTCGGGCCCCGCTTTTTCTTTGCCGGGATGGGGAGGGGGGCATCCACGGGCACCGGCCCGGGGGCGGCTCGGCGCCGTAGCCGTGTGCGGCACCACGCGCGTCCGCACACCCCAACCGCGCTGCGACCCGGACGAAATCCGCAGAGACTGACCCCTGTTGGGCCGGGATTTCACGTTGACCACCCCACCCAAGAAAGATAGATTTACCTATGTCGAAAAGGGGCAGGGCAAGGCCCCGGAACCCACGATCCACCGAGGAGATCACCTTGGCCGAGGACACCGAAGACGCCGAGCAGACCGAGTTCCTGTTGGTGTGCGAGAACGGCGATATCGAGCCGTTCGACGACTACCACGACGCCTACGAGGCGCTGACCGCCGCCGTCAAGCGTGACGTCGAGAAGCACGGCGAGGAGACGGCTCGTGAGGGTGTGATCCACCCGTACGGAATGTCGATCACCGTCATGCGCGACGGCCGTGACGTCACGGAGGACTGGGAGCGGAACGAGCCGCACAAGCCGCTGAGCATGGACTGAGCGGCGCCCGGCCAGCGAGCCGGAATCCCTCGAATCGCCGGGATGCGCGGCTGCTCCCACGCGCGAGCTCGCTCGTGAACGTCGTCGACGCACGAGCCGGCCGGAACGCCGCGCGCCCGGCGCCCTTCCCCCCTCTTCCGCTCTTCAGAGCGTCCGTCACGCGCCCCACTGCTTCGGGCCGGGGAGTAACCGGCCTGCTTCGAAAGGACTCCATCATGCGTATCACCACCGCCCCGCACGCCATCGAGGCGCGCGCCGCGTTCGGCGGTTACTCTGCCTTCCCCAGACGGGTGGCCCCTCTGCTCGCGATGCGCCTCACCGTGATGCGGGAGTACGCGGCGAACCGCAACCACGTCGCGGTCTGGGCCGACACCGCCAAGCAGGTTCACGAGGCCATCGTGGCCGTGTGCTTCGCCGAGGTCGCCCGTCGCCGCCGGTACCGCCGGTTCGCGAGCCGTGTCGCGCTGGACGCCATCGTGGCGTACGAGAAGGCGTACGTCGTCACTCTCTCGCGCGACGAAGCGGGCCACTACCACCCCGAGCCTGGCACCGAATACCCGTTCGCCGTCTCCGACATCGGCCGCGCCGCCGCCGATCTCCTCGGCGACGAGTGGTTCGCAGACTCCGGTTCGTGGGGCGTGCGCGGTTACCTCCAGGCAGACGGCGAGAGCGGCGGCTACACCCTCGCCGTTTCCGACAGCGGTGTCCTCTACGTCGAGACCCTGCCCGAGGCACGCCGCACCGATGTCGCCGACGTGTGGTCCAGCGACCGTCTCGGGGACATCGCCGCCCGCGTCGCCGACACCATCCGCGAACTCCGCAAGGGCGACTGACCCGCCCTGCGCGGCCGTGCCCCGTGGCCAGGAAACCGGCCGGGGCACGGCCGCCGCACCCCGGCTCCACCACCCGCCCGGAGACCGACCGGGCAGTCCCCCGAGTGAGAGGAACTCGCGCGATGACCAGCAAGACCAATCCCAACGGCTACACCGTGCACGCATTCAACGCGGCCGGTGACGTCCTCGGACTCGACGGCCCCCAGTCGGCCGGAAAGGCGCGTGAGGGCGTGGACGGCCAGACCGCCGGACAGTCCCTGTTCATCGAGACCGGTCACCGGCTGGAGGGCAATGGCCTTCCGGTGCGCGACCGGATCCGCTGGTACGTCGTCACCGATCACAAGGCCCGCCGCCACACGTGCCACGGACGGCCCGAAGGTGTCGAGCCGGGCACCCTGGGCGCCCTGGTGCGCTACCTCGAATTCTCACCGGCTGATTGGGTGGCGCTCGCGATGCTCGAACACGCCACGGAGGGCACCCCGTTCTGCGGCTCGTGCGAGGACACCGGCACCGTGACCCTGTACGACGGTTCCACCGACGGGGTCATCGGCAGCCGGGCGTGTGAGGACAAGGCATGCATCCAGCGCGGCCGGGCGCGGGCGCGGATTACTGAACAGCGCCACACGGGAGAGCTGTTCATCGGGCATGAGGTGTTCACGCCGCACATCTGCTCCGAGTGCCACTACGGCGGTTACACGCCCGTGCCCGGCCTGTACGCGAGCACAGGCCCGGTCTATGTGTGCACGGCGTGGGGGTGCGGTCACACCGTCGACCGGAGCGCGTTCGAGGTCGCGGACGGCGAGAGGTTGGCCGAGGCGAACAACCGGCTTCACACCGCCCGTGCCCGCCGCCATGACGAACCCCCCTTCTAGGCACCGCAGCCCCCGCCACAGACGGTGTGCGGCCCGATCGAGTCGGGCCGGGGAGCACCGGGCCACCCCATCCGGGGCACGGCCCCAACCCCACGGAGAGGAACACCACGACATGACCACGCAGGACGAGCACCCTGCGGCTCACCGACCCGCCACGTACGACACCGGCCGGCGGGAGTGGACGGAGGCTGAGGCACTGGAGCGCGACCGGCGGGCGGAGGAGCGCACGCGGCCGGTGACAGCGGAGCTGGTACGGAACCGGGGCACACGGGAAACGGTGGTGTGGCTGCTCGACGAGTCCGGCACTTTGTGCGCCACGGCGCACGTAATCCGGCTGGACATCCGCCACGACGTCCGCCAGGACGACGCGGAGGCAGCGGCAGCCCGTGCGCTGGTGAAGACAGGTTTTCGTCCCGTGCTCGGCTGGACGTGGACGGAGGTAGGGGCGGACGCCTCCCGGCGCCGGTGGCGTATCGCGATCGAGCCGACAGCCGACTACCTGTCGTACGTAGAGCGCCGCTACGGTCCGCGTCCGGAGATTCCGGCTATCGACGGCGCCACCGTCACGGCGCGCACGCAGCGCGGATGGTGGGACGTCACCACGTCCGACGGTGAACGGTACGCGCTCACGTGGTCGCCGCAGATCGGCGGCGACCGGTGGACGGTGTGGGGCGGGGAGAACTTCACCCGGCTCGTTCGCTCCACCACCAACCAGGCGAAGGCCTTGTTCGTGCTCCGCCACCCGAGCCACGCTCGCGGTTGACGCGGTGTGGCCCCGGGGGTGGTGCCGGACACCCGCCGAGGACTTGGCCGCCAGTAACGGCCTCCCCCCGATACCCCTCCGCTACTGACCATGGCCGCCCGGCCCGGGGCCGCACGCCCCGGGTCCCGGGCCCGCACCGAACGGAGCACATCCCATGCGACTGCGTATCCCGAAGTTCCACCCCCTCTCCGACATGCCGCTGTTCGAGTCGCAGCGCACCCTGCGCGGCCACCCCTTCTACCCCGGCGCGAGCGTGCTGCGCTCCCTCGCTCCCCGCGAACCCCGCCTCCCGGCCGAACAGGCGCCGTGCGTCGTCTACCACTCGCCGTGGGGCCACCTGGTCGTCACCGAGATCCACCCGGAGAACCTGAACGGCTACGGCTGGACGTGCCTGTCGAACTACCCGGACGGTGCCGAGTGGGGAGACCTCGGATACATGGGCGAGTTCGAGCAACGGCGCGGCACGCCGTACGAGTTCTGGGAGCGAGACCTGCACTCCCAGGACCGCAACGCGGCTGCCGCTATCGCCCGCATCCTCACGCGCTACGACCACCCTCCTGCACAGCGCAGCGCGCCAGAAGGGCCCGAGCAGGCGCCCGCCGTCCCAGCCGAACCAGCACCCCACCCAACCGCCGCCCCCGTTGCTCGCATGCCCCGTACTCCCAAGGACGCTCTGCGCGTCCGCCGCTGACCCGAGACCGCCAGCCCGGGCACGCACCAGGGCGTGCACGCCCGGGGTCGCAGCGCGAAGCCGCGGGCCCCCGCACCGACATCCACTGAGTCGGTGCGGGGGCCTGCGGCTTTGTTCGTTCGCTGCCTGTGCCGACGCTGCCTATTGGCGCGGCGGCTGGTTCACCCAGGACTGCGGGCTTCGAACAGTCGGCCCCGGCGGAGCTGATACGGGGTACTGGGGTACCTGCTGTGCAGGGTACGCGGCCGGTACCGGCTGCTGCGGGTACGGGCCGGTCTGGCTCCCGGGAGCGGGGGCCGGCGGTACACAGCGGAGCTTGGTCCCGGCGTACAGGGTGACGCTCCAGGCGGGTTGGTCACTGTAGAGGCGCCACATGGGTTTGCCGTCGACCGTGGTCCTCTCGTAGCGGCCGAGGCGGAAGCCGATCGTCGTTCCTCCTTCGTCCTCCACCTCCATCAGGAGACCGATCCACTCGGGGCTGAGGTCCTCGATCGGCCGTTCGGCCGCCGTTTTGGGTGTCATCCCTTCTCCTCTCGCGTCGAGGCCGCGCGTTCCTCAGCCGGCCCGGACAGCGTCGGCCCATGCGGCGTACCCATGTGCGTGGCCGAGGCGGTAACAGGCTGGCCGGTCGGCGTCTCGCGTGCGGTAGTTGCGGCCGGTGCGGAGCTCTGATCCGGCGCAGGGTCTTCCTGCGTGCTGGTGGACTCGGCGGCGGCCTTGCGAACGGTTTCCACGGACTCACCGAGCCGTTCGGCGACGGAACGGACGCCATCGAGCTGGAGCATCTGGCCGAGGCTCCGGGCCTGCCTGGCCCGCAGCTCCTCTTTCGCGGTCCTGGCCTGATCGCGCAGCCGAGCGGCGTAGGCGGCGATCTTCTCCTCGGCCGCTTCGGTGACGTCCTCGATCTCCTGCGCTGCCAGTTCGTAGTCGGTGGCCAAGTCCTCCAGCCGTCGCTCTCGCTCCCAGTGCGCCGCTCGGCGTGCGCGCACTCGCTCGCGGGCGTCAACCTCCCGCGCCGATTTCCGCGGACTGCGTTGAGCCATGCAACTCGCCTCCCCTGAACGATGGGTTCTGGGTCATTGTGGCCGATGAATCCACGCTTCCCGCATGGGGAATTTGAGGTCTTCTCCGAATGACGCAGCCAGAGGCATTCAGAGGCATTCAGAATTACTTGATCTTGCCTGTGGATAACGCGAACTGCGGGTTTTCCGCAGGTCCGCTCAGGAGAGCGGACCTGCGGAAAACCGGGAGCGCTTCGCGGTCCGTGAAGAAGGATGGTGCAGGTCGGCTCGCTGACTCGGCTCGTTCCTCGCTCGCCAACTCCCCTTCCCTGCACCCCCCTTCTTCACGGTCAAAGCTCTTGCATTCACAATGACACAAGGTAATCTGAGTGCATGATGACCATCCACAAGCTCTCAGCTGGGGATGGCTATCGCTATTACATGAGCGAGACAGTCACCGGAGATGTACGCCGTTCTCCCGACCGTGACCTGGGTGATTACTACACGGCGGAGGGAAATCCGCCGGGTGTATGGGTCGGTGGTGGAATCGCGGAACTCGGCGTCTCCGGGACGGTGTCCGAGGAGCAGATGGAGGCCCTGTACGGCGAGGGACTGCACCCGAATGCGGACGAGATCATCAAGACGGCCGTGGCCGAAGGGCTCTCCCCCGCCGAGGCCACCCGCCGGGCACGGCTGGGCCGCCGCTTCTACCGGTACGACCAAACCGCCGGCCCCCTCGCAGCGAAGATCCAGCACGAGATCGATGCCCTCGAAGCCCGCAAGGGCGCGGAGGCGACCGCCGATGAGCGTAAGAAGGTGCGGGCCAAGGCCGGCGCCATCGCCTTCCGGGCGGACTTCGGCCGCTCTCCCAAGGATGCCGAGGAACTCGCCCGCTACATCAGCGCGAACACTGCCTCGAAGCAGCAGGCGGTCGTGGGATACGACCTGGTCCTGCGTCCTCCGGAGGAAATCGGCAAGGGTCTGTTCGGTGAGGGCGACGAGGACGTCTGCCGGATCACGATGGAGTGCGACGAGGAAGCGGTCCTTGAGACGATCGGCTGGATCGAAGAGCACGCGCTCGCCACCCGCACAGGCATCAACGGCATTGCCCAGGAAGACGTGCGGGGCGGACTCATCGCCTCCCTCTTCACGCACTACGACAACCGGCTCGGCGAACCCCTTCTCCACCATCACCTGGTCGTGGCGAACAAGGTCCGCGGGGCCGACGGCAAGTGGCGCTCGATCGACGGGAAGCTGCTGTACGCGATGGGGGTCGCCGCCTCCGAGTTCTACAACCAGGTCGTGATCGAGAAGGTGTGCGCGCGGCTCGGGCTGGAGGCCGAGGAGCGTGAGGTCACCCCGGGCAAGCGGCCGGTCATGGGGCTCAAGGGTTTCGACCGCGGGGTGCTGGAGCCGCATTCGAAGCGGACGCGGGACATCGGCGGTCGGCTGGCGGAACTGCTTCAGGCTTACCGTCAGGAGCACGGCAAGGAGCCGGGGACTGCGGCTCGGATGGCGCTCATCCAGCAGGCCACGCTGGAGACCAGGCCGGCCAAGAAGAAGGGGCGGTCCCTGGCCCAGTTGCGGGCGGGATGGCGCAGGCAGGCCATCGCCGCTGTCGGCCGGGAACGGGTTGACGCGCTGCTGCGTACGGCGCAGGTCGCGGCGTCTGCACCCGGTGACGGAAGCAGCGACCTGTCCGAGATCGATGTGGTGCAGGCCGCTGAGGACGTCCTTGCCGTGGTGTCCGATGGGCGAGCGGTGTGGGGCGAGCGGCATGTGCTGGCGGAGTCGCGACGCCACGTCGTGCGGCTCACCCGAGGTCGCAGCTCAGCGGCCGATGGGCTCGCCGAGCGCATCACCGAACGCGTGCTGGCGCATGGTTCGCTGAGCATCACACCGCCCGATCTGCATCGGCCGTTCGCGCCTCTTCTGCGGGCAGACGGTACGAGTATCTACCGGCGCCGCGAGTCCGTCCTGTACACCTCGCGTGAGGTCTTGGCCGCAGAAGACCGGGTCTTGAACGCAGCGCGCACCGTGGTGGTCCCCGCGCTCGCCGGGGACCGGTTCATGGAGGTCGCTGACCACTTCCAGGGCCATGAGCTGGATGCCGGACAGCGCCGGCTCGCGAAGGCGTTCGCCTGCTCCGACCGCCTCGTCGTCGGTGGCATCGGCCCCGCCGGCGCTGGCAAGACCACCGCACTCCAGCTCGTCCGCGACGCGGTGGCGGCCGGGGGCGGACGGCTCATACCTCTTGCCCCCTCCTCGCGCGCGATGAAGGTCATCGAAGGCGACCTCGGCACCACGGCGTACACGCTGCACGGATGGCTCGCCCAGCGCGATCAGCTGACCGAAGGCAGCATCGTCCACCGCGTGTTGAAACGTCGCAGCAGCAAGGGCCGCAAGACCGTCTCGGAGGAATACGCGCTGCGCCCGGGGGACGTGATCGTGGTGGACGAGGCGGGCATGGCCGGTACGCGAAACCTCGCGCGCGTGGTGGCCGAGGCCGAGTCCGCCGGCGCCCTGGTCCGACTCATCGGAGATCCCGCGCAGCTCGGTTCGATCGAGTCGGGAGGCTTGCTGCGCCAACTCGCCCGCTCTGTCGGCGTGGTGGAGCTGGAAGAACTCCACCGCTTCCAGACCGAGGGCGAGGGGGAGGCAACCCTTGTCCTGCGCGACGGCGACCCGGCTGATGCCTGGAGCTGGTACCTGGATCAGGGGCGGGTCGTGGGCGGCAGCCGCGAGGAGATGCTCAGCGCCGTCTTCACCGGGTGGCAACACGACGTCGAGGTCGGTCTGAAAGCGCTCATGATGGCCGACGACGCCGAGATGGTCCGCGAACTCAACCTGCGGGCCCAGGCCTTCCAACTTGCCTCTGGGCGACTCGACTTGAGTCGGACCACGCGGTTGCGCGACGAGCTCCAGGCCGCGGTCGGCGATGTCATCGTGACCCGCAAGAACCAGCGCAAACTCTCCCTGCTCGGGGGCCGCGACTATGTCAAGAACGGCGACCAGTGGCTGATCGAGCGGATCGACCTGCGCGGAAACGCCCACGTCCGACACACCGGCCACGGCGGTCGGATCGTTCTGCAGCGCGGCTACCTGCGCAAGCACGCCGAGCTCGGGTACGCGTACACCACACACCGCGCCCAGGGCATCACGGTGGCAGCCGCCCACGGCCTCATCAGCGCGCGCACCTCGCGGGAAGCTGCCTACGTCGAGGCGACCCGGGGAAGCCAGTCCAACCACATCTATGTCGTCACCGACGACGCCCAGAACATGCGCGACGTGCTGGACACCGTGGCCCACAGCAGCCAGGCCTCCGTGTCCGCCCACGAGATGATCGAGGCCGAACATGAACGCGCCTACAGCATCGGCCAGCTCGTCGCCGAGTACACCGACGTCTACGCCCGCGCCACCAGCCAGCGCCTGCAGAGCCTCACCCGCCGTGTCCTTGGGCCCGAGGCTGAGATGTTCATCGCCGCGGACGCCTGGGAGGTCGCCGAGCGTTCGTTGCGCGCCGCCGAAGGCGAAGGATGGGACCTCGGCCGGCTCATCTGGATCGCCTTCGACGAACGGGACTTCGCGGACGCGGAGGACCCGGCTGCCGTGCTGGCCTGGCGCATCGACTACCGCGTCGAAGCCGGACAGAAGGCAGCTGAACGAGCCGCCCGCCGGGAGGCCCAGCCGGGCGGCAGCCGCCCACTGAAGACGCTCAGCACAGAGCAACTGCAGCGCCTCCTGGAACTCGCCGAGCAGCACCGCCGAACCGCCCTGGAGGAACTGCTGCGCGCGGACGCCGCCGTCGACAGCCAGCCCCGGCCGGTCGTGGCAAACGGACTTCCCCACCCCGCCTGGCCCGACCGAGCACACGGACACCTCACCCGGGCCCAACTCGCCGCAGCCATCGCCCAGATGCGGGCCCGCATCCGCCGCGCGGAACACGAAGGGGACCACGAGGCCGAACGCGCCGCTGCTGCGGAACACGCCCTGCTGCGGCGCGAGCAGCAGCTGCGCAGGGCGATGCCGGCACGCGAACGGATGCGCGAAGACTGGCAGCGCGAACCCGGCCGTAGCGCCGGCCACACCGCCCGCCAGCCCGTGGCAGCCACCCGCGCCGAACGCACGGCCAACCTCCAGCGTCAGGACACGGCCCGGGAACGACTCAAGCGCGCCCAGCTCATCGCCGCCAAAATCCGAGCCGAACAACGGCTGCGCGACGAACTCCCGCACCATCCGGCACCGGTCCTGGACAACAACGGCCACCTCCCCGACTGGATCGCTCCCTCCGTAGCCGTACGGGACATGGACACTCCGGAGGGCTGGCGTCAACACCTGGTCGAGCGGCGCTTCGTACTCTCCGGACGCCTGGAACAGATGGGACTTGCTCTGGCCGAGTCCCCACCGCCGTGGACCCGGGTCCTCGGACCAGTCCCCGTCGAGGGAACCGACCTTCGCGAACAGTGGGAGCGCACGGCGGCGGTAGCGGACGTGTGGCGCATCCGCCACGCTCTGGGAGACGACGTTCCCGGCATTGGTGAGCAGCCGGCTGATCCCCGCGACGCTCATGCCTGGTCGATCTTCCAGCAGCGCATCACGGAGGTCGGCCGCCGTGCTCGCGCGTCCGCCGCCGCGCGGCACCGACCCGACGAGCCGTCCGCCGGGCTGCGGATCGCCGCACGCACGGCCGAGAACTTCCAGTACCGACTGCTCGACGCCCACGAGTCCGAACCTGAGGACCGGGAGGCAGTATCGGCCGCAGCCGCAGCATTCGCCGAACTCGCCCTGCGCCGGGCCCTGGAAGGACAGGAACCTGTTGAAGAGTGGGTCGAGCAGATTCCTTCGCCAGACTCGGAGAACACCGCTCAGCAGGAGCAGTGGCAGCAACTCGTCGCAGCTCTCGCCACCTATCGGATGCTGAACCAGATCGACTCTGACGAGCCTTTGGGAGAGACTCCTGATGAGGCCGAAGAGCGAGAGCAGTGGTCGGAACTGCACGAGGCCATGACGCTCTTCCAGCGCTCCCGCATCCAGCAGCGCCTGGAAGAAGTCCGGGCCCACCGAGACGCCGAACGTGCACGGCGCGGCCTGGCCCCCGTCACACCTGGAGTACCGGCGGACGACTCCGTCCGCCGGCGGCGGGCCGACACCACACAGGACGAACAGAACCACCACCGGCGCCGCGGACCCAACCCGGGACCGCGCAGAGGACCGGGAACGTAGTGAGGAGATGAAGGAATGGACGAGAAAGACGAGAACGTCACCACCAACGAAGGACTCACCGAAGAACAGCGGGAACTTCTCGCCCAGTTCGCCGCCCGGCGAGCTGCTCGGCTGGCCGTAGCCGCCGGACGAGCACCCGAGCAGTCGGAACTTGAGGCCCGCCTGCACGAGATGGACGAGGCCTTCGCCGAGCACCCAGACCGCGACAACTCGCTGGTCCAGGAGAATCACGAACTCAGGCGGTACACCGCGATCCTCGAAGAAGCCGTACGCGCCCTGATGGCAGGCGAATTGGTCGCAGACACAAGGCAATAGTCAGGCAGGCGAGTACTCGACATACAGGGTGATCTGCAGCGGCCGGTTCCTCTGGCCGTCACGGTGGCCTCCGGTCCGCTACGTGCCGCCGGCGCTCACAGCCGTCCCGAGTCCCTGTCGGGAGAGCATCCAACGACACCCTAGAAGCACCGAATGGGGCCCGGTTCCCGGGGGATGGCGGCAGCGCGCTCCTCTTCCGCCATCCGCTGCTGGTCCCGCCTCATGGCATCCGCTCGGGCTTCGGGGGTGACGTCCCCACCAACTGTGATCGCCGCCGTACCGGGGATGTGGGTGAGCGAGTACCGGACGGGAGTGCGGCTGGAACGCGACGGCAGGTGCAGACGGGCGACACCAGCTGGCAACTCGGCACGCAGTGCTCCGTGCCAACGGATCCACAACGCGGGACACCCACGGAGGGCCTCATCGCGGAGCTTGTCCACGGCAGTGCTGTCGTCCGCGCGGTCGATCTCCACAGCGACCGGGGGACCCTCCCCGCGAACCAGGCGAAGATCCAGGTAGGCAGACCAGGGCGGCGACCAGTAGATGCGGCAGCCCGCACTCATCGGGCGAGGCGGGTCGATATAGCGCATCGGTGCCTCCCATCTGCACTTCCAGCCTGACGCTGTCGCCCACTCCGACACGGCGCGGGTGATGCACAGGGTTGCGTCCTTGCCGGTCAGACCGGTGAAGGAGAAGCGGGTCCCGGACAGGTGTGTGCGTAAGGCCGCGGCGAGGACCTCGGACTCGCCAGCCGCCGTCGGTTTGAGGGCCATCCGCCGATTCTCCACCCGGGCACTGACAACAGCCGGGGGCGTTACCGAACAGCGGGAACATGCACGGACTTAGCCCGCCCCAGAGTCCCCTGAAGTGCCCAACGCCGTCGTCGTGCGGGACGTGTCCAAGCCCGCTTCGAGTTCCTTGACACGCGGGTCGGACCGGTCCTCACCACGACGAAAAGGTGGTAATACCTGGTCGCTGTCCTCAGCCCGAGGCGCGACAATGGTCGGTCATGAACTACCGCAGCCCGTTCGGACCAATCGACTCCGACGATCACAACGGACCGGACGCTCGGTGCCTCTCTCGTACTGACGGCCAGCGTCCTGAGACGACACCAGGCACGCCGCCGCTGAGGGCCACTACTTGATACGGATCACTCCCGGCTCGGCATTCCACTAACCGCAACCGAAGGACCAGAGCACATGGCGTTCAAACGCTCGTCCGGCACGACCACGGCCCCCGCCGACCCAGAGCAACTCTATCGACAGCTGGCTCTGATCAACGACGGTCCCGAGGCCCTGTGGTCGCACCAAGCCGACGTCCTTCGGTCCTGGCACGGCGACCGTCTCAACGATCCGGACGTCGCCATTGAGTTGCCGACCGGTGCAGGAAAGACACTGGTCGGCGGTCTCATCGGCGACTATCGGCGCCGTGCGGCTGGCGAACGAGTGGCCTATCTGTGTCCGACGCGGCAGCTCGCGAAACAGACCGCGGAGAAGCTCACCAAGTACGGCATCCCGAACGTTCTACTGACCGGCAAGGTCAAGAACTGGAATCGTGCCGAGCGCAGCCGCTACACCACTGCCAACGCCATCGCCGTCAGCGTCTACAGCCACGTCTTCAACGCCAATCCCGCACTCGACGATGCCCAGTTGCTGTTGCTCGATGATGCGCATGCCGCCGAGGGGTACGTCGCCGGGCCCTGGAGCCTGGAAATCAGCCGGGACGAGCAGAGCGCGTACCACGACGTGCTCTCCGCGCTGTCCGACGCCCTCGACCCTCTCGTCGTCGCACGACTACGTACGGACACGCCGGACAGCCAGTACCGCAACAGCGTCTACCTCGCCTCGCCGCTCGGGGTGGCCGCCCAAGCCGGGTACCTGGAGGAGGTCCTCACCGCCGCCGTGGCCACTGAGAAGCTCAGCGACGAGGGAGTGTACGCGCTGCGGTTCCTCCAGGGCCACCTTGATCAGTGCATGGTCTACCTGTCCTACCGGCGCCTGCTGATCAGGCCTCTGATCCCGCCCACCTTGTTCCATGCCGCCTTTAACGACCCTGTCCGGCGGGTCTATATGAGCGCCACGCTCGGTGCCGGCGGCGAGCTGGAGCGGATCTTCGGACGTCGCACGATAAAGCGCATCCCGATCCCCAAGGGCTGGGAGAAGCAGGGCACCGGCCGTCGTCTGTTCTGTTTCCCCCAGCTGACCACCGACCTTTCGGCCGAGCCGGCCAAGGTAGGCCCGTGGGTGGCCGACGTCATCGCCCGACACGGACGTGCTGTCGTCATGACACCTGACACTCGCACCGCCCGCACGTTCACCAACACCCGGATCCCTGACGGCTACAAGGTCCTCAAGGCCGACGACGTCGAGGATGACCTGAAGGTGTTCACCCAGGAGACCGCGGCGGCCCTGGTGCTGAACAACCGGTACGACGGCATCGACCTGCCCGACAACGACTGCCGCCTGGTCATCCTCGCCGGGCTGCCCGCCCGAGGCGATCTACAGGAGCGTTTCCTGCACGGCTCCCTGGGCGCGGTCGAAGTCCTACAGGAACGCATCCGGGCCCGCATCATGCAGGGAGCCGGCCGGGCCACACGTAACTCCCGCGACTTCGCCGCTGTGTTGCTGCTCGACGACGACCTCGTCTCCTACGTGACCCGTCGCGACGTCCAGGAGGCAATGCACCCGGAGATCCACGCGGAACTCGACTTCGGCTACAACAACAGCATCGAAGCCACCTCCGCCGAAATGCTGGAAAACCTGCGGGTCTTCATCGCGCACGACCGGGATTGGCGGGAGGTCGACCAGGACATCGTCGAGGCCCGCGAACGGTACGAGCGTATCGACGCCCCGGGTTCGGTCGAGCTCCAGCGCTCGGTACGCGACGAGGTAGCCGCATGGGACGCAATCTGGCAGAGCGAGTGGCAACGAGCCCTCGAACTCATCCGCCAGGTACTCGATGCCCTGCGCGGCGGACGGGCACCACAGCGGTACGCGGCTCTGTGGAACTACCTCGCCTCCTGTATCGCGCAACGGCTCGCCAATCAGACCGGTGACCCCGCCCTCCACACAGCAGCCACGAAGTTCTACGACGACGCCCGCAACGCCGGTCGCGGAACCACCTGGATGTCCCACCTGGCCGCCCCGGTCGAATCGACCACCGCTCCAGCCCCGCCCGCAGTCGATCCGCTCGACGAGCAGGCGATGAACGGCGTGCTCGCCAACGCTGCTCGCCTGGCCAGGCCCGCCATCTTCGACACCGAGATCCAGCGTGCCCGCACAGCTCTGGCAGACACGCCCAGCAAGCCCTACGAAGCCGCCCTCGTGCTGATGGGGCAGCTCGCCGGCGCACTACCGAGCGAGGGCGACGGCCACAACGACTCCGCGCCGGACGCAACGTGGATCTTCGGCAGCACATCCTGGGTGGTCTGGGAAGCCAAAAGCGAGGCCAAGCCCGACGGCGAACTCGGCGCCGGGGACGTACGCCAGGCCGGAAGCCACGTGCGGTTCGCCGCCGACAAGCGCGGCGAGTCCGCTCCGGGCGACTCGCACGCGTTCCTCGTCACCGCCCAAGAACGGATCCATCCCAGCGCACACGCGGTCGCCGAGAGCCACGTGTACCTCGTTCGCCCGCCCGAGGTGCTGGAGGTCTTCGACTGCCTTGTCCGCGCCTGGCGAACCGCACGAACCCGCAACTTCGCGTCCCTGTCGGGAGCCGACCTCGTCGCCATCTTTAAGGCCGAAGACGCGCTCCCCTCACAATGGCTCCCCCGGCTGCGCAACCGGCCCATCCAGAAACAGGAGGACGTTGTGTAATCCGCCTGAGCGAGGCCGCGATCGTCCAGGGCCATCGAGTTGGGAAAGCCGTCCGTCTGGGAGCGCGCCGACGCACTCCCAGACGACGACGCTGTTCAGGCTGCTCGCCCGGTACTGCCCGTCGTACGAGGCGATCCCTTGAACAAATGACCTTCCGCATCCGCTTCGAGCGCGAAAGATCGCCCCGCCATGTCATTGCACGCTTTCAAGATCACTAGTTACTAGTGGGCATGGACGACACGAACGTGCCCGCATCCAGCCGGGCGGAGGACGGAGCGACGAGCGGCGGCTCGCGGCTGGCAGTTCAGATCGCGATCCTGCACGGGTCCGCTGCCGCTCTCGCCACGGTGTATACGACAACGCACTCCTTCGCCGTCACGGCGCTGAGCGCCGTTGTCGCCGTGACCCTGGCGTGGATGCTCGAACGGCACCGGGGATGGGGATAGGGAAAGATGCGTGGCCAAATGCGCTGCTCCACAGAGTCCCGGGAGGAAGGCTCCACGTCTTGCCCAGTGCACGTGAGGACGAGTTCGTTGCCTTCTTCCGAAGGGAATTACCTCTGCTGATCCGCCACCTGACGATCCGGGGTTTCGACACATCGGCCGCCAAGGAGGCCGCGCAGGAGGCCATGGTGGAGCTCCATGAGCAGTGGGAGGTTGTCGCGCACCCGACAACTTGGGTGCGCCTCGTTGCCATACGAAGGGCGATACGTGGGCAGAATCAAGAGATTGCCCGGCGCAAAGTCGTGAGTGCAATGGCCGCGGTCTCGTACCCTGATGTCGATCTGCGAACTCCGGAGGAACAGGTCACGCGACAGCAGGAGTTGGAAGAGGTAGTCGGCCTGCTACGAACACTGCCGGACGTGCAGCGGCAGATCGTGGCCTGGACCTGGGACGGTGCCACACCGGCTGAAATCGCCAGGCACCTCGGAACATCACCTGAGACTGTGCGATCCAACCTTAGACATGCACGGAATCGTTTGAAGCAGCTGTGGGCCAAGTCCCGAAAGGAGGAGTCCAACGATGGATGAGTCCGACAACGAACTGGCCAGTTCGGCTGCCTTCAACGCCTGGCTGAACCGCGTAGGAGACGACCTCGCCGCATCCCTGATCAGCCCAGAGGAAACCGAGGAAATGCTCGCCGCAGTCAAGCGTGCCAGTTCCTCGTCCGGTGCATCCTCCGCCTTTCATACGGCACTGGCAGCCACAGGTACCGACATGTACACCGCACTTCGGACCATGGCTACCTGGAGGAACCCATCGGTCAGTACCGTGGCCGAGGAAGAAGACCTGTATGGCCTCCCGTTCATCGACACGCCCGCAGCCTCGCCTTCAGACACCGCGACAGACGACGCCAGCCCGCGACGTTCTGCAGGCGCCAGGTTGCGCGTGGTGGAATCCGGCCCGGAACAGACGGGGCCCACACCCGTCGCCCCTGCTCACGAGTCGGCGAGCGGCAAGGATCGAGAACCCCAAGTGCGCTACACCCTGAACGATGAGAGCATGCGTGCGCTTCTGCTGGACACGGCGCTCTACCAAGACCGCGGAGTCGCGATCCGCGAGCTGTACCAGAACGCCTTGGACGCGCTCAGGTACCGCACTGCTCGGTACGAGTACCTGACCCGACGCACAGGCGCCAGTGTTCCTTGGCAGGGCACCATTCAGTTCATTCAGGGCGTAGACGACCACGGGCGCGACTTCTTGGACTGTCTCGACAACGGTATTGGCATGGGAGAAGAGGAGCTCAGGACATACTTCTCACGTATCGGGGTGTCCTTCGCCAGCCGGCCTGAATTCGTGAGCGAGAAATCCAAATGGCAACGTTGTAATCCTCCTATCCGCATGTACCCCAACAGTCGCTTCGGTATCGGGGTAATGAGCTATTTCATGCTGGCCGATGAAATCGAGGTCACCACGTGCCGCATGGACCAGCAAGGTATTGCCGGTCCGGTCATGAAAATGACGGTACTCGGTCCCGGACAGACCGCCCGGATCAGTCGGGAACAGGCCCAGGGCCACACCCCCGGCACACGCGTCCGGCTATTTCTCAGGGACGGACGGATCACCCCCTCTTGTGTCGACGTATTGCAGCGGCTCCTTGTCATCGCCGATTACAGGACAACAGCACGCCACGGAAGTCGATCGGCAGCTTGGGAACCGGGCGAATGGACCAAAAAAAGGGCACCTCGCCACGCACATACCCTCAACGTGCGTGGAAGGTTGATGCCCACGCTGGCGGGACAAGTAGTCTGGTGCGAATCAGGAGGAGCGCTGCTGGCCGATGGGCTGCTCGTCCAGCCGGCCTACCGCCACGGGGTGCTGGCCGACTTGCAAGGCGCAAACAGACTGCACGGGGCAGTGATCAACCTGTCTGGATCCTCTGCGCCTGCGCTGTCCATAGACCGCAAGCACATCCAGGACGATGTCTCTACCGAGGTCGATTCCCTCGTGACCTCAGCCGCCAGAGAACTCGTATCGAAAGGGCGTGATTTCGTCGCAGACGACTGGTTGCAGTCCCTGGCTCGGCAAAGTCCTCGACTCGCCGCCGTCGTCATGCAGGCTGCATCCGAGGCCTGAACGTGTCGAAACAGCCCCAGTGAAGCCAACTCGCGTGCGGATTAGCCGCTTTGGCAAGGCTCATGTGCAACGCTTAAGCCCTGAAGGGCGCTTGACTCAGCGACGACGGACGTTGGGAAGCGAGTCGGTTACGTCCCACTCGATCAACCCGGCACCTTGCTGTTGGTAGAGGGCCTGCTTCACACGCTTACGCTGGTCATACGACTCCCTGCCGTGGATTCCATAGACCTCGACGTAGGAGTGGGGGGAGGTATCAGTAAGGACGAAGTCGGGGAAGACGAGATCGCTTCCGTCGTATCGCACCGGTTTGACGTAGGCACGTCCGGCGTCGGTGAGCGCGTTGGCCATGACGACTTCGTGACTGGAGTCGGCGGGTATGTACAGCTTGCTGACCAGCATGGCGGCCATGTCAAGTACCCGAACGTGGCCCTTCGGGCTGAGTTCGACCAGGAACAAGCCGATCCGGCGGGCTCCGTGTTCGTCCGCGGCTGAGGAGAAGGCCGGCCGGTATGAACGGCGAAGCCGTTCGTCGAGAGCTGTGGTAGCGAACAGGGCGCCGCGGTGGTGAGCCAGCGCGTATCGGATGCCGTAGCGGGTCGGTTTGACGTCTCTGATCTCGCCGAGGATGAGTCCCCGCCGCTGTGTGTCTCCGCGACGTTTCAGGCGGGCGATGCGGAATGTCTCGAAGGCGGCGATGTTGCGGCGGGCGTACTGCTCCCGGAAGGGGGGTACGACGTACAGGGCCTCGGTCAACTCCTCGTGGTTGATGGAGCATCCGGCGATCTGCTCGCTCAGCCGGGCGTGGCAGACCCACCAGGTGCGTCGTCGCCAGCGGGGATGCCAGGCGTTGAGTTGGGATTCCTCCCAGAGCCAGTGGAGAAGGCCGAGCAGGCCGACGGTGCGGCGGGCACGGCCTTCTCGTTGTTCGGTGGAGGTGGTGGCTGGCTCCGGGGCGCTGAGCTTGCGGGCGAGTGCGGCGGAAAAGCGGATAGCGACGCCGTCGTCGGACTCGTTGATGGCTTCCGTGCTGTAGCCGTCGCGTCCGGTCAGTTCTGAGGCGAGTTTGTGGAAGCCGCAGCTGGGGTCGTGTAGTTCGCCTTCGCCTGGCCAGCCGGCCAGGTGGTAGCGGCCGGCCCGACTGCACCGTATGACCAGGCGGAGTGCTGGTGTCTGGCAGAGACATTGGCCGTGGCCCACCTCGGCCCTGGCGCGGGCGAAGAGGGGGCCGTACTCGGTGGCGTGTTCTCGAAGCACGATGAGCGGCAGTGACTTGTCCGCGAGGCGTACGCGATCGGCTCGGTCAGCTTTGGAGGGCGTGGTCATCTCTGCACTCCTCCGTAACTGGGTCCGGTCGCAGGCCGGTGATGCTGCAGTTCTTCCTCTGCCTCGCTGTGACGACGCCGCCGGACGATCCTGATCATCATCTGAATTGCCGTCTGGTGGAGATCTGGGGCCTCGTCGGAATCGAGTTCCTCAGCCAGAGCACGCCGCAGGACGGCCTCCTCCGCCCGCTGGCGTTCGGTGAGCCGCAAGCGCCGTTGAATCTCCAATGTGATGCGCTGCACCTCTTCTACGAGCTCCTCGACCCGTTGCGCCGCATCAGCGGCTTCTGCGGGAACAGGCGTTCCTTCGGGGAGTTGCTCGGTCAGCTGCCGGAGCCTGTGGGAGGCGGTCATCGCTCGGACCATTGCCTCGCCGCGCCGGCTGCTCAGCTGCGGCGGGCTCAGCAACGCCAGGGACTCCACGCGCGCCAAACGCACGAGAGCGGCCAGGACGTCCGCCTGGTTCAGGACCTCCATACCGGCGGCCAAGCCCGGATCCAGGCGGCCCGCGTTCAGCTCGGCCGACGCGATCCGGTCTGCCCAGGCCAGCAGATCGGCACGCAGGCGCGTCACGGCCTGCAGCTCTACTCCGTACGCGGTGAACGCAGCATCCGGGATGTCAGCAACCTGTGCCAGGCGCACGTACAGCTCTTCGCGCATCTGCGCCTCGGGGATCTGATGGAGCCCCGCCATGCCCCTCACGTAGTCGACGAGGTAGGAGTCGACGTTGCCGAGCCCAATGTGTCGGGTCAGGACCAAGAGGTCCACGAAGTCCTTGGCGTTGAGGCGATGTTCTGGTGCTTCGATCTTGGCGTAGAGAAGGTCGCCGACAGCGGCGACCGGTATGCCGTCGACGGTGGTGGTGTCGAAGTAGCGGGTCATGCGGGCGAGTTGAATGGTGACGCTGCCGTGGAGGGCGTGCGTGGCCAGCAGATCGCTGTTCTGGTCGCATTGCGCGACCGGGTGATACGCCCAGGTCCGGGTTTCCTCAACTCGGTACCCCTGAGCGGTCAGTGCGGCGATGACGGCCGCCCTCACTGCCGGAGAGTCTTGGACCTGGTCCGTGAACACGTCGATGTCGTGGGCGGGGCGGGCCCCGGCGATGCCCAGGACATGGAGTGCCAGCGAGCCGGAGAGGTGGTAGCCCTTCCGGCCGCAGGCGGCGAGTACGATCCGGGCGACCGTGATCATTGCGTCGGTGTTCACGCTGCGGTCAGCTCCGGGAAGCGTCGCTCCCACACCTGCGCGACGGTCTGCGGTGCGAGCCGTCGTGGCCACAGCCTCAGCAGAACATCGCGGTTGATCAACGCTGCCTGCTCGGTCGCGGTTCCTCCTACCAGGAGTCTGCGGTACAGCACGGCACACAGTGCCATGTCCGCCACGTCCACGAGTGCGGGCACGTCGCCGTCGACCAGATGACGGGGAACGTCCACGACGCCCGATCCGGGTCCAGCGAGAGCGTCGAGATCCGCTACCACCTCGAACCCCTGGAACAGGAGAAAGTCACTCACGCCCAGCGCGGTGAGCGCGTGAGCGATGTCCTCGGGCATCAGTCCCTGACGGGCGGCTTCGTCAATCACTCCTTGCTCGGCGCCCCGCAGGCGCGCCACGCGCGCGAAATCGGGCCGGGGGGTGCTGGCCATGTGGTCCGCTCTCCTTTGGCGATGCGTCAAGTACCCGCATTGATCGACTAGTTGCGGCGAAGTCGCCCGTCACCCGCGCCGTTCACCTCTAACGTCACCGCACGGCGACTTCCCCTTGTAGAGATGTCGGCCGACTGTCGCGCCAACCCCGCCGCAAAATACCCCCTGGGGGTATTCAAAAGTGTGAGAGTGTGGCTTCGACCGCCCGATGCACGTCCCAGAACGGAGGACTTGATGACTGACTGCTCCATACCCGTGCCGACCGGTGCGGGTAGCGCGTCTGGCTAGGGCGGCGCCATTTGGCTCCACCCGGGGCGACTCCAACTGGCCCCACTGAAAGGGGCGTTCGGAGGTACTCGGGGGTAGTGGCGAGGTG
>NZ_JBIWJD010000020.1:0-79129 GCF_044764945.1 Streptomyces sp. NPDC093568 | reverse complement strand
ACGATCCACGGCCGCGACTGACGCTTCCCCATGACCACATCAACGAGCGATCAAGCCGACAGTCACATGATCGAACCGCTTTTGTTAGAGCCAGTTAGGTGCAGCAGTGGATGCCCGTCGCCGACGAGGAAGGCGTACACGCCGGGGGGCTCGGCAGATGACGTGGCCGCTCGCCTGGAACTTGAAGGCATCACTCAGGGGCGGCCAGCCATCTGCGACGAGGATCTCGCTGTTCAATAAGGCGAGCGTGGCGTCGGTCGGTTCGTGCATGGCCCGGGACAGTACGGGCCGACACTGACAGTCATCACACTATCCGGGCGGGCACATGCGTGCCGCTACAGGTTGTTTCCCCGACGACGTGTACGCCTGGACAGCGCGAGGTCAGCCGCCGACTCGGGCACAGGTGATGCATGCGGGCGATGTTCTCAGGCGGGCCGGCAGACACCGTCGCCTGCGGTCAGACTCAGTCTGAAGGGGTCGGCCCAAGGGTGGTCCGGCGCAGCGCGAGGGCTCCTCGTGCGCGCGTAATAGTGGCGGCGGGCGGGTCCTGGAGCATCGGCTTCAAGCGAGATCGACTGGCCAAGACGGTCGAGACGTCCTTGAGCGGTTTGGTCTCCCTGTAGTGCAGCACCGTCCCATCGGTCTTGATCAGGACGACTTCCCACTCAAACAGCGATTCGCTGGCGACCTCGTGGTTGTAGGGGAACTCGATGGCGAACTTGTCTGGCGGTGTGTGGACGCCGCCACCGTCGTACAGCACTCCGCCGCCGTAGTCCTTCGGCGGATTCGGCCGGGTCCCTGGCGGGTTCGGCGCGAAGATGGTCCGCCACTCGAATGAGGCCAGTTCGCCCGGTTCCGCCTTCCCTAGGTCGGACAGCACGGCGATCTTCCTGATGTAGGTGCCCGGGGTGAAGACGTGCATCACCCCCGAGGTGCCGTTCGCCTTCTCTGTCAGGGTCGAGAAGTCCTCCCAGTCGAGTTGCTCGTAGTCCACGCCGAACTGGATCTCGGTGCTTGGCGGTTCAGGCTCCTTCGGGTCCCACTGCACAACGCCCTGCAACAGCAGGCCGTTCGCGCCACTTCCTTCTGCGGAGGCACCGTTGAAGGAGCCGTCGAGTTTCCGATACCCGTACTGCATCAGATATTTCTGAACGTGGGCCGGATCCTTTCCGAGGTTGAGGGTCACCGGTATTACGTTGTCCCCGGTGATGTCCACGCCGTACAGGCTTCGGTCCAGGTTCCTGAGCTGAGCGAAGGAGAAGGAGAAGCTGAAGGTCTGGGTGCGCATGTCATTCTGCTTGAACTCGCCCGACAGGTCCAGCTTCTCCACTTCGTGGAAATCCTTCAGTCGGACGGACACGCCACCGAAATATCCTTCCGGTTGGGGAGCTTCACGGTCCGCTTTGACCTCCGCGACCATAAGGTCCAGGGCGGACTTCGCGAAGGTGTCGAGGATGCTTTTCTGTAATTCCGCGACCCGACCGTCGTCGAAGCCTTCGGGGCGTGCCAGCCACTCGATGACCACGGCTCCGCTGCTGATCAGTTCGCTCCGGACCAGGTCCAGGTCAGCCTGGGCTCCCACCAGCCCGAAATAGCTCGCCCGGGCCTTGGCGTTGAGACTGAAGTAGTCGTACACCTTCTGGGTTTCCGCAGTGATCTTCCAGTGGGCTCCGGGCCAGACAACGTCGTAGCGATAGTCGAACCGCACGGTGATGGGTAAGCCTGCCGGCGTGCCCAGGATGCCCCACGCGGTGTCGGCGCCGTCCGCCGTCAGCGGAAGGGTGATCGGCAGGCTGGTCTGCACGCCGATCGGGATCTCTCGATAGGCGTCAGGGTTTTCGACCAGGCCCTCGAGCCCCGCGATCGTCATCTTCCCGTCCCGCAGGCCCAGAGGCCTCAAGGTCAGGCGCTCGACGCCGGGTGGGACGAAGGGGCTGTTGCGCTTGATCACCTCGGTCCAAGCCCGCTCGTCGTCCCCGGACCCGATGACCGGCGCGAGGTTGATCTGGGTGGCGAGCATGCCGCCCTTTGTCTCCAGGCCGCCGCCGCCCCTTTTCCTGTTACGGACCAGCACGAGCCGGTACTTATCGCCGTCCATGGCGATGCGGCCTGCCCGCGAGGCGTAGAACCACGTCTCGGGCGGCGTGGCCTTGAAGAAGGCGAGGATGGAATCGTCCGAAAAGGCGATCGGTGCTGCGGCATCGACGAATACGTCGTCAGACATGCTTTTCCTTTCGCGCTGGCATGTAACGCGGCGACAAATGCCGGATCCTCTCGGGCCGTGAACAGCCTGAATCGCGTGATCGATTCCCCGGTGTGTGATCTCCCCGCTCACTTTAATGGGTGACAGGCTCGGTTCCGTGAGGAATAGGGTCGGCCCGAGCATGATGGTCCAATTCACGCTAGTCAAGGGCTCGCGAGTGACCGCACCCTGTTTAGTACTCCGGTCGTAGAGGGGATTGATCTGTTCCCGAGCTGCGGCAACGTGTGACAGCGGTGACGGTTGGAAATTCGTCTGGTCGCGCAAACCCGCTTCGGGAGAGCTGGGGGACCATTCGTACCCCGAGCGCGGCCGCAGCCGGTCGCATGCAGTAAGGTTTCTGCAGCAGGAGATGACCTCAGTCTGTGAGTTGCTCAACCTACGCCGCTCCGTGTAGGCGCGCCTAATGAATGGAACCCTTGCCGACTCGAGTTCAGAGTAGGTGAGTTGGCCCTTGGGTCCGGTGCCGACCACACGGTGTCCTCGCTGTGGCAGCTGGATGCAGGCCAGGGCTGCAGCTGGACGGCTATGGCCCTTTCGGGACAGGCACCCCCCGCAGCAACGCCGTGTACGCCCCGCGAGGAAGACGACCTCGGCGACACCTCCCTCCCTTTCTGGACGCGACAATCTTCGTGCTCGATCGCACCTCACCGCCCTGAGTAACGCCGTGGTGTGATGGCAGTGTGAGCCGCGTCGCCGAAGAGTCCAACCGCCGCCTGCTCCGGGCCCGGGATGCCATGGACCGTGCCCGCACTACTCGTCGTCTACCCGCTGATCGACGCGGCGGCCTCGCTGATCGACTACCGCGCCACCCCGGACGGTTCCGAGCGGCGGGTCATCGCATTCAACGGGCTGCTCAGCACGCTGGCAGCCATCGCGCTCTGCCTCGCCGGGGTTGGCGGCCTGGCAGCGGCCCTGCACGTGTTCGGTGCCTGGGCCGTCGTCTCCGGTGCCGCCCAGGTGATCGTCGGAGTGCGGCGGCGCGGCCCCGAGCTGGGCAAGCAGTGGCTGACCCTGATCTCGGGCCGACCGTCCTTCCTCGTCGGCATCACTTACAACCTCCAGGCCGCGGGCGACCATCCCTCGCTCGACGTGCTGTCCATGAACGCCACGGGCGGCGTGGTGTGGTTCATCCTGGAGGCCCTGCTGCTGGGCTGGAAGTCCCGTCAGCTGCGCGCCCGGGCGGTCTGACCTTCTCGTACGACGTCCGTCCGCGTCTTCAGAGCGCGGGACGGGACGTCGTACGTATGTGTCGTCAGCCGACGACGCGATATCGCACCGGAAGGCACAGCACCCCGCGGATGATGCCGGAGCCGATCCACTCCAACTCGTCTTCCGTTACCGCGAGTTCGAGTTCCGGAACCCGGGCGAGCAGGACTCTCAGGGCGATGGTCGCCTCCAGGCGGGCCAGCGGGGCGCCCAGGCAGTAGTGGATGCCGTGCCCGAAGGCCAGGTGCCGGGCGCCGGGGCGGGTCACATCGAGTACGGCGGGGTCGTCGTCCCCGGCCTGCGGGGCGTCGTGCCCGGCCGCGCCGAGGGCGACGACGACCATGCTGCCGCGCGGGATCGACACCCCGCCCAGCTCGATGTCCTCGGCCGCGTAGCGGCTGGTGGAGCGCTCGACGGAGGTGTCGTAGCGCAGGAACTCCTCCACCGCGCCGGGCATCAGCTCGGGCCGCTCGCGCAACAGCCCCAGCTGGTCGGGGTGTCGGAGCAGCCCCAGTACGGCGTTGCCGAGCAGGTTCACGGTGCTTTCGTGGCCCGCGACGACCAGCATCAGCGCCGTGCCCACGAGTTCCTCCTCGGAGAGTCGGCCGTCCTCCTCGTCGCGTACGGCGACCAGGGCGGACAACAGATCGTCCTGAGGGCTGCGGCGCTTGTCCGCCACGAGGTCCGCCAGCAGCCCGTGCAGTCCGGCCAGCGCCGGGCGGTGCTCGGGGGAGGTCACCCGGAGCGCCTGGGCCGACCAGCGGCGGAATTGCAGGTGGTGCCGCTCGGGGATGCCGAGGAGTTCGGCGATGACCGTGGCGGGCAGCGGGGCGTTGAACGCCTCCACGAGGTCCACCTCGCCGGCTGGTGGCAGTACGTCGATCAGGTCGTGGGCGATCTGCTCGATGCGCGGCGCCAGTTCGGCCGTACGACGTGGGGTGAACGCGGCCGAAGCGAGCCGCCGCAGCCGGGTGTGCTCGGGCGGATCGGCCTCCATCATCTGCGCGCCGAGCCCGACAGAGGGCTTGTTCAGGACGTAACCGGCGGCGGCCAAGGCCTCGGCGGCGGGGGTGGAGTCCTTGAGCAGGGCTGGATGGGTGAGTGCCTCGCGGGCCAGGTCGTAGCCGACGACCACCCAGCCCTTGAGGCCGAGGTGGAACTCCGCCGGGTGGATGGGCCCCAGCTCGCGCAGGCGGGCGTACCGCGCGGGGGCGTCCGCCTTGAAGGCGGCATCGATGACCACTCGGCCGTCATGGTGCGGGCACTGCTCCTGAAGGCTCACGACGCGTCTCTCCCCTTGTGGCGGTCAGGTCGTCGTCATGAGAACGAGCGGGGGTTCCGGGCGAGTTCACAGGGTGCGCCCGCGCGCGGATGCCTCGGAGGGGCACGCGCGGGTGCGTGCCCCTCCGGCAGTGGCGAACTCGGCTGAGAAGTCAATTGTGCTTTGGTGGAGAACTCAGAGGATCCAGTTGTCGCAGCGAGAGCGGCTTCCACCTCGCAGAAGGAGTACTTCCCATGTCCAGGAGCCGTGTCAGTTTCGACAGCGCCGGTATCGAGATCGCGGCACACGTCTACGTGCCGAAACCGATGCGTCGGCTCCGCGTCCGGCGTTGGTGGTCGGCCACCCCGGCACCGGTGTGAAGGAGCAGACGTCCGGCATCTTTGCGCAGTTGTTGCTCCGCCAGAACCCTCCCACGCCCGCTCGACCAGCACCTGGTAGCGACCGTTGTGCAGCAGTCCCATCGGGTCCAGCTCGTCGAAGTCGGCCTCGACGGGGATCAGGACACCGACCGCAGGCGATGTCGCGGACGAACTCGACGGCCCGTTCCGCGATGGCACAGCCCCTCCGCCCCGGCGAACGCACCCTGCCAGGGCGGCGGCCGGTGCACTGAAGTCCGGACGGGGGCTCATGCGACATGGCTCGGCACCCGGCTCAGGTCGCGGGGAGGATACGGCGCGTTTCGTAGGCCCACATCGCGATCTCGACCCGGTTGCGGGCGCCCAGTTTGGCCATCAGGCTGGCCAGATGCGTCTTCACCGTGCTGAGGCTGATGTGCAGCGCATCGGCGATCTCGGTGTTGGTCAGCCCGCGAGCGACGGCGAGGAGCACCTGCTCCTCGCGGGCGGTGACGGGGGAGACCGGCTGGGCCGCGGGCCGGCCGGCGGGCAGGTCCGCGAATGCCTGGAGCAGACGGACGGTGACGCTGGGCGCGATGAGCGCCTCGCCGTCGGACGCCGACCGTACGGCCTGGGCCAGAAGGTCCGGTCCCGTGTCCTTGAGGAGGAATCCGCGGGCGCCGGCGCGCAGCGCGCCGTAGACGTACTCGTCGAGGTCGAACGTGGTGATGACGACCACGGCCAGCGGGTCGGCGACTCCCGGGCCGGCGACCAACCGGGTGGCCTCGAGCCCGTCGATCACGGGCATGCGGATGTCGAACAGGCAGACGTCGGGGTGCAGTTCGCGGGCAAGGCGTACCGCTTCCTGTCCGTCGGCGGCCTCGCCGACCACCTCGATGCCGGGCTGGGCGTTCAGCATGATCCGCAACCCGGTGCGGATGATCGTCTGGTCGTCAGCGACGAGGACGCGAATGGACACCGCTCTCGCTCCTCGCTCTCGGCAGTTCGGCCTCGACGTGCCAGCCCCGGTCGGTCCCCGGGCCGGCTCGCAGTATGCCGCCGAGCATGGTCGCCCGCTCGCGCAGTCCGGTAAGTCCGTACCCGTCGCGACCCCGGCCGGTGCGCCGGCCGTTGTCGCGCACGCTCACTCGTACCGTGTGCCGTTCCGCGGCGACCCGAACGACGAGTTCGGTGGCGTCGACCGCATGGCGCAGCGCGTTGGTCACCGACTCCTGCACGATCCGGTAGACGGCCGCGTCCACGGCCGGGGGCAGCGCGTCCAGTTCGCCGTCGAGCCCCAGGTCGACCCTGAGGCGACCACCCGGGGTGCGCACCAGGCGCTCCAGATCCGCGACTCCGGCAGGGGGCGCCAGCTCGGCGCCGACCCCGCGGTCGCGCAGCGCGGCGACCATGGCGCGCATTTCCTCCAGCGTGCGCGCCCCTTCCTCCTCGACCCCCTCCAGCGCCTTGACGGCGGCGGACGGGTCGGCGCCCGCGAGCACCCCGCCCGCCTGGGCGATGATCACCATGGCCGACACGTGGTGGGCCACCGTGTCGTGCAGTTCCCGGGCGAGCTGCTCGCGCTCGCGGGACCGCACTTGCTCCAACTGCCGCTCGCGAGCGGTCACCCAGAACCGCACGGCAGCCCCGAACACGCCGGGCATCAGCAGGAAGACGATGCCCACGACGTTCTCGACGACCGGGGTCTCGTCCGTGACGGAACACAGCGCGCCGGCCGTGAGGATCACCGCGCCGCCCAGCCCGATCTCGCGTCCCGATCCCCACCGGGGCAGCGCGTACACCAGCACGAGCACGACCGCGCCGGTGTAGAGGCCGACGGGCTCGCGCGGAGCGGCGACCAGCGAGGCCACCTGGAGCAGGATCACCGAGCCGAATGCCAGCGTGACCATCGCCAGCGGGCGGGCCCGGCGCCACAGGGGCAGCAGGCACAGCCATACGGTGAACACCACCGCCACCGGCCGCCACACGACGTTCTCGCGCAGGGTGGCCTCCAGCACCACACCGCACAGGCCCGCGGCGAGCAGCGCCCAGTCCCGCCACACCCGGGCGGGCGCGTCGGGCGGCCGGGGTTCGGTCCACAGGGTTCGCAGGTCGTCTCGGAGCACGCTTCTCAGCCTAGGGACCGCGGCGTGCCGCGCATCGGCCGAAAGGACGGTTCGTCACTCCGCCCTGGGGCCGACGGATCCGCGGCCCGCGGGCCGATGCCGCGGAGCGCCGTGGCGACGAACCTCGGCATCGGCGGCCGTACAAGGACGGCCGACGAGGCGGTTGGAGGACCCGATGCTCTCGAAAGCCCTGTTGCGCCTGGGCGCAAGCGCCGCCCGCCATCCCTGGCGGGTGATCGCGGCATGGCTGATCGCCGCCACGCTCGCCGTCCTCGCCGCCGTCGCCTTCGGCGGGCGGAATGCGGATTCGATCACCGCGCCGGGACTGGACTCCCAGCGGGCCGCGGAACTGATCGAGCGGGCAGGCACCGGCCAGGAGGGGATGACAGCCCAAGTGGTCGTCACCCCCCGCGACGGCGGTGCGACGTTCTTCGACCACGGCAGCGCGCGCACCGCTCTCACGCGGCTGCAGACCGAGGTGCAGCGGCTGCCGCACGTGCTCGGCACGAGCGACCCGGCGGGGGCACTCGACGCAGGCGGGGACACCGCCGTGCGCGGCGGCCTCGTCTCGGCCGACGGGCGGATCGCGGTCGTCCGGGTGCAGTACCCCGACCAGAGCCGGCTGTCGGCCGAGGACCTCGACGCCCTCGTCGATGTCGGCGACCGGCTGCGCGCCGAGCTGCCCCTGCGCATCGAGATGGGCGGGAACCTCTTCTACGCCTTCTCCGACCCCGACGGTGGCGTGAGCGAGTTGATCGGCCTCCTCGCCGCGGCCGCGATCCTGTTTCTGGCGTTCGGTTCGCTCGTCGCCGCCGCGCTGCCGATCGGCATGGCGCTCTTCGGTCTGACCGTCGGGGTCGCCACGATGACGGTGCTGGCGGGGGTGACGGAGGTCCCCACCTTCGCACCGGTCCTGGGCAGCATGGTCGGGCTCGGAGTGGGCATCGACTACGCGCTGTTCGTGCTCGCCAGGCATCGGGAGTACCTCGCGCGCGGGCTCGATCCCCGCGAGGCGGCGGGGCGAGCGGTGGCCACGGCGGGGCGGCCGGTGGTCTTCGCCGGCGGCACCGTCGTCGTATCGATCCTCGGCCTGGCGGTCGCGAACGTGCCGTTCATGACGGTGGGCGGGCTCGCCGTCTCGACCGTCGTTCTGATTATGGTGGTCGCGTCGGTGACGCTGCTGCCGGCCTTCCTCGGCGCCGCCGGCCCACGCCTGGCCCGGGCCGGCCGGATCGGCCGGGCTCTGCAGACCAGGAAGCTGGGCCGACTCGCCCGGCGGCGGGACCCGGCGGCGGGCGCCGCCCCCGCCGCCGGGTGGCGGCGCTGGATCGGGCACGTCAGCCGGCACCCGGTGCCGTACGCGGTCGGCGCGGCGGGGCTGCTGCTGACCGCGACGCTGCCCGTGCTCGGCCTGCGCGTCGGCCTGCCCGACGACGGCTCACTGCCCCACAGCCGTACCGAGCGCCGCGCCTACGACCTCGTCGCCGAGGGGTTCGGCCCGGGCACCAACGGTCCCCTCGTCATCGCCGCGGACCCCGCCGGTGATCCGGGAGTGCTGGACCGACTCGTCGGCGCGGTCGCGGCGGATCCGGGCATCGCATCCGTCGCGCCGACGCATATCCATCGGGCCACCGGGATCGCGACCCTCGTGGTGTTCCCGACCACCAGCCCTCAGGACAAGGCCACGGCCGACACCATCGCCCGGCTGCGCGCCGACGTGCTGCCTACGGCGATCGGGCACGGCCCGGCCAGGGCCCACGTGGGCGGCGCCGCCGCCAGCCTGTCCGATGTGGGCCAACGCACCAGCGAGCGCCTGCCGGTGTTCGTCGCCGCCGTGCTGGCGATGTCGTTCCTGCTGCTGATGCTGGTCTTCCGCTCGATACTCGTACCGCTCAAGGCGGTGCTGCTGAATCTGCTGAGCATCGGCGCGGCCTACGGCATCATGGTCGCGGTCTTCCAGTGGGGCTGGGGAGGCACATTCATCGGGCTGGAAGCGACGGTTCCGATCGTGTCGTTCATCCCGATGTTCCTCTTCGCCATCCTGTTCGGCCTGTCGATGGACTACGAGGTGTTCCTCCTCTCCCGCGTACGCGAGGAGTACCTGCGCACCGGCGACAACGGCACGGCGATCGTCGAGGGTGTCTCGGGCACCGCCCGGGTCATCACCTCGGCCGCCCTCATCATGGTGGCGGTCTTCCTGTCCTTCGCCGTCGCCGACGACCCCTCCACTAAAATGTTCGGGCTCGGCCTGGCCACCGCGATCTTCATCGACGCGACGGTCGTACGCATGGTGCTGGTACCGGCGACCATGACACTCCTCGGCCGGACCAACTGGTGGCTGCCGAGGTGGCTGGACCGGATGCTTCCCCACGGTCCGGTCGGCACCGACGACACCGACGCGGAATCCACGGGTGAGGCTCCGCGTCGACGGCTGGTTGACCGTTGACTCAACTCCTGCTCGCCCTTGGTGTCCGGCACCTCAGCGCGTCACCGTCCGCGTCAGGTGGTGCTCGATCGAACAGTTCGCGACGTTCATCGCTCGCACCCACGCCGAACAGAACGCCGCCGTCGCCGCCTACATCCGCCGGCGCAACGCCGACGCCGAACCGAAGACCCGCTTCGCGCCCGAGTCACCGATCCGCCAGTGGACCGAGTACCCGGCCAAAGCTGCGTGACAAGCCCAGCGACAGCGATCTTTGCTGGGTGCACGTGGGCGGACGGGCGGCCACGGCGTGATCGGCGAGGAACGCATCCAAGGTCAGGTCACCAGGGTACGACGCCGCTGTCGTCGAACAGCTTGCCGGTCGGGCCGTCGTCCGACAAGGTCGCCAGCCGGATGGCGATCGCCGCTCCCTGCTCGGGGGTCTGTGTCCCGCTGAATCCGTTGAGGTCGGTGGCCACGTAACCGGGGCAGGCGTTGTTGATCAGGACGTTGGTGCCGCTCAGCTCCTTGGCGTACTGGATGGTGACGGCGTTGAGGTAGGTCTTCGTCGGCGCGTACGCCCCGCTGATCCCCCCGAGGTCCACGCCGGGCGTGGTCTGCAGTGTCAGGGAGCCGACATGGCTGGACTGGTTGACGATCCGCGGGTGCGCCGAGCGGAGCAGCAGGGGCAGCATCGCGTTGGTGACCCTGATGACGCCGAGGACGTTGGTCTCCAGCAGTCGCCGCACGGTCTCCAGGTCGATGGTCGTCGGTTCCTCCGGCCAGCCGCCGGCAACGCCGGCGTTGTTGACCAGTACGTCCAGCCGTCCTGCCCGCTCCTCGATCAGTTGGACTGCGGCGGCCACGCTCCCGTCGTCGGTCACGTCCAAAGGCACGCCGAACGCGTCAACACCAGCCGCACGCAACTTCGCCACAGCGTCCTTCCGGCGCTGCTCGTCCCGGGCGCCGACACCGACACTCCAGCCCCGCGCACCCAGCCCGGCCGCGATCTCATATCCGATTCCCTTGTTCGCGCCAGTGATCAGCGCGATTGTCTTCTCGCTCATGAAAACGAGCGTGCCTGGGCTGCAGCCGGGCACCAACACCCTCTCGGTAGTGCAGCGATACCCGAGCGGTATCGATCAGCCGTCTGCCGTCCTAGCCTGGACTCATGGAAATACGCGAGCTGCGGTACTTCGTCGCCGTCGCCGAGGAGTTGCACTTCGGCAAGGCTGCCGAGCGCCTTGGGATAGCCCAGCCGCCGCTGTCCCGCACGATCGCCCAGCTCGAGCGGCGGCTCGGCATCGCACTGCTGGAACGCACTAGCCGCAAGGTCACGCTCACAGAGGCCGGAGCCGTGCTGCTGGCAGAAGGACGCGCGATCCTCAGCGCCGTGACCGCGGCTGAGCGGCGTACCCAACGGGCCGCCAAGGCACACCCCAGCCTCGTCCTCGCCGTCAAATCCGGCACCGGTGGCGAGCTGCTGACGAAACTGCTCGACGCCTACGCCGCGGAACCCGGCGCAGCCACAGTCGATCTGCTGCTCTGCGAGGCGCACCAGCACCGGCAGCTGCTGCAGGAGGGACAAGCCGACGTGGCTCTGCTGCACCTGCCCTTCGACTCACCAGCCGGGCTCGACACCGAAACCCTGTCCACCGAGGGACAGGTCGCGATCCTGCCGGCCTCACACCCGCTCGCCACCCGCTCCCAGGTCCGGCTGGCCGACGTCACCGCACTGCCTGAGCTCCCGATGGCCCGCTGGCCCGGTCCCGGCGGCAGCTACCCGGAAGGACCGGGCGCGGAGGTACGGAACCTGACACAGCTCTTCCAGCTGATCGCGCTCGGCCGCACCACCGTGGTCATTCCCGAGTCAGCCGGCGTTGACCTGCGCCAGGACCTCACCGCGGTGCCGGTCCTGGACGCGCCTCCTGTGACAACGGTGATCGCCTGGCCGCCGCAGAGCCGCCTTCGTGCAGTTGCTGACCTGGTCCGCGTTGCAACACTCCTTTGAACTCGGATCAGGAGGGCGGCCACCCGACGACAGCCTCGATCAAGCGACTGGCAGCTCAACGCTCCTGTCTCAGCAGGGTAGTGTCCTTGACGGTCTGCTGCCCTGAGCGGACATCAGCACCACGATCGCCCGCCGCAGCTGTCCTTCGCGGTCCGGCTGATCCGCTGCAAGCGGCAGCCTTCCTCCATGCTGGCCAGGCGACGAACAAACCCGGGCGACGTCCCACGACCAACGCCAAGCAGTTCTGGAGACAGTCCGCTGACCGCCGGGCGGCACATCGATTACCCGGCCAACGCTGCGAGACGAGCCGCTAGCTCATTGTCGTAGTTGAGCGGCAGGAGCGACGCGAACTCGCTGTCGCGGAGCTCCTGCCGACCCGGCGCGTAGGTATCGTCGAAGGACTCCTGCAGGTGCGACGCGTAGGGGCGGTCGGTATCCGCGGTCTGCTGAGGCACCCGCCGGTTCAACTCGCCGGTTCGGCGGTGGCGGCGAGCAGGGCGGTGTCGTCGTCGACCCGGTCGGGGGTGTTCAGCAGTTGCAGGGCCCGTTCGGTGATCTGCCGCGGGTCGGTGCGGGCGGCGGCGGGCAGCGTTTCGCAGGTCCGGCGCAGGGCGGCAAGGCAGCCGTCCAGGGACAGGGAGCGGTTTTCCACCAGGCCGTCGGTGTACAGCAGGAGGCTGGTGCCGGGCGGGAAGCCCACCTCGCGGTCGACGGGGGTGCTGCCCAGTCCCAGCGGCAGCGCCGGCGGCAGCTCCGGATAGCCGATGTCGGTGCCTATCAGCAGGGGCGGCAGATGCCCGCTGGCGGCGTACCGCAGGCGGTCACGGTGTGGGTCGTAGACCGCGTACAGGCAGGTGGCGAAGCGCTCGGTGGTGATCGACCGGAGGTACCCGTCCAGCCGGGCCAGCACCTGGGCCGGGCCGGCGCCCTCCATCGCGAGGCTGTGCAGGGCGGAGCGGAGTTGGCCCATCACGATGGCGGCGTCGACGTCGTGGCCCATGACGTCGCCGATGGCGAGCCCCACGGCGCCGCCGGGCAGCGCGAGCACGTCGTACCAGTCGCCGCCCACCGAGGCACCGTGGGTGCTGGCACGGTAGTGCGTGGCGAGGCGTACCCCGGGCACGTCGGGCAGGCTGTGGGGCAGCAGGGCGCGCTGCAAGGTCAGGGCAAGGCGGCGCTCGTTGCGGTAGCGCGCGGCGTTGTCGTAGGCCAGAGCCAGGCGATGAGCGAAGTTTTCCAGGTACTTGTGGTCGACGGCGGTGAAGGCGGTGCGCCGGACCAGTACCAAGGCCCCCAGCGTCCTGCCGTGGGCGTGCAGCGGCAGGGCCAGCACGGCGGCGGGCGCCGGGTGCGGGCCGGTTGGAGCCGGTGCGGTGCCGCTGATCGCGTCGGTGGCGGCGGTGACCAGGGCCTCGGGGGGAAGAAGGGGGTTGCCGGCGCTGTAAGCCGGGAGCGACTGTGCCGGAGCTGGTTCTGTGGCGGTGACGTGGATGCCGATCTGGTCGGCGAAGTCGGGCAGCAGGATCTGGCCGGCCGTCCGCAGGATCTGGTCCGGGTCGAGGGTGGCGGACAGGCGCAGGCCCGCGTCGGCGAGGGAGGCCAGTACGGCCAGTTGGCTGCGGGTCTCGGTCAGGACCTGCTCGCGCAGCCGGGACAGCTCCAACCCGCTGCGGACGCGCGCCAACAGCTGGCGGGCGGAGAAGGGTTTGGCCAGGTAGTCGTCGGCACCGGCCTGCCTGCCCTGCACTGCTTCCTCCTCGCCGGCGCGGGCGGTGAGCAGGACGATGGGGAGGCGGGCGGTGCGCGAGTCGGCGCGCAGCGCCCGGACCAGCTCGAAGCCGTCCATGCCTGGCATCATCACGTCGCTGAGCACCAGCTCCACCGGCTGCGCCAGGGCCATCTCCAAGGCGGCCCGGCCGTCGGCTGCGAGCAGCACCTCGTAGTCGGGCTGCAGGAGTTGGGTGAGGTAGGCGCGCATGTCGGCGTTGTCGTCCACGACCAGCAGGCGGGCCCGGTGGGGGCGGGCGGCCTCATGCGGACCGGGGCCACGGGGGGCGTCGTGGGTCGCGGGGGCGGGCGGAGTGCGTGCCGCGGGTTTGGCCGCACCGGGGACATGATCAGTCGCCAGCCAGCCCAGCGCCTCGTCCACATAGGCGGCGGCACGGCCCGCTCGGTCGCCCCGGCTGTCCCTGGAGGTCTCCCCGTGGGATCCGTCGCCGGTCACGGGCGGGGCCTGGCGGGGCCGACGGGTGCCGGCGAAGGGGAGATTCACGGTGACGGTCGTGCCCTGCCCGAGCCGGCTGTCCACGCCGACGATGCCGCCGTGCGCTTCCACCAGGTCCTTCACCAGCACCAGGCCCAGGCCGCTGCCCTCGTGGGAGCGGGAGCGGGCGCCGCGGACCCGGTAGAAGCGTTCGAACAGGTGGGGCAGTTCGTCCGCGGGGATGCCGGTGCCGGTGTCGGTCACGGTCAGCCGGGCCCGGTTGCCGGCCGCGGCCACCTGTACCCGGGCGCCGCCGGTGAAGGTGAACTTCAGGGCGTTGCTGAGCAGGTTGAGGACGATTTTCTCCCACAACTCCCGGTCCAGGGACACCGCGTCGGGCAGCGGTGGGCAGTCCACCTCCAGTGTCAGCCCGGCCGCATCGAAGGCGGACCGGAACACTCCGGCCAGCTCGGCCGTGGCAGCGGCGAGGTCGACCGGCTCGAGAGCCGGGCGTATCTGCCCGGCATCGGCTCTGGCGACTTCCAGCAGGGTGTTGACCTGCTTCAGCAGGCGCAGGCCGCCGCGCTCGGCCAGCTCCAGCTGCTCGCGCCGCTCGGGCCGGTCCTCGTCGGCCAGGGCCTGCTGGAGGGGGCCCAGCAGCAGGGTGAGTGGGGTGCGCAACTCATGGCTGACGTTGGCGAAGAACGTCGTCTTGGCCCGGTCGAGTTCCGCCAGTGCCTCCGCCCGCCGGCGCTGCTCGTCGTGGGCGAGTGCCGCGGTGAGCGCCCCGGCCACGGCGGCGGCGAGCACCTCCAGGAAGTCCCGGTAGGTGTCGGCCGGCGGGAAGCAGGGGTTGATGCCCGCGACGAGCACCCCTCCCACCTCGCCCGCACAGTCCAGGGGCAGGGCCAGGGCCTCCTCGACCGGGAGCCGGGAGGCCGCCGCGTGCTGCCCGGCCGTGTTGCCGCCGGTGAGCGCGGCCGCCGACAGCGTGGCAGGGGTGCCGTCGGCGACCACCTGCGCCAGCCGGGCCGCGACCTCCGACCCGCCGTCCGTACTCGGTGAGACGGCCTCGGGCGCCGTCTGGAGCCCGGTGGAGGCAGCCTGCCGTAGCGTCCCCGGCTCGGAGGCCAGGTACAGGCCCAGGAACGGGATCTCCTCCGGATAGGAACCCAGCACCTCCGCGACGACGCGGGCGACCTCGCCCGGCGTGAGCAGCCCGGCGGTGCGGGCGCCGGTCTCGCTCAGCAGGCGCAGCCGTCGCTCTCCCAGTACCCGGCCGGTGGTCTCGGTGATGATCTGCAGCACGCCGCCGGCGGCGCCGTCGTCCAGCAGTACGGGCTGGAAGGAGGAGGCGAAGTAGCACTGTTCCAGGAAGCCGTGGCGCTCCATGAGCAGCGGCTCATCGGGGATCAGCAGGGACTTGCGGGTGTCGATCACATAGTGGAAGTGGGAGCTCACGGGGTGGTCCCAGACTTCGGGGAACACATCCTTGTAGGGCTTGCCCAGGGCCCAGGGGTGCTTGGCGCCGACGATGGGGGAGGAGCTCAGGTTGTACAGGGTGGCGAATTCGGGACCCCAGTACAGGGCCATCCCATGCTCGGAGGTGAGCATGAGGCGCAGTGTGTCCACCAGGGCGCCGGGCCAGAACTCGGGGCGCCCGAGCGGCGTCGCCGCCCACTCGATCCCGGCCAGCAGCTCACCGAAGGCGCCGCCCTCGGCGAACATCCGGGCCGCGGCGGTACGCGGGTCATCGGGCCGGGTCATCGGGAAATGTTCCTCCTGGCGCCTAGGCGTGCCGCCCGTGCCGCCCGTGCCGTCCAGGGCTACCGGCGCTCGCTCGCTGTGGAGCAATCGGGGCTGGCCAGACGCCGGATCCGACGGCCCTGACCGCACTCGTGCCAGATTTATAAGGTTTAAGCAGTATAAAATCCGCTTTGTTCGGAAGTGTAGGTTAGGCGCTGCGCCCGGCAGCGTCGGCCGCGACGCCGGAGTCCGGCCACGCAGGGCAGGAGTGGTCGGCTCTCGGGCCAGAGGCGTACGTCGACACGCTCACCGCGGTCCACGACGTGTTCACGCACCTGACCGCGGTGGAGCACCCGGGGGTGCGGGTGCCCGGCGCCGAGAGCGGCCGCACGGGCACTAATACCGGGAATCAGGCCGCGACGAGTTCCTGCTCGCGCTCCGGGGCCTTGACCTTGGGCTTCTTGTTCGGCAGCGAGAGTCGGAAGACCTTGCGCCAAGCGGAGAACACCTGCTTGGGCAGCGGGCCGGTGACGTACTCCAGCTCGTACTTTTCGAACAGCGCGCGCACCTTCACCGCGACCTCGGCGTACCGGTTGCTCGGCAGGTCCGGGAACAGGTGGTGCTCGATCTGGTGCGAGAGGTTGCCGGTCATGAAGTGCATGGCCTTGCTGCCGCTGATGTTCGCCGAGCCCATCATCTGGCGCAGGTACCACTGGCCGCGGGTCTCGCCCTTGATCGACCGGCGCTCGAAGACCTGCACGCCCTCGGGGAAGTGCCCGCACATGATCACCGAGTGGGACCAGACGTTGCGGACCAGGTTGGCGGTGAACGTGGCGGCGAGCGTGGTGAGGAACGAGGGGCCCGACAGCAGCGGGTGGATCACGTAGTCCTTGAGCACCTGCTTGCGGATCTTGCGGCCCACGGCCCTGGCCCGCGCGCGGAACTCCGGGTTGTTGCGGCGGCGCTTGTGCAGGTTCTTGCCGAGCTCCAGGTCGTACGCTGCGATGCCGTATTCGAAGAAGCAGGCGTTGATGAAGTTCCACAGCGGCTGGCCGAGGTGGATCGGGTGCCACCTCTGGTCCTCGTCGACGCGCATGATGCCGTAGCCGAGGTCGTTGTCCTTGCCGATCACGTTGGTGTACTTGTGGTGCAGCTCGTTGTGCGAGTGCTTCCACTGGTCGGACGGCGAGACGTGATCCCACTCCCAGGTGGTGGAGTGGATCTTCGGGTCCCGCATCCAGTCCCACTGGCCGTGCAGGACGTTGTGGCCGATCTCCATGTTGTCCATGATCTTCGCCACGGACAGCCCGGCGGTGCCGATCAGCCACGCGGGCGGGAAGAACGAGAAGAGCAGCACGCCCCTGCTGACCAGCTCGAGCTTGCGCTGCGCCGAGATGACCTTGCGGATGTAGGCGGCGTCCTTCTCGCCGCGGCCGGCGAGCACCTCGTCGCGGATCGCGTCCAGCTCGCGGCCGAGCTCCTCGATCTGCTCCGCGGTCAGGTGGGCGGTGGGGTCGATGGCGGTCAAGGTGTTCCTACCGTTCGATGTCGCAGGGGCCCGCGGCGGCGGACACGCAGGTCTGGATGAGGACGCCCGGTTCGGCCTCGGTGATATCGCCGGTGCGCAGGTCTCGGACGGCGCCCGCCTTGAGCGGCGTGGTGCAGCCGAAGCAGATGCCCATGCGGCACCCGGACGGCATGAGCACGCCGGCCTCCTCGCCGACGTCCAGCAACGGCGTGGCCCCGTCCGCGTCGACGGTCTTGCCGGTGGCGCTGAACGTGACCTCGCCGCCGTCGCCGGCGACGACGATGCTGGGGCGGAAGCGTTCGGTGTGCAGGCGCTCTGGTACGCCGTGCTCGCTCCAGTGCTTTTCGGCGGCGTCGAGCAGACCCGCGGGCCCGCAGGCCCAGGTCTCGCGCTCGGCCCAGTCGGGCACGAGTTCGTCGAGACGGGCGATGTCGAGCATGCCGTCCGTGTCGGTGTGCACCTCGGTGAGCCGCAGCTTCTTGTCCGCGACCAGGTCGTGCAGTTCGTTGCGGAAGATCACGTCTTGCGGCTGTGGCGCGCAGTGGACCATGACGACGTCGTCGAACTCGGTGTCGCGCAGCATGCCCATCACGGGCGTGATGCCGCTGCCGGCCGTCAGGTAGAGGACCTTGGCGGGCTTGGCCTGCGGCAGCACGAAGTCACCGGTCGCCTGGTCGAGCTGGATCAGCGTGCCCGGTGTCGCCCTGCGGACCAGGTGGTTGCTGACCTTGCCGTCCGGGATCGCCTTGACGGTGATCGTGATACGGCCGTCCTGGCGGTTGGTCGGCGAGGTGACGGAGTAGGCACGCCACAGGCGCACCCCGTCGACGTCGACCCCGATCCGCACGTACTGACCGGCCGTGTGGCCGCGCCAGCCCCGTCCCGGCCTGATCACGATGGTCGCGGCGTCCCCCGTCTCGGGGTGCACGGCCTCGATGCGTCCACGCAGGTCAGCGCCCGCACGCAGCGGACTGACCAGGTCAAGGTAGTCCGACGGCAGCAGCGGTGTCGTGACCATCTCCAGCAGCTTCCACGCCCTGCTGCGGAGGGCTGTACTCGTCATGGACTCCAGCTTGCTGCGCCGCAGGGCGTAAAGTCCTGACCACAGGACGTGAATCTGGTCGACTGAATTGTTCGCAGGGAACAAAAACGTGAGCCATGCAATCCGGAGGGCCAGCGAACTGGCCCTGGATGAGAAAACGGTCACCGCACTGCGGTCCGTGCTGAGGACCACCGCCGACGAGGTCGTCCAGGCGATCATCGACGAGGTCCCTCCCTACGCCAACGCCCTCTCGGGCCGCATGGGCGTCACCATCCGCCGAGCCGTCCGCACCGCCCTGGGGCACTACCTGGACCTCGCGAGCGGGAACGCCACGGGCGGCGACGCCGGTGACGCAGCCTACGAGCTGGGCCGCGGCGAGGTCCGCGACGGCCGTTCGATGGACGCCCTGCTCAGCGCCTACCGCGTCGGCGCCCGCGTGGCCTGGCGATGCCTGGCAGCGGGTGCCGTACCCGCAGGTCTGCCCGCCGCCGAGGTCGCCAAGTTCGCCGAGCTGACCTTCGCCTACATCGACGAGCTCTCCGCCGCGAGCGCCGCAGGCCACGCCGACGAACTGGCCGCCCGGGGCAGAGCCCACGAGCTCCACCTGGCACACCTGGCCCGCGACCTCCTCGCCGGCGCGACCCCGGACGTGCTGCTGGCCTCTGCTCAACGGGCCGGGTGGCAGCCTCCGGTTTCACTGACCGCGGTCCTGCTGCCCGCAGCCCAGGCCCGACCCGCCTACCGCGCGCTCGACCCGACCACCCTCGTCCTCGACGATCTGCCGGACGCCACCGGCGTACTGCTCGTCCCCGACGCCGACCGGTCACATCTCCTGCGGCAGCTGACCGACCGCACCGCCGTGGTCGGCCCGGCCCGGCCATGGACTCGCGCGTCCGCCTCATACGCACGAGCCGCACGCGCGCGCTCCCTCTCCTCCGATATCCGCGACACCGAGGACCACCTGCCCGAGCTGGTACTGAGCGCCGACGTTGAGGCGTTCGCAGACCTGCGTGCCCGGGCTCTCGCACCGCTGCGGACCTTGCCTGAGGCGACCGCACGGCGGCTGGAGGAGACGTTGCGGGAGTGGCTGCTGCACCAGGGCAGGCGGGACGAGGTGGCGGCGGCGTTGTTCGTCCATCCCCAGACGGTCCGGTACCGGATGTCGCAGCTGCGGGAGCTGTTTCCGGATCTGGCATCGCCTCACCGGGTGCTTGAACTGACGCTGGCGGTCGGTCTTCGGGCCGGCTGACGCGTACTTCGACCGTCTACGACCGCGTCCGTGAGCGGTCCAGGAATCACCTTGTTCACGTACGAGTCCTTTCAGCCGGAGAGCAGGCGGAGAGCAGCCGGAGAGCAGCCGGAGGTCGGCCGGGGATCAGTCGGACGCCGATCGCAGGGCGTCGGAGATGGACTTGGTGCCGCCGTGTGCGGTGAAGCCGCCGTCCACGGGGATCTCGGCACCGGTGATGAAGGACGCGCCGTCGGAGAGGAGGAAGACCACCAGCGGGGTGACCTCGTCGACGGTGCCGGTGCGGGCCAGCGGTGTCTCGCGGATGTTCGCCTCGCGGAAGGCGGGCGCGGCGGAGGCCGTCATCTCGGTCTCGATGAAGCCGGGATGCACGGTGTTCACGCGGATGCCCCGCGGGCCCAGCTCGGCACAGGCCGTCTTCGACAGACCGCGCAGCGCCCATTTGCTGGCCGTGTACGCGACCGGGTAGTGCCCGGTGAGCCCGGCGGCCGAGCCGACGTTGACGATCGACGAGCCCGGCGGCATCAGCGGAGCCAGGTGCTGGATGCCCAGCAGCGGGCCGGTGACGTTGACAGCGTGGACGCGGGCGAAGTCCTCGGACGTGACCTCGTCGAGCCGCGCACGCCAGGTGACGCCGGCGTTGTTGACCAGGCCGTGGACCTGGCCATACCGGCGGCGCAGCTCCTCGGCGAGCGCCGCCCACTCCTTTGCCTCGGTGACGTCCAGGCGCAGACACCCCGGAGCCTCGGTCACATCGGTGGCGACGACCACCGCCCCCGCCCGGGTCAGCGCCTCGGCCTCGGCCGCGCCCTGCCCACGCGCGGCTCCGGTGACGACGACGACCTTGCCGTCCAGCCCCTTCACGGGCGCGACCGGGGGCGCCTGCGGGCCTGCGGGACCGGTACCGGTTCGGCACCCGGCACGACGGTGTTGGAGACGGTGCCGATGCCCTCGACGGTGAGGGTGACGGTGTCGCCGGGCTTCAGCGGTGGCGGGTCCTGCCGGCCGCGTACGCCCCACAGCTCGGCCAGGCAGCCGCCGTTGCCACAGGTACCGGAGCCGAGCACATCGCCGGGACGGACGTAGGTGCCGCGCGAGGCGTAGGCGACCATCTCCTCGAAGGTCCAGCTCATGTTGGACAGCAGGTCCTCGCCGACCACCTCGCCGTTCACCGAGGCGGTCAGCGCCAGCCGCAGGAAACCGTCACCGTCCCGGTACGGCTCCAGCTCGTCGGCGGTGACCAGGTACGGGCCGAGGGTGGTGGCGGTGTCCTTGCCCTTGCAGGGGCCGAGACCCACCTTCATCTCAGCGGATTGCAGGTCGCGGGCGGACCAGTCGTTGAAGATCGTGTAGCCGAGGATGTGGTCGCGGGCCTGCTGGGGCGTAAGGTCGCGGCCCTCGCGGCCGATGACGGCGGCGACTTCGAGTTCGAAGTCCAGGAGCGAGGAGCCGGGCGGCACGGGCACGTCGTCGTGTGCGCCGATGACGGCGTAGGGATTGGTGAAGTAGAAGGTCGGCGCGTCGTACCAGGCGTCGGGGACCCCGGCCGCTTGGTCGATGCTGCGCCGCATTCCCTCGACGTGTTCCTCGAAGGTGACGAAGTCCCGTACGGACGGCGGCTGGTGAGGCGGCAGCAGGCGTACCTGCGAGATGTGCGGGCCGTCCGGCACGTCCAGTGTGGCGTCGCCCGCCAAGCGCAGGGCCGCGGGGCCCGCCCGGAGCAGGTCGAGCAGCGAGGCGTGGCCGGGGAGGGGGTGGAGGGTGCCGTCGTCGTCGACGGTGGCGACGCTGGGGTGGCCGTGGTGTTCGTACGTGGCGAAGCGCATGGCGATCCTGGGGTGCGGCGTAGGAGGGGACCGGGGGCGCGGGAGGGGGAGCCAGGCATGGACTCTCCGCGCCCCCGGAGTCGAGAGGGGATCAGACCGGCGGGGCGACGAAGACGCCGCGGTCGACGTCGTTGAAGGACTCCTTGACGATCAGCTCGTTCATCGGGTTCGCCGTGCCCCACTGGTCGGTGACCTCGGGCTGGGAGAAGTCGTAGACGTGCGGATGCCAGGTGTCCTCGTCAAGCTCCTCCAACTCCGTCGTGTACTCGACGGTGTTGCCGTGCGGGTCGAGGAAGTACGTGAAGGTGTTGTCGCCCGCCATGTGGCGACCCGGGCCCCAGAGCTTGCGGGCGCCGGAGCGCATCACGCGCCCCGAGCCGCGCATGTACTCGTCCAGGCCGCGCATCTCGAACGAGACGTGGTGCAGGGAGGTGTGCGGGCCCTTGGCGATGGCCATCGAGTGGTGCTGGCTGCTGATCCGCATGAAGTGCATGACGTCGCCCATGTGCGGGGTGCCGAGCGTGTCGGAGAGCCGGAAGCCGAGGTGGCGCTCGTACCAGGCGCGGGTGGCGTCCAGGGCGGGGGAGTTGAGGACGACGTGCGAGAGGCGGACCGGGATGGCCTCCTTCTCCTCGATACGCCGGTGCCGCCGGGCCTCGACGTCCGCCGAGACCTCGATGGTGCGGCCGTCGCCGTCGAAGAAGCGGAAGCCGTAGCCGCCGCCTGGGGTGTCTACCTTGCCCGGCTGCGAGATCAACCGCACACCGTCCGCGAGGAGTTGCTCGGCGAGCGTGTCCACGTCGGCGGCCGACGCGGCTCCGTAGGACACGAGGTCGAGCCGCTTCTCGTCCGCCTTGCGGAGCCGTACGACGTAACTCTCGGGGCTGCCCTCGGCGGCCAGGAAGGAGATGCCCTCGTCCTCGGCGACCTTGGCCAGGCCCCAGACTCCGGCGTAGAAGTCGAGCTGCTTGTCGTAGTCGGGCACGGCGAGGTCGACGTGCCGCAGATGGGTGAGCAGGCGGTGGGGCAGAGGGCTGGGCAGGTCGTTGGTCATGTCGGGGCTCCTCAGGCTCAGGAGAGGCGCAGCAGCGCTGCCGCGTTGCCGCCGCGTACGGCGTGGAAGTGGGGATCGGGCAGGTCCGTGGCGGCGCGCAGCGCGCCGACCGGGTCCTCGGTGCCCATGTCGAAGGGGAAGTCCGAGCCGAGCAGGACCCGGTCGAAGCCGGCCACCCGGATCAGTTCGCGCAGGACGCGCGGGTCGTGGACGAGCGAGTCGAAGTACAGCCGCTTGAGGTAGCTGCTCGGCTCGTTCGCGCAGCCCCGCGTGTCCGGTCTGGCCCGCCAGGCGTGGTCGGAGCGGCCGATGTGGGTGGGCAGGTAGCCGCCGCCGTGCGCGGCGATCACGTTCAGGTCGGGGTGGCGGTCCAGTACGCCGGAGAAGATGAGGTGGGAGAGCGCGACGGCGTTCTCGGTGGGCTGGCCGACGGTGTTGGACAGGTACCAGCGGTTCAGGCGCTCGTCGAGCGTGCAGCCGAAGGGGTGCAGGAAGAGCACCGCCCCGGTCGTCTCGGCCAGCGCCCAGAACGGGGCGTACGCCGGGTCCGAAAGCTCGCGTCCGGGCGCGTGGCTGGAGATCTCCACTCCGCGCAGGCCCAGTCCGAGGGCGTGGTCGAGGGCCTTGACGGCGAGGTCCGGGTGCTGGAGCGGGACGAGGCCCAGTCCGTGCAGCCGGTCGGGGGCCTGGGCAATGTGGGCGGCGGTGCCGGTGTTGGCCAGTTCCCACACCGTGCGCGCGAGGTTCTCGTCGGCCCAGTAGTGGTAGTGCGACGGGGACGGCGAGACCAGCTGGATGTCGACGCCGGAGGCGTCCATCGCGGCGAGCCGGGCCTTGACGTCGGTCAGCCGGGGGATGCGGTCGCGGACCATCGGGCCGTTGACGGCGAGCGCTTCGGGGCCGTTGCGGCGGGCGTCGAGACCGCGGGCGGCGTCCAGTGCGGGGTGTCCGGCGACGGCCTCCTCGACCTGCGGAAGCAGGAGGTGCGCGTGGACGTCGATGGTGGGGGCGTCCGGGGTTCCCAGTGAGTCCGGGGTTGTCACGGGGTCTCCTTCAGGACGGCCATCGTGCGGCCGATCAGGCCGGGCACGTCGGCGTTGCTGACGCCGTCCAACTGCCACTGGCCGAGCTGCATCGATGCGTCGACGACCATGCGGACCCGGTCGATGCGGCGCTCGTGGTAGCGGGTCAGAACGTCGTCGAGGGACGCGGGGGAGTCCCATGACTTCTCCGTGCTCAGCAGCTCGGCCAGTACGGAGGCGTCCTCCAGCGACATGGCCGCGCCCTGCGCGAGGGTGGGCGGGCAGGCGTGGGCGGCGTCGCCGATCAGCACGACCCGGCCGCGGTGCCAGGGTCCTTCGACGAGCAGCCGGTCGAACCAGGTGTAGTTGACCTCGGCCGGGTCGGTGATGCTCGCGGCGATCTCGGGCCAGGCGCCGCCGTACGGGGCTGCCAGGCGCCGCATCTCGTCCGCGTACGAGGCCGGGTCGATGGAGGCGCGGTCGCGGTTGGCCTCGACGAGATAGGCGTACAGGGTGTTCTCGCTGGTGGGGCAGTAGCCGGCGATGTAGCAGGGCCCGCCGTAGGCCAGGTCCGTGCGCTCCACGCTCGCCGGGCGGGGTGCGGCGACGCGCCAGATGGCCATGCCGGTCGGCTCGGGCTTCTCACTGATGCCGATCGTCGCGCGGGTCCGGGAGTTGAGACCGTCGGCGGCGATGACGAGGTCGTAGCGGCCCTCGGTGCCGTCGCTGAAGCGGGCGGTGACGCCCGTGTCGTCCTGGACCAGTTCGTCGGCGGTGGTGCCGAGGCGGACCGTCGCGCCACTGGCCCGGACCGCCTCGCACAGGATCTCCTGGAGCCGGGGTCGCCGCATGCCGATGGTCGAGGGCAGGTCCTCGCCGCCGGTACGGATGTCCTGCTGGACGTGGAACACATGGCCGTCGGGCGTGGCCAGGCCCACCGAGTCGAAGGCGTAGCCGCTCTCTTGGACCTTGTCCCACACGCCCAGCTCGCGCAGTACGCGCAGCGCGTTGCCCTGGAGGGTGATGCCGGAGCCGAGGACGTTCCAGTCGGGCTTGGCCTCGATCAGGTCCACGGTGATGCCCGCTCGCCGCAGCAGCACGGTCACGGCGTTGCCGGAGGCGCCGCCGCCGATGACGAGGACGGAGCGGGGGCGGGGGCGGGGGTCGGTCATGGGGTCTCCCTGCGGTGGGCCGCGCGACATCGAGCGGCAGGGGTGGTGGTGCGGGTCGGGCGGATGTGGCTGTCGGGGGTGGCCCGCTCCGCAGGTCCGGGGCGTTACTTGACGGCGATCGGGTTCACGGGGGAGCCGACGGCTCCGGTGATGGGCAGCGGGGCGGCGGTGAGCCAGAACTCGTACCGTCCGTCGGCCGCGCAGTGCTCGGCCAGGGCGTCGAGGTCCCACATCTCGCCTATGAGCAGGCCGATGTTGGGGATGGCGACCTGGTGCAGCGGCTGGAAGGCGTGGTCGAACTCGTTGGGCCGGACCTCGAAACCCCAGGTGTCGGTGGCGATCCCGGCGATCTCGCTGCGGTGCAGCCAGCCGGCGGTGGTGAAACTCAGCCCGGGTGCGGGCCCGCCCGCGTACTCGCCCCAGCCCTCCCGCCTGGCGCGGGCCAGCCGTCCGGTGCGGACGAGGACGAGGTCGCCGCGGCCGACGGTGACGCCGTGCGCCTCGGCGGTGGCGGTCAGGTGCTCCTCGGTGATGGCGAAACCGTCGGGCAGTTCGCCGTCCCGGCCGACGACCTGGCCCACGTCGAGCAGGACGCCCCGCCCGGCCACGTACGGCGCCATGTGCTCGATGCCGGTGACGAGGTCGCCGCTGGAGGTGACGACCTTCTCGGCGGCCCGCCCGTTCCACGCCCTGCCGTGGTCGAAGATGTGGCCGAGGCCGTCCCACTGGGTGGAGCACTGCAGCGGCATCGCGATCACGTCGTCGGCACCGCCGATGCCGTGCGGGAAACCCTGGTTGCCCAGGGCCGCGTCGGTGCCGGTGTCGAGCATCGTGTGCACCGGATTCGTACGCCGCCGCCAGCCCTTCTGCGGGCCGTCCATGTCGAAGCGCTGGGAGAGCGAGAAGCTGACACCGTCACGGACGAGGGCCGCACCCTCGCGGCGCTTTTCGGCGTCCAGGAAGTTGAGCGTGCCGAGGACGTCGTCCTCCCCCCAACGGCCCCAGTTCGAGTACGCCTTGGCGGCCTCGGCGATCGCACCCTCGGGGTTCTTCGGATCAGGCACAGCCTTCGGAACAGGCACAGCGGCGCGGTCGCTCACGACGCCTCCTCCGCGACACAGCGGGTGCGCTGGGCACCGAGCCCCGTGACGGATGCGTCCATCACGTCGCCGTCGCGCAGCAGCCGGCCCCAGTGCATGCCGTTCCCGGCCGGGCTGCCGGTCAACACCAGGTCGCCGGACAGGAGTTGAGAGGTCTGGGAGATGTACGAGACCAACCGCGCCACGCCGAAGAGCATGTCCTTGGTGGACTCGTCCTGCATGGTGTCGCCGTTGAGCTTCAGGGTGACCCGCAGGTCGGACGGGTCGGCGATGGACCCCGCCGGCACGATCCAGGGGCCGAGCGGGGTGAAGCCGGGAGCGTTCTTGCAGCGCAGCCAGTCGGTGCCGATGGCGGGCATGTCCCGGCGGAAGACGGTGGCCCGGTCGGTGAGGTCGTTGGCGATGGTGTAGCCCGCGACGTGGTCGAGAGCCTCCTCCACCGTGACCCGGTAGGCGGGGCGGGAGATCACCGCTGCCAGCTCCAGCTCCCAGTCGGGCTTCTCGGCCCAGGACGGCAGCACGACGTCGTCGTAGGGGCCGGCGATCGTGGTCGGCAGGCCGATGAAGACGTACGGGAGGTCGTCGGCGGCCCGCTTGTCCATGATCGCCGCGATCTCGGCGCGGGCCTCCTCGACGGTACGCGGGTCGTCCTTCGCGCGGTGCGCGACTTCCAGGTCGATCACGTGCTGCCGGTAGTTGGCGCCGGACTGGAAGATCTGCCGGGGCTCGACGGGCGCGTGCACGGACAGGTCGTCCAGCGGCAGCCAGTCGCCGGCCGGATCGCCCGCGAGGCCGTGCAGGCGCGGCAGTTCCTCATCCCAGCGCTCCAGGAGCGCGAGGGTGGTCAGCGCGGGTTCGGCCAGTGCCGTACGCAGGTCGAGCACGCGGCCGTCCGGCACCACGAGGCCGGGGAAGGCGGCGCCGCCCGGAGCGGAGAGAGTGCCGATGGCGAACGGGCCGGCGAAGAGGGACGCCGACGCGGCTGCGGATTTCACGGAGATGTCCTCCCGATTGCGGTGGCACCAATCTGGCCCGTAAATTGCGATCGGGGAAATCGATTCTCTGGATGACCGGGATCTGCGCGGTGAATACCTGGGCGCAGTCTCCTGTCCTCCTACTCCGTACAGGGATCTCGCGTGAACCTGGCCAGTCTGGATCTCAACCTCGTCGTCGCCCTGCGCGCCCTCCTGGAGGAGCGCAACGTCACCAGAGCCGGCCGACGCATCGGCCTCAGCCAGCCCGCGATGAGCGCCGCCCTGGCCCGGCTGCGCCGCCACTTCGACGACGACCTGCTCTCCCGGGTCGGCGGAGGCTACGAACTGACCGCCCTGGGCCTCGCCCTCCTCGACCGCACCGTCACCGCCTGCGACCTGCTCGAACGCGTCTTCACCAGCCAGGCGGTGTTCGACCCCGCCCATGAGGAGCACGAGTTCACCCTGCTCGCCTCCGACTACGCGGTGGCCGTCTTCGGCGCCGACCTCGCCCGCGTCGTCCACACCGAGGCGCCGGGCATCCGGCTGCGCTTCAAACAGGCACCGACGGACATCACCGAGAACACGGGGGCGCTGCTGAGCACCGCCGACGGGCTGCTGCTGCCGCACGGCATCATCGGCGACTTTCCCGCCGTGGAGCTCTACCGGGACCGCTGGGTCTACCTCGTCGCCGACGACAACCCCGAGGTCGGCGAGCGGCTCACCCTCGACGACCTGGCCCGGCTGCCGTGGGTGACCTACCAGCGCACGTACGACGCACCCGCCGCCCGCCAGATCGGCATGCTCGGTATCGAGCCGCACGCCGAAGTCTCCGTCGACAGCTTCCAGTTGATGCCCCTCCTGGTCGCGGGCACCCGCCGGGTCGCCCTGATCCAGGGGCATCTCGCCGACCGGCTGGACGGACTCGTCCCCGTACGGGTCATGGAACCGCCCTACGACGCCGTGCCGCTCCGGGAAGCCCTGTGGTGGCACCCGGTCCACACACACGACGCGGCGCACATCTGGCTGCGGGAGACGGCGGCGCGGGTCGCCGAGACCATCCATGGCAAGGCCGAGACCATCCACGGCAACGATGACCGCGATCCGGCAGATCGATCGGACAAAGGCTAGGCAGGCCGGGGCCGCTCACTCATAGTCGACCCCAGTTCCTCCGCACGCTCCCCCTGCTCGGGGTGTCCGCCCCCCGGTGGCGTGCCCGCCCCTCCCCCCGTCGCCGCTTGGAGTTCCCGCATGCCCTCTTCCGCGCCACCTCCACCGTCCCCGCCCACCGGCGTCGCACCGGTGCCGCCGGTCGCGACCCTTCCGACGTCCGGTGCCGCGCACCGGCTGCGCGTCGCCCTCCTCATGGCCGGCAGCTGTCTGCCGATCCTCGGGGCCGTCCTGATCGCCCCCGTGCTGCCCAAGATGCAGGACCACTTCGCCGACGTGCCCGGCGCGGCCGCCCTGGTTCCGATGGCCCTCACCGTCCCGGCCCTGGCGCTGGGCCTGCTGGCACCCTTCGCGGGCGTCATCGTCGACCGGCTCGGCCGCAAGCGTCTGCTGATCGTCGCGACCGTCTTGTACGCGGTCTTCGGCACCGCCCCGCTGTGGCTGGAGTCGCTGGGCGCCATCGTGGCCAGCCGCGCCCTGGTCGGTCTCGCCGAGGCCGCCATCATGACCTGCTGCACCACGCTGATCGGCGACTACTACACCGGCCGCGTGCGGGACCGCTACCTCGCCCTCCAGACCATGTGCGCCTCCGCCTCCGCGACCGCCTTCTTCGCCATCGGCGGCGCCGCGGGGTCGGCCGGCTGGCGGACTCCGTTCTGGATCTACGCCGTCAGCCTGCTCATCGCCCCCCTGATGGCCATCGGGCTGCCGAAGCCGACCACGGCCACCGGTGCCACCGCCGAGGACGGAGACGCCACGGACGCCATGGACGCCACGGTCACCCCGAAGCGCCCCTTCCCCTTCAGACGGCTGGCCGGGATCTGCGGACTCACCGTGTTCGGGGCTCTCGTCTTCTACACCGTCCCGGTGGAGATGTCCTTCCTGCTGGACGATCTCGGTGTCACGGCGACCAGCGTGATCGGGGCGGCCACCGCCATCGCAAGCGCCGCCACCGTGGCCGGCGCGATCATCTTCGCCAAGCTGCGTGGGGCTCCGGGCCCCCGGCTGCCCCTCGTCTTCGCCCTGTGCGCGGCCGGGTTCGCGGTGATGTGGCTCGCGAACAGCGCGCCGCTGCTGATCGCCGGCGCCGTACTCAACTGCCTCGGCACCGGTCTCCTGCTCCCTTCCCTGCTCACCATCGCCATGTCCAAGCTGGACTTCGCCGACCGCGGCCGTGGCACCGGCCTGTGGACCGCGTCCTTCTTCATCGGCCAGTTCATCTGCCCGCTGGTGCTGATCGCGGCCGCGTCCGCCGTCGGCACCCTGGCCGCAGCCGTCGGTCTGCTCGGCCTGTCCTCGGCCGTCGTCGCGGCAGGACTCTTCCTGACCACCCGGCGCCGGGCCGCGGCCGTCGCACCGTTGCCCCAGTGACAGCCGTCCGCCCGCGACGAGTGAGTCGAGGGCGGCGTTGTCCGGTACGGACCAGGCCGTGGCCGTGAGGCCGGTTCACAGATGACCGGTTCACAGATATCCGGTTCGCAGAAAGGAGGAGAGCCGACCTGATGCGCGGCTTCCGACCGGACGTCGTCATGCCCCTGCGTTGCGGAGGGCGGCCGCGTCGCTTGGTTCGGTGGCTACGGCGATCACGCCCACGTCTGAGGGGCGCAACGCCGCCGAGCACGGATCTCGTTGAGGTGCTGTTCCGCCGATGCCAAGGCGCTAGTACTGCGCGTCGCTCGTTGCGGTCGCCGCGTGAAGCCAGGGAGCGGGCGAGCCGAAGTTGGAGCAGGCAGCGGGAGGCGCAGGCAGGGCGTGGGTGAGGATGCCGACCGCCGCGGTGTGGTCGCTGTGCCAGGGGACGGTCTGCGATAGCGAGGCCGCCAGGGTATGCAGACGGGTGCCGAACGCAAGGGGTGAAGCGGCACCGTTCGAGGAGCCAGGTCACACTGGCCAGATGGGCAGTCAGCAGGGCTTCCGTCTGCTGGCGTTGTTTGGTGGCGAGCCCTGTTGAGCTATCACGCGGTCGCCTACAGAAAGGCGACGAAGTCCTCGCCGACCGGCGTGCCCTCGTAGTCCTGCGCGAGAACGGCAGCGGGGCCGAAGCGGTAGCGAGGCCGACGGCCCAGTCCGCGGCCGGCGCGGACAGGGCGGTACGGGAGATCGTCAGCAATTCACGGCGGTCCATCGCGTCGCGGGCCGCTCTGCGTGCGGTCACGGAGCAAACGGGGCCGAGCAGGACGACGCCGTTGGCGGTGAGCGAGATCCAGTTCGGCCAATTGTTGGGGAGCGCACGATGTCTACGCGGCCGGCGTGAGTTCGGCGCGACCGAACAGCAGGGCGTAGCCGGTGGGGAGCTGGTGGAGGATGCGGGTGATCAGATCGGGGCCGGCGTGGGCGGCGACGGCGGAGAAGACGGAGCCGGTGTCCCAGCGGGTGGTGGCCAGGGAGGCGCCGGAGCGGGCGGCGAGGTCCTTGACGAAGGCCCAGCCGGTCAGGGGCTGGGTGTCGGGGATCTGTGCGGTCAGCACGCGTGCCGCTTCCCAGGGCAAGCAGCGTGCCAGGTCGACGCGTTCGTCGCCGGTCAGCTGACGCCCCAGTCCGGAGAGGACCAGGCGGACGGCTTCGTCGGCTCTCTCGCGGGTGGGGTAGGCGCCCTCGTAGCGGACCTTCTCCAGCATCTGCTCGTATGCCGTCCCGTACGGCTGCCGGGACGATGCGTGCCGGTCGGAGATCACGGGGGTGGTTGCCTTTCTTGCTGTGGCCGGTGTTCGGACACCGGCGGCTGGAATGGTCAGGTGGGCTGAGGGCGGCCGAAGAGCAGGTCGTAGCCGGCGGGGAGCTGGAGCAGGATCTGGCCCAGCAGGTCCTCGGCGGCGGCGTCGGCGACCGTGGACAGCACGGCGCTGACGTCCCAGGCCGCGGTCCGCTCGGTAGCGCCTTCGATCCACGCGGCGGTTGCGCGCACGAACCGCTCCGGGGAAAGCGGCTCGGCGCTCTGCAGCGGGTTGAGCAGGATCAGGGCGAATTCCTCCGGCAGACGCGCCGCGAGCTGGGCGCGGACCTCGCCGATCAGATGCGCGCCGAGCAAGGCGAGCACCACCCGCGCCGCGCGCTCGGCTTCCTCCTCAGTGCCGTACTCGCCGCGTTCCTTCACGTGGCCGAGGAACGCTTCACGTCGCAGAGTCATGTCGGCCGTCACCCCTTCTTCTTCGGACTGCCCAGGGGGTGCGGCGTGCGGGGCTGGGGGAGATCAGGTGCTCGCCCTCCGCACCCGTCGGGCCGGTGTCAGCCGGAGATCTCCTTGCGGCCGGATCCGACGCCGATGGAGATCTTGCGGGGCTTGGCGCGCTCGGCGATCGGGATGCGTACGGTGAGCACGCCCGTGTCGTACTCGGCCTTGATGTGCTCGGTGTCGAGGGTGTCGGCCAGCATGATCTGGCGGGAGAAGACACCCAGCGGCCGCTCGGACAGTTCCATCTGCACGTCGTCGGCCTTCGCCACCGGGCGCCGCTCGGCCTTGACGGTGAGCATGTTGCGCTCGACGTCGATGTCGATCGCATCCGCGGTGACGCCCGGAAGGTCGAAGGCCACGACGTACTCGTCGCCCTCGCGGTAGGCGTCCATCGGCATCACCGACGGCTTCGACCAGGTGCCCGGGCCCGTCAGCTGCTGCGCCAGCCGGTCCAGCTCACGGAAGGGGTCAGTGCGCATCAACATCGTGAAAACACCTCCAGCGGTTCAGGCAGTTGCTGCCAATGCGCCTCACTGGCACCGTTGTAACATGTCATCCAATGGATGACAAGCGCGATGTCGTCATCATGATGACAACCTGAGGAGGAGGTGTCCGTGAGCCCAGCCGACCAGCCGTCCACGACCCACACGAACGCCCACAGCCCGGCTTCGTTCCTGGCCGCCGAGGCAGCCCTGACCGCCATAGACGACGCCCTGCGAGACGCCCAGCGAGAGACCCCGGACACGCCCGACGGTCCCGGCCCCGGACCGGAGCAGGCGCTGGCCTCGCTGTTGCTGCTGCGGCAGGTGCGCGAGCAACTCGCCGGATGGGAGACCGGCCTGATCGAAACCGCCCGCGACGCGGGAGCCAGCTGGGCCGACCTCGCCCACCCCCTGGGCGTCGCCAGCCGCCAGGCCGCCGAACGCCGCTACCTGCGCGGCCGCCCCGGAAACCCCGGCTCCACAGGCGAACAGCGGGTACAGGCCACCCGCGACCGCCGCGCCGCCGACCGCACCGTCACCGCCTGGGCGCGCGCCAATGCCGGCAACCTGCGCCAGCTCGCCGGCCAGATCACCACCCTCACCGACCTCCCCGCGCCCGCGAGTACGCCACTCGCCGAGCTCACCGCCGCACTCGCCGACAACGACCCGGCCGCCCTCGTCGCCCCCCTGACGGACACGCTCCCGTACCTGACAACCGGCCACCCCGACCTCGCCGCACGCGTCGATGACCTCACCCGCCACACCGACCAACTCCGCCGGCACAGCGGAGACCAGCGCCGCAATCGCACCTGAGTCGTGCGCACGGCCAGACCGCCTCGTCCTCTCCGACCGACCCGTGCCTCCCCGCGGGCTCACGACGCGGCAGATGGCCGGCCACCTCGTGGCGAGGGCGCGAGTGCCGTCAGTCGTTGAACAGATCGCCCGTGAGGTACTTGAGCCCGGTGTCCGGGGCGACCGTCACTACGGCGTGCCCTTTTCCGATCTCGCCGGCCAGGTGAAGAGCGCCGAGGACGTTCAGGGCACCGGAGGTACCGGTGAAGATGCCTTCCTGCCGAGCGAGCGGCAACGCGAGCCGCCGGGCCTCCTCTTCGTCGACGGCGCGAGCTTCGTCGAACGTGTCCGCCGTAAGCAGCGGCGGGACGATCCCGGTAGCGACTCCTTCCACCCGGTGCGGTCCGGCTGTGCCGGCGGACAGCATCGGCGAGGCGGTCGGTTCGAGAGCGACGGCGCGTACCCGGCCGCCCTGGCGCAAGGCTGTGCTGACGCCGGCGAACATTCCGGCGGTGCCGACGGCGGCACAGAAGACGTCCACTCCCACCCCGTCGTTACCGGTCTGCTGAAGAATTTCGCGACCGAGTTCCGCATAGCCGGTGAGGGCATCGACGTTATGGAACTGATCGGTCCAGAAGGCCCCGTCGCGCTCGATGATCCGGTCGACCTCTCCGCGCATACGGACAAACAGGTCGGGCGTGATCTGGCCGCCCTCACTGGGCACCACCGTCACGTCTGCACCGAACGCCCGCATGGTGCGTAGCTTCTCGGGTGCGAACGCGTCCGAGGACACGATCGACAGCGGATAGCCCTTCACCGCGCAGACGAAGGCCAGCGAAGACCCTGTACTTCCGCCGGTGAACTCCACCACGCGCTGCCCGGGGCGCAAGGTACCGCGGCGTTCCGCTCCCTCGATGACGGCCAGAGCCATCCGGTCCTTGTAGCTGCCTGTGGGGTTGCTTCCCTCGACCTTGACCAGGATGTCGGCCGCCCCGTCAGGGACGACACGGCTCAGGCGTACCAGTGGCGTTCCGCCGATGGCCTGCAGAGACGAGGACCGAATACCGGGCAGACCCATGGGACTCCTCGCTCACCTCTCCGATCCGAGTATGCGGACCGGTCAAATCTGCGGCGGCAGTGAATAGATCGAATAGGTCAAGGCTAATGCCGTCCCGCACCGACCGAGGCGTTATGCGTCATGGTGTCGTTCGGTAACTGCTTGTGAATCGAGTTGTGTATTGAGCCAAGGATTCGCGTTACGGCGGTGACAGTGGCGAATTCGCATCCGCTGGGTACCGGACGCGAGGTATCTTCCTCGCGTCGCCTGACGAGGGGCGCCCGCCCCAACAACTCGGACGACACCGAGGGTCGTGGATCGCGCCCGTCGTCTGGCTCGGCGGCTTCCGTCGGCGAAGTACAAAACGACGTCGCTAACAGCGACGCCACTGGCGAGGTACGGGGGTGGCCTCGGGTGCCGGTGGTGTCGGGCATCGAGTCGCAGCGACGAGAAGCATGGCGACGATGCCGCCGGCCACCACGAACAGTGTGGTGCTGATTCCCTCTGCGGTCGCGACACGCAGACGTTCGCCGGTGAGGTCGTCCAGACCAGCGGTCGCCACGAGAACGAGGATGGCGAGGCCGACTGCGGCACCGACGCCGGAGCCGGTCGAGGCGATACCTGAGGCCGTTCCCTGGTCCCGGTCTGCCACTCCGGTCGCAGCGGCGATGAACATGGCGGTGAACACCACGCCGTCACCGATGCTGAGCGCGACGAGCCCTGGGATCAGATCGACGTACGAGCCATCCGGCGAGCTGGCGAGGCCGAGGAGCACAGCGCCGAGCGCCCCGATGGCAAGTGCGGCCACCAGCGTGCGCTTGAGCCCGAACCGAGTGACGAACTGGCCGGCCGCCGTCGAGCCCGCCACAACGATCGCTGTGGGGATCAGGAACCCGGCGCCGGTCTGCAGGGCGTCGTATCCGAGGATCTGTTTGGCTCCGGGCCAGATCAGGGCCAGTCCTCTGAGATGGGGAACATGTGGGAGTAGGGATCGGGCTCGCCTGTTGAAGGATCCAAGCCGGCCCTGAGTCGTCGATGTTGCTCTCGCCAGCTGACGAATGTGTCTGTCCGTTTCCAGAGCGACGCATCGCCGAGCGGGCAGGTGTCGAACTGGCCCAGCATCATTCGGGTGATGAACTGGACCATGTTGCAGTCGAACAGGGCCCACGGCGACTCGTCCCACGAGTGGTGCCGGCGCCAGGCTATGACTGGCCACTTGTCCGGATCCGGGTCGTTCATGAGCCAAGCCATCTCGTTGGCGTTCATTCCAGAACCCCAGGGCAGGACGGCATCGGCACCCAACGTCACGCCTGAGACCCCCGTGCCCTCCTCCCAGAGCCTGCGCAGGGCGTCCGTCATGGCTCCGATGTGACATCCTTCCCACCCGCGCACGTCACTCGGGAGTGGGGGCAGAATGATGAGCTCTCCGATATCGCCCACCCCGTACGTGTCCAGGAGAGCTTTGTAGTCACTCGGCAGCTTGGCGCCCAACCCGACTTCGGCCGCAGTCCAGTCAATCTGCTCGCCGCCTGCGAAGTCTGCCGGCACGAGGTCGCGCCCCCGCCACGAGCAGTACGGCGACATCGGGATGAATGCCCATGGTGAAGCCCCTTGAGGTCAGTGGTCAGCAACCCTAGCTGTGTGAGCTGACACCGTTGCCCCGTGGGTAGCCAGGCCCCCGGAGGCCAGCCAACGTGTTCAACATAGGAAAGCGCGGAGCGACTTCAACGAACCACTCGCCCCCATCCGAAACCCTCATGGACGCTCGCCACGCGCGGCGAGACCTACCGCCTCCTGAAGCAACACAGCTACGCACTACGCGACCTCAATCACGCTGTGGAACTCGATCCCGACCTGGCCGGGGCCATCAGCAGCCGCGGGATCGCCAACCGAGAGCCGGTCCGCTACCGACGACGCCCTCGCCGACTTCAACCGAACCCTCAGCCATCGAGTCCTGCTACGCGTGGGCAATCGCCGGGCGAGGCGAGCCCCACCGGCTCCTGGGCGCCTTGATGCCGCGGTAGCCGACTTCGACCATGCCTCGACATTCGATGAGACCAACAACTGGTTTACCCAGCTGCGGCAGTTCACTGCCGCTGGGAAGGCGTACGGCGGTCAGGCGTCCCGACCGCTCCTCGGTCACCTCGCCGGTGATCTCCGCGCCCCGCTCGGCGACCTGGGCGCGTACGGCGTCGAGGGCGTCGCACATCAGGTGGAACTCGTGCTTCGGGGCTCCGTCGGTGGGGTGCACGGCGACCTCGTCGGGCGGCGGTTTGAAGGACAGCCGGCCGTGGCCCGCGTCGAGGTGGGTGAAGCCGAGGACGTGCTTGATGAAGGCGCGGTCGGCCTCGGCGTCCACCGCGGCGCTTCGCGCAACCGCCGCGTCATGAGGGACGGCGTCCTGCCGTCGCGCGAACTTGTCTCCACACTCCTCCAGCACTTGCTCCATCTATCGAATTTCGATAGATTCCCATCGTCATTCGATGGAAGGGTGGGCTGTGGGAAAGCTGACAGTGCGTGCGCTGCGCGCCGTACTCGTGGTGGTGCTTGCCGGCACCGTGTTCGTGCAGGCAGGGATGGTTTGGGCGTTGGTCAGTGGGAGCGACCCGGAGGACGGGTCGCTCCCACTGACCCCGCTGCGAGTGATCACGATTCTGGGCATGGTGTCGGTCCAGGTTGCCCTGGTCTGTGTATGGCGGCTGGTGACGATGGTGCGACGCGGAACCGTGTTCTCCCACGCCGCCTTCCAGTACGTGGACGGAGTGATCGGCGCGATCGTGGCGGCTGCCCTCTTGTGGTTCGCGGTCACGGCCATCAACGCGCCGGGCCAGCGGGAGGACCCGGGCGTCACCGTCATCATGGGCGGAGTTGGCGTGGCCATCCTCGGGGTCGCGCTGATCGTGCTTGTGCTGCGGATGCTGCTCGCGCAGGCCGTCGCGCGCGACGTCGAAGCAGCGCAGATGCAGGCCGAGTTGGACGAGGTGATCTGATGCCGATCGCCGTCGACATCGACGTGATGCTGGCCAAGCGGAAGATGTCCGTGGGCGAGCTCGCGGACCGCGTAGGGATCACGCCCGCCAACCTGGCGGTACTCAAGAACGGCCGCGCCAAGGCGGTGCGCTTCGCGACGCTCGCCGCGCTCTGTGAGGTGCTCAAGTGCCAGCCGGGTGACCTGCTGCGCTGGGAGGCCGAGGACACTGCAGGCGGATGACGGGCCTTTCCAAAATCATGGACATCCCGACGCCCTGAGATCAGAGTGGAAGACCGTGCCCGCCGACGCCGCATCCCGATCACACTTGCCTGTCGACCCACTCCGCGAGCGGGTCAGGACCGTGCCCTAGGAGCCCCGGCCTGCTGAAGCGAACGACCGAGATATCCGACCTCGCGATCCGCGCGGCGTACGGCACGATGGCCGGATCTCGGATCAGCCAACTGCCGTGTACAGGTTCTCGCCAACTTCGACGAACAGAGGTGCCATGACCTGCGACGGATCCACGGGCGAACCGCCGATGCGAACCGTCACAGCCGCTGTGGCCGAGCGCCGTAGCCGGCCCGTGAGCGTCTTGGTCCCGGGTGGGCGCGGTAGGTGCCACGGAATCGTGCGGCACCGGGGCCGGCAGGCCTTCGTGGACCGCGGAGGGGCCCCGGCTACCCTGGCGAAATGATGGATGAGGGGGATTTCCGGGCCGGCGATGTGCTGTCGGTTGCGTGTCCCTTCACGGTTACGACGGTCGAGCAGGGGGTCACGTGGGACTGCGTGTCGGTGCGGTGGCCGTGGTGGGAAATCGACAACGACAGTGCGTTCGCGCGCTGGAACGGGATCGTCGCGCTCGGCGTGGGCAGCGGCGGGCACGTCGCGCCTGAGATTGAAGCCGAGCTGTTTCGAACGGATCCCCCGCCCGAACAGCTGAAGGCGGGAGATGCCTGTCGGGTCGGCGTGCCACCCACCGTCGTGCATGTGACGGCCGTCGACCGCCACGATCCTCCGCTGCAGACGGCCTGGCTGCCGCATCCCACCCAGACCGTGACCGTGCTGCGCCGAGGTCTGTCCTATCGCGAGTTCCCGGAGGAGAGCCATCTCGACGGCTCGGGGTACACCATTCACCCTGGCGACGGGATTCCCTTCACCTTCGAACTGTTGATGCGTCCATACCCGTCACTCCAGATGGGCGACGAGGTCGCCGACGCCGCCGGCCGGGCATGGCGGTTCGAGGGGCCTTGGGACTGGTCCCCCTTCGATGGAGAGCCGGCAGGCGAGGGCCCTGCGTGGCCGCTCGTCCTGCTCACCCGGGCAGGAACCCCGTGCTCCGCCGAGGACGCCGAGGCCGTGGCGGCGAGCACAGAGAGCGGCTCGCACCAGGAGACGGTCCGCGAGTGGATGGCACTCACCGAGGCCTCGCCCACACCCTGACCCGACGGGACGCCTTTGGAGTCTGTCCCATGGCTGAACCCGTCCCTGGCCCAGTGGGCCGACAGTTGTGCGCGGTCACAGCAGCGCAGCGTGATCCCCGCCCCGGTTGGCTGACTCAGAGCATGCACAGACCGGATGCTCTACGCCCGTCAGAAGCAGTCGACGGCGGTTGAGGACGATCCGTTTCGCGCGACCCTGAAGCCGGCCGCGGCCCGGCCCTGACTCATGGCTGGGCGCCGCCTTCGTCGAACGGCGGCACCTCCTGGACGTTGACGTCCGCGCGGATCCGGTGCCGGTGCGCCGGATGATTTTATTGTCCGCCGCCATCGCGGGCGGCATCGACGTCGAACTCCACCACCAGTGGTGGTTGCGCCCGAAGGCGCGGCTGCCAATCCGACCGGCGCCAAGATCGCGGCGGCGGCAGCGGCCGACACGGTGCCACGGGACGAGGCGAACCTCCGTGTGAACCTGGTGCGGCTGGCTGTGTAATCTCCCCTGTCACATCACAGGGGAGGGATCATGCGAGGTAGAACGGCCGGAACGGCCTGGATCCTGGCGAGTGGGGCGGTAGCCATCACGCTGCTGTCCGCGGCGGGGGCCCATGCGGAGGGCAGGGGGGACATCCGGGTCACCAAGACCGTGGTCAACGGCGGGAACAACGTCATCATCGGCACATCGGCGCGCGTCACCTATCCGATCGCCATCACGATCCGGGACGACTCCGGCGTGAAAGGCCTGTCGGACATCAGTGTGTTCAACAAGACGAACGGCTGGGGCTTCAGCGACTGGGTGGGCACCCGGTGCGAGAGGAAGAGCTCCACCACCTCGGTGTGCACGGCCACCATGACGGTTGCTCCGGACTGGCTTCCGGGCAGTGTGCCCGAGGACGTGAACCGCACCGCGGGCGTCTGGCAGGTCAACGCCACCGTCAAGGCCAATGACGGGGACTACTGGATCTCCGACCACATCGCCGAGTTCAAGATGAAGCGTGCTTCCAAGCTCACGACGAACGCCGCGCCCGAGCCCGTGGCCAAGGGGGCCACGCTCACCGTCACCGGCAAGCTGTCGCGGGCCAACTGGGAGGACCTGAAGTACCACGGATATCCCTGGCAGGAGGTGAAGCTTCAGTTCAAGAAGGCCGGCACCGCCTCCTACACCACGGTCAAGACGGTGAAGACCGGCGACACTGGGCAGCTCAGTACCAAGGTCACTGCCACCTCGGCGGGTAGCTGGCGGTGGTACTTCCCCGGCACGACGACGACCGCGCGGGTCGTGTCGGCCGGAGACGCGATAGCCCTGAAGTAGCAGCAATTCAGCAGAAGTTCTGCGCCCGGGTCGCGTCGGCCTCCGACGTGACCTGTGCCTGCTGCCCTCCTGCGGGGCCGCACCCCATGGCGGTCCCCGGAGCGCAGGCCTCCGTCCCAAGCGCAGGTAGCGGTGGCACATAGGACGACCTCGGACTGTCAGAGGTACGCCGTACCGTCGGACCACGACCCTGGGGTCGCGGGCTGTTGAATTGAGTGGCGAGGGTGGGGAGCGAAGGGTAGGCCTTGATCGCCCGTGGATAGGTTCGGAGCATGACTGGTGACTGGCGGACGGATCGGGTCGGGGCTGCTCTGCGGGGCGAGAACCCGACAGTGCTGCGGCGGCTTGGGTCGGGATTTGCGGTGATCGGCGACGTTCAGTTCCTGCCGGGCTACGCGGTTCTCCTCGTGGATGAACTGAATGTTCAGCGGCTGTCCGACCTGCCGAGGGTCAAGCGGCTGTCGTTTCTGTCCGACATGGACCGACTCGGGGAAGCGGTTGAGCGGGCCTGTCGGCAACTGGACCCTCATTTCCGCCGGGTCAACCTGGAAATCCTGGGGAACACCGAGCCGTTCTTGCATGCCCATGTTTGGCCGCGCTTCGAGTGGGAGCCGGCCGAGTTGGTGGGCAAGCCGGTGTGGCTGTATCCGCGTGAGCGGTGGAGCGAGGAGCGGTTCAGACTCGGTCCGCAGCACGATGTGTTGCGGGATGCGATCGGCAGCGAATTGGACCAGTTGCGTTCGGTGGGCTGACGGCGCGTACCCCCGACCATCAGGTCGGCAGGGCGTCAGAGGGCCGGCGGCTTCCGGGGTCGCCTGAAGCGCGACGTTGGTGACAGATGAATGCCCTGGCCCGGAATTACCTGCTGTTGGTCGGCACGGATGCCAGGTTCGCTGTGGGGCCTACAGGCGTCGACGAGCCCGCTGGGTTCAGGGGGAGCGATCAGGCCGAGACAGACTTCCGAAAGGCAGTGGCAACTGGAGATGAAGGCGACCGCGACCAACTGCGGCCGGCTTCACACCTCTGCATAGGCTCGGGCCCAGCGTTGGTTGACGCCGATGTGGTAGCTCCGCACGATCACCGTACCTGCCCTGGGATGTACGCGGTGCTTCTCGGCAGCGCTGGGCTCCGCCCTCGCCGTGCTGTCGAGCGCGAGCTCAATCGGAGGACGTGACCGGGGACCGGAGTCCGAGCCACTGCTCGGCGTCCCAGGCCTGGAACCGCTCTACCTCAGTGAACCCCAGCTTTGCCGCGAGGCGCAGCGAGCCGATGTTGGCGGTCTGGGTCGTGAGCACCACCGGCTCGCCGGGAAGGACGCCGTCGAACCAGTCGAGTGCCGCCGCGCACGCCTCGGTCGCGTATCCGAATCCCCACGCCGGCGGCAGGAACAGGTAGCCGAGATCGGCCTTCCCCGCGGCAGCCGGGCGACGGTGTCCCGTTGCTCTCCTGAGCAGGACCTGGCCGATCATGGCCCCGTCGAGATCAACGACGAAACTGCCGGGCCACCGCCCGGGCACGCCGGGCATCTCACGTTCAAGCTCGTCTCGAGGGCGGGGGCCGCCGAGGTAGGTGTGCACCTCGGGCGACGACAGCAGCTCGATGAACGCCGGACGGTCACGGGTCTCGGGCTCCCGGAGCACGAGCCTCTCGGTTTTGATCGGGGCAGGTGGCCAGGCGACGGATTCGAGACCAATCATGCCAGCCACCCAATCAGCAGGCTCGGCAGCGATCAAGAGCGCCATTGACTCGCTGGCCCCACCCGCCCAAACACGCCAACCAACATCGGGTTCAGCCGCCTAAGGAATCTCGGCAGGTGAGTGGGCGGGTGGAGCACTTTACATGAGGTTGGTGTAGATACAACATTGGAGGGGTGGGTACCTCGGTCGATGAAATCGTGCAGGACTGCCTGGCGGTGCGTATCCGGTTGATAGGCCGGACGGTCACCGGTCTCTACGATGGCGCCCTTGAGCGTCACGGGGTGACGATTGCCCAGGTCAACCTGCTCGCCGCTCTGGGCAAGGTGGGCCCGTGTCCGCCGGCCAGGCTGGGTGAGGTGCTCCAGCTGGAGAGGTCCACGGTCAGCCGGAACCTGCATCTGCTGCTGAAGCAGGGGTGGGTCGAGGCCGCGGTGTCCGACGCGAAGGGCATGCGCGAAGTGGTGCTGACCGGTGCCGGTCGGGCCAAGATCGAATCCGTGATGCCGGCGTGGCGGCAGGCCCAGGAGCAGGCTGCTCGGCTTCTGGGGGCCGGCGTGACGGCGGTCCAGGAAATTGCGAGCGACATGGGCTATCCGCCACGCGCATAACGCCTAGGGGTCGGTCCGCGGCCCGCTCTACGCGCAAATGTTGTATATACAACGAGAGGATTTGCCATGAATGTCTCCTTTGCAAACAGGGTCGTACTGATCACGGGTGCATCTCGAGGAATCGGCAGAGCCGTTGCGCTGGCGTTCGCCGGGAGGGGGCACTGCTGGTTCTTGCGGCCCGCTCGGCCGAGGGGCTCGCTGAGGTCGAGGGTGAAGTTCGCGCTCTGGGCTCGGAAGCGCTGGTAATCCCGACGGACGTGACCTCCCCCGAAGCGGTGACGGCTCTGGTGGACGCCGCGGTGAACCGGTTCGGACGGATCGACGTGCTGGTGAACAACGCCGGGATCGGGAAGGTGGGCTCTGTCGAGTCGGCGGCGTTCGAGGACAACGTTCGTCAGACGATGCGGGCGAGCCTCTTCGGCATGATCAACGTAACGCAGGCCGTGCTGCCGGTGCTTCGGCGCCAAGGTTCCGGGGCGATCGTGAACATGTCCTCCGTGATGGGACGCAAGGCCTTCACCCGATTCGGCTCGTACGCGATCGTCATGCACGGGGTTTCTGCCTTCTCGGACAGCCTCCGCCAGGAGGTGGTCGGCGGTGGGATCCGCGTATCGGTGATCTATCCGGCGCTCACCGCCACTGATCTGCTGCGGGAGGCGAAGGAGGCGGAGATGCCGCGCCGTTCCGGCACATGACGCCCCTGTCGGCGGACGAAGTGGCCCGAGCTGTGGTGGCCGCAGTCCGGCAAGGCAAGCGACGTGTAGTGCTGCCGCGCATGGCGAACATGCTGCTGCTCGGCGAGGCTTTGTCGCCCCGCATCGGCGACCTGATCGCAACCGCTCTGACCAAGCGGCGCATCGCCAGGCTGCTCAGGATGAGCAGCGGGACGACCTATCACGAGACGATCGCGGGATACCCGGGCCGACGAAGCGACGCCGGTACATGACGCGTACGTCGTCGAGGGTGCTGCTGCTGGTCGCGCTCCTCCTGGCGTCGTTCCTGATCAACCTCGACACCACGCTGGTCAATGTCGCGCTCCCGACGCTGTCCCGGGAGTTGGGCGCCTCCAACACGCAGTTGCAGTGGGTGGTGGAGCCTACAATCTCGTCTTCGCCGCGCTCCTGCTGGCCTCGGGGAGCCTGTCGGACCGGTTCGGTCGCAAGGGCATGCTCATGGCCGGCCTGCTGGTGTTCGGTGTGGCGAGCTTCGTCGGCGGCTACGCCGGCTCCTCGGCGGAGCTGATCGCGGCCAGGGCGGTGATGGGCCTGGGCGCAGCGATGGTGTTCCCGGCCACGCTCGCGCTGCTCACCGGCGCCTTCACCAGCCGCAAGGAGAGGGCGCTGTCCATCGGCCTGTGGGGCGCGACGGCCGGGATCGCCATCGCGCTCGGGCCGATCGTGGGCGGGTTCCTGCTTGAGCATTTCAGCTGGTCGAGCATCTTCTATCTTCTGGGCCCGGTGTCCGCGATCGTCGTCGTTCTGGTGACGCTGTGCGTCCCAGGTGCGCGGAACCCGGTCCCGCGCCGCCTGGACTTCGCGGGTCTGGTCCTGTCCGCGGCTTCATGGGGCTGCTCGTCTACACCATCATCGAGGCCCCGAACCGCGGTTGGGCGTCATCAGCGTCGCTCGGCGGCTTCGCCGGGGCCCTGGTCCTGCTGATCGTGTTCGTCGTCGCCGAGCGTCGTGCTCCCGAACCGATGCTCGACGTGCGACTGTTCAAGGACATGCGCTTCAGCGCCGCCAGCGCCTCGGTCACCATCGCGTACTTCACGCTGCTCGGATTCATCTTCCTGATCACGCAGTACTTCCAGTTCGTCCGCGGATACAGCCCTCTGTCGGCCGGCGTCCATCTGTTCCCGGTCGCGGTCTCCGTCGCGCTCGGGTCGACACTCGGCACACGGCCTGATCGCACTCACCACACTGATCGTGCTCTTCCTGTTCACCGGCAGCATCGCCCAACCGTTCAGGGCCCTCATCCTCAACGCCCTCGGCATGACCGCCGCCCTCGGCACGATGGTGTGGATCTTCCAAGCCGGCCACCTCTCCTCGTTGCTCGGCTTCACCCCGCGCCCGATGGACACAGCGATGACCGTGGCCCTGTTCTGCATCGCCTTCGGCCTGTCGATGGACTACGAAGTCTTCCTCACCAGCCGCATCAAGGAACTGCACGACAGCGGCGCCACCACCTTCAGCGCCGTCACCGAAGGACTGGCGCGCACCGGACGGATCGTGTCGACCGCAGCCGTCCTCCTCGCGGTCAGCTTCTTCGCCTTCGGCACCGCCTCGGTCAGCTTCCTGCAGATGTTCGGCCTCGGCTGCGGACTGGCCATCCTTCTCGACGCCCTCCTGATCCGCGGCATCCTCGTGCCGGCCGCAACGCGACTCCTCGGCCGCCACGCCTGGACCGCTCCCGGCCCCCTGCGCCGCCGCCACGACCACGTCGGACTCACCGAGGCCGAAGAACCCAAGGACCTCACTCCAGTCGGATAGCCCTCCCCAAAGCCTGTGCCATAGGCGCTGTTCGCGCACCCACGTGCTCTTCGGAACAGGGGACTTGTCGGCCGCGCATGAGGCCGCCCTGCGCGTCCAGCACTCCGACGTACCGGAGCCTCGCCGCGGTCACCGGTGCGCGTACGGTGGCATCGCCACCCAACACAACGCCTATGGCGCCGACGCCGGTGAGTTCGCCGTTCGCTGGCCATACCGGTGCCTTGTCGTTCCATGCGTGCGGGCCCCGTCGCCGTCGGTGACGTGGGCCCGCTCAAAGTCCGGTACAACCTACGGGTACAAGATGTAGGTGTAGCAGTTGCTGCAGCCCTTGATGTACGCCCAGCGGAACATCCCGCTGGGGCTGGTGAGCTTGACCTCCGTTGCGTCGTTGCGCCACTCGCCCAAGTTGCCACCCATCACACGGAGCCAGACCTGGCCGTCGCACCAGGCCGTCCCATCGGAAGGGTTATCGCCCTTGATGACCCGAGCCGACGTTGAGCGTGTAAGCGTTGTCGCAGGAGCACTCGTACTGGAACGTGCCCGGGCGGTCGACCTTGATCGTGTCGTACAACTTCCAGGCTGAGCCGACCTCGCGCGGCAGCCGACCGGGGGCCCACCCGCAGACTGCGGTCGCACCAGTTCACCGCGGCGAAGGTCCGACGACTCCTGCGCCAAGGGTGATGATCTCAAGGGTGCGGCGGTGATCGGCTTACCGCCGCCCACGCAGTGGATCAGCTCAACGGGCCAACCCATCAAACAGACACGCTCTGGCACGCAGGACTGCGGGGGCCTTTTGGCTCAGTCTTCGGTGACACGGATGATTGTCTTGCCGGGGGTGCGCTTGTCCGGCGCGAACGCGGAGGCTACTTCGGCGAGTGGGCGGACGGCGCCGATGATGGGCTTGAGGCGGCCGTCCCGCAGGCGCTGGGCGAGGTCGGCCAGGCGGGTCCGGTCGGGTTCGACGACGAAGAAGATGGCTCGCCCGTCGTGAGGGTGGACGGTGACCGGTTCGGCGATGGTGACCAGGGTTCCGCCGGGGCGGACCAGTGCGGTGGAGCGTTCGAGGATCTCGCCGCCGATCACGTCGAACACGACGTCGACCTCGCCGATGTCCTCCAGTTTCTCGGCCTGGAGGTCGACGAAGACGTCCGCGCCCAGCTCGAGGGCGGTGTCGCGGTCGGCGGCCCGGCCGGTGCCGATCACCCGGGCGCCGGTTTCGCGGGCCAGTTGCACTGCGAGGGAGCCGACTCCGCCCGCGGCGCCGTGGATGAGGACGCTCTGGCCGGTGTTCAGGTGGGCGTGGTCGAACAGGGCTTGCCAGGCGGTGAGCCCGGAGATGGGCAGCGCGGCGGCCGTGACGTGGTCGACATCGGCCGGGAGTGGGGCGAGGTTGCGGGCCTCGACGGCTGTGTACTGGGCCAGCGAGCCGTTGCGGGTCCAGTCGGTCAGACCGAACACGCGCTGCCCGACCGTCAGGCCGGTGGTGCCGTAGCCGAGCTCGGTGACCACGCCGGACAGCTCGTGGCCGGGCACACTGGGGGTGCGGTCACGGCCGGCCCGGTCGGTCCAGGTGCTGGGCCAGTCGAGCTCGCCGGGGGTGAATCCGGCGGCGTGGACCTCCACGATCACGTCGTTCTCGGCGGCGTACGGGTGGGGCAGGTCCGAGAGGGCCAGGCCGCTGACACCGGCGTCACGGTCCTGGACGGTGATGGCTTGCATGAGAGGTTCCTCTGCGTAGGGGACGTTCAGGGGGGCCACAGCCGCGCCTGATGGGCGCAGGCACCGGCCCACAGGAAGCCGAACGCCCGCCATGACCAGTTCCAGCGCTCGCCCGCCCGGCAAACGCGCACAGCGGCGGACGCAGCACGGCTGACAGGTGCCGTCGCGATGACGCTTCCGACTGTAGGAGGGAAGCAGCCCAAACATCTGGGCCACTTGCACCCAGTTCCAGTGGGCCACTTGGGGGCTGGGCGCCGCGGGCGCACGGCGGGCGTCTGAGCCGCGGCTTTGTGCGCGCGGCATGCACGACGTCAGCGGGCCGTCCCCTTCCGGGGGCCGCTCCTGGCCCGGCCCCACCGCGGGCGAGCATGAACCGGCCCGGCGCCGGCTCGGCCAGCCAGCCCCGCGCGACCAGGCGTTTCGCCTTCGACCGCAGCGCCTCCACCCGGGCCGGCACCACGTCCATGCCAAACGCTGCGGCCATCTCCTGGCAGGTCAGCGGCCCTTGCCCGAGCCGCCCCCGGTCCGCGAGGGCCTCGAGCGAGACGCCCGCCACTGCCTCCGAGGGCGACTGACATCCCCGGGAGCGGGGTGTCACGTCCGGGGCCTGCCGAGCCCAGCCGTCTCGCAAGCCCCGGACGTCGGCGCGGGCCGCCCGGCCTCGGGGGGAGGGGGAGGCCAGTGTGCGATGGCAGCCCGCGCGGAGCCGGGGAGGGGCGGCCGCCACCCTCACAGGAGGCCGCCCGTGCCCGGCCGTACAGGACGCGTCAGCCGGCAGCCATCGCCGTTGCCGCGTACGTCAAGGAGATCAGGGCCAGTACGGCCGCCGGGACGGCCCGGGGCGGTGGGTCACCGTGGCGCAGGTGGACCACCGCTGCCGCGGCCATCAGCAGGGCGAGGCCTGTGGCGGCGGCTACGCCCAGTGGCGTCCAGGTCAGACCCGTCAGCAGACCGGCGACCCCGGCCACCTCCAGCGCGCCGACGACGCGATAGAGGCGGACCGACATGCCGAGATGGGCCGCCGCCTGGCGCATGATTGGCGCCGCGGCGAGCTTCGCAAGTCCCAGCGGAAGGAAGACCAGGGACAGGGCGACGGCAAGCACCGTTGTCATGAGGTGGACCTGCCCTTGCGTCGCTCGGTGCCCAGCCGGGCGTAGTGGTCGATGAGATCGGGGTCCGCCACGGTGGCAGGGTTGACGACCTGCTCGACCGGGGCGCCCTGGAGGAGTCGCTTGATCGGGACCTCCAGCTTCTTGCCGGTGCGGGTGTGCGGGATGCCCGGCACTGCGAGGATCTCGTCGGGGACATGGCGGGGTGAGGCGCCGGTGCGGATCGCGTCGCGGATACGGTCGCGCAGGGCGTCGCCCAGCTCGACACCGGCCGCCGGCACCACGAACAGCGGCATCCAGTAGCCGCCGTCCGGTTCCTCCGCGCCGATGACCAGCGCCTCGGCGATCTCAGGGAGACGTTCGACGACGTCATGGATGTCGGCGCTGCCGAGCCGTACACCGTTGCGGTTGAGCGTCGAGTCGGAGCGGCCGTGGATGATCACCGAGCCGTGCCCGGTGACCGTGATCCAGTCGCCGTGTCGCCACACGCCGGGGTAGGAGGAGAAGTAGGCGTCGCGGTAGCGGGTGCCGTCGGGGTCGTTCCAGAAGTACAGCGGCATCGAGGGCATGGGCCGGGTGACGACCAGCTCGCCGACCTGGTCGATGACGGGGAAGCCCTCGGCGTCGTACGCGGCCAGCGCCACACCCAGGTGCGGCGCGGACAACTCGCCTGCCCAGACCGGGGTGTTGGGGGCGCTGCCGGCGAAGCCGGACACCACGTCGGTGCCGCCGCTGATCGAGGCGAGCAGGACGTCCTCGCCCACGTGGTCGCGGACCCAGGGGTAGGCGGAGGCGGGCAGGGCGGAGCCGGTGCAGCCGACGACGCGGATCGAGGACAGGTCGTGCGCGGACGGGTCGATGCCGAACTTGGCCATGCCCAGCAGGTACTGGGGGCTGGTGCCGAAGACGGTGACCCGGTGGCGGGCGGCCAGTTCCCACAGGACGTCGAGCTTGGCGAAGGGCGCCGGGCTGCCGTCGTAGGTGCAGGTCGTGGCACCGGTGAGGAGGGTGGAGGCGACCAGGTTCCACATCATCCAGTGGGTGGTGGTGTACCAGAGCAGACGGTCGCCGGGGCCCAAGTCCGAGTGCAGGCACAGGATTTTCAGATGTTCCAGCACCACGCCGCCGTGGCCGTGGACGATGCCCTTGGGCAGACCGGTGGTGCCGGAGGAGAAGACGACCCACAGGGGGTGGTCGAACGGCACGGGTACACAGGTGAGTGGCTCGGTTCGGGTGGAGGCGTCCTCCCAGGGAATCACCAGCGACGGGTAGGCCTGCGACTGCCACGGCAGCCCCACGTGGTCCACCAGCAGGGTCGCCTTCAACGTTGGTAGCGCGCGGGCCAGTTCGAGGGCGGCGTCGCGGCGGTCGTGGGTGGTGCCGTTGAAGAGGTAGCCGTCGGCCGCGATCAGCACGGTGGGTTCGAGCTGGGCGAAGCGGTCGGCGGCCGCCTTGGGTGCGTAGTCCTGCCCGCACACCGACCACACGGCACCCAGGCTCGCCGCGGCGAGGAACGCGACGATGGCGTGGGGGGTGTTGGGGAGGTAGCCGACGACCCGGTCGCCCTTGCCGACGCCGAGGTCGCGCAGGGTGGCGGCGATGGAGGCCACGAGGGCACGCAGCCGTGCGCCGGTCACCTCGTATCCGGAGCCGGTCTCGTCGAGGGCGAGGATCGCCGCGTCGTCGTCGCGGAGGTTGCGCAGGGCGTGGTGGGCGTAGTTGAGGGTGGCGCCGGTGAACCAGCGGGCGCCGGGCATGGTCTCCTCGGCCAGGACCTGCTCGTAGGGGGTGTTGGCGTCGATGCCGAAGTACTCCCACACCGCGCCCCAGAAGTCCTCCAGGTCGGTGACCGACCAGCGATGCAGGGCGGCATAGTCGGTGCCATCCACCCCGACGTAGCGGGCGAAGTCCGCGATACGGCTGGTCGCCGCTGTCTCTGGATCGGGTGTGAAGAACGGGTCCGGATACGACGTACTCATCGTGTGGTGCTCCTCAACAGGCTTTTCGGGGCCGCCCGTTCGGCAGGAACAGGGCTTCGAGTGGTGTGCAGCAGGGAGGCCAAGGCGGCGGTCGACGTGAAGTCGCGGCCACCGGAGGGGACGACGTCGATCACGACGCGGTCGGGCCGCAGCAGGACCGCGTCCGCGCGGCCGGCGCGCAGCCAGGCGGCGAGGGTGCCGTCGTCGCCGAGGTCGGCCACCGGGACCGCGGGCACGCCGAGGCCCTGGGCGAGCGCGGTCAGCGCAGGCCCGGGCTCGGCGGCGGTCAGCACGGCGAAGGAGTCTCCGAGCACGTCGTCGAGCCGGGTAGGCCGTCCACCGACGCTCACCCACGGTTGCGGACAGTGCGTGCCCGCCAGGCCCCGGCGGACCCCGCGCCGCACCAGCGGCCCGGCGGTCAGGGGCGGGCTGAGGTCGCGGCCGGCCAGCTCGGTCAGGCCGGGTACCCGGCAGGCGGCGGCCAGCGCCCGGCGGCGGATCGCGGCGGCGCCGTCCTGACCGCCGGTCATCGCCCAGCCCATGGCGACAGCCAGCCGGACCACATGCCGGGCGTGCGGCCTGCGTTCGCTCTCGTAGGTGTCCAACAGCCGTTCATCGCCGCCCTGTAGGAGGACGCGGGCGAGCTTCCAGGTGAGGTTGTAGGCGTCCCGCAGTCCCGAGCACAGGCCCTGCCCGACGAACGGCGGGGTCAGGTGCGCGGCGTCACCGAGGACGAAGACCCGGCCGCTGCGCCAGCGGTCGGCGACCCGGGCCCGGAAGGTGTACTGCGTCTCGCGGACGACCTCGAAGTCACCGTCGTACGAGGACGGCAGCCACGGAGCGACCAGCTCACGGACCGTCTCCCGCCCTTCGCCGAGCCGGAACTCCCAGCGGTAACGGTTCTCGCTCACGCGCATGAAGGTGGCCGGCCGGACCGGGTCGCAGACCTGGTCGACCCCCTCCCAGCAACGGACGGGGCCCGTCGTATCGACGTCGATGACCGTCCAGCGTTCCTCGAAGCGCAGGTCCTCCCAGGCGCCGCCGATCGCCTCGCGCGTGAGACTGTTGGCGCCGTCGCAGCCCAGGACCGCGTCGGCCCACAGCTCATGCTCGCCGCCGTCCTCGTCACGGTAGGTCACCCGGACCGGGCCGGCGGTGTCCGGGCCGACGCCGGTGACCTCCACGCCGGCGCGCAGTTCGCATTCCGGGCGCTGGGCCAGGGCGTCGCGCAGCACGCGTTCCAGCCCGGGCTGGTCGAACATGCTGGTCTGCGGGTAGCCGTGGCGGCCGTGCGGGGAGCGCTGGAACTCGGCCATCACCCGGTGCCGGGCATCCAGCAGCCGCAGCCCGCCCGCCGGGCGGGAAATTGCGGTGAACTCCTCGCCGACGCCCGCGGCTTGGAGGATGCGATGGATCTCGTCGTCGCCTGCGACGGCGCGGGGGAGCGGGTAGATGTCCTGGTGGCGTTCGAGGACGACACTGCGGACTCCGCGCCGGGCCAGGAGGAGGGCGGCGGTCACGCCCACCGGCCCGGCCCCGACGATCACGACGGGCACACGTGCGGCTTCATCGACGGTCATGTGCGGCTCACCTCGGGTGTCAGTTCGCGGCCGCGACGGGCGTACGCTGCTCGCCGAGGTCGATGCGGCCGTCCGGGGTCGCGATCGTCGCCGTGATCACGTCGCCCGGGTGCAGGTAGTGCGGGTTCTTCGCCTGGCTCTTGAAGAACGCCTTCCACTTCAGCGCGGGCGGCAGCAGCGCGCCGATCTTCTCGACGGCCTTCGGCGGGGCCTTCAGGGCGGTGCCGCCGGGGGTGCCGGTGAGCAGCAGGTCGCCGGCGTCCAGGGTCTGGAATCGGGCCAACAGGGTGAGTGCCTGCGCCGGACGGACGATCATGTCGGCCAGGGTGCGGTCCTGCCGCAGCTCACCGTTGACGCTCAACTTCAGCCGCAGATCGAGGAGATGGGCGAAGTCCTCCGGCTCCAGCAGCGTGAGGTGCGGGCCGGTGGGCGTGAAGGTGGGGTACGACTTGCTCTCGTAGAACTGCGTCTTCGTCAGCTGCACCTCACGGGCGCTGACGTCGTTGGTGATCACCAGTGCGGCGACGTACGCCGGCAGGTCCCGCTCCTCGACAACGGTGCCGACTGGCAGCGGCGCGCCCATGACGAGCCCGAGTTCGATCTCGTAGTCGAGGAACTTCACGTGGGAGGGGCGGACGACGGCGTCGCCCGGGCCGCTGACTGAGCCGGAGGCCTTGCGGAAGAAGGCGGGTGGGATGTCGCCCTTGAAACCCGAATCGCGGGCGTGGCTGCGGTAGTTGACCATCTGGGCGACGACCCGGCAGGGGGTGGTGACCGGCGAGAGGGCCACCAGGTCGGCGACGGGAGTGCCCGCCTCACCCGAGCGGGCCGCCTCTCGCACGGCGTCCCGGTCGGCGAGCAGTTCGGCGGTGGTGGCGGCCTTGGTGTCGACGGGGACGGCGTGGTCACCGCGGACGACCCACCAGCCGTCGGCGGTACGCAGGACATCGGTACTCATGTCAGTGCCTTTGTGTAGGAGCCGGGGGTTCAGGAGGAGGCGGCCTTGAGCAGGCCGAGCAGGCGCGCGGGGTCCATCTCGTTGTCGCCGCGCAGGGCCTGGATGACGTCGCGGACGCGCTGAGGGGAGGGACTGGCGCCGAGGAAGTCACGCGTCGCGGGCGGGCCCCACTGGGCGAGCCCGCTGGTCGACATCGGCGCCCAGCCGGGCTCGACGTCGCAGGAGAACAGGTCGCCGTCGGCGAAGTGCTCCAGCATGAAGTGGTCGGGGTCACGCCAGTAGTCGAAGAGCTGGCTGCCCTGGATGTGCCGGCCGATGCCCCAACTGCGCTTGTAGCCACGCTCCTTGAGGTACTCACCACCGGCGGCGATCGAGTCCAGGTCCGTGACCTGGTAGGCCGAGTGGACGTATCCGGTGCCCGGCCCCAGATGCATCGCCAACGTGTGGTGATCGGCCGGCACACTGCCCAGGTCGCAGCGGATGAACGCCATCGTCGGACCGCGCCCGCGCTGCCCGTCCAGGAACAGGAAGTCGGACACGATCATCCCGAGGGTGTCCAGATACCAGTCCAGGGCCTGGCCGAACACCCGTGTCTCCAGCACCACATGGCCGAGACGCTGGATGCGCGAGGGCTCGCGCGGCGGGCGCTGCGTGGCGTTCGTACGACGGTGATCGGTGCCGAAGTTGAGCAACAGCGGTCGCTGTTCCGGCAGTGCCGGGAGCTGTTCGCCGCAGTGCACGACCCGGACCGGGAAGCCCGACGGGTCGAGCAGGTCGACCACCTTGCCGCCGCCGGGAACGTCGGAGTCCCGCACGGACGATCCGGTGGCGCGGGCCAGCCGGTCCAGGTCGCCCCGCTCGGCGGCGCGAAACGCCGGACCGATGAAGTGGGACGTGCGGCCGCGCCGGATCACCATGCAGGGCGAGCCGCCGAAAGTGCCCCGCAGCCACAGTTCGGAGTCGGTGCGGGCCGCGATCTGGAACCCGAAGTCCCGGGCGAAGACCTCGGCCCGGTCCAGATCGGGCTTCTGGAACTCCAGCCAGGCCAGGTCGGCCACCTTGATCACCGGGTTCCGGGAGCGACCGGGGTGTTCGCCCCGCAGGGCGCCCTGCTCGCTGTGGAGGTCCTGATGGGCCGTGATGACGTCGGCCCCGTTGACGCGGATTTCAGACATGGTGCCCTCCGAGCAACATTGCCGTAATGAGGAAATCATCAACTGTGACAGTTCTGTCGTCAAGGTGTTCGCGGCAGGAAATGATGAATCCATCAGGACTGCGATCCCCGTCGCCCGGCGGTTAGACTCTGCGCATGTCTACGTCAGCCCCGCCCAGCAACCGGTTCGAGCGGCGTCGCGCAGAGACCCGTGGAGCTCTCGTGCGAGCGGCCCGGGAGATACTCGCCGAGAGCGGTGACACCAGCGCGAGCATCCAGGCGATCGCCGAGCGCGCGGACGTGGGCTTCGGCTCCTTCTACAACCACTTCGACTCCAAGGCGGAGCTGTTCGAGACGGCAGTGGTGGATGCCCTGGAGGAGTTCGGTCAGGCCTTCGACGAGCGGCTGACCGGGATCGACGACCCGGCGGAACTCCTCGCGGCCGGCTTCCGACTCAGCGCCCGGATGGCCGATTCCCACCCGGAGCTGATGCAGGTCCTGCGCCGCCGCGGCCTCGGCCACATCCACTCGGACAACGGCCTGGCCCGACGCGCCCTGCGCGACCTCCAGGTCGGCATCGCCTCCGGCCGCTTCACCGCCCTCGACCCCGTGGTCGCCCTGTCCGCACTGGGCGGAACCCTGCTGTCCCTGGTGGAGCTGCGCTTCGCCCGCCCCGAGGTGGACGGCGACGAGGCGGCGGTCAACCTCGCCGAGATGGTGCTGCGCATGCTGGGTCTGTCGGCGGACGACGCTCACGAGGTGGCCCGGCGCCCGCTGCCCGACCTCGACTGACCGCCCTGCCTCCAGGCACTCGACGACGAGTCCGGGCGGGACGTGACCGAGTGGCCGGTGAAGCGGGCGTCGATCCCGTCCTCGGTGGTGGTCACCGACCGCAGACGCAGCCCCTCGGGGATGTTCCGCAGCGTGATGGGCTGGTCCAGGGCCTTGTCGAGCAGTGATTTCAGCCAGGGGAGCAGTTCACCGCGCTCCGCCTGTACGTCCGTGAAGGCGATGCGGTTGCCGCTCGCCGCCGAGACGGCCGCGCTCACGGTCACGTCGCCGACGAGCGGCAGACTCGCGGTCGCGTCGACCCGGCCGGACTCCTCGCCCTGCGACACCTGCACGCCGAGCGCGCTCGACCCGTCGGCGTAGGAATGGAACGCGGTCGCCGTGACGCTGTCCGCGTGAGCCTCGTCGGCGCTTCCCGAGCCTCGAAGAAGCGGAACGGAGAACGGACTTCTCCGTTCTGGCATGCAGGCCCCGACCGATCCGCGGCTGAATCCGGAATCGGTCGGCCTGGACAGGGGGGAATCAGGCGGGCAGTTCCTTGATGTCGGACGGCTCCTGCGGCTCGATGCCGTTGAAGCGGTGCCGGAAGTGACTGGAGGCGGGGTACGCGGCGCGCCGGGAGCGCATGATCGAGCCCAGCGGGCGGTGGGCCTCCAGGGCGTGCCAGGGGCTGAAGGAAAGGACGTCGTCGGCGTAGCGGCGGCGGGCGTCGCTGTAGGCGTCCTGGGCGGGCAGATGCAGCACGGCCACGGTCTGGTGCGGTGACAGTTCCTCGGGCCACAGGACCGAGGCGTCCTCCACCGGCATCCGGTCGATGTCCGTGCACAGCTGGGCACGGATGTCGTACTCGGCGCTGTTGTCTGCGAAGAAGTCGACGACGAGGTCGCGCAGAGCCGACTCGCCGGCCTTCTTGTCGACGTGGCTGCCGGTGAGGGCCCTGACGTTCGCCGAGCGGGGCGCGGCGGACATCTTCGCCACGTGGTCGCCGTAGCGCAGCGCGGCCATGGAGTGGAAGGTCTCGCCGAGGATGTGGTCGTTGGCGGCGGCCAGGGTCTCGACGGCGGGCGGAAGCGGACGTCCGACGCGCGTGAGGGCCTTGGCGGCCACGCGGGCGGCCGCGCCGGTGAGCTGGAGCTGCTGGTCGCTCTGGCCGGGCTGTTTCTCCAGGAGGTCCTGGAGTTTGGCGTACTCGGCGATGTTGCCGAAGGGCAGGGTGGGGTGGTTGACGAGGAGGAAGTCCTGCGTGGTGAAGCCGTCGTCGAGGGCGCGGGGCCCCAGGGCGCCGATCACCTTCATCGCGAGGCCGCGCTGGACGGGCACCTGGTCGGAGCGCAGGTCGCCGGGGGCGGAGGAGAAGCGGACGATCACCGGGTAGGTGACCGGTTCCGCGAAGAGGCCCTGGGCGAGGTGGGCGGGCAGGTCGGGCTGGATGCGCAGCTCGCCGGCGAGGACGCCGTGGCTCTTGGCGTGGGCGTCGCGCAGGCCGTGCCGGTGTTTGTCGGCGACCTGCTGGTTGGCCTTGCCCATGGCCGCGACGACCTGGCGGACGAGTTCGTCCTCGTCCGGAAAGGGCTGCTCGAGGTCGGGGCTGTAGCGGACGTACGAGGTCATGGGGAGTGTCTCCGCGCGAGGTGGGGGTCAGTTGCTGCTGAGCCAGCGGATGGCGGACAGGCTGGGCATGAAGAAGTACTCGCCGCCGAGGAGGGTGTTGAAGGACTGGATGTTCTGCACCCGGCGAGGCGGGGTCCCGGGCACGGTGAAGTAGGCACCCTTGTCCTGGAGCGAGATCATCGGGTCCTTCTCCTTGCCCAGGCCCATGAAGTTGCCGGAACCAACCCATTCGCTCTGGAGGAACTCGACGTTGTCGATGGCTCGGGCGCCGAGGGCGATGAAGTCCAGGCCGCGCGGCCGGCCGTCGTCCTTGAGGCGGTCCGGGGGCAGGGGGGTGCCGTAGGAGGTGCCGCGCCGGATGATGCGGCGGATGTTGACGTCGCTGAGGACCGTGAGCTTGGTGTCGCGCGGGTTCATCCGGCGGATGTGGGAGCCGAGCGGGGTGCGCAGCCCGCGCGGGTCGGCGGCGTAGTCGAAGTCGTTGATCCGGTTCGGGTCCTCACCGATGGCGGGGTTGTCGCGCTCCGGGGTCAGGGCGAGTGGTGCGCCGCTGCGCCAGCGGCCGACCAACTTGGCGGCCAGCAGCTCGCGTTCAGCCTCGGAGGAGGCGTTGTCGTGCAGCCATTTGTTGAAGGCCGCGACGTGGGAGTGGTACTTGCGGAAGACGACGTACGTGCCGTTGCGGCCCAGGACATCCGGAGCCGGCACGGGCAGCGGCACACCGGTCTCGCTCGGGTAGCCGAGGACGAACTCCCCGGCCTTGATGGGCCGTCCGTCGCCGGGTAGGGGTTCGGCGCCGCTGCCCTCGACCACCGGCTGGCTGAAGCCGTCCCGGTAGCCGAAGACGTTGAACCCGTCGGCCGCGAAGTCCTGGTGCGACAGCAGCCGGACGCCCGGGACTTCGCCCAACTCCTTCTCGTAGGCGGCGACTTCGGCCCGCCAGTCGTCCTCGCTCGCGGCGTAGACCGTGACGGCCACGTGCACGCGCGGGGTGCCGAAGGGGAACTCCCAGCGGTCCGGCGCGTTCACGCCGGTGTCCCGCAGCCGCTCGGCGCGGGCCGCCATCCCGGCGCGGAAGTTGGCCGGGAAGGAGGCCAGTGAGGCCTCCGGCAGCCCCAGTGCGACCAGTCCCTGGTAGCTGAGGGCGAGGGCCAGCCAGGACGGCTGCGGTTCGTCCCAGCGTGCCGCCGAGGTCACCCGAGGGGCCAGCCGGCGCAGCAGTTCCCTGCCCGCGGCCGGTTCGGTGATCTCCAGGATCGCGTGGGTGCCGAAGTAAGGCTCGGGCCGGGCCCGCAGCAGGGTCGCCTGGATGTCGTCGAGGTCCAGGGTGGGCGGTCGGCGCAGCCGCCGGAACAGCGGGGAAGGCATGGCGTGCCTGCCTTCAGTTGAGGTCCGACAGGAAACGCTGCACGGCGGCCTCCTGCCGCTTGAGCCGGTGGCCTTCAGCGACGGTGAGGTTGGGGTGGGCGACGAACCACGCCTCGGCCGGGATCTGGTACTTGACGATGAAGTCCTTCACGTCCGGCGAGGTGATGCCGGGCCAGCCCTCGACGTTGCTGAACAGGTAGTCCATGAACTCGGGGATCTTGGTGGCGAAGTCGTCGATGTAGGGGTCCCACTCGCCGTCGAAGGCGGTCGCGAACAGTAGCTTCGTGTCGTTGTCGAGGAACACGAACCGCATGTTGTGCAGGGTGCCGACCTGACCGGCGCCCGCCAGGTTCCCGCCGACCAGGCCGAAGAACTTCCGCAGCCGCTCGGCGCCGTTCGGCTTCAGCGGCAGGATCGTCGTCAGCTCGGACACCTCACCGCTCTTGGCGCCTATCCGGCCGGCGGTGGTGACGGCGTGTTCGGCCATCTCCTCCTTGTCGGCGAGGATCTCGGCGGCCTTGAGCTTGAGGGCGATCTTGGCGTCCGAGAGCGCGGCGTCCACCCTCTCGCGGACGGCTTCGGGGAACTGCTGGAACTTCGCATGCAGGGCGTTTTCGCTCATGGCGCCTCTCCTGACGGGTGTGGCGATACTTCGCATACCGCCACAAATAGGCCTTGGTGAGATGGTGTGCAAGCGGGAAGAGACCCCTATTCTGACCATCTCCGCATGACTGATTATATCATCAGTGCACTCCTCCGGCTTGTCAACGCGCCACTCGCGTGGCCCATACAACTATGAGGCGGGGTGACTCACGGCCGCTCTGTGAGTCACCCCGCCTCATGGTGGTGCACCCCGACACGTCCATCACTCGAAGGAGTTCCCGATGGCGGATCACTTCTCCGGACCGCGCATCCTCTTCGATCCCGCGTCCGACGTCGCCGACGTCTTCGCGCCCCAGCCCAGCCCAGCCCAGCCCGGACCGGACCGGACCGGCCAGGCTGCCTGGTGCAGCCTGGATCGGAGCCAGGTGTCGAGGGCAAGAGCGACGATGTCTCCGTGCGGGCTGTCGGCCTCGGCGTTGCAGCAGCGCACGCATCGCTGGAGCTGGAAGACTTCGGGACGGCGTAGTTGAGCTGTCCGCGTCTTGGCCGACGCGAGGGGTGGCCGCTCCCTGGCGTGGGTGTGACCGCTTTATGCACAGTCATCGATTTCAGAAGCCGCGGGCGGTCAGTCAATCGTCGAGCAGCTCCGGTTCCTCGCGACCTGAACGGCGCGACGTCCTCGGAGTGGTTGGTGGACCTGGGGTGAGGCCTTTCGCCACTTTGTGGGAGACCCTGCTCTGCGGCCCGCAGGCCATGCCGGATATGCGCACATTCCTCGGCGCGCTGCACCGCGCGGCTTTCCGGGGGCAACCCGACTTCCCGCGCGGCGCGACGTCCGGGAGCCTCATCCGCTCCACGATGCTAGATACGGCATTGAACAGTTCACTGCGCTAGTGAACTGACCACTGAACTCTGTCGTGCGCAACTGAACTGTTCAGTGCCGTTCAACAGTGGCCTCCCCGCCGCCCGCACCCGCAACCCACCACGGCGCCGGCGGCGAGGCCACGTGAGCGGCGTCGGTGAACGCCCATCTCGTCAGCAGCCCGGGCGTGAACAGCGGTATCAGCGCCCACAAGACGCTCCCCATGGGACTCGTTCCCGCGGCCGGGTGATCAGCGCCAGCCACCCTTGCCACACCTTCAGGCCCACTCCGTCGGCGCCCAGGCCGAATCCTTGCGCCAGAATCCGGCCGTAGATTCGCTCGGTCGCGGCGCCCTCACTGCGGTCGAGCAACAGACTCCGCAACTTGGCTGATCGCGCCTGTGCGCGACATCGAGTGATTCAGGGTTCGTCTGAGGCTGGCTGCCGAAACACCCCCTCTCGGGGAAGGGGGTGCAATCGTCTGCTACGCCGTCTCCCCACCATCGGCCCCCCGCGACCCCGGCGAAGAGAAGCGTTCAGTACTGCTCGGTCTCCACGAAACCCGCATCCCCGTTGTCGTCGGCGCCGAAGGCGGCGGCGGTCGGGTCGAATCCGGGCGGGCTGTCCTTCAGGGCCAGGCCCATGCCGGCCAGCTTCGCCTTGACCTCGTCGATGGACTTCGCACCGAAGTTGCGAATGTCGAGGAGGTCCGCCTCGGAACGAGCCAGGAGCTCACCCACGGAGTGCACGCCCTCACGCTTGAGGCAGTTGTACGACCGAACGGTGAGCTCCAGCTCCTCGATCGGCAGCGCCATGTCCGCGGCAAGGGCGGCGTCCGTCGGGGACGGGCCCATGTCGATGCCCTCGGCGTCGATGTTCAGCTCGCGGGCCAGGCCGAACAGCTCGACCAGCGTCTTACCGGCAGAGGCCATGGAGTCACGCGGACGCATCGCCTGCTTGGTCTCGACGTCGACGATCAGCTTGTCGAAGTCGGTGCGCTGCTCGACACGCGTGGCCTCGACCTTGTACGTGACCTTCAGAACCGGCGAGTAGATGGAGTCGACCGGGATACGGCCGATCTCCTGGCCCACCTGCTTGTTCTGCACGGCGGAGACGTAACCGCGGCCACGCTCGACCGTGAGCTCCATCTCCAGCTTGCCCTTGCCGTTGAGCGTGGCGAGGACGAGGTCGGGGTTGTGCACCTCAACACCGGCCGGGGGCGCGATGTCGGCGGCGGTGACCAGACCCGGACCCTGCTTGCGCAGGTACATCACGACCGGCTCGTCGTGCTCCGAGGAGACGACCAGCTGCTTGATGTTGAGGATCAGGTCGGTGACGTCCTCCTTGACGCCCGGCACGGTGGTGAACTCGTGCAGCACGCCGTCGATACGGATGGACGTGACCGCCGCACCCGGGATCGAGGACAGGAGGGTCCGGCGAAGGGAGTTGCCGAGGGTGTAGCCGAAGCCCGGCTCCAGCGGCTCGATCACGAACCGGGAGCGGAACTCGTCGACGACCTCTTCGGTCAACGAGGGACGTTGAGCGATCAGCACGTGATGTAGCCTCCAGTGGTTTGGCGCCCGCTATGTGACGCCGTAGACCACGAAGGATACGGGCGAATACGAGCGACAAGGTCTCGACGGAATCGGAACCGCCCGAATGTCTGACGCGGTGAGGAGGCTTCGGGCCTCCCTTCCGCCCGCCGCCGCCCGCCGCCGCTTCTGCTTCTGATTTTGATTTCCGGTGCTCGCACGGTCACGAGCGCGTAGAGCACTCCATGATCACGGGACCTTGTCGGCACCGTCCCCAGGTCACATCAACGCCGCAGCCTTGCCTGCCACCCAGGCCCGCCAGACATGAGGTGTGTTCGGCATGTCAGGGCGGTCAAGGAGCCAGAGCACATACCCCGCATGGCACCGGGCCCACGGACTGTCCGAATCGGCCGCACGATCGAGCCTGCCGCGCAGGTCAGCGCTGTCGACAGCCCGGGCAACCCGCACGTACTCGCGGTCCTTGCAGCGATACGCGCGGAGGACGACGATCTCGACCAGATCGGTGAGCTTCGCCCTGATCGCCTCCTCCTGGTGGGCCATGGCCATATCCCGGATAAGACTCTGCTTCGTACCCCACGCCTTCGCGTGTTGCGTCCACTCCCGCGGGTATCTCGCTTCCCACTCCAGGAAGAGCAACGCATAGGGCAACCCCGGCCAAGTCGCCAGATCTCCGCTCGCAGGGCGATCCCACAGTCCGTCAGGCAGTGAACGTCTCTGCGCCTGGTGATGCCTCTGAAGTGCCTGAAGAAAGGCCGGCTCCCGGTACTGCTCCTCCGTTCCCAGGGGCAACGTCAGCCGCCACATCTCGTTCGACCGAACGAGCGCGTCCGAGACCTGCCTCCGTGCCTCGGTCAGCCGGCCGAGCGCTGCGGTCCTCGCAGCCGGATCATCCGCTATCAGTCCGAACGCCCAGCCCAGTCGCTCATCCCATGCACAAGCGTCGTCCGCACCTGCACCTGCCACTACAGCCACGCAGGAGATCATCCCCCAGGCCACTCGGCTGGCTCCACCCGGCGGTGCGGGCAGACGCAACAGCTCTGAGGCGTAGCGTCCGTGAGCCGGGAACCGTCCGCTCACCCTCCTTCAGCGCACGTGATCACAAAACGGACGCCCGCCGACTACGCCGACGCCCTCAGCGTTGTACGGGATTGGAGTTCAGGCATTCCTCGGCAAATGCGAGAGCCTTGAGGTGGTAGGCGCGTGCGGCCCAGCCGAGGCTGATGTTGTGGCCGGCGTGAGGCAGGCGGTCGATGACGACCCGTGGAGCTGAGGACAGGCGTGCGGTCAGGTCGTCGAGAGCGTCGTCGTCGTGGCTCCACCAGGCTTCGTGCTCGGCGAAAGTAAGCCGGACCGGGACGCGAACGCGGGGCAGGATCGCCGCCGACAGCCGCGCCCAACCAACCACCGTGCTGGTCTCAAGTGTGGGCGTGGGCTCCACCACGGTTCGGGCCAGTCGGAATGTGTCCGGCGGATACAAGTGCAACGGGCCCCAGTTCAACTTTCGGTGGCCCATGCCGCCTTCACGACCGACCCGGCCGGGGCTGACTGCCAGCCTGCGTCCGCACCCCGAGACATCCATCCCCAGAAGACTCGTCTCCTCCCAGCCGGCGGCGGCCGCCAAGGCGACCTTGGCTCCGAAGGAGTGCGCCAGCACATACGTCCCGGCTCCCTGCGCGTGGCGTGCGGTGAACTGCGCGACTGCGGCTCGCACGGTGGAGGCTTGTGCCATCAGTCTCTGCCCTACGGGCAGGCGCACCGCCGAGGCTCCGTAGCCCGGACGGTCCAGTGCCAGCACCGTGTAGCCCAGACGGGCCCCGATGGACAGCAGGGACACGTCAGGATGTGCCTGGCCAGCGAAATATCGTGCGTTCATGCCACTGCCGTGCAGAGCAAGGATGACGGCACGGGGAGAGCCGTGCGAGGGCTCACTGAGCAGGCCGGACAGCGTGATGCCGTTCGCTTTGAGGGTCACCGGACGTACGTCCGTGGAGAGCGGCCCATGACGCGACTCCAGCATGACTGATGGGTCAGTCGGGGGCGCCTGGGCGGTGGAGGCATCAGTCACGGTGCCCCTCCTCGACTTCGCCGGCAGTGCCGAATCGCTGACACCCTGGTGGACGCCAATGGCACCGTAGGTCCTCCGGCATCAGTCCTCATGTCGCCCGAGCCACGCCGGTTCGGCAGGCCCGCCCTCATGTTTCATGGTGAAGCCGGTGCCAGCCACCTGGGCGGTCCATTCCTCCGCCGTCTGGTGGAGCACGGCACACGGATGGTTGATGGCTTGCTCGTCCTCTCACCTGTTGAGCCTCTGCTGGCGGCCTGGCGGCCTGGCGGCCTGGCGGCCTGGCGGCCTGGCGGCCTGGCGGCCTGGCGGCCTGGCGGCCTGGCGGCCTGGCGGCCTGGCGGCCTGCGCCCCAGTCCGAGGGTTGTCGTCACAGCCACCGAATCGTTCGGGCGGCCCGGGTCACGACCGCCGCGTAGCCGACGCCGAGCACGAGGGAGGCGAAGAGGGCGGTGAGCGGGAAGTCCTCCTGGAGGTAGGGGTAGACCTGGTAGTGCGTCAGGTAGATGTAGAGGGAACTGCTCGCCAGGACGCCGGCGAGGGCGCTGAGCGGGCCGATGCTGGGCAGGGTCGGTACCCAGATCAGCAGCCCCAGCCCGGTGATCACGAGGGCTGTTCGCAGGGGCTGGTCCTGGAACAGTCCGGGCACGGTGAGGAGCAGCACGGCCGTGAGCAGGGCCCGTTGCGGCACGGTGGCCGCCCGCGCGGCCGCCCACCCGAGTGCGAACAGCCAGAAGACCACCGAGGGGCTCAGCTGGGGGCGGGCGGAGGCCAGACCCAGCAGGTCGTAGCGGCCGACCAGGCCGACGGCCATGAGCGCGAGCGGCACTCCGAACGCGTACTGCCGCTCCAACCGGTCCAGCAGCGGTAGGGCCATGAGCCCGGCGAGGATGACCAGGTAGTAGACCAGCGCCTCTACGAACCAGTAGGCCCAGTCGAAGCGGTCGTTGCCCTGGGAGAGCAGGCTGTTGAGCAGCACCGCGTTGGCCGGGTCGTAGAAGTCGGTCAGGACGACCGCGCCGGTGATCCACACCATGCTCGGTGCCGCGATGCGGGCGATGCTGCGCCAGAAATGCCGTACGCGTTCTCGGCGTTCGGCGTCGGTCAGTTGGAAGCGGGCGAAGTTGTAGCCCGTGATGCCGAGGAGGATGTGGGCGAAGCCCTTGATGTCGAAGATCTGGATGTGTGAGCCGACGATGAGGACGATCCCGACCGCGCGCAGGGCGATGCCGGTTTCCAGGGTGCGGCGGGTCCGCCAGGACCGCGGGGCGGTCCAGGAGCGCAGCGCCCGCATGAGTCCCGGCGCGGACCGGGCTCGCCGTGTCGGTGCCGGCCACTCCTGGGCCTCGGGCCTCTCTGCTGTGGGCGATGCCAAGGGCCTCAGCTCGCGGATGGTCCTCGTATGCCAGTTGGCTGGCAGATGGCCGAGCGCTTCTTCCAGACGCAGGGACATCTCGACGTAGCACAGGGAATCGCCGCCCAGGCTGACGAAGCTGCTCTCCTCGGTGACGTCGGTGCGGTCGAGGATCTCCGCAAAGAGGCTGCGCAGGTCCTCACCGGTGCTGGTCGTCTCCTCCTGCTCGGCGCACGTGAGGTGTCTGACGGCCTCGTAGTCGGGTTTGCCCGTGGCCAGGCGGGGAAGTTCGGACAGGACTCGGACGCGTATCGCGCGAGGCGGGAGCCCGCACTCCTGCGCGACCAGTCGCCGGATCCGTGCTTCCTCGCCGGTGTTGCCGAGCGCGGCCACCGCCAGCGTTTCCCCGTCGCCCGCGCAGTAGGCGGTGACCCCCCGGGCGTCCAGCAGTGTCTCCACTTGCTGCGGATCGATCCGTAGTCCAAGGATCTTCGCGAAGCGGCTGCGGCGGCCCACGATCTCGTACATCCCGTCGGACGCGCGCCGGGCGAGGTCCCCGGTGTGCAGTTCCTCCACGATCCGGCCGAGACCGAGGTCGGCCGGGCTCTCGGCGTAACCGAGCATCACGTTCGGCCCCGAGTAGACCAGTTCACCGACATCCGGACCGTGGCCGTCGACCGGTTGCAGCCGGAACGAGCCGCCGGGTACCGGTACGCCGATGGCCTCCGGGCGTTCTGCGGCGAGGTGCGGCGGGAGGTAGGCCATGCGGGCGGTGGCCTCGGTCTGGCCGTACATCACGAACAGCTCCCAGCCGGAGCCGCGGCCCAGTTCGGCGTACCGGGCGACGCGTTCGGGCGCGAGCCGGCCCCCGGCCTGGGTGATGCGGCGCAGGTGCGGAAGCCGCTTGTGCTCGAAGCCGACACGGTCGAGCAGGTCGAAGGTGTACGGCACCCCGGCGAGCGAGGTGCCGCGCGCGGCACGGAACTCCTCCCAGAAGGCGGCGTCGGACACGGACCGCTCGGTGAGGACGAGTCCGGCGCCGCGCAGCAGGTGGCTGTGGATGACGGACAGGCCGTAGCAGTAGTGCATGGGCAGCGTGGTGGCCGCGCGGTCGGTCTCGTCGATGCCGAGGTACGTGGCGATGGACTCCGCGTTGGCCTGGAGGCTGTCGTGGGAGAGCCGCACCAGCTTCGGCGAGCCGGTCGAGCCGGAGGTGCTCAGCAGCAGGGCGAGGTCGGGGTGGAGGGTGTGGGCGCTCTCGGGGTGCCGTTCGTCGAGGTCCCATGTCCCGTCGGCGTGCGGGCGGGCCACGACGTCCGGGGCGTATGCCTCGGTCAGCGAGCGGATGGTGCTCTCGCTGTCGCCGGGGACGAGCAGGACGGGGTGGCCGGCGGACAGGGCGGCCAGGTACGTGACGAGCGCGTCGGTGCGGTTTGCACCGGCGAGCAGCACCAGACGCCGTACCGGCCCAAGGCGGTCGGCGGTAGCGGCCACCCGCCGGGCCAGTTCGCGGTACGACAGCTCTCCGTCCGGCGTGATGAGTGCGAGGCGGTCGCCGTAGGCCGGGAGTTGGCGCGCGAACGGCACGGTTTTCGGCCACGGTGCGGGTGGTGTGCCGGGGGCGGCAGGTGCCGGAAGGGATCCGGAGAGGTGGACCACGGGGAGCCCTTTCTGTGGCAACGTCCGCTATCAGCACAGAGGCCCTTGACGTTTAGGTAAGCTTTACCTTATTCATAGCATGGTCAAAAACAAGCCACAGCAAATCCATAGGATCGCTTCGCCGCGAGCCTCGTAGGAAGGCACACACCATGCGACGCCCCTCGGTTCGCCGGATCACTGCGCTGGTCGCGGCCGGCCTGTTGCTCCCCGCCCTCGCGGCATGCGGCTCCGACGACAAGGACAGCGGGAGCGGGAGCGGCGACTCCGCCCTCGTCATCTACTCCGGCCGCAACGAGAAGCTGGTGAAGCCGCTGCTGGACAAGCTGGAGAAGGCCGTCGGCAGCAAGGTCGAGGTCCGCTACGGCGAAAGCGCCGAACTCGCCGCGCAGATCCTGGAGGAGGGCGACCGCACCAAGGCCGGCCTGTTCTTCTCCCAGGACGCCGGAGCACTGGGCGCCCTGTCCAAGGAGGGCATGCTGCAGAAGCTGCCCACGGCCACCCTGGACAAGGTCGACGAGGCGTACCGCGGCTCCGAAGGTGACTGGGTCGGTCTCTCCGGGCGCGTCCGCGTCATCGCCTACAACCCGGACAAGGTCACCGAGGACAAGGCTCCGGACAGTGTCTTCGACGTGGTCAAGCCCGAGTGGAAGGGCAAGGTCGGCTTCGCGCCCACCAACGCCTCCTTCCAGGCTTTCGTCACCGGCATGCGGGTCCTCAAGGGCGACGACGTCACCCGCAAGTGGCTCGAGGACCTGAAGGCGAACGGCGCCAAGACCTACGCCCACAACCTCGCCACCCTGGACGCCGTCGAGGCCGGCGAGGTCGAACTCGGCCTGGTCAACCACTACTACTGGTACGAGCGCGTCGCCGAGAAGGGCGAGGACAAGGTCAACTCCAAGCTGAACTTCCTGCCCGGCAAGGACCCCGGCGCGCTCATCAACGTCGCCGGAGCGGGCATCCTCAAGGACAACGGACAGAGCGCGACCGCCCAGAAGGCCGTGGACTACCTGCTGTCGAAGGAGGCACAGACCTACTTCGCAAACAACACCAAGGAGTACCCGCTGGCCGCAGGCGTCACCAGCACCGTGGAGGGCCTGCCGGCGTTCGACTCGCTCGAATCACCCGACATCGACCTCGGCAAGCTGGAGTCCCTCCAGGAGACACTGGCCATGCTCCAGGACGCCGGACTGGTCTGACCCGCCGTGCACACACCGTCGTCCACCTCGCGCCCGAAAGGAGCCTCGGACCCAACCGGGCGCGAGCGCGTGCGCGAAGCAAGCGGGAGCCGTACGGCCCGCTCCATCCGCACGCGGATCAGGGTACTTCGCAAGCCGGGCAAAGCCCGCGGGCTCGATCGCCGACCGGCATTGATCCTGCTGGTCCCCGCCTGTGTCGCCGCCCTCTTCGCCCTGCTGCCGCTCGGCTACCTCGCCGTCCGCGCCCTGGAACGGGGCCCGGCCTTCGCCTGGGACGTCGTCGCCGACGAACGGACGCTCGACCTCCTCGGCCGCAGCCTTGGCCTGACCGCCGTGGTCGTGGCGGCGTGTCTGGTGCTGGGTATCTCCCTGGCCTGGCTGACCGTGCGCACAGCCCTGCCCGGGGCCCGCGCCTGGTCGGTGCTGGCCACGCTGCCGCTCGCCGTACCGAGTTACGTGGCCGCGTTCGCCTGGCTGTCGGCCGAGCCGGATCTCGCCGGCTTCGGTGGTGCCGCACTCGCGCTGACGCTGGTCAGCTTCCCGTACGTGCATCTTCCGGTCGCCGCCGCGCTGCGGGGCATCGACCCGGCACAGGAGGAGGCCGCACGCTCCCTCGGCCACGGCCCGCTGCGCACCTTCGTCCGCGTCACGCTCCCACAGTTGCGGCCTGCGGCAGCGGGCGGAGCACTGCTCGTCGCGCTGTACGTGCTCTCCGACTTCGGCGCGGTGTCACTGATGCGGTACGACACGTTCACCCGCGCCATCCACACCTCCTACCGTGCCTCCTTCGACCGGACCCCGGCCGCCGCCCTCAGCGTGGTGCTGGTCGTGATGACCATCGCGCTCGTGGCCGCCGAGGCCCGTACACGCGGACGCGCAGGGCACGCACGGACCGGAACGGGCACCGCCCGCCCGGCCGTTCCGATCGCCCTCGGCCCATGGCGACCACTCGCCTTGCTGTGGTGCGCGGCGGTGACGGCCGTAGCCGTCGCCTTCCCGCTCGGCACCCTCGGGTACTGGCTGGCCATCGGCAGCTCGGCCACCTGGGATCTGGGCGGGCTCGCGACGACAGCATGGGCCACCTTCGGGGTCGCCGCGGCGGGCGCCGGACTCACCACGCTCCTCGCCCTGCCGGTCGGGGTGATCGCGGCCCGGCACCGGGGGCGCGGCGCCCGACTGCTGGAGCAGGCGGCCTACGCGGGCCACGCGCTGCCCGGCATCACGGTCGCCCTCGCCCTGGTCTTCTTCGCCGTCCGCTACGCCTACCCGCTGTACCAGCAACTACCGCTGCTGGTCTGCGCCTACGCCGTCCTCTTCCTGCCGGTCGCGGTGGCCGCCACCCGCGCGGCCGTGCTCCAGGCGCCGCCCGTCCTGGAGGACGTCGCACGCTCGCTCGGACGACGACCCTGGCAGGTACTGCGCGAGGTCACCGTGCCGCTGGCCGCGCCCGGTGTCGCCGCCGGGGCGGCACTCACCTTCGTGGTCTGCATGAAGGAACTACCCGCAACCCTCCTCCTGCGCCCCACCGGCATGGACACCTTGGCCACCCGGCTGTGGACCGAGACCGGCGCCGGCTCCTTCGCGGCCGCCGCCCCGTACGCCGCCGTGCTGATCCTGCTGGCCGCCGTCCCCTCCTACCTTCTAGGCAGGCACCGGAATTGACGCCTCCCCCGTCTGAAGGTGGGGGATTCCTAGCTCACGTTGCCTCATCCCCGGCGGGGGTGCAGGTCTTACACGATCAGCACTAGCCGGGTTGCAGACCAGCCCGGACCAGCATCAGGCGGGCGCTGTTCTTGTCTCTCGGACAGACGGCGCCGCACGCGGTGCAGGTATACGTTCGTTCGGAAAGAGGTAGTGCGTGCTTGGTTCTCGTTCCGCACTTGGCGCAGTCCATTGTGGTGTGCGCGGGGTGGACCAGGTGCACGATCCTGCCGTGCTTCCTGGCCATCTCGATCAACGCCTTCTTGGTCGTGCCGACGGCCGCGTCCGCAACCTTGCGCGCCATGGTGGTCTTCGCGAGGAACTTGGGCCGGAAGTCTTCCACGGCGATCTGGTCGTGGTCGCGTACGACCTTCTTGGCCCACTTACGGCTGGTGTCCTGCCGCTGGGCGGCAACTTTCCGGTGCAGCTTCGCGGTCTGCCGCTGCGCCTCGCGGTATCCCTTCGATCCCGCCTGTCCTTTGGCCGGACGGCGCCGGCCCATCATCCGCTGGTAGCGGGCAAGCTTCTGCGCGGCCGTCCGGCCGTGTTGCGGGTGGGGAAGGTCGTGGTCGTCGGACGTGGTGGTCGCGGTCTCCTTGACACCCCAGTCGATCCCGATCACCCGCCCGGTGGAGGGGAGCTGTTCGGTCACGGCAGGGACGACGAAGGATGCCCACCAGTGCCCGACCGCATCGCGGTACACACGCACGCTGGACGGGGCCTTGGGCAGTGGCCGCGACCACACCGGCCGCACCACAATCCCGCCAGCCAGATACAGGTGACCATCCTTCAGACGGAACCCCCGCCGGGTGTACTCAAGCGTCGGCAGCGCCTCACGCTTCTTCTTCCACTTCGGCATCCCGGCCCGCCGCCGCATCGGCACACCGGCCCTGATGTCCTTCAGCGCCTTGGCGCGGGACCTGCCGAAGTCTCGTATCACCTGCTGCTGAGGAACGCACGCGCCTTCCCGGAGCCATGGTGTCCGGGCGCGGGCCTCGGTCAGCATCGCCGCGAGCTGCACCGGACCGCACGTCGTCCTCTCGCCGGTCGCCCGGTTGTGCGCGTGCACAGCCTTGGACTTGGCGACGCACTCATTCCACACCCAGCGCAACCGGTCCCACTCCGCATCAAGAGCAGAGCGGGCCGTAGACGAAAAACGCAGACGGTAGGTGTACCGGCAATGCCCGGACCTCTCCGTGATCGCTTCTGTCGTCATGCATCCGAACCTACCCGGCAGGACTGACAGTTGAGAGCTCCTGCCCTGAGCGGGCTGCCTCACCTGCGCTTTTTGGTGTACGGCGATCCGCCCTGCCAGCGAATCGCCTTCCCCGACCCCGCTCCCGCGGGAGCTTCGATTCCTCCCGGCTGAAGCCGGGGGTATCCACGAAGGAGACCTGATGAACGACGCGAACGCACTGCACGTCGACGGGCTCACCAAGTCCTACGGAGCCGGAGAGCCGGTCCTTCGCGGCCTCGAACTTTCCGTCCCCGCAGGCGCGTTGGCGGCGGTCCTCGGGCCCTCCGGCTGCGGCAAGACCACCATGCTGCGAGTCGTCGCCGGATTCCTGCACGCCGACGCGGGCACCGTCCGACTCGGTGACCGGCTCCTGAGCGGGCCCGGCGTCCACCTCCCGCCGGAGCGGCGCCGTATCGGCATCGTGCCCCAGGAAGGCGCCCTCTTCCCGCACCTGAGCGTGGCCCGCAACGTCGCCTTCGGACTGACCGGCACCGACCGGGCCGAGCGGCGGCGCACCACCGAGGAGATGCTCGAACTGGTCGGCCTCGCCGGCTACGGCGACCGCATGCCGCACGAACTGTCCGGCGGCCAGCAACAACGCATCGCCCTGGCCCGCGCACTCGCCCCACGACCCGGGCTCGTGCTGCTCGACGAACCGTTCAACGCCCTCGACAGCGCCCTGCGGGCAGGAGTGCGGGCGGACGTACGGGCCGCGCTCCGGGTGACCGGCGCCACGGCGGTCCTCGTCACCCACGACCAGCAGGAAGCCCTGTCCACTGCCGACCTCGTCGCCGTCGTACGAGACGGACAGGTCGCCCAGTGCGCCACCCCCCAGGACCTCTACCGGCACCCCGCCGACCCCTGGATCGCCGACTTCGTCGGCGACGCCGTCCTGCTCCCCGGCACCGTCGAAGGCGCCCGCACGGCCCTGACCGCCCTGGGCGCCGTCCCCCTCGCCACTCTGCCCGAAGGACTGCGCACCGGCACGGTCCTGCTCCGCCCTGAACAACTCCTGCTGACCGACGCGGACTCCGAGGGATCGGCCCGAGGCACGGTGGCGGACGTCGCGTACTACGGCCACGACGCCATGGTCACTGTGACCGTCCAGGGCCACGACACCCCGGTCGGCATCCGAGTGGCGGGCCCCCTGTCCGTGCGGCCGGGGGAGGAGACGGGCATCCGCGTGGTGGGCGAGGCCGACCTCCACCCGTAGCCGTGTGGGGACGGGTGGGTCTGGTCAGGCGTGTTCGCCGAAGCCGTCGAGGAGGAGCTTGGCGGTCTTCTCCGCGCCGTCGGTGCGGATGGCGGTCGCCAACTCCCTTGCTGTGGCGGTGGTCTGGGCGGTCAGGGCCGTTGCCAGGGCGGCCGACAGGGACTCCATGGTCGGGACCGGGCCGTCGTGGGCCGCGCCGATGCCCAGGGTGGCCACCCGGCCTGCCCAGTACGGCTGGTCCACGAGCTGTGGAATCACCACCTGGGGCACGCCTGCCCTCGCCGCCGTCGTGGTCGTGCCCGCTCCTCCGTGGTGGACGACGGCGGCCGTGCGCGGGAACAGCGCCTGGTGGTTCGTCTCTCCCACGGCCAGGCAGTCGTCCTGGTCGTCGATGAGCGCCAGGTCGGCCCAGCCGCGGGAGACGAGCACACGGCGGCCCTGGGCGCGTACGGCCTCGATGGCCACCCGGGCGGCGTCGGACGAACCCTGCATGGCCATGCTGCCGAACCCTACGTACACCGGTGCTTCCCCGGCCTGGAGGAAGGCCTCGACGTCGGCGGGGAGGGGGCGTTCGTCGGGCTGGACCCAGACGCCGGTCTGCAGGACGTCGAGATCCGCCGGCTCCAGCCACGGTCCGAGCACCGGGTCCGCGGCCAGCAAGGGCCGACCGGTGATCGCGTAATCACGGACGCTGTCCAGCGGCGGCAGCCCCACCTCCTTTCTGAAGGAGGTGAGTCCGGGGCCGTAGACCGCGTTCTGGCCCTCGACGTCCAAGTCCCACAGCGTCCGGTTGTCGGTCACGCCCTCGGGGAGGGGACGGCCGGGCAGCGGGTACGGCGGGTGGTGCGGCGATGGCAGCATGCCGGGGAAGTAGGACACGTAAGCGAACCGCAGCCCCAGCATCTCGGCGGCTGTCCTGGCCCCGGCCACGGCTGGGAACAGGCCGGTCGCGACGACCGTGTCCGCTCCCTGGGCGGCCAGGGTCACGGCCTCGTACTGGGCGGCGGCCAGCATCGCCACCCGCTCGGTCATGGAGGGCGCGGCCGTGGACTTCGCGCCGGCCGCCAGCTTGCGGATCGAAAGACGGACCGGCACCATCTCCACCCCCACGCCGGCAAGCCGCTCGGCGAACTCCTCGTCCTCGGGCGCACACACCCGCACCTCGGCCCCGAGTGCGCGCAGGGAGATCGCCAGCGCCGCCATCGGCTCGACGTCCCCGCGCGATCCGTAAGACGACAACACCACTCGCATGTGACAGTTCCCTTTCGTCCGATCAAGCAATGGTCGCTTGTTTTTGTGTGGCACGGTGCGCGTACTCCTCCTCGCCGATGGCCCGGTTGCCGCCGGTGCCGATCACGTACCGGGTCGGTACGCTCACGCGGTCGACGGCCGGGGAGTTCGAGGTTGGCCTCGGCATGTTGGAACCGTGCCCATCCGTGCGGCCAGGGCGGTGTCGTCGACCGGGACTATGCCGGTCCAGGCGGAGTGCTCGATGGTCATGGTGCACCTCATTTCCGGGCGGGAGGTGGATGAGGAGCGGCGGACGGCCAGGCGCGTTTCGGTTGGCGGATCAGTTTGCGGTCAAGTCGAGTTGGAACTCGCGCGTACGCCGGTAGGCGCGGAAGCCCAGCTCCCGGTTGACGGCCAGCATGTGTACGTTGTCCTCGGCGTTGTCGGTCTCGACCTCGGTGACACCGGGGTGTTCGGCGCGCAGGCGGCGCACCATCGCGGCCTTCAGCCACAGGCCCAGACCGTGCCCTCGGTGCGCGGGCACGACCGCGGTGTCGTACTGCTGGGCCCGTGGCGAGGCGCCGTGGGGGAGGACGACTTCGGTGTAGCCGGCCATGGTGGCGTCGTCGTGGAGGGCGGCGACGGTCAGGAGAGTGTCGCCGCGGTCCACGACGACGCGGGCCATCTCGCGGACGCGGTCGGCGTCCCATGCGACGTGCCCGTAGTCCACGTCGCCCATGGGCATGTCGTTCATCGCGTTCTTGGCGCAGGCGAAGGCTGTGGCGAGGTCGTCGGGGACCGTGCCGGTCCAGCGGGTGAGCCGGTAGCCAGGGTGTTCGGCGTCGGCGACGCCCCGGATCGCGTCGCGGTCCAGTTGGTCGAGTTCCAGGATCAGGTGGTCGAGGGTCAGGACCGGCTTGAAATGCCACCGTTCGGCGAAGGCTTCGCCCGGCCCGTCGGCGCCGGTCGCGACGACCAGGCTGCGCCGGTTCTCCGTGCGGCAGGCGGCGACGACGGCCGCCAGCAGGCGGGATCCGGTGCCCCGGCGGCGGTGTTCGGAGGCGACGTGCAGTTCCAGCTCGGCCAGGTGCTCCTGTCCGGGCTGGGTGAACAGCCGCAGGCCGGCGACGGCGACCGCGGTGCCGTCCTCGTCCGTCGCCATCCATGCCAGCCGCTGGCTGCCCAGGGCCGGCTTGGTCAGCTGGGCGTGGATCTGCCCGGGGCCGGGCGGTGGAACTCCCGGCAGATCGTGGGCGGTTGAGGCGGCGACGACCTGATGCCAGGCGGTGGTCTCGGTGACGGTGATGCGGTGGAGAGGGGTGATGTGCACGTGTGCGGCCAAGACGGCGACTCCTGAGACGGGGAGGGATCGAGGTGAACGAGCTTGGAGATGTTCAACCCCGATGAAGATAGGGACGGTTGACCGACCGCCGCATCGGTCGGCACGACGTAACACGACGCCGAAAGCTCGTGAACGTTAGGTAGGTTGACCGGATGTTGTACGGGCGGGGGACCGAACAGGACCGGATCGATCAGTTGCTCCTGCGTGCCCGAGAGGGCGAGAGCGGCGCGCTGGTGATCCACGGCGAGGCCGGCATGGGCAAGACGGCACTGCTGGCGTACGCGCACGCGTGCGTCTCCGCGGCCGCCGGGCCCGCCCGGGTACTGCGGACCGTGGGCATCGAGTCGGAGATGGAGCTGCCGTTCGGCGGCCTGCACCAGTTGCTGTGGCCCGTGACCGACCGGCTCGACCGGCTCCCGGAGACACAGGCCGCCGCTCTGAAGGCGGCGCTGGGGCTCGCGGGCGAGGCGGTGAGCGACCGCTTCACTGTGGGGACGGCGGTGCTGGCGACCCTCACGCAGGCCGCGGGCGGTGACGAGACGCTTCTGTGTCTGATCGACGACGCGCAATGGCTGGACCAGGCATCGTTGGACGCACTGACCTTCGCGGCGCGCCGCCTGCGCTCCGAGGGTGTGGTGATGCTGTTCGCCGTCCGTGACGGTGTTCCGGGCGGTCGGATCACGGGCCTGCCGAGTCTGCGGTTGAGCGGACTGGACGCCGCGGCCGTCGACGCCCTTCTCACCGACCGGGCCGCCGGACTGTCGCCCTACGCGCGGGAACAAATCGTCAAGCAGGCGCAGGGCAATCCGCTGGCGCTGCTCGAACTGCCCGCGGCGCTCACCGCGGAACAGAGCGCGGGCCGGCTGAACCCGGTCACCCTGCCCGCCGGACTGTCCTCGCCCGCCGGCCGTATCCAGGAGTCGTTCCAGGACCACATCCGCCGGCTGCCCGAGGCCACCCGGGCGATGCTGCTGGTGGCAGCCGCCGACGACACGGGCGACCTCGACCTCGTGCTGCGGGCCTCGACCCGCTTCGGCGCCAGGCTGGAGGACCTTGAGCCGGCAGAACGCGCCACGCTCGTCCTGCTGACCGAGCACACCCTATCCTTCCGCCACCCTCTCATCAGGTCGGCCACATACCAGGACGCCCCCTTGGCCCGCCGCCTCGCCGCCCACCGATCGCTGGCCGACGCGCTGGAGGGGGCGTCCGGCGGCGACCGGCAGGCCGACCGGCGGGCCTGGCACCTGTCCGCCGCCACCACCGGGACGGACGAGCGGGTCGCGGACGAGATGGTGGCCGCCGCGCGGCGGGCCGGCGGCCGGCAGGGCACGTCCGCCGCCTCCGCCGCGTACGAGCGTGCGGCGCAGCTCACGACGGACCCGGCCAGGCGCGCCCGACTGCTGGCCGCGGCGGCCTTCACGTCGGCGGAGGCCGGGCAGTTCGCCCGTACGGCGGCCCTGACCGACCGGATCAACGCGCTCGCGCTCGCCCCGGAGACGCTCGCGGACTTCGCCCGCGTCCGAGCCATCGTCGAACTGGACCGCGGATCACCGGGCGAGGCTACCCGTATCCTCCTCGCCTGCGCGGACCGGATCGGCGACGGCGGCGACCTCCGCGCCCTTCTCGCCGAGGCCGTCCAGGCAGCGTATTCCTCCGGCGACCGGCACCTCCTCGCCGAGGTGGCGGCCCGAATCCCTGACACGCCGGAGTACGTGGTGATGCGTGCGATGACGGACCTGTCCGCCGGCGAAGCGCCGCGATCCCATGACACGGCGGGTGCCGTGCCGGGCGCGGCACTGCGGGCGGGGGAGGGCGCCCCGGACGTGGCCGGAGCCCTGAGCACCGCCGAGGCTCGGAACCCGGCAGGCGCTCCAGCCGCAGCAAGCGTCCCCACCGTGACGGCCGGCACGGCGGCCATCGCGGTCCCGACGACCCCCGCCGCCGACTTCGCCGAGCGGATCACCGCCGGGTTGCACGCCCAACTGCTCGCCCACCACAGCACCGCGTACGAGATAGCCTCCGCTTGCGTACAAGACTGCCGCGCCCAGGACGTGGTCGGCTGGCTCCATACCGCTCTGCACCTGCTCGCCGAGGCCCAACTGGCCCTGGGACGCTACGCCGAGGCGCAGGTCGCCGCCGAGGAGGGCCTGGCGATCGCCGAGGAGTACGGCCGCGACCACCGGGGCACGTACCTGCGGGCGACCCTGGCAACGCTGGCCGCGCTGCGCGGCGACCAAGACCGGTGCGTCGCCCTCGCCGAGGCGGCCCTAGAGCACGCCGACGCCCACGGCATCGCGCTGGCCGCCGCCCACGCCCGCCGGGCCCTGGGGCTGCTCGACCTCGGGCTCGGCGCTGCCGAGAGCGCGCTCGTCCACCTGGAGGGAGCGCGCGCCCGGTTGGGCCATCCGGTGCTGTCGGCCTGGCTGTTGCCCGATCTCGTCGAGGCAGCGGTACGCGCCGGCCACCCGGACCGGGCCGCCGAGTCGATCGGCCGCCTCACCGAGTGGGCGACGGCATCCAAGCACCCGGCGGTGCTCGCCCTGCTCCATCGCTGCCGCGCGTTGACCGGGCCCTTCGAGCAACCCGGAGACGTCGAGCGGCACTTCGACGAAGCGCTGCGCCACCATGATGATAGCCGCCACGAGGCGGGCGGAAACGACGAGGGCCGCCCTTTCGAGCGTGCTCGTACCGAGCTGCTGTACGGCGAGTGGCTGCGCCGCGAACGTCGCCGCACCGACGCCAGGAGCCACCTCCGTGCCGCTCTCGAAGCCCTCGAGACCCTGGACGCCAGGCCCTGGGCCACCCGTACCCGTACCGAACTCCAGGCCACCGGCGAACAGTTCGGCCCGGACGACCGCGCGGACGCCCCGCTGGCCCGGCTCAGCCCCCAGGAACGCGAGGTCGTCCGGCTGGCCGCCACCGGCGCAACCAACCGCGAGATCGCCACCCAGCTCTTTCTGAGCCCCCGCACCGTCGGCCATCACCTCTACCGAGCCTTTCCCAAGCTCGGCATCACCTCCCGGACCGAACTTCCCCAGCTGCTGGGCCAAGACGCCGAGGCCGACCCGAGTCTGTGACCTGGCTCAGGCCACCCGTCCACGGAACCGGCCAGCCAGCGTGCGCCGCGGCGTGGCCGTCACCGCCCCCAGCCGGGACCCTCGCCTGCACGGTGCTGAGATCCCTCACGACCGCGCCGGCGCGCGGGCTCAGGGCTTGCGTGCCAGCCCGGCCGTGATCAGGTGCTCCCAGACGGTGAGTTCCCGTTCACCGGCGTCGGGCCACTGACTGTCGACCGCTTCAGGGCGCCACAGGGGTGCGGGAACGATGCCGGGGTCGAGGATCTCCAGACCGTCCAGCAGATGCTCGATCTCCTCGTCGCTGCGCCACCGGCCACGGCCGAAGGTCTGTTGCAGAACCTTCTCCGCTTCCCTCGTCTCGGAGTTGTTGCCGGAGCGGAAGTGGCTGACGAAGAAGCAACTTCCGGAGGGCACACGGTCGCGCCAGTAGCGGACGATCCGTGCCGGGTCCTCGTCGTCGTTGACGTGATGAAGGATGGCGCTGAACATCACGGCCACCGGGCGCTCGAAGTCGATCAGTTCCTGGGTGTCCGGGTGCTGATAGACGTCTTCGGGGTTGCGTACGTCGGCCGCGACGACGCGGGTGCGGTCGTTCTGCTCCAGCAGTGCGCGGCCGTGGACCAGCACTTGGGGATCGATGTCGACGTACACGATGCGGGACTCCGGAGCGTGCCGCTGCGCCACCTGGTGGACGTTGTCGGCCGTCGGCAGACCGCTGCCCAGGTCGATGAACTGCCGTACGTCGGTCGTCGTCACGATCTCCTTCACCGCTCGCGTCAGTGCGGCGCGATTGGCGAAGGCGATTCCCACCGAGCCGGGAAGGTCCCGTTTGAACACATCGCCGATCTCCCGGTCCACGGCGTAGTTGTCCTTGCCGCCCAGCAGATAGTCGTAGACACGCGCGATACTGGGCGTGGTGGAGTCGATCGAGGTGCCCTCACCAGTCATGACCACCATCTTCGCCCGCGACAGACCTTCCTGACCACCCGGAACGGAAGGGTCGTCAGGGTCGGCGGCGAACTGTCCCGCGTGTGTGAGCGTGTCGTCCCGCGGGCCGATCCGGCCATAGCGCCACCGTCCCTACAAGGCAAGCACCGCTCACCCCGAAGGTGCCGGAGACCGCCGATGTGACTGATAATCGCCGCCCACACAAGACTCCGGCTCACACGTAACCCCAGCGGCCCTCCGCCGCCCCCAGGACAAGCCAGCCGGCGCCCGCACGGCTCACCCCGGCCCGAGTCCGCCGAGGGTTTCGGAACCTCCGCCCGCACCTGCACTGTCCGGCCCGCGGTCGAAACCCCGCAACACCCGGACCAAGAGAGCCACTTGGTTCACGAAGCAGTCCCCCCGGATCCACTTCGACGTCAGGAAGGAGACCAGGCGCCGCGAGAGCAGCATTGAACGCGACAACAGTTGCAGAGGCCAAAAGACACGCTGAATACGCTTGTTACTCGAGGGCGAGGGGGCCGGTCTCGCGGGGGGAGAGCACGTCGCCGAGTTCTGGAAGCGCCTGGGTGCCTGCCTCGGGACGGCTGCGTTACACGAGAAGAGCCGGGGCCTGCCAACGACTATCAGGCTGGAGGGCAGGCTTCACAGGCGTGGCTGTCCATCGCGGTCGCCAGGTCGCGAGCCGCTGCCCGCACCGAGGGATCCTCGTCGCTGGTCAGTACGACTACTGTGCCACTGCCGCTGAGCACGGCTTGGTGAGCTGCGCGCTGCACGGTGATCTGCGGAGGATTGCCGTGTTCGAGGATCGCCTGCAGCAGTTCGATCACTCCGGGTCGGCTGGTGACCGAATCGGTCACGGCAAGGTCCCAGAGGAACGGAACCGCTGCGACGGTCGCGTCGAAGACTGCCAGCTCACCGATCCACAGGCCGAGATCGCTCAGCGCATCGGCGCTCGTCCTGGCGTCGCCCCAAGCCACCCTCGACAGCCGGCCCGGAACGTCTCGTGCGGATCCGTAGGCATGCGTCAGCTCGTGCCACCGAACGCGACTCATGCCCTTGAGGATCGTCCCCACCGAGCACTCCTGTCCTGCCGTCCGCTGCCCACCCCAAGCAAGCCTCGCCACTCACGGACGGCGCTGACCTCGAGGCTAGCCCGACACACCGAAGAGTGCTCTCAGAGTGGAGTCGGTCGGAGTGACCGACACGGTCGTTGGGGTCGAGGCCCGGGCGAACGGCCTGTCTGGTGTGTGGGTGCTGGTCAGATCGAACACCTGGCTGCTGGTGCTCGGCCACATAGGTTCGGCGGGTCGGGGGTCATGGCGGTTGGGCTGCCGATGAGCGATGCGGTGAAGTACTGCTTCCCCTTATTGGGTGGACCCTCTCAGCCCCTGAACTGCGTCGATCACGCTGTCCACCACCTCGGTCAGCGGCTTAGACGCATCGATGATCGTCGCGCCATGGCCTTCGTAGATCGCTCGCATCCGAGGGTTCCACTTCAGGGCCGCTGCGAGCTCTTCGGGGTGTTGCCCAAATGTGTTCGTAGTGCGGGTCGCGAGTCGGTGGCGGAGGGTGTCCTCGTCGATCACCAGGCACACGATGAGGGTCGAAAAGATCGCGGACGTCTGCCTCGTTCTCCGCCGACCCGCACAAGAACGCGATTCGGAAACGAGATTCCTCGACGAGGCTCTCAACGCGCTCACGGACGATCGCCCACCCGTATCGGTCGAGCCAGCCCCCAGGAACCGGATCCGGGGGATCCACCACAATTTCGCCCTTAGCCCGGTCGATCCAGCGACTGAAGCCGTCCTCGTCGGCGTCGAGCGCGACGTAGCCACGCGCTCGCAACACCCCGCAGACCGTGGACTTACCAGTTCCTGAATTGCCCGTCACCCACACCAATGTCACGGCGCCAGCGTAGACATGACCACCCCGGGACAGCGCTGTGACCGCGCAGGTTCGCCGGGTTGCGGTCAGGCTGCGGCTTTGAGAGGGCGTCCGCCCCAGCGGATGCCCTTCTCCCTTCGATGCGGACGCGTTCCTTGCGTTCAGCGGCCAGGACGTCCCGGTGACAGGCGTTGGCGTTGCGCCAGCGGAGGTAGGGGTGTAGGGCCCGGGTCTGCTCGGTGTGGTTGGGGTGGTGGGGTTTGGCGATGGTGAACTGCCGCAGCGGCCCGAAGTGTGCCTCGATCGGGTTGGCCCACGAGGCATAGGTCGGGGTGAAGCACAACTCGAACTTGTGCTTCACGGCCCAGCGGCGGATGTCGGCGCCTTTGTGGGCGGACAGGTTGTCCAGGATCACGTAGACCGGAGCCCCGGCGGGCCGGGCGGCGCGGATCGAATTCAGTGCGGCCAGCGTGTTCGCGGCGCCTTCCTTGCGGCGGTTGACGCCCCACAGACGGTCGTCGGCGACCGAGTAGCAGCCGTGGAAGCACCGCACCCCGTGGGTGCGGTGGTACGTGGCCGGCACCCGGTCGGGGTGCTTCCGTTCGGCCCAGTCCGAGCCCGCGATGGGCCGGATCCCGAGCGGGCCGAATTCGCCGAAGGCGAATAGCCGGTCGGGGAAGCGGTCAAAGACCTCCTCGATCCGGTCCAGTTACGCCTCGCGATCCGGGTCGGGGGATTCCTTCCATGTCTTGGTGCGCTGGAAGGTGATTCTGCGGCGGGCGAGAGGCCGCGTCAGGTTTCGCGGCCGATGAGAAATCACCCGGCCGTGGACTTTGCGCAGGTAGGCGACGAGTTTGCGCAGTGACCAGCGAGTGAAAGGCTGGCCGAGCTTGGTGGGGCGGGTGGTGGCCGTCTGGATGACGAAGTCCTCGTCGTCATCGCTGAGTTGGCGGGGACGGCCTCCCGCCCACTGAGACATCTCACGATGCCAAGTCGTCAAGCTGCTGCGGCCAGTTCGGAGGGGAAGGCGATGTGTTCGTCGAACAGTTCGCCTGCCTGAAGGCAGTGGTAGAGCTGGCCGATCATGCGGTTGAACAGGTGTCGCTGGGCGGCGGCGTGCCAGTCTCCTTGCTCGCGTCGGCGCCGGTAGTGGGCGTCCGCGCCGGGAGAGGACCGCAGAGCGGAGAAGGCCCACAGGTAGC
>NZ_JBIWJD010000019.1:0-81381 GCF_044764945.1 Streptomyces sp. NPDC093568 | reverse complement strand
CCTCCGTGCGGTGCAGTCCTAGACAGCTCCACCACACCGGAGGTCTTCGCCATGATCAAGCCCGACGACTGTCAACAACGCTCGTGATCAATACAGCTAGGGCCTGCCGTTTGGATCATGCCGGCGTCGCGGGGTCTGGCACGCACCAGACCCCGCTCGGCTCGGTTGAAAGGCGCCGCACCTCACAGCCGGCCCGATCCAAACGAGGAGGCCTATTCCGCCGGGCGGCCCCGGCGACCGCATCGTCCGGCACCGGTCCCTCCCCTCGTGGGGACCGGTGCCGAACGGCGGGCGGAGTCGATCCACGCGCGGTCGGCCCCGGGGGGCCGGCGGGTCGGTGTGGATCGAGCAGGACGGGGTGGGCGGCGCGACATGCCCGGAACTCCCGCGGACGCGAATTCCGCCAAAGGTGTCCGAGAACTTGCGGCGCCATGAGTGGTGTCTTCGAGCTCCGGGCCGGTGGCCTGCCTCGGCGACGCGCGAGGCCCGCGCACTTGCGTCGTGATCCTGCCAGCCGAGGGTGCCAAGGAGGAGGTTCCGGTCTCCGGACGACCCCTTAGCCGCAGGTCAGCCGTATAAAGTGAGTTTTCCGGTCCGGATGTCCAAGTGCGGCTGAGCAAAGGAGTGGAGGCTTTGAGTTCCGACTCGTCGGCGCGCACGGCGTTCGCGGAACGGCTCGCGTTGCTCTACAAGGAGGCCGGCAACCCGCCCCTGAAGAGCGTGTCCGAGGCGGTCGTCCGGCTCCAGCGGGTCGACGAGCGGGGGCGGCCCGTACGGGTCTCCGCGCAGCGGATCAGCGACTGGCGCCGGGCCCGGAACGTGCCCGCGCAGTTCGCCGCCCTGTCGGCCGTCCTGCACGTCCTGATCCCCCAGGCGCGCCGCGAGCGCCCCACCCCCGTCTCCGCCGGACTGTACGACCTGGGCCAGTGGCGAAGCCTGTGGGAGCGGGCCACGGCCGGGGAAGAGGAAGAGCAGACTCCGGTCGAGGAGTCCGCGGTGTCCGGCGGGGTGTGTCCGTACCGGGGACTGGCCTCCTACCGGCAGGAGCACGCCCGCTGGTTCTTCGGCCGGGAGCGCAGCACCGAGGCGCTGATCGCCCAGTTGCGCGCGGTGGAGAAGACCGGCGGCCTGGTCATGCTCGTCGGCGCCTCCGGGGCCGGCAAGTCCTCCCTGCTGAACGCCGGCCTGACGCCCGCACTGCGGCGCGGTGTGCTGGGCGAGGAGGGCGCCGGGCCGGGCACGGTCGTCCAGCTCGTGCCCGGCAGCGATCCACTGGCCGAACTGACCCGCCGTATACCGGAACTCGCCGACGTCGTCTCCTCCCCGGCGGGGCCGGACCGCGCCGAAGCGCCGGGGGACGGGCCGGATCCGGAGGGCGCGGACGAGCCCGGCGCCGACTTCGTGCGCGCCGCGCGCGAGGCCGTCGCCGCGTGGGCGCGCCGGGAGGCCACGTCGGCGGCGCCCGCCGTCGTCATCGTGGACCAGTTCGAGGAGACCTTCACCCTCTGCGCCGACGAGGCCGACAGCCGCACCTTCGTACGGCTCCTGCAGGCCGCCTGCACCCCCGCCGGCCCCGGCGAACCGCCCCCCGCCCTCGTCGTCCTCGGCATCCGCGCCGACTTCTACGAGCAGTGCCTGGCGCACCCGGAGCTCGCCGACGCCCTCCAGCACCGGCACATGGTGCTCGGACCGCTGACCACCCCGGAGCTGCGGGAGGCGGTGACCGGTCCCGCCAAGGCGGTGGGGCTGGAGCTGGAGCCGGGGCTGGCCGAGCTGATCGTGCGCGAGGTCAGCGCGGACGGGCAGCGCGGCACGCACGACGCGGGCGCGCTGCCGCTGCTGTCGCACGCGCTGCTCGCCACCTGGCAGCGGCGCAAGGCGGGCCGGCTGACGGTGGCCGGATACCGCGCGGCGGGCGGCATCCAGGGCGCGGTCGCCGCCACCGCCGAGCGCGCCTGGTCCGGCCTGGACCCGGCGGCCCGCTCGGCCGCCCGGCTGCTGCTGCTCCGGCTGGTCCGGCTCGGCGAGGACACCCAGGCCACCCGGCGGCGCGGCACACGGCGGCAGCTGGCGGCGGAGTCGAGGGACCCCGGCAAGACGGAGGAGTCGCTGGAGGCGCTGGTGCGCGCCCGGCTGGTGACGCTCGACGCGGAATCCGTGGAGATCACGCACGAGGCGCTGCTGCACGCCTGGCCCCGGCTGCGGGACTGGATCGACGAGGACCGGCAGGGCAACCTGCTGCGCCAGCGGCTGGAGGAGGACGGCCGGGCCTGGGAGGGCTCGAACCGCGACTCGTCGCTGCTGTACCGGGGCTCCCGGCTGGAGCAGGCCCACGGCTGGGCGCGGTCGGCCGGCGACACGTTCCTCACCCGCAGCGCGGTGGAGTTCCTGGCCGCTTCGGTACGGCTGCGCCGGCGCACGGTGTGGATCATGCGCAGCGGCGTCGCGGCGCTGGTCGCGCTGGCGGTGCTGGCCGTCGGGGCGGCGGTGGTGGCGTGGAAGCAGCGCGACGACGCGGTGTTCGCGCAGGTGCTCGCCGAGGCCGACCGCTTCCAGTACACCGATCCCTCGCTGTCCGCCCAGCTCGACCTGGTGGCGCACCGGCTGCGCCCGGACGACGAGGACACCACCAGCCGGCTGATCTCCATCGTGAACGCGCCGCTCGCCACGCCCCTGCGCGGGCACACCGGCGCCGTCTACCTCACCACGTTCAGTCCGAACGGCCGGCTCCTGGCCACCGCCAGCTACGACCGGACCGTACGGCTGTGGGACGTCGCCGACCGGGACCGGCCCAGGCCCCTGGGCAAGCCGCTGACCGGGCACGAGAGCTGGGTGAGCAGCGCGGTCTTCAGCCCCGACGGGCGCACCCTCGCCTCCGCCGCCGACGACGGCACGGTCCGCCTGTGGGACGTGACGACGCCGAGCCGCCCGCGGCCGACGGGGGCGCCCCTGACCGGGCACGAGGGCACGATCTACCTGGTCGCCTTCAGCCCCGACGGCCGTACGCTCGCCTCCGTCAGCGAGGACCGCACCGTACGCCTGTGGGACGTGGCCGATCCCGGGCGGCCCAAGGCGCTGGCCACGCTGACCGGCGCGAAGGCCGCCGTACGGTCGGTGGCGTTCAGCCCGGACGGGAAGACGCTGGCGGCCGGGGGCGACGACAACGCCATCCGGCTGTGGGACATGGCCGAGCCGGACCGGCCGACGGCCCTTGCCACGCTCACCGGCCACACCAACCTGGTGCACTCCGTGGCCTTCAGCCCCGACAGCCGCACGCTCGCCAGCGGCAGCGCGGACGACACGATCCGCCTGTGGGACGTGAGCGACCCGCGCCACGGCCACCAGCTCGGCGCACCGCTCACCGGCCACACCGGCCCGATCTGGTCGGTGGCCTTCAATGCCGCCGGCACCATGCTCGCCGCCGCCAGCGCGGACAGCACCGCGAGCCTGTGGAACGTCAGCGAGCCGGCGTATCCCTCCCAGGTCGGCGAGCCCCTCGCGGGCGCCAGCGGGGAGATGTACGCGCTGGGCTTCAGCCCCGACGGCCGGACGCTCGCCACCGGAAGCGGGGACAGCAAGGTCCGGCTGTGGTCGATCCCGACGGCGGACATGCCCGGCCGCAGCGGAGCGTTCAGGTCGGACGGGAAGGTCCTCGCGACGGCGGCGCGCGACGGCAGGATCCGGCTGTGGAACGTGTCGGCTCCGGGGCGGCCCGTGTCCCTGGGCACCCCGTTCATGCCCGCGGACGGCTACCAGCGGGTGATGAGGTTCTCCCCCGACGGCCGCACCCTCGCCGTACGGACCCAGTACAACGCGCTGTACCTGTGGGACGTCTCCGACCCGGACCACCCGGTCCCGGCCGGGCCGCGCCTCACTCTGCGCACCCGCTTCGCGGGCCCGGGCTCACTGGCCTACAGCCCCGACGGGCGCATCCTGGCCACCCCCTACGACGACCGCACCATCCAGCTGTGGGACGTCAGCGACCCCTCCCGGGTCGTTCCGCTCAGCGGGCCGATCAAGGGCCACACCGGCTACGTCAACTCCCTTGCCTTCAGCCCGGACGGCCGTACGCTCGCCAGCGGCAGCGCGGACGACACGATCCGGCTGTGGAACGTGACGTCGCCCGACCGGCCGACGGCGCTGGTCACGCTCACCGGCCACACCGGCCCCGTCAACGCGCTCGCGTTCGGCCCGGACGGCCATACGCTGGCCAGCGGCAGCGACGACGACACCGTACGGCTCTGGGACGTCACCGACCCGCGCGAGGCGAGCGCGCAGGGCTCCCCCCTCACCGGCCACACCGAGGCGGTCGTGTCCCTGACGTTCAGCAAGGGCGGGCGCTATCTGGCCAGCGGCGGCAACGACAACTCGGTCCGGCTGTGGAACGTCTCCGACCCCGCCGACGCCTCCGCGATCGGCCAGGCGATGAGCCCCAACTCCAAGACGGGCAACTTCCTGTCGTTCAGCCCCGCCAGCCACATGCTCGGCGTCTCCAGCGGCACGGACACCGTGCGGCTGTGGAACCTGAACGTGGGCCAGGCGATCGACCGGGTCTGCTCGACCACCCGGGGCGTGCTCACCCGGGAGCGGTGGGACGAGTACCTGCCGCGGCTGTCGTACGAACCGCCGTGCTCGGGGTGAGTCCGTGCGCTCAGTGACGGGGCATGGACGGAGGTGGCATGCCGAGGGGGCATCGGACAGCGGTTTCCGTGATCCCGATCACAACGCGTCCTCACAGCCGATGAGGCGGCTCCCGTGAGGCAGGCAGCCTTGTTACTGTTGGCCCCAGCCCGATCGCTGGTGCATCCCCCGTCGCCAGCGATCGGGTTTTCTCGTGTCCGCCCCTGTGCGCGACAGGCGCACCTCCCACAAAGGTGGTGAACGCCCTCGTGTCCCGGCGCGTCATCGTCGTCACCGCGGTCCACGGCCCCTCGGCGCACTTCCTGCCGGCCGCCCACACGTCACTGCGCGCACAGGAGTTGCCGCCGGGCTGGGAGTGGCACTGGGTGATCCAGGAGGACGGCCGCACGGACGAGGTGCGCCCCTACGTCCCCGACGACACCCGGGTGACCTTCCGTCAGGGCCGCCCCGGGGGCCCGGGAGTGGCCCGCACCTTCGCGCTGGCGCACGCCGAGGGCGAGTACGTGAAGATCCTCGACGCCGACGACCAGCTCACCCCGGGGGCGCTGGCCCGCGACCTCGCCGCCCTGGAGGCCGACCGCACCCTCGGCTGGACGACCTCCCGGGTCCTGGACCTGCTGCCGGACGGCACGACGGCCGGTTTCCCCGGCGATCCCGACGAGGGGCCGGTCGAGCCGGGCGCCGTGCTCGACTTCTGGCAGGCGAACGACTTCCGCGCCCCGGTCCATCCGGCGACCCTGTGCGTCCGCCGGGACCTCCTCCTCGCGCTCGGCGGCTGGATGGCACTCCCCGCCTCGGAGGACACCGGCCTGCTGCTCGCCCTCAACTCGGTGAGCCGAGGCTGGTTCTCGGCCGAGGCCGGCCTCCTGTACCGCAAGTGGGACGGCCAGGCGACCGGCCAGCCGGCACACGTCGACCCGGCGGAACGACAGGCCCGCATGGCCGTGGTCGCGGCCAGAGCCCGGGCCCTGGGCACCCTCGGCTGGCGCTCCCCGCCACCCTCGACCCCATGAGCCGAGACCGACCTCCCCAACCGCACGCAGGAGAGCCGGCCGGCACACCCCGCCCCCGGCGGAGCGACAGCCCGCATGGCCGCTGTCGCGGCCAGAGCCCGACCCCTCGGCACCCTCGGCTGGCGCTGCCCGCCACCCTCGACCCCATGAGCCAAGGCCGACCTCCTCAACCGCACGCAGGAGAGCCGGCCGGCACACCTCGCCCCGACCGGTTGAGGGCGTAGGCCTAGCGGTCGAAGGGGAGGTCGAGCATTCGGATCGCGTTGCCGCGCAGCAGCTTGTAGGCGATCTCGTCGGAGAGACCGCCGACATGCTCCTCGGCCACCCGCTTCGTCTCCGGCCAGGTCGAGTCGACGTGCGGATAGTCCGTCTCGAAGGTCGCGTTGTCGACGCCGACCGTCTCGATGGCCTCGATGCCGTGCTTGTCGCGGAAGAAGCAGCAGAAGATCTGCCGGTAGTAGTACGTCGACGGCGGCTCCGGGATCAGGTCCTTCACGCCGCCCCAGGCCCGGTGCTCCTCCCAGACGTCGTCGGCGCGCTCCAGGGCGTACGGGATCCAGCCCATCTGGCCCTCGCTGTACGCCAGTTTGAGGCGGGGGTACTTCACCAGGACCCCGGAGAAGAGGAAGTCCATCATCGACGCCATGGCGTTGTTGAAGGACAGGGACGCCTGGACCGCGGGTGGGGCGTCGGGAGAGGCGGCCGGCATCTGGGAGGACGACCCGATGTGCATGTTGACGACCGTGCCGGTCTCCTCGCAGGCCGCGAAGAACGGGTCCCAGTAGCCGGAGTGGATGGACGGCAGCCCCAGATAGGTCGGGATCTCGCTGAACGTCACCGCACGCACCCCGCGCGCCGCGTTCCGGTGGATCTCCGCGACCGCGAGGTCGATGTCCCACAGCGGGATCAGGCACAGCGGGATCAGCCGGCCGGCGCTGTCGCCGCACCACTCCTCGACCATCCAGTCGTTGTAGGCCCGCACACAGGCCAGCCCGACCTCCTTGTCCTTGGCCTCGGCGAAGGTCTGCCCGCAGAAGCGCGGGAAGGTCGGGAAGCAGAGCGAGGCTTCGACATGGTTGATGTCCATGTCCGCCAGCCGGGCCTTCGGATCCCAGCAGCCGCGCCGCATCTGTTCACGCGTGATGCCGTCGAGCGTCATCTCGTCCCGGGAGAAGCCGACGGCCGCGATGATGCGCTTGTACGGGAAGAGCTGGCCCTCGTACTCCCACCAGTCGGTGATCTGGCCCTCGGGGTCCGTGGTGAAGCGGTACTTCCCCCCGACGTACTCCAGCTCACCGATCCCGGCGGTGAGGGGTTTGGGGCCCCGGTCCCGGTACTTGACCGGGAGCCAGGTCTCGAAGAGGTGCGCGGGCTCGATCACGTGATCGTCCACGCTGATGACCTTGGGCAGGTCCTTCGTGCCGCTCTCGGTACTGGCCACGCCATGCCTCCCAAATCTGACGGTCCATCAGATTTCAGCGTAGGGGGCGCCCCGGGGAGCGGCAAGAGACAGCGCGCGTCAGCCGTTCCAGCTCTCGTCATACGGATCCACCGGCTCCGCCACCGGCCTCGCCTCCGTGACCTCGATGAACGGGATCGGGCCACCGTTGACCGGGTCCTCGGTGCGGCGCGGGGTGTAGGTGCCGGTGACCTGGAGCCAGGTGTCCGGCTGGAGGACCGGTGGGACCTGGCCGGTCAGGGCGACCTTGACCGGCTGGGCGTCGGCGGCGCAGCAGTTGAGGGTCATGCGGACGAGGTAGGGGGTGCCGTCGCGGTCGAGGGCGAGGAAGCCGGTGAGCCGGACATGGCGGCCGCGCAGGGTGCGGCCGTGGTCGTAGACGGCACGGCCCGCGTAGTCGACCACGCTCAGCGGCAGGGGGTCGGCGGCCGGGAGGCCTGGGTAGGCGAGGGGCTCCTGGAGGGCCGTGCCGGTGCGGGTCGCGCTGTAGGAGCCGAGGGCGGGCGGGGCGACCAGGATCAGGGCGAGGAGGGGGAGGACGAGGAGCCAGGCGACCCGGGGTTCGGGGTGGGCGTGCTCATCGGTCCGCTTCCGACGCCGGGCGCGCCCCCGCTCGTACCAGACCGTCGCCACCGCCGCCGCGATCAGTACCGCCCCGGCCGCCAGCACCAGCGGGCGCAGGCCCTGCTTGACGTACCGCAGGTAGAGGTCGGTGCCGCCCGCGTGCAGCAGGGAGGCGCCGAGCAGGAACAGGACGGCCGACTGGGCCTGGCGGTTCACAGGATCACCCATCCGGTCAGCACCGATGCGAGCACGGCCAGCGCGAAGGTGGCCGGGGCGAAGCGCAGGGCGAAGGCGCGGCCGAAGGTGCCCGCCTGCATCGCGAAGAGCTTGAGGTCGATCATCGGGCCCACGACGAGGAAGGTCAGCCGTGCCGTGAGCGAGAACTGCGACAGCGACGCCGCCACGAACGCGTCCGCCTCCGAGCAGATCGACAGCACCACGGCGAGGATCGCGAGGGCGAGGACCGACAGCACCGGATTGTCGGCCGCCGCGCGCAGCCAGCTCTCCGGGGCCACCGCCTTGAGCGTCGCCGCCGCCATCGCGCCGACGACCAGGAAGCCGCCGGCGTGCATCACGTCGTGCCGGACGGAGCCCCAGAAGGCCTCGCCCCTGCTCTGGCCGTCGTGGGACGGACGGGCCGGCGGCTTCAGCCAGTCGGTGCGGCCCAGGCGCAGCCACAGCCAGCCCATCGCGCAGGCCACCAGCAGGCTCGCGACCAGGCGGGCCAGGACCATCTCCGGGTCGCCGGGGAAGGCCACGGCCGTCGCCGTCAGCACGATCGGGTTGATCGCGGGCGCGGAGAGCAGGAACGCCAGCGCGGCGGCCGGGGTGACACCCCGCCGGACCAGCGCCCCGGCCACCGGCACGGACGCGCACTCGCACCCGGGCAGCACCGCGCCCGCCGCCCCGGCGACCGGGACGGCGAGGGCGGGACGGCTGGGCAGGGCGCGGGCGAAGAAGGACGGCGGCACGAACACCGCGATCGCCGCCGAGAGCAGCACGCCCAGCACCAGGAAGGGCAGCGCCTGCACCATCACGGCGACGAACACCGTCGTCCAGCTCTGCATCACCGGCGCGGCCAGGGCGCGGCGGATCGGGCTCTGGAGCAGCACCAGCGCGAGCATGAGGACGGTCAGGAGCAGGGGCGAGTTGACGTGCCGGCCCTCCGGTCCGGCCTCCTCCCCCGGCGTCCGGCGCTGCGGTGCCGCTTTGGTGATCGCCACGGGCGAGGTACCTCCGGTGGTGCGGAAGGGCGCTGGTTTCCCTCCCCTCCAGTACGGCGGCGGGGGCACCGGCGTTCAACCGCGCGCCGGCCCCATCTGGAACCACCCGTCCCGATGAGGCACTCTTTCCCCTCGTGGCGAGCGTTCCGAATCAGAACTTAGGGAGTGACACGACCGCGCACATGGTCGTGTGCGGCGACGACGGGCTCGCGCACCGGCTGGCCGCCGAGTTGCGCGGGGTCTACGGCGAACAGGTCACGCTCGTCGTGCCACCGTCCCAGCGCACGGTGCTCCCGCCGGTCGTGGGCCGGGCCCGGGCCGCGTCGGCGGCGCTGCTGGACCGGGTGGTGAACGCGGCCGTCGGCCGGGCGGGCGCCACGGGCGGCGCCACCGAACCGGCGGGCAGCGTACGGGTGGTGGAGGCCGCCGAGGCCAGTGAGACCAAGCTCGCCGAGGCGGGCGTGGAGCGCGCCGACGCCCTCGCCCTCGTCTATGACGACGACGAGACCAACATCCGCGCCGCGCTCACCGCGCGCCGCCTCAACCCCCGGCTGCGGCTCGTGCTGCGCCTGTACAACCGCCGGTTGGGCCAGCACATCGAGGAACTCCTCGACCAGGCGGCCGCGTTGGCGACGGGCGTGGACGACGCCGGCCTCGACACCTCCACGACCGTCCTGTCCGACGCCGACACGGCGGCCCCCGCGCTGGCCGCCGCCGCGGTCGCCGGTACCACCAAGGTCGTACAGACGGACGGCCTGTTGCTGCGCGCGGTGGAGCGGGCGCCGCTGCGGCCGGGGCAGACGCCGCCCGCCGGGCTGGTCACGCTGGCCCTGCTGTCCGCGAACGGCAACGACCCGGGTGCGGACGGCGGTTCGGAGAGCGGGGATCAGGGTCCGCTGCTGCTGCCGGACGCGGCGGCCGTGCGGGCGGCGGGCGGCCGGGGCACGGTCGTCCTGGAGCAGGTGTCGTACGCGGGTACGTCGATGCCGTCGGGCGGGCGCGGCATCGTGCCGTCGTTCGGCTCGCTGTTCTCCCGGCGGCTGAGGTGGTCGCTGGCGGGACTGGTGGGATGTGTGGCGGCGCTGGCCGTGGCGCTGACGGTGGTGACCGGTGAACACCCGCTCTACGCGACGTACATGACCCTCCTCGACCTCTTCGCCATCAACGATCCCGCGCTCCACCAGCCCCTGGCCCGCCAGATCCTCCAGCTGCTCGCGGGGCTGACCGGTCTGCTGCTCCTGCCGGTGCTGCTGGCCGCGGTGCTGGAGGCGCTGGGCACCTTCCGCTCGGCGTCCGGGCTGCGCAAACCGCCGCGCGGGATGGGGGGTCATGTGGTGCTGCTCGGGCTGGGCAAGATCGGCACCCGGGTGCTGACCCGGCTGCGCGAACTGCACATCCCCGTGGTCTGCGTCGAGGCCGACCCCGAGGCGCGCGGCCTCGCGACGGCGCGGCGGCTGCGGGTGCCGGTGGTGCTCGGGGACGTCACCCAGGAAGGCGTCCTGGAGGCCGCGAAGATCCACCGCTCGCACGCCCTCCTCGCGGTGACCAGCGCGGACACGACGAACCTCGAAGCCGCCCTGTACGCCCGCTCCGTACGCCCCGACCTGCGCGTGGTCCTGCGTCTGTACGACGACGACTTCGCCACCGCCGTCTACCGCACCCTGCGCGCCGCGCACCCGCAGGCCTCCACCCGCAGCCGGAGCGTGACGCATCTGGCCGCGCCCGCGTTCGCCGGGGCGATGATGGGCCGGCAGATCCTGGGCGCGATCCCCGTCGAGCGGCGGGTGCTGCTGTTCGCCGCGGTGGACGTGGGCGGTCATCCACAGCTTGAGGACAAGACGGTCGGCGCGGCCTTCCGGGCCGGTTCCTGGCGGGTGCTGGCCCTGGACCGGACCCCGCGGGAGGGACGCCGGGAGGAACCGGCGGCGGAGGAGTCCTACGAGGACACCCGCTCCGGCGACGGAACGTCCGGGTGGGTGTGGGAGCTCCCCGACGGCTACGTCCTGCAGAAGGAGGACCGCGTCGTCCTGGCCGCCACGCGCCGGGGACTGGCCGAACTGCTGGGGCGGCGGTCGCGGGAGCGGGCCGGGGCGTAGTCTTCCCACCGTGAACTGCGAGGAGTTCGTCGGGCTGGTGACCGTCTTTCTCGACGGCGCCCTGCACGAGTCGGCCGAGGTGCGCTGCCTCGTGCATCTGGCGGAGTGCGACAGCTGCGAGACCTGTCTCGACCAGTTCCGGCAGACCACCGCGATCCTGGGCGAGCTGCCCGCCCCGCGGCTGTCCACCGAGACGCGGGACCGACTGCGGGGCGCGTTCCGTGCCTTGCCTCGCGACTGACCGCCCCGTCGGCGCAAAGCCCCCGGCCGTGACGGTCCTTACCGGGACATGAACAAACGCACCGCCCTCCGCTCGCACCCACCGGGCTGGCCTAGGCTGACCCCCGATCGACAGTCCACGAGGAGAGAGAGGCGCATGGCGGGCACACGTGCACTGCCCCCGGACGAGGTCCTGGTCCAGCGGCTGCGGGACGGCGACGAGGAGACGTTCGCCCTCGTGCTGGACACCTGGTCGGGTGGCATGCTCCGGCTGGCCATGTCCTTCGTGTCGACCAAGGACTCCGCGCAGGAGGCGGTCCAGGACACCTGGCTCGCGGTCATCCGGGGGATCGGCGACTTCGAGGGCCGTTCGTCCCTGAAGACGTGGGTGTACCGGATCCTGGTCAACACGGCCAAGGCGCGCGGCACCAAGGAGAGCAGGACCGTCCCCTTCGCCAGCCTGCTGCCCGAGGAGGAGGGGCCGACGGTGGAGGCCGAACGGTTCCGCGGCCCCGGCGAGCGGTACGCCGGGCACTGGGCCGTCGGGCAGGAACCGCGTCCCTGGCACATTCCCGAGGACCACGTGCTGCGCGGCGAGGTCCGCGAGGTGATCGCGGAGGCCCTCGACGAGCTGCCGCCCCGCCTGCGCACGGTGATCACCCTGCGCGACGTCGCCGGGTACGGCTCGGAGGAAGTGTGCTCCCTGCTGGAGATCTCGCCCGGGAACCAACGTGTCCTCCTCCATCGGGCCAGGGCGTTGTTGCGCCGTAAACTGGAGGACTACTTGTCCGGTGCCCATGACGTCGCGGGCGAAAGGGGACGGGCGTGAACTGCAACGAGTTCGTGGAGCTGGTGACCGAGTTCCTCGACGGCGCGCTGCCCGAGGACGACGAGCGGCGCTTCATCGAGCACCTGGCGGAGTGTTCCGGGTGCGAGACCTATCTCGACCAGTTCCGCCGGACGATCGCCACCGCGGGCGAACTGACCCCGGACGGCATCTCGGCGGACGCCAGGGATCAGCTGCTCGGCGCGTTCCGGGACTGGAAGCGGCAGTAGGCCGCGGGGACTTGTAACGCTCGTGCGGTGCGCCCGCTCTGAACGTGCATGACTTTGCTCAGAAGACTCCTGTTCGGCGCGGTCGCCGGACTACCCGGGGGCGCGATCGTCGCGGCCGTCACGAAACCGCCCCTGCTCCCCTGGGCCGCGCACACGCTGGTGCTGGGTGCCGTGCTCGGTCTCCTCTTCGGCGGGCACCGGCAGAGCAACGGCTCGGCGTTCTGCGTCGGTCTGCTCGTCGGCCTGCTGGACTGGGTGACCTGGACACTCACCCTCGTTCCCCTGCTGCACGGGGACCAGCCCTCCTGGACGATCGCGGTGGCCGTCTCCCGCTTCCCCGAACTCGTCGGCGCCGCCCTGTCCGGTGCGCCTGCCGGACTCGTCCTGCATGCCCTGAACACCTGGCTCCCGCCCAAGCCGGCGCCGCGACGGACCAAACCCCATGTCGTGATCGTCGGCGGCGGTTTCGGCGGAGTGGGGGCCACCCGTGAACTGGACCGGCTGGTCGGCCGCGGGCTCGACGCCCATGTGACGCTGATCAGCGACTCGAACTCCCTGCTGTTCACCCCGCTGCTGGTCGGCGTCGCCTCCAGCACCGTGGAGGCCAGGCATGTGAGCGCCCCGGTGCGGGCCGGGCTCGACCATGCCTCCTTCCTGCACGGGCGGGTGGTGTCGATCGACACGCGCACGCGCGACGCGTACGTCTGCGCCGGCAAGGACGGGACACTGCGCGTGCCGTACGACCAACTGGTCCTGGCGGTCGGCGGGGTGCCGCACTTCTTCGACCTGCCGGGCGTCGGTGAGCACGCCTTCCCGGTGAAGTCCGTGGCCGACGCCACCAGGCTGCGCGACCAGGTGCTGGGCGCGCTGGAGCGGGCCGACCTGGAACCGGACCCGGCCGAGCAGGCCAGGCTGCTGACGTTCGTGGTGGCGGGCGGTGGATTCGCCGGGACGGAACTGGTGGCCGAACTGTTCGACCTGGTGCACGACGTGCTCCACTTCTATCCGCGGTTGCACGGGCTACGGCCCCGGCTCGTGCTCGTGCACTCGGGCGAGCGACTGCTGCCGGAGCTGTCGCCGAAGCTCGGTCTGTACGCGCAGCGCAAACTCGGCGGCCGCGGCATCGAGTTCCGGCTCGGCGCGCGGGTGAGCAAGGCCACCGCCGAGGACGTCACGCTCGACTCCGGCGAGACCATCCCCACCCGCACCCTGGCCTGGACGGCGGGCAACCGGCCGAACCCGCTGGTGCGGCAGGTCACGCAGGATCCGCTCGTCGTGGATCCCACCCTGCGGGTCCCCGGTATACCCGGGCTGTGGGCGCTCGGCGACTGCGCCCGGATCCCCGACCAGGCGGGCGGGGTGCACCCGCCGACGGCCCAGCACGCCATCCGCGAGGGCCGGGCGGCGGCCCGGAACATCGCCGCGGTCATCGGCGGACGTCGTCCCGTGCCGTTCCGCTTCGGCGGACTCGGCGTGCTGGTCTCGCTCGGGCACCGCACGGCCGCCGGCGAGATCGGCGGGCGTCAGGTCTCCGGCTTCCTCGCCTGGATCCTGTGGCGCTCGGTCTACCTGAGCAAGCTGCCCGGTGCGGAGAAACGGCTGCGCGTCCTCGCCGACTGGACTCTCGACCTGGTCTTCCCCAGGGACATCGCTCTCCCCACGGCGGGTGATCGTCGTGCGTGACGCCGGATTCGGAGCCCTCGCCGGGTTCGCGGGAGGACTGGTCTTCGCACAGGTGATGGCGGTGATCGGGTTCCTGCCCACCGTCGCGGCGATCGTGCGGACCGACTCGCCCGCCGTGGGCTTCGCCGTCCACCTGCTGATCGCGGCCGTCATCGGGGGCCTCTTCGGCGCCCTCGTGGCAGGCCGGCGCGATCTGCTGTTCTGGGGGCTCGCGTACGGCGTGCTCTGGTGGTTCCTCGGGCCGCTGACGCTGCTGCCGCTCCTGCTGGGCGTGCCGGTGGCCTGGGACGTGGCGACGGCGCAGACGCTGCTCCCCAGCCTGCTCGGCCACCTGGCCTACGGCGCGGTCACGGCAGCCGCGCTCGCCCTGCTGTCACGCCGGGCCCGCCGGCCGAGGCCCGGACCGCTGGTGCGCGCCTCGGCGGCCGGGCTGTTCACCGGCGCGGTGCTCGGCCTGGGCTGGAGCGGGCCGGCCGACGGTGCGGAGCCGGGCGTCGGCTGGACCGGACTGCTCGTCGGGGCGCTGGTGGGCGCCTCCTACGCGCTCCTCTTCGGGGATCCCGGGGAGGGCGGCGGCCCCGCCCTGATCCGGGGCGCAGCCTTCGGCTTCGTGTGGTGGGTGCTGGCCGCGGTGACTCTGTCGCCGCTGCTGACCGGCCACGGGCTGGAGTGGACACCGGCCGAGGTGCGCACCCAGGTGGGCTCGCTGCCCGCCTACGTGCTGCTCGGTGCCGGTACGGCCCTGCTCAGCGGCTGGCTCGGCGGCCTGTCGCGGGCCGTGTTCTCCGACGACGTACGGCACGCGCTGGAGGGACGCCTCACCGGTGGGCGGGTGATCTCGATCTGGCACGGTGTCATCGCCGGGCTGGCCGGCGGCGCACTCTTCACGGGCGTCATGGTGGCCGTGGGATTCCTGCCGGTCGTCGCCGACCTGGTCGGCTCGAAGTCCGCGGCCGTGGGCCTCGTCATCCATCTGCTGATCTCCCAGGCCGTCGGCGTCAGTTACGCGGTCCTCTTCCGCCGGCGCAGCTTCGACCCGGCCTCCGGAATCGGCTGGGGAGTGTCCTACGGCTTCCTGTGGTGGGTCCTCGGCAATCTGACGCTGCTTCCCGTGCTGCTCGGCACGGCACCCCGGTGGAACGCGGCGGCGCTGGCCCTCTCCTTCCCATCCCTGGTCGGGCACCTCGCCTACGGCGCCGTACTCGGCCTGGTGTACCAGCGGCTGGAGGAACGGGTCGGCCCCTGGCACCTGACCCGCAGTGAGGCGAGCCGGGCGCGGGCGGCGGCGCGGCACGAACAGACGCTGAGCGGGGCGCCCGCGCTGTGGAGCCTGATCACCTGCGTGGCCCTGCTCATCCCGGTCCTGGTGTCATGAGAAAGCCGTGGAGCGGGTGGCATCACCACCCGCTCCACGGCTTTCCGCGCGCCCTGGTCGGTCAGGCGCTCTGCTTCAGCTCGGCCGCGCCGAACGACACGCTGAACCGCTCGCACCAGATCGTCACCGTGGAGAACTTGTCCAGGTCGGTGCCGGCCGGGATCGCGTAGTTCTGGTTGCCCTCGTTGCCCTTGAGGTCTCCCAGGTCGACGTGCTTGCCGTCGTCGAGGTTGCCGCCGCCGTCCTGCCGGACCGGCTGGTCACTGAGCCAGACGTGCAGGGCCGGGCCGTCGGAGGTGCGCAGGTTCGTCAGACGCAGCGTCGCCCTGCCGTCCGCCAGCCGGTGGACCTCCACCGAGCCGCTGGTCTCGTGCTCGTGGGAGACGAAGCCACCGGTCGCCCGCGGCTCGGCCGCGGCGCCCTGCCGCCCGGTGGCCACCGGCGCCGCCTCGTCCACTCGGTTCGTGGTGAACAGCCGCCAGGGCTGGAAGAGGTAGAGCCCGACGGCCGCCGCGACGACGACCACCGCAGTGGTGATCCACAGGACGGGACGGCGCTTGTTTCGGCACATGAGGGTTTTCCGTTTCTGTACGGGTCGGGAGTTCTGTGAGTCGGCCTCGGGCCGGGGCGTCAGCAGTTCTCGGCGGGGCTCGTCCGCTCGGGTTCGGCGGAGTGCGTCCGCCCGGCCTCGGCGGAGTGCGCGGCCCTCGCGCGGCGCAGTTCGTCGGTCTCGTCGCGGACGGCGTCGAGCCGGACCTCGAGCATGCCGACCCGCTCGCGGTAGCGCTCCAGCTCGGCCCGGACGAACACGGCGTCCGCAACCTGACGGGACGTCTCCTCGCGGATGGTCTCGGTCTCCTCGGCGAACTTCTGCTGCGCGGCGTCCAGCGCGGCGACGGCCATGTCGGCGGCCTCCTCGGCGAGCGTGGCACGCTCCTCGGCGGCCAGGATGCGCTGAGCGGCGGCACGGGTGACCGTCTCGATCCGTGCCTCGGCCGCCGCGGAGTCGGTGATGATCGCCAACTCCTCTATGTAGGAGGGCAGATCGGTGGCGAGCTGCTTGATGAGCGCGACGAGGGCGTCGCGTGACTGGGCGGCACGGTCACCGTCGACCATGGGCGCTGCCGCCATCTCGGCCATCTCCAGCAGCTCGGCCGTCTCCGCCATTGCGGTGTGCGCCGCTGCCGCCGCGGGCTCGGAGGCGACGGGGGCGGCGGTCCGCCCGTGCTCATGCCCCACTGCTTCGGCGCCGGGGTTCTGCCCGGCCGGCTCCGAGGCGAACGGCCAGTGCTGCTCGGCGCCCGCCTGAGTCTCCTTCGCGTCCTCCTTGGCCGCCTTCTTGGCCTCGGCCGCCACGCGCCTCTCCTCCTTGCGCTGCTGCCGCTTGGCGCGGAACTTCCTGAACGCGCCGAGCGCGTTGTGCTCGGGGTGCCCGCAATAGCGGGGCGCGTGCCCCTGGGCGCCCGGGGAGGCGGGCTCCGGCGGATTGGTACAGCCCGGGTAGGCGCAGGTGGGCACGTGCTCCGCGGTCTGCTCGACGGTCATCTCGGCGGTCACCTCAGTGGTCTTGTGGGTGGTCTTGTCGGTGTTCTGCACGGTGGTCTGCTCGATGTTCTGCGCGGTGGTCACTTTTGAGCCCTTCGTCACGGATTCAGCGATATTCCGGGTTCTCGAAGTCGAACCGGCACCCCGCGTCCCACTCCGACCGCTGGTTCCCGTGCGCCGGGATGCCGCCGGCGTCCTTGAGCAGCCGTGCCAGATGCAGCAGGTTCCACGTCATGAACGTGGTGTTCCTGTTGGTGAAGTCGTTGGCGGGGCCGCCCGAGCCGGGATCGAGATAGGAGGGACCCGGCCCGGCCTCTCCGATCCAGCCCGCGTCCGCCTGCGGCGGGATGGTGTACCCGAGGTGCTGCAGGCTGTAGAGGACGTTCATCGCGCAGTGCTTGGCGCCGTCCTCGTTGCCGGTGATCAGGCAGCCGCCCACGCGTCCGTAGTAGGCGTACTGTCCGGCGTCGTTGAGCAGGCCCGAGCAGGCGTAGAGCCGCTCGATGACCAGCTTGGCGACCGAGCTGTTGTCGCCCAGCCAGATGGGCCCCGCGAGGACGAGGATGTCGGCCGCCATCACCTGCTGGTAGATCGCCGGCCACGCGTCGCGATCCCAGCCGTGCTCGGTCATGTCGGGCCACACCCCGGTGGCGATGTCATGGTCGATCGGCCGCAGGTGCTCGACCTGGACGCCCTGCTTCTCCATGATCCGCGAGCTGAGGTCGATCAGGCCCTGGGTGTGGCTGCGCTCCGGGCTCTTCTTCAGCGTGCAGTTGACGAACAGTGCACGCAGGTCGTCATGGCTCATGCCCTTCAGTGCCGGATGCGCGCCGAACGTTACAAGCCGATCTGGAGGTGAAAGACGGTCGGCCCGCGCGGGACTCGGGGTCCCGGCGCGGGCCGACGTCGAAAGGCTCAGCCCTTCGCGTGCTGAGGGAGGAGGTCAGGACTCGCGCCGCTCCTTCAAGTACCGCTCCGCGAAGTCCAGCTCCAGCCGCACCTGCTTGATCCGCTCGTCCACCACCAGCGAGCCGTGCCCCGCGTCGTACCGGTACACCTCGTGCACCGCGCCCCGCGCCTGCAGCCGCTTCACGTAGTTGTCGATCTGGCGGATCGGGCAGCGGGGGTCGTTCACTCCCGCCGAGATGTAGACCGGGGCCGTCACGGCGTCGACGTACGTCAGCGGTGACGACGCCTCGTAGCGCTCGGGCACCTCCTCCGGGGTGCCGCCCAGCAGCGTGCGGTCCATCGCCTTGAGGGCCTCCATCTCGTCGTGGTACGCGGTGACGTAGTCGGCGACCGGGACCGCCGCGATGCCGATCGTCCACGCGTCCGGCTGGGTGCCGAGGCCGAGGAGGGTGAGGTAGCCGCCCCAGGAGCCGCCGGTCAGGATCAGCCGGGCCGGGTCGGCCAGGCCTGAGGTCACCGCCCACGCGCGGACCGCGGCGATGTCCTCCAGCTCGATCAGCCCGACCCGGTGCTTGAGCGCGTCGGTCCAGGCGCGGCCGTAGCCCGTCGAGCCGCGGTAGTTCACCCGGACCACCGCGTAGCCGTGGTCCACCCAGGCCGCCGGGCCGGCCGCGAACGCGTCGCTGTCGTGCCAGGTGGGACCGCCGTGGATGTCGAACACGGTCGGGAGCGGCCCCTCGACGCCGGCGGGCCGCTGCACCAGCGCGTGGATACGGCCGCCCGGACCCTCCACCCACACGTCCTCCACCGCGACCGAACCGGGGGATTTCATGCCGGGCGGGTCCAGCACGACCTGCCCCGTGGTCGAGCGCACCGCCGACGGCTCCGCCGCCGACGACCACAGGTACTCCACGCTGCCGTCGGGCCGGGCCGTCGCCCCCGACACCGAGCCGGCCGGGGTCTCGATCCGCACCGGCTCACGGCGGGCCAGGTCGTAGCGGTACAGCTCGCTGCGCGCCTCGAAGCTGTGCACGATCAGCAGACCGGCCCCGTCGGGATACCACTCCGCGCTCACGTCGCCCGGCAGCTCCAGCGCGAGGTCGGTCTCCTCCCCCGTCGCCACGTCCCACACCAGCGGCTCCCAGCGGCCGCGGCGCTGATGCCCGATGAGCAGCCGGGTGTCGCCGTCGACCGGGGCGAAGCCCAGGACCTCCAGGCCGAGCTCCTCGGTGCCGCCCTTGGTGTCGTCGAGCTCGGCGACCGCCGTGCCGTCGGGACGCAGGACGCGCAGGGCGGAGTGCATCGCGTCGCCGTGCTCGGTGTGCTCGACGGCGATCAGCGTGCCGTCGTGCGAGAGGTCGCCGACGCCCGCGGACTCGCGGTGGCGGTAGATCTCCACCGGGGCCTCGCCGGTGCGGGCCAGATGGATCGTCGTGCCGTCCTCGTCCGTCGAGCGGCCGACGACCGCCGTGCGCCCGTCCCGGCCGAGGGCCAGCCCCGCCGGGTACGACGGGTCCAGGCCCGGCGCGGCGAGCTCGTCCTCGCCGCCGTCGAAGCGCTGGCGGCGCCAGACGCCGAACTCGTCGCCGTCCTTGTCGTCGAACCACCAGATCCAGGCGCCGTCCGGGGAGAGCACGCCGTCCGTCGTGCCGTTCGGCCGGTCCGTCACCTGGCGCTGCTCGCCCGTCGCACGGTCCCAGGCGTACAGCTCGTACGTCCCCGTGGCGTTCGACACGAACAAGGAGCGGTCCGGTGCGTCCTCCGCCCAGTCGGGCAGCGACACCCGGGGTGCCCGGAAGCGCTTCTCCCAGTCCGGCATGTCCTTGTCCTGCATCTGGTGATCCCGCGAATCGGACCCGTGGCTCTCAGTCATGGCCCCATAGTGCCTGGCCCGACGGACAATCCGCTGCCGAGGTCCCCAGCCTGTGGATAACTTCCCGACGCCGCCGCCCCGCATGCCCCGGTCGCCTCCCCCGCCCGGGGCCGACCCCGCGCCCCGGCTCCGTGCGGGAGCCCCGTACCTTTGACGGTGTGTACCGGTTTCTGCTGACGCCCCGTTGGTGGGGGATCAACCTCTTCGTGCTGCTCGCCATCCCCTTCTGCGTGTTCATGGGGTCGTGGCAGCTGAGCCGGTTCGAGGCGCGGGTCCAGGACCATCGCAGCGCCGGTGAGCAGGCCGCGGAGAACAAGCGGGAGGCGGCTCGTCCGCTCGCCGAGCTGCTGCCGGTGGACAAGGCGACGTCGGGCCGGCAGGTCACCGCGAGCGGGCGGTACGCCGAGCAGCTGCTCGTGCCGCACCGGGAACTCGACGGCAAGCCCGGCTACTACGTCCTGACGCTGCTGCGCACCGACGGCGGCAAGGCCCTGCCGGTCGTGCGGGGCTGGCTGCCGGGCGACGCGAAGCCGGCCGCCGCCCCCGCGGCGCCCACCGGCGAGGTCACGGTCACCGGCGCGCTCCAGGCGTCCGAGGTGCCCGGCGAGAACGGCGTGCCCGCGCAGGGCGGCCTGCCGTCCGGCCAGACGGGCGCGATCAGCGCGGCGTCGCTGGTGAACCTGGTGCCCTACGACCTCTACGACGCCTGGATCACCCTCGACAAGGCCGACTCCGGCATGACGGCGGTCCCGGCGACCGCGCCCGGCGACACCGGCCTCGACCTGAAGGCGTTCCAGAACCTCGGCTACACCGGTGAGTGGTTCGTCTTCGCGGGCTTCGTGGTCTTCATGTGGTTCCGTCTGCTGCGCCGCGAGGTGGAGTTCGCCCGGGACGCCGAACTGGGCCTGGCGCCGGACGAGGAGCCTGCCACCAGCCCGTCCGGCGTGTGAGGCACCGGCGCGGCCGTCACGGCTACGCCCCGGCGAGCAGGCCCGTCCAGTAGATGGCCCCCGCGCACGCGTTGGACACCGTCACGGTGGCCGTCGGCGCGCCCGCCTCGGTCGTGTTGGTGATCGTGACGCTGCCGTCGAGGGTGGTGTCCTCGGACATGAGCTGGGTGGAGGTGCCCGTGTCGCCGCCCGTGGAGGTGCCGTCGGTCGCGCCGGTGGTGTCGGTCGGGGTCGGGTCGGGGGAGGGTTCGCCGCCGCCGGTGCCGCCCCCGGTGGTGGGGTCGCTCGTCGTGGGGCAGGTCTCCGTGGGGATCCAGGCGAACTTCACCGCGTACGACTCGCCCGGCTTCAGGACGAGGGAGGTGAGCTCCTGGGACGGGTCGGGCAGTCCGACCGCCGGGTCGCCGGCGATGTGCCGGGCCGGGGCGATCTTCGTGGCGTCCGCCGCGCCGCCGGTCGCGAAACTCAGCGTGCCGGGGCTGCTCACGGTGCAGTCGACCGTGGAGACGTTGCTGAAGCGGAAGGTGCCGTACACCGCGTTGGCCGAGTCGGGGGCGTCCGCGCTCCCGCCGGACGTGCCGAGCTGTTCGGCGGTGCACGCCGCTGTGCCGGCCGCGGTGGTCGCGGAGGGGTCGTCGGGGCTCCCGGGGCTGTCGCCGGGGCCGGTACCGGTGCCCTTGTCCTCCTCCTTGCCGCCGCCCTTGTCCTGGTCCTCGGTCTTGCCGGAGGTGCCGCCCGAGGTGCTCTGACCGCCCTCGGTCTCCTTGCCCTGACCGGAGCCGCCCTGCGCCTGCTCGCCGTGGCCGGCGACGGAGGGGTTCACGTCGGAGCCGGTGGAGTTGGACACGTGTACCAGGGCCGGGACGGCGGTGCCGACGAAGAGGGCCGCGGCGGCCATGCCGACGAGCGCCTGCCGCTTGCGGGCCCGGCGTGCGGGCACCGCCCGCCGCAGATGGTCCAGGGTGCCGTCGCGCGGCTCCATCTCGTGGACCGCGTCGTGCAGCATGCGGCGCAGTGCCAGCTCGTCCGAGTCGAGCCCCTCGGGGCCCTGGTCGTCGGGGCCGTGGTTCACAGTTCCGTTCCCAGCGTGCGATTGCTTCGGCTGTTGCTTGTCCGGCCACTTCGCCGGCTCGGGCCGCCCGTCATGGTCCTCGCTCATGCCGGCGCCTCCATCGCGACCCGCAGCGCCGCGATGCCGCGCGAGCCGTAGGCCTTCACCGAGCCGAGGGAGATGCCGAGCGTCTCGGCGACCTGCGCCTCGGTCATGTCCGCGAAGTACCGCAGGACCAGCACCTCGCGCTGGCGGCGCTGGAGCCCCTTCATCGCCTTGATGAGGGAGTCGCGCTCCAGCTGGTCGTAGGCCCCCTCCTCCGCGCTCGCCATGTCGGGCATCGGCTTGGACAGCAGCTTCAGGCCGAGTATGCGGCGGCGCAGGGCGGAGCGGGAGAGGTTCACGACGGTCTGGCGCAGGTACGCCAGCGTCTTCTCCGGGTCGCGCACCCGCTTGCGCGCGGAGTGGACGCGGATGAACGCCTCCTGGACGACGTCCTCGCAGGAGGCGGTGTCGTCGAGGAGGAGGGCCGCGAGGCCCAGGAGCGAGCGGTAGTGCGCCCGGTAGGTCTCCGTGAGGTGGTCGACGGTCGTGCCGGCCGCCGCGGTGTTCTCGGCGTGCTCGGCTCCGTCGCGCTGACTGGGTATGCGGGTGGGCCGCGCTGCGGGCATGGGCGCGATCACCGGCATGCCGCCGGGCACACCCATGCGGGTCCGGACGGGCCGGCGGGGCGGCCGTAGGGCCGTGCCGCGGGTCGCCGCGCTGAAGTCGAGTACCTCTGCCACGCCTGTTGGACACGCGTCCCCCCAAGAGGGTTGTACGTGCCGGACGTCACTTTTGCGCCAGTCCTCGCAGCTGTCCCTCTTGCACTAGGCAGCACAGCCGACCGTGCGTCAAACGCCCACATGCCTACCCGCTCTTCCCTTATGTCCCATATGGGCGGACGTCCCCACGTCCTGCCCATTCGGCGTCCCCACGCCAGAAAAAAACGCGTCTCCACCCCCATAAGGGCGACCGCAAAGACGCTCCCCGCCCTGCAAGCGGTTGCAGGGCGGGGAGAAAAATCTTCAACTGCCGACAGCACCCGGTTCAAGTGGTCCGGACCATCGATCGGCTCACACTTTTCACACAGATCCTACAAACGAATCCGTCGGAACCCAGGAGTTTTCCGGCGTCACCGGCTCCTCACCGGAACTCCGCCGCCACCAGCTCCGCGACCTGTGCGGTGTTGAGGGCCGCGCCCTTGCGCAGATTGTCGCCGCAGACGAACAGCTCGAGTGCCGTCGGATCGTCGAGGGAGCGCCGCACCCGGCCGACCCAGGTCGGATCGGTGCCCACGACGTCGGCGGGCGTCGGGAACTCACCGGCCGCCGGGTCGTCGTAGAGCACGACCCCCGGCGCGGTGGCGAGGATCTCGCGCGCCTTGGCGACGGTGACCTCGTTCTCGAAGCGGGCGTGCACGGTCAGGGAGTGCCCGGTCAGCACCGGCACCCGCACACAGGTCACCGCGACCGGCAGCTTCGGCAGTCCGAGGATCTTGCGGGACTCGTCCCGCACCTTCATCTCCTCCGAGGACCAGCCGTCCTCGCGCGGCGACCCGGCCCACGGCACGACGTTCAGCGCGACGGGCTCCGGAAAGGGCCCGGTGTTGTCGCCGACGGCCCGCCGCACATCGCCGGGGCTGGTCCCCAGCTCCGTGCCGGCGACCAGGGACAGCTGCTGCCTGAGCGTCTCCACACCGGCGCGCCCGGCCCCGCTGACGGCCTGGAACGCGGACACCACGAGCCCCCGCAGCCCGAACTCGGCGTGCAGGGCGCCCAGCGCCACGATCATCGAGAGGGTCGTGCAGTTGGGGTTGGCGACGATCCCGCGCGGCCGCATCCGCACCGCATGCGGATTGACCTCGGGGACGACGAGGGGCACCTCCGGGTCCATCCGGAAGGCGCCCGAGTTGTCCACCACCACCGCGCCCTTGGCGGCGGCGAAGGGCGCCCAGCGGGCGGCCACCTCGTCGGGGACGTCGAACATCGCGATGTCGACCCCGTCGAAGGCCTCCTCGGTGAGCGCCACCACCTCGACCTCCTCGCCGCGCACGGCCAGCTTGCGGCCGGCCGAGCGCGGCGAGGCGATCAGACGGATCTCACCCCAGATGTCCGCGCGCTGGGACAGGATCTGGAGCATGACCGAGCCCACGGCCCCGGTCGCTCCCACGACCGCGAGCGTCGGTCGTCGGGTCATCGCCCGGTGCCGCCGTAAACCACGGCCTCGTCGCTGTCGGAGTCGAGCCCGAAGGCGGAGTGCACGGCGCGCACGGCCTCGTTGACGTCGTCGGCGCGGGTGACGACCGAGATGCGGATCTCGGAGGTCGAGATCAGCTCGATGTTCACCCCGGCGTCGGACAGCGCCTTGAAGAAGTCGGCCGTGACCCCCGGGTTGGTCTTCATACCCGCGCCGACCAGGGAGATCTTGCCGATCTGGTCGTCGTAGCGCAGCGAGTCGAAGCCGATGCCGCCCTTGTTCTTCTCCAGGGCGTCGATGGCCTTGCGGCCCTCGGACTTCGGCAGCGTGAAGGAGATGTCCGTCAGGCCCGTGGAGGCGGCGGACACGTTCTGCACGATCATGTCGATGTTGATCTCGGCGTCGGAGATCGTACGGAAGATCGCGGCGGCCTCGCCCGGCTTGTCCGGAACCCCGACGACCGTGACCTTGGCCTCGGAGGTGTCGTGCGCGACACCGGAGATGATGGCCTGCTCCACCTGCTTTACCCCTTCGATCGGCTCGCTGCTGACCCACGTGCCCTGCAGTCCGCTGAAGCTGGACCGGACGTGGATCGGGATGTTGTACCGGCGGGCGTACTCCACACAGCGGTGGAGCAGCACCTTGGAGCCGGACGCGGCCAGCTCGAGCATGTCCTCGAAGGAGATCCAGTCGATCTTCTTCGCCTTCTTCACCACGCGCGGGTCGGCGGTGAACACGCCGTCGACGTCGGTGTAGATCTCACAGACCTCGGCGTCGAGGGCGGCGGCCAGCGCGACCGCGGTGGTGTCGGAGCCGCCGCGGCCCAGCGTGGTGATGTCCTTGGTGTCCTGGCTCACGCCCTGGAAACCGGCGACGATGGCGATGTTGCCCTCGTCCACCGAGGTGCGGATCCGGCCCGGCGTGACATCGATGATCCGGGCTTTGTTGTGGACCGAGTCGGTGATGACACCTGCCTGGCTGCCGGTGAACGACTGGGCCGAGTGACCCAGGTTTTTGATCGCCATGGCCAGCAGGGCCATGGAGATCCGCTCTCCGGCGGTCAGCAGCATGTCGAGCTCGCGCCCGGCAGGGATCGGGGATACCTGCTCGGCGAGATCGATCAGCTCGTCCGTCGTGTCGCCCATCGCGGAAACGACGGCCACCACCTGGTGACCGTTCTTCTTCGCTTCCACGATCCGCTTGGCGACGCGCTTGATGCCCTCGGCATCGGCTACGGAGGAGCCTCCGTACTTCTGCACGACAAGGCCCACGTGCGCTCCTCGCTCAGTCCGTGTGTGTCGGCTCAGTCTATCGAGCGTCCGAAAACGACCATGGTGTTCCCAGATGGTGAGATCCGACGCTCCGGGGTGGTGTCTGCCCGGTGAAGGGCAAGGCATACGGGGAAGTGGCACAGCTCACCACCCGGCTCACCATTGACGCTCTCCGTAGTCGCACACTAACTTCGCGTCGTCGTCGCCACACCAGGGGCACAAGGCTCCATCGGGACTAGCGACGCGAAGGAAACTCTTCCTTTGACGACTGCGACCGCTTCCGAGATCCAGCACGTCACACCAGCCGATACGGACTCCCCGGCCGGCCTGTTCAAGATCCGGCCCTTCACCGCGCACTGCGAGGTGATCCGAGCCGCCGGCGACCACGCCGTCATCGGCGTCTCCCCCGGCAACAGCTACTTCTCCGCCCGCCGCGTCCACGACCTCGCCCGCTGGGGCCTGGCCCTGTTCGAGCGGGTGGACCTCGTCTACACCGATCTGTACGTGGCCGAGATGTACGCGGCCTCCGGCTATCCGCCCGACGACGCCCGCCGCAAGGCGGTGAAGAACCTGCGCGGGGTACGGGCCAAGGTGCTCGGCGCCGCGGCGGCGGCGGACCCCGGCGGCACCCGCCTGCGCGCCCACGCCATGTCCGACTTCCACGGCAACGCGGCCTACCGTGACATCCACGACCGGCTCCAGGCCCGCCTAGCCTCCGACGACGAGTTCCGCACGACCTGCGAGAAGCTCGTCGACTCCTTCCTGGCCGACAAGGCGGGGCGCGCGACCGACGCCCAGCGCGAGGTCTGCCTGGACTACGTCTGCGCCGAGGCGCCGCTGTTCCTGGACACCCCCGCCATCCTCGGCGTCCCCTCCTCCCTGAACTGCTACCACCAGCTGCTGCCGATGGCCGAGCTGCTCTACTCCCGGGGCGCCGGTCTGCGCGCCTCCCGCAACCAGGGCCACGCCATCGTGACGCCGGCCGAGGGGACCACCGATGCTCACTGAAACTCCGCTCGACTTCCCGTTCTCCTGGCGCGGCGACCAACTCCCTTCCGAGGTCGAGGAGTTGCGGACAAGCACGCCGGTACGCCGGGTGCGCACCATCGCCGGGGACGAGGCCTGGCTGGTGTCGTCGTACGAGCTGTGCAAGCAGGTCCTCGAAGATCCCCGCTTCAGCCTGAAGGACACCTCCGCGCCCGGGGTGCCCCGCCAGTACGCGCTGACGATCCCGCCCGAGGTCGTCAACAACATGGGGAACATCACGGGTGCGGGACTGCGCAAGGCCGTGCTCAAGGCGCTCAACCCGAAAAGCCCCGGGCTGGCGCGGTGGATGCGGTCGTACGCCGCCGAGCTCGTCGACGGGCTGATCGCCGAGGGCGCGCCGGCGGAGCTGCGGGGCGGCTTCGCCGATCCGTACTCGGCCGGGATGCACTGCCGCATCCTCGGCATCCCGCTCACGGACGCGCCCCGGCTGATGCGGAGCCTGGACATCGCGTTCATGAACTCGGCCTGCCCCGTCGCGGGCGCCCGGCTCAACTGGGACCGGGACATCGCGTACATGGCCGAGCGGCTCGACGACCCGGCGACGACGGGTCTGATGGCCGAGCTCGCCGCGTTGCGCGCGGACCCCGAATACGGCCATCTCACCGACGAGATGCTCGCGACGGTCGGGGTGACGATGTTCGGCGCGGGCGTGATCTCCACCTCCGGCTTCCTGACCATGGCCCTGGTGTCGCTGATCCAGCACCCGGACCTGCAGGCCGAGCTGGTCGCGGACCCCGGAAGGATCCCGGCGGCCGTGGACGAGCTCCTGCGGATCAACCTGTCCATCGGTGACGGCCTGCCGAGACTGGCGACGGCGGACGTACGCCTCGGGGACGTGGAGGTCGGCGCGGGCGACCTCGTCCTGGTCCTCGTCGAGGGCGCGAACTTCGACCCGGCCGCCTTCCCCGACCCGCACACGGTCGACCTCGGCCGCGCGAACGCCGGCGCCCATCTCTCCTTCGGCGGCGGCCGCCACTACTGCCCCGCCACCGCCCTCGGCCGCAGGCACGCCGAGATCGCCCTGGAGACGCTGCTGGAGCGGATGCCCCGGCTGCGGCTCGCGGTGCCGATCGAGCAACTGGTGTGGCGCACGGGCTTCATGAAGCGGATCCCGGAGCGGCTGCCGACCATGTGGTAGCTGCCGTTCCGCCCGGTCATGGGCTCCGGGCTCGGCCTCGCCGTCGTCAAGCAGTTGGTGACGGACGGCGGCGGGGCCGTGGCCCGCGGGGACTCAGACCCGCCCGCCGAACAGCGTCACCAGGCCCTGGTCCAGCTCCGCCGCCAAGGTCTCCTCGCCGGGGGCGATCACGGTGTAGGTGCGGGCGAGGAAGCGGTACAGGTCCGAGGTGGCGAACCGGAGCATCGCCACGCCCACCGGCGCGTGGAACTCGACGTCCGTGTGGGACGCCCCGCGCGGCCGGACGCGCACGGTCCCGGGCCCGGCGGGCGCGCGCAGGCCCTCGCTCAGCAGCGCCCGGGCGAACGTCCAGGTCACCGCCTCGCCGTCGACGGTGACATGGGACGGGAAGTCGATGTGCACGGCCAGCGGATCGCCCGCGGTGTAGCGCAGCGTGGCCGGGATGGCGATCTCCTGACCCGCGCCGGTGACCAGACGGGCGCCGGTCGGCTGCTCCAGTGTGACGTGCATGGGCGGGCTCCGATTCGAGGGCGGGGGGGCACCGGCCGGGTGACCGTTGCGCCTGAGAGACCGCCACGGGGGCGGTGGCATTACGCCACTTCAGAAGCCCTCTTCTGTAACGCGCGTCACACCGGCACGGGGTCCGGGTAATCCCCTCGTCGAGTTCCCGGCGCGCGACTAGGGTCCACGGATGGAGATTTCGCGTTACGTGGCCTTCAGCAGTGATCCCGCCGGCGGCAATCCGGCAGGTGTGGTGCTCGACGCCACGGGGGTCGACGAGAAGACGATGCAGGCGGCGGCGGCCGAGATCGGCTACTCGGAGTCCGCCTTCGTGGTGCCGTCCGGTGACGGCGCCCTGGACGTCCGGTACTTCAGCCCGCTCGCCGAGGTGCCGTTCTGCGGCCACGCCACCATCGCGACGGCCGTCGCACACGCGGAACGCCACGGCGTCGGCCGCCTGCTGCTGCGCACCCAGGCGGGCCCGGTCACCGTGACCACCGACCGGGCGGCGGACGGCACCCTCGTGGCGACCCTGGTGAGCGTGGCGCCGCACACGGCACCGCTCGCGCAGGTCGATCTGGCCGAACTGCTGGCGATCCTGGGCTGGTCCGCCGCGGATCTGGACCCGGCGCTGCCGCCGCGCGTGGCGTTCGCCGGAGCCCGGCATCCGGTGATCGCCGCCGCGAGCCGGGAGCGGCTGGCCGACCTGGACTACGACATGGCGTCACTGGCCGCCCTCATGGCGCGCGAGGACTGGACGACCGTCGACCTGGTCTGGCGGGAGTCCCCCACCGTGTTCCACGCCCGCAATCCGTTCCCGCCCGGCGGTGTCGTCGAGGACCCGGCCACCGGCGCCGCCGCGGCCGCGTTCGGCGGCTATCTGCGCGAGCTCGAACTCGTGGCCACGCCCGGCACTCTGACGATCCATCAGGGCGTGGACATGGGCCGGCCGAGCACGCTCACGGTGACGGTGCCGGCCGAGCCGGGCACGGGCATCGGCGTGACCGGCACGGCCGTACGGATCTGAGCGGCCGCTACTTCGCCGACCGCAGCCCCAACTGGTCCCCGATCTCCTGCTGCATGACCTTGCCGGCCTCGAACTCGAGCGTCTCGTCGCCCATCACGCCCTGGTCCGTGTCCAGACCGTCCAGCTCCTCCAGGGGCTGGTCCAGGCGGACGTGGGCCAGGACGGAGTGCAGCGCGCGCAGCGTCGCGGACGCCGTCGAGCCCCAGTTGGAGAAGTAGGAGAACTGCCACCACCACAGGGCCTCGGTGGTGCGGCCGGCGCGGTAGTGGGCCATGCCGTGGCGCAGATCGGTGATGACGTCGGTCAGGTCGTCGGAGATCCGGGCCGGGACCGGGGCCTTGCGGGGCTCGTAGGGGTCGAAGACCTCGGAGTAGACGTCGACCGGGTCGAGGAGGCGGGCGAGGTTCTCACGGAGCTCGTCCACGTCCGCCTCGGGGCCGAGGTCGGGCTCGTAGCGCTCGTCGGGGACGATGTCCTCGTGGGCGCCGAGGCGGCCGCCGGCCAGCAGGAGCTGTGAGACCTCAAGGAGGAGGAAGGGCACGGTCGAGCCCGGCTCGTCGCCCTTCGCGACCTCCGTGACGGCGACCAGGAAGCTCTCGATCTGGTCCGCGATCTGGACCGCGAAGTCGTCCGGGTTCTGCTCGGTCGCGTGCAGCGTGGCGTCAGACATCTAGGAGTCGTCTCCCCTCGAAGGCGCGGCCGAGGGTCACCTCGTCCGCGTATTCCAGGTCGCCACCCACCGGGAGGCCGCTGGCCAGGCGGGTGACCTTCAGGCCCATGGGCTTGATCATGCGCGCGAGGTACGTGGCCGTGGCCTCGCCCTCGAGATTCGGATCGGTGGCCAGGATCAGCTCCGTGACCGTACCGTCGGCCAACCGCGCGAGAAGTTCTCGTATACGCAGGTCGTCCGGTCCGACACCCTCGATCGGGCTGATCGCGCCGCCGAGGACGTGGTAACGGCCGCGGAACTCACGGGTCCGCTCGATCGCCACGACGTCCTTCGGCTCCTCGACCACGCAGATCACCGCCGGGTCGCGGCGTGGGTCGCGGCAGATGTTGCACAGCTCCTCCTGCGCGACGTTCCCGCACGTCGCGCAGAATCGGACCTTCGCCTTGACCTCCATCAGGGCCTGCGCGAGGCGCCGTACGTCCGTCGGTTCCGCCTGGAGGATGTGGAAGGCGATCCGCTGGGCGCTCTTGGGCCCGACGCCGGGCAGCCGACCCAGCTCGTCGATGAGGTCCTGAACCACGCCTTCGTACAACGGACTGCCGTCCTTCCTGGGGTTCCTTACGGTACGTACGGTAGTTGGCGGCGCCCCCTCTTAGAAAGGTGAGACGGGGAACGGCCGCCGGGTCAGAACGGCAGGCCGGGGATGCCGCTGCCGCCGCCCAGGCCCTGGGCCAGCGGGCCGAGCTTCTGCTGCTGCAGGTTCTGCGCGTTCTCGTTGGCGGCCTGTACCGCCGCGATGACCAGGTCGGCGAGGGTCTCGGTGTCCTCCGGGTCCACCGCCTTCGGGTCGATCTTCAGCGCGCGGAGCTCGCCGGCACCGGTCACGGTGGCCTTCACCAGACCGCCGCCCGCCTGGCCCTCGACCTCGGTCTGCGCCAGTTCTTCCTGCGCCCGCTGCAGATCCTGCTGCATCTTCTGCGCCTGCTGGAGCAGCTGCTGCATGTTGGGCTGGCCACCACCGGGGATCACGATCAGCTCCTTGCGTTTCGTCCGGGCATTCCCGCTCGGCTTTTCCCGTTCAGCACGAGCCTACGTGGTCTGGGTGGGCGTCGCCCCAGCACTCTTTCGAGTGAGAGGAACTGGCGTCCTATACCTGATCAAGACCCACTTCCGGGCGGAAAAGAGGCGAAAGGCATCTCTTCGCCACCCATTGGGCGGTAGGAAGGGTCCGGCGCGTCAGCCTCAGGTGTTGCGTGGTGTCACGCACCGTGACAGTAGGGAGTGCCGGGTGGGTCAGCCGGAGATGCAGCCCGAGAGGTTCCCGCAGGACGGGCGGGGCGGCGAAGGGGCGGCCTGGCTGCGGCCGGGCGATCTGACCGGGCGGGCCTTTCCGCACGGGGACTGGGGTGAGCCGGCGGCCCGGCTGGACGAGCTGTACCGGTGGGTGGAGCGCGGGGCGCTGGACACGGCGGCGTGGTATCTCGCGGACCGGGTCTGGAAACGGAGAGGGGCCCGGGCGCTGCGGGGCGGGGCCGCGGCGGGGGCGGTCGTCGGCGGCGCGCTGCCGCTGCTGGATCTGACGGGGGTGGCGAGCGGGGTGGCCCCGTGGGGGTACCTGGCGCTCCTGATGGCCGTGGCGTCCATGGCGGTCGACCGCTTCTTCGGTGTCACCTCCGGGTGGATAAGGGACGTCGCCACGGCGCAGGCGGTGCAGCGGCGGCTTCAGGTGCTCCAGTTCGACTGGGCGACGGAGAGTGTGCGCGAGGTGCTGGGGCCCGCCGAGGGAACCGCGAGCGAGGCCGCGGAGCGGTGTCTGGGGGTGCTGCGGCGGTTCTCGGAGGATGTGACCGAGCTGGTGCGGGCGGAGACGGCCGACTGGATGGTGGAGTTCCGGACGGGTTCGGCGCCGATGGGGATTCAGTCGGCGCTGGCCGGGGGGACCCGGCAGGACGCGGGGGTGGGGCAGGGGCGCTTCACCGTGCCACCGCCTAACGGGGCCCGGCCGAACATGCCCCGGCAGCGGCCGCCCGAGCCGCGGTGACATGTATGCCGTGACCCGCATGCCGTGCGGGCCCCCCGGGCGGGGCCGGGCGGTCCCTCAGTCGCCCGTGCCCGAGCACAGCTTCAGCCCCACCGGCGTCCCGCACGGCAGGTGGCCCTGGGTGCGGATCACCCGTCGGCTGCTCTCCTTGTCCAGGTAGGCGAGGAACCCGGCCGTGAGGGTGTCGTCGGGAGCGGTGCCGTAGGTGTAGGCGTACTCGATGTCGCGGTACGGGTAGGCGCTGTCGCCGCGTTCGATCGCGTCCACGTCGGCGCGGTCGCCGTCCAGGGCCACCGTCCGCACGCCCTTGTGCCGGGCGGCGACACTCAGCTCGCTGTATCCGATGGCCCCGGGCTGCCCGGCGATCCTGTCCAGCACGTCCCCGGTGCCCGCGAGTTCGCACCGCGTCACGACGGTGACGGCGCCCTTCGGCGGGCGGCAGTCCAGCGACGTGCTCTGCGCCTGCTCCCAGCCGCCGAGCACCCGGTCCTGGAACACCTGCCTCGTCCCGGAGGTGTCACTGCGGCTGACGAGGACGACCGGCAGGTCGGCGACCGCCTTCGGGGCCCCCGGGATCACCTCGCCCCACCGCTTGTACCTGCCCTTGTAGAGGTCCCGCACCTGCCGCACGGTCAGCCCGTCCGGCCCGAGGTCGATCCCGTCGTTGACCGCGAGCGTGAAGACGGACAGGGCGACCTTCTTCCCCTTCAGGCCCAGCCGCTCGCCCAGCGGACCGTCGGAGAACGCGATCACCGACCGCGCCTCGCCCTTCGAACGGCCGCCCAGCGCGGCGAGTTCGGCCACCCCGGCCTCGCTCCCCCGCGTCTCGACGTCGATCTCCGCGTCCGGGCACTTGCGCTCGTAGCTCTCGGCCAGCGTCGAGATCACCGGCTCGAACGCCGTCGAGCCGATCACCGTCAGCTCGCCCTGCTCGCACTCGATCGGATTGCCGTCGCGGAAGACGACGATGCCCGCGAGCGCCAGGACGGAGAGCGTGAGCAGCCCGGTGAAGAGCCGGGCCGGCAGGCTGAACACCGGTGCCGTGTCGTCCGGCGTCGCACTGCGGTTGGGGTGCACCTCGCCGTCCCTGATGCCGCCGCGCAGCCGGATGTCACTGCCCACGTCACCGCCCGACAGCAGCACCAGCAGCTTGAAGTGGTCGCCGGGATTGAGCGGGACACGCGGGATGCGCAGCCGGTTGCCCTCGTAGCCGAAGCCCCGCTGCTCGGTGAAGTGCTCCATCAGATGGTCGATGTCGGTCGGCTGGGTGACCGAGACACCCCGGATGGTGCGGTCCGTGAACACCGCGGTGAGGCCGTGGGGGCTGGGGCCCGTGTAGTCGTCGCGGTCGATGCTCTGCGAGCCGTCGTTCTCGACCCGCAGGAGGACGAGGGTCGCGTCGTCCATGTCCGCGTCGAAGAGGCCGATCCGGACGTTCGCCCGGCCCGAACGCACGTCGTCGCCTATCGGGTTGTCCATCTGGACGCGGTAGCCGATCCGCTTCCTGCGCGGTACGCGCCGCTCGTACCAGACCATGACGCCCGAGGCGACCACACCGAGCACCGCGGTGCCGACGGCCACGACGTTCTCCGCGCTCAGCCACTCCACCGTGGTGCCCCCGCCGCTCACTCACCAGAGCCGTAGTGTGGGGTCACCGTACGTCCGTTCGGGGCCGCCGTCGGCACGTGGACGGGGATGTTCGCCGGACGTTCAACTACCGCACAGGAAGCGTGACTTCACCCTCACTGCCTGGTGTAGGTCAGCTTCTCCCCGCTGCTGGTGTTCACACGCTCCAGCCGGCCGTCCGGCAACAGCCTGATCTCGGTGGCCTCGCCCGGCGAGCAGGAGGTGGCCGGCTCCCCGGAGGTCACGGTGGACGGGCCGATCCGCAACGGGCCGTCGCCGCCCGGATCTCCGGTCAGCGCCGCCTCGAACTCGCAGTGGTAGGTGCCGGTTCCGGCCGGTCCGTCGGCGACGAGGGCGAGCACGGTGTCGCCCACCTCGCCCTGCCGGATGGTGAGCCGGCGGGTGTTCTCACCGGTGGCGTTGTCGATCGAGGCCGTCCAGGTGCCCAGGTAACGCGCCGGGATCACGCCGTCCGCGGGCGTGGAGCCGGTCGGGGCCGGGGAGGTGGCGGGGGCCGTCGGGTCGGAGGTGGCGGGGCCGGGCGTGGTGGCCGTGGCGGTCGGGCCGGGGCGGGCCTCGTCGTCACCGCCGCCGTTCATGAGGGCGTACACCGAACCACCGGCGGCGAGCGCGACGACCAGCGCGACCAGGACGAGCGCCACGGTCGAACGCCCGCTCCGGCCGGACGCCTCGGGCGGGGGCCCGGGGATGTACGGCACGGGCGGGTCGTAGGCCGGGTTCGGGCCGTACGACGGGTTCGGGCCGTAGGGCCCGTTGGGGCCGTACGGCGGAGTGGACCCGTACGAGGAGCCGGGGCCGTAGGAGGGGCCGGGGCCGTGGGTGGGGCCGAAGCCGTAGGGCGGGTTTTGGCCGGGCGGCGTCGAGGGGGGCGGATAGCCGTACGCCGGTTGCTGCGGGTGCTGTCGCGGGTGCTGCTGAGGGGAGCCGTACGCCGGGTGGGCCGGGGTGTCGCCGGGGGCCGCGGCATCTCCGAAGGCGCCGCCGGGCGGGGTGCCCGGGCCCGGCGGCGGAGTGGGGCCGGTCTTGGTCGCGGCCACGGTGGGGAGCCGGTCGGCGGGCGTCGCCGGCGCGGCCGGGGCGTGCTCGGGAGAGGCGGCGGGAGTCGGCTCCTGGGGACCCGGCCCCGCGGAACCCGCCCGCTCGAAGTCGCCGTCCCGCGCCGGGGTTTCCGGCCCGGCCGGGCCGGCCGGCCCCTCCGGATCCTCCGTGTCCAGCAACCGCACGGCGTGCCGCCCGAGTTGGGCCACCAGCGCGCTCGGCAGCCAGGGATCGCGGGAGCGTCCGTCCGAGACGGTGTCCTCGGCGCCCGTGCGCTCCAGGATCCGGCCCAGCGTCGGCCGGGCGCCGGGGTCCTTGCGCAGACACTCCCGCACCAGCTCGGCGATCCCCTCGGGCACGCCCTCCAGGTCGGGTTCCTCCTGGGCGATCCGGAACATCAGGGCGTGCGCCCCGCTGTCGACGGAGCCGAAGGGCAGCCTGCCGGTCGCGGCGTACGCGAGGACCGAGCCCAGGCAGAACACGTCGCACGCGGGCGTGATTCGGTCGCCGCGCACCTGCTCGGGCGCCATGAACCCCGGCGACCCGACGAGCGCGCCGGTGCGGGTGAGCCCGCTCTCGTCGACGGTCTCCAGCGCACGGGCGATGCCGAAGTCGATGACGCGGGGCCCGTCGATGGTGACCAGGACGTTGGAGGGCTTGAGGTCGCGGTGCACGATCCCGGCGGCGTGGATGTCCTTGAGCGCGTGCGCCAGCCCGGCCGCCAGGATCCGTACCGACCGCTCGGGCAGCGCCCCGTGGTCGTGCCCGACGACCTGCTGGAGGCTGGGCCCGGCGACGTACCCGGTGGCGACCCAGGGCACCTCGGCCTCGGTGTCCGCGTCGAGCACCGGCGCGGTCCAGAACCCGCCGACCTGCCGCGCGGCCTGCACCTCCTGGCGGAAGCGGGCGCGGAACTCCTCCTGCGCGGCCAGCTCCCGCCGTACGAGCTTCACGGCGACGGTACGGCCCCGGTCCGACCGGGCGAGATAGACGTCCCCCATGCCGCCCGCGCCCAGCCGCGCCAGCAGCCGGTACACACCGATGTGCTGCGGATCCCCCGGCCCCAGCTTCTCCATCGCACGCCCCCAACCAGCCCCCGCCTATGCGTCGGCCCCACGATAGTGCGGCATACATGGAGGTGAGCGGGGCGGTGCCTACGGTTCCGTAACAGGAACGGCGAGGTCGTCGAGCACCTTCGACAACCGTTCCAGAATCCGTACCGCCTCGGCGAGTTCGCTCTCCCCGACGGCCTCGGCCAGCCGGTCCGCGAAGGCGGCGTGACCGGGGTCGATGCGGGCTATGGCCGCGCGGCCGTCGTCCGTCGGCGCGAGGAGCTTCGCGCGGCGGTGGGCCGGGTTCGGCCGGTACTCCGCGAGCCCCTTGTCCACCAGCAGGTCGGCGATGCGCTGCACGCTCTGCCGGGTGATGCCCATGGCGCGGGCGATGCCGGAGACGGGGAGGGGTTCGCCGAGCACCGCGCCCAGCACCTGCCACCAGGCCGCCGTCAGCCCGGACGGCCGGGCCAGTTCCTCGGCGACCCCGAGGAACTGGCCGTTGAGCCGGAAGACACCGAGCGCGCTGCGGCTGAGCAGGTCCTGCCGCTCCCGGCTCACGCGGCTCCCGCCTTCTCCAGTACGGCGTACGCGGCCGCGTCGGAGTCGTGGAACAGCCGGTACCAGGCGTCCAGCACCTCGCCCTCGTACACCCCGAGCAGCCGGAAGATCTCCCGGGCGAAGGCGACCGGCTCGGTCGGGCCGGCGGTGACCAGCCCGCCGTCGGTGACGGCGTCGGCGTCGACGTACCGCTCGCCGCCGCCGTAGCCGGTGGCCGCGAGGTAGAAGGAGACGGCGCTGGTGTGGGCGCGGTCGTCGAGCAGTCCCTCGCGGGCGAGGCCCGCGGTGGCACCGCAGATCGCGGCGACGGGCACCCCGGCGTCGAGGAACTCGCGGGCCTTGCGGGCGAAGGGCGCCAGCTCGTCGCCCGTGTCCCACAGGTCGGCGCCCGGGAGGATCAGCAGGGAGCCGTCCTCGGGCCGCACCTCGTGCAGCGCGAGGTCGGGCTGGACGCGCAGTCCGCCGATGCTGCGCACGGGCCGCGTGGAGGGGCCGACGGTGCGGATGCCGTGGCCGGCGCGGGCGAGGTGGGCGGTGGTATGCCCCGTCTCCCAGTCGGCGAGAGTGTCGTAGACGGCGAGGTACACGGGCTTGCTGCTCATGGCTTCCCCCTGGAGGCTCCGACGATTCTTTCTAGATGACAGCATCCTGACATGACGACAGCCTGCTGTCAATGGTGGGCGCACCCGCGTCGACAACCTGTCGCGGAAAGCTCCCGACCGCAGACAGGACGCCGATACCTCGCCCACCCCGCGCACTCCTACGCTCACCCGCATGACCCCTCAGCCAGATCCCGAGGTCGGCGTCGCCGTGAAGGCCGCGGACCGTGCGCACGTGTTCCACTCCTGGTCCGCACAGGAACTCATCGACCCGCTCGCCGTCGCCGGTGCGGAGGGGTCGTACTTCTGGGACTACGACGGCCGCCGCTATCTCGACTTCACCAGCGGGCTCGTCTTCACCAACATCGGCTACCAGCACCCCAAGGTCGTCGCCGCGATCCAGGAGCAGGCCGCGCGGATGACGACCTTCGCGCCCGCCTTCGCGGTCGAGGCGCGCTCCGAGGCGGCGCGCCTGATCGCCGAGCGGACGCCGGGCGACCTGGACAAGATCTTCTTCACCAACGGCGGAGCGGACGCCGTCGAGCACGCGGTGCGGATGGCCCGGCTGCACACCGGGCGGCCGAAGGTGCTGTCGGCCTACCGCTCGTACCACGGCGGTACCCAGCAGGCCGTGAACATCACCGGCGACCCGCGCCGCTGGGCCTCCGACAGTGCCGCGGCCGGCGTGGTCCACTTCTGGGCGCCCTTCCTCTACCGCTCCCGTTTCTACGCGGAGACCGAGGAGCAGGAGTGCGCGCGGGCGCTGGAGCACCTGGAGACGACGATCGCCTTCGAGGGGCCCTCGACGATCGCCGCGATCATCCTGGAGACGGTCCCGGGGACCGCCGGGATCATGGTCCCGCCGCCCGGCTACCTCGCCGGCGTCCGTGAGCTGTGCGACAAGTACGGGATCGTCTTCGTCCTGGACGAGGTGATGGCCGGGTTCGGGCGGACCGGCGAGTGGTTCGCGGCGGACCTCTTCGGCGTGACCCCGGACCTGATGACCTTCGCCAAGGGCGTGAACTCCGGGTATGTGCCGCTGGGCGGCGTGGCCATCTCGGGGGCCGTCGCGGAGACGTTCGCGAAGCGGCCGTACCCGGGCGGTCTGACGTATTCGGGCCATCCGCTGGCCTGCGCGGCCGCCGTCGCGACGATCAACGTCATGGCCGAGGAGGGCGTCGTCGAGAACGTCGCCCGGCTGGGTGCCGACGTGGTGGGGCCGGGGCTGCGGGAGCTGGCCGAGCGGCACCCCTGCGTCGGCGAGGTGCGCGGCGTCGGGATGTTCTGGGCGCTCGAGCTGGTGCGGAACCGGGAGACCCGGGAGCCGCTGGTCCCCTACAACGCGGCAGGCGAGGCGAACGCCCCCATGGCCGCGTTCGGCTCCGCCGCGAAGGCCGGCGGGCTGTGGCCGTTCGTGAACATGAACCGCACGCATGTCGTCCCGCCGTGCAACGCGACCGAGGCGGAGCTGAAGGAGGGCCTGGCCGCGCTGGACGCCGCGCTGGCCGTGGCGGACGAGTACACGGCGTAGGCGCCGGGGGCGAGGGAAGTCGGCCATCGCGGAAACGTCCCCCTCGGGCCGAACGCGTAAGGTGGCGTGCTCGTAGACATAGACGAGCACGCCACCTCATCGCGACGACGGGAGACGCCCTGACCATGCCCGGCACCGGCGGCAACGGCTCCGTGACGCGAAGCACCCTGCGCCAGCAGATCGCCGACGCGCTGCGCGACGAGGTGCTGGCCGGGCGGCTCCAGGCGGGCCGGGAGTTCACCGTCAAGGAGATCGCCGAGCAGTACGGCGTCTCCGCGACCCCGGTCCGCGAGGCGCTCGTCGACCTCTCCGCCCAGGGCCTGCTGGAGGCCGACCAGCACCGCGGCTTCCGCGTCCACGAGTACTCCGTGGCCGACTACCGCGCCATCGTCGAGGCCCGCGGCCTCGTCACCGCCGGCATGTTCCAGGTCCTCGCCACCGACCGCTCCAGCCACCGCGACCCGGACAACCCGCGCGTCGCCGCCGTCGTCGCCGGGGTGCGCCGCCGCGCCGAGGAGGCCCAGCGCGCCGCGACCGCCGGCGACCTCACCGTCCTCATCGGCTATGACCTGCGCTTCTGGCGCGAGCTCGCCACCCTCTTCGGCAACCCCTACCTGGCCGACTTCCTGCACCGGCTGCGGCTGGAGTCCTGGGTCTGCGCCGTCCAGTACCTGCGCGGCCTCGACGATCTGCGCGGCCGGCTGTGGGCCCGGCACACCGACCTGGTCGACGCCCTGATGCGCCGCGACCTGCCCGCGGCCCGTTCGATCATCGCCGCCCACGACGCGGACTCCATCGCCCTGATCGAGCGACTGGCGGCCGGGTGACCGTCGACCGGGAGCCGACGAAGGCCCTCGACCCGCCCGACGAACCCGACCTCCCGGCCCTCCCCGGCCTCTCCGTCGTCGTCCCCGCGTACAACGAACGGCACCGCCTCACCCCCACCCTCGACGCCCTCGTCGACCACCTCGACGCCGCGGACTCCCCCTGGGGCAGCTGGGAGATCATCGTCGCCGACGACGGTTCGACCGACGGCACCGGCGACCTGGTCACCGCCCGCCGGGACCCCCGCGTCCAGCTGGTCACCGGCACCCGCAACCGCGGCAAGGGCCACGCCCTGCGGCTCGGCGTCGCCGCCTCGCGCGGGCGTCGGGTGCTGGTCACCGACGCGGATCTCGCGACGCCGGTCGAGGAGCTGGAGCGGCTCGACAAGGCGCTGGCCGAGGGCCACTCGGCGGCGATCGGCTCCCGCCGGACCCCGGGCGCCACGATCGGCGACCGTCAGCACCGGGTGCGCGAGCTGCTCGGCCGGGCCGGGAACCTGCTGATCCGCCGGACCGCCCTGCCCGGCGTCCACGACACCCAGTGCGGCTTCAAGCTCTACGACGGCGACCACGCCCGCGAGGCCTACGCAGCCTCCCGCGTCAACGGCTGGGGCATCGACGTCGAGGTGTTACGGCATCTACGCCGCGCCGGCCTGTCCATCGCCGAGGTCCCCGTCCGCTGGTCCCACCGGCCCGGCTCGAAGGTCGGCCCGCTCGACTACGCCCGCGCCTTCACGGAGATAGCGCGCATCGCCGCCCGCTCGCTGCGCCCGGCCGACCTCTTCGCCGCCCTCCTCTTCCTGCTGATGTCGGTGGCCCTCTACTCCGGCCGCTTCTTCGACCCGGCCCACCGCTACCTCCCGGACTCCCTGCGCGACCAGAACCAGTGGGAGTGGTTCTTCGCGGTCACCGCCGACAACGTCGCCCAGCTGCGCAACCCCCTGTTCACCGACCTCCAGGGCTTCCCCGACGGCGTCAACCTCATGGCGAACACGGTCATGCTCGGCCTGTCCGTCCCCCTCGCACCCCTCACCCTGACCGCCGGCCCCGCCGTCACCCTCAGCCTGGTCATGACGCTGGGTCTCGCCGCGACCGCGGCCGCCTGGTACTGGCTGATCGTCAAGCACGTCGTGCCGGGCCGGACGGCGGCCTTCCTGGGCGCTTCCCTGGCCGCCTTCGCGCCGCCGATGGTCAGCCACGCCCACGCCCACCCGAACTTCGTGGTCCTGTTCATGATCCCGCTGATCATCGACCGCGCCCTGCGGCTGTGCGCGGGCACCCGGGTCGTACGGAACGGGGTGGTGCTCGGCCTGATGGCGGCGTACCAGGTCTTCCTCGGCGAGGAGCCGCTGCTGCTCGCGGCCCTGGGCATGCTGCTGTTCGCCGCCGCCTACGCCGTCGTACGCCGGGACGCGGCCCGCGCGTCGTGGCGTCCGCTCCTGCGGGGCCTTTTCATCGGCGCCGCCGTCTGCCTCCCGCTGGTCGTGTATCCCCTGGTCTGGCAGTTCGCCGGTCCGCAGAGCTACACCGACATCGAGCACAACCCGCGCTCCTTCAACAGCCCCCTCGCCCTGCTCTCCTTCGCCGAGCGCTCCTGGCTCGCGGGCGACGCCGAGGCGGCGAACGCGCTCGCCTTCAACATCACCGAGCAGAACGCCTTCTACGGCTGGCCGCTGGTCCTGCTCGCCTTCGCGGTCCTCGTACGGCTGTGGGAGCGGGCCCTGGTCCGGGCGCTGGCGTGCACGGCGGTGGCCGCGGCCGTCCTGTCCCTGGGGCGGGAGTTCCGTGTCCCGCTCACCGGCCTCACCGTCCCCGGTCCCTGGGAACTCCTCGCCGGCCTGCCGCTGTTCGAGGCGGTCATCGAGAGCCGGGTCGCGATGATCTGCGCGCCGGTGCTGGGGATGCTGCTCGCCGTGGCCGTGCACCGACTGCTCGCGGTGCGCCCCCTGTCCACCCGGTACGTGGGCCTGCTGGGGGTCGCCCTCGCCCTGCTCCCGCTGATCCCGGCCCCGCTCAGGGCCGTGGAACGCGTCGACGTGCCCGCCTTCATCGCGGACGGCACCTGGAAGTCGTACGTCCGCGAGGGCGAGTCGCTCGTGCCGGTGCCGCTGCCCGACCCCGCCGACGCGGAGGCGCTGCACTGGCAGACCAAGGCCGGCCTCGGCTTCAGACTGCCCGGCGGCTACTTCAACGGCCCCTACGGCGAGGAACGGACCGGCATCTACGGCGCCGAGCCCCGCTTCACCTCCAACCTGCTGCGTGACGTCCGCGACTCGGGCGACGTGCCGCCCGTCAACGAGTCATGGCGGGCGCAGGCGCGGACGGACCTGGCCTACTGGAAGGCGGGCGTGCTGGTGCTGGCACCGCAGCCGAACGACGGTCCGCTGCGGGCGACCGTCGAGAAGCTGGTGGGCGCGCCGGGTAAGTGGGTCGGCGGAGTATGGGTATGGGACCTGCACGAGGGGGGCCGCTCCCGCGGTGCACCGATTAACCTGCCCTGACCAATGTGTGACGACTGCTGCATGAGGAGCCCTCTTTTGGCCTGTGACCTGTGGCTGGTACCGCTCGTCGACGTGTTGTGCCACACCCCCGACAACCCGTTCGCCGAAGAACTCGCGCAATACAACAAGGTGCTCGCCGAGGCCGGGCTGCCACCGGTGCCGGTGTACCAGTACATGCCGGGCCTCTCCGGCGACGTCGCGCCGGTCGCCGGCTTCGACTACGACGCGCTGCACTTCCTGCGCCGGGCCTATCTGCTCCAGGTCTGCGGGCTCGCGGTCACCCCGGTCGACGAGCTGGGCGGTGACTACGAGCAGCTGCTGGAGATGTTCGAGTCGACGGCCAAGCAGTCGCACCTGGTCTGGCACTACGACCACGCGGGCGCCTACGTCCCGGTCGACTTCGCCGGACCGCTCTCCAACGACGAACTCCTCGCGGGTGGCGGCCCCTTGGGCTCCTCCCAGGCGCTGCTGCGCGAGCTGGAGTTCGTGGCCCCTGTCATCGGCATCGACCCGGCCAACCCGCCGGCCGCCCCGCAGCCCCCGCTCGCGCCCACCGCGTTGGAGGAGCCGGCCGTCCCCGCCCCCTACGACCCGAGCCCGTTCGCCCGCGAACGGCATGTGTGGCTGGGGCTGCACGCGGCGGCGACGCGGAGTCTCGCGCAGGGGTCGATGATCGTCTTCAGCTGACCTGCTTCAGCCGGCCTACTTCAACTGGGCCAGCCCCTTCTGCAGGTCTTCCTGGTTCATCACCGGCGTGTAGTCCACGGTGGCACCGAACTTCTGGAAGAGCTGCTCGGTGATGGGCGGAATCTGGGAGGTGTCCTGCATGTCGAAGACGAGGAACATCGAGCGGACGCCGCCGTCGGGGCCGAAGTAGGCGGCCTCCGGCTTGAAGGCCCCCATGACCTCCTGCATCACCTGGGGCATCTTGCCGCTGCGGATGACTTCGTTCGTCTTCTCGGTGTCGAGATGGGCCTGGAGCAGCACACGCATGACGTTCACCTTCCTTCGGTCGCCCCCTGTGACCTCACGCTAGGGGCACGGCGCGTACGTCGCCCGCTCACTGCTCCATCGGACGGACCGGAACGGGGAGGGCACCCCCGGGTGCCCTCCCCCCGCGTTATAGCTGGCGCGGCAACCTGATGGTCCGTACCAGGGGCATCTCCGCGTACAGGTCGGGGTCGGTGGTCAGCACACGACGCCCGTCCGGCCAGTCCGGCGTCGGCCGGGAGAGATGGATCGCGTGGCCGAGCCGCCACTCCACCCCGTCGCGCAACAGCGCCCCCACGGTGGACGCCCCCGAGAAGTCCAACTCCACGATCTCAACGGCGGGCAGCGCTCCGACATGCTCGGCGAGCCCCTTGCGCATTCCGTCGGCAGCGGCCAGGCACAGCGCCGGTACGTACACGTGCCGCGTGGGCCCGTGCTCGGTGTTCGCGACGAACTGAGAGGCCAGTGAGTTCCCCGAGCCGAGCGCCAGCAGGGCCGACTCGTCGAATACGACGCCGGTCGACCCGGCCCCGGTGGCTCTCACAGACTGTCCACGGGCCGGCCGGCCTCAAGGTCCTGCCAGACCTTCTCCACCCTGTCGTGGTCCTCGTCCGTGAGTGTCACACCGAAGTGCGTCTCGCAGTACGCCTTGGTCGCCTCGTACCGCTTCCGCAGCTCTTCCTTGGTCGGGGTGGCCCCCGCCAGTTCGGCGATCAGGTCACGCATGGTCATCCCGCGCTCGCGGGCAAGGACCATGAGGCGGTCACGGACGGCGGGATCGACCTTGACGGTGGTGTCAGCCATAACCGCAGTATACCCGCGGTATACCACGTCGGGCCGCTCAAGACGGCACCCCACTTGGCGGCCCCGACGGACGCAGCCCACCCCGCAGCCGAGCCTCGATGTGACCGGAGGCTGACCGCACTCGCTCCGGCGCACCCCACGTCACCGCTGCCCGCACCTCGGCACTGCTCGCCCCGCGCCGCCACCACTCCTCCACCAGCGGCGCGAGCCGCAGCGCCTCGACGCCGTCGAGGGTGAGGCGCCGGTCGTAGTCCCCGAGGGTGAGCAGCAGACGCGCCGCCGCGGCGGCACCCACTCCCGACGACGCACGCCGACCCGCCACTTTTTCGGTTTCACCCGTTCGTGGCACGGCTTCGTACGGTGCGTCGAACACCTCGTAGGCAACGCGGAGTTGGCCCGCCGCTTCCCTCTCGCATGTCACTCGCCGCAGATACCGGAGTTCCTCCAGCTCACGCAGAGCGACAGCGATCCGCGACCGCCCTCCGGCACGCGCCCTGGCGAGCGCGCGAAGGGTGACACGGGCATGGTTCGGGAGGGCAAGCAAGTACGTCAGTACGCTCACCGCGCACCACGAGATGCTCCGGTCGCGGAGCAGGGCGGCCGACAGGCCTGAAAAGACGCGCGCAGGCGTCGTACGATGAGAACGCATCCGGAGGTACTGCTCCTGGTGTCGAGCCCCCGGGTGTTGGCGCACCGCGGGGGCATTCCTGTTGGCGTGACTCTAAGGCCACGCAGAGCGACGATTGCAAGTCGGAACATCCTTTTCCCAGACGGGAGTTCGCGTTCTTCACTCCTGCGAGTGAAGGGCGGTGCACAGCAGCAGTGCGTGGACGAGGCGGTCGGGCGCCGTGGGGCGGTAGCGCCAGCTCAAAGGCCAGGTGGAGCCGTTGAGAGCGGGCACCGGGATGTACGAGACATGTCCCGGGCCGGCGACGAAACGGGTCACTCCGTCGGGCCAGGCCCGGTGGGACGTACTGCCGACGGGCACGAGGAAGTACACCCCGCGGCGCCCCGTCGCCGACTCGACGATCGGCCCCGGATCACCGCCGGTCATGCGGGCGAGCCGGTCGGCGACGTCCCGCCCCTCCTCGCCGTCGACTCTGATCGCGTCGAACTGGACACCCGCCTTGCGGAGTTGAACACCGGTTGCAGGGAGCCAGGTCAGGTCACTTTGCGCATTCACGGGGTCAGCTTGCGGGTGCGGAGCTAGCTTGATCCATGACTCTGCGTCGTCGGTTGAACACGGTTGATTACCGGCATCCGCGAGTTGTGACCGGTTGAGTTCGGTTGAGTTCGGAGGTGACCGCAATGGCGCGGGCGGAGAACAAGACGGAGGCAGGCGGTACGGCCCATTTGGTCGCCGCCCTGGCGAAGGCGTTGCGGGAGCAACACGGACTGACCCAGCCACAGTTGGGCGACAAGCTCGGGTACACGGCGGCGGCGGTGAGCGCGATGGAGACGTGCGCGCAGCCCGCGAGCGATCAGATGCTGGTGAAGCTGGAGGCGGAGATCGGGGGTGGGCTGGGGGTCTTCGAGAAGGCCCGCAAATGGATACTGCTTGAGAAATACCCGGCCCGTTTCCGGGGGTTCTCGGAGCTGGAGGCCGGTGCCGTCACCATCTGTTCCTACGAGACGCTGGTGGTCGACGGGTTGTTCCAGACGGAGGATTACGCGCGGGCGTTGATCGGCGGTGGTTATCCGCCAGTGTCTGAGCAGAAGCGAGAGGAACTGGTCGAGGCGCGGGTGGCTCGCCGGGCTCTCTTCGACCGGGATCCCCCTCCGATGATCGAGCTGATCCTTGAAGAGAGCGTGCTGCGGCGGCCGTTCGGTAGCTGGGAGATTCTGCGCGAGCAACTACGCTCGCTCGCCGAGGACGCCCAGCGGGACAATGTCTGCGTGCAGGTGTTACCTCTGGAGCGGGGGCTTCGTGGAACGTACGCAGGCGCTCGCGGTCCCATGCACCTCGTGGAGACTGCGGACCACCAAGACGTCGTCTATCTGGAGATCGAGGACCAGGGGATTCTGGTCAGTGATCCCGCCGAGGTGTCCCAACTGGCGCACCGCTATGCAAAGATCCGCTCGCAGGCCCTTGGCCCCGACGAATCACTGAGTTTCATCGAACGGTTGGCGGGAGAGGAACGATGACTGGCACCGAAACCCTCCACTGGTTCAAGTCGAGCTACAGCGACGATGGCGGCGGCGCCTGCCTAGAAGTCGCCCCTTGCCCCAACGCCACCCCCACCCTCCACATACGCGACTCCAAGAACCCCGACGGCCCGAACCTCACCGTCTCCGGTCGGGCCTGGGCCGCCTTCACCTCGGGTCTCCCCCAGGGGTGACCAGCCCCGTCTCGTAGGCCACCACCACCGCCTGCGCGCGGTCCCGCAGGCGGAGCTTGGACAGGATGCGGGCCACGTGGGTCTTCACCGTGGCCTCGCTCAGGGTGAACCGGGAGGCGAGTTCGGCGTTGCTGAGGCCCGTGCCCAGTGACTGGAGGACCTGTCGTTCGCGGGGAGTCAGGACCGCCAGGTCCCGGTGCAGGGCGGCGGTCGCCGTGTCCTGGGTGACGAAGCGTTCGACCAGGCGGCGGGTGATGGCCGGGGCGAGCAGCGCGTCGCCGGAGCGGGCCAGCCGGACGGCGGCGACGAGGTGCTCCGGGGTGACGTCCTTCAGCAGGAAGCCGCTGGCGCCCGCCGTGAGGGCGGCGTAGACGTAGCGGTCGAGGTCGTAGGTGGTGAGGATCAGGACCCGGGGCGGGTCGGGGATCATGCCGGAGAGGATGCGCCGGGTGGCCTCAAGACCGTCGAGGCCCGGCATCCGGATGTCCATGAGGACGAGGTGGGGGCGGGTGCGCTCGACGGCCGCCACCGCCTGCTCGCCGTCTGCCGCCTCGGCCACCACGTCGATGCCGTCGGCGGTCAGGATCATGCTGAAGCCGGTGCGGACGAGGGCCTGGTCGTCAGCGATCACCACGCGGGGCGCGTCGGTCATGACGCCCCCTCGGTCGGGTGGTCCGCCTTCGTCTCCACGGGTACGACCGCGCGCACCCGGAAACCTCCCGTGGGCCGTGCGCCCGCCTCCAGCGTGCCGCCGTAGACGGCGAGTCGTTCGCGCAGGCCGAGCAGGCCCCGGCCGCCCCCGGGACCGGCCGGGGTCGCGGCCGTGCCGCCGGTGTCGGAGACCTCCACGTGCACGGCGTCGGGCATGTGGCCGACGGACACCCACACCCTCGCACCGGCGGCGTGCTTCACGACGTTCGTCAGCGCCTCCTGCACCACCCGGTACGCGGCCAGGTCGGCGCCGGCGACCAGCGGTGCCGGCGCGCCCGTGACGGTCAGCTCGACGGGGACGCCGGTGGCGCGGACCCGGTCCACGAGTACGGTCACCTGGGCGAGGCCCGGCTGCGGGGCGAGGTCGACGTCCGCGGCCGGGTCCGCGCCGGGGTCCCCGTCCATGGTCAACAGGCCCATCACATGGCGCAGTTCGGCCATCGCGGTGCGCCCGCCCGCCTCGACGGCCAGCAGCGCCTCGCGGGCCCGGTCGGGCGCGGCGTCCATCACCTTGCGGGCCGCGCCCGCCTGGATCACCATCACGCTCACATTGTGGGTGACGACGTCGTGCAACTCCCGGGCGATCCGGGCGCGTTCGCGCTCGACCGCGAGGCGGGTGGCGGTCTCCTGCCGTGCCTGGAGGTCGCGGACGCGCTGCTGCCAGGTGTGGATCGCGTTCGCCCCGAGGCCGACCCCGAGCAGTACCAGGAACGGCACGAAGCCCGGTGTGAAGTACGGGAAGTACTCCTCGTGGAACACCGCCATCAGCACCGCGCCGAGCAGCACGCCGACCAGCGCCGGAACGCGGCGCGGGCTGTGCACGGCGGCGCTGTAGGCGGCGACCACGCACGAAAGGAACGTGTACACGGTCGCGCCCGTCGCGCCGGAGCGCTGGCCGAACACCAGGGTCAGCCCGAGCACGGCCCAGAACGCGGCCAGCGGATACCGCCGGCGCACGATCAGGGGCAGCGCGGTCAACGCGGCGAGGACCAGCTCCCCGGGGTCGGCCGCGGGCCCCGCGAGTACGCCCGGCGGCCCGGGCGGCGGCGGGACCGGCTCCCCCACGCCGAACGGCGGCACGTTCATCGCGGCGTCCTGATCCAGCGAGGCGCTCACCGTGCTCACGGCAAGGACGAGGGCGAGGATCGCGTCGGCCGTCCACATCCACCGCGACGGCCGCGGCAGCGCCGTGACGACGGCCCTCCACCGCCGTACGCCTGCCCGCCCGACCACCCCGGCTGTACCGGCCGCCCCGCTCATGGGGCCAGTCTCGCAAGAGCCCCGCGCGGCCACATCCCTCCCGCCGTGGACCGCCGCGGACGGGCCGTACATCCTCCTCGTACATCTCAGGGATGACGTTCCCGCCATGTCGCCCCGGCACGGCAGTCGTTCTCGCCGCCGCGGGCGACGCCCCGGACCCGGCCCCGCCCCTAGCGTCGCGCCGAACCGTCAAACCAGCAGCCGGGGAGGGCCCATGACCACGACCGCACCGCCCGTGATCGACATCCGCGACGTGAGCAGGACGTACGGGGAAGGACCGCCGGCGCTGGCCGGCGTGAGCCTGAGCGTGCGGGCCGGGGAGGCGCTGGCCGTCCTCGGACCGTCGGGCAGCGGCAAGTCGACGCTGCTCAACCTGATCGCGGGCCTGGACCGGCCGAGCGGCGGAAGCGTCACCGTCGACGGGCTGCGGGTGGACCGGCTCGGCGAGGCCGCGTCGGCGAGGTACCGCAGGGCGCGGATCGGCATGGTCTTCCAGTTCTTCAACCTGCTGGAGGACCTGACGGTCGCCGACAACGTCCTGCTGCCGGCCCAGCTCGCCGGCACGCCCCGCGCCGAGGCCCGCCGCCGCGCCGCCGGTCTGCTGGCCCACCTCGGCATCGAGCGGCACGCGGACGCCCACCCCGGCAGACTGTCCGGCGGGGAACGGCAACGGGTGGCGGTCGCCCGCGCCCTGATGAACCGTCCGGCGCTGCTGCTGGCCGACGAGCCCACCGGCGCACTGGACACCGCCTCCGGCGAGGACGTACGGCAGCTGCTGGCCGCGCTCAACGCGGACGGGCAGACGATCGTGCTGGTCACCCATGACCTGGGGCTCGCCGAGTCCTGTGCGACCCGGACCATAGAGCTGGTCGACGGGCGGATCGTCCGGGACACCCAGGACGTCCGGAGCACACCGGCGGTGGCCGGGTGAGCGCCCTGAGCAAAGTGGTGCGCGCGGGCGTCGGGCGGCGCCGGATCCAGACCGCGGTGATGATCCTGACCACGCTCGTCGCGGTCACCGCGTCCGTAGTGGCCGCCGGGGTGCTCACGGCGTCCCGGGCGCCGTTCGAGCATGCGATGGCCGAGCAGCGGGGCGCCCAGCTTGCCGCGCAGTTCGACGGCGGCAAGGTCACCGAGCCGGAACTCGCAGCCACCGCACGCGCGTCCGGCGTGACGGCCGCGGCCGGGCCCTTCCGGACCCTTGAACTGCGCCCGCGCACGGTCTCGGCATCCGCCCCGATCCCGGCAGGAGTCACGCTGCCCGCGCTGACCGTGGCCGGACGCGCGGACCGGCAAGGGCCGGTGGACCGGCTGCGGCTCGTCGCGGGCGACTGGGCGACCCGGCCCGGCCAGATCGTGCTGGCGGAGGCCGAGTCACCACTGCGGCCGGGCGCCCGGCTGACCTTCCCCGACCTGCCGGGCAGCCCCACGCTGACCGTGGTCGGACTGGCCCGGTCGGTCACCGGCACCGCCGACGCGTGGGTGACCCCCGCCCAGGCCGAGGCGCTGACCGCGAAGTCCGGCGCCCCCACGTACGAGATGCTCTACCGCTTCCGGCACGCCGGCACCGACGCACAGATGGCCACGGCACGCGCCGCGATCGCCGCCGCCGTGCCCTCCGGTGCGCTGACCGCGACGCGGTCCCACCTCGTCGTCCAGCAGGAACAGCTCGCCAACGCGCTGGCGTTCGTGCCCTTCGTGGCCGCCTTCGGTGTGCTCGGGCTGGCCATGTCGGTGCTGATCATCGGCATCGTCGTCAGCGGCGCGGTGGGCGCCGCCACCCGGCGCATCGGCATCCTCAAGTCCCTCGGCCTCACCCCGGCCCAGGTGGTGTGGGCGTACGTCGCCCAGGCACTGGTCCCGGCCGCGCTCGGCTGCGCCCTGGGCGTGGCCCTCGGCAACGTGCTGGCGGGCCCGGTCCTGGGAGACGTCGAGGACGTCTACAGCGGCGCGCCCGCCTCGGTGCCCTGGTGGGTCGACGTGGCGGCACCCGCCGTCGCCCTCGCGCTGGTCGCCGTCGCCGCTCTCGTGCCCGCGCTGCGCGCCGGCCGGCTGCGCACCGTGGAGGCGATCTCCGTGGGGCGTGCGGCGGGCACCGCACGGGGGCGCTTGGCCCGCCGGCTCACCGGGCGGCTGCCGCTGCCGCGCCCGGTCGGCCTCGGTCTGGCGCACCCCTTCGCCCGCCCCGCCCGTTCGCTCACGACGGCGGCCGCGGTGGCCTTCGCCGCCGTCACCGTCACCTTCGCGGTCGGGCTGGCCCTGACGCTCGGCGCGGTGCAGTCGAACCGGATGCTCGACTCCGCCGCTCCGGTCGTCGTGGACACCGGTGGCGGGCAGGGTCCGCCCGGCGCCCAGGTCGTCCGCGCCCCCGGTCAGCCGGAGAAGCCGGCGGCCGACCCGGCCGAGGTCGCCGCCGCCCTGCGCGCGCAGGAGGGCACCCGGCGCTTCTACGGCACCGTCCAGGCCGAGGTCCGCGCGTCCGGCATCAGCGGCGGGACCACCGTGACCGCGTACGAGGGCGACACGTCCTGGGCCGCCCCGGAGGTGGTCTCGGGCACCTGGCTGACCGGCCCCGGCCAGGCGGTGGTCACGGAGCGCTTCCTGCATGCCGCCGGAATCGAGGTCGGCGACAGCCTGACCCTGACGGAGGTCGGCCGCCGCACCACCGTCCGTATCGTCGGCGAGGCGTTCTTCACCGAGGACGACGGCATGACCCTGCTGACCCCGGCCACCACCCTCACCGCCCTGGGCCTGGACGCCGAACCGACCCGGTTCCACGTCGACACGGACCCGGGAACCTCCGAGTCGGCCTACCTGACCTCACTGAACGAGACCCTGGACGCCCTCGGCGCGTACGCCCACCCGGGCGGCGACGACTCCTCCAGCGTGATCGCGGCCATGGACGCGCTGATCGGCATGCTGACCCTGCTGCTCGTCACGGTCGCGGGCCTGGGCGTCCTCAACACCGTCGTCCTCGACACCCGCGACCGCGTCCACGACCTCGGCGTCCACAAGTCCCTGGGCATGACACCCCGCCAGATCGTGGGCATGGTGCTCACGTCGGTCGCCGGCATCGGCCTGCTCGCCTCGGTCGTCGGGATTCCGCTCGGAGTGGCCCTGCACCACTACGTGACGCCGCTGATGGGCGACGCGGTGGGGATGAACCTGCCCGGCTCGTACATCGCCGTCTACGCCACGCCGGTGCTGGCCCTGCTCCTGCTGGGCGGCCTCACGATCGCGGTGGCGGGCGCCCTGCTCCCGGCGGGCTGGGCGGCCAGGACGGACCCGGCCAGGGCGCTGCGCACCGAGTGAGCCGGTCCCTGAACGCGTGAGCGCCCGGCCGGTTCCCCGGCCGGGCGCTCACCCTCGCGGTCCTACAGGAAGGAGTTGATCTCGATCGTCTCGTCCCGGCCCGGACCCACGCCGATCGCGGAGATCGGGGCGCCGGACATCTCCTCCAGCGCCTTGACGTAGTTCTGGGCGTTCTTCGGCAGGTCGGAGAAGGACTTGGCCGATGTGATGTCCTCGGACCAGCCCGGCAGCGTCTCGTAGACCGGCTTCGCGTGGTGGAAGTCCGACTGCGAGTACGGCAGCTCCTCGACCCGCTTGCCGTCGATCTCGTACGCCACGCAGACCGGGATCTGCTCCCAGCCGGTGAGGACGTCGAGCTTGGTGAGGAAGAAGTCGGTGAGGCCGTTCACGCGGGTCGCGTAGCGGGCGATCACCGCGTCGAACCACCCGCAGCGACGGTCACGGCCGGTCGTCACGCCCCGCTCGCCGCCGATCCGGCGCAGCGCCTCGCCGTCCTCGTCGAAGAGCTCGGTCGGGAAGGGACCGGAACCGACCCGGGTCGTGTACGCCTTGAGGATGCCGATGACGCGGCTGATCTTGGTCGGGCCGACGCCCGCGCCCGTGCACGCGCCGCCGGCGGTGGGGTTCGACGACGTGACGAAGGGATAGGTCCCGTGGTCGATGTCGAGGAGCGTGCCCTGGCCGCCCTCGAAGAGGACCACCTTGTCCTGCTCCAGGGCCTGGTTGAGCACCAGGACCGTGTCGGCGACGTACGGCGCGAGCTTGTCGGCGTAGCCCAGCAGCTCCTCGACCACCTGGTCGACGGCGATCGCGCGCCGGTTGTAGAGCTTGGTGAGGATCTGGTTCTTGACGTCGAGGGCCGCCTCGACCTTCTGGGTCAGGATCGACTCGTCGTAGAGGTCCTGGACCCGGATGCCGACGCGGTTGATCTTGTCCGCGTACGTCGGGCCGATGCCGCGGCCGGTCGTCCCGATCTTCCGCTTCCCGAGGAAGCGTTCCGTCACCTTGTCCACCGTCACGTTGTACGGCGTGATGATGTGAGCGTTACCGCTGATCAGGAGCTTCGACGTGTCGACGCCGCGCTCGTTCAGCCCGTTCAGCTCGGAGAACAGGACCGACGGGTCGACGACGACGCCGTTGCCGATGACCGGGGTGCATCCCGGCGAGAGGATGCCGGAGGGGAGAAGGTGGAGGGCATACTTCTGGTCGCCGACGACGACCGTGTGGCCGGCGTTGTTGCCGCCCTGGTAGCGGACCACGTAGTCGACGGATCCGCCGAGCAGGTCGGTGGCCTTCCCTTTACCCTCGTCACCCCACTGAGCACCGAGCAGCACAAGTGCGGGCACGCGCGTACACCCCTTCCGGGCGGGGCATGTCCAAGGTCGGGGGCGCACGCGTAGTGTTCCGCCGCGTGCACCACCACCGGACGCGACCGTCATTGGCCGCGAACCGTCGGACCGGATGGCCCCGGAATAGACGAAGCCCCTGGCGCAATAGCGCAAGGGGCTCTTGCACAAAGATGCTACCCGAGGAAGCGAGGCATGGCCGAGGTGGCGACTTTCGCGATGTCCGATCAGCTGCTGGTGGTGATCGATCCGATCGCCCGGAGGACGGACGGCGAGTCCGTCAGGATCGCGAAAGACGTGCTCAGCGCGGGTGCGGCCACGAAAGTCTGTCTACCGGAGGACCCGGACGAGTTCGCCCGTGCCCTGGCGAGGCGCGGGTCGCGCCGGCCGGTGGTCGTCGGCGACGACGGGGCGCTGCTGCGCACGGTGGCCCTGCTGCACCGGCAGCGGCAGCTGGCCGAATGCGTGCTGTCGGTGGTGCCGGTGGGGGGCGCGCTGTCGCTGGCCGGATCCCTGGGGGTGCCCACGGGGGCGGTCGCGGCGGCGCGGGCGGTGCTGGACGGCGCGGAGCGGCGGCTGGACCTGCTCGTGGACGACAGCGACGGCGTGGTCCTGGGCGGGCTGCGGATCCCGCCGATACGCGACCCCGCCGCGCCCGCCGGGGCGAGCGCGGTGGGGCCGGGTGCGGGGCGGCCGTGGCTGCGCACGTGCCAGTCGCTCGTACGGACACTGGTGCCGGCCCGGGGTGCGGCCCTACCGGGCTCGCCCGGCCCGGCGCGGCTGCGCGTCGAGGTCGACGGGTCCACGCTGGTGGACCTCGACCAGCCGGTGGAGGGCGTGTCGGTGACGCCGGGGGGCGCGGGGGTGGCCGCGGTGGAGGTGCGGCCGGCCTCGGTGGGGGCGGAGGCCTCGCCGCTGCTGGCCGAGGGGCGGACGGTGACCGTGTCGGGGGCGCATTTCCGGTACCGGGCCGACGTGGCGGTCTCCGGGCCGGTGCGCAGACGGACCTGGACGGTGGGGGAAGGCGCGCTGCGGCTGGTGCTGCCGGGGCGGTGAGCCCCGGGCGGGTCAGCCCTGCCCGAAGGTCTCGTCGCGGTACACCCGCCAGCGCTCCATCATGGCGACGACCTCACCGTCGACGAACTCGAAGAAGGCCAGCGTCTCGGCCAGGCGGCGCCCCGCCGGGGTCTCGGCGCCGAGGCTGGTGACGCCCTCGCGCAGGGACGACTGCCACCGCTTGAGGACGGCTTCGCGGTTGGTGAGGGCCTCGTACCACTGGTCGCCGTGCACCCGGTAGCGCTCCCGGCGCGACCCGGGCTCCCGCTCGCGCGACACCATGTGCGTCTGGGCGAGGTAGCGCACCGCTCCGGAGACGGCCGCCGGGCTGATGCGCAGCTGGTCGCTCAGTTCGGCGGAGGTCAGCACACCCTTGTCGGAGGCGAGCAGCGCGGCGAAGACCCGGGCGGCCATGCGCTGCATCCCCGCCTCGACCAGTTGCGCCGCGAAGGACTCCACGAACTTCGACACGGACTCCGCGTCCCGGTCGGCCCCGACTGACTCCGTCATCCGTCCATCCTATCCGGGCCTTTATACGCTTCCTTAACTTCACAAATTTCTGAAAGAAGCGTACGTTCAGCACCATGACGAAGGCAAACCCCGCCATTGAGGTATCCGGACTGCACAAGTCGTTCGGCAAGACGCACGCGCTCGACGGCCTCGACCTGGACGTCGAGACCGGTGAGGTCCACGGCTTCCTCGGCCCCAACGGCGCCGGCAAGTCCACCGCCATCCGCGTCCTGCTCGGCCTGCTGCGGGCCGACTCCGGCGGCGCCCGGGTGCTCGGCCGCGACCCCTGGAGGGACGCGGTGGAGGTGCACCGCCGGATCGCCTACGTGCCGGGGGACGTGACGCTGTGGCGGAACCTGTCGGGCGGCGAGGTCATCGACCTCTACGGCCGGCTGCGCGGCGGGCTGGACGCCCGGCGCCGCGCCGAGCTGATCGAGCGCTTCGAACTGGACCCGACGAAGAAGGGCCGCACCTACTCCAAGGGCAACCGGCAGAAGGTCGCCCTCGTCGCCGCGTTCGCCTCCGACGTCGACCTGCTGATCCTCGACGAGCCGACCTCGGGCCTGGACCCGCTGATGGAGGAGGTCTTCCAGCGCTGCGTGGAGGAGGAGCGCGACCGCGGCCGCACCGTCCTGCTGTCGTCGCACATCCTCAGCGAGGTCGAGGAGCTCTGCGACCGGGTCAGCATCATCCGCAAGGGCCGCACCGTCGAGAGCGGCTCGCTGGCCGACCTGCGCCACCTGACACGGACCAGCGTGAGCGCCGAACTGGCGGGGCCACCCAACGGGCTGTCCCGCCTTCCCGGGGTCCACGACCTCGACGTCCAGGGCCACCGCGTCCGCCTCCAGGTCGACACCGACAAGCTCGACGCCGTCCTGCGCTCGCTGAGCGAGTCCGGCGTGCGCTCGCTGACGTCGACGCCGCCGACCCTGGAGGAGCTGTTCCTGCGGCACTACCAGACCGACATGGACGAGGTGGCCGCCCGATGACCGCGAGCGCCTTCGAGGTACGGCCGTCGGGCCCGCGCCAGCTGGCGGGCACCGGCACCCTGCTGCGCTTCGCCCTGCGCCGCGACCGGGTGATGATCCCGGTCTGGGTGGCGGTGAACGCGCTGATGATCCTCTCCATGCCGAACACGCTGGAAAACCTCTACGGCACCCCGGCCGACCGCGCCAACCTCATCCAGGACACCTCGGCCAACGCCTCCTTCCGCGCGCTGATCGGCCCGGTCTTCGACGACTCGATCGGCGCCCTGACGGCCTGGCGGGTCGGCGTGTACGCGGGCGCGCTCGCGGCCGTGGTCAGCATGCTCCTCGTCGTACGGCACACCCGGGACGAGGAGGAGAGCGGCCGTCAGGAACTGCTGGCGTCCGGGATGGTGGGCCGCCGGGCCTCCCTGACGGCCGCGCTGCTGACCGCGGCGGTCGCCAACGCCGCGCTGGCACTGCTGGTGACCGCCGGACTGGCCGGCCAGGGCGCCACGGGGGCCCTGGCGTTCGGCCTCGGACTGGCCGGGGTCGGCATGGTCTTCGCCACGCTGGCGGCGATCGTCGCCCAGTTCACGGAGAGCGCGCGGCTCGCGCGCGGGCTGACGGCCGGACTGCTGGGCGCGGCGTTCGCCCTGCGCGCGGCGGGCGACTCGGCGTCGGACGACGGTTCGTCGGCGCTGACCTGGGCGTCGCCGCTGGGCTGGCTGGAGAACCTGCGGCCGTTCGCGAGCGAGCGCTGGTGGGTGCTGCTGCTGTTCGCGGGCGCCGCCCTGGTCCAGGGCGCGGTGGCGTACGAACTCGCCGGCCGCCGGGATGTGGGCATGAGCTTCCTGCCCACCCGTCCGGGCCCCGCCGACGGCCGTCTCGGCACGGCGGGCGCGCTGGCCTGGCGGCTCCAGCGCGGCGGCGTGCTCGGCTGGAGCATCGGCTTCTTCCTCGCCGGGGTCGTCTACGGCGGGCTGACCGACGGGGTGGCCGACCTGGTCGGCGACAACGACAAGGCGCGGGAGATCTTCGAGCGCATGGGCGGCCAGTCTGGCCTGACGGACGCCTTCCTGGCGTCGATGACCGGCATGCTGGGCCTGATCGCGGCCCTGTACGTGGTGGCTTCGGTGCTGCGCCTGCACGGCGAGGAGACCTCGATGCGGGCGGAGCCCATCCTGGCGAACGCGGTGGGCCGGCTGCGCTGGGCGGCGGGCCACCTGGTGATCGCCTTCGCGGGCTCGGCGCTGATCATGCTGCTGGCGGGGGCGGGCTTCGCGGTCGGCTACGGCAAGGAGACCGGCCCGATCCTCGGCGCCTGCCTCGTCCAGCTCCCGGCCGTCTGGGTCGTCGGCGGCCTGGCGGTCCTGCTGTACGGCCTCTTCCCCCGGGCGGCGACGGCGGCGTGGGCGGTGGCCGGGGCGGTCCTGCTGATCGGCTGGGTGGGCCCTGCGCTCGACGTCCCGCAGACGGTGCTGGACCTGTCCCCCTTCGGACACCTGCCGAAGCTGCCGGGCGGCGGGATGGAGTGGGGGCCGGTGCTGGTCCTGCTGGCGCTGGCGGCGGGACTGGTCGCCGCGGGGCTCGCGGGGCTGCGGCGCCGGGACATGACCATGTGAGGGCGATCAGTCGACGTACTGCTTGAGTTCCTCGGTGTCGAGTTCGATGCCTACGGGGACGGGGAGAGTGACCTTGCCCCCGAGCCGCACGGTGTGGATCTCACGGTAGCCGTCCTCCAGATCGGGCGCGGTGTGCACGAGGACCGAGAGATTGTCCCGGTCGATCAGCAAGTAGACGGGGATGCCGGCCTCGGCGTAGGCCCGGGGCTTCTCCACACGGTCGCGGTTGTGGGTGTCCGAGTCGTACGACGTGATCTCGACGGCCATCAACACGCCGTCGGGTTCGGCCCAGTCGCCCCGGCCATTGAAGTAACCCACCGGCGCGAGCAGGGCATCGGGCCGGGCCCGGCCCCTGCGGTACGCCTCGACCTTCAGCCCCTGGTTCGTCGTATAAAGGGTGAGGTCAGGTCGTGCCTGCTTGCACTTGAAGACCAACCACATCGCGATCTCGCCGTGGCTGCCGTTCGTCACTTTCCTGGCCCCGATCCGTCCGTCGATGAACTCGAAACTGACGGTCTCGTCCTCGCGAGCGGCGAATTCTGCGATCCGCTCGAACATGTCCACCGACAACTGAGACGACGCACGCTCTGCCATAACCGTCATGGTGCCTCCCTTCGTAGGCAGGCACCAGCTTGACGAGCCGCCGACGGTCCTCGATCGGGATTCGCTCAGCGATCAGCCGAACGAGTGATCACGCCATCTCGACGCTCAGCCCCTCCAAGCCCCGGATCACGAAGTTCGGCTTGCGCTCCGGCTCCGCCGCCAGTCGCAGCGTCGGCGCCTGCTCCAGCAACGCCGTCATCGACGCGGCCAGTTCGATGCGGGCCAGGGGGGCGCCGATGCAGTAGTGGATGCCGGCGCTGAAGGAGATGTGAGGGTTGTCCTGCCGGGTGAGGGCAAGGTTCTCCGGAGCCTCGAAGACCTCCGGGTCGTGGTTCGCGGAGCCGAACAGCATGGCGATCTCCGCGCCGCGCGGGATCGTCGTGCCGTCGATCTCGATGTCGTCCAGGACCCAGCGCTCGAAGAGCTGGAGCGGGGTGTCGTAGCGCATCAGCTCCTCGATCGCGGACGGGATCAGGGAGTGGTCGGCGCGCAGGGCGGCCAGCTGGCCGGGGTTGCGGAACAGGGCCCACCAGCCGTTGACCGTGGCGTTCACCGTGGCCTCGTGGCCGGCGTTGAGGAGCAGGACCGCCGTGGAGATCATCTCCTGCTCGGTGAGCCGGTCGCCCTCGTCGTGGGCCTCGATCAGGCCGGACATCAGGTCGTCCCCCGGCTCCTTGCGGCGGGCCGCGATCAGCTCCGTGAGGTAGTCCGAGAACTCGACCGACGCGCGAACCGCCCGCGTCGCCGTCTCCTCGGAGGGGTTCAGCTCGTACATCCCGCAGATGTCCGCCGACCAGGGCCGCAGCTGCCCGCGGTCCGCCTCGGGGATCCCCAGCATCTCGGCGATCACCGCGACCGGCAGCGGCTCGGCGACGTCCGCCAGCAGATCCCCGCCGCCCGCGGCGACCAGCCCGGACACCAGCTCGCCCGCCAGCTCCCGCACATACGGCCGCAGCCGCTCCACCGTGCGCGGCGTGAACGCCTTCGACACCAGCCGGCGGATCCGGGTGTGGTCCGGCGGCTCCAGGTCGAGCATCCCGTGGTCGTTGAGCACATGGAACGGCTCGTGCTCCGGCGGCGGCGCGGTGCGCCCGAAGTCCTCGTGCGTGAACCGGTGCTGGTACGTCCGCCCGAGCCGGCGGTCGCGCAGCAGCGCCGAGACATCCGCGTGGTGCGGCACCAGCCACTGCTTCGTGGGCTCGAACCAGTGCACGCGGCCCCTGGCCCGCAGCTCGGCGTAGGCGGGGTACGGGTCGGCGAGGAACGCCGGGTCCCAGGGGTCGAAAGCGAGGTCGGAAGGAGCTGCCATGCACGGACGTTAGACCGCCGTCCCCCTCTCTGACCAGGGGGGCTACTCGGCGCCGAAGTCCGGCAGGGTCACCGTGCCGTCCTCGGCGAGGGGGAACCCGGGGTTGTGGGCGACCTCCCAGGCGTGGCCGTCGGGGTCGGTGAACGCGCTGGAGTAGAAGCCGATCTCGTTGAGCGCCGCGGGCTTGGTGACCGTCCCGCCGGCCTGCTCGACGGCCGCGAGAAGGGCGTCGACCTCCGCCTCGGACCGGACGTTGTGCGCGAGGACGATCCCGCCGAAGAGTCCCGCCACCCCGGGGTCCAGCCCGCAGTCCCGGGCCAGCTTGCCCCGGTCCCACAGCACCAGCCCCAGGCCGCCCGCCTGGAAGAACACGGTCTCCTGGACCTCCTGTCCGCGCCAGCCCAGGGCCTCGTAGAAGGCCTTGGAACGGGCGAGGTCGGAGACTCCCAGCGTGATCAGAGTGATGCGCTGTTCCATGCCCTCACGGTAGCCCCGGCCCTCAGCCCGGCGTGACCAGCCGCGCCTCGTACGCGAACACCGCCGCCTGTGTGCGGTCCCGCAGCCCCAGCTTCACCAGGATCCGGCTGACGTGGGTCTTGATCGTCGACTCGGCGACCACCAGCCGCTCGGCTATCTCGGAGTTCGACAGGCCCTGGGCGATCAGCACCAGCACCTCCGTCTCCCGCTCCGTCAGATCCCCGTACGCCGCGTGCGCGGACGGCATCATCCGCGGGGAGTCGGACAGCTTCGAGAACTCCGTGATCAGCCGCTTGGTGATGGACGGGGCGAGCAGCGCCTCGCCGGCCGCCACCACCCTTACGCCGTCGGCGAGTTGGCGTGCGGAGGCGTCCTTCAGCAGAAACCCGGAGGCACCCGCGCGCAGCGCCTGGTACACGTACTCGTCGAGGTCGAAGGTGGTCAGCACCAGCACCTTGGCCGCGCCGTCCGCGGCGACGATCTCGCGGGTCGCCTCTATGCCGTTCAGCTCCGGCATGCGGATGTCCATCAGCACGACGTCCGGGGTGAGTTCGCGGACCCGGTGCACGGCCTCGCGTCCGTTGACCGCCTCGCCGACGACCTCGATGTCCGGCATCGCGTTCAGCAGGACCGAGAAGCCCTCGCGCACCATCATCTGGTCGTCCGCGATCAGCACGCGGATGGTCATGATCCGTCCTCTGTCGTCGTCGTGACCGGCAGGAACACCGTCACCTCGTAGCCGCCTTCGTCCGTCGGGCCCGCCGTCATCTCGCCGTTCAGCATGGTCACACGCTCGCGCATGCCGGTGATGCCGTGCCCGGCGCCCGGCGAGGGCTTCACCAGGGCCGGCGCGGGCGGCGGGCCGTTGACTATGCGCAGCCCCAGTCCGCCGAGGACGTACGCGACCTCCACGGCGGCGCTCGCTCCGGGGGCGTGCCGCAGGCTGTTGCTCAGAGCCTCCTGCACGATCCGGTACGCCGACAGCTCCACGCCCTGCGGAAGCGGGCGCACCGCTCCGGTCACCGTCTTGTCGACGCTCAGGCCCGTGTCCCGCACGTTGGCCAGCAGCCCGTCCAGATCGGTGAGGGTGGGCTGCGGGGTGTCCGGGGCCTCGTAGTCCTCGGCGCGGACGACACCCAGGACGCGGCGCAGTTCGGTGAGCGCCGCCACCGCGTTCTCCCGGATGGTGGCGAAGGCGCGCTCCAGCTCCGGCGGCGGATTCTCCACCCGGTAGGGGGCGGCCTCTGCCTGGATGGCGACGACCGACATGTGGTGGGCCACCACGTCGTGCAGCTCCCGGGCGATGTTCGTGCGCTCCTCCAGCAGGGTGCGCCGGGAACGCTCGTGCGCGGTCACCGTCTGCTGCGCGGTCACCTCCTGCCGGGCCTCCCTGCGGGTGTGCCAGACGGCGACGACCAGCAGGATCAGCGCGGAGACCACCATCATCGGCCCGGCGTTGCTGCCGTAGTAGGGGCCCCGGCCCAGCACCGCCTCCGCCAGGAACGCGTAGGCACCGGTGACGGCCCACATGTACGCCGCCGTGCGCGGCCTGGTGCGTATGGCGACCACCGTCAGCACCGTCAGATGGACGACGAAGGCCGCGGGCGGCCATGGCCAGTCACCCGTCGAGCCGCCGAAGAGCACACTGACCGGAGTGGCCGCCATGGACGCCCAGAACGCTCCCACCGGCCGGACCAGGGTCAGCAGGACCGGGATCGCGGTGATCGGACCGAGCACCACGACCAGGCGGTCGCTGACGGTCGCGGCGATGAGCACGGCGAACAGGGCGGCCGCGACGACCACCGCGTGCGGCAGCCAGGCCGCGTACTCCCTCAGGCGGCCCGGGAGCCGCCGGGTCACCGGGCCGTCGACGCTCCTGCGCGGCAGCGGGCGGTACGCGAACGCGTCGTGGAACAGGTCCTGCCGCAACCCCTGCAAGGAGTCCGCGGCCAGCCGGAACTCCGGGCTGCGCGGCTTGGCCGGGTCCCCCGTCGGCGGGGTCGGCATCTGAGTCGTCTCGGTCACGTACAGAAAGGTAGGCGCCAGGGGGTGTCGCGGTCGTCCCCAGTGAGAGGGGTTCCGGCGGATCCATCTCAGGTACTACTGGTATCCCCGCCGGCCGGGAACGCCCGGCCGGCCCTCAGTACCCGGCGGGCCGCACCACGCCCGACTCGTAGGCGAACACCGCCGCCTGCGTACGGTCCCGCAGCCCCAGCTTCACCAGGATCCGGCCCACATGGGTCTTCACCGTCTGCTCGGCCACGACGAGTCGCTCGGCGATCTCCGCGTTCGACAGGCCCTGCGCGATCAGGGCGAGGACCTCCGTCTCGCGTTCGGTCAGGGAGCCGACGCGATCCTTGAGCGGGGCGCGGGGACGCTTGTCGTTCATCCGTGAGAACTCGGCGATCAGCCGGCGGGTGACGCCCGGTGCGAGGAGGGCGTCGCCGGCCGCCACGATCCGCACCGCCTCGGCCAGCTGGTCGGCGGAGGCGTCCTTGAGCAGGAACCCCGAGGCGCCCGCGCACAGCGCCTCGTAGACGTACTCGTCGAGGTCGAACGTCGTCAGCACCAGCACCTTGATGTGCGGGGTCGCGGTGGTGATGCGGCGGGTGGCCTCGATGCCGCCCAGCTCGGGCATGCGGATGTCCATCAGGACGACGTCGGGCATGAGCTCGGCGACCTTCTCGATCGCGTCCAGGCCGTCGACCGCTTGCCCGATCACGTCGATGTCGGGCTTGGTGTTGAGCAGCACGGAGAATCCCTGCCGGACCATCTGCTGGTCGTCGGCGATGATCACGCGGATGGGGCCGCTCGTCATGGGGTCGGTACTCCTGTCACGGGTGGGGAGCGCGCGGGGTGTCGCCCCGCGGAAGGAAGGCCGAGACCGCGAATCCGCCGTGCTGGGTCGGGGCCGCGGTGAGATGGCCACCGAGCATCGCGGCACGCTCACGCATCCCGAGCAGGCCGTGTCCCGCGCCCGCGGAGGGCGGAACCGGTCGCCGCGGGCGGGAGTTGACGACACCCAGATGCAGTCCGTGGAAGTCGTGGGAGAGCTCGACGCGGACCGTGGAGCCCGGTGCGTGCCGCAGGGCGTTGCTGAGCGCTTCCTGGATGATCCGATACGCGGACAGCTCCACGCCCGTGGGATACGGGGGAGCCTCGCCGCTGATGTCGGTGACGACGTCCAGTCCGGCGGCCCGGGTGTTCTCGATGAGGGCGTCGAGCCGGTCGAGCACGGGCTGGGGAGCGTCGGGGGCGGCACCGGTGCCGGGTTCACCGAGCCAGTAGGCGCTGTCCATGCCGCCGGGGGCTTCGGAGCGCAGGACGCCCAGCACACGGCGCAGTTCGGTGAGGGCGTCCAGGGCGTTCTGCCGGATGCCGGAGAGGTTCTCCCTCAGCTCCTCTGAGGGGTTCTCCACCAGGTGCGGGGCGACCTGGGCCTGGATGGAGATGACGGACATGTGGTGGGCGACCACGTCGTGCAGTTCGCGTGCGATGCGGCTGCGCTCCTCCAGCACGGTGCGCCGGGCCCGCTCCTCCGCGGTGAGCGTCTCCTGCTCGACGAGTTGGGTACGGGCCTCCCTGCGGCCGCGAAGGGTGGTGCCGACGAGGACGGTGGCGGCGAAGACGGCGACCGCCGTCACTCCCGTCGACGAGTACTGCGCCCCGCCGATGATCCCCTGCACCACGAACGTCGCCACCGCGGTCGCCGCCAGAGCAGCGACCGCGATGCGCGTCGTCGGTCTCAGGGCGAGCAGGAAGAGGATGGCGGCATGGGCGAGGATCTCCGCGGTGCTCCAAGGCCAACTGGGGCCGGGTTGGAGGGTCGGAAGCATCCCGCGGACCGCCAGGGCCGTGACGACCGCGCCGCCCAGTGACAGAGCCCAGGCCCGACCCGGCCAGCGCAGGGCGAGGACGACCGCCACGCCCTGGACGCCGCCGGCCAACAGGCCCTGAGCGACGCCGAGTCCGTAGGCGTCGGTCATGTGGGCGCCGCCGGCCAGGAAGACGCCGAGAGCGATCCAGCAGGTCACCAGGACGGTCAGCCAGCGCAGCCAGCGGTACCTGGACAGGTGCGGGAACGTGGGGGACGGGGAGGCGCCGAGGGCCTTGACGAGACGGCTGCGGGGCTGGGACGCGGGTCCCTCGCCGAGTGCGGGAACAATGCGCCTCTCCTCGGACCCGGGGCCGGACTCCTCGCCGTTCACGCGGTCAACCCTAGACATGGTGCTGCGCCTTCGCTTCCGTACCGTGAACGGCCTGGCGGGAACGGATCACTCGGGATGCACGGCCCCTCGGGCGGCGCGGTTCCTGTTCATACCCACGGAACGCCGTCCAGCACAGCGCCAGGGCCAGGGTGAACACCGGGAGCCAGAGCACGCGGGCCGCCACCCAGACGAGGTCGTCGGGGACGGTGTGCAGGCCGGGGAGGTGACCTGCCGTCAGGGACGTGGCCGTGGTGGCCATCATGGCCGTCTGGTGCCACAGGAAGATCGTCATCGCGGAGAGGTTGAGCAGGGCCACCGCGGCCCACAGCAGCGGGCGGCGCAGCGCGCGGCGCAGTGGCTCGCGCAGCAGCAGGGCCAGGCCGCACTGGGCCAGGCCGAAGGTGACGGCGGCCAGCGTCGGCGGGTTGAGGTTCGAGACCCCGGCGCCGGGGACGCCGACCATGGACGCCGGGTAGCCCGCCCAGGCGATGAGCGCGGCCGTCGCCGCCGTGCCGCCCGTCAGCAGGATCCAGCCCGCGCGCCGGCGCTCCAGCTCGCCCCTGGTCCAGGCCGCGCCCAGGGTGAACGGCACGAGCCAGCCCGCCGCGAGGTTCACCCAGCCCAGCCGGTCCTGGCCGCCCAGGCCGAAGCGGAGGAGGTCCACATGGAGGACGACGGCCAGCGGCCACAGCGGGTGCAGGCGCAGCAGGAGCGGAGTCGCCGCAGTCAGCGCGGCGAAGACCAGGAGGAACCACAGCGGGGACAGGGCCAGTTTGAGCAGCGTGTGGACGGTGCCGGGGTCGGTGCCCGAGAGGAGCAGCAGGCCTGACGCCACCGTCCACAGGGTGAGGACGGCCACCACCGGTTTGAACAGCCGGGACAGCCGCGAGCGCAGCCACTGTCCGTAGGTCGCGCCGCGCCGCCGGGCCGAGAGGTAGCCACGGGTGGCCACATGGCCGCCGACCAGGAAGAACACGGCGAGGGTCTGGAACACCCAGGAGATCGGCGCCAGCCAGGGCAGGTGCCGGAGCGGGCTCGCGGTGCGCAGGCCCGTGCCGCCGTCGTCCGCCACCAGGGCCGTGACCAGCCAGTGGCCGAGGACGACGCCGAGGATCGCGAGGGCTCGCAGGGCGTCCACGGCCCGGTCGCGATCGGCGGGGGTGGCGGCGTCCACCTGGGCGGCGCCCCGGCGTATGCCCTTCCATACGCCGGTCCGGCGCCCTGGGTTCGTCGATTCAGCCATGGGTCACCTCCGAGGTCTCGCCCAGGACGATGCGGGTCAGGTTCGCCAGGGACGTCGACCCCGGCCTGAAGTAGTCGCTGTGGCCGCCGTCGCCCGCCGCGAAGACGCGGGCGCCGAAGGACGGGGAGACCGGGTCGGTGCCGAAGCCGACGGTCGTGCCGAGCAGGTCGAACCTGACGTGCGGCACCTCCCCCACCCAGTCGTCGGCGCCGCGCGCCGCCCAGACGCGGGCCCGGGTGCGCAGACCGGCGGCGGTGTCGACGCCGGTGCCGGGGCTGCCGATCAGGGCGATGTCGTCGACGTCCAGGTGGGAGGCCGCGCGACCGCAGACCACGGAGCCGTAGGAGTGGCAGAGCAGGGAGAGGTGGGCGTCGCGGCCGGCGACGGCGCGCAGCTCCCGCACGAACTCCCTCAGCTTCGGCGCCGCGTCCTCGGCTCTTCCCGTCGTCGCCACGGTGGTGCTGACCGTGCCCGGTGTCTCGTAGCCGAGCCAGGCCAGCACGGCCGTGCGCGTGCCCTGCGGGGCCTGGCGGGTGAGCCGTTCGTGGAGGGCACGGGCGGTGGCGCGGAAACGGTCGTAGGTGTCGATGGACGTGTCGGAGCCCGGGACCAGGACCGCGACGCGGTCGGCGTGGGCCAGGTCGCCGAAGACCTCCGTCGCGAGGCCGGCGCCACGGCCGTCGAAGGTGAGGAACCGGCGCGACGGGTCGGCCATCTTCCCGTCCTCGACGGCGCGTTCCCGGTCGCCGTGGGCCGCCGCCATGCGGGACGCCTCGGCGGCGTTGGCGCGGTTGGCCTCGTAGGTCTCGTCGAGCGTCGCCGCCGTCACCGGCGCGAGGGCGGCGGGCGCGGGGGCGGGGATCTCGGGGCGGGCGGCACCGGACAGCGGGGCTACCACGGCACCGGTGATCAGCGCGGCGAGCAGAGCCCGGCGCAGGCGGCCGGTGCGGCGGGTCTTCCTGCGCTCGCGCGTCCCCCGCGTCCCGGCGGCCCCCGTCGTACGCCCCATGGTCGTCGCCCCTCCCCGTCCGCCCGGCCATCGGGCTTGCCTGGAAGGGAAGTTACGGATCCCGGCTCGTCGTCCGCGTCACGCCAGGGAGCTCGCCTGCGACATAGCTCTCAGGTACTACGGGTATGAGGGGATCGGCTCCTGAGGGGGAGCAGCCATGGCGTCACATGGACGGTGCGCTCACCACGCCAACTGCGCGATCTCCTCCACCACCACCGCGCACGCGTCGGCGGCCGGATCGATCAGCGGAAAGTGGCCGACGTCCTCCAGCAGCGTCAGACCGACCACCTCCCCCGCCTTCGCCGCCGCGTCCGCGTACGACTCCGCGACCGCCGAGGGGACCACGAGGTCCGAGCGGCCCTGGACGAGCGTCGTCGCGATGCCCGTCGGGAGCAGGAGAGCGGGATCGGCGTACGGCTGCCGTTCGGCGAACTCCGCGCCTCCGCCCAGGAGTTGGCTCGCCGCACCCCCGCAGACGTCCAGCTTGTCGGCGACCGCGAGGTCGGCGATCGGGGCGAGTGCGACCACCCCCCGCAGGGGCGTGGGCCGTTCGGTGTGCCAGGGGGCGTCCGCCGGGAGGACGTGGCGGGCCGCAGCCCACAGGGCGAGGTGGCCGCCGGCGGAGTGGCCGGTGAGCACGGTCCGGCGCGCGTCGGCCTGCGGGAGCGCCTCCCGCGCGATCGCGGGCAGCGCGTCCAGCGCGGCGGCGACGTCGTCGAAGGTGTCCGGCCAGCGCCCGGCAGCCGGGGCGGTGGGCGGACCGGCGCCCCCGGACTCCGCCGCTCCCGCCGGCTCCGCTCCCCGCCGGTACTCCACGTTGGCCACGGCGAACCCCCGCCGCGCCAGAAAGCCCGCGAACGGCGTGACATGGCGTCGGTCGTAGCGGGCCCGCCAGGCACCGCCGTGCAGCACGACGACCAGCGGGGCCGGGCCGCCCGCGGCGATCTCGCCGCGCGGGGCGTAGAAGTCGATCACCTGGTCGGGGTGGTCGCCGTAGGACGCGATGGCGTCGGGGTCGACGGGCGGGTGCGAGAAGGCGGACTCCTCCTCGGCGGCGTCCCGGGCAGCGGCGGCGTCCTCCGGCATGCTCCAACCTCTCAGCGGGGTAACGGACTTGGACGAATGCGGGGTGATGGGCGGGAAAAGAAAGGGGGTGGCGGACCAGGTGGGATTCCGGCCGTTGGCGGGGACGGTATCAGGCGGGTGACGTGCGCGGACACGCGCATGTCACGCTCGGTGAGGGTTAAACGGTTCTGCTGTTTCGTTACGCTGTCAGCGCGGCGCACACCACGGCCCGCACCTGCACCAAGGAGGCCGATATGTCCGCCGAACCCGGCACCGTACGTCCCGGAGGGCGCACCGCGCGTGTCCGTGCGGCCGTGCTGCGGGCAGCCGGAGATGTGCTGGCGGAGCAGGGTTTCGACGGCCTCGACCTCGCCGACGTCGCCCGCCGGGCGGAGGTCGGCAAGACGACCGTGTACCGGCGCTGGGGCTCGGTGACGGGACTCGTGGCCGATCTGCTCGCCGACATGGCCGAGCAGTCGCTGCCGCGCGCGGAGACCGGGTCGGCGCTGGGTGACCTGCGGGCGAACGCGGCGCTGGTCCGGCGGACGCTGGCCGACCCCCGGCAGGGGGCGCTCTTCCGTGCCGTGATCGCCGCGGCGGCCTGCGACGAGCGTACGGCGCAGGCGCTGCGGCGGTTCTACGAGGTGCGCGTGGCGGAGTGGGCGCCCTGCGTGGAACAGGGCGTCGCCAGAGGGGAGTTGCCCGCCGGGACGGACGCCGAGGCGGTCGTACGGGCGGTGTCGGCACCCCTCTACTACCAGTTGCTGACGACCGGGCTGGTGCCGGACGCCCCCGCCGCGGAGCGTGCGGCGCGCGCGGCGCACGCCGCTGCCGTGGCGGGGGTGTACATCACCGGGAAGTGAGCGGGAGGCGGCGGGGTCAGCCCTGCGCCTCGGCCAGCACCTGCCCCAGCACCCGGGCCGCGCGCTCCACGTCCGCGAACCCGACATACAGCGGCGTGAATCCGAACCGCAGCACGTCGGGATGCCGGAAGTCACCCACGACCCCTCGCTCGATCAGCCGCTTCATGACCTCCCCGGCGCCGTCGCACCGCAGCGCCACCTGGCTGCCCCGCTCCCCGTGGGCCACCGGAGTCACCGACTCCACGCGCCCCTCGGGCACATACGCCCCGACGCACTCCAGGAAGAAGTCCGTCAGCGCGAGCGACTTGGCCCGTACCGCCTCGATCGAGACGCCGTCCCAGACCTCCAGGGCCGCCTCCAGGGCGAGCATGGAGAGGATGTCGGGGGTGCCGACGCGACCGCGCAGGGCGCCGTCGGCCGGTTCGTAGGCGGGCCGCATGCCGAAGGGCTCGGTGTGCGAGTTCCAGCCGGGCAGCGGGGAGTCGAACTGGTCCTGGAGGTCCCGCCGGACGTACAGGTACGCCGGTGAACCCGGGCCGCCGTTCAGGTACTTGTAGGTGCAGCCGACGGCCAGGTCCACCCCGTGCTCGTCGAGCCCGACCGGCAGCGCGCCCGCGCTGTGGCACAGGTCCCAGACGGCGAGCGCGCCCGCCGCGTGCGCGGCGGCGGTGAGGGACGGCAGGTCGTGCAGCCGGCCGGTGCGGTAGTCGACGTGGTTCAGCAGCACCGCGGCGGTACGGCCGGACAGTGCCGCGGGCACCTCCGCGGGGGTCACCGGACGCAGGGTCCGGCCGGTCATCCGGGCCGCCGACTCGGCGATGTACCCGTCGGTGGGGAAGGTGGTCGCGTCGACGAGGATCTCGTCGCGGTCGTCCGCCGCCATCCGCACCGCGGCCACCAGTGCCTTGAAGACATTGACACTGGTCGAGTCGCCGACCACGATCTGCCCGGCCGCCGCGCCGACCAGCGGGGCGATCCGGTCGCCGATCCGCTCCGGCGCGGTCCACCAGCCGCTCTCGTCCCAGGAACGGATCCGCAGCTCACCCCACTGCCTGCGCACGACGTCCTCGACCCGGCCGGGGACGTTCGCGGGCAGGGCGCCCAGGGAGTTGCCGTCGAGGTACACAACGTCGTCGAGGACGAACTGCTTGCGGACGCCGGACAGCTCGTCGGCGGCGTCCAGCGTCACCGCCCTCGCCATGAGCTCAGACATGGGACCTCGCCGTCCACAGCTCGGGGAAGACGTTCTTCTGCGCGCGCTTCTCCAGCCAGGCCACACCGGCCGAGCCGCCCGTGCCCGCCTTGGCGCCCATCGCGCGCCGGGTGGCGACCAGGTGGTCGTTGCGCCAGCGCCACACGAGTTCGGCGACGTCGGTCAACGCCTCGCCGAGGCGGGTGAGTTCGGAGTTCTGGTCACCGGAGTAGATCGCGGTCCAGGCCGCCTCGACGGCCGGGGACGGCTCGTACTTCTGCGACACGTCGCGGTTCAGCACCGCCTGCGGGATCGCGCAGCCGCGCCGGGCGAGGAAGCGCAGCACCTCGTCGTACAGGCTCGGCTCGTGCAGCGCCTTCTCCAGTTCCGCGTGGACGCGCGGGGCGCCGCGGTGCGGGACCAGCATCGACGCGGACTTCTCGGCGAGCAGGAACTCCATCCGGCGGTACATGGCCGACTGAAAGCCGGAGCCCTCGCCGAGGGCGCTGCGGTAGGCGTTGAACTGGGCCGGGGTGAGCTGGCCCAGCGGCTTCCAGGAGGCGTTCAGGGCGTCCAGTTCCCGGACCGAACGCTTCAGGGCGTCGATCGCCACACCCGGCCGGTCCTCGCGCAGGGCGCGGGCGGCGGTCTCCCACTCGTGGACGATGACCGTGAACCACAGCTCCATGACCTGGGTCGTGACCAGGAAGACCATCTCTCCGGGGTCGTCGGAGAGGGTGTGCTGGAGGTGGGTGAGCACGTCCGCCTTGACGTAGTCCTCGTACGGCGTCGTGCCCGCGAAGTCGAGATTCGGGGTCTCGGGCTCCTGAGTCTCCGCGGACCTGTGAGCCTGCTGGGACATTGCTGTCTCCTGTGTAACTCCGGGTAGCGGTCCGCCCTGCCGTTATCGGCAAAGGGGCCCCGGTCCCCACCCGGCATCCTCAGGTATCGCCCCGGGTGGCGCAAGGCCCGCCTGGTCACATCGGCGGGCCTCACGCGGGGAGCCGCGAGGGCTAGCCCAGGGTCTGGGCCGCCGTGGGCGAGGAGTCCTTCAGGAACTGCGAGCAGCGCTCGTACTCCTCCTGCTCGCCGATCGAGCCGGCGGCGCGGGCGAGGGCGTGCAGGGCGCGCAGGAAGCCGCGGTTCGGCTCGTGCTCCCACGGGACCGGGCCGTGGCCCTTCCAGCCGTTGCGGCGCAGGGCGTCCAGGCCGCGGTGGTAGCCCGTACGGGCATAGGCGTACGACTCCACGACGCTGCCCCGCTCGAATGCCTCGTCGGCCAGCTGGGCCCAGGCCAGCGAGGAGGTCGGGTACTTCGCGGCGACGTCCGCGGGGGCGGTGCCGCCCGCGAGCAGCTCGCGCGGCTCGGGATCGTCGGGGAGGTGGGTCGGGGGCGGGCCCCCGAGAAGGTTTTCGTGAATGGACATGGGATCCAGTCTGGCCCATGGGAGGAGTACGGCAGCTCGGGGCGCCCTTGTGCGACGGCCGGGTCCCTTCACCCCCGCCGCCCCTACCCGTCCCACGGGCTGATGGACACCGCCCGGCTCTCAGCCTCCCCCGTCCCCCTTGCCCTCCGCCTCCAGCCGCCCCCGGCTGCGCACCCCCTCCAGCGGCGGTGCCGTCACGCTGCTGTGGTGCAGGCACTCCGGCTTGCGGCAGTCCGGCGGCAGCGGCCGTACGGTCGCGAAGGCGATCAGCGCGCCCAGGACCAGCACGCCGGCACAGATCGGCATCGCCCGGTCGAACGCGGCGTCGAAGGCGTCGGCCGAGCGGTAGGCCTCCTCGCTCATCCCGGCGAGCAGCGGCAGCGCGGCCACCGCGATCAGGCCCGCCGCCCGGGCCGCCGCGTTGTTGATGCCGCTGGCCAGGCCGGCGCGGGCCACGTCCACGGAGGCGAGGACGGTGGCCGTCAGTGGAGCGACCAGGATGACCAGGCCGACGCCGAAGACGAAGACGGCGGGCAGTACGTCGGCGACGTACGAGGCGTCCGGGCCGACGCGCAGCATCAGCAGCAGGCCGGCCGCACTCACCAGTGGCCCGACGGTGAGCGGGATGCGCGGCCCGATCTTGTCGGCCAGGGCGCCGGACCTGGCGGAGAACAGCAGCATCAGCACGGTCGTCGGCAGCAGTGCCGTACCGGCTTGCAGGGCCGTGTAGCCGGAGACGACCTGGAGCTGGAGCGCGGCCAGGAAGAAGAACCCGCCCAGGGCCGCGTACACGCACACGGTGACCAGGTTGACCGCGGTGAACTGACGGGACGCGAAGATGTCGAGCGGCATCATCGGGTCGGGCCGCCGTTTCTCGACATACACGAAGGCGATCCCGGCGGCGACGCCCGCGACCGCGGTGACGGCGATGATCAGGGACCCTCCGCGGGCCTCGATCAGGGCGTACGTCACCAGTGCGAGGGCCAGGGCTCCGAGGGCCGCGCCGAGCACGTCGAAGCGGCCGTGCTTGGACCCGTCGCCGGATTCGGGTACATGGCGCAGGGCGACGGGGACGCAGAGCAGCGCCAGCGGGACGTTGAGCAGGAAGACCCAGCGCCAGCCGGGACCGTCGACGAGCCAGCCGCCCAGGAACGGGCCGATGGCCGCGCCGATACCGCCGAAACCGGACCACAGGCCCACCGCCCGGGCCCGGTCGTCGGGGTGGAAGGACGCCTGGATCAGTGCGAGGGAGCCGGGTGTGAGAAGCGCGCCGCCGATTCCCTGGAGGGTCCGCGCGGCGATGAGGAAACCGGTGTTCGGGGCGAGCCCGCACAGCAGCGAGGCCGCGGCGAACCAGACGACGCCGATGACGAAGATCTTGCGGCGGCCGTAGCGGTCGCCCAGGGAGCCGCCTAGGAGGATCAGACCGGCGAGGGCGAGGGTGTACGCGTTGACCGTCCACTGGAGGGCGGACAGGTTGGCGTCCAGGTCCTCGCCGATCCGGGGGAGGGCGACGTTGACGACGGTCGAGTCCAGCATCGCCATGCTGGAGCCGAGGACGGTGGTGAGCAGGATCCACTTGCCTTGCGGGGAGGCCATCCGGACGTCGGGCATGACCCCAGGTATACAGCGAGCCCGGTGCCGTAGCACCGGGCTCGCTGCATGCGCGACGGCTACTTGATCTTCGTGCCGGTGGAGCGCAGGTTGCCGCAGGCCTCCGTCACCCGGGCGGCCATGGACGCCTCGGCGAGCTTGCCCCAGGTGCGCGGGTCGTAGGTCTTCTTGTTGCCGACCTCGCCGTCGACCTTCAGGACGCCGTCGTAGTTCTTGAACATGTGGGCCGCCACCGGACGCGTGAAGGCGTACTGCGTGTCGGTGTCGATGTTCATCTTGACGACGCCGTTCTCCAGCGCGGTCGCGATCTCCTGCTCGGTGGAGCCGGAGCCGCCGTGGAAGACGAAGTCGAACGGGGCCGGCTTGCCGTACTTGGCGGCGACGCCCTCGTTCAGCTCCTTCAGCAGCTCGGGACGGAGCACGACGTTGCCCGGCTTGTAGACGCCGTGGACGTTGCCGAAGGACGCGGCGAGCAGGTAGCGCCCCTTCTCGCCCAGGCCGAGGGCCTCGACGGTGCGGATGGCGTCGTCGACGGTCGTGTACAGCGAGTCGTTGATCTCGTGCGAGACGCCGTCCTCCTCGCCGCCGGTCGGGGTGATCTCGACCTCGAGGATGATCTTCGCGGCGCGGGCGCGCTCCAGCAGTTCCTGCGCGATGGAGAGGTTGTCGGCGAGGGTCTCGGCCGAGCCGTCCCACATGTGCGACTGGAACAGCGGGTTCTCACCGCGCGCGACCCGCTCCTCGGAGACGGCGAGCAGCGGACGTACGTACCCGTCGAGCTTGTCCTTCGGGCAGTGGTCGGTGTGCAGGGCGACGGTGATGTCGTACTTCTTGGCGACGATGTGCGCGAACTCGGCCAGGGCGACGGCGCCGGTGACCATGTCCTTGTTGTGCTGGCCGCCGAGGAACTCCGCACCACCCGTGGAGATCTGGATGATGCCGTCGCTCTCCGCCTCCGCGAAGCCGCGCAGGGCCGCGTGCAGGGTCTGGGAGGAGGTCACGTTGATGGCCGGGTAGGCGAACTTGCCTGCCTTCGCCCGGTCGAGCATCTCGTTGTAGACCTCGGGGGTTGCGATGGGCATCTGTCCGCTCCTTGGAGTGTGCGGGTTGACGTACTGCGTACGGCGTTCTGCTTACGGCCCTGACCTAGACCTTGGGGGGGTGTGACGTCATCGTCGGCCCCATCTTTCCAGACGAACCGGGATGGTCCGAGCGCCCGTCGGCCCTGTCCGTCAGTCGAGACCGAGCTCGTCCTTGGAGTAGGCGAAGAGGTAAGGCACTTGGGCCCCCTGCTCGATCTTCTCGGCGGCGCCGGTGGCCCGGTCGACGATGGTCGCGACGGCGACGACCTCGGCGCCGGCCTCGCGCACGGCCTCGACGGCGGCGAGCGGCGAGCCGCCGGTGGTGGAGGTGTCCTCGACGACGAGCACGCGCCGCCCGGAGATGTCCGGCCCCTCGACCCGGCGCTGCAGGCCGTGCGCCTTGGCGGCCTTGCGTACGACGAAGGCGTCCAGCCGCTTCCCGCGCGCGGCGGCGGCGTGCAGCATGGCCCCGGCGACGGGGTCGGCGCCCATGGTCAGGCCGCCCACCGCGTCGAACTCCAGCTCCGCGGTCAGATCGAGCAGCACCTGCCCGACCAGCGGGGCGGCCTCCCCGTCGAGGGTGATGCGGCGCAGGTCGACGTAGTAGTCGGCTTCCAGCCCCGACGACAGGGTCACCTTGCCGTGCACCACGGCCTTGTCCTTGATCTGGTTCAGCAGCTCGCCACGTACGTCAGTCATGCCGCCCAGCTTAGAGGCGCCGCCAGCTCCAGACGGTCGTGGCCTCCAGCGGCTCCAGGGGCGTGACCAGCCGGGGCAGGGTGTTCAGCCCGTTGGGCGGCCCGGTCTGCGGCTCGACGCAGACGGCGGCCTCCTGCTCGTCGTAGACGACGACCCACTCCTCGCGGCTGCTCACCTTCAGCTCCAGCTGCCCCGGCCAGGTGAGGGTGACGTCGACGCCGTCGGGCATCCCGAAGCAGTCGTCCCACGGCCCCGGCAGCGGCTCGATGCGGTTCCCGGTGGGCAGGTGGTCGTCCCCGCGCTCCTCCTGCCAGGCGGGGGTGAAGTCCAGCCGGACGTCCTCGGCACCCTCGCCGCCCAGGTTCCGGTTGAACCAGGGGTGCCAGCCGATCTGCGCCGGGAACGAGTCCTCGTACGTCTCGACGGACATGGTCAGGCTGAGGCTGTCCGGGGTGAGCGCGACGACGTGCGTGACACGGCCGGGGTAGGGCCACGGCTCGACCAGGTCGTAGGTGATGACGGCCTCGCCGTCGGCCACCCGGGCCACCTTCCAGGCGCCGTCGCGGGCGGTGCCGTGGATGGCGTGCGGCGGGGCGTTGAGCGGCATCTGCCGCACCCGGGCGCCGTCGAGGAACCGGCCGTCCCTGATCCGCCCGCACCAGGGAACCATCGGGAAACACCCGAACCGCTCCCCCTGCCGCAGCAACTCGGTGCCCCCGACGCGCAGCCCCCCGACCCGCCCGCCGTTCCCCGGCAGCACGTCCACCTCCGCGTCACCCGCGGTCAGCGTGATGTGTTCGCTACTCACGGAAGCGACCCTACTGGGGGCCGGGACCCCTCAGCCCGCCCGGCTCGGCCCGTCCCCTCACCGGCGGCGCCGCAGCATCCGCCCCACCACGATCGCCGAGGCCACGACCAACGCCGCGGCCGGCGCGGCCCACCGCAGCGTGGAGTTGGGCACGACGGTCTGCGGCGCGGGAACGGGCGCGTACCGCCCTCGCGGCGGCGCGTGATCGACCTCCTCCGCGCTGCGCCCGATCATCGTCCGCCGGGCATGCGCGGCCTCCGCGACGGGCGGCTGCTCCTCACCGCTTCCCGCCCCCGCCCCGGTTGCCGGAGCCGGTGCGTCATCCGCATCGGGAGTCGTCTCGAAGTCGCTGGTCACGCGCGTCTCGAACTCCCCGGGGGCCAATGACTCCTCGACACCCTCGACGTCCTCGACGCCCTTCTCGCTCCCCTCGGCCTCCGGCTCGGGCGGCGCCTCGCCGGCCACGACACCCAACTGCTCCGCGAACCGATTCAGCAGCCGGGTGACGGCCGACTCCACCGCGTCGCCGGAGAACTCGGCGATCCGCCCGTCCGCCGACGCGCCGCCCTCGAACCGCAGCGTGGTCCCGCCCTCGGCGTCCGCCACCGCCACGGTGAGCGCCAGCTTCACGGACCCGCTCCCGCGCGCCTCGGTCGCGTCGCCCTCGACGGCGTACGAACCGTCCTCGCGCGCGGCCACCCGCACGGCACCCCGGTAGGTGATGGTGTGACCGCCGACGCGCACTTTCAGCCGCCCGGTGACGGGCTCGGCCCCCGCGTCCTGCTGGAGCCCGGGAACCGCCCGGGCGACCCGTACGGGATCGGCCAGCACCTGCCTCAGCCGCTCGGCCGCAACCGGAACGAACACCTCATGCTCCATGCCGATCGAGCCTACCCAGCATGGCGTGAACCGCACCCGAACATCCCGGGATTCTCACCCCACGCCCGCCCGCCGGGCGTACCCTCCCCACCCGGCACGCCCATCGGCCGCGCAACCTCAGTAGCGCGGATGCACGAGCGTCGACGCCTCCAGCCCCGCGAGCCGCGTCCCCTCCACCGCCCGCGCGCCCGCCATCAGCCCCGCCTGTGTCAGGGTCCCCGGCCGCGGCTCCCCCGTCCGCAGCCGCAGCGACGGCCGCTCCCCCCGCCCCGCCAGCAGGAACCCCCAGTCGTGCGGTGCGCGGGCCGGGCCGGCCGAGCGGTCGGGGCCCGCCGTGAAGCCCTGGTCATGCCCCCGGGCCCGGTAGGGAGCCGTGCGCAGGCCCGCCGAGCGCAGGGTGGTGTCGACCGTCCAGAACAGGCGCGGACGCGAGGAGACCGGCCCGGCGTGCACCGCGAGCCGGCCGTGCGGGGTGAGCGCGCGGCCGGCGAGGCCGTAGAACTCCTGCGAGTACAGCTTCGTGCTGGCGGTGATGCCGGGGTCGGGCAGGTCGGAGATGACGACGTCGTACGTCGCCGGCGGCGCCGCCCGCAGCCAGTCGAAGGCGTCGCCCGTCATGACGTGGACGCGGTCGTCGTCGTACGCGTGTCCGTTGAGCCGGGACAGCGGAGGGTCCTCGCGTGCGAGCCGCACGACGCCGGGGTCGACCTCGACGACGTCGACGCGGTGCACCCCGGGGTGGCGCAGCACTTCGCGCACCGCGAGCCCGTCACCGCCGCCGAGGACGAGCACGCGCGTGTGCTCGCCGCTCATCGCGGGGTGCACCAGCGCCTCGTGGTACCGGCGCTCGTCCCGCCCGCTGACCCGCAGCCGTCCGTCGAGGAAGAGGTCGAGGGGGCGGCCCCGGGTGCCGCCGGTGATGACGACCTCCTGGATCCCGGTCCTGAGCGCGACGCGTACGTCCTGCCCGTACACCTCGTGCCGTGCCGCCCGCTCGAAGTCGTCGACGAGTACGGCGGCGGAGGCGAGGATCCCGAGCACGGTGACGTTGGCGATCACCAGCAGCCGGCGGGCCCGGCGGGTGAGGTCCCCGCGGAAGACCCCGAGGACGAGCGCGCCGCCGACGAGGGTGTTGACGGCGCCGGTGATCAGGGCCGAGGTCAACTGACCCAGCAGGGGCAGCAGCAGGAAGGGGAAGGCGAGCCCGCCGACCAGGGCACCGACGTAGTCCGCGGCGAACAGGTCGGCCACCGCGCCGCCCGCGTCCTGGCGCCGGATGCGCTGGATGAGCTCCATCAGCAACGGCACCTCGGCGCCGATGAGCACGCCGATGGTGAGGGAGAAGGCGACGAGGATCGCCCTGGAACCGCCCGCTCCGGTCCCGCCCCAGCCGCCGGTCCAGGCGAACGCGGCGTACAGGGCGAGCGCGCTGCACCCGCCGACCAGGGCGAGGACGGCCTCGACGGCGCCGAACCCGGCGGCGGCGTGCGGGCGCAGGCGCTTGGCGGCGAGGGAGCCGATGCCCATCGCGAACACCATGACGGACAGGACGACGGAGGCCTGGGTGACCGAGTCGCCGATCAGGTACGAGGCGAGGGCGACGAGTTCGAGTTCGTACACGAGGCCGCAGGCCGCGCAGACGAAGACGCACGCGAGGACCAGGAACCGCCCGGTGCCGGGCCGCACCGGCAGCCGCGTCCGGCCGGACCAGGAGGGCGGGGCGCCGGGTGGTGCGGGTGCGTGCGGGTCGATCACGTTGCCGACGGTACGTTACGCCTCGGGCACGCTTCGTCACCCACACGTGTGGTGTTGAGGCGCGGCGCGTTTGCCTTGCCGCCGGCCTCAGACGCCGGAGCCGCTGGCCTCAGACGCCGGACGCACTGAGCCTGCCCGGCCTGCGTCGGGCGGCACCCTTGGTCGCCCGCACCCCCACCCTCGTCCGGGTCGCCACCAACTGCCCGTCCTGCGGGTACGCGTGCCAGGTGCGCCAGTGCACCTGCCCCTCGTGGTGCTGGGCCAGCATCGCGGTGAAGGCGTGCGGGCTGCCCGGGAAGACCCCGGCGAGGCCTTGCGGATGGTCCGCGACCAGGGCCAGCAACTCCTGGGCGCGGCCCGCGAACTGACCCGGTGACAGGACCTCCACCCGGGCCGCGAACTCGTACTCCCAGTCCCCCGCCCGCTTGGCCACGCCGAGCGGCAGAGGGGTGCTGCTGCCGGGCATGCAGGCCACGGTCTCCGAGCAGTTGCCCCGCTCCTCCTCCAGGAGCACCTGGTGGGACGCGCCGAGCAGTCTCAACTGGAGCTTCGCGTTGGCGAGTTCGAGATCGAGCATGGCCAGCGCGGGAAGCGGCTCGCGCCCCAGTGCCCAGGCGAGATCGGCCGCACTCGTGTCGGAATAGGCGGTATTCAGGGTCGTGAGCATGGATCGGCTCCGCAAGCACACAAGGAAAGGAGGGAGGTATCGGACTCCGGCGCCCCCGTCCGACACCGGGAGGCCGACCCGGTCAGCCCAGTCGGCCGGTCAGAAGAGGTGTCCGCGGGACGTCCGAGGGGCTGCGTCGGTGAAATTAACTGAATCATGAACTGTGGGGCCGCCACAGGGTTTTTACCCAAGTTCGTAGGGTTTCCATCCCTCAGAGGGCTTATCAGCTCAACTGTTCAACTCCGGCGTGCGCCGATACCGGCGGAGCGTGCGCCGGGGTGCGCGAAAGCGGGGCCGGTCCCAGGCACCGACCCCGCTCTCTCCGGATGCGATTCCCCCTGCTCGGGGAGCTCAGCTGCCCCGTGTCAGCTGCCTCCGCCACCGCATCCGCCCCCGCCTCCTCCGCAGGACGACGACCCGCCTCCGCAGGACGAGCCACCGCCACAGGAGGAGGAGCCACCCCCGCAGGACGATCCACTGCCTCCGCCGCCGGCCCACCAGCTGCCGCTGTGCCCCCGCCGGCTGTGGCCGCGGCGCGCCGACCGTCCGCTGCGCGCCGCCGAGACGACGATCCCCACGCAGACCACTGCGACCAGCGCCACGATGATGCCGATGCCCATGGCGTCAGCCCCCTTCCGTTCCCCCGAGGCGGTCCGGGGCGTCCCCCCGTGGGCGCCTCCCGCTCGGTGCGTGCGAGTGAGATGCCCCTGGGTGTCACGGCCCAAAGCAGAGTTGAGGAAGTTCAGAGGGTTCGAACAGAGGAACGGCCCCTGACCTGCACAGAAGCGCAGTTCAGGGGCCGTCCGGGGGTCACTGGGCCGTGATCTCGCCCAACGTCGTTCAGGCTCCGAGGTGGCCCCCGTCGCCGGTGCCGAGGAGGGGGACCATCAGCCGGCGTTCGACGGCGGTGGGCAGCGACCACAGCTCGGCCCGCCGCCTTTCGTCCTCCGAGCCCTGGCGGGCGGCGCGGCGGATACCGGGCACGGCCAGCGTCAGGGCGGCCAGGGACACGGCGAGCCCGGTCCCGAGGAGTACGCCGGCCAGTGCGGCGCCGTCCGCCAGGGCGAACGGGAGCGCGCATCCGAGGCCGAGCGTGCCGAGGCCGCCGAGGACGGCGACCATCCACCACAGGGGCGTGAGCGGGTGCTCGTTGCGCAGGTGGTTGACCAGCTGCCGGTCGGTGGGCCGCCGCCGCGGGTGCTCTTTCGCGGCGCCGAACAGCTCGGCCCGCCCGCGCAACGCCCATACGGCGTGCACCGCCACCCATACGACGGGCAGCACGAACAGCGTCACCAGCACCAGACCCGCCTGGATCGTCCGCGACACCGACACCCACCCGCAGGCGTCGGCCACCACGGATGCCACGTCGGCTCCCACGAGTACGGCACCCGCCACGCTCGTGGCCACGAGCCATCGCCGGGCCCCACGAACCCGGGCGCTGAGAGGGAACTCGACCGCGTCCAACGTCTTCTCCAATCGATGACCGCGGGTACTCTACGCAGCCCTCCCCCTGCTCGCAGAGGGCTGCGACGGGACCGGCGCAGGTGCTCGTAGCCGCACGTGAGTTGAGGAACCCCGGAGCTTGCGCGCAGGATGGCCGGCATGACCTCCACCACCCGCCCGCTGCTCAACCGCCGGCTCGCCGAGTTCGGGACGACGATCTTCGCCGAGATGTCCGCGCTGGCCCTGAGCACCGGTTCGATCAACCTCGGCCAGGGTTTCCCCGACACCGACGGCCCGGAAGAGGTCCGCGAGGCGGCCGTGCGGGCGCTGCGGGACGGGCGCGGCAACCAGTACCCGCCGGGCCCCGGCGTCCCCGAGCTGCGCACCGCGATCGCCGCGCACCAGGAGCGCCGCTACGGGCTGTCGTACGACCCCGACACCGAGGTGCTGGTCACCGCGGGCGCCACGGAGGCCATCGCGGCGGCGCTGCTGGCGCTGGTGGAGCCCGGCGACGAGGTCATCGCCCTGGAGCCGTACTACGACTCCTACGCGGCCTGTATCGCCATGGCGGGCGGCACCCGGGTGCCGGTCACGCTGCGCCCGCACTCCGGCGAGGGCGCGAGCTTCCGGCTCGACCTCGACGAGCTGCGGGCCGCCGTCACCGACCGCACCCGGCTGCTGCTGATCAACACCCCGCACAACCCCACCGGCACGGTGCTGACCCGCGCGGAGCTGGCCGCGATCGCCGAGCTGGCCGTCGAGCGGGACCTGCTGGTGGTGACCGACGAGGTCTACGAGCACCTGGTCTTCGACGACGCCGAGCACCTGCCGCTCGCGACCTTCCCGGGCATGCGGGAGCGGACGGTGACACTGGGGTCCGCCGGCAAGAGCTTTTCGTTCACCGGCTGGAAGGTCGGCTGGGTTACGTCCACGTCCGCCCTGGTCACGGCCGTGCGCTCGGCGAAGCAGTTCCTGACGTACGTCGCGTCGGGGCCGTTCCAGTACGCGGTCGCCGAGGCGCTCGCCCTGCCCGAGAGCTACTTCACGGCCTTCCGCGAGGACATGCTGGCCAAGCGGGACCTGCTGGGGGCGGGGCTGGCGGAGGCCGGGTTCGAGGTGTTCAAGCCGGCGGGCACGTACTTCATCACCACCGACATCCGGCCGCTCGGCGAGAGCGACGGCTTCGCCTTCTGCCGTGCGCTGCCGGAGCGGGCCGGGGTGGTCGCCATCCCGAACGCGGTCTTCTACGACCACCGGGAGGAGGGGGCGCCGTTCGTGCGGTTCGCGTTCTGCAAGCGGACGGAGGTGCTGGAGGAAGCGGTGAAGCGGCTCAAGTCCCTGGCTGGCTGAGACCTCCGGTCGTCCACAGGCTGTGGACGGGCCCGGACAGCACAAACCCGGCCCGGCACGCGGCCATGCTGGCCGGTGTGCCCTGGCCGGGCTCTGCCGATCCGGGCCGAGGACTACTCCTCGTCGTCCTCGGGCTTCTCCGCGTCGTTGATCTCCTGCTCCAGGCCGAGCTGCTCGACGAGCCACTTGTCGAACTCGATGGCGGCCCGCACCCAGCTGACCGTCGACGAGACGAAGTGCTCCAGGCTGACGCCCGTGCCGATCAGCATCTGCGCCTCGCCGATCAGGCGGACGGTGCCGTCGTCGTGCGTGTGGCTGTAGACCTTCGGCCACAGCGTCCGGCGGTTCCAGTCGTCGATCGACTCGAGCAGCAGCGGCTTCTCGTCGATCTTGTGGGGCCGGTCGTAGAACGTCCGCACCGAGAAGACCTGCTGGTCACCCTCGCCGCGGAACATGAAGTACGTACGGAACTGCTCCCACGGCGCCGCGAGGTCACCCTCGTCGTCGACGACGTACTTCAGCTCCATCTGGTCGAGGAGCTGCTTCACGAGGTCCTGATCCGGGATTACGGGGCCGGGCGGAGGCCCGGGCTGCGGCTGCTGGCCCCCGAAGTTCGGAATCGAGGACGGGTCGATGCTCACCGTGATTTTCCCTTCGTACGGATCCCGCCATCCTCCCTCATGCGGGGAGGGGGGTGGCAACCCCGGACGGGGCCTGTCAGCCCTCGGCTGACATGATCCGGCCTGTCGTGACGGTCCGTACGAAGGGGTGGGGGGGATGTCCGGAACACAGGGCGGGGCGGCGGTGCCCCGCGGGCGTACCCGGTGGGGGCTGCTCGCCGCGATCATGGCGGTGCCGGGGCTGGTCCTGGTGGGGCTCGTGGCCCTGGTGGCGGTGTGGGTGACGACCGACGACGAGCTGATCCGCTCCGGTCCCGAGAAGGTCCCGTGCGCGGACGCCCTGCGCTTCGGCGGGGCCGCCCTGCCGGAGGGTGCCCAGGTGGTCGGCGTGTGCGAGGTGCAGGGCTTCCAGGACATCCACTACCGCGCGGCCTTCCGGATGCCGCGCGCCGAGGTCCGGGAATGGCTCGCGGCCACCTATCCGGACGCTCCGGCGCCCGGCACCGAGCTCTGCGTCGGCCAGGAGACGGACCTCTGTCTCGACGTGGACCTCACCGCGGACAAGCCCGGCGCGGGCGCGCACGCCGTGCAGGTCGGCGTCGAGTACGAGGACGCCGACACGGCGCTCGTGCGCTTCGCCGCGTTCACCTTCTGACCGACGGCGGCCCGCCCCCCCCGGGGGGGGGGGGGGCGCCCGGGCCGGGTTTAACCGGCGTTGCGGGGGCCGGGGCCCCCCACAACCCCGCGCCCTGAGCGGGCACCCCGGCCCGGTGGGCGTGCCGTGTCGGCCCCGCCAGGATAAACCTT
>NZ_JBIWJD010000018.1:0-87185 GCF_044764945.1 Streptomyces sp. NPDC093568 | reverse complement strand
TCGTGTAGCCGCCGTCGACTTCCTTGTACCGCTTGCCCTTCTCCACCAGTGCGGCGAGATCATCCTGCACCTGCGCGGTCATGGAGCGCGTGGCCTGGACGCGGGCGGTCGCGGCTCTGGCTGTCGGACGAGTCGTCGTCAGCATGTCGGCTCGCTGCTGCAGATAGCCTTCGGCGAGATGGGTGAGTGCGGTGGAGTCGGCGTTCGCCAACGAAGCCGCTGCCGGAGAGGCAGGCTGGGCGTCCGCCGGGGTGCCGGTGAGCACAAGCATCGCCGCTGTGGCTGAGGCCGCGGCTCCGACGAGGACACGTCTGTGATGCGCAACGCGCATGAAACCCCCTTGATCACGGCTGACTGGTCGGGTCAGCCGTCAGATCAAGAGGGCCCATTCGAACATCGCGTTCCGAGCGGCGCATTCCAGATCTCGGAATGTCCGATTCCTGATCGGGGAAGGGGCTGCTTGTGCCAGAGCCAGCAGACTGACTTGGTCAGGTACCCGTTTCTGCGCTCCGCGACCGTGATTGTTGTCGCCCTCGGTGCAGCAGCCGGCGGGACGGTGGCGCTGGCCAGTCTGTCCGCGCCGTCTACGGGCACAAGCCCTGCGGTGGCACAGGAGCCAGGAGGGCCCGTCGCTCGACGCACAGCTCGGTGTGCACGTAGCCGTGGATGCCGTCGCTGGAGTCACTGTCGAACGTGCGTCGCTCGTACGGCTCGCCGTCGGCGATCGGTTCCCGGCAGGCGCCGCACCAGCGCCGGCGGATCTCCTCGGCGATCTCTTCCGCGCCGGTCGGCTTCCCGAGCGGGCCGGGGTGCTGGTACAGCGTCAGGAGTGCGCGGGCCATGGTGGCGAGGTCAAACGCGTCGCATGCCGGGGAGCCGTCGGCGTACTCCTCCAGGAGCTGGAACGCACGCACGAGGACGTGGACCGTCAGCCGTCGCATCTCACCCCGCATGCGGGGTGCGAGATCCTGCACGTCCGGGACCAGGAGCTGCACATGCCCCTGGAGCTGCTGCTTCAGGGTATCCAGCTCCGCACCGGTCGGCAGGCGAGGAGCCCACAGCACGGAGTTGTACGCCGTCCGGATCGTGTCCGCGTCGAGCGGGAGCAGCGTGTTCTCAGGCACCGGTGTTCGCCTCCGCCGCCTTGAGCCGGCACCGCCCGTCCTTCAGGAGCTGGGCGACCTCGTCGGGGCTGCACAGGGTCTCGGGGACGTGCGGCGGCACGCACCAGTACGAGAAGCAGACGCCCGGGTCAGTGTGTGTGGGGTCGGGTACGCCGAGGTAGGCGTTCGGGCCAAGGCATTCTGCGTCCTCGCTGCGGTGGGTCCAAGACGGCAGGCGGTCGGTGCCCTCGGGTACGAGGGCGTAGTACAGGCCCCACCGAGTGTCGGCGAACACCGGCCCACCGGGCAGCGCCTGACGGAGGTAGGCGTCGACGTTCCGCAGGTCGTCGCTGTCGGCGGCGGCGTACACGAGGCCAGCGGCGAGACGGACGGCCGTGAAGAGAGCTCCGCACCGTAGGAGCGCGATCCCGTCGTCGGCCCATTCCTTCCGGGCCCGCTGCGTGTCTTCCGCGGCGGAGAGGAGCCATTGACCGGCCGCCAGATGCCGGTCGGCTCTGGTCTGGATGAGGGTGCTGGGTTGTGCCACGCCATGGTGGGCGGTGTCCGGGGGCATCATCGATGAGCCTCCAAGGGCAACCGGTTGGCGAGCTCGGTGGGGGCCGCCGTGGCCGGGGTTCCGACTGCGAGCATGCGGGCGCTGCGTTCGGCGCAGGCTTGCTCGTGCCCGTGCTCGCCGATCGCGTAGTCGAACCCGGTGACGTACTGGTCGCCCTTGGTGAGAATCTCTTCGGTGAGGCGGCTGTTCAGCGGGTTCGTCGCATTCAGCCGCAACACGCTGTCGTCGATGGTGACCTGGAGACCGTACTTCTCCAGGTGACCGGCGAGCCGTTGCAGGTCGTCGCTGTCCACACGCAGACGATCCCAACGGCGAACGACGGGCGGGATATGACGACCTATGACACGGAGTTGATCATGCGGGCGGTAGCGATCACGGGAACGCGGAGCACGGGGCACCGGAGCCTCGACGAGTACGCGCGTCTCTTCGCCGACTACCTCGGCCCATTCGCTCAAGACGCGCACTTCTACATCGGGGGCGCGAAGGGAATCGACAGCCTGTCCCTGCTGTGGCTCGCGGGGAACACCGCAGCGGACATCACCGTCGTCACGCCCGGCACCGTCGATCAGCAGCCCGCGGAGGCCCGGCAGGCGATCACACGCACCCGCGAGCGCATCAAGGAAGTCGTCGAGCTGGGCGCCCCCGAGCTGAAGACGCCCGCCTACCACGCCCGGAACCGATGGATGGTCGACCGAAGCAGCATGACTATCGGCTTCCCACACGGGGACGATCCCTCATCCGGGACGTGGCAGACACTCAACTACACAGCGGGTCAGGGGAAACCTCGGCTGATCGTGCCCGTGTAGGCGCCATTCTGCTGCACCATGTGCCCTATGGAGGGGGCAGCCGCGGGAGCGGCCCAGCTGAAGGCGCTGCGACACCGGCGCGGCCTGTCGCTCGCCGACGTCGCCCGTGCGCTCATCATCCTGGCCGGGAAACTCCATCAGCCGCCACTGCCGTCCGTGGCGAGCGTGCAGCGGTCCATTGCCCGCTGGGAATCCCCGAAGAGACAGACGCTGCCCGACGAGCGGTACCAGTTGCTCCTCGCCCACCTCTACGCGCGCACGCCCGCCGGCGAACTCTCCCTCGGCGCGGGCTCGGACTTCGCCGAGTACCTGGATGCCCTCGGCCTGCTCGGGGAGAGTGAGCGGCGGACGGCGGAGCTGCGCGGCCTCGTTCTCCGCACAGCCACGGACGCGGGCGGCGGCCTGCTCGCTCTTCTGTCCCCGACCGTCCAGGCCGCGCTCACCGCAGCTCTTGAGGACCCGAGACGGACCGACGCGGAGGCCATAGCCGGACTGGCCTCCGTAGTGGCGGACGTCAACGCGGACGTCGGCAGCCTGCCCATGGTGCGGCTGCAACTGCTGCTCGCCCCGGCCGTCGAGAGCTGCAGGCGCCTGCTCGCCGGTCCCGTTCCTGATCCCCTCGTCCCGCAGGTCCGGGAAGTCGCGGTAGCGGCGGCGACGCTGTCCGGCCGTCTAGCGTTCGAGACCCGCGACGACACCGCTTCCAGCGCCCTGTACGCGGAGGCCACGCGCGAGGCGGAACAACTGGCGCAGCCCTGGCGGACGGCCAGCGTCCACACGAGCCACGCCCTGGTCACCTTGTACTCCACGCAGGGCCTCGACGAGACGCGGTACCTGGTGGACCAGGCCGTCCGCGCGGCCCGTTCCGGAGAGAGCACGCTCGTGCGGGCCCGGGCGCACGCGCTGCAAGCGGAAGTCGCCGCGCGGTCCGGGCAGGAGCGGCAGGCACAGGCCGCCCTCGGGTTGGCCTGGTACGACATCGAGGCCGACCACACCGGAGATCCGGCGCCCATGTCGTTCTCTCCGGGTCACCTCCGGGGCTTCGAGGGTGTGTGCGAGCTGTATGTCGGTGACCTCTGCGCAGCGCACGACCGCTTCGCCCGGTCGGCGGAGGTGCTGTCGGCGCCGAGGGAGCAAGTGCAGCGGGCCATCGTCACCACTGACCAGGCGCTCGCCCGGATCCGGCTCGGCGAGCCGCGCTCGGCGGCCGATCTGCTGCACAAGTGCGTGGCCGCAGCAGCGACGACCGGCGGCCGGGTGCCGGCGCTCCGGCTGCGGAAGACGCGGCAGGAGTTGCGGCCCTGGCGGCGGGAGGAGTGGGTGGCCGAACTCGACGACCACCTGATGGACGTCCTCGGCTCCTGACCGCGGGGCTGCGCGGCCGACCGGGCTCGGTGCATCCCTCGGCGCGGTGGGGGGCGGTTTGTCGCCGGTCGCAGCGTCCTACGCCTCTCTGCCCCCCGCCCCGCAGGGACGACAGGACCATGCGTCCGTACCGTGTGGTGAGGGCTGCGGCTGTGGCGGCGACCGACACTGCGAGTGCGATGAGCAGGTGCGCTGTGGAGTTGTCATCCAGGACTTGCAGGATGCTGAGGGCGGTGCCGAGTGGGAGGCCGAGGATGGTGAGAACGCCCAGGGCGCCGCTGATCTGCTGGCTTTCCTGGGTCTGTACGAGCCTGCTGTAGTCGGCTGCTTCGGCCAGGATTTCGTCGAAGCGTGCGGGGAGCCGGTGCTGGTTCTGGAAGGCGAGGAGCAGATCGTTGGCCGCGCCGTGTGCGGTGAGGTGCTGTCGCCAGTAGGTGCTGCGGAAGACGGCGATGTTCCGCTCCAGCGTGGCTCCTGCACGCACCGGAAGCCAACTGCGTTGCTCCCGCCGCGCTTGCGGTAGATGCCCTTGCTGCTGGTCTGCACCGCACGCATCGGGTTGTCGTAGCTGCCACCGCAGATGACCGCCTCGCCGGGGTCGTCCAGGCTGGTGGAGGTCCGCTCCCAGCAGTTGCCCACCATGTCGAGGACACCGAACGGGGAGCGGTTGCCCGGCCGGTCGTCGACGTCGGAGCGCCGCAGCCGGTCGGTCCAGGATCGGTGTGTGACGTCGGCAGGCTGGTCGGGGTGGTCCCACTGCCAGGTGCCGTCCGCGTCGAGGAAGCGGCAGTAGCGTGCGACGGTCACGGCGTGGCGGTCGAAGCGTATGGGGCGCTCGACGCGGCGGATCAGCAGCCGTTCGGCCGGACCCACCAGGTGCGTCCCGGCGGGCAGCACGCAGTCGTCTCCGGACGGCCGGGCATGCCGGCGAGGAATATGCGCACCTGCTCGGTGAGGAAGGCACCGCCGGGAAGATCGGCGGCCAGGTCCCGGTTCGCCGCCTCGGCCAGGAACCTGGCAGCGAGTAGTTCCTGGTATGCCGTGTGCACGAAGGCGACGTGATCGGGCCCGGCGGGCCGCAGCAGCGGAGCCAGGACACAGGCATCAAGATCGAGGCGTCCGTCCTCGAATGCGCCGGCCCCCAACTGTCGGTGTATGTCGAGGAGGGAGAACACGGTGCAGTCGGTGAGGAAGACGTTACCGAACGCGGTGGTTGGCTGATGTCCGACGTAGTAAGGCAGTACGAACCGCCGGCAAACTCATCGCCCAGCTCGTCGAGCTGGCCAAGGAGATCGCCGAGGACACCAAGCGCGGCAAGAAGTTCACCCCGCCTCTCAACGGCAGCGAGCTTGCCTTCTACGACGCTGTAGCCGACCACGGCACGGCCCGCGAGCTCATGGACGACGAGGTCCTGGCACCAGGTCAGGACCGTAAAGGCAGACGAGTCGGGCTGTACGCCGGAGAGAATCATGACCAGCACAAACACACCAGGCGACCAATCCCACGGCTACTCCGACGGCTACGTAGACACGGATGCGCCCCTAGGTGGCGCGAAACCGTTCTTCATCTCGGTCCCGACCACGCCGTGATTGCCCCTCCCAAGCGGTTCCACTACGCTGCGCCTCAGAACGAACACCACTCTGCGACCGGGCTGCGCTCGGCGTGGAACCTCCTATGGCCGTCCCCCAAGGATTTGGGGTCGGCCATAGCTGTTTGTGCTCTCAGGGGGAAGGTCTTGCACCTGTGTTATCTCGATGAGTCTGGGACCGGGCAGGTCCTCAACCCCGGCGTCGCCGACTCCGTTCCGGTCATGGTGATCGGCGGATTCACTGTGCCGGAGACCCAGATCAAAGGCCTCGCCTGGGACTTCATCGCTCTCAAGAAGCAGTTCCGGCCGGAACTGCGCAAGGTCCCCGCCTTGAGTCAGGTCGTTCACCATGAGATCAAGGGCGAGACGATACGCAAGTCGTTCCGTCGGCCGGGGCGCAACCAACGGCGTATGGCGCACGGCTTCCTCGACCATCTCCTGACGATCCTGGAACGTCGCGACTGCAGAGTCATGGCTCGTATCTGGGTGAAGCAGGACGGCGTCGTCAACGACGACACGGCCATGTACGCCGCTTCGGTGACCGCTCTGTGCGCCAACTTCGAGCACTATCTCGCTGAGCGCTCGAGCAGCGGTATCGCGGTACTGGACAGCCGTAATCCGAGCGACAACGTCGGCAACGTGCACTGTGTGACGACCCGAAAGTTCGCCAAGGGCGGCGATCCGATGCCCCACCTTCCCGAGTCTCCGGTCTTCGGCCACAGTGACACACACTTGGGTCTGCAGATCGCCGATCTCCTGGTGAGCGCCGTACTGGCTCCGTCGGCCGCCGTGACCTACGCCAGTGACCTGACCGGCAACGTCCACTGTCACCCGGGGTTCGTCGAGGTACGAGACCGGCACTGTCCCCGCCTCGGTAGGCTCCAGCACCGCTACCAGGCGCCGACGGGCAAGTGGACTGGCGGGATCGTCGTCTCCGATGCGCGCGGACGTCAGTCAGCGGGCAAGCTGTTCGCGCCGACGGTCACGGCCGTCACCGTACCCGTCGCGGGTATCCCCGGGCAAGGTTCCCCTCTGGACCTGGCCACCGCTGCCACGGCCCCCGCACCGGCCTCTCACGCAATGTAGCGTTCGTGCGGCGTAGCCGCTGCTCAGTCGACCATAGTGCTGAACTGGACCGGTTCCTTGAGTACTGCGGCGGCCCCTTCCAGATCGGCCAGCCGCGCCGCTAGCGTCGCTTCGGCGAGGCGGCGTGGCAAGGCCGTACTGAACTTGAGCCCCTTCAGCGCCTGTTCATGGACTGCCGGAAGGCAGAGCTGGGAAGCGGCGTCAGCCACCGTCTGCTTCCATACCGGCGGAGTCAGGTCCGAGCTCAGTCGGATCCAGCAGTCATTGATACGTTGAGCCGGATCCGCAAGGTTTCCGACCGTTGCAGCCAGGGTCGCGTTCGCGCGGTGGCCGGCCCATGTCCACCATCGAACGTCGTCGTTCGGCTCACGCACGATGAGCGTGCCGGCGGGGCGCACGTACTCCAGGAGACGGTGACGTGCCTCGGTGAGGCAGCTTCGTGCCCGACCGGTCAGCTGTACCTGCGGATCCGTGCCGAGGAGCACGTCTCGTGCGGCGCGAGTCAATTCGTACGACGTGGGCCGAATGAAGCCCATGCCGCTCCACTTCGCCTTGCCGCCACTGTCGACCGGCTCGACGAAGCAGCGGCGCCTGTTCCAGTCGATGTAAGTGACCTGCCAGCTACGGCCGGCCAGCAGGAGCCTGCGAGGTCCCTGGATGCTCTCGGTCAGCAGACTCGGATCGGTCCTGCCGATCTCGGTCAGTCCGCTCAGGACGGTGAACTCGGGAGCCGCGGTGAACACTGCGGTGAGGTTCATGAAGTGCCGGTGTCCGAAGCGTCGTTCGGCCTCGGGGCCGATGAAGAGCATCCCGCCGTCCTGGTCGAGGTAGCCCTCGTCCACCAGGTGCCGCACGATCGGCTCGGCAGACTGCCCAAACGGGGCGAGGCCAGCCCACCACTCCTGCCACAGCCGGTCCCCGATCTGGTGCTCCTGCAGGCACAGCGCAAGGATCTGCTGGGCGACGATGTGCCGGGGTTCGGGCGGTGCCACCACCGGTTCGACCCAGCCGCGTGACCACTGGAGCAACAACGCGGCAGCGGCCAGCAGTCCGCTTTCGTCGAGGGTGAGGAACAGACAGTTGCGCGTCGAGCCCGCGCGCCGCCCTGTGCGGCCGAGGCGCTGGAGGAAGGACGCCACCGTCGCCGGAGCGTCGATCTGGATGACCCTGTCGAGGTCGCCGACGTCGATGCCCAGCTCAAGGGTGCTGGTGGACACGATGACGCAGTCTCTGGCTTCGGCGAAGGCTTCCTCGGCGCGGCGCCGTTCGTCTGCCGAGAGGGAGGCGTGTGAGAGGAAGGTCGTGACGCCCTTGGCCCGCAGCTTCTCTCCAAGTTCTTCGACGAGCCGCCGTGACTCGCAGAAGACCAAACGCTTCTCCCCACGGTGCAGGGCCGCGATCACCGTCGCCGCATTGTCCAGCGAGCCGACATAGTCGAGCTGGATGTCCCCGGGAGGCACGGAGGCTGATCCGCTCACCGGTTGGGCATCGAGATGCGGAGCGACCACCCGCGCCGGACGCTTGCCCGCCTCCGCCCCCTGCAGCCAGCGCAGCAGTTCTGCCGGGTTTCCCACCGTTGCGGAGAGGCCGATCCGCTGGATGCTGCGGCCGACGATTCGCTGCATGCGTTCGAGTACGGCAAGCAGGTGCCAGCCTCGGTCGTCACCAGCGAAGGCGTGCACCTCGTCCACGACGATGGTCTTAAGGCCGGCGAAGAAGGTGCGGTGGTCGACGTTCGCGCTCACCAACATCGCTTCCAGTGACTCAGGGGTGGTGAGCAGGATGTCCGGACGTTGGGTGAGGATCCTTTTTCGTGCAGTGGCCTTGATGTCGCCGTGCCACAGCGCCGCCGTACGGCCAAGCCAGCCGGTGTACTTCTCAAGTCGAGGCAGCAGGTTGTTGAGCAGCGCTTTGAGGGGACACACGTACAGCACGGAGGTGCCGCTCCAGCGCTCCGCTGTCATCCTCGACAGCAACGGGAACGAGGCGGCCTCGGTCTTGCCGCCCGCCGTGGGAGCCAGAAGAACCGCGTCCTCTCCGGCGAGCAGGGGAGCAATCGCCTGCTCCTGGAGCGGTCGAAGGCCTGGCCAGCCAAGGGTGTTGACGATGTGATGGATCAGAACCGGGTCCAGGTCGTCGATGCCGCTCACGTATGTTCCTGTCCGGAGCCGGCCATGCCGTTCACGGCAGCTCCAGTTCGATGTCGTCGGCATCGCCCGGGGCTGCCGCGGCGTTGCGCTCCACCTCGTTGAGTTCAGTGCTGGAGACGGTCAGGGCGTAGTGCAGACGGGGGTCGAAGTCCGCGAACTCGTCGACCCGGTCCAGGACATCGGCGACCAACTTGCGCAGGAACAGTCGTGGCGCCACCCCCACCTTCCCGCCGAGTCCGCCGGTGACGGCAGTGGCCAGTTCGCCCAGGTAGGTGTCGTCCACGCGTTGCGCGATACGTTCCGGGTGCCGCGCCCCGGCCGCGAACAGGTCGCGTACATTGCGTCCGAGTTCGCCGAGTCGCTCCAGGTCGAAGCCCGCCAGCCGCAGTTGTACGGCGCGAGGCGAGTCGAAGCGCGGGTCTGTGGTGAAGTCCGTGGCCAGACGCTGGGCCAAAGGCGGCAGCCGCTGGACGCCCTGCTGGCCGTCGTAGAAGGCCGGGGTGCCGGTGATGACGAGAAACAGTCCGGGGAAGCGTCCTGTGTCGATCTCGTCGAGGAGTTGTCGCAGCGCGTTGAGTCCCTTTTCCCTTACATCGCCACGGACCCGCTGGAGTGTCTCGGTCTCGTCGAGTACGAGCAGCAGCCCGGGGTGCCCGCAGTCGCGCAGCACGGTGAGCAGTCCCTGGAGAAACCCGAGCGCAGCGAAATGGTCGAGGTCTCCGCGTACCCCGGCCGCCCGGCGAGCGGACGCAGCGACCGACTTCTGTCCGCCGATCCAGGCGATGAGGGCTTCGGCGGTGGCACTGTCGCCCACCGCAACGGCCTGCCGGTAGCCACGCAGGGCCGCCGAGAACGCGGGGGTGGTTCGTGCCACGTCGGCGAGCCGTCGCTCCATCAGCTCGTTGACGGCCCTCGCCAGTGCCTCGGCGTCGTCCTCCTCCACGTTGCCCGCATCGAGGACCTCGTCCTCCAGCCCGTAGAACCACGAGTCGATGATCGCTCGCAGCGCGCTGGCCTGGTGGGTGGCGGTGGTCAGACGCTCGGTGAGCCGCCGGTAGACGGTCTCGAGCCGGTGGAGAGGTGTCTCGGTCTCTGAAATCTGCACCTCGGCCGTGGCAAGCCCAGCCCGCTTGGCGCGTTCGGCCAGCCAGCGGGCAAAGAACGTTTTGCCGGAGCCATATTCGCCGCGAATGGCGTGGAAGGCGGCGCCACCGCCCTTGACCGTCTCCAGGTCGTCGTCGAGTGCAGCCGTGAACCGGTCGAGTCCTACGGCGAACAGGTCGAGCCCCGCCTGTGGCACGGTCCCCCGCCTCAACGCATCGACGACTTCTCGGCGACGGGCTGCACTCACGGAGGGCTGTGCGCTGGTCACGTCCGGCTTCCTTCCACGCTCACGTTCCGGTTCCGCATCCTTCCACGGTCACGTCCGTCTCTTCTCCAGCTGGAACTGGGTACGCAGCAGGTGGACATCGAGCCGGACGGTATGCCCGGAGTCGATGAGGCCGAGTACCGGATATCCCTCGACGTTCAGCAGCCGCTGCAGGGTGGCGATGAAGCCGTCCATGTTGCGCCTGACGCGGTCGCTGGCGGATACGGCAGCGGCGAGGGCTGCAGGTGACATGGTCTCGCCTGCCTCGGCGAGTGCGTCGATGACGGCGGCGACGACAGGCCTGTCGGGTTTCCTGCGGACGTACTCGGCCTGTGCCGCGTACACGTCACTGGCCACGACCAGAGCACCCAGCGTCGCCGGAGCCGGCGGGGGCTGGGACTTGGACGGCACGCGTTCGACCTCAGCCGGGGTGAAGAGGCCCTCACCCACCTGTTCTACCCGTTTCCGGCCGGTCCTGGGCTTCGCCACGGGAGCGGGGGCGGGAAGCGTGACGGGCCCAGGCCAGGTCTCCTCCGGCACCCGGCTCTGGACCCACCACCCAGGTGTCGCCGCTTCCCTCGGGAGAACCTCCCAGCCCTTGGGCAGGACGTCCAGGGCCGGCAGCAGCACCAGCAGAGGCACTGTCACCTCGGCCAGCGACGCACCGCCGTGGTAGCCGGCCTTGCGCGGCGTGTACCGGATGTCCTCCCGCCAGGGCGCGACGATCGTGCCCTCGCCTTCCAGAACGCGCGGTCCGGAGAGGATGATCTCCCCAGCTTCGGCGCTGCTCCCGGTGCGCCAGCGGGACGACTCCGCCCCGCTCGCCTTGGCAGGTCCAGGGTGCACGCCGCGTTCCAGCACATGGCCGTGATCCGCAACCAACAGGACAGGACGCCCATAGCCTTTGGCTGCGGCCAGCAGCTCGCGCATGAAGGTGATGTTGTTGATCTGCCACTGCGTGCGCTCACCCTGCTGTCCATGGTCGAGGGCATCGTCAATGGTGTTGAGGACGACACCGACCACCGCGGTTGAGGCGAGGGCGGAAACCAGCTCCTCGGTCAGCCGATGTCCGGACGGGCCGCCTATCGTCGCCTTGTGGAACAGCACGCCGACAGCCCTTCGCTGCTTCCAGAACTCGGCGAATCCAGCCGATTCCTTCGACTGCCCACCCGTGTCGGCCTTGCCTGTGAGCAGTGAGGTTCGGCTGATCCTCGTCACCGAGGGCAGCATGGAAACCGCTGCGCTGCGCTGCGCCGACTGCCCGGCGGACGGGGCCGGCACCGCTTCGATCCACCCTTCGCGCTCCGCCTCTTCCCCAAGTTGCACGGCTGCCGCGCTGCTCATGCCGTCGATCAGCAGAATCAGCGGGCTCGTCGACTCCGAGCAGAGGCGGGCGGCGCATTCGGTCAGCACGTTCTCGACGAGCAGGCAACCGCCCGGGTTGTCCTGGGCGGCGGTCCGGGACCAGCCCGCAAGGCGCTGTGCAAACTGTTCGTCGAGTACGTCCCTGCGGGCTCGCGCAGTGTCGTGAAGCGTGCGATATGCCTGACCTGCTGCCACATCCCCGGCCGGGTCGCCCGACCACAGGACGTTCAGTGCCCGGTCCACCCAGCCCCACTCGGCGAGATGCAGGCGGACCCCGGAGGCGACGGACTCGACGCGGGGATGTTCGGTGGACAGCCAGCGCGCGACGCGTACAGCCATTTCGGCGACGGCGATACGGTCCGCGTTCAGGGCCGCCAACGCGTGTTCGCGCAGGTCGGCAAGGGCCGCTTCGGCCTGCTCGGGAGAGGCGGCCAAGGCCCCCGCAACGGCCCGCAGTTGAGCGGTGAAGCTGGTCAGCAGGAAGCGGCTGCCGCTCAGCGCCTGAGTCAGGCCGGCCTCCCCGGCAAGGCGGTCCGCACGGTCGATGACGGAGAACACCCGCTGTTTGGCGGCCTCATTGTGCCGTGCCTCGCCGATCCAGCGGGTGAGGGTGCCCGCAACCGCATCGCTGAAGGCGAGGATGTCGGGCCGGCGCACCTGGCCGAAAAGCCCGCCGACGGCGAACACGGTGTCCGGCTCGGTCGCCGGGTCGGCCATCGCCGCTGCGAGCAGCCCGCGGGCCATGGCGTCCTGTCCTCGTCCGTCTTCGACGAGTGACATCAGGACGGGCACTGCGGCTCCGGCTGTTTCGCCGAGCCACTCCTTGATCTTTCCCCGCTCCACGGCATCCAGTTCAAGGAACCGGGTGGGTCCGGCCGACGTGCGGGACCAGGCGAGCATGGCGTCGGCGTCAATGGCGAGGCCGGCGGCGGTCTCCCCCTCGACGACGCGGCCCAGCCCGAGGCGTGCGACGACCAGCGCCTTGACCGCAGCATCCCGGGTGAGCAGGGACCCGGAACGCGGCCAGCCTTCGTGCGGTTCCGCGTCCAACAGCGCTTCGAGCAGCCACGGTTCGCCGTACAGCCGGGAGTCGAGTTCGCGCACGCCAAAGCGCTGCTTCACGATCTCTGCCTTCTCGACCGTGAGGGTGCGCCGTTTCACGGCATGTCCGCGCACGTCCCAACCGAGCTGCTCGTCACCGATGCCGGTGGTCACCACGAGTACGTCGGCGTCGCGAGCTCGGTCGGACCGGTGCTGCTGCCAGGCGTCCACGATGCCCAGGACGGATGTCTGGTCGCTGACATGGACCCGGCGGGCTTCACCGCCGATCTTGGCGGTGAAGATGTCGGGCGCCGTGTCTGGATAGTGCCCGTGCACCAGCATCAGGCGCCGGTCGCGTAGACCGGCCGCGTAGGTGTCGAGGAGTGCCTCGATGGTGAGCCGGTTGATCTGCGGTGGGGGTGTGGACATCAGTGAGCGGCTTCCTCGTCCGCTGTGCCCTGGCCCTCGGCAGGCACGGGCCGCCAGGCGATCTCGATGCGCACGCCGGGATTCGCGGCGGCGTACGAACGGATCTCGTCCCGCACATCGGTGATCGCATCGGTCAGCGCCGACTCGAGGCCGGTGAGCCGCGTCGTATCCACGACGTGCGGCGCGCTCGGGCCACGCACCGGAGCGGCCGCCGGAGGAGCCGTGGGCTTCGGATCGTCGAACCCGAGCTGGGGCGGCGGGCCGGACGGCACCACGGGGCGGCCGTGCCGGGTCAGGCTGATGTCCTCCGGACCCTGCTCGGGCGGCTGCGCAGCGGGCGGCTGGGCGACCGTCGCAAGCCTCGCCGCCTCCGTGACAAGCGCCACCGACTCGTCCTGCAGCCGGCTCAGCACCGGTACGAGCGATCTGGTCAGCTCGTGATCGTTCACGGCGTCGTGGAGCGCGGTGATCAGTCGATCGGCCTTGTCGCCGACACCGTCGTTTCGCTCGGCAAAGCCTCGTACGCTCCTCAGCAGCTGCCAGTTGGTGTCGTCGAGCGCCGCCAGCACTTCGGGGGCCTGCTTGATCGCAGCGCTCAGCTCGCGGTCGGTCACGTCGTACGCGACCGCCGCGAGCTCCTTGACCAGGGAAGTCCCGTCACTGGTACGGGAGAGCCGGGCGATCAGGTCGGCGGCGGCCCGCATGGAACGCATCCTGTCCGCGTCCGGGCCGGTGATGCCGAGGTCTGTCGCGTGCTTGTCGAGAGAACGTCGCACTCCCACGACGGCTGCCTCATGGGAGGCGGCGACAGCCCGCACCTCAGACTCCAACGAGGCGACGTTGCGGGCGAAGAGCACAGGCTGAGCGGAGACTCCGAAGATCGCCCCGGCTCGGACGCGAGCGGCGGCGAACTGCTCCTCGCTGGGCAGTTCGACCGCGCGCAATCCGTATCCCGGTCCGATCCGCTCCAGGTCGGGGGCAGGCACGGGAGTCGTCTGGTGCACCCAGGTCCGGTCGTCCAGGAGCGCGTACGTGGCGATGATCAGGCTGGAGATGTTCTTATCGAGGCCCTCGAATCCCAGCTCGGCGATCCAACGCCGGATCTCCTCGACAGCGAGCTCCGGCCCAGCCTTGGCGTCGGCGGCCTTCTGGTTGATCTTCAGACGCCAGTCGTTGAGGAGGTTCAGCGGTCCGTCGTGCACTTCGCCGAGTCCGAGCGGATGCACGATCTTCCTGACGACTGCCAAGTGGTGCCGATCGACCACGGCCCGCCGCGAGCCATCCTTCATCGCGTTCCCGATCCATTCCAGGGCCGTCTTCAATTCCCTGGTGGTGACCGCTTTACGGGTGAGCGCGGGGTCGAAGTCGGGGTGCTTCGGGTAGAGGGCGGCGAACATGCCGTCGGCGAGCGCGTACAGGTTCTGCTCGAAGCTGAGCCCGGCCTGCGGCCTGGGCCGGGAGTACCTGGGTTCGAGCGACCATACGTGCTGGTTGTCCGGCACCTCGGCACCGATGCTGCCGGGGTCGGGCTTGCTGATCCCGTACAACTGCTGCAGTACGGCGATCAGTTGCGAGGTCAGGTTCTCGCTCTGCGCCTTGAGCTGGTGGCGGATCTGGATCCGCTCGTCCTCGGACTTGGTGGCGGTGTGGTCGTCGAGGCGGTCCCGCTCCAGCAGATAGTTGATCTTCAGAAGGCGGCCGAGCTGGTTGGACTTCTGCTCGGAGAAGAAGTCGGGCAGCCAGATGACGGTGCGCGCGTACTTGCCCTCCTGCTTCATCTTCTCGATGCGGCGGACGTCGTCGCTCGGGAAGTGCTTGTCATCGAAGGGGTAGTCGAGGACGAACCGGATGTTCCCCTCGGTCATCGGCCGGAACTGCTCGTCAGGCAGATGCGGATCACAGACGTTGCCGAAGACGAACTCGGCTGTGCGCTTCGTGCCGCGCCATACGATCTCGCGCTCGCTGACGAAGCCCTGGGCGTCGCTGATCCCCAGCTCCGTCCACAGCTTGTCCTTGATCCACTGCCGACGCTTGCCGGGGTTGTCCTCGCTGCCGACCTCGTCGAGCAGCGGCTCGATGTCCAGGTCGGACAGGTGGAGGTGGAAGACCGGGTCGGCGCTGCCCTCGCTGCGCAACTCGCCGAATTCTCCCTGGAGTTCCTTGAGCCGCTTGGCCGCCGCGGTTCCGGCCGAGCCGAGCCGCACCTTGATCGACCCGTGGTTGAGCGCGGCGAGCCGCTCTCCGGTGAGCCGGGCCAGGGCAGGGACGTTGGGCGCGAGGGCGGCGAGCAGCAGCGTCTTGATGAGCCGCTCGTCCCCCTTGAACAGCGGGCTGTCGGCTGTGCCGTACTTCTCCAACAGATAGGCCACCACCCGCGCGTGGAAGCGCTTGGCGGTCTCGGCCTCCTTGCGCAGACGCGCGGTGAACGCCTCACCCGTGCCGTCCAGGATGACGTCCCACAGGTCTCCCAGCGGGATGAGTTCGCCGAGCTTCAGGTCGTTGCGGCGCCGGGACAGAGCTTCCTGGACGAGCTTCAGGCCGGTGCGCTCGCGCTGGAGCGCACCCGCCAGTTCGACCAGAACATTGAGGAAGGCGGGCGAGAGCGGGTAGACCTCCCGGAAGTCGTCCCACGATGCCTCGGTACGCCCATGAGCGTCGAGCAGAACCTGCCGCACCTCGTCCTTGGAGGACTCGACCGCCGCGAACGCCTCGTCGCGCGCACCTTCCATGCCGGGCTTCGGAGCGAGCACCCGGTGCTTGATGATCTCGATGAGGTTGCTGTCTTCGAGGTCGACGACGTCGATGCGGCCCGCGAGGTATTCGACCTGCTGCTCCAGGTTCTGCACCTCGGCCCCGGCCACGTCGGAGCCGATCAGCTGGGAAAGATCACGCTGGCGGGAGATGAAGGAGATGATCGGCACAGGCCGGTCGCTGTCCCCGGACTCGATCAGCTTGACCAGCTTCTGCACCTGGTCGCGTACGAAGTCCTGCTCCCCCATGTGGGCCTGGAGCCAGAGGATCAGCTCGTCCAGGAACAGCACGATCCCGTCGTACCCGAGCATCTGGGCATGCCGGGACACGACCGCGAGCCCGTTCTCCAGCGGAACGAAGGCATCCTTGTCGCCCCGTGCACCGGTTCCGTACGAGGCCATGGGTCCGGAGAGCAGCGCGGAGACCAGCGCGTTTCGGTGCGGGTCCCCGGCGGGCGCGGCGAAGGCGCGGTCGAGGTCGGCGGTGGTCCAGGTGCCGGGCGATGCCACGCTCGCGGCGGCGTCGAGGCCACTGGTGTCCAGGTCGCTCGTGTCGAGGTCGTCCTCGTCATCGGTGCCGGCCACGGCGCCACTCGGCGCGACGACAACTTCCCCCGAGCCGAGCCATTGCGTGAACTTGCCGTCGTCCGCGAGGAACGCGCGCTGTTTGCGGGCGTCCGCCAGCGCGGCGTCAGCCCGATAGACGGCCGGCGTCGGCTTGTCGGAGTGCAACTTGCGTACGGTCGCCACGTACCCGCCGAGCAGCGCCGAGTCCAGGTCGGCCGAACCGACCAAGTGGTAGGGCACCATCAGGAACTTCTTCTGCCGCAGCCAGTCGTCGTGCGGGGCGATGATTTCCTGAAGCCGCTCCTTGCGGCGGGCGGCGGGATGGTTGTTGAGCACCGCGTGCAGCACGGTCAGGAAGTGGCTCTTACCGGCGCCAAACGATCCGTGCAGGTAGGCGGCGTGCGAGTTGCCGGTGCGGACGGCCGCCCCGACGAGACTGAGCGCCTGCCTGAACGCCTCCTGGAGCTGATCCGTGACGACGTACTCCGCCACCCGGGCGTCGGTCTCGGTGAAGCCTCCGGAGAGCTCCACCTTGAAGTCGCCGGCATGGACGTCTTCCTTGATGTCGATGACATCCCGCAGGAAGAGATCGCTCGTGGGCATCAGGGCTCTCGTTCCCTCACTCGGCTGCAGTCGCGTCCCGTGTCTGCACACGGGACAAGGTCCTATCTTGCCAGCCCACCACCCGTGCGGACCTGGACAGAAGACAATCTCCGCGACTACCTGACTACGGTGCGCAGCCACCCGCTTCGCCTTCATCACCTACCGTGACAATTTGTTGAATATGGCCGAGTCGCGCCCTACCTGCATGTGCCACCCACTGCTGCACTGGAGCTGAGGGTGGCCGGATCGGGGGAGGCGGCGGCATGGGTACTTCCACACGCTGGGAAGGACCGCGCTGGTCCGGCTTGTACAGCCGCCTCGCACGTTGGGACCCGGACCGGTCCGACGTCGGCGCGACAGCCACCGCCGCGATAGCCGCGCTCCAAAACTCCTGCCGTGCCGACCCATCGGCGTTCGGGCTGCAGGATGCCGCGTGCGCGGCTGGGGCGCGGTTGGCCGATGCGATGGAGACCTTAGGGGCATCCGGCCCGAGCGGCCTGCTGGACAAGGACCCAGTGGGCGAGGGCCTCGCGTCCGAGGAAGAGGGGGACCGACTCGACTGGCGGGAACCGGCTGACGCGTTCGTCGCCGAGCTCACTCGTCGGGTCGGTGGCGAGGGCAGCACGATGGTGGACGCGGCCTTACGCCGCGCCATCGCCGCGTCAGCTCAGCGACTCCTCACCACGTACCCCGAGATACGTGAGTCCCTCACCGCTCCGGATGGGTCGAGCCAGGACAGGGGCCTGGCAGGCGACCTGCTCTGCCTCCTCTACCAGTGGTTCTTCGCCGACCTCGTCACCGAATTCCTGCGTGCGGTCATCGCCGAGAAGATCAAACTCACGGTTCCCGTGCTCGACGTCATCGACTCGGAGGGCAGGATCGCCGACGGCGTCGCCGAGCGGATCATTGCGCTGATCCCCAATCCCTGCGAGGAGGCCGAGGCACAGGCGGCGGAGGCCGCGAAGGCCGCCTTGTCCGTGAACGGCGCCTCGGCGGAAGTGGATGTCCCGCTCGCCGAAGTAGCCAGGCGACTGGTCCCGGGCGTGGTCGGCAAGGTCCTCGGCTACGCCGTCGACGCCCTCGGTGAGGAGGAGGTCCCCGCATGACACTGGCCCCCGGTCCGCTCCACTTCTGGTGGCGCTCGTACGACACCCAGTCGCCCGAAGGATCCGAGTGGCGCTCGATCGGTGCGAGCGGCATCCAGGAACGCGAGGAACGCCTCACAGGTCACCACCTCCTGTACGGCCCGGTTCCTGCCTGGGCCGACGACCTGCTGCGCATTTCCCGCGCCGTCTTCCTGGCGGACAAGCTCGCCGATCGGAGCGACAGCGAGGACCGCTGGACCCGCGAATTCCGACTCTCGGTGCCCGTCTCGGATCCGGACCTGTGGGCGCTGGCGGCTTCCGGGCCGCTGCCCGCCCTGCTCCAGACGCTGACTGCCGACGTGTGGGACGTCTCCCTCCGCCGGATGCGGGCCGCCCCAGAGCAAGGGTCGATCCCGGTCGGCGAGGACTGGCGGTCCCATGAGGTGGCCTTGTTCTCCGGTGGCCTCGACTCCCTGAGCTGGGCGGCGACTCGTGCCTCTGTGCCTGGTGATGGGGTGTTGCTTCTGGTGACGTATGCCGAGAAGAACGTCGAGGATGTACAGCGGGAGGCCTACGCTGCGGTGAAGGCGCTGGCCGAGCAGTCAGGCCGCCAACTGCGACAGATCACCTTCGGCCAGACTTCCGGTGGTCAGGATGGCACGGTGGTGGAACGTACCTCCCGTCCGCGTGGCCTGCTCTACGCGTCCACCGCCGTGCGTGTTGCGGCAGCCGACGGCGTCGCCACCGTCCAGGTCCCGGAGAACGGTCAGCTCGCCCTCAACCCGCCTTTGAGTGCGGCGCGTTCAGCGGCTCTATCGACGCGCTCCGTGCACCCCCGGACCCTCCATCTCCTCAATACGGTGATCGAATCCGTGGGTGGCCGTGTCAGGGTCGAGAATCCCCTGGCGAGCCTCACGAAGGGTGAGGTTTGCCGCGCCGCTCTTACGGCCGGCCTGTCGGAGGCGTCCCTGGCACAGACCCTGAGCTGCGGCGCCCCGCCCCAGCGCCGCCGCGGACTCCCCCACGTCAACTGCGGCACCTGCTATCCGTGCCTGATACGCAGGGCGGGCCTGCTCAGCGCCGCTGGCTCGGACGCCACTCCGTACGAGACGGCCCCGTGGCTACCCGGCCTCAGTGAGGACCGGATCCGGCACTGGCTCGCGCTCCAGGGCTGGTTGGCCTGGGAGTACTCCGCTCTCGACCTGATCGGTGACCTGCCGCTGCCGCAGAGGAGCCGTACGGGAGAGTGGCTGAGCGTCGTGCAGCGCGGGCGGGTTGAACTGCGCGCGCTGGTCGAGTCGGCGTCAGGGGTGAGGGAGGTGGCGTGAGGGGCGTGTTGCGGTCTCGCCTTGCGCGGGCAGGCCGGGGCGGCCGGTCAAGTGAGCCGCAGGGAGGGGCACTTCGGCCCAGACGGTCTTGCCGATACTCCGCTCGGTGATCCCCCACGCCTGCGAGAGTTCCTGCACGAGCAGTAGGCCACGCCCGGATTCGGACTCGGCTGACGGAGGCTCGGCCTGTCCGGGCGTGGGCGGCCGTCGTTCGGTGCGGGTGTCGGTGACCTCGATGCGGACGGTGTGCGGGCTGAGCTGGAGACGCAGTTGGAAGTTCCGCCCTGGTACGTGCCCGTGGGTGACGGCGTTGGCAGCCAGCTCGGCGACGACGTGGGCGACGGTGTCTGATACGTCGCTGCCGTACGGGATTCCCCATGCGTCGAGTTGATGGAGTGCCAGCCGCCGGGCGAGGCGGGCGCCGCGTCGGGTAGCCGAGAGCCGTTGCATGAAGTCACTGACGAGGGTGGGGGTTTCGGCGTTCATGTAACGGAGCGTGTCCGAGCAACTCTAATCTGACCAGTAGCGATGACGGTACGCAGCGTGATCTGTCCGGGCGCGGTGACCGCGCGTCCGGGTGGCCGGGCGTGACATACGTGATGCGGACGTCGTTGGGTGCGGATGGGCGGGCGTCGGAGGTGGCGAACATGACGGTCGGGGCGGGTCAGTCGGGCAGCGGAACCGAGGACCAGGACTGGGATGGCGACGAGGGCTCTGCAGACGTCCTCAAGACCGTCGGCAAGCAGGTCAAGCTATGGCGTGAGCGGGCGGGCCTGACTCAGGCCGAGCTGGGTGCGGCCATCGGGTACAGCGAGGAGCAGGTGTCGTCGGTGGAGCGGGGGCGACGCGCACCGAAGCCGGGGTTCTTGGACTCGGCGGATGAAGTTCTGGGTGCGGGTGGGATGTTGGCGGCGTTCAAGGAGGATGTGGAGCGGGCTCGGTATCCGAAAAAAGTCCGGGACTTGGCCAGGCTGGAGGCGGAAGCGGTTGGGGTGGGTGCGTACGGCAACTCTGTAGTCCACGGGCTGCTGCAGACCGAGGACTACGCGCGAGCGCTTTTCCGCATGCGGCGGCCACTTCTCGACGAGGAGACGATCGAGCGCCACGTTGCCGCCCGCATGACAAGGCAAGAGATCTTCAACCGTTGGCCTGCCCCGATTCTGAGCTTTGTCCAGGAAGAGGTCACGCTGCGCCGCCCACTCGGTGGCAGGATGGTGCTGCAAGGACAGCTCGAACGGCTGTTGGAACTTGGAAAGTTGCGCAATGTCGAGATCCAGGTGATGCCAACCGATCGCGATGATCACGCGGGGATCGGCGGCTCTTTCCAACTCCTGGAGCCCAGGCAAGGCCCGAAGGCTGCACACGCTGAAGTTCAACAGATCAGCCGAGTGATCGTCGACCGGAAAGAAGTAAGCGAACTTGAAGCCCGCTATGGGATTATCCGGGCCCAGGCGCTCACTCCGCGAGAGTCGCTGGCGTTCATCGAGAAAGTGCTGGGAGAGACATGAAGATCAGGCCCTCGACCGACCGCGACGCCGACCTTGTGTGGCACAAGAGCAGCTACAGCACCAACGAGGGCCCGGAGTGTGTCGAGGTAGCGGCCGCCCCTGACACCATCCACGTCCGGGACTCAAAGAACCAGCGGGGCCCTCAGCTCTCCTTTGGCGAGGCAGAGTGGTCCACTTTCATCTCGTACGCGGCCGACCGCGACTGATGTAGCAGAGGTGGCCCCGAACGAGCCACAGCCACCTCTGCATTGAGCACCTACTCGCCGAGTGCGGGCTGCTCGGCGGAGACCGTCTCCTTGGAAGCGGTCTTCCTCTTGGCGCGGGTCTTCTCCGGTCGCCAGGCCCGCAGGTCTGCCTCGCTCACTTGGTGCTTGGCACACAGCTCCTCGAAGTACGCCTGGTACTCGTCGGCGGGTACACCCTCCCACTCCTCGTCGTACTCACCGTGCCACTGCCGCACCCACGGCATGACTTCGAGCAGCCCGGCGAGCAGCGGCTTGATGCGGTCGGTGTCCCAACCCGCCTGCTTCGTACGGTCATCGACGAGGTTGAACAGTGCCTGAGCCTGGTCTTTGTGATCCCAGCCAGCCCAACCGAGCAGGACAGTCGGATCGGCGTCCGGGCTCGCCCCCAGGTAGGAGATGAAGCGCTCCTTGGGCACGTCGAGCTTGCCACGATGGGACCAGTACGAGTGCTTCAGGAAGTCAGCGGCCTTGTACTTCGGCGGAATCGGGATGTCGAGTCGCCTGTCCGTCCGGTCCTCCTCGCGCTGCAACTCCCATACCTGCTCCCACTGTTCGCGGTTACGGAGACCAGAGTCCTTATAGCGAAGGGCCGCGAGATAGGGGACATGCTCTGCTTCCACGACTTCCGCGAGCACATCGGCGAGAGGCAAGTCGGGCTTGCCCATATGGTCGGCGGCGTAGAGCTGGGCAACGGAGTTGAGGTCGGCGTCATCGCGGAGGGCATCGGCCAGCTGACTGATGGTCAACGTGCGCGGTTGCTTGATCCCGTCCCGGAGGGCATACCAAGGACTCGGCTCCTCGATCCGGTCCAAGAGCCAGGTTCGCAGGGCCGCCTTCTCCTTCTTCTCCCAGGAGTCGTCGGCCCAGCGCCGCTTACACTCGGGCCGCTCAATGAGGGCAATGTCCTTGCGGGAGTCGATGATGTCAATGCGTGCCTGAACGATCTTCCGATACCAGTCGGGCCAGTGAGCCGGGATCTCTGTGACGGGAGTCGCCCCATGCCGCTCGAACCACGCAGTCTCAACCTCCCCTGCGGCCAACTTCCGAGCCAGGACAATCTCGAACGCCCGCTCTCCAAAGCAGACCCCCGGGGTGGTAGTCGGCACTGCTGAAGGGGCAACAGTCCGGGCCACGTCGGAATCAGACAGGAGCCCGTACAGCCCATACACCTTCCAGTCCAACTCTTCTTGGAGGGCAATCAACCGCTGGCGAATTCGGGGACTGTTGGCACGGGCAGCGTCAAAGGCATGTCGCGTAGGTGTGGTGGCATCGCAAATGAAGGAGGGCTCCAACTCGGCCAACTCGCGCGCGAGCAGATCTAGACTGCGCCCAAGCTCGCCCGGCAATTGCTTGGGAAGCGGGAACTCCTGAAGCTTGACCCCGGTAAACTCATAAAATTTCTCCCAATCTTCGCTAGCAATCCCCCCACCAATACCCCCGTTTCCTTTATCGTGACACACCTGCTTGAGCCAGAAACCAGCCACCGAAGAATTAAGCGATCCAGCAACACCGAGGGCGTTTTCGTCTGTAACCTCTCCAGCGAGAGCCACTGCCGGCATGTGCTGTGTCGTAATTGTTTTACCGATGTTAAGCGCGACATGGTTGTGAGTTGCCACCTTCGACAAAACAATTGCTCGGGCAGCACCAGCCCGCGATTGCGTCCACCTATACCAAGACCACCAAGGCACCCCCGCCTCAAAACGAGTCTGGCCAGAGAAATCAGCCAGACTCCCCAACAACTGCCTGACCCCCCAAAAATGCCTCGCCCATCGGTCCTGGACGTTCACATCGAGAAGTCGCCCATCAGGCGAGTAGGGCGCGATTGCGATACTCCTGGGGGTAATACGCCAGTCCCGCAATTCGTCACCAACTGCTACCGGCCGCATCACTTCTACCGGAGTGCCAAATCGGCGATGCCAATGCACTGGGAGGTAGAAAGCATCATCAGCACCCGAAAACCCAGAAAACCCCGCCTTGGCTCCACACAGAGACTCCACTGTGCTGCTCGATGCCCGCCTAATGGTCTCAGCAACACCTTCCGAGCCACCGCCACTCAGACTCCAGGGGTACATTGCGAAGGATCGGCAGTCTCGATCCTCGACACCCACCCACTCCGATTCACTCCCTGGATTCGAAATCTGCTCAGTGATGGCTCGCCAAACAAGCCCCTCCGCTGCAACCTCTGGCTGCGATGGCTCACCACGAACGCCCAGCACAGCTCGCACAGTCCGCTCAAAATTCGGTACCCGATTCCGCCCCACCAGGATCACCGTAGGCGTCCCATGTCCGGGGATATACACACCAGACGTGTCAATTACATGGGAAAGCTCCACCTTATTTCTGAAGAAGTCCTCGATTAGCTTCTTACCGAATTCCCTCTTCATGAAAGAGTTCGCAGTGATTTGCCCGACATGCCCACCACCCCCCGCCAGCCCACCCGGTCCCTTCACGGCCAGCTCAAACAACCGCTGCGCAAACGGCACCGACAGCGCATACTTCCCCGCGCACGCATCAAAAGCAGCCCGATAATTCTCGTTCTCCTGCTTATCCTTCACCGTGATGTACGGCGGATTCCCCACCACCACGTGATACGAGGCTCGTCCCAGCAGATCCACCCGCCCGGCGAACTCCCCCACATCCTCAGTCGCGTACTGGAACGCCGCCCCGTCGCCGTCCCCCTCCTCGGCGAACAGCGTGTCCAGATCGGTCTGGATCCCCGCCGCCCCCCGCCCATGCAGCAGCGAATCCCCCACCGCCACATTGATCGGGAACGCCGGAGCCTCAGCCAGCCGCCGCGCCCCCGCCTCCTTCATCGCCGCAACCAGCAGCCGGAACCGCGCGATTGAAGCCGCGAACGGGTTCTTGTCGCACCCGTGCACCGACTCCAGCGCCCGCCGCACCAACGCCCACTCGTCCGTCCCCGGCTCCGCGGCCCGCCACTTCTCGACCAACCGACCGAAAATCCCCAGCAAGAAGTGCCCCGACCCACAAGCAGGGTCGATCGTCCGCAACCCGCCCTCCGGGGCCAGCCCGAACTCCTCGATCGCCGGCTCAAGCGTGAGGTCGAGGATGAACTCCTCCACGAACTCCGGGGTTTGCAGCAGCGCGTACGTCTTGCGGGCATGCTCGCTCAGGTCCTGGTACAGGTCGCCCAGGAAACGCGTGTCCCAGTCAGGGTCCGTGAAGTCGTAAAGGATCTCGCCGTCCGCGCCCCTGCGCCGCCAGAAGGACACCAGCTCCGTCGCCGCCTCATAGCTCGGCGTAAGACCCCACAGCGGATTGTGTGCGCGATCGAACAGGCCGGCTGCCGTCTCGTTCGAATCGGCCAGGTGCTGGAAAGCCTCCTCCAGCCAGTCCCGGTTGTTGAGGTGCGGCTTCTCGCGGAAGAACGCCTCGTGCCGCTCCTCCGCATCCCGAAGCCGGTCCCCCGGCCCCGCCAGGAACGGCCACTCGATCAGCCGGTTGTCCTCGCAGAACCGTACGAAGACACAGCCCAGCACCCACGCCGCCGCAGCCTGAGTGACCCGCTCGTCACGCCAGGCCCCGTACGTCGCCGCAGTCCGCTTCCCCTCCCGAGCTCGCACGTACTCGGCCTCAAGCCTGGTGCGGAACTCCTCGACGGACTCGCTGCGCTCCCGCAGGTCGTCCTCCAGGGCCGTGACCTGCTTCTTCAGGTCCTTGAGCAGGGCCGCCCCGCTCACACCCGCTCCCGCACCCGAACCCGCAACAGTCGTCACTCTTCGCATCCCTCTCGCACCGCAGCGCCACCCACCGCAGACCGGGCAGCTGGACCATCCATCCTGCCAGCCCCATCAGCACCTCAGTCCGCGAACGACGTCTCCAAGCAGCCGCGAAATCGATTAGCAACTATCGATCCCAAATGGGGTGTGCAAAAATCACACACATGGATGGTGTGCAGAGCTGGGCCGAAGTGGGTGAGCGCATCGCTGAGGCGCGGCTTGCCGCAGGACTCAGCCAGGGTGAGCTGGCCTCGAGAGTAGGTCTGGAGCGCACCGCCGTCGTCCGCATAGAGTCCGGCGACCGGCGCATCACCGCGCTCGAACTCTTCCGTCTGTCCGAAGCTCTGGGCGTGCCACTCGCCCATCTCGTCTCACGGCCTCCAGCACCACTGGTATCGCGACGCAGCGCACTGGACGAGAACGCGGACGACACCTCACGTGCCCGCTACCGCCTGGATGCCCGGCTCGAAGAGCACGCCCGCCATGCCCAGTGGCTCATTGCACACGGGTTCTTGTCTCCGCCAGAGCTGGATCACTCGCTCCAGCGAAGCGCCTCGAATGCCGACCCGGTCGCTCTCGCGGGCGCAGCGCGCAGGGCACTGGGAACCCCTTCCGGGCCGCTGGGGGCGCTTGCGGATGTCGTTGAACACCTGGGGCTGTATCTGACTGTGGTGGATGAGCCCTCCGAAGGAGCTTCGCTACTGCTCGACGGCTATGGAGTGGCCGTGATCAGCGGCCAAGCCGCTCCCGGCAGACGCCGCTGGACCGCGGCCCACGAACTCGGGCACCACCTGCTGCAGGACGAGTACCACTCCGATGTGGGCGTGGCAGCCGGACGGGACGAGCGTGAGCAGGTCATCGACCGGTTCACCGAAGAGTTCCTGCTCCCTGCCACAGACATTGTCAGCGCCTGGGGGCGTGTCGATGAAGGCCATGCCCCGAGGGCAGTCATGCTCGACTTGGCCGCCTCCTATCGGATGTCCTGGAGCGCAGTAGTACGCAGAGCACGCCACCTGGAGCTGCTGGACAGAGCAGAGGCACAGCGGCAGCAGGCGGATACGCCGGTCCGAGGCGACTTCCTGGCGGCACACGGCAGCCAGCCGGTTCCCGATCTGGAGATCGGGGCCACGGGCACCGAGTGGCGAAAGGCAGCACTCTCCGCATGGTCCCAAGGAGCCATCACAGCCGCCCGCACGGTAGAACTGCTCTACGGCGCGGTGACTGAAGACGAACTCCCCAGCCGAAACCTGGAGGAATGCCTGCCGTGACCCAGGCCCCGCCTCCGGCATCCTCAGCGTCGAGCACCGTCGGTCAGTTATGCGTCTGGGACACCTCACCGCTCCACCATGCGATCAAGGCAGACAAGGTCGATCTACTGGCCGACATGGCGCGGACCTGGAACGGGTCCCCTCGACGCAACGTCACCACGCAAGCCGTTCTCGACGAGCTCAGCCACTATGGCCTTCCACTGGCCGGACTCGACTGGCTCGAGGTCGTGCACGTCGACCATCTCGAGGAACTCGCAGCGCTGGTCAAGTGGATGGACCTGGTGTCCGGCCAGAACTCCAACCACGGTGAAGCCACCGTCCTCGCCTGGGCCGAAGTGCACGGTGCTGTGGCGGTGGTGGACGACGGTGATGCGCGGCGCATCGCAAGACGAGCCGGGCTGGAGGTCTGGGGCTCTCTCCGCGTCATCGCCGAGGCTGTCAAGGAGAGACGCACCACCGAGTACGCGGCCAGCGTGTTCGTAGACGCGCTCATGGACAGCGGAATGTTCTGCCCCTTCCAGCAAGGCCAGTTCATCAACTGGGCCAAGCAGAACAGCCTCCTGTGAGCTCCCTCTAGGTGTCCTGAACTCCAGCCCCGGCGGCCGACGCCGCTGACCCCAGCGTCTCGACAAACGCGCTGTCCAGATGCGTACGCTCCCCATCGCTGCCGATGTACTCGACCGTTCTGCCATCCACATGCGGGTCCTGACCGCGCGTCTCCACCGGGCACAGCAGCCACAGCCCGTGCGGTGCCTCGGCTGGGAGGCGAGCCGCGTGCTGGAGCTTGAGCAGCAGGTCGCGTCCCCCCTCGTCCCAGTAGCGGGCGAGCAGGCCGGCGTCGTACAGGAAGAGGACCGTGCGTGGGGCGGCGGCACGCTCCATGAGTGAGTCCTCGATACGTGCCCACACCGTGCGTACGTACGCCGCCAGGCCCTTGGAGATCTGGCCGCTGGCGGAGAAGCGGGCGTCGACGCCGAGCACCTTGTCCCAGGCCTGGTCCTTCTCGTCTGCCAACCGGCGGAATTCGGACAGGAATTCGCTGTTCAGATCGACCGGTTCGACCGGGTATCGGGTGGCCACTGATTCCGCCACACCCGGCAGCCGCGTTCCCCTGAGTGTCAGCGCGAGGAAGCCGCCACGGCGCACGGCGGCGTCCAGGCGCGCCCTGATCATGGAGTGCGGGTCCTGGGCCGCCAGGCGGCTGCCGGTGACCGGAGGCATCAGGCTCGTAGCGTCGCCGGTCGAGGTCCAGGAGGCCTCGGCCGCCACTCTGGGCGGGAAGAACTTGCCCTGCTCCGTGTCGTATTCGAGGGAGAAGCGAGCGTCGCGCAGGGCCTCTTCCAACTCGGGATGCGTGGGCTCCGTGCCGTCCGCCAGAAGGGACAGGTCGGGGAACCGTGCACGCAGGCGGTTGTTCAGCTCCTCGGGGGTGATGCCGTTCTCACGTCGGACTCCGGCACCGGCCTGCGAGATACGCAGCGCCCGCTCCAGGGTCAGGTCTCGGGGGTACAGCTCCAGACGCGGGCTCGCCTGGGCCGTGGGACCGACCGCTGCGGCCAGTGCCACGAGGCGGGTGTCGGCGAGCGGGGCGAGACCGTCCGGCGCCGGCACGCTCCGCAGGGCACGAATGACCGCGGCCCGGCCCGGCAGGGGGTCCTCGTGGGCCAGGCGCTCCGCTTCCTTGCCCAACGCGGCCGCGTAGTTGGCCAGTTCGCTGGGGGCGGGGTCGGCGGTGCCCGGGAGGGACTCGGCAGCGACGAGGACGGCGTCCTCCCGCCGGTGCCAGGCCAGTCGGGGCTCGTGGGGCTCGGCTGTTTCAGCATCGCCCTCACCTGCCTCGGCCTCCACCGCGGCCCGTACAACGGCGAGCGCCTTGGCGAGGGTGCGCTCCTCGGTGTCCCCGCCCGCGCCGTGCCTTATGCGCAGCTCGACGGCCAGTTCCTGGGCGGTCATCACACGGCCGGCCGCTTCGACGACCTCGACGAGAGTCGCACGGACCGGCGTCAGCCACTCGGTCTCGTACCACTCCTTGATCGCATTGCGGTGATGGCGCGAGACCGGTGGCTGCTGAATGCCGATCCGGTCCGCGACCCGCTTCTGCACCGGCCAGGGGCCCAGCGGAGGCAGCCCGCCGTCCTCAGGTGGGAGACCCAGGGTGAGGCGGATGACCTCACTGCGGTGGGAGCCCTTGCGTCCGGGGGCGGGAGTGAGCCGCGCGGCCATCTCGTCCACCGAGAGCACCGCGCCCGCCTCGACAGGTACCGGCCCGGAATCCGTTTCGCGGCGTGCTGAGGGTGCGGCAGGGGCACCAGGCTGCCGCAGGCTTGCGGCCCACTGCTTGCGGCGCCGGTTGAGTTCCTTGCGTACGAGTGCTCCAGCGCCCCTTGCCTTGGAGATGATGTACGGCGGGACGTCCAGGAGCCCTTCGACGTCGGTTGCGCCGAGGCCAGCCGCCACCGAGATCGCCCGCTCTGAGAGTCCGGCTGCCACCAGTGGAGTTTTCAGGCCGGCTGCCCTCGCCGCAGCGTCGAGGCTGTTCTCACCCGCGTCCGAGACCGTGTCGACGGTGGCAGGTGTCGTGACAGGCTTGGCCGCATCCGCCTCGCGGAAGATCTCGTACCAGGCATCGCGCATCTGCCGCAGGGTGTCGAAGCGGTGCTCGGTGTCCCGGTGCAGTGCGCGCTTGAAGAAGCGGGTCAGTCCGTCACTGAGCGCTTCCTCGAACAGCTCGGTGGCAACGGAGAGTTCGGCCTTGTCATTGGCGACCGGGTCGACCTGGCCCTCGCCCCACAGCGGGCGTTCACCGCTTGCCATCTCGTGCAGGGTGACGGCTGCCGCGTATCTCTCGGCGTGATCGTCGTAGTGTCCTCGGCGCACCGAGTCCAGGAAGGGGTCGAGGTAGCCGCGGGTGCCGGCCTTGATGTCGCGGTCGGAGGCGTCGGCGAGCGAGAAGTCGAAGAGCATCAGCTGCCAGGTGCGGTCGCTGCGCCGGTACAGACCGAGGTTGTCCGGCTTGATGTCCCGGTGGCGTACGCCCTTCGCGGCGAGCTGGTCGAGGGCGGTGAACAGGTCGCTGCCGTACCGCTCCAGTTCGTGGTACGACAGCTTGCCGTCGGCACGCAGCCGGGCGCCGAGGGTGCGCTCACCCGCGTATTCCAGCTCGAGAACGGTCTTCCCTGCCAGCTCGCGCGGACCGCCCTTGAGCTGGACCACGGTGCCGCCGCCAACCAGTTCCAGGGCGCGGGCCTCGGCCCGCAGTCGCTGCGCCTTCTCCTGGTCGAGGGCGACCTTGAAGACCCGCTCCTCGGTGTACGACTCTCCGTCCTCGTCCTCCACGACCCGCTCGACGAGCAGCGCACGGGCCGTCGCGCCGGTGCCCAGGACACGGCGCACGGACCATTCGCCGTCCAGGGACTGGCCGGGGAGAGCGGACAGCGGGTCGAGTTCGGCCACCGGCGGCTGCTCGGGGACCGCGTTCTCCTCCTCGGCCTCGTCGAGGAGGTCGATGAACCGGTCGACGGGTGCGAGCCGGTGATCGGGGTCGGGATGGGTGGCCTGCTGGATGAGGTGGTCGAGTTCCTCGGAGAGGCCGTCGGCGACCGCGATGAGACGCAGCCCGGAGTCGGTGCGCAGCCGTTCGCGCAGAGCACTGCGCCGGTCAGCCGGCGGCTCCCCGGTCAGGATGAAGTACGAGACCGCGCCCAGACCGAACATGTCGAGGTCGGCTGGATCCGCGTAGGGCTGCTCGCTCTCCGGGGCGAGGTAGACCTGTGCGGCATCCTCGATGAGGCCCACGTCGAGAGTGGCATTGCCTAGGGAACGCAGCAGGGTCGCGTTCGTGTCGAAATCCCGGGCCGCGGTCTGCCAGTCGGTGATCCGGAGCTCGGGGCGAGAACCGTCCTGACGGGCGCTGACGTAGACGGAGCGTGCGGCGAGCGCGCGATGGTAGAGCGAGCGGCTGTGGGCATGACGTACGGCCTCCGCCAGCTGCCGGACCAGGTCCAGACGCATCTCGGGGGTGAGTCTGCCGCCGTGAGTGGCCAGGTACTGGTCGAGCCGGAGGTCAGTCTTGCGGTGGCGGAACAGGATCGCCGGACCCGCCTCGTGGTCACGGATCTCGACCGCCGCCGAGATGCCGCGGTGCGTGATGCCCTGGAGCACCTGGTACTCGCGGCGTGCGGCGCGCTCAGTCGCCCGCTTCACCGACTCGTCGGTCTGCTGGCCGACAAGGTAGATCCGGACCCGACCCTCCTCTTGTACAAGGCCGTCGACCCGCTCGGCCAACCGGTCCTCCCAGGAGGGGCCGGCGTCCAGCGGGTGCGGCCGCATCCGCCAGGCATCACCGAACTTGAGGTGGGCGGTCGACTGCCGGATACCGATGGCCTTGAGCAGCCGAGGCAGATGCTGGTGCGAGAACTCCTGGGTGATGCGGCGCTCCGGCCGGTCCGGCGGCAGTCCCAGGAAGTCCTGCCAGATGCGTGGCAGCCCGCTCGCGCCGTCGTCCCTGCCGAAGACCCGGATGCGCTGGACGTCGTCGAGGTGGCTCTCGAGATCCGGGGAGGAGAGGAAGACCGCCGGTTCGATGCGCGGCAGCGGACCCGTGTAGCGCAGTTGACGTGCGGCCCACTGAAGCTGGCGTTTGAGGTCCTTGGACTTGGCGTCGTTGAAGTGCAGCGGGTTGTTAATCGTCCGGGTGCGGTCGGTGCCGTGGAAGTTCCAGGTCGAGCCGGAGTTCTCCAGACGGCCCGGATGGCTCTTGATCTCGACGAGGTAGAGCCCTGCGGGAACCGCGATGAGCAGGTCGCACTCGTTGATCCGTCCGGACTGGGCGGTGAAGGAGAACGTCGCCCAGGCACGGTACGGCTCAGCCGGCGGCATGAGACGTCGAACGTGATCGAGCGCGTCCTGTTCCCATGGATACGGGGACGGACGCTCCTGGTTCCACTGGTTCGCGGGCCGCGGCGGGGGTCCCGGCTTGGGTGCGGGAGGCGTGCCTGTCGCCGTCACAGTCCGACCTCCGCGGTGTCCTTCCGTTCCCGTACCGGCAGGCACGGGAAGCATTCGCCCAAAAATCCTCCGGCCGACACTACCTTGCAGCGATTATCTCCCTTCCATACTCACTGGGAATCCCTGGCTCGATCTTGCGCATGCGACTCCCAATCGAGCTAACGTTGCACGCTGTCATCGCGGCCCGCCAGGCTTCCGCCTCCCAGGACATGCCTCCACCCGCATGGGATTTGGCGTGCCGTGGGGGAAGTCCTTGTCGTCGTATCTGCTCCGGGAGTCTGCTGCTTCGTTGGCCGAGGAGGTCAAGCGGCAACCCGGAATGGTTCATCGTCCGCTGACCGAACGGCTGATCCTGGCCTACAAGGACAAGCACAAGCGGAAGAAGGGCAAGGATCAGGACGGAACGCCTCCGGCGAATAGTCTGGTCGAGGCCTGGGAGAACAGTCTTCCGCCGGTGATCAATGCCCTCCTCGAGCGGGGCCTTGGTCAGGTGGAGGTGTTCATCGAGTTCGGGCTTCCGCACACCAACGCCGATGTGGACATGCTCCTGGCAGGCGTGCACCCGGGCAGCGGCGCACCCTCGTACGTGTTGATCGAGCTGAAGCAGCAACGTTCCGCCGCCGTGCACCCGGAACGGTCGGTCGCTGTCGATCTCGGCTTCGCCAACTGGAAACTGCATCCGGTCCGGCAGGTGCAGAAGTACTGCGACTACCTGGTGCAGTACAAAGCCGCTCTGCGCGGCAAGCCCGAGAGCGTCGTCGGAGCGGTGCTGATGCACAACGCTCACGACGATGACATACGAGAGCTGTTCAAGCTTCCGGAGAGCGAGCACGGGCGGCTCTACACCATGGACCGGTTCGAGCAGTTCCGTAAGTTGCTGGGTGCGCGGCTGGCCGCACTGCCGGGTGGAGAGGCCGCCCAGGTACTGATCGACTCCCCTGAGTACGATCCTCCGAAGATCGCCGACGTCAACCTCCCCACTCGTATGGGGCCGCCAGAGCGCTTCCAGCTGCTGGACGAGCAGGAATTGGCGCACCAGGACGTACACGAGGCTGTACGACGGGTCCGTGAGGGTGGCACCAAGGAAGTCATCATCGTCCGGGGCGGGCCGGGCAGCGGCAAGAGCGCGATCGCGCTCGAACTCCGACGCACTCTCGACCTGGCTGGCTGGAACGTCGTTCACGCGTCGGGAGCCAAGGCACTCACCCTGACCCTTCGCGAGACCTACGCGCAGAACGCGCCGCGTGGCATGAAGGGAAAGCTGAAGAAGGAAGCCACCCGCCTCTTCACCTATTTCAACCAGCTGAAGAAGCTGCCGCCGGACAGCTGTGACGTGGTCATCTGCGACGAGGCACATCGCATTCGCCGCCACTCCGTCGACCGGTACACGCCGCGCGAGGAGCGGGAGAACGCACGACCTCAGGCCGACGAAATCATAGAAGCCGCACGGGTCCCCGTCTTCCTGCTCGACGACTGGCAGTCCCTGCGCCCCGGCGAGGTCGGCACAGCCGAGTATCTGATCGAACGCGCCAAGGCGTTGGGGCTTCGGCACACCCTCATCGATCTCGACGGCATGTTCCGGGCCCAGGGAAGCGCCTACTACCGGGACTGGGTGCTGAAGCTGCTCAGCGTGGGCGTGCACACCCCTCAGGTCTGGGTGCCAGACGGGCGGATGCAGGTGCACCTCGCCGACTCTCCGCAGGAAATGGCGGACTTCCTTGAAGAGCATCGGCTCACCGGAGCGAGCACGCGGACGGTCGCCGGTTTCTGCTGGCCGTGGAGCAATCCGGACGAGAACGGCGAGCTGGTCCCGGACGTCACCATCGACGGCTGGCAGCAGCCCTGGAACGTGAAGAGCGGCCATGCAGTGGAGGGCGCACCCGATGCCGACTTCTGGGCCACCGACCCGCGCGGAACCGGGCAGGTCGGTTGCGTCTACACCGCCCAGACCTTCGAGTTCGACTGGGTAGGCGTGATCATCGGCCCCGATCTCGTCTGGCGTGAGGGCCGTTTCACCATCGACCGAACCGCCACCCATGACCCGGAGCTGCGGTCCAGGACGATCGACGAGGCCGATATCGACCGATGCATCCGTAACGCCTATCACGTCCTACTGACCCGCGGAATCATGGGCGTGGTGATCTACTCCACGGACGAGGCCACCCGGGACGCTCTGCGCGGGCATGTGATCACCTCGGTGCAGCACCCACTCCCCAAACAGATGCGCAAGATTGCCAGCCCCTGACGACGTTTTTCCGCCAGTTCGCCGGGGAGTCTGTTCGGTAGCATTCGATCAATCGTCATTGCGGCCCGCCGGGCTTCCGCCTCAGGACATGCCCCCACCCGCACGAGTTGTTTCGTGCTGCCTGGGGGCTTCTCTTGCTGTTCCGCGACTCCGCCACCGCGGTCGCCGCCCGCCACCTCGAAGGATCGTTGGGCCTCTACCTCACCGAGCAGTTCACTCGGGCTCATGGGTACAGGCCGAGCATGGCGGAAGCGCGCTCCTGGGAACGGAGCATCCCGGCACTCACCGACGCACTGCTCGACGCGGGGCTGGGTCAGGTGGAGGTGCTGGTGGAGTTCGGGCTGCCGTTGACCAGCAAGCGGGCCGACGCGGTTCTCGCCGGAGTCCATCCTCGGACCGGTGAGCCCTCCTATGTCGTCGTTGAGCTCAAGCAGTGGAGCGAGGCTCACCCCGACGATGACGATCCCCTGCTTTGCTTCCTGGCCGACTACTCCCATCCAGTCCTCAACCCCATTGTGCAGGTGCGCGGTTACTGCGACTACCTCGTCGCCTTCAACGGCGCACTGGCCCAGCATCCTGAGCGGATTTCGGGCGTCGCCTACCTTCACAACGCGACCGCATTCGGTGTGTCCGGCCTCGATGAAGTCGAACTCAGTGAGCGTGGCCGCATGTTCACGGCAGACAGGCGCGGGGACCTCCTCGCATACCTGCAATCGAAACTGGCCGCCGTATCTGGAGCCAAGGCGGCCGACGACTTGATGCTCGCCAAGGTCCAGCCCTCCAAGCAGTTGATGGCCGTTGCGGCGCAGGAGGTCCGCGAGCGGGAGCAGTTCGTGCTTCTCGACGAGCAGCGTGTGGCGTACGAGACCGTGCTGAAGGCCGTCGAGCGGGCGCACGATGCTGATCACAAAGAGGTTGTGATCATCACGGGCGGGCCGGGGACCGGCAAGAGTGTGATCGCCCTGTCGCTCCTCGGGGAGCTGTACCGGCGTGGAGTTCCCGCTCTGCACGCGACCGGCTCGCAGTCGTTCACCAAGACCATGCGCAAGGTGGCCGGCGCGCGGAAGCCCGAAGTGCGGGACCTCTTCAAGTACTTCAACAGTTTCGTGGCCGCTAAGCGGAACAGCCTGGACGTGCTGGTGTGCGACGAAGCCCATCGTGTGCGGGAGACGTCTGCCAGCCGTTTCACTCCGGCGGCACAACGCACCGGCAAGCGGCAGCTTGAGGAGCTGATGGACGTGGCCCGCGTGCCCGTCTTCCTCCTGGACCAGCACCAGGTGGTACGGCCCGGGGAGACGGGGACCGTCGAGGAGATCAAGGCAGCGGCCGCGCAGAAGGACCTGCAATGCAGAGTGGTGGAACTGGACAGCCAGTTCCGTTGCGGTGGGAGCGACGCATACCTTCGGTGGGTCGTACGGCTGCTGGGGCTGGAGGGCGACGAGGCCGTCGTATGGGAGCCCGATGGCCGGATGCAGCTCGAGGTCGTCGATTCTCCGGAGGAGTTGGAAGCCCTTCTGGACGAAAAGCGGTCGAAGGGGTATGGGGCCAGGTTGTCAGCCGGGTTCTGTTGGCGCTGGTCGGATGCCAAGCCCGGTGAGCCACTTCCCGCCGATGTCCAGATCGGCGACTGGCGCCGGCCGTGGAACCTCAAGGGGGATCGGTCGATCATGGGTGCACCGCCATCAGCGCTCTGGGCCACAGACCCTGCGGGCTTCGGCCAAGTCGGCTGCGTCTACACGGCGCAGGGCTTCGAGTACGACTGGAGCGGCGTGATCATCGGGCCCGACCTTGTCTGGCGGGAGAACGGATGGGTCGTCGACCGGGCCGCTTCGAGGGACCCCGCCCTGCGGAAGGGGAGCGGCAACACTTCCGCATCGGACGTCGACGTGGATCGGTTGATCCGCAATACGTACAAGGTGCTCCTGACGCGTGGCATGGTCGGCACGGCCATCTACTCGACAGATCCGGAGACTCGGGCGAAACTGCGCGAGCTGGTGAAGCCTGGAAGATCGACTGCCGCAGCTCTCAGTGCGTCATAACGCAACTCACGGAATCAATTCCTGCCTCGTCACGACTGCAGTCCACCGGATCGATCGCGTAGGCGGCCCAGCCGTCGCGGCGGAAGCCAAATATCCCGGGCCAAAGGTCACGTGCCTCAGGTCAGGTCTCCAGGAGTTCTGATCCCTCGCTTCATGGCTACGTTACGTAGCCGCACGACCCTGTTTGAACCGGTAGGGATCGGGTTTCGATCAAGCTCCCTTATCCGGCACAAAGATCCCTGACCTGCGGAGTAGCGCGTCAGGGATCCTGAGCGGCAGACGAGTCGGGCTATACGCCGGGTATTCCTGGAGCACCTTTCTGACCTGCGAGTTTCCGGGATCGGACCGGCTGTGACCTGCAAGGACGGGTTGCAGAGGCGATCGGAGGCAGTCAGAGGAAACCGCTCTGATTCGACCCCGATTCGACCCGGGGCGCTCAGAGCCAGTCAGAGGCAATCCCTCTGATACTGGCTCTCTGAGCAGCCGGGTCCGATCAGAGGCAATCAGACGCAGTCACTCTGTCAGCCGACCGAGTCGGGCGGAAAGTCGGCCAGAGGCAATCGCGCTCTGTGCCGGCCCCTTCCGAACCGGTCGGGCCTCAGTCGCTCGGTGTGAACTCAGAGGCCCTACCTCTGATTGAACCCCGATCGGCTGTGACCTGCCAGGGCATTCGAGCCGGAATTCGGCTCGGGCCGCTCACAGGCAGTCAGAGGCCCTCCGATCGACCGTGGTCGAGCTGTGATGGGGACGCCTGCCTCCATTGGAGCCAGGCATACGAAAGCCCCCAGGACGGCAATCCTGGAGGCTTCGCTGGCACCGATTGGAGGTCGGTTCCGGACACCACCCGTGGTTTTAGCGGGCCTTGGTGGCGTCCATGTCTTTGCGAGACGACCCCCAGAATGCCATACGACGCACCCCCTCCGCACTACTCGCAGCAGGCTTCATCCCAACCAGAGGCAGTCACAGGCACCCAGACCCAGCGGCAGGGGCTCGCCCGGCTCCCGCGCACCGCGGCTGATCTGGTCCTTCTCGGAGACCTCACCGGTCGTTACGCGGCAGGCAGTTACAGCAAGCTCGATCGCGACGGACGGGTCGTTCACCGCGAAGGTCGCCAGGGCATGGCCGAGCACGGCCACCGGATTACCGCGGCCATCGCCTGCCATGTTGCCCGCGCCGGAGGCACGGTCGACCAGCTCACAGGTCTGCTCATGCATCCGGACCACGAGGGCGGCAGGCACACACAGAACATCGCACTGCGTTCCGGGCAGGCGCGAGCCCTGGCCTACCTCCATCGGGTCTGGAGCAGCGCCTGTGCAACCGTCAGCAACACAACGGAGGTTGATTCTCGCCACGACTCCTACGAGGACCTCGCCACCCTTCGCGACCGTATCGAGGTCACCCCATGGCGCGGGGAGCGCGGACGCACGGCTCTACGAGTGCTGCGGGCGCATCTCAACTTCGCAGAAGTCGCTGGCGGCCGTCTGCACGCCGCGAGCGAGCGCCAGACCGCAGAGGAGGCCGGAATCTCCCGGCAGACGCTGCGGAAGGCGTACGAGAACGTCCTGAAGCCCGGCGGATGGCTCCGCCGGCTGCGGGTCGGACGCGGCAAGGAGGGCTCCTCCTGGTACCTCGGCAACGGCCCGGGGAGCATCACAGAGAAGCGGCTTTCTCGCCCACAGACCACTCAGTTCCCCCCCGTCCCAGCGCTTGAGGAGTGGTCCACCTCCGAGACAGCGCTTTCGGCCGACATCGACTCCACCGTCGTCAGCCACCTGATGTCCCACGATGCCTTCGCTCACCACGCACTCGGCAGCTCAGCCCTCGTGATCATCGGGGCCTTGCACGCCCGCCCTGCCCAGACGGTCGGCGAACTTGTCATCACCTCGTCCGTCTCCCGCGCCACTGTCTATCGGACCCTCCAGCGCCTCGCGACTCACGACCTGGTGCAGCACGTCGGCGAGACCTGGACCCTGACCCCACGTGCCTTGGATGACTTCGGTAACAGCCCGCAGGAGGCTGTTACCGACCCAGAAGTCATGGCCTCGCGCGGGTGGGACGTGATCGCTCGCCGATGCGGAACAACGGGCATCGGCGCGCGTCGAAGGGCGCTCCATGCCGCAGAACGCCGCACCTATCGGGCGGTGTTGGACCGGCTCGCAGAGCATCGCAGCAGGGCCGTGGTGATCGTCCGCGACGGTCGCCAGGTCCTCGTTCCAGCGCCCCGACCCGACGAGATCCCCTCCGCCTGGCGCACACCAGACGGACACGTCGCCGATCCGTTGACCGGCCGCGCAGCTCCCGACTGGCGGATCGCCACAGACGGACGGCTGATCCTCATCACCCCGGCTGACCAGCGGAGTTACGACGAGCTGACAGCCGCCCATGCCGAAGCCCTCAGTGAATGGGAGTCCGCAGCATGACCTCACACGCCCAGAACACGCCTCCCGAGAGCGAACCGCCAAGCCCGCAGGCCTTGCGCGCGCGATACGAGTCCGGCGCCACGGTTGACGAACTCGTAGCCGATAGCGGGCTGTCGTATGGCACGGTCCTCAACCGGCTGCACGATGCCGGGACCGTTATGCGCACGTCGTGGCAGACCCGACGTATGCGCGAAGACCCTAAAGCGCGTCGGCGGCTCGCGACCCGACTGCGCGCGCTCTACGAGAAGCACGGCGCGACCCTCACCGAACTCGCTGCAGCGGCGGGAGAAACGAGGATCGTGGCCCGACGCTTGCTGATCGAGGCCGGCGGCACCGTGCGCACCACACGGCAGACAGTACAGCTGCGCTCCGCCGCGCGAGCGGCTGAGCGGCAGAAACTCGCGCTATCTCTCCGAGCGCGGTACGAGGGCGGGGCCACGGTCCCTGAGCTTGCCGCAGAGTGCAACTTCTCCACTGCCACGGTCTACCGGCTCCTGCATCAGGCCAACACGCCCATGCGCCCCCAGCACCGTCACGGTCCCGCGGATCAGATGAGGAAACGGCCATGAACTCGCTGGCCCTGCCCGATGTCGCCCGCAGCATCGCTCGGCCCAAGACCTCGCCCATCCGCCATTCCAGGTACAGGTGCGCGTCGAGGGCACCCCCTCGCCTCGCTGCGCCAACTCCGAGTTCGAGTCGCTGCCGTCGAGGACTCGTGCCAAGTCAACGCACCCTTCCAGTTTCAGGAGATCAAGCACACGTGAATGAGAACACCCGTCACAAGACCCTGGCCGCAGCCACTGCCCGCGTCTGGGACGCGTTCGTGATCGTCGTCGGCATGCTCAAGGGCGGCACCGCCAAGACCACCTCGGCCTGGTTCATCGCCCTCTACTACGCCGTCGTCCTCGGCCTGCCCACGTTGCTGCTGGACGCCGACGCGACCAGTCAGTCCGCCTACGACTGGTTCAAGGTCGCCCAGGCCGCCGGCTTCGAGATTCCCGAGAACCTGGTTGTCGAGCGGTACCCGTTCGACGACATCGCCGAGTACATCCGTGCCAAGCGCGCCGAGTTCGGCGCGATCGTGGTCGACGCCGGCGGCGGCAGCGCCCGCATCTTCCACGAGGCTGTTACCGAGGCGAACCTGCTGCTCGTCCCGGTCGCACCCACCAAGATCGAGCGCCGCAAGCTCGTGGCCACCTTCGACGAGGCCGAGCGCGCCGCCGCCCGCAACGAACACGGCGTCACCGCCCACGTCGTCATGGTCAAGGCCGACGACCGCACCAGCCTGCCCGGCCGGGCAAAGGACCAACTGCTCGACCCCGCCGAGGGCGAGGGCATCGGCCCGGACCGCGACGAGGCGTTCCCGCTCGCCGAGACCACCATCCACTCCTGGGTGCACTACATGGAGGCCTTCGGCGAGATCCCGACCGAGCTGAGCGAGTACGCCAAGCTGATGAAGGAGCTGACCGCAGCGTGAGCGAGAAGAACGAAAGGATCAGGCCTCCGGCCCGACGCACGGGCGGTCGTGCCTTGGGCGGAGCAAGGAAGACGACCCCTCCGCCCCCTCCCCCGACCGCCGAGCTCACCCACGAGCAGTTCGCTGCTGAGGAAGCCGCTGCCCAGGGCGAAGGCCAGTCCCCGGCCAGCACGCCCCAGACTCCGTCTGCTCCGTCCAGCGCTCCTGTCGAGACGTCGGCACAGGAAGGGACCGAGACGGTGCCCGAGGTGGCGCAGGGCCCTTTCGCGGTGACCGCCGCTACAGCGCCAAGCGACTCTGGGCAGGAACCTGCTCCCAGTCGGCCAGCCCACGTAGTCGTTGCCCCTGAGGCAGGGACGGAATCCGCAGGTGAGCCGATGGGGCGACAAGTGCCGCCTACGGCTCCGGCTACCGAGCCCGCAGCACCTGCGGTCCAGCCCGCCCAGCAGGCCCAGCAGGCCCAGCAGGCCCAGCCTCTGGAGCCTGCCTCGTCCCACGTCACGACCGCGCCTTCTTCTACGGGCCCGTCCGCCGAGGTTGCCGTACGCCCTGCCGTGCCTCCGATGGCAGGCGGTACGGCCTTCCCGGTGAGGACTGACAGCCCGGGGTCCCATCAGGAACAGGACGCGCGAGCGCATGACGCGCCCAGCCAGGGAACGCCCTATGCCCACGGTCCTGGCCGGCCCAAGGACATCCCCGAGGCTGCCGTCGTCCTCAACCAGCGAATCATCGCGCGCGAGAGTCTCGACTCGTCGGTCCCAGCCGCGTTGAAGCTGAAGAAGCGGCTCAAGCGCTTCGCGCTGGACAACGAACTCGACCACCTGCCCATCGGCGACATCGTCTCGGTCGCCCTGGACGAATGGCTCAGCGCCCGCGGCTTCTGACGCGGGGTACATCTCGCAGGGTGTCCGCGAACGCTCAGCTCGTTCGCGGACACCCGTCCCACCGACTATTCCACTAGTCGACTAGGCGGCTAGCTAGTCGACTAGTGGTCCGGACCGGAGCACCGTATGCCCGATCTCTCCCACCACGCCCGCCAGTTGCGCGAATTGGCTGACGCCCTTGATGCGCAATCCGAACTCACTGAGGACCCGTTGGCCCCTCACCCTGACACTTTGGAGGTCGTTGATGCCCGCCATACCAGTCGCGGGCAAATCAACTACGCCGTCCCAGACGCTCTCCAACTCCAACGGCGCATCCGCCGTTACCACGCGGATCACGGCATGCAGCACGGTGACATCGTTGCGATCGCGCTCGACGTATTCCTTCGCGCCAAGGGATATCCACCCGACCTCTCCTCGGCCAAGGAAGATCCCTCGTGAGCAGAACAGCCGATCAACTCCTGTTGGAAGATGCCGGTCTCTGGCGTCGTCTCGCAGAAAGTCGGGCCGACCAGCTCTCGCTTCTTGGGGAGCCAATGCAGATTCGGCTCCCCGCGGAACTCTGGCGTAACTGGTTGGCTGACGACGATGTTGTCGCTAGGTTCGAAGCCAAGCGTTATGCCAGGTCGGCGGGCCAATGCACTCCGTGGTTGGGGGCGGTCTCTTCAACCGGCCATGGTTCCTTCCGGGCAGCAAGCCTTCCCGGGCCGTCCCGGCGCGGAACGGTGCCAGCGCATCTGTTTGCCTACCAGCTCGCGTACGGAGTGATAGACCGACCTGGCTGGACGGCTGCCGAGGATCCAGTCGTGTGTCACACGTGTGACTTTCACGGCTGTACAAATCCAGCCCATCTCCGGCTCGGTACGGCAGCCGAAAACCGTGCCGAGTGGTCATTACGCCGGGGCAATCCGCACGGTCCCCTGGCGGATACACGCGGGGCCGCTGGGCGCACACGTGCCATCGCTGAGGCCATTCGTGCCGGGCTTCGCGCGGGAGAGCCGTCCGCAAAGATCGAGAGGCGCATCCAGGCGGCAGAGGAAGCAGGCCTCCCGCTCACCCTCTGGTGACGCGCCCGGTGCTGGCCTACATGGTCTGGTTCATGCTGTGGGCGTGCTCTATCGCCAACGCCGCAGCCTCGGCCAGTGTCTCGGCGACAGGTAGGCCACTCTGCCGGAGAATGTCGGCGTGCGTCAGGCCCCCGGCGTACGGCACCGCGTGCACACGGTTGGCGAACGCGGCGCGGACGTCATCGAGGGCGTCGCCGATGACCACGACCGGACGGTCTCCGATGGCTTCTCGCAGCATCGCCACGTGCTTCGCAAGGGGCTGCTTCTTGCTCCTGGCGGACGGACCCGTCCGTCCGTCGACCCGCAGAAACAGGGAGGCGACGCCCAGGTCGGAGATGTGCTGGGTCAGCCCGTTGTGGGCGCTCAGCGACAGAACGGAATGGCTGCACCCGCTGCGGATCAGTCTTGCGAGCAGCTTCTCTGTCCCAGTTGTGAGCCGGGCCGGCGGTCGTCGGGATTGGTAGTTCTCGAAGGCCACGCTCGCATTGACTCGCTCCCGATCCGTTAGGGCCCGGCGGAGTATGGCGGCGCACAGGGCGGGAGCTGATGTGGCAAAGTGGCGTCGAACCGTGTCGAGTTCGACCGGTTCGGCGCCCAGAGAGGCCAGGGCTGCGTTCACCGCTCCGACTTGGTGCTGGACGTCGTCGGCGAGGGTGCCTCTCCATCCCCACACCAAGTGCGGCCGGTTGAAGGTCCGTGGCACGGGAAGCGCTTCCTCTCTTGATCAGATGAAGGGTACGGCGGTGCCTGCCGGAGTAGGAACAATTAGTGGTGCCATTCCCTGTGAAGATCTGCTGTGAGGTCCCTGATAAGGCTGTAGTCCTTCTCAATGGCTTCGGAGTCGGCATGCGCGAGGACGACTTCCCAGGTCCCGCCCGCTGAGAGCGCCGCGTTCTGGGACATGAACGAGTTCGGATCCTTGTCGATGCACGCTGTTGTAGGCAGCCCGGCAAGGTCCTGCAGCATCGCCGGTCGCGAGCCGTCCCGCCGTTGGGTGTCCACGTAGGTTCGGGTCACGTGGATGCGAGGGCCGATGCGGCTGCTGCGGTGGGCGAAGAGGGGTCCGTCGAGCGTTGCGTCGATCGGGTCGCAGTCTGTGATCGCCCACACGGCCTCGTCGGCATGTGATCGGTGGGTGACGGTGCTGGCCGACAACAGGACCGGCCCTAGCTCGGGCCCGAAAGCGAGATGGCATGACGCCGGCCCCGATGCCACGCCGAGCGTGTCCAGCACGCGGCAGACGTACAGCGACAGCCGGCGGGCCAGGAGGCCGTGTCGGTGCAGGAGGTCGGTTCGATCGAGCAGCCCCGTTGAGCTGTGGAGGAGTGTCCAGATGCCGGTAACAGCGTGCTGAGGTCCGTCCGGGCCGAGTTGGGTAACGCTGTCGACGACGTACTGCCGCCCCTCCGTGCGCTCTTCCAGGACGAGGGAGGCATTCCCGCTGTGGCGGTAGGCAGCTTCCTGGATCTGCGGCCACACGGCGGCAATCCCTTGCGGGGTACGGCAGTTGACCGGCCGTACAGGCACACCGAGCGCGGCGGGAGCCAACCGATAGACCGACAGCGAACGGTTGGCGACCCATTCAAGGGCTTCTGCGAGGCGGGCGGTGCGCACGCCAGGCGGCACCGTGATGCCCGCCTGGGCCAGGGCTCCTGATTGGACACCCCTATCAGTCCGCAGAAGGGTAGAGCCTGGGATACCGCTGCCGGGGAGACGGAGTTGCCAGGCGATCCGCTCGGCCAGCTCAACGCCCACCGGGCTTGCGGCCATCACCGCCTCTACTCCCGCCGCCCTCAGCTTCTTGACGGTGCGCCGCAGATCACCGTCGTACTCAATGACGTCGACGTACGCCTCGTCGGGCGCAACGTCGCGGTAGGCGGCGGGCCTCGCGCTGCGGCCCAGGGTGACCGCGACGGAATCGCGCCCCCGACGCGCGAGCGCGCCGGGGTAGCCGGAGCCGGCTTGCGGGGCGATGACGGCAACGCTCGCGGTCCCCGTCGTGCAGGGAACGCGCGCCCCAACTGCGAGGCGTGCGGTAGCCATCAAGCACCCTCCTCGGGAGATCGGTATCTGGGTGGCGGGAGCGGTCACTTTGTGCAGCTCGTGGTGTGGGCAGGGCGGGAGACGCGTACGGAGAGGTGGTCGGCGACCATGTCCCGTCGTTTGGCGCAGTCGGCGGCCGTGGGGCCGGTGACGACCCAGTGCGCGATGCGGTCGTCGATGCTGGAGCGCGGCGCCGCGGTCACCTGGGTGCCGGGATCCCGTGTCCACACGAGCCGTTCCAGCCATAGCTGATGGCGCAGAGCACCGTGCACGTCGAGCTGTTCGATGTATCCGGTGTGCTCGGGGTACAGGAAGCCGATCGCGGCGGCCTCCGAGCGGGTAGGGGTCAGGTCGGGTGTCCCGCCGGCGGCGAGAACTGCCAGTGCCTGGGGCAGGTTGACGCCGGTGGCCCGCTCGACAAGGAGCGGGATGAGGTCCCCGGCAGGACGACCGTTGACCTCGATCACCCGGGGACCGTCGGAGGTCAGCCGCAGCTCGATGTGCAGGACGCCTCGGCTGAGCCCGAGGGCCCGCACAGCCGCTGTCACGACGCCGGCGAGGGCGCTGTCGTGCAGCAGCGGGTCCGCGGCGTCGACGCTGTGTCCGACCTCCTGGAACTGCGGTTCCGGGCCGAGGGTTTTGCGGGTGACGGCCACGATCCGTATCTGGTCGGGGGCGAGGACCACGGTCTCCACGCTGATCTCGGGTCCCTGGAGGTACTCCTCAACGAGGGCTCCGGTCACAGACCAGGCCTCCAGTCCCAGCACGCTGTCGACCAGGGCGCGGTGGAAAGCCGCGCGTACGTCGGCGTTGGTGTCGGCCCGCAGGACCCCTGCGCTTCCCGCCCGGCCGCGCGGCTTGACGACGACGGGATAGCCCAGTCGATGGGCGATCTTCACTCCGTGGTCGGCATCCTGTGCGAGGTACGAACTCGCCGAAGGGACGCCGTGCTCGGCCAGGAGTCGCCGAGTGGTGGCCTTGTCACGGCAGGCGGCAGCGGCCATCGGGGAGTTGCCCGGCAGGCCGAGCTGGTGCGTGATCCGTGCCGTGAGCTCGACGAAGTGCTCCATGTAGGTGGTTACGCCGGCTGCGCCGAGCTGGTCCGCGACCTTGATCAGGGATGCTTCCGCTGCTTCGGGGTCCCGGAGGTCGACGGCCGTCTGGGCGGCGAGATAGGGACGGGCCCACTTGGGCGGGTCCTGGTCGACGAGCACCACAGGCCGAACGCGAGCGATCTGTCGCAGGACGTACTCCCGAAATTCGGGTGCTCCGGCGCCCAGCAGGAGGATCGGACGGGAATCTGCGGAATGGTGGTGGCTCATGCTGTGTCTCCCGTGTTGTATAGGGGAAAAGCGGCGGTGAGCCGCAGGGCGCCGCAGGCGCTCACGCTGCCGCTCCAGGCGAAGCGTGATGTGAAGGCGTCGAGGAGTTCATGACGAACCGCGATTGGCTCAGGACCGACGCGAGGCGGCATCCGTCCGGGCTGCGGCCGGTGGAGTCGAAGGCCGAGCGAGCGTGAGGCCGTAGAGCGGCCCGGCGGTCCACCATCGCGTCACCTCCAGTCCCCAAAGCGCCAGTTCGCGACGTACGACCGGCTCACGGAACTTGGCCGACACTTCCGTCCGCAGCTCCTCGCCGGCCGCGAAGTCGACCGTCAGGCTGAGTGCGGGAATCTTCACGGTCTGGTCCGTGCGCGACCGCAATCGCATCTCGATCCACTCGTTCGCCGCGTCCCACCGGACCACGTGCTCGAAAGCGTCGAGAGCGAAGTCGGCGCTCAGTTCACGGTTGAGGACACTGAGCACGTTCTTGTTGAAGGCCGCTGTCACGCCGGTGATGGTGTCGTCATAGGCGGCGATCAGGGAGCGCTCGTCCTTGACCAGGTCGGTGCCGAGCAGGAGGGCATCGCCGGGCGAGAGCAAGGAGCGTATGGAGGACAGCAGGGTGGCGCGTTCGCGGGGCAGGAAGTTGCCGATGGTGCTTCCTAGGAACACCAGGAGCCGCGGCCCGGGCGTGCCCGGCAGCGCCAGGCCGGTGGTGAAGTCGGCTATGAGGGCGTGGACGTTCAGGCCCGGGCGTTCCTCCATGAGGGCGTGTCCGGCCTGCGTGAGGGCGCTCTCGCTAACGTCCACCGGCACATAGGTGTCCAGGTCCGGCATGGCGTCCAGCAGGTAGCGCGTCTTCGCGGACGAGCCGGAGCCGAGTTCGATCAGGGTGCGTGCGCCGGTCACCGCAGCGATGTCGGCGGAGCGGGCGATCAGCAATTCGCGCTCGGCGCGTGCGGGGTAGTAGTCGGGCAGTTCGGTGATCTTCTCGAACAGTTCGCTGCCGTGTGCGTCGTAGAACCACTTGGGCGGCAGCGTTTTCGGGGTGCGCGTGAGACCGCGCAGGACATCGGCACGCAGGGCGGCGTCGGTGGCGTCCTCGCGCAGGGTGCGGGTGATCAGGAACGGGCTCACAGAAGGGGCTCCTTGTTCGCTTCGAGGTCAGGCAAGAGAGGGAGGGCGTGCGGACATGCCAGGGTGAGTCGACGTCGAGCGGTGGCGAGGATCAGTGCTGCGGCGGCTGCGCCGGCCGGGAGGAGTACCTGGGTGTGGGTGACGCCTGCGGCGGCCGTGCCGATCGCGCACCCGATATCCAGGAAGGCGACCAGCAGGGCGTGGGCCTCCGTGGTGTGCCCGGGTGGAGCGAAGGTGCTGGTCATGACGAAGCCCGCGCCGAGCAAAGGGGCCATGGCCAGCCCGGGGATCGCTGCCGCGGACAGGGCAGTTGTGGGGCTTCCTGCGACGACCAAAGGGATCCAGCCGGCTGCGAATACGACGGACAGGACGATCAGGTGGCTGACGGTGCTGCCCCGCCAGGCTCGGGCCCCGTAGGCGAGGCCGCCGACGACGGCGCCGCACGACAGGGCCGCAGGCAGGCCTCCAGAGAGTTCTGGGGCATCGAACTGGTCAGCCGCGTCCACGGCAAGGGGGGTGAGAGCCCCGATGGTGACTCCGACGCACGCCATCGCCGCGTACAGCACGCGAAGACGTACCGAGCGGATCGGGCCAAGCCAGTCGGGCTGTGCGGACTGCGGCTTGAAGCCGTGGTGTGCGCGGGAGACCGGGGTGCTCACGAACAGGACGGTGCCGAGGGCGCCGACGGCCGCGGTCGCCACGAGCGCCCAGGAAGCGGACGTGGTCGCGACGATGGTGGCCACCAGCAGTGGGCCGGCGATGTAAATGAGCTCCTGAGTCCCGGAGTCCAGGGCCAGCGCTACCCGCTGGTGGGCGGGCGACGGCATCATCCCGCGCACGCCCCACAGCGTTCTGAGCGCTGCGTCCAGCGGGGGTCGGGTTGCCCCTGCGGCCGTCACGGCGGCGATCGCCCACCAGATCTCCGCTGGACTGGCGGCCAGGGCGAGGAAGGCGCTGCTGCTCAGGACGGCACCTACGGGGAGCACGCGCCTTGGCCCGTAGTGGTCGACCAGGCGGGCGCTGAGTGGGCCGCCAATGGCGTTGGCCACCAGGTACACCGCGGCGAGCAGGCCGGCCGACGATCCGTCCTCGGCACTGAGGAGGATCGCCAGCGGGGCCATACCGGTCGGCAGTCTTCCGATGAGCGCCCCGCCCAGCAGCTGCGCCACGTAGGGGACACGCAGCACGTCTCGGTAGCGGACCGCGGGGAGCGGTCTGCTGCGGGACGCCCGCGTGCTGTCGAGCAGGGTCATGGCCGGAGCGCCGAGACGTATCCGCCGCTGTGGGCGACGGGCGCGGTGGCCGTGGGATGGAAGGCAGGTTCCCATCCTGGGGTGTTCTGCCAAGCGCTGTGGGCCAGGCATCGCAGCGCCCAGCCCATGGCGTCGGCCTCTGTAGTGGGTGGGTCCTGCGGGCTGGCCGCGGCGAGTTCGCGCTTGTGGTGCCATTCGGTGTACAGATCGAGCAGGCCCGCCGCGAGCTTTCGCTCGGCGAGGCAGCCGGTCGCCTCCACGTCGGCGAGCCGCTGGGCAAGGAATCGGGCGAATTGCGTGTCGCGCTCGCGGGCCCACCCCTCGTCGTGGAGTGTGGCGGTGAACCGAAGATTCGTCTGGGGGTGTCCGTCGGCCCGGCTCGTCCGGTGCGGCACGCTCACCGCGAGTCCACCATCTGGTACTCGACGCCGAGCACCTTCGGTTCACCGGCGGGTGTGAACTGTGCGAGGGCCTGTCCTTGAAGCTCGTCCAGGATGGCCACGCGCGGGGTCTTGTTGTAGACGGCCTGCTGCGACCCTGGGGTGATCTTGACGTAGCCGGTGTAGATGTATCCGTCCTTGAGCTGCTCCATCCGGTTGTGCGCGGTGGGGAAGACCGCGAGTGTTCCGCCGGCACGCAGGCGAAGGACGTAGATCTTCGGGTGGGTGGGCTGAGTGGCTTCCCAGTGCAGCGTGGCGTATTTGGCGTTCTTGTAGGTGGTGCGTTCGCGGTAGGTGTTGAGAGCGGTGCGGGTGACTGCGGTGCTGGCGAGTTGGGCGCCTGTGTTCTTCCCGCCGGTCTCGTACAGGTCCTCGTAGGCGCCGGCTATCTGGTCGGGGGCGAGGGCCCCAACGCGGGCCGAGGGGCTGGCTGCGGACGCCAGGCCGTGGTTGCTGGTGTCGACGGCGGGAATCGGGCTCTTGGGGTCGGTGTAGACGGCGGCGACCATCTTGAAGTGGCGGCCCGCGGTCTTGTCGAAGACGAGGAGCGCCTGTTCCTTCGAGCCGCTGGCAGTGGCCTTGACAGCGAACCAGCTCTGGCCCTGAGGGATGTAGTAGGAGCGGTCGCGGTAGGCGAAGGGCTTCCGGTAGTACGCCTGGTCCTTCTCCGGCCAGGTCGGGAAGAGCCGGTAGTCGGCCTTGGACTGCTCGTAGAGCTGGCCGCCTTCCACTGTGCCGAGAAGTCCTGCATTTTGGATCTTGTTTGCCTGTGCGTTGATCTCTTCGTAACGGTCGAGGATTCTGGCGGCTTCGGTGCGCGTGACCGCTCCGGTGGGTGTGGGGCTCGGGGTCGTCGTGGGTACTTCGGCCTTGACGGGGTCCGAGCCGCACGCGGCGAGGGTGGCGGCCATGGTCAGGCCGACGGCGAACACGGTCAGTTGGTGCAGGCGCCGGGATGCGGGTGTGTGTCGCATCGTGCGGTGTCCTCCTTCTGCAGCGGTGGGATGTGAGGCTCGGGCTGGTGCGTGGCTGTACAGGGAGCTGGCGACTCCGCCGGGGACCTGTGCCGTGGTGAGAGCGCGAGTGATCGGCCAGAGGCCCTTGACCGGCCGCGGGGCGGTGACGTGGGATGGCCGACTGTGACGCCCCGTCATGCGGGCGCTCGCGACGGACGGTGTAGGAGCGCGGCCAACGGCAGGCAGAGGGCGGTGCCGAGCAGGCCAGTCATGAGGGTGGTCAGGGCGACGAGGCGGTGGCCGCCCAGGGCGAGAGCCCACCCGCCGAGGGCGGGGGCACACAAAACCGCGGCCGCCAGCGTCGTGCCCCAGATGCCTGCGTACACGCCTCGGCTCGACGGCGGCGCGATCCTGTTGAGGACGTCGGTGGCGGCGACGAAGGCGATGATCTCGCCCGGTACCGCCAGTACGGCGGCGATGCCGTACCCGACGGTCGAGGAGGCCAGGCCGGCGGAACCCATTCCCGCGCCGAGGATGATCCCGCTCGTGCTGAGCAGGCCCACCATCGGTGTTGTGCGCCTGGCCCGGCGTACAAGCCAGGGGTTGAGAAGGGGGGACAGCCCGATCACGGCGGCGGCGCTAGCAGCTTGGGTCCAGCCGTATGCCGTGGGCGGCAGACCGTCCTGGGCCATCATCATCGGGAGAACGGAAAAGAGAGCGGCCACCGGAATCAGGATCAGTAGGCTCGCCAGCCACAGCAGCCACAGCAGCGGGTCGGTGAAGGCTTGCCGGTGCGCTCCGTTGCCGAGGGAGTGTCCCGGGTTGGGCGGCGGGACAATCCGAAGCGCGACGACGGCGAATACGGCGCACACCACCGCGTTGGCCCAGAACAGCACCGAGATGCCGACCGGCTCCGCGAGGGCTCCGCCGACAAGCCCCGTGGTGGCGGCTCCGAGGTTGACGGCGAAGTGCCGCCACCCGGTGATGCGTGCGCGCCCCGGTTCGTCCGGGACAGTGTCGGCGACGAGGGCGGAGACAATCGGGCGGGGAGCGTCGTAGACAAGACCGGACACAGCAGCTGCGGCACCGAGAGCCAGCGGGGTGCGGGCCTCGGCGAGGAGAGGGAAACTCACAGCCGCCACCGCCATGGCGCTGACCAGGGTGGCCCGGCGGCCGACCCGGTCGGCCAGCCATCCGCACAGCAGTTGCCCGGTGAACCAGCCGGCGCCCCACAACGCCAGGACCGTGCTCACAACTGCCGTGTCCAGGTGCAGTTCATCCAGGCGATAGGGCAGGTACGGGTAGACGAAACCGGCGGCGCGCACGACGAACGTCGCGACGAGCAGCGCCCAGATGATCGGAGGCCACCTATTCGAGGCTGGGGCCGGGGGTGGCGTAGCCAGCGATTGCGGGGATGAGGCTGTTGCGGGCACCAAAACTCCAGGTAGCCGAAGAGGTGCGGCGCCTCTCGGCACCGGGGGCGGGAAACCGGAACGGGTCGGCTGATCAGCCCCCTTCGGCGCACCCAAAAGCCGCCTGAGAGCGAACTCCAGGCAAAGCGGGGCAGGTTGGCACGAGGGACGCCGACTCGCTCCGATGCTCGGCTTCGGCCGCTAGCCCCACCGGCCACTGACCGCCGGGAGCCAGGCCTGACGGTCCGGAAGCCCAACGACCGCCAGACAACGCCGAGCCGAACGTCATCGATCCCGCGGCGCCCCGCTCCGACGACTCTCGTTCTCGACGGCCAGGTGGCGTCAGCAAAGGGATGCCGAGCGGTTGGTGAAAGAGCTGGGGCCGCAACTGCCGGAGCAGCGCGAAAGCCTTCAAGCGAGTGGTGCGCCGGTGTCGAAGGATGTCCACGGATGTCTCCGTATGAAGAGGAAGCGATGCCGCGTGATGCCTGATGCCGGTCTTGCGTCGTCGCCGTGATGCCGTCCGACGAGCGCGCGGGCGCCAAGCACCGCGGTCGGAGCCATGAGCCGGACAGCGGAGGGGGGGGGCCCCCCCCCGCGGGGGGGGGGCCCCCCCCGGGGGGGGGGGGGGGGGGGGGGGGGGGGGGGGGGCGGGGCCCCCCCCCCCCCACCACCGGTCAGCTCCGCTTGTTCCAGTTGTCCCAGGTCGGTCGGTTGTCGAAGGGGGCCGGGGTCTTCTGCCAGTTGTCCCAGGTGGGCCGGTTGTCCCAGGCCGCTCCCACGGTGAAGGGAAGAGAGAGATCCGAGGTAGTGATCAAGTCCATCACGACGGGCGCGTCGGAGGTGGCCAGTTCGTCCAGGAGTGTCATGCGGCTGACTCCGTTTCCTGTGTGGCGAGGGTGGACAGGGCAGTGATCAGGGCCTGCCGGGAGACCCGGCAGTAGTGGGTCTGGGTGGTGGCCAGGCTGCCGGTCTCGAAGTAGCGGTTGGCGGCCTGGGCGCCGCGGCAGAAGTCGAAGAACGGGCACTCGTCCCGGCAGCCCTCCAGACCCCTGAGAAAATCGCGCACGTAGGGCAACTGGTGGGCCTGGTCGAGAAGTTCGGTCAGCGGCTGGCGCAGGATGTTCCCGGCGAGGAAGTTGTCGTAGGCGGGGGCTGTAGTGTCGGCGAGTTCGGGCGAGAGCAGGACCACGTCGCCGTTCACGGACACGGTGGGGATGGGGTCGAGGCGGCGCTGGTCCCAGTTGGCACGCCGCCCGTTGCGGATCAGCCGCAGGTACTCGGAGAGCCGCTCGATCTCGCGTACCCGCAGCCGGTTGCCGGGACGGCGGGTCCAGGTGATGGTGCGGCGCCAGAAGTCCTCGGCCTGCTCGAAGGTGGGTGGTCGCCGGCCGGTGTTGATGCCTTCGATCTCCTCGATGTTGAAGCCGGCCTCGTGGCAGCCCAGGCTCGCCAGGAAGTCGAGCACCTCCTCAGGCTGTGTGATGGTGTCGGTACCGACGACGCAGATCACGGAGAACGGGACGCCGTGCTCGCGCAGGCGCTGGATGCCGCGCGTGATCCGGTCGGCGGCGGGTCTGCCCCGCAGGTCGACGCGGTGGATGTTCGCCGAGGGCGGGCCGTCGATGCTCACGCCCACTCGGACGTCGTACGCGGCCAGCAGCTCGCACCAGGGGTCGGTGATGAGGGTGGCGTTGGTCTGTACGTAGTGGTGGACGCGCTTTGCGCGGCGCAAGTCCTCGAAGAGCGCGAGCAGGGCGGTGAACTGCTGCCGACCGGTGGCCAGGGGCTCTCCGCCGTGCCAGACGACACCGACCGGCCCTCCGTGCTCGGCGAGCTGGGCGACCGAGGAGGCCAGGGCGGCAGCGACCTCAAGGGGCATGGACCGCCGCAGTTTGCGCAGCGGCAGGTAGCAGTAATCGCAGTCGAGATTGCACCAGGTCGTGGGCTGGGCCACGACGGTCTGCGGGGTGGTGAACCACTCGCTGTAGCGGGAACGCCAGCCGGCGGCACGGGCGCGCATCGAGGTCCTCTCCCTCGGCGACAGGGACACGGCGGCCCCGGTCGCGCCGGGGCGGGCCGTGTCCACCATCCGGCCGTTGATGACGTGTACCCGATGACATCGCGATGTCATCGGCGATGACGTGTCATCCGGCGCTCGATGACATGTCATCCAACTCGTCTGACCGGCGGTGAAGTTCGCCTGTCGACGGGTGGGCTATCGTGACGGGCGTGCCTCGCTCGATTCTGATCCATGACGGCCAGACCGCCCGCGACATGGGCCTGGTGTACATCTGCTCGGGCTACCTGGTCGAGCGCGGCAAGGTGCTGCTCGTCCACCACAACCGCTTCGACAAGTGGGTCCCACCCGGCGGTCATATCGAGCCCGGCGAGTCCTTCGCCGACACCGCGGTCCGCGAATTCAAGGAAGAGACCGGCCTGCTGGTCGAGGCGATCTCCAGCCAGCCCGCCATCCACCCGGCCGACGACAACGCCACCCCGGAACCAGTGCCGTTCTACGCGGACATCGAGCGCGAAGGCTTCGCCGTCCCGGCCCTGGCCCAGTTCTACTTCGTACGCCGCCAGGCCAGCGCCCAGGGCAAAGCGGTGGAGGCGCAGCTCAAGGAAGTCCACGGAGCCGACTGGTTCGGGTTGGACGACCTCGCTGAGTTGCGGACCTTCGATCAGGTCCGCTCGCTGGCCCGCTACGCTCTGCTCAACTACCCCATCGCCTCCGAGCGCGCCCAGCAGTAGGCGCCTCACCCCCTTCGAGCCGAAGGACCGATCGCGTGGACCTCCACCGGGAGCTGGACGAGCTTGATGCTCACGCGGAGGGCCTCACTCCTCAGGCCCGCGGACGCAGGTTCGAGAAGTGGCTAACCAAGCTCCTGTCCCGGGACAACCTCGCACCCCGCGCGGCGTTCCGCCCCCAGGGCGAGGAGGTGGACGGTTCCTTCCAGTACGGGGGCCGCTACTACCTTCTGGAGGCCAAGTGGTGGGCGGAGACCAGCAAGGTGCCTGCGTCAGCGATCTACCAGTTCAAGGGGAAGGTGGACGGCAAACTCGTCGGCACCATCGGCGTGTTCATCTCCATGTCCGGTTACAGCGGCGAGGCCGTCGACGCCCTGCGCGTCGGCAAGGACCTAAACGTCATCCTGTTCGACAAGAGCGACGTGGAGTACGCCGCTGACGTGTCCTTCGTCGAAGTGCTCGAATTCAAGCTCCGGGAGGCGGCCGAACTCGGCGAAATCTTCGTCCCCTACAAGGCCGCAGTCGGCCCACCTCCCACCGTGCCGAAGCCGCCACTGACCATCGTCGTGGAAGGCCAGGGAGACTCGGCCATCATCGGCGGCATCGCCGATGCACTTCGCGACAGAGGTGACACGGTGCGCGGCTTGAACTTCATCGAGGCAGGAGGGGTCGTGGGTCTCGCCCAGGTTGCGGCAACCGCAGCTCGGGTGAACCCCGGAACGATCGTCATCGTTGCCGACTCCGACGGAGTACGGACCACCATCCCCAAGGCCGATCAGCTTGAAGGCTACGACCACGAGATCATTATCGTGGACCCCCGGATCGAGAAGTGGGTGGGCATGGCCGCGCCTTCCGAGGCGCGGCGGCTTCCCTGGGCAGAGCTCGTTCGGCGCGCGGCGGCGATCGACCTCGATGAGACGGCTGCTCAGGATGAGCAGTTCGCGCGGCTGATCAAGTGGCTTACGTCCTAGATGTATGAGGGCTCGACCCGCAACACCGAGCTGCTGCCGGCGGACCAGGCTCCAGGGCCGCCGGGTCAGATCGGCTTCGCCGGGCCGACCAGGCGGTAGCCGCTGGCCCCCTCCACGGTGCTGGCGATCAGGAGCCGCACCGGCACGCCGCCGAACGCCGAGGACACGGCCTGATTGAGGCGCTGGATGTATTTGGGTATCGAGGACGGGGCGACGAACAAGGTGCTGGCGATCGCTTCGGTCGACAGTCCCTGGCCCGGACCCGCATGAACGGCCTTCACCAGATCGAACAGCCGCTCCGACAGCACGCACTCGACCGGCGCATCGCGGTCCGGTGCGGAAAGCAGGAGCGTGCGGTCAGAGGCGAGCACCGTGCTGGTGATCCGGACCTCGCCGCTCACGCTGGCGGCGGCAGGCTCGTCGTCGCTAAGGCCGAGACGAACGAGGCTCCGCTGGGCCTCACGGTAGGCCGAGACGGTGTAGTACGCCGCGCGGATGGTGGCCCGCTTCCCGGAGGCCCCGGGCTCGTTCCACATTCCGGCCTCGGCGTCCCACAGGTCATTCATCAGCCGCCATGCCTTGGACAACCGTGCGTCACGCGTGTTGGCGCCGGACCGGATGGCGGCCTGGGTGCACAGTGCGTACGCCATGTGCTCCCAGGCGGTGCCCTGTACGTCCTTGTCGTCCTCGACGAAGGTCTCCCAGCGGGGGTGGTTGCGCAGCAGCCACTGCCCGGCCTCGGTGATGACCTCGGACAGCCGCTTCGCCTGTACCTGCCCGTGGACCCCGCCGGTCTCCCGGGGAACGTCCTCGTATACAGGCTCGCAGGACGGACCATTGCCCTCCATGACGGCGCAGAATGCCAGCAGGCACAATGCGGTCTTGCTCGGGCTCGGATCGGTGTCGACGTAGGTACGCCAGCCCCAGGATCCGCTGGGGCGGCGGTGGTAGAGCAGGCCGTGTACCCCGTGGCTGATCAGCGGTTGGACCCGCTCCAGCAGACTGCTGGTGTCGATCCCGTCGGCCAGCCGCAGCCCCGGCCCGAGCTCGTGCAGGGTGTCCCTCAGCTGTGCGAGGGCGTGGACGACGAGCGCGGTCTGGTGCAGTGAAGTGTCATCAAGGCCGAGTACCTCCGGCCACCCGTGATCGACCTGGTGGTCTTCGAGCCAGCCCACGCACCAGGCCACGGTCTCGGCGACACGGTCATGGTGGAAGAACCGCGGTTGCGACAACAGCCCAGCCAGGCCGAAGGCGACGAACCGGGTGTGCTCACCTCGCCCGCCCTTGGGACGCGGCCGGCAATGGTCCGCGATCGCTGTGGTGAGAAAGCCCATCGCGTCGCGCACTGGCTGGCCGGCGACACCAGCAGCACTCAGGACGGGCAGGACCTCACTAGTGTTGACGATCGACGACACCGAGGTGAGCGTGAGCCCCCACCCTCCGTCATACCCCTGGTTCTGCAGCAAGGTACGGGCGGCCTGCCCGGCTCTCGCCTCAAACGACGAAAACCCCGCACGTGCCGCCTTCATACTGCCCCTCCACGTCGGCAAGCCAGACCATCCAACGGGTCCGTACCCAACTCCCTATACAAAGAAGCTAGTTCGAGACCTGTCAGTAGCCGTTCCGCCGACCGCGTCGCCAAGCCCAGAGTGCTCCGATAGCGGTTACGCCCAGAGCCTCGAAGGCAACGCCGGTGCCGCCCGGGGCAGCGGCGACCTTCGACGCGGCGAGGACTCCGGAGACGACGAGGATGTACGGAAGGAGGAAGAGGACGGTACGGCCGAGACGGATGGGATTCATAGGTCAAGTATCCCTATATGTCCGCTAGTTGGCCAGGGTGATTCTCTGTACTCGACGGTTGATGGTCCGCATCGCCGCTTCGCCGTCCGGGAAAGAGACGTTCCGGAGAAACGCGACTACGTACGGGGCCAATTCCCTTGCCTCGGCGGGCTGAAGTCGGCGCCAGCAGCCGAGTGCGTTGCCGACGGCGCGAACGGTGGTGCTGTGCTGGGGCCCGAGGTGGACGTGCCATGTCCGAGCCATGAAGACCCAACTCTGCAGGCCGTATCGGAAGTCTTGGTCGAGCCAGGCAATGTCACCGCGTACGAGGCCGGCTGCCAGGGTGTAGAGGTGGCTTGGGCCGAACTGGGCGGAAAGCTCTGTGAGTAGTTGATCGGCGTCGCGGGCGGCTTCGGTGAAGAGGTTCTGGTTGGCGGTTGCGCAGATGGCGACAAGCCGGCCGCGGTAGGGCTCGGGGAGCGGCTCGTATGGCCGGTCGGGCGGCACCGGGTCCACGGTCTGTAGCTGCTGCACCGGCAGATGCGTCGGCGATGCGGGTGTCTGCGGCAGGCTCGGTGCGGCAGGGACCTGAGCTTTGCTGTCCAAGGGATCGCTGGTGCCGTCAGTGTTGACCTGGATCACGGTCGTGTACTGAGCTTGCTCGTCCTGGATCACAGCGCGGATCGGCATCTCCAACGCGGCAGCCTCCAATTGGAGGTGCGCCAGGACCGCTTCATTGAGCGAGACGCCTGGCGGCGGTGTGAAGTATTCCTCGTCAATGAAGCAGATCCCGTCGGGCGTGATCCGAACCTGCACCGCGTCTGGGGATATGTCGCTCACTGCTGGTTCACCAGCTTGTCTGGGAGGAGGGGGATGGTGCTGATGCCGCCGGCGCTCGGGAAGCTCGGTTCGGCCCATCCGCGGTAACGCAGGCGCCAGGCGCCGTTCGTGAGCTCTTTCCGCGAGACGATGGCGATCTTGCCTTGGCGCGGGTAGTCGTCACCTACGTCATTGCTGGCCACCTGATCGTTGCCCAGGTAGAGGGCGACGTGCCCGGCCGAGCTGCCTGTGTCATAGAACAGCAGTGCCCCCGCGGGCGGTGACACGTCACCCGGGTGCGCGAGTCCGGCGTCAACGAGGCGGTTCCAGTGAACGTTGGCCGTTGCTGATCCGGATGAGCCCCAACCGTATGCTTGGGCTACGAAGTTGTCGCACATCCGGTACCAGCCCGTCTTGCCCGCTTCATTCCGGGCACTCGCGATGGCCTGGGCCGCAGTGCGCGGGTTCTTGACGTTGAACCTTGTCGTGGGGTCTTTGCCGCCCGAGGCGGCCGGGTCGTTGCAGCCCGTGCTGATCGAGGTTACGGCGTGGGTTCCCCAGGTCTTGGCGACGAGCGAGCCGGCTGCGGACTCCCACTTGGCGTACTCATTGCGGTACTTCTCGGCGGGGCGCTGGATCGTGGCGGCGACCTTGGTGAGGGCCTTCTGCTGCCAGTTTTCGACCTTGACAAGCCGGTCGTAGAACTTTCCGGATGCGTAAACCGGGTCGGTAAGCTCACTGACCGTGCCCCAGCCCTGTGAGGGCCTCTGCTGGAAGAGCCCCACACTGTCCGCGTGGCCATGGTGCAGGTTGTTGAGGGTGCTTTCCTGCATGGCGACCGCCACGGCGATGACCGCGGCGCGAGGTGAAAGGCTCCTGGTCCGGGCGACGTTGGTGATGGTGGCCGCGTTGCGCACCTGTCGAGCAGTCCAGTTGGCGCTGTTCTGTGCACCTTCCGGATGCAGCGGAACCGTCACCTGGGTGCTGCCTGCTTCCTGCTCGCCGTCGAACTTTGGTTTCTTGCCCCCCGCACCGGCACCGCTTTCCCCGTCTCCGATCGGCTGAAGGCCGCTCTGGCAGGTGTTGGCGTTGGCCTGCGTCGTGGCACCGCTGACCGCGAGGACGCAGAGCGAAAGCACCGAGACGCCTGCTGCGGTGACGCCGATGGCGGCCTTGCCAAGCCCGTTCATCCCCACCCCGACCATAAACATGTGTTGATGAAAGAAGGTCAGTGAACCTCACTCGCGGCGGAACGGCTACCGGCTTCAGCGGCTTCTGCCTGTCGTGGGACTTCGTCCGCGTCGGGGAATCATGTCGGCGAAGCGCCACTGGCCGCGCGGCTGCCGAGAAGGGAAGCGTGCTATCTAGCCACCCCAAGCGCGTAGCGTAGGCGGGGAAGAAGGCTCACTGAACTGCACATATGTGATGGGCTGCAATTTCAAGGCGTCTTCCGGTGGGCTGCGTCTCCTTGGTCGGTCACCCGGGAGGACTGTGCTCGCGGCGGTTGCCTGAGGGGTGGCGTGGACTGGTCTGTCAAGTCGTAAACGCTTGTTGTCAAGTTTGTGTGTATGTACCTTTCACCGTCACGGCCCGGTTTCGGGCTGACCTCCATGACGAGGGTGGAAGGGAGTCGGGGGATGCCCGTTTCACAACACCTGGTGGATCTTGCGGCGAGTGGTGACATCGGCACCCTCGTGAACGGGCTGTCCCCGGACTGGGGCCCGTTCGGGCAGCTGGGGACAACCGGACGAACGGTGATCCAGGCCCTCATGGCAGGCGTCGTTCTCGTCCTGCTGGGGCGCGCGATCCTCGGCGCGGTGCACCTCAAAGTCGGCGAGGGCCAGCACGACGTCGCCCAGGTCAGCAAGGGCAAGAAGGAGATCGCCGGCAGTCTCGTCGGGGCCTTCGTCGTCGCCTCGATAGGAACGATCTTCACCATCGTGTACGGGATGGGTATCTGATGGCCCGCCAGAACACCCGTGGCAGGGGCACCCAAGTCCTCATCGACGAGACGCCGACCGAAGTGCAGGGCGGCAAGCCCTGGTGGCGGGGGATGGCCATCACCGGAGCGGTGTTCCTCGTGCTGGTCATTCTCGCGGTGTTCATGAGCCTTTCCGGGGGTGGCGCTGGGGCCGGCGGCTCGTCCGACGGCCAGAGCCAGACCGCACCGGCAGAGAAGAACACCACGGGAGGGGACACCAAGAGCACAGCGAAGAAGCTGGTCAATGGTGTCCCGGTCGGCTACACCCACAATCAGGCCGGCGCGGTTCAGGCCGCGGTGAACTACCAGGTGGCGCGGTCGTCTGCCGCGTACTTCACCGACGAGAAGGCCCGGCACGCGACGCTCACCGCGATGATGACCAGTCAGGCGTTGGAGCGGCAGATCCGCAACGACGACACCGGGATGCAGCAGGTCCTCACCTCGCTGGGCGTCACCGCCGGGAGCGCGGACGAACTGGTCGCGCGTGGTGCGGCGATGGGCACCAGGGTCACCACGTACACCGATCAGGTAGCCACCGTCGAGGTGTGGATGGCCGGACTCGTCGGCGTCACGGACAAGAACGCCCCGATGCCGGTATCCGCGTCGTGGACCACCTACACGCTGACCCTGCAGTGGCAGTCCGGTGACTGGAAGCTGAACGCGATCACTTCCGTCAACGGCCCGACCCCCCTGGATACAGGCAGCGACAACCCCACCAGCGTGGATGAGTTCCGCACGGCAGATCGGGAGTTCAATGCGCCCCCGTATGTCGGCTGAGACTCAGTATCGGGTACGGACCCGCCTCGTCTGGATAACCGGCCTGACCGCCACGCTCACCATCATGCTCGCCCCAGGCCAGGCCCAGGCGAACGACTTCTCCGACTGGTCCTGCAAGAACATTCCGTTCGCCGACAAGGTCTGCAACGTCGTCGAGAAGACGAACCAGGCGATCGATTTCGCGAGCGACCCCCTGGGGTACATCGCCCAGTTTTTCAACAACGCCGTGACCAGCATCTTCACCCAGATGATGAAGGCACTCGGCTCGACCACACGCATCGACTGGCAGGATCCGGGATTTCTTCGGACCTACACCATGGCCTTTGCCGCCTCCACGGTGCTGACGGTCATCCTGTGGCTGATCGCCGTGGCCAAACGGGCGATTCAGGGGGTGCAGCCGCTCCAGGCGCTGGGGGAATCCATCGGCTTTCTGCTGATGTCGGTCCTGGTCTCCGCCTTCGCACCGCTGGCGGTCGCCTACACCGTGCGGCTCTTCGACGAGGCTGCCGAGGCCATGTTCAAGCCCGTGGCCGGAGACGCCGCCGACATGGTGCTCACCGTCACCACATCGATGCTCGCGCTGATGCAGATCCCGGGCGGCGCCATCATCGTCATCTTCTTCAGCCTGGCACTGCTGGCGGCGGTGGCCGGCGTGTGGCTGGAGCTCATCGTCCGCAACGCCTTGATCCTTTCCGGACTCGTCTTCGGACCGACCGTGTTCAGCGGCCTGGTGGACCGCGACCTGTGGGGACACACCAAGCGCTGGTGCGGCGTCATGGCCGCGATCATCGCCTCGAAGTACGTGACGTTCACGGTCATCGCTCTCGCCACTGGAACGCTCGCTTCCGACAGTCCCAACAAGAGCCTGGGGCAGTCCTTCGCGACCGTCTTCACCGCTCTGGCGCTGCTGTTCCTCGCCTTCTACATGCCCTTCCAGCTCTCGAAGTTCCTCCCGGCGTTCGGCGACGAGGTGCGCGACATGTACGCGGCCCGCGACGACCTCAAGGGCCGGGCGAAGAACGCCGGCGACCAGGTGGGCGACTCCTACAAAGAGCTCAAGTCGCGTATGGGCGGTGGCGACGGCGGTGGATCCGGTGACGACGGCGATGAGGGGGAGACCGACGCCGCGGACGGCGAGACCCTGAGCGGGGACGGCGCGGCCGAGGCCGGAGCGGCTGAAGGAGCGGCTGCCGCGACTGGTGTCGGGGCGGCGGCCGTGGCCGCGAAGAAGGGGGTCGACAAGACCAAGGACGAGGCCGAAGCCGCCGTTGAACGCGGAGTCGACGGAGCAACCGCCGGTCTCGACTCCGGCGGTTCGTCTGCGGCCTCGACGGCGGGCGGCGATTCCGACGGCGGCGGTGGTCACGCCTCCGGCGGGGACGCGCCGTCTGCCGGAAGTGCTCCTGACTCTGCTGTCCCGGACAGCGCGGCGGCGGGCGTGGAGCCGGTGGATCCGGCGGGCCCGCAGTCCTGGCCGCCACCTGAGCCCCCGGAGGAGCCGGAACCGCCGCCGGACGAGGAGATGCGCTGATGCCCGTCCCGACACACGTCCAGGAGTAGTTGTGGCTCGCACCTTCACCTACCCGCGGCCGAGGCCGCGCGGCCTGCTCGGTCGCAAGCTCGAAGCCGATGAGCAGCTCGTCTTGGGATGCGGCTTCGTCGGCGGACTCATCGCTGCCTGGATCCTCGGCGGCATCCTGCTGAAGATCGTCGGCTTCGTGCTGATCGCGGGCGCCTGTGCCTGGGCCACTCTGGCGCCGTACCGGGGGCGCACCTACGTCCGATGGTTCGAGATCAACCGGACCTACAAGAAGCTGCTGCGGGACGGCTCGCTGCTCTACAGGTCTAGGGCGCCGTACGCCGGCCGATACGCCGACGGCCGCCGCGTCCCGATCGACGTCCCGGTCGGCGTCCCGCGGAACATGCAGTGGATCACCGCCCGTACCGCGTTCGGTGAGATCGCGATCGTGCTGCAGCCGGACGAGCTGATGTTCACCGCTGTGGTCGAGGTGGAAGGCCAGCGCGACTTCGGCAGCCTCGATACCGCGGACAAGGAGGCCCTAATCCGGGCCTACGAGCACCTGCTGAAGACCACGGCCGACAGCGGCGGGCGGATCCGCCGCCTTCAGTGGGTCAGCAGGGTCATCCCCACCGACCCCAACGCCCATGCCCGGGACGCCGCCGAACGGCGTGACACGAACAGTCCGACGTGGCTGCAGCAGTCGTATGACGACCTGATCCGGCGCGTCGCGGTCACCGCAGAAGACCGTCGGCTGCTGCTCGTGGTGGGCATCCCCTACGCCGCTGACCTGGTCGCCGAGGCCCGCCGCTACAACACCCTCCACGAGGGTTACGCGATCACGCTCGGGCGGGAGATCGAGAGCTTCATCCGGACGCTGGGACGCGGACAACTGCGCCACGTCCGCAATCTCGACGAGGCGGGGCTGGCCTCCTATCTGCACCACGCCTACGACCCCAGCCACTGGATCGACGACACAGCCGGCATGGACCGGATCACCTGCTGGCCCGCCGTCCTCGACGCCCGCAACAAGAAGTACATGGCCTCCCGCAGCTGGGAGACCACCGAGGACAACTGGTACTCGATGACCGCCTGGGTGAAGGAACTTCCCGTCCTCCCGGTCGGCATCAACTTCCTCGCGCCCGTCCTGCTCTACCTCCAGGACATCATCCTGTCGGTGTCCGTGGTCATGGACCTCGTCAGCACGGACCAGGCGATCACCGAAGCCATGGCGGACGCCACCAACGAGCTGGGCCAGGCGGACAAGAAGGCCGGACGCATCGAGGACCCACGGGAACAGAAAGCCCAGAGCGCCTCGATACGCACCATGCGGGACATCGCCGACGGTGCGGCGGGCACGCGGCTCGCCGCCTGGATCACCGTCACCTCGCCCACCCTCGACGCCCTGCGCCGGGACGCCGACACAGTCCGCGCCGGCGCCACCCGCGCCGGCCTGCGACTGGAGTGGTGCGACACCGAGCACCACCGGGCCTTCGCCAACACCCTGCCCTTCAACGCCGGACTGCTGAAGGAAGGGCGGTAGCGATGCTGGAGATGCTGCGGCGCCAGACACAGACCCGGCGACGGGCCGTCCGCTCGACCACCAGCCACGCCTGCGGCCTCTACCCGGCAGTCGGCGCGGCCAGCATGGACCCCCGCGGCGTGATCATCGGCCGGGAGGCCTACAGCGGCAAGGCCTACATCTACGACCCCTTCATTCTGTACAACCCGCAGGCGCGCGTCCGGCTCGCCAGCGGGCACGCGCTGATCCTGGGCAAGTCCGGCTACGGCAAGTCCGCGCTGGAGAAGACGTACGTGTTGCGGCAACTGCGCTTCCGTGACCGGAGCTTCGCGATTCTGGACGCGCAGGGCGAGGACGGCGCCGGTGAATGGGACGGCATCGCCCGGCAGTTGGGCATCACGCCGATCCGGCTCGTCTACGGCGCGGGCGACGTCGGCGAGGGAGTGCGGATCAACCCGCTCGACGGCCGCATCCCTGCCGAGCACCAGTTCAAGGTGCTCGTGTCCATGATGGAGATCCTCACCGGCACCCTCACCTCGCAGACCAAGTTCGCCCTGGCTGAGGCTCACAAGACGGCCATCGCCGCCGCCCGCGAGCAGCAGCGCGTGGCGATCCTCTCCGATGTCCTGGACGGGCTGACCGCTCCGCAGCCGACCCTGCTCGGGCAACAGCCGGTCACTCCCGAGGAGTTGGTGGAGTGGGGTCAGCCGGCCGCGCTTGCCCTGGACTCACTGTGCAACCCCAGCCGTGACTTGGCGGGCATGTTCGACGGGCCGACGACCGAAGGGATCGACCTCGACGCCCGGTTGATCATCTTCGATCTGACGAAGCTGCCGCGCGAGGGCGAAGCCATGCCGTTGTTGATGGCTGTCATCGGGCCATGGCTGAGGTTCGGATGGATCAAGCCGAATGACCGGATCAAAAGGACTCTGATCGTCGAGGAGGCCTGGCACATCCTCTCCCACCGCCCGGTTGCGCGGCTGTTCGAGGAGCTGGTCCGGTACGGCAGGCGCCTGGGGTTGTCCTTCTGGGCGGTACTGCACCACCTCGGGGATCTGCTGTTGGAGCAGGCCCCGGAGGCGGCGGCCATTCTGAAACTGACGGCGACCCGGGTCCTGTATCACATGGACCGCGACGAGGCCGAGACCACCGCCAACTACCTGGGACTTCCCGACTGGGCGCGCAAGGCGCTGGCCGACGGATCCAACGTGTGCGCGCCAGGTCGGGCCATCTGGCAGGTGGGTTCGCGGATCAATCTGGTGGAACATACCCGGACACCGCTGGAGATCCGGTTGACGGACACGAACCGCAGGATGTCGGAGGGGCAGCAGGAGCCCACTGACCGCCAGGGCACACAGGCACCGGCGCCGACAATACGCCTCCACAAGGGGGCGGCGGCATGATGCCGAAAGCCGCTACCCCGAAGACCGCGGCACGCCTGCGTCTTGGCCGCGATGCCGTGTGGATCCTCCCGCTGATCGCGGCGTTCGTGCTCACCGCGCTGCTGTGGTTGACCGCTCTCCTGTCCGGCCTCCTGGTACACGGACGGCCCGCGGCCGTCAGCTGGGACTCCGCGGGCCATGCGGTCGTCGCTGTCTTCCGTCACCCCGGCGACCCTGCAGCCGCCTGGCCGCCGAGTGCGGGCGTAGCCGGCCCGTTCGTGTTCTGGCCCGCTTTCCTCCTGCTGCTTGCCGCGGCGACCTGGGGGACGTGGAAGACGTACTGGTGGTGGAAGCACCGCGGCGTTGACGGCGCCGACGGGATGGCGACCCGGGCACAGCTGGAGAAGGCCATGGGCGAGCAACAGGCCCTGTCCCGTGCCGGATCGCTGCGTCCCACGCTCGCCGAGCAGAACCCCAAAGCCATCACCATCCGCGACGTCGCCGTCTACATCGGCAGCGCAGACCCCTCGGAAATCCATCTCTGGATCACGATCGAGGAATCGATGATCCTGGTCGCCCCTCCGCGCGAGGGAAAGACCTCCCAGATCATCCTTCCCGAGATCCTCGAATTCCGCGGAACGGTCCTCGCCACCAGCAGCAAGACAGACGTCCTCTACAACACCGCACTTCTGCGGCAGGAACACGGTCCTGTCTGGGTTCTGGACCCGACAGGACTGTCCGGCTGGCCGAATCAGCTGCGCTGGCCGCTGACCGCAGGCTGCGAGGAATACCAGGTAGCGCGCAAGCGTGCCGAGACCCTCGCAGCGACCACGAAAAGCGAAGAAGGGACAAAGAATGGCGGTTATTTCGCGCTCAACGCGAAAACCCTTATTACCTGCTGGCTGCATGCCGCAGCCCTCCATAACCGGCCCGTCCTCGACGTGCTGGCCTGGGCGACGGACCCCGACAACCGCGAAGCCGTCGACCTTCTGGCAGCGAAGGGCAAGCACCTGCTCGCCGCCGCGCTCGCCGGCCAGCACGCCGCGGCCGAGGAGGAACGATCCGCCACCTGGAGGACCGCAGAGCAGTCATTCATCGCGCTCTACGACGAGAAGGTCGCCGAGATCTTCGCCCCCCAAGGGGACGTGGAAGTCTTCGACATCGAAACGTACCTCCGGCAGTCCGGAACGCTGTTCCTGATCGGCGAGGACGAAGAAGGATCCGCCCTGGCACCGCTGAATGCCGCTTTCGCCAAAGCGATGTTCGACACCGCCAAGAGGGTTGCGGCCCGCAGCCCTAACGGGCGCCTTCCGATTCCGCTCGGCTGCTTCCTGGACGAGCTGGCCAACGTGGCGCCTCTGCCCGAAATTCCGAGCCTGATGAGTGTCAGCGGATCGCAGAACATCTTCATCATGGCGGTTCTTCAGGGCTATGCCCAAGCGGAGGAGCGCTGGGGTGCCCTGGGCGTGCGGAAGATGTTCGCCAGCGGCACGGTGAAGGTTTTCCTGGGCGGTATCAGCGACCCCGAAGAATTGAAATCCTACAGCTCTCTCGCGGGTGAATTCGACGAGGACGTGGAGACCGTCTCCGATGACGGGGACCGGGTCTCGGTGTCCACGTCGGTGCGCCGCCGTGCGGTGGTGGAGCCTGCCACGATCCGGATGATCCCGGAGCGCGGCGGGATGGTGTTCCACCGCCGTACCCCCGCCACGCTCGTCACGTTCATCCGTGCCCACGAAGGGCCGCGGGCGGCGGAGATCAAGGAAGCCACCCGCAAGGCGCACGAGATGGTCGCAGACCGCGTCCGGCTGGAGAAGGCGGGCGGCGGCCATGGCTAGCGGCTTCGATGACATCTTCGCCGAACTCACCAACGTCAACGCCGAGCAGGTGCTTCTCAGCGAGCGGGTCAAGCTGCTGGAGGAGCAGCTGGAGGCCGGAGGATCCGGCAGCGGGGATGCCGACGGAGAGCAGGAACGCCCGGTCGGTGCCCCGGTGCGGTGGCACGAACTCGACGCCGAGGAACGCGCCGTGCTCTGGCCTCAGTTCGTCCGCTGGGTGATCTGGGTCGCCGACCGGTACGAGATGACCACGGATCAATTGCCCAGACACTGCTGGTGGAAGCACGGCGCGGTCGTCGAGGAACTCACGGCGCTGTGGACCTCCCACGAGTCGGCCTACGCCGGCGGGGAGGACGGGGGGTCGGCGCCGTACCTGTGGCAAGACGCCCTCGCCCGGGCCGTGGAGCGGATGGGCCGGTTCTGGCTCGGCGCGTGCCGCAACGGCCAGCACCGGGCCCGCCACCGCGATGCCCCCTGGGGCGGAGACGCGGCCTACCTCGCCCTGCTCCTTTCCGCCGACGGCCCCGAGCCCGACGGCGAAGCAGCAGGCCCGGGCGGCGGCGACCGGACCGATCCGGACGAGGACGGCAGCGGATGACGACACGAGCCGGGAGCCAGACATGATCATGAACAGGTACGGGCGCGCCGCCTGGGCCTACTGGCGCGAGCATCTGCCCGGCCGGTACGGGATGCTGCCGGACCCGCTGGCGTATTTCACCCGCCTCGGGGAGAAGGCCGAGCGGCAGGCCGGGGAACTGACGGACGCGATGGTCCTCGCGGGCACGCCCGCCGGCGGTGAGACCAGTGAACAGCGCTCCCGACGGCTCCTTGCGGTCCAGGACGAGGCCGAACAGGTCGTGCTTCGCGAGCTGATCCGCCCATCCGCTGCTCCTTCTCCGGACGACGCCGCCTCCGCCCGAGATCTCACCGTGCCGTCATCCCCTATCTGACCCAGCCCACCAGCAGCCCGTTGGGGCCCCGATGCACACAACCGCCCTTTTCGACGTTGGGAGCAGGCGTTGAGTACACCGCAGCAGCCCGCCGACGACAATTCGATCAACGACAGCGGCTTCCTGCCCGGCCTGGACTTCGGTGACCAGGACCCTCCGGCGCGGGAAGGGGCTGCGGCACGCCCGGACGGCCCGGCGGCGGGAGAGGATGAGACGGGGCACCCGGTCCCGTCCACCAGGTCCAACAGTTCAGAGCAGACAGGGGAGTTCGGCGATGAACCGGTACGGCGCACAGGCGATGACGCACTGGGAGGAGCACAAACCCCAGGCGTTCGGGGAGCTGGAGAACCCGGAGGAGTTCTTCACGGAACTCGGGGAGGAGATCTCGACGGAGATCGAGACCCGGGCCCGGGACCTGGCGGGCCAGGAGCCGGACGGGGAGGGATACCTGCAGCGCCTGCAGCGGCTGAACACCTCCCGTTTGACAGCGGAGGGCGAAGTGCTGAGGGAGAGGGTGCTCCTGGACGTGGAGCCGGACCAGGAGTAGCACGGCCCGGGCCCCGTACGGAGCGGGAGCGGGTAGCCGCGAACATCGCGGCCGTGCACGTCGTGCTGCGGCTGCGGGCGGAGGACCGGCCGGCCACGGATGCCGAGCGGCAGGTGCTCCAGCAGTGGACGGGCTGGGGCGCCACCCCATACCTGTTCGACGAGCGCAAGAAGTTCGCCGCCACGTTCGCGGCCGAGCGCGCCCATCTGCGGGACATCCTGTCGGACGACGAGTACGCCAAGGCCCGCTCCTCGACCCTGAACGCCCACTACACCGATCCCGCCTACGCCCGCGTCGTCTGGCAGGCCCTGCAACGGTTCGGCGTACCGGCCGGAGCGCAACTGCGAGTGCTGGAGCCCGGCGTGGGCGCAGGGCGCTTCCTCGCCGATGCCCCCGCCGACGCCGAGATCGTCGGCGTCGAGGTCGACCCCATCACCGCGGCCGTCGCCCGCGCCCTCTACCCGAACGCGCAGATCCTCACCGAGTCCTTCGCCGACACCCGGCCACCTGAGGAGGACTTCGACGTCGTCGTCGGCAATGTCCCGTTCGGCAAGTACAAGGTCACCGACCGCAAGTACAACCCCGGGCGGCGCCACTCGATCCACAACCACTTCATCCTCAAGAGCCTGGCGCTCACCCGGCCCGGCGGCATCGTCGTCCTGATCACCTCCCGCTACACCCTGGACGGGACCGACGAGGCGCGCGAAGCCCGGGAACAGATGGCCGCAGTCGCCGACCTCCTGGGCGCCGTCCGGCTGCCCAGCAACTCCCACCAGGACGCTGCCGGCACGAATGTGGTGATGGACCTCCTCGTTTTCAGGCGTCGCGGAGAAGGGGAGACGCCGGCCGAAGCCGACTGGCTGACTGTTGAGCCGACGGTTCTGCCCGGAGCCCGAACCGGCGTTGCCTCCCAACCCATCGAAATCAACAACTACTTCGTGCAGCACCCAGAGATGGTGCTCGGCACACCCAAGGTCGATATCGTTCGATACGGCCCCAAACTGGTCGTCCAGGGGAACCCGCAGGCCGAAGCCGCTCTCGGCGCGGCTCTGGACCAAGTCGCGCAGCGCGCCCACGAGTCGGGCCGTACCTTCACCGAGCGCATGGTCTTCCACGGAACCCTGGAGAAGTACGACGGTCTTCTGGAACTCGGCCCCGAGGGCACCTTCACCGAGATCCGCAACGGCCGGCCCGTCCCGCACGTCCCCGCTAAGACTCAGGTCCGGGAGCTGCGCGAGCTGATCGGCCTGCGCGACATCGCGGTGGCCCTGCTGGACGAGGAGTCCGAGCACCACCTCATCACCCCGCGCATGACGCAGCTGCGGGCCGAACTCAACCGCCGTTACGACGCGTACGTGGCACGGTTCGGCCCGATCAACCGCTTCAAGGTCAACAACCCGCCGTCTGGCGAAGCGGATCAGGACGACAACGCGCCCGAGCGCCGGACCTACCCGCGCATGGGCGGGTTCCGCAACGACCCCTTCGCCCCGTACGTCTTCGCGCTGGAGAAGTTCGACGAGGACCACCAGAGCGCGGCGAAGGCCGACCTGTTCGCCAAGCGGGTCGTTGCCCCGCCCGAGCCGCTGACCCGGGCGGACAGTGCGGAAGACGCGGCGCTGATCTGCTGGGACCAGTACAACGAGATCCGCCTCGACGTCGTGGCCGCCCTACTAGGCCTGGACAGCGAACGCGCAGCACGTGAGGCGCTGGGCACCCTCGTCTACGACGATCCGGCCGGCGGTCTGGTGCGCCGCATGGAGTACATCTCGGGCAACGTCCGCCGCAAGCTCGCCGCGGCCGAGAAGGCCGCGGCCAAGGATCCCGCGTTCGCCGTCAACGTCGAGGCCCTGCGCGAGGTCATCCCCCGCGACCTGCAACCCGCAGAGATCCAGAGCCGGCTCGGCGCCGCCTGGGTCAGCGCCAAGTACGTACAGCAGTTCCTGCGCGAAATCCTGGAAGACGACGACATCAAGGTCAGCAACCTCGGTGCCCGCTGGAGCGTGAAGGGCGGAGAAACCGGCAGCCTGCTGGCCCGCACCGTCTGGGGTACTCAGGCCCGCTCCGCCCAAGCCCTTGCCAGCAACCTGCTCAACAACCAGGAAATCCTGGTCACCAGGAAAATACCGCCCGACGGACAGATAGTGACGGACCGGCAGGCGACGGCATTCGCCCTGGCGAAGTCCAAACAGCTTGACGACCGCTTCCGGATGTGGCTGTGGGAAGACCCCGACCGGGCCGAGACCCTGCTGCGGTACTACAACGACCGCTACAACGCCATCGTCCCCCCGACCTACAACGGCGTGCAGATCACGGCCCCAGGACTGTCCAAGGCCTACACACTGCACCCCCACCAGAAGGCCGCGGTCGCCAGGATCCGTGCCTCCAGGCACGGCGTCGGGCTCTACCACGGCACCGGTGCAGGCAAGACCCTCGAAATGATCGTCGGCGGGATGGAACTGACCCGCCTCGGCCTCGCCAAAAAGCCGGTCTACGCCGTGCCCAAGGGCGTTCTGGGCCAGTTCCAGCGTGAGTTCCTCCAGGCCTACCCACGGGCCCGGATCCTGGTCGCCGACTCTTCCGACCTCACAGGAGAACGCCGGCACAAGTTCGTCGCCCGCTGGTCGACCGGAAACTGGGACGCGGTCATCATCAGCCACACCGCGTTCAAGAAGATCCCGATGTCCAAACCGGCCCGCCTGGACTACATCAACCGGGAGGTCAAGCGCCTGGAGGCGCACCTGGACAACGCTGATGGCGACGACAAGTACACCGTCAAGGACATCGAGAACCAGATCGCGACCCTGAAGGGGCGGATCGAGGACGAGCTCAAGACACCGGGCGATTCGGGCGTCGAATTCGAGCGGACCGGCTCGACCTACATCTTCTACGACGAAGCGCACACCCTCAAAAACCTCCGGGTGATCTCCTCCATCCGCGAACTCGCCCTCGAAGGCAACCAGATCACCGCAGACATGGACATGAAGCTGTCCTACCTGCGCAAGAACTATGGCGGCCGGGTGACGACCCACGCCACCGCCACGCCGGTGGACAACTCCCCGATGGAGATCCTGACCGCCATCAAATACCTCGGTCCCGACCTGCTGCGCGACGAGTGGGGCATCGAGGAGGACGACCAGTTCGTCTCCACCTTCATCCAGCCCGTCAACCGGGTCGAGATGAGCCCGGACGGCAACAGTTTCTCCACCCGGGCTCGTTACGCCCGCTACGTCAACCAGACCGAACTCAAACGCGTGTTGTTCACCATCGCCGACGTCAAACTCAAACGCGATCTCCAGCTCGGCGAACCCGCCATCATCGGCGGCGAGATGCGGATCCTGGAAGCCGAGGCCTCCCCGGAACTGCGCCAGCTCATGCAGTCGCTGGGCCGGCGGATGATGGGCATCCGCCTCGGCAGCCCTGACCTGAAGTACAACCGCAAGGGCAAGCTGGTCGAGGACAACACCCTGTGGATATCCACGGACGGGCGTCTGGCCTCGCTCGACGTACGGCTGGTCAACAAGAGCACCGACGAAGCCCAGAAGGTCGACGTTGCCGCCGACGAGCTGTTCCGCCTCTGGCAGCTGCACAAGGACGACGTCTACTACGACGACGACGGCAACGAGGAACCCAACCGCGGCAGCCTGCAACTCGCCTTCTGTGACCTCGGTGTGCCCGGACCGGACAAGGAGTTCGTGTTCTACGAGGCGCTGCGCGAGGCACTGACCGCCCGCGGCATGCCGGGCAGCCTCATCCGCTTCGACCAAGAGGCGAAGAACCCGCAGCAGAAGGCCCGGCTCGACAAGGACGCCCGCGAGGGGCGGATCGCCGTACTGGTCGGCAGCCGCTCCGGCCTGGGGACCGGCCGCAACCTGCAAAAACGCGTCATCCACGTGATGCAGATCGACCCCACCTGGAAGGCCACCCCGATCATCCAGAGCCTGGGGCGAGGCAAACGCCAGGGCAACCAGAACAAGGAAATCCACCACACCGCGATCATCACCAAGAAGTCGTACGACCCGTTCCTGTGGCAGAAGGTCGCCACCAAGCAGGCATTCGCCGAGGCCATCCTCGACATCAACGACACCAGCCGCATCCTGGAAGCCGCTGAGGACGGTGACGACGGACGCATCCCCGCCGGTGTGATGTTCGCCGTCGCTGCGGACAAGCCAGAGCTGGAACAGTTGGAGCGCGTCGAAGGCATGCTCGCCAAACTGCGCCTTGAGCAGCAGATGTGGCACGACGAACAATTCGCCTACGAAGTCACCGGCGAGCAGGGGCGACGTCGCGTCCAGGACCTCAAGGCTCACATGCAGGAGGCCCGTGCCGCCATGGAGCGGCGCACCGCCACCCGAGGCGACGCCTTCACGATGACGGTCGACGGCCGCGCCTACGACGAGCGCCGGGAGGCCGGCGAGGCGCTGGCCCAGCGACTCGAACGGCTAGTCCGCGTCTCGGTCAACAGCGGCGGCCAGCAGCAGGACGCCTCCGTCGGGGAACTCGGCGGCATCCCGGTCCATGCCCTCGTACAGCGCAGCTTCGAGGGCCTGATCGTGGGGGTGTACTTCCAGAATGTTCCCGTCGACACCATCTGGCTGTCGGCGAGCGGCCTGGCCAAACAAGATCGCGTCGGCCTGATCCGCAAGCTGGAGAACGCCCTGGACGGCTTGGAGACCGTTCACGCCAAGGCCGAGCAGCACATCGCCAGGATCGAGGCGAACATCGCGCGGGCCAAGGCCCTGGTCGGCAAGCCCTTCCCGCAGCAAGCCGAACTCGACAAGATCGAGGCCCAGCACCGCAAGCTGACCAAAGCCCTCGGCGTGCAGGGAGCCGCGGAAACGAGCGAGCCAGAAGTTCACGACGCGGCGGTCACCGAACCCGGCGCCGACCTGGTCGACGCAGCGGTCCACGACGCCATGGTCATGGCTGGTGGCTCCGCCGACGGCTGGGTGGAGGTCGATCCGGCAACCCTCACGCCCGACGACATGAGCGACACCACTCGCGGCTTCCTGGAAGCGTTGGCCGACGGCACGCGTACCCGGGCCATACCAGATGCCGCGCCCGCCGGCTCGGATGCCCGTAAGACGGCGGTACGCGCTGCGGTCGGCGCGGGCGGAGAACCTGGCCCTGTGGCCTCGGCCCCGTGGCCGTATCCGGATGAGGCTGCCGCCGTTGCGGGTGAAGACGCCGTCTTGGCGGACTTCGCCGCCTGGCAGAACTTGGACGTCGTTGAGGGGATGTCTGGCCGCGGCCAGGAACTGGCCGGTCACATGGAGCAGGCCGGGCTTGCGCTGGCTGAGGCCTTGCACCATGCGCGGGAGTCCGCCGAAGAGACCCCTGTGGCCGGAGGCGATCCGTGGGCTCTGGATCTCTTCCATGGTCTTGCTCGCGCCTGCGAGGACTTCCTGTCCCACCTGGACTCCCCACGCTTCCAGCCCAACGCGACCGGTCGCGCGATGAGAAACCTCACGGAGCAGGTCGCCCGCTCCGCCCGCGAGCACATCACTTACGTTGCACCGCTGGAAGGCCGCCGGCGCTCTGTACAGCCGACCACAGCTCCAGCGCATCCTTCCCCCTCACGTCAACCGGCCCCCGGCGCCCCTTCCCCCGACACAGGCCGACCCTTCGATCCGGACCGCTGGTACCAGCACACCATGCTCGGCGGAACCCTCAGCGACTCCCGCGGCACATTCCTCAACGAAATCGTGCAACAGCTCGGCCATGACGGGTCGGACGTCGCGATCGAACCGGACGCCACCGGCACGGTCGTGATCACTGGCCCGATGGGGAAGGTGAAGGTCACACCGCTCACCGAGGAGCTTCCTGCCAGCGTCGCCCAGGCCTACGAGGCGGCAATCGACCAACTCCTTCATGACGCCCAGCGTGCTCTTCGCGGCAACGGCAGCCAGGCCGGTGACCTGTTCGATGCCTGGCTGACCGACCAACTCGGGAGCCGGGCCACGTCGTTGAAAGCCGCCCTCGCAGGTGACGGTGACGAAACCGCGTTCCGACAGGCGATGCGGGTGCACTTCTACGAGATCGCGCCATGGGCCCACCCGGACACAGCCGACCGTCCCCAGCCGGGACCCCGAACACAGCACGAAACCGCAGCCGACGCCGAACTGGCCGATGCCTCACCTCCATCCCGCGCCCGCGCACCGGAACAGACACCAGGTGACGCGGCCTCCGCGTCAGCAGTCACGCCGGCCGCGAGCCCGCCCGCCGCAGGAGACCACCGTCAGGACAGCCCGCCCACGGCAGACACTGCCCGGACAGCACAGGAACACCCAGGCTCCGCAGCCGAACCGGAGCCTGTTCCAGCGACGACACCACACGCGACCACCCAGCGACCCGGGCACGTACCGAACACCCCCTATACAGACCGCTCCGAGTCCTGGACTGCGGAGCAAGCGGCACTGACCGCCTACCGCCGATGGGCGTCCGACCATGCCGGGCGCCTGGCCACAGGTGAGCGGGCAGAAGGCCTGATGGCGGCGGCCGACACCGCGATGACCTCCAGCCGCAAGGGCCGGATCGCCCGCCTGCTCGGCGTGGAGCTGCCAACTGATTGGGCGCACCTGCTGCGCTTGGCCGACCAATGCCGTTCCGTGGTCGAACAGTGGGAGCGGGAAGACGGACGGAGCACCGAGGGGAACTGGGCGATCTACACGGCCCTGCGCGACCACGCGTCCCGGCACTGCAGCACCGTGGAGGACCGCAGCAGCGACGCCTACCAGCAGTGGGTCCGCTCCCCGGAACCCCTCACGCTCGACGAAGACGCCGTGGAATTCATCCCCGGCATCCTCCCGTGGGACCAATACACCGTCGCCGGTCCCCGGGGCCTGCGCGCCGGCCCGGTCAGCGGCCGTGACCTCGCGGCAGGCCTGGCGCAACTCTCCGCCGACGGCACGGACCTGGAAGAGACCGAAGACGGACTCGTGGTCTCCGGCCCCGACGATTTCCGGTTCTCCGTTCAGCTCGCCACGGCACAACCGGCCACCCCCGCCGCGCCGTCCGCCACGACGCCCACACCAGCACCGCAACCGGCGACGAGCGACGTCCCCTCACCGGAGCCGGATGGGACAACCGATGCGGAGGCTGAGACTCCCGTGGCCACAGCGTCCGCCCCTCCTGCGAACGCGGCGGGCACCAGGGCAGAGGGATTCGGCTCGGTAATGCCCCAGGTGGCGAACCTCGCGATCGTCCTCGAAGGCTACGCGGACCCCGCGGAACTGGTTGGTGGACGCCGCTACGTCGGTATGGCCGCCGAGCAGCTCCGGCGGGCCCTCGCACGACAGGAGAGCGATCCCCCGAGCCCGGCGCACCAGGATGCCGACGCGGCAGTCGCCGGGGTCATCGAGAGTGAACCGCGCACGCCCAGCGACGTGTTCAGCATCTACGACCGCCTCGCCGGGACCGCCGTACAGCTCGCGGACGACCCCCGACACGACGTGCGCACGGCCGCCCAGAAGGTCGTCCAGTACACGGAGCGCCACCTGGCCCGCATGCAGGGACGACCAAACGACCTCGCCGAGATGCTCCTGGACGCAGCCGACCTCGACGAGGATCACACCTCCGTCCTCGACCACCCCGACCCACTCCGGCTGACAGCTCCCTGGTACCAGGACAGTGCCGAGATCGGGCGGGCTCTGTCTGACATCTTCGACAGCTTCCCGAAGTGGCCGCACGCCTATGACGACCACGGCGGGCCGTACTCGGACCGGCTGCGCGGAGCCATGCTCATGCTGCGTCGGCCACACGACACGGTCGCCTCAGCCCTGACCGACTGGATGGAGGTCACTTCCCATGCCCTCGGCGCCGCGCAGGAGGCCGAGGCCGCCGGAGACGGAGTCAGCCGGTACGCGCTGCGCGACCTGGCGCGCAAGGCATTCCAGCACCACCAGCGCCTCGCGGCCCACGAGCTGGGCATGGAGGAGATTCCGTACGAGGCGGCCGATGACTTCGTCGGCGGCGCCAACAAGGCGGAGTCCGCGTGGAACTGGTGGATGGCGAGCGATACCGCCAAGGCGCTACTCGACATCAGGCCAGACGCATCCGGCGCCCGCCAGGCCCTCGACGCTGCCGGGGACACCCGGTATGCCGCCGATTTCGTCACGCTAGCCTCCGAGAGCCTGGACGACGTCAACCGGCACGCGACGGCGATGGCGCACGCAGCGTACGACCTGGTGCTGAGCCTGCCCGCCAGCTTCTACCGGCATCCCGACGACGCCAAGCGGCTGGGCGACCTCGTCCGCCGCTCCTACGAACACGCGGTCGCCTGCCGGGCCTCCGCCGCACGCCCGGAGACGGTGGCCGCAGTGCAGGGAGGCGTTGCCCAGCGCCGTCAGCGGCTCGAAGCCGAAAACGGCCCTGTTCCCGAACCGCAACAGACCCAGCCGTCCACCGGCACAGTCCTGGAGATCGAGCACCACTACCGGGGCACCGTGGTCCGCGGCACCACCAGCGAGGACTCCGACGCGCCTATCCGTGCTGCTCTGGACCGCCACAAGTTCCGGTGGAGCCGCAACCAGGGATTCTGGTACCTGAAGCGGAACATGAGCCGCCCCACGCGGGATCTTCATGTACGGAATCTCACCGGCGAGCTAACCCGCATGGGACGCCCGTTCCGCATGGTCGAGGAACCCGAGCAGGACTCGGCCACCGAGATCGTCATCCCCGTGGGGGAGCCGTACACGTCGAAAGAGGATGCCCAGAACGACTTCTGGGAGATGTACGGCGCGCTGTCGGGACTGAAAGACACCCCGGCGGGCCGGCGTCTGATCGGACGGGGCATCACCGACCAAGGAGTGCAGACCCGCCCGGACGGCCAAGCGGTCTGGCTGGCCATGGAGGAGCTGTGTGACGGGCCAGTGGGACGCGTGAGTGATCCATTCACGCATCCGGCCGACACCGTGGTCGAGCGCTGCACCAAGCTCGCCCGCACCGTGCTGGTCCTCGCCCGGAATCTGGAGGAGGAGCGCTACCGGGCCCCCAAGGCGATGGGCCACTTCCGCAAGATGAACAAGTTCGCCGTGCAGTTGGCCTCGCGTGTCACCGCGACCGCCCAGCACGGAAACGACTGGCAGGAGATCTTCGGGACTCCTGCCCTCCCGGCAGCACAGACCGAGAGCGAACGCCCGGAACCGGTCGGACAGGAGACCGCCCCCACCCCAGGCAGCCCCCGTCACCCCGACGTGCGTGAGGACGAGCAGGCCTCCGTGCCGACTGGCCAGATGGCTGGGAACGAGCCGGCAAAGGTGCAGCAGCGGCGCATCGAGATCACTGTGGCAGCCAGGAGCGCCGCGGGACACCTGCTGGTCAACGTCGCCATCCCCGCAGAACGCACCGGCGCCGCCCAAGAGGTTCCCGACCTGCGCGGCGCCGACATACCGGGCCTGACCCTGCCCGCACATGCCGCGTTGCCCCTCCTGCAGCGGCCGGCAAAGCTCTCCGAATCACTCGTATCCGACGAGGAGGTCGATACCTGGCTCAGCGAGCACCTGCCCGACAGCCCGGTAGCACCGGCCTGGAACGCTCCCGCCGTGCGCGCGGTGATCCAGCAAACGGTCCGCGATCTGCTGCGCGACTCCATGGCCCCCGACCACGAGGACGTCGCGGCGTGGCTGGTGAACGCGGCGAGCGAGAACCCTGCCCTGGTCCAGGCCGCGCACGCCAACAATCAGGCCGACTTCCGCGCTGTCTTCGCCACCGCCGCCGACGAACTGATCACGGACGGCGGCTCGGAACACCTGCTGTGGACCTACCTCAAGGAGGACGGACGCCGCCAGGTCCTCGATCTGGCATGCCCCCGTGCACACCGGGAACTGCGAGCGCAACCCGTGGCGCCCGTGCCGCAGGAGCCCGGCCCGCCCGTGCCCGATGAACAGTCGGCGGCTTCGCCCGCTGTCGACGAGAACGACCGCGAGCGCAAGCGTGCCGAGTTTCAGGCCGAGAGCGCCCGCTGGGCCGCCGGGATGCGCGACGACGCCCAGAAACGCGCCGTACGAGTGGCCCTCGCCGATGACCATCTCCGGGCACTGCTGGCCGACGGGCGCCCACGCGAGGAAGCCCGTGAGTTGTTCATGGCCTGGCTCGGCAGCGCCGATCTGTCGGCGACCGGCGCAGGGGGTGACAGGTTCCGGGACTGGTTCCGCCATGACCAGCAGGAAGTGCAGGAGCAGTACGCGACAGGCGCCTTCGAGCAGGTGTACTACGCGGCCCTCGCCGCAGCACCGAGTGACCAGCCGGCCGAAGCAGGCGCAGCCCGCCAAGCCGAGGCGGCGACGGCCGAATCGGCGACGCCATCTGCCGTGAGCAAGAGCTGGCCAACCACTGCTCCGCGCAACAGCAACAGCGCCGAGCCCTCGGCCCAGGCGGTCAGCGAGGCCTCGACCGGTGCGCTCACCGGGCCCTCCCTGACCGAAGAGCACCTGCATTCACTGCCCCTCGGCCCCGAGCACCGACCTGGTGAAGACGTCCGTCTCGCCGTGCTGGCGACACTGCCCTTCCGGGACGGACGAGTTCGCGACGCGCTCCTGCTGCTGCAGCAAGTGGAGGACGATGGCGACGATCTCCTCGTGTACGGGGCGCAGATCGTGCCCGCGAACGATCACGTCGTCAGCACCGTGGATGGCCGCTGGGCCCCTGAGGACCTGCTGTTCCTGCCCGACACCTGCGTACTGCCGCTCGCACGCCCGATCCCTTGGGCAGAAGCCGAGTCCCTGGTCGCAATGCCGTACGAGGAGGCAGTGCGGTGCCTTCCCCTGACCGGCGCAGACGACGGCAACCGGCACCCGCCGGAGGCACTCGCGCCGACGGAGAGCCCCTCTTCTACGGATGAGGCGGACCCGGCCGAGGTACCGACCACCGCGGCGGTGACCGCAGACCCGGAACATGCCACCCCCCATGCTCCCCAGCAGATCGCGCCCGCTGGGCCTGAACCCGTCGACACTCAACAGCTGTTGAGCAGCGCCGTCGAACCGCTTACCCAGGATCACCTTCGTGCACTGCCCCGCTACGACGAAAGCCCCCCGAACGACGCGGAGATCCAGTTCGCAGTCGTAGCCACCCTCGCCTATCCCAACGGCGTGATCCCCGACGCCGTGATCCTGCTGCAAGCCGCCGAGGAAGACAGGCGGTACGGCGACGCGCTGCACGGTGTCCTGATCGCCCCAGAGAGCAAACTCGCACTCACCTCCAAGACGGGGTACACGGTGCTCCCCCGTGACCTGCTTCATCGAACCAACGCCCGGCTGCTGCCACTTGAGGACGGACTGACCTGGGAGCAGGTGGAGGAACTCGTCCGGCTGCCCTACGCGCAGGCCCTGGGACGGCTGCCGCTCGCCGCCCAGAACACCCCTTCGACAGGCACACCCGCTCGGAATGCCCAGCAGAAGGCCGAGCAACCCAACCAAGGGACCGCACCACTTCAGGAACTGATCGGCGCCCTCGGCGACCGCGTCGTCATCGGTCACATCGGCCCCAGCAGCCCCGCGCAGGCAGGGAAAGCCGCACCGGCTACGGCACCGGAACCCGCACCTGCACCGATGTCCCCGGCCGACGAGCAACAGGAGGAGAGCGTGACGTCGACCGCGCCGGAGACGGCGGCCGAAGGACCCTGGACGAGCCGAATCAAGATCGTCAGCGATGCGACCGGTACCTACGTCACGGGCACAACAGGCGCCCCCGCGGAAGACGGCCTTCGCGAGCTGCTGAAGCGGGACCGCAACTTCAAGTACGAGAAGGGCCGTTGGCGCTACAACGGCATGCGCGGGCAGAAGGAGCAGCTCCTGGGAGAAGTCCGGGCCTTCCTCACGGCCCGGGACGCCCAGGAAGGCGCGGTCGCGGCCGTGGCCAGCGGGAAGTACCCGCCAACCGCTCAGCAACAGGCGATCATCGATGCGGCCGTCGAGGGCAAGCACGTTGCTGTCCAGGCGCTCGCGGGCACCGGGAAGACCTCGACGTTGGTGATGATCGCTGCTCAGATGCTGGAGCGGCGCATCGGCTACATCGCCTTCAACCGGGCTATCGCCGACGAAGCGGGCCAGAAGTTCGGTCGCAATGTCACCGCCCGGACCAGCCACTCCTTCGCACTGCAGGATCTGCGCAACACCCCCTACCGGCAGAAGGTGTCCATCGCCGGCTCGCGCAACAGCGGCGCCCGGCGTCCCAAGGACGTCGCGGCAGCGCTCGGCATCACCGCTGAGATACGGGTCGGCGACCGCGACGGCAACCTCCAGCACGTCGGGCCCGAGGACATCGCCAAGATCGTGATGGGGGCGCTCCGCCGCTACCGGCAGAGCGCTGATGTCGAACTCGGGCGCCAGCACCTCGGGGAGAAGTGGGCGCACGTCCCCGCCGCGCGCACGCTGCTGGGGTACGCCCGCCGGGCCTGGGCGGACATCGCGGATCCGAACAGCAACAAGATCTTCTTCGACCATGACGACTATCTCAAGATCTGGGCCCTGTCAGACCCGCGCCTGAACTTCGACACGATCTTCTTCGACGAGGCCCAGGACATCAATCCTGTGCTGCGGAAGGTGATCCAGGACCAGGACGCCCAGATCATCGTCGTCGGCGATAGCAATCAGGCGATCTATGAATTCCGCGGTGCCGTCGATGCTCTGCGGGACTGGCCGGCCGACGTGGTCTTGCCCCTGACACAGAGTTGGCGGTTCGGTGCCGCCGTCGCCGAGGTGGGCAACGCCTACCTCGCTCTCCTCGAATCCGACCTCCGGCTGGAAGGCGCACCCACCCTCGACACCGTCCTGGGCACCGTCGAAGAGGCCGATGCGATCCTGACCTACAGCAACGTCGGCGCCATCTCCGCCGTCTTCGCGGGATTCGAGGCCGGCAAGCGCGTGGCACTCGTCGGCGGCGGCCGGGACATCGAAGACATCGCCCGGGCCGCCCGGGATCTCCAGCAGGGCCGCCGCACCAAGCACCCCGAACTGTCGGCCTTCGAGAACTGGAACGAGGTCAAGGAGTACGCCGAGTCCGACGAGGACGCGAGCACCCTGCAGACGTTCGTACGGCTCGTCGACCGATACACACCCCAGGGCCTGATCAACATGATCCGCGACCTGGTCCCGGAGCAAGCCCGTGACGAGGAAACCCGCCCCGAACTGGTCGTCTCCACCGCCCACAAGTCCAAGGGCCGCGAATGGGACCAGGTCCAGGTCTGGAGCGACTTCCCCCAGCCCAAGGAAGACACCAAGACCGGCGAACTCATCTTGCCCGCACTGGACAAACTGCGCCTGGCCTACGTGACGGTGACCCGGGCGAGGAAACGACTCGACATCGGATCCCTCGGCTGGATCCACACCATCGGCGCTCTCGCGGACACCGTCCCGACCGAGATCGCTGCCACCCCGGCACCCGAGCAGGCCGCCCCCGCCCCCGTCGTCGCTGACGAGACTGCCGCCCCTGAACTGCCCCTGCCCCCAGTGTCCGTTGAGAGCGGGACGCCGGACGCCGTCCCCGAAGAGGAGCCGGAGCCCACGGTCAGCGAGGCGTCAGACGACGAGCCCGCCGCCTCGGTTCGCCAGGCCGCTGCAGCCTCCGCGGAGCCTGCCGACCCTGAGCCGACCGACGACACCGAGGCCGCGGCGTGGGACACGGCGCGGCCTGAAGAGACGGAACCCGGCCCTGAGTGGCAGCCTGAGCCGGCCGCCCCCCTCTGGGAGGATGCTGGCGAACCACTGAACGGCGCCGACCAGCCGTCCATGTTCGCCAGCCAGGCAGACGATCTGCCCGCTGACGAGCAGACGGCCGCCCCTTCCGCGCAGGACGCCGAGCCGGGCATCGCGCCCTTGCCCTGGGACGACCAGAAGATCAAAAAGCGCGGTACGGCAGGAATCCGCCGTGGACAGAAGAACGAGATCCCCAACCTCGCCCGTGAACTGCGTGAGGCTCTCGGCGACAACCAGGTCCGCGACATCTGGGAACAGGACAACCCCTGGGCCCAGTTCGAGGAGAACCTCCGACACACCCAGAACGAACTCGCTCAGCCCGACTCCGCCCTGACCACCCTGGTGACCCAGGCTGCGGAACAACTGCGCGCCCAGATCGACCAGCTCGCCGTTGAGGCCTTCAACAGCTTCGAGACCCTGATCCAGGCCCGCGCTGACGACCCGGACCAGCTGACCGAACTCGACACCCAGCTCGCTGAAGCGCACCGCCTGCCGGAACTCACCGACCCGCTGGTGCGCCAGGCACTGATCCTCTGCCTGGAGGCCGTGGACGACATCGAGCGCGCGGCGCGCAGCCGCAAGGTCAAGGCCGCCGCCGCACGGGATGCCCTGGAGCAGGTCATGGGGCTCGCCGGAACCTCGTACAGCCCCGACGGCCAGCAAGTGTGGCCGAACGTCGACGCGGCTCTGGCCCCGGTCAAGGTCCAGGTGGACCGGGCCCGCGAACGCATCGCCGAGTTGTCCAACTCGACGGTCACCGAGCAGTACGCCCGTCTGCGCGCCCTCATCGCCACTCACGAGGCGCAGCCGGCTGCGGAGCCCCAGACCGAGGACGCCCCGGCACCTGTCACCGAGGCCGCCGAGAACACCGGCGAGCCTCCGGCCCCCGCCGAGCAGGAGGAGCACGCACCCGAGCCACTGAGTGACCGGGACATCGCCGAGGCGCTGGGCAAGATGAGCCCGTGGGACTTCGGAAAATTGATCTTCGAAATGGACCAGAAGAGGAGGGCGACCCCGCAACTGTATGAAGGCTGGTTTAGCTTGCCGTCGGAGCCTGGTTACAACGAGGCGGGCAACGAGTTCGCCAGTGTCTACTCCCGAAGCGGTGCCATCGAGATCGAGGTCAAGACCTCTGACGACGCCGTGACGACGATCCGCGCCGGACGGCTGACCCTGGCCAAGGTCCTTGCGTGGCTCCGTCCGGCACTGCCGCCGGAACAACGTCAGCTGGTGGCAGCAGCATGGCGGACCAGGAACGCCATGTCCCGCAGTGAACTGGGCTTCAAGGTTATCGGCGAGTCGGGCCGCTGGAATGCGGCCGACAATGAGCTATGGCGCATCCTCGTCGACGCTAAGGCGACCGTGACCAAGGAGGCCCTGGAAGCTCACCTCACGGGTACTGCGGACGAGCGAGTCGCCCGGATCCGGGCCGCCGAGAACTGGGAACAGGGGCAGATGCTGCCGATCGACTTCGGCGGCATGGAGGACTCGTTTGCCGACATCGCCACGTTGGAGCGGGTGACCGCGCTCCGGGCCGTACTGCCTGACCGGTTCAAAGGCGCCTGCCGCCTCAGTGAGCTCACACCGGGGGACTGCATTACCGGCGTGTCCGAGGAACGGCTGCCGTTCATCGTGCGAGAGCGTCCCGTCGTCAGCGCGGACACCGAAGTGTTTGTCGTTGGGGACCTCGTCGTCGGGCCTGGTGAGCTGCGTCCCTACACGTGGGAAACCGGCCGCTACCCGGACGACCATGTCGAGCCCCTCCTTCTTCCGCAGTCGCTGGCCGGGCTCGTCGACCTGCCCGCGGACGCACCAGCCCCCCTCACGCCCGCCGTCTCAGCGACAGCCCGCGACGCGCTCACGGCGCCGGGGCCCGTGCCGGAGGCGGCGCCCCCCGCTGCGGGATCACCCACCACCGCGCCGGGCTCCGCGACCGCGCCCGAAAAGGCTCCCCGCGCCGACGAGCACCAGCCCGCTGTTCCTGTGGCGGCCGAGGCCACCGGACCGGCACTCGATGCCACCACCGCGCCCCCGCACCTGCCGTACGAGAACCAGAACGACTTCCTGGACGATCTGTGTGCCACGGAAAGCACCTACGACGCCTGGGCCAACTCGGCCACGGGCCGGCTGCTGCTGTCCGAAGCCCGGGAGCTACAGGAAGAAACCGGGGTCACGGACGCCAACGAGGCGGCTCGTATCCAGACGGCCTTCCGCGGCGCGATCCTCGCAGCCGACACCACCCACTCCTCGGCCGACGATCTGCTGAGCGCCTGCCGGGACCTGCCCACGACCGTCGTCGAAGCCGGACGCTCGCTGGCGACACGTACGGCGTTCGCGTCCGAGGAAGATCGACACCTGCTCCTCGCGGTGTACACCCAGGCACAAGAACAGCTGGCCCGTCTGGAAGCGACCCCGGACATGCAGGCCCTGCTCGACAGCGAACACAACGGGGCCAGGCTGCTCTCCCGCTTCAAGGAGACGCGTCTGGCCGAACGCCCCGACGCTCCCACGAGCCCCGAAACCGCACCGGCGCAAGCCCAAGAATCCGGTCAGGAACCGTCGAACGCGGAGTCCGCACCGGTGCAGGAGGCCGACACCGCCACCACAAACACGGGACCGGAACCGGCTTCATCCGATCCGGACGAGCCGGAGTCGACCACCGTGGTCGCCGAGCTGCCGACGGCGCAGGAGGAGAGCACCCGGGAGTCCGCACCGACTCCCGAGCCGCAAGAGGCGCAGACATCTACGCCGGGCGAACCGGACGCCGACGACTTCGACTTCTTCAGGGACGTCATCGGCGATGACCTGGTCGTCAACGGCGTCGTCTACAGCAGCACCGAATGGGAGCCGGACCCGGAAGAAGGCGTCCGTCGCCGCACCGTTGAACAGGACGAGCCGGTGTCCGCCGAAGAACTGGCCGCGATGGAAGTGGACCGGGAGTACGAGGCCCTGATCGAGGAGGAACGCATGGCTGCGGCCGAAGCAGTCACGGGAGAACCTGAAGTTCCGGGGCAGGACGACTTCGACCGGCACTTCGAGGACATCGTCGCCCTCTTGCGCAGCGCAGAACCCCCGGCGGAGACACAAACCCCCACTCCCCGGCCCCGATTCAGCGCCGAGGACGAACAGCGGCTGCGGGAACAGTACGCCGCCACTCGGCAGGCACTGTCCGGGATCCTCACCAGCATCGACGCAGACCCGATCCTGCCGGCGGTCGAGGACCCGGCGGTCGAGGCCGGTGACGCCAACGCCCTCGAAGCGGCGATGGGCAACGCCGCGGCCGAGGCAGGCGCCTACTGGGGCACCCCGGAATGGACGATGATCCGCTCGATCGGCCAGGCAGGCCAGCAACTCCGCGGAGCCGTCCGGGAGGCATTGCTGACCTACGCCGAGACGACGCTGCGCGACATCCGCGCGCACGGCATCAACCGGACGATCGAAGCCCGCACGGCGCGCGCCATCTCCCATGGGGCGATGCACCTGGCGAGGCGCCTGGAACGGTCGGGCCAGCGCGACTCGCGTGCCTGGCGGGCGGTATGGGGACTCCATCGGGCCGCCGCGACCCGCGCGGACCGGCTGACCGGGCTGCTGCCCGCCGGCCAGCGCATCGACCTGGCCGACCAGCTGGGCCGCGCCTGGCACTGGTTCACCGAGAGGCTCACCGCCCGCCGCCAGGATGCGGGGAACGGCACGGGCGGCGGCGACCAGGGGCGTATGCGCGCGATGCTGTCGAACAGCGTCGAGTCGATCCGCGGCATCTATGGTGCGGTCTCGGAGCGGCTCGGGGCCCTGACACAGCATCCTGTGTGGCGCCGGATCGCATCCGTGTGGTCCGCGGTGCGCGAAGCCGTCAACAACGGCTGGCTCGGCGTGGGCCGTTTCATGGCCGACCGCCAAACCCTGGGCACCGGACGTGCGTTGTGGGTCCGCACCCTGGAGATCATCTCGTCCGGGGCACAGGCACTGATCAACCGGCTGGCAGCGAACGGCGGCCGGAACGGACTGCGGTGGAACATGCTGCGCGTCCTGCGCCATGCCGCCGAGGACCACATCGCCCACCTCCACGGTCACCTGCCCGAGGACGTGAGCACTCCACTGGGCACCTACGAGTCCGCCGTCGGCGAGGCGGCCGAGCAGACGCCCGCAGAGAGCGAAGAGACCGCGCCGGGAGGCCCCTCCGCAGCAGAGGCCGAGCCTGCTCCAGTGGGCGAGAGCCTGGCGCAAGATCCGGACCGGTTCCGTGCGGTCGTGCTCCAGGTGGCCGCGAAGGAGTACACCCTGGCGCTGGACCTGAGCTACGACTATGGCATCCCGGCAGCCGAAGCCGACGCCCTGCTGACGCGCATGGAGGAACTCGGCATCGTCGGGCCCCAGGGGGAAGGCGGTGTCCGGGACGTCCTGGTCACGCCCGGCGACGCGGAGAACCTCATGGACGCGAGCCCGGCGCCCCGGGCTCCCGCGCCCCGATGGCAGCCGGCCAGCGAACCACTGACCCCGGCCTGGTTCGACGAAGTCAGGACCGCCGTACGACGCGATGTCCAGCCTGATCGCGGGTTGTCCCGGCGGGATTTGATGAGCCTGCTCAACCACGAGAACACGCGCCCGGGCAACAGGACGGACGCCGGCCGCCGCGCGAACGAGTCCGTTGGCCTCTTCCTGCAAGGGCGCGGCGACGAGGTACCGCAGCGTCTGGCGGGCGAGGGTTACGTCTACGTGCGGGGCGAGGCGAACAGGGACTGGGCGCTCCGGGAGGCCGTGCCCGCCCCGGCCTCGCCTGCGCCTGCCAGCGGGCAGACGCAGGCAGCAGGAGAACAGGAGGCCGCTGCGGGGCCGCAACTGCCGCGTCGGCGTCGGCCGACGCCGACCGATGGTCCGTCGAAGATCGAGCAGGCTGCTGCCGAACGGCGACGCCAGCCGTCCCCCGCAGAGGCCAACAAGCCGGCGGTCACCGCGAACACCTTCAAAGCACAGGCCCAAAGGATGCAGGACCGCGCCGACTTCGCGAAGGCTGCCGCGACCAGCCCGGCCGAGGAACGGGCCGCGGGCGTCCTGCAGACGATCGCGGCGAACTCTCGGGTCACCGCCGACAAGATCGCCGCAGCGGCACCCGCCGGGGGGCCACCGGCTTCCCCGCAGTCCGGGCTGACCGCCGAGGCCTTCCTAGCGGCGCTACGGACCACGGCTCAGGCGCGGGGGGCGCAGATCCCTGACGATCTGCTGGCCAGCGCCATGGAAGCGGCCCAGGAGGCGGTCGCCGCGGTGCCGCAGCGTTCAGCGGGCTCCGCCGGAGCACCGCCACGCCCGCCACGCCGGGGACAGGCCGAGCGAGAGCAGGCCGAGCACCGACTTCAGGGGCAGCAAAACGCCCCGAGCGGCGTCGGCCGCAGGTAGGGCGCGACGGTGCTCGGGGCTCAGCGCGGTGGGAGGTCAGGAAGCGGGATAGACCGCGACCACGTCGCGGGTGCGGAACACGCCGTGCCCGTCAGACGCCACATAGAGGGGGACCTCGGAGGCTGCGGGAAGCGCCTTGGCCGTCCCGCTGCGCAGGCTGACGCGTGCCGAGTCGTGCTCGGGTGTGTCCGTCCCGTCCTGGGCGATCGGCAGCCGCCCGTACAGGGAAGTGGCTCCCGTGTCGTCGACGACGTGCACGATGCCGTACGCCGTGCCGTCGTCGGCCACGGCGGTCAGATCGATGCCCTTGGTGCTGGCAGTGCTGGTGAAGCAGTGCCCACGGCCGGTGGCAAGGTCGAACCCGACCTGCCCGGAGACGAGGAAGTCACCGTTGGGCGAAAGGCGGGTGGAGGACTGCGCGGAGCCGGGCTGAAGGGTGAGCGCGTCGGCGGACGTACAGCTCACCTGTGCCTTGATCTTCCCGGTCGAGAGATCGTGCACCGCCAGGATGGTCTTCTTCGTGTCGGAGAGCGCGGGCGGGTCGGTCTGGGTGTCGCTGGTGTGCCAGGCAGCCACCAGGTACGGCCCGGTGACCGCGAGCGGGATGCCGACGTGCATGCCGCTGGGCGCCACGTTGGTGCTGGTCCAGGCGTCACCGACCTGGAATCCGTACGTGCACGGGGTGCCGTCCTCGGCCCACGGGTCGCAGCCGTCCTGCTGCTGGAAGGCGGAGACGACGCCCTGGGAGGTGGCGAAGGCTGGCGAGGTCTGGACGGCGCAGGACCCCGAGGCGCAGCCGGAGACCGTCACCGACGTCTTCTGCACGGTGCGCTTGGCTCCCGTGGCCGCGTCGATCTCGACGGCCTTCTCGTGCACGCCGTCGGTCATCGGGCCGGCCAGGATGCCGGAGTCGGTGGCCGTGAAGGAGGTGGCGGTGTCGTCAGGCGCCGCCAGGTCGAGGTGATGGGCGGCGGTCGCCTTGCTGGCCGAGTTCGCCGAGATGACATCGATCGTGGTCGTGCGGCGCGACGTGCTCAGGCCGCTTCCGCTGGTCTTGCCCTGGCGGGCCAGCACCACCTTCTCTCCGGCCTTGCTCTCCTGAACGAAGACACCGGCACGGACGCCGGTGAGGGCCTTGGGGGTGAAGGTCCACGCGGCCTTGCCGCTGGCGAGAGAGAAGGCACGCACGCGCGAGCCGTCGGCGGCTGCCTGAATCACCAGACCGCTCTTGGGAGCGACGGCGACCAGAGGGAAGCCGCTGGATCCCGGCTCGATGTCGGTGGCCTCGGGGCTCGCCGACGTGCTCCAGCCGGTCTCCGTGGCGAAACCGTCCGGGACCGGGAGCCGGACCGGTGCCGCGGCCTTGTGGGTCGCCCCGGCGGTCGGATCGGCCTTGCCGCCCGAGGTGTCGCTGCAGCCGGCCAGCGCGCCGAGGACAAGTGCAGCCATTCCCGCAGCGAGGGCCCGGTGTGGTGCGCGGCTCGATCTTGTTGCCGAGGACGCGTGGCTAGGGCGGCGCCATTTGGCTCCACCCGGGGCGACTCCAACTGGCCCCAGTTCGCGGATGATTCGTGAAGATCGGGCGTCGTGCGGTGGCC
>NZ_JBIWJD010000017.1:0-88187 GCF_044764945.1 Streptomyces sp. NPDC093568 | reverse complement strand
ACACCCCAAAAAAACAAAAAAAAAAAAAAACCACCACCCCCCCCCCCCCCCCCCCGCCGCCCCCCCCCCCCAACCCCCCCCCCCCCCCCCCCCCCCCGGCGGGGGGGGGGGGGGCCCCCGGCGCTCTGCGTTCAGCACTCTCGGCCCGCGGCCCTCCGCGTTCAGCACCCTCGGCCCGCGGCCCCGTCGATCAGGGTGTCCAGCAACTCGCCGAGCACCGCCCGCTGTTCGTCCGTCAGCGGCGCCAGGATCTCCTCCGCCGCCGAGCGGCGCGCGCCGTGCAGCTCCCGCAGGGCCTTGCGGCCGTCGGCGGTCAGCTCGATCCGGATCACCCGCCGGTTCGTCGGATCCGGCACCCGCCGTACCTTCCCGCTCGCCTCCAGCCCGTCGACCAGCGTCGTCACCGCGCGCGGGACCACCTCCAGCCGCTCGGCGAGATCGGCCATCCGGGGCGGCGACTCATAGTGCGCGAGCGTGCGCAGCAGACGCGACTGCGCAGGCGTGACGCCCAGGCCGCACTCCTGCAGGTGCCGTTTCTGGATCCGGTGCACCCGGCGGGTGAAGCGCAGCAGCTGCTCGGCGAGCGGGCCGTCGGGATCGGGGGTGGTCATGCGGGAACAATATCAGGACCATATGCATTGTGAGCATAGGTAACAATGAGCTAAGCTCCGTCAGTCCTCCTCGTCACCCCTCCGTAGGAGCCCATGCACCCCGACCATGAACCCACCTGGAAGCCCTCCGGCACGCAGCAGGAACAGCCCCGGCAGGTGCGCCGCATCCTCCGGCTCTTCCGCCCCTACCGTGGACGGCTCGCCGTCGTCGGCCTTCTCGTCGGCGCCTCGTCGCTGGTCGGCGTCGCCACGCCGTTCCTGCTCAAGGCGATCCTCGACGTCGCGATCCCCGAGGGCCGCACCGGCCTGCTCGGCCTGCTCGCGCTCGGCATGATCCTCAGCGCCGTCCTGGCCGGCGTCTTCGGCGTCCTGCAGACGCTGATCTCCACCACCGTCGGCCAGCGCGTCATGCACGACCTGCGCACCGCGGTCTACGGCCGCCTCCAGCGCATGTCGCTCGCCTTCTTCACCCGCACCCGCACCGGCGAGGTCCAGTCCCGCATCGCCAACGACATCGGCGGCATGCAGGCCACCGTCACCTCCACCGCGACCTCCCTGGTCTCCAACCTGACCAGCGTGGTCGCCACGATCGTCGCGATGATCGCCCTCGACTGGCGGCTCACCGTCGTGTCGCTGCTGCTGCTTCCGGTCTTCGTCTGGATCAGCCGCCGCGTCGGCAACGAACGCAAGAAGATCACCACGCAGCGGCAGAAGCAGATGGCCGCGATGGCCGCCACCGTCACCGAGTCGCTCTCGGTCAGCGGCATCCTGCTCGGCCGCACGATGGGCCGCTCCGGCTCGCTCACCGACACCTTCGCGGACGAGTCCGAGCGGCTGGTCGACCTCGAAGTCAGGTCGAACATGGCCGGCCGCTGGCGCATGGCCGTCATCGGCATGGTCATGGCCGCCATGCCCGCCGTCATCTACTGGACCGCGGGGATGGCCCTCCAACTCGGCGGCCCGCACGTCTCGATAGGCACGATCGTCGCCTTCGTCTCGCTCCAGCAGGGGCTGTTCCGCCCGACCGTCAGCCTGCTGTCCACCGGCGTCCAGATCCAGACCTCGCTCGCGCTCTTCCAGCGCATCTTCGAATACCTCGACCTGCCCATCGACATCACCGAGCGGGACGAGCCCATCCATCTCGACCACGTCAAGGGCGAGGTCCGCTTCGAGGACGTCGAGTTCCGGTACGACGGCAAGGACGGCGAGCGCGGCGCGATCCTCGACGGCGTCGACATCACGGTCCCGGCGGGCGGCAGCCTCGCGGTCGTCGGCCCGACCGGCGCCGGGAAGTCGACGCTCGGCCACCTCGTGCCACGGCTGTACGACGTGACGGGCGGCCGGGTCACCCTCGACGGCGTCGACGTGCGCGACCTCGACTTCGACACCCTCGCCCGCGCGGTCGGCGTCGTCTCGCAGGAGACGTACCTCTTCCACGCCTCGGTCGCCGAGAACCTGCGCTTCGCCAAGCCGGACGCCTCCGACGAGGAGCTGTACGCGGCGGCGCGGGCCGCCCAGATCCACGACCACATCGCGTCGCTGCCCGACGGCTACGACACCGTCGTCGGCGAGCGCGGCCACCGCTTCTCCGGCGGCGAGAAGCAGCGCCTGGCCATCGCCCGCACGATCCTGCGCGACCCGCCGGTCCTCATCCTCGACGAGGCGACCAGCGCCCTCGACACCCGCACCGAACAGGCCGTACAGGAGGCCATCGACGCCCTGTCGGCCAACCGCACCACCCTCACCATCGCCCACCGGCTGTCCACCATTCGGGGCGCCGACCAGATCGTGGTGCTCGACGCGGGGCGCGTCGCCGAACGCGGCACGCACGAGGAGTTGTTGGAGCGCGACGGGCGCTATGCGGCGCTGGTTCGCCGGGACGCCCGACTGGAGCCGACGGGGTGACGATATGCCGGGTTTGTAAGCATGTGCGGGTTACCGTTCCCGCATGTACTTCAACACTCCGCCACGGAGCACGATTCGACTGACGCGCCGGGGCCGTATCGCCCTCATCGCCGCCGGCGCCGTCGCGGCCGGCACCGCCGTGGCGGTGCCGCTGCTGGTCACGGAGGACGAAGTCGCACAGCCGACCTCGCTGGTGATCCCCGAGGGCTGGCGGGCGAGCCAGGTCTACGCCGCGATCGACAAGGCGCTCTCCCTGCCGGCCGGCAGCACGAAGAAGTCCCTCCGCAAGGCCGCCCTCAAGCTGCCGAACGACGCCGAGGGCAACCCGGAGGGCTACCTCTTCCCGGCGACGTATCCGCTGGAGCGGGGCGGGACCAGGGTGACGCCGGAGTCCCTGCTGAAGGCGATGGTCACGACCGCCAACCAGAAGTTCAGCGGCGCCCCGATCGCCGCCGGCGCGCAGCGCAACGCCATGAACGTCTACCAGGCGGTCACGATCGCGAGCATCGTCCAGGCCGAGGCGGCCACCAAAACCGACATGGCCAAGGTCGCCCGGGTCGTCTTCAACCGGCTCGAACGCGGCATGCCGCTGCAGATGGACTCCACGATCAACTACGCGCTGAACCGCTCCACGATCAGGACGACCGAGGCCGACACCCGCGTCGACAGCCCCTACAACTCGTACCAGCGCATGGGCCTGCCGCCCACGCCGATCGACAACCCGGGCGAGGAGGCGATGCGCGCCGCGATCAATCCGGCGGCGGGCGACTGGCTGTACTTCGTCACGGTCAAGCCCGGCGACACCCGCTTCACGGCCGACTACGCCGAACACCAGCGCAACGTCGCCGAGTTCAACGCCCAGCAGAAGGCGAGCACGACCGCCACGCCGTGACCCGACGGGACGTCATGCGGAGGCTGATCCGCCCGGTCGGCGCCTCACGCGGCCAGCGGCTCCTCGGCCAGCAGCCGCCGGATGTCCCGTACGGCCGCGCGGCCGGCCCGGTTGGCGCCGATCGTGCTGGCGGAGGGGCCGTAGCCGACCAGGTGGACACGGGGGTCGGCGAGCGCGCGGGTGCCCTCCAGCCGGATGCCGCCGCCCGGCTCGCGCAGGTGCAGCGGGGCGAGATGGTCGATGGCGGCGCGGAAGCCGGTCGCCCACAGGATGACGTCGGCCTCGACGTGCCGCCCGTCGTTCCACTCCACGCCGTCCGGTGTGATCCGGTCGAACATGGGCTGCCGGTCCAGGGTGCCGTCCGCGATCCCCTGCTTGATGGCGTCGTTTAGCGGCAGCCCCGTGACCGAGACCACACTCTTCGGCGGTAGTCCCTGCCGGACCCGCTCTTCGACGAGCGCGACCGCGGCCCGGCCCACGTCCTCAGTGAAGGGGCCCTCACGGAACACCGGAGGGCGCCGCGTGACCCACGTCGTGGCGGCGGCGTAGGGAGCGATCTCCAGCAGATGCTGGGTACCGGAGGCCCCGCCGCCCACGACCACGACCCGCTGCCCGGCGAACTCCCGCGGCCCGGCGTACTGCGCCGTGTGCAACTGCCGTCCCCGGAACGTCTCCTGACCGGCGTATCGCGGCCAGAACGGGCGGTCCCAGGTGCCGGTCGCGTTGATCAGCGCCCGCGTCGCCCAGGTCCCCGCCGAGCTCTCGACGAGCAGCCGCCCGTCCGGTCCCTCGCGCACGGCACGTACCGCGACGGGCCGCCGCACCCGCAGGTCGAAGGTCCGCTCGTAGGAGTCGAAGTACTCCCCGACGACCTCCGACGACGGCCGCGAGGGGTCGGCTTCGGTCAGCTCCATGCCGGGCAGCGAGTGCATCCCGTGCACCTTGCCGTACGTCAGCGACGGCCACCGGAACTGCCAGGCGCCGCCCGGACGGGGGGCGTGGTCGAGGACGACGAAGTCGCGGTCCGGCTCGAAACCGGTGCGCTTCAGGTGGTAGGCGCTGGACAGACCCGCCTGACCAGCGCCTATGACGACCACGTCGACTTCCTCGACCGCCTCAGCAATGTTCACGGTTCCATCAACCGTCTCGGGGGCTCGGATCTTCCCCGGGACCAGGGACCAGGGACCAGGGAGGCTCGAGATGACCGATGTTTCAGGAACCCACCGAGGCACGCGCCCGAGTGGTCGACGGCGGCAGGTTGCCGTTGAACCGCGGGTCCACGAAGTCACCGAAGTCCACATTGCTCGGGATGAGCTTCAACCCCGTGAAGGTGTCGGCGATCTCCTGCTCCGAGGCGATGAGCGGCTTGTCCACCGCGACCGAGATCCGGGTGGCGTTGGTCCGCTTCACCGAGGCCAGCGCGACCTCGTACGGCAGCCCGGTGTCCTTCGCCCAGACCTTGGCCCACTCCTCCTGGTGTTCGTACACCCACGAGGTGGCCCGCCGCAGCCGCTCCAGATAGTCCTTGATGGCGGCGGCCTTCTTCTTGTCCTTCAGGGCCGAGGGCGCCGCCACCTGGAAGGTGAGCCCGTTGGTGATGCCGTCGCCGGTGGTCAGGACGCGGCCCTTCTTGGACAACAGCACCTGCGAGGTGTACGGGTCCCACACCGCCCACGCGTCCACCTTGCCGGCGGTGAACGCGGCCAGCGCGTCGGCCGGCTGGAGGTACTTGACGTCGACGTCGCTCAGACCGAGCCCGGCCGCCTTGAGGGAGGCGACCAGCTGGTAGTTGGCGGAGGAGCCCTGCGCCACGGCGATCGACTTGCCCTTGAGCTGCTCGGGCGCGGTCAGCGTCGAGTCGCTCGGCACGAGGATCGCGTCACCCTTGGAGGTGCCCTTGAACGCGGCCACCGCCGTGATCTTCGAGCCCGCGCCCGCCGCGAACACTGGCGGTGTGTTGCCCACGCCGCCGATGTCGACGGCCTTGGCGTTGACGGCCTCCAGCAGGGGCGGACCGGAGGTGAAGGTCGACCACTTGATCTTGTAGTCCAGGTTCTTGAGCTCTCCGGCGGCCCGCAGGATGGCCTCCGAACCGCCCTTCTGGTCACCGACGTTGAGCGTGAGGGAGCCCTGGCCGTCGACGTCGGTCGAGGTCCCGGCCGCCGAGTTCCCGCCGCAGGCGGTGAGCAGGAGCGCGAGGGGGAGGAGGAGCGCGGCGGGGACGAGGCGTCGTCGCATGGGTCTTTCCGTTCTGGGAGGGTGATGTTCAGGCGGCTTCGGCGGCGGTGTCGACGCCGAGTCGCTCCAGGAGGCCGGCGCGCAGTTCCGCGAACCGGGGGTCGGTGATGTCGCGGGGGCGGTCGAGGTCGATGCGCTGCTCGTGCGCGATCACCCCGTCGTCCATCACCAGGACGCGGTCGGCCAGGAGCACGGCCTCCTCGACGTCGTGCGTGACCAGCAGGACCGCGCAGCCGCGCCGCTGCCACAACTCGCCCACCAGCCGCTGGGCCTTGATGCGGGTGAGCGCGTCGAGCGCGCCGAACGGCTCGTCGAGCAGCAGCAGATCGGGCTCACGGACCAACGCCCGTGCGAGGGAGGCCCGTTGTGCCTCGCCGCCGGAGAGCGTCTTGGGCCAGGCGTCCGTACGGTGGTCCAGGCCGACCTCCTTGAGGGCCTGCTCGGCGACCGTGCGCACGGGCTTGCCCGGCAGTCCGAGCAGCACGTTGCGCCACACCTTCTTCCACGGCATCAGCCGCGGCGCCTGGAAGGCGACGGCCTTGCGGCGCGGCACCAGGACGGTGCCCTCGATGTCGCGGTCGAGGCCGGCGAGGATGCGCAGGAGCGTGGACTTGCCGCAGCCGCTGCGGCCGAGCAGGGCGACGAACTCGCCGCGGCGGACGTCGAGGCGCAGGTCGTCGATGACCGCGCGGCCGTCGAAGGAACGGGTCAGCCCCTCGACGTGGACGGCCTGGGTGGCTGGGGGAGTCACCGGCCGGTGAACGTCGGTCGCCATTGCAGCAGCAGCCTTTCGAGGGAGCGGACGATGAAGTCGGCGAGCAGGCCGAGGAAGGCGTAGACGATCAGGCAGACCACGATCACGTCGGTCCGCAGGAAGTCCCTTGCCTGCACCATCAGGAACCCGATGCCGGAGTCGGCGTTGACCTGCTCGGCGAAGACGAGGGCGAGCCAGGCGATGCCGAGCGAGTAGCGCAGGCCGGTCAGGGCCCCCGGCAGCGCGCCGGGCAGCACGACGTGCCGTACGAGACCCCACCGGGACAGCCCGAGCGACTCCCCGGCCTCGATCAACTGGGCGTCCACGCCGCGGATACCGGCGTACACGTTGAGGTAGAGCGGGAAGGTCACACCGAGCGTGATGATGGCGACCTTGGGTGCCTCGCCGATGCCGAACCAGATGATGAACAGCGGGATGAGCCCGACGAAGGGCACGGTCCGCAACATCTGCACGGGCGCGTCCACGAGGTCCTCGCCGATCCGGAACAGGCCCGAGACCAGCGCGAGTCCGGTGCCGACGACCGTGCCCAGCGCCAGCCCGGCCGCGACGCGCTGAAGGGAGATCGCCATCGCCGAGGGCAGCGAGCCGTCGGCGATCAGGTCACCCGCGACCTGTGCGATGCGGCCGGGCGAGGCGAGGACGTCGGCGGTCAACACGCCGGTGGCGCTGAGGACCTGCCACAGGATCAGCAGCAGGACGGGACCGGTGGTGCGGCGCAGCCAGCGGGGCACGCGGGTGCGGCGGGAGGAGGCGGGGACGAGGGGGACGAGGTCCGGTGGGGAGGGTGTTTCGGCGATCCTGCGGCTGGATGAGCCAGATATATCTGAAATATCCGTCTCTGCAGAGCCGGGCGGGGCATGGCTGATGCTCATGGGTGAGTGCTCCACGGGGGCGAGCGACCGGTGGGGGTGCGTGCCGGGGCACCGCCCCGTCTCATGGAGAGCTCAGACGTACGGGTGGGGCGGTGCCGTCACAGCGCGAAGGCGCGAGGCGCGAGGGCGCGAGGGGGGGAAGGCGTCAGCGGCCGCGGCGACACGCGGCGGAGGCCACCCGCAGCAGGTCGATGTGACCGCGCGTGGTGAGCAGGGCTGAACGCAACATGCCGCAAAAAGTAGCCAGATGGCGCGGCGACGGTCAACGGTGTCTCGCGAAGTGGACCTTGCGTGTCACGGTTCGGTCTCCGGCCGGCCGTCCCCTCGCAGCCGAAGCGCGCCGCATGGGCGAGGATGGAAGACATGTCAGACGCCTTCACCACCCGAGTCCTGAACGTCGCCTCCGGCTCCGCGGAGCGGGTCGTGGACCTCACCCGTGACTGCGAGGCCTTCCTGCGGGAGGCGGCGGCGGGCCGCGACGGCCTGCTGAACATCTTCGTGCCGCATGCCACGGCCGGTGTCGCGATCATCGAGACGGGCGCCGGCAGCGACGACGACCTCCTGACCGCCCTGCACACCCTGCTCCCCGCCGACGACCGCTGGCAGCACCGCCACGGCAGTCCCGGCCACGGCCGCGACCACGTCCTGCCGGCCATCGTCCCGCCGCACGCGACGCTTCCGGTGCTGGGCGGGCGGCTGGAGCTCGGGACCTGGCAGTCGGTGTGTCTGGTGGATACGAACAAGGACAATCCTCGTCGCCAGGTGCGGTTGTCGTTCCTTGCGTGACGAGGGTGCCGACTGTTGGTCTGAAGTCCGGCCGGACGGAAGGAGTCCGGCTCGCACTCTGCAGTCCACCCGCAGCCGACATCGAGCGATGCGGTGAACGATGAAGCTGCAGGCAGGGGTGCTGCTGTGTTGTCCGAGCAGCGGAAGGTGCGTGTCACCTTTCTTGCGGGCTCCTGGCCTTGTCTCTGGTCGGCCGTGGTTCGGATGGGCTGGGCGTAGCGGCGGACTCATAATCCGTCGGCCGTGGGTTCGAGTCCCACCCGGCCCACCAGTAACTACCCTGACCTGCGGAAACGTCTCTTCAGTGCCTCTGAGTCACCTGCTCGGCCCCACGGAGAGGATCCGCTGTTCACAAGTACTGCCCGGCCCGGCCCTTCCCGGCCAGGCCCCGAAGTTCGTCAACGGCCAGGCGCAGCTCGTGGTCGAGGCGGGCCAGAGCGTCATCGCCGGTCGACATCGGGGAGCGAGTGTGCGCGGCTTGTTCGAGGTGCCGGCAGAGGTCCGCGGCGCGGGAGGCACCGACGGTGGCGCAGCTGCCCTTGAGGCGATGCGCCGCCATGCCCGCCGTGTGGAAGTCCCCGGAGTCCACGGCGTCCCGGAGACGTCGCAGGGTCTCCGGGGCCGCGGTGGCGAAGGCCTCGGCGATCTCGGCGACTGCCTCCGGGGGCAGATCCGACAGCTGTGCGGCGATCTCCGGTTCCTCCGGCCCGGTGGGCTCGCCGGTGCGCATCCCCGTCCAGACGGAGACCCGGGCGAGCACCTGTTGCCAGTCCACGGGTTTGGTGAGGTGGTCGTCCATGCCCGCCTCCAGACAACGGGCGCGGTCGTCCGGCATGGCCGCCGCCGTCATGGCGACGATCGCAGCGCGTTCACCGTCCGGCTGGCGCCGCCGGATCTCGGTGGTGGCCGCGAGGCCGTCCATACCCGGGAGCTGGCAGTCCATGAGGACGAGGTCGTACCGGCCGTGGAGCGCCGACCGCACCGCCTGCTCGCCGTCGCCGACCACGTCGACATGGTGGCCGGCCCGCCGCAGCACCAGCTGGGCCACCTGGGAGCTGACTTCGTCGTCCTCGGCGACCAGGATGCGAACCGTCGTCTCCGCGGCGGTGGCCGCCCGGTGCCCCGGCCTGGGCACGCTGTGCTGCGGAAGGTCCGGGTGGCCCCCCTGGTCGCCGTCCGTACCCAGGGTGTTCTCGACCGCCGCCAGCAGTCGGCGGCGGCTCACCGGGCGGGTGACCGACTGCACGGCCCGCTCCTGCGGACGGGAGGCGGCCGGCCATGGGGCCCCGGTGCGTCCCGGGCTGAGCAGCACGATGACACCGGTGGCACCGAGCAGGGGATCAGTGAGGACGGCTTCGGCGAGCGAGCCGCCCCCGGCGATCGTCATATGCAGGTCGATCACGGCCAGGTCGAAGGGTGTCTCGTCGGCAGCCGCGCTGCGTAGCGCCGCCAGGGCAGCCGCTGCGTCCGCCGTCTGGTCCACCGTCAGACCCGCGCCGGTCAGCATGCGGTCGGCCAGGGCGCGGCTCTCGTCGTCCGCGTCCGCGATGATCACGCGGCGGCCGCCCAGCTGTCCGGTGGCTGGGGCGGTCCAGGTGAGGACGGGCACCGGCAGGGTCACCCAGAAGCGGCTTCCCACTCCCTTCACGCTGTCCAGCCCGATCCTGCCTCCCATCAGCTCGACCAGCTGCCGGCTGATGGCGAGGCCCAGACCGCTGCCGCCGGTGCGGCGTGTGATGGGGGAGTCCAACTGGCGGAAGGTCTCGAAGACGCGGTCGCGGTCCTCGGGGCCGACTCCGATGCCCGTGTCGGTGACGGTGAACCGCAGGACCGCCGGGTCGGCGGCAGGTGGACCGCCCGGCGCGGAGGCCGACCCCTCCAGCGCGACCTGAAGGTCGATACCGCCCTGGACGGTGAACTTCAGCGCGTTGCCGAGGATGTTGGTCAGCACCTGCCGGAGCCGCACCGGATCGCCCAGGACGTGCTGGGGCAGGTCCTCGGCGAGGTGGAGCGTGAGCCACAGCCCCTGCCGCTGAGCGTGCGGGGCGAACGGCGCCACCACCTCGTCGCACAGCCGCGGCAGGTCGAAGGGCACGGACTCGATGCGCAGCCGGCCGGCCTCGATCTTCGACAGGTCGAGGAAGTCGTCCAGCAGGCCGAGGAGGTTCTGCGCGGACTCCTGCACGGTGCCCGCGTAATGCCGCTGCTCGTCGTCCAGCCGGGTGTCGAGCAGCAGGGCGTTCATCCCCAGGACGCCGTTGATCGGCGTGCGGATCTCATGGCTGACCTTGGCCAGGAACTCGGACTTCGCCGCTGACGCGGTCACGGCCTCGTCCCGGGCCCGGGCCAGTGCCTGCGCGTACCGTGCCAGGGTCCGCTGCGCCCGCCGACGGCCGCGGCTGGTGTGCATCTGGAAGGCCAGCCCGACCAGGATCAGTGCGGCGAGGAGGGCCGCGACGGTCAGCACCCGGTCGCGCAGCCGTCCGGCGGAGGCCAGCGCCTCGTCGGCGGGCACCTCCGCGGTGACCGTCCAGCCGATGCCGGGAATGGGCCGGGAGGCCGACAGCACCGGCCCGTCCAAGCCGCGCTGGGTGGTGAAGAGCGTACGGCCGGCCAGTGCCGCGTCCACCCGAGGGTCCTCGCGCAGGGAGGTGAGCGCGTACAGCTTGCCCCTCGGGTCGGCCACCAGGACACCGGTCTGGTCCGTGATGAGCAGTTGGATGCCCTGGGCCGCGGCCGCCTCCGAGGCGAAGGTCTGGATGGCGTCCAGGCTGTAGACGACGGCCAGGATGCCGACCTGCCGGCCGCGGGTGTCCCGGATCGGGGCCGCGACGGCCACCGCACGCGACATGCCCCGCATGGCGGGCGTGTACGCCTGTGACACATAGGCCTGTTGCTGCCTGCTGACCGCGCGGTACCAGTCGGTGCCGCGCACGTCCGATACCAACTCGCTGGGCGGTTGCGCGCCGATCAGCCGTCCGTCGGCACGGGTGACGATCACGCCGCTGATGCCGGCCCGCATCCGCGCCAGTTCCCGGAGGGTGCCGGCCAGGGCCGGCGCCGGCGTACCGGAGCCCGGGGCGACCGCGGAGCGGACGCCCGGCCGTTCGGCGTACGCGCTGACGAGCTGCTTCAAGGAGCCGATCTGCTGCTCCACCACGACCCGGCTCACCGAGGCCGTCGTCTGGACCCGGTCGCGTACCTCACTGCGTACCGCCTGATCGGACAGCCTGATGCTGGACGAGGTCAGCAGGCCGAGCGGGAGCAGGCCGAGCAGGACCCACAGCAGGGCCACCGCCAGCAGCCAGCGCAGGTCGCCGTCACCGCCTCGACCGGACCGTGCGGACGCGCGCCGTCCGGTCACGGCAGATCGCCATCCCAGCGCGCTCACCTCCGGCGGAACGGGTGGACCTAACAGTTGTGCCGCGGTCGTGCGGCGAGTGTTGCCAGATGCTAATGCGGTCCGTCAACAATTGGCGCGACGCCGTGAGCACAAGGAACAAAAGGCCCGGGACACGCCCCTCGGTCCGGAATCCTGTGACCCTGCAGCGTCGGCATGGCCGCCACATCGGGAGGAGCATGGCGATGGCGGTGAGCGACATCACCCTTCTCATCGTGGATGACGACCCGGTCGTCACCGCCACCCTGCGTGCGCAGGTCAAACGCATTCCCGGGTTCAGGGTGGTGGCGATCGCCCACACGGGCCGTGAGGGGTTGGCGGCGGCCCGCCGCTTCGCTCCGCACTTGATACTCCTGGATCTTCATCTGCCCGACATGCCGGGGCTCGACCTGGCCCACCAGCTTCACCAGCCGGGGCGTCAGTCGCCGGACATCATCGTGATCTCGGGCCGGAGAGACTCGGCCGCCGTGCGCGCGGCCATGCAGCGCGGCGCCTTGCACTACCTTGTCAAGCCGACCCGGACCGGGACGGTGGAGCAGACGCTCAACCGGTACGCGACGGCCTTGGCGCGCCTGTCCTGGGGCGATCGGGCGGTGGAACAGCAGGAGATCGACCGGATCTTCCGCTCGCTGCACCTCGACCCGGTCAACCGCCCCAAGAAGGTCTCGGCCCCCACCGAGCAGTCGATACTCGATGCGCTGGCCGCCGCCGAGTCGGACTTGTCGGCGCACGAGACCGCAGAGGCGGTGGGGATCAGCAGGGCGACCGCCCGGCGATACCTGGAGTACCTCACCGAGCAGGGGCAGGTCGTGGAGAGCCTGCGCTACGGCGCGACGGGCCGGCCCCAGCACCGCTACCGCCTGTGGGCGCCGTGATCGTCCGCAGAACCGTGCTGTCCGCCCTGGGTGGTCTGGTGCTCGGCGCCTGCGGCCCGGCGGGGCAGGGCGGCTCCGCGGCGCGATTCCCCACGGACTCGACCATGGCCCGCATCAGGGAGCGGGGCGTGCTCACCGTCGGCATCAAGTTCGACCTGCCGCTGTTCGGGTACAAGGACCCCTCGGCGGGGTGGATCACCGGCTTCGACGCGGACATCGCGCGCATGGTGGCCCGGGACCTCACCGGCAGTGAGCACAACATCCGGTTCATCGAGACGATGCCCCGCAACCGGGAGGACTTCCTCGACCGGGGCGTGGTGGACATCGTGGTGGCCACGTACTCGATCAGCGACGAGCGCCGCAAGCTGGTGGACTTCACCGACCCCTACTACCACTCGGCGCAGGACGTACTGGTCCGCACCACGGACACGGACATGCGCACCGTCGCCGACCTCACCGACCTCGCCAGCAAAACGGTGTGCACGGGCGCCCGTTCCACCGCCCTGGAGCGGCTGAGGGACCGGCTTCGGCATGCCCGGCTGGTGGTGGTGGACAACTACAGCGAGTGTGTGTCTCCTCTGCTCGAGGGGCGGATCGACGCGATCAGTACCGACGACTCGATACTGCTGGGGCTGATGAGCGAACACCCGGATTCCCTACGGCTGCTGGGCAGTCCCTTCGGCAGGGAGTCGTACGGCATCGGTGTGCGCCGCGGCGACAGCGTTTTCCGTGGCTATCTCAACGGCTTGATCCGCCGTTTCCTGACGGACGGGCGCTGGGACGAGGTCTTCCGGGACACCATCGGCGTGATGGGCGTGTCCCTGAAGACGGCCAAACCGACGCCGTCACGCTGAGCAAAGACCCACGCAACTCCTTTGCGGGGACGAGCCGTTCCCCCTGGAAACTGCCGCGGGCCCGGCTTCCGCATGCCGGATCCCGCCGGAGCGACGAGTGAACACCCCGACTCCGTACGGCTGCTGGGCAGCCCCTTCGGCGGCGAGCCGTACGGCATCGGTGCGCCCGGACGCCGTGGGAGTGCACCGACTGCCGGGCCGGACGGCCGAACCGACGCCTCCGGCGCCCTCACGCTGAGCACAAGGCGCACAAGTCCCTTGCGGCGAAAAGCCGCTCCTACGGTATCGCCATCGCCACCGGGAACGGCATCGCGGCGGCAGATCACCAGTAAAGGGAGAGGCGTGTGCCCATGACCAAGAACCTGCCGGCAGGACGGCAGCAGGAGGCGAACACCCATCTGGTGGTGCTCGACAAGGTCAACAAGCACTATGGCCGCCTGCACGTTCTGCAGGACATCGACCTGGCGGTGAGCCGGGGTGAGGTCGTCGTGCTGATCGGACCTTCCGGGTCCGGCAAGTCCACTCTGTGCCGCACCATCAACCGGCTGGAGACCATCGACTCGGGCATCATCATGATCGACGGCACGCCCATGCCCTCCGAGGGCAGGCAACTGGCGCGGCTGCGCGCCGAGGTCGGCATGGTGTTCCAGGGGTTCAACCTCTTCGCCCACAAGACGGTCCTGGAGAACGTCACCATCGCCCCGGTGAAGGTCCTCAAGCAGGACCGGAAGGCCGCCGAGCAGCGCGCCCGCGAACTGCTCGACCGCGTGGGCATCGCCAGCCAGGCCGACAAGTACCCCGCCCAGCTGTCGGGAGGTCAGCAGCAGCGGGTGGCCATCGCCCGGGCCCTGGCCATGGACCCCAAGGTGATCCTCTTCGACGAGCCGACCTCCGCGCTCGACCCGGAGATGGTCAACGAGGTGCTCGACGTGATGACGTCCCTGGCCCGCGACGGCATGACGATGCTCGTGGTCACCCACGAGATGGGCTTCGCCCGCCGGGCCGCCGACCGCGTGGTGTTCATGGCCGACGGCCAGATCGTGGAGCAGAACAGCCCCGATGCCTTCTTCTCCCACCCGCGCAGCGAACGCGCCAGGTCGTTCCTCGACAAGATCCTCACCCACTGAGCCGGCCCTCGGGCCGACGCAGCCACGCCTGTCCACTTGTCAACTTGTCCACTCACCACGGGAAACCAGGGGATTCACCATGTCCAAGAGACTGATCGCAGCCGCTCTCACCACCGTGATGGTCGCGCTGGCCACCAGCGCCTGCGGGGGCGGTAGCGGAAGCGACAGCAACGCGTCCGTCGTCGACAAGGCCAAGAACGACAAGAAGCTCGTCATCGGTGTGAAGGCCGACCAGCCGGGCCTGGGTCTGCGCACCCCCGACGGCAGCTTCAAGGGCCTCGACATCGACGTGGCCACCTATGTCGCCAAGGCGCTCGGCGTGGACCCGAAGAACATCACCTTCAAGGAGACGGTGTCCGCCAACCGCGAGGCGTTCCTGGAGCAGGGGCAGGTCGACATGGTGGTGGCCACCTACTCCATCACCGACGAGCGCAAGCAGAAGGTCTCCTTCGCCGGTCCGTACTTCGTGGCGGGCCAGGACCTGCTGGTGCGGGCCGACGACAAGTCCATCACCGGCCCCGACTCGCTCAACGGCAAGAAGCTGTGTTCGGTCGCCGGCTCGACCTCCGCCCAGAAGATCAAGGACAGCTACGCCAAGCAGGTGCAGCTCCAGGAGGAGCGCAGCTACTCGGCCTGCGTGGACCGGGTGCTCGGTGGTCAGCTCGACGCGATCACCACCGACAACGCCATTCTGGCCGGCTACGCATCGCAGCACCCCGGCAAGCTCAGGCTGGTCGGCAAGACCTTCAGCACCGAGAACTACGGCATCGGCCTGAAGAAGGACGACAAGAAGGGCCGGGACGCGATCAACGACGCCCTGAAGAAGATGTTCGACAGCGGCGGTTGGAAGGCCGCGGTGGAGTCCAGCCTGGGCTCGTCCGGGTTCAAGGTTCCCGAGACCCCGCGCCTCGACCGGTACTGACGGCAACCGCTGGACGGCGGGCAACCGGAGACGGCAGCGCAACTGCCCGGCCCTTGCCCGCCCCGACGAAGTAAGGCCCTGATGGACGCACTGCTGGCCGAGCGAGGGACGATCCTCGCCGCGTTCTGGATGACCCTGCGACTCACCGTTTTCAGCGCGCTCGGCTCTCTCACCCTGGGTACCGTTCTCGCGGGCATGCGTGTCTCCCCGCTTCCGGTACTGCGCGCCGCGGCCCGGGTGTACGTGACCGTGGCACGCAACACACCGCTCACTCTGATCCTGCTGTTCACCAGCCTGGGTGTGGGCGCCAACCTCGGTGTGGAGTTCTCCGACCGCATCGACACCAACAACTTCTGGCTCGCCGTCATCGGCCTGACCGCGTACACGTCGGCGTTCGTGTGCGAGGCCCTGCGGGCGGGCATCAACACCGTCCCCCTGGGGCAGACGGAGGCGGCACGGGCGGCCGGGCTGAGCTTCGTCCAGACGTTGCGGCTCATAGTCCTGCCCCAGGCGTTCCGCGCGGTGATCATGCCGCTGGGAAGCATCCTGATCGCCCTGACCAAGAACACGACCATCGCCCTGGTGGCGGGTGTCGCGGAGGCATCCGTCCGGATGCGGGAGATGATCGAGGTGTATGGCGACCAAGTGATCCAGATCTTCCTCGGGTTCGCCGCCGGCTTCGTCGTGCTGTGTCTGCCGACCGGCCTGTTCTTCGGCTGGCTCTCCCGCCGCCTGGAGGTGGCCCGATGAGCCACGCGAACCTGTACGAGGTCCCCGGTGCGCGGGGTGTGCGCCGCAACCGGCTGCTGGCCGCGGTCTTCGCCGTCGCGCTGGCCGGCCTGGCGTACGTGATCTACACGCGGTTCGACGCCAAGCAGCAGTGGGACGCGGAGAAGTGGCGGCCCCTGTTGCGGGGCGAGGTCTGGACGACCTTCATCGTGCCCGGCCTGCTCGGCACGCTCCAGGCCGCGGCGCTGGGCATCGTGTTCTCAGCCGTCTTCGGCCTGGTGTTCGCCACAGCCCGGCTGTCGGAGCACCGTTGGATCCGCATCCCCGCCGCGTCGATCGTGGAGTTCTTCCGAGCGGTCCCCCTGCTGTTGCTCATCTTCTTCGCCTTCTTCGGCTCCTACGCGATCATCGGGGTCAACGTCTCCCCGTTCACCGCCGTGGTCTTCGGGCTCACCCTGTACAACGGCTCGGTCATCGCGGAGACCCTCAGGGCGGGCGTGAAGAGCCTGCCGTCGGGGCAGATGGAGGCGGCGCAGGCGCTCGGCATGCGCAAGGGCGAGGTCATGCACCTCATCCTTCTGCCGCAGGCGATCACCGCGATGATGCCGGCCATCGTCAGCCAGTTCGTCGTGCTGCTGAAGGACTCCGCCCTCGGGTTCATCGTCGGCTACGACGAACTGGTCGACCGCGGCCTGAACGGAATCGCCGCGAACTTCTCCAACGTCATCCCCGCGGCCATGCTGGTGGCTTCGATCTTCATCCTCCTCAACATGGCGCTCGACGCCGTCGCCCAGTGGCTGCGGCGCAAGATCGGAAGCGGCCGGAGGACGCGGTCCACGACGGGCGGCGACCCCGCCGTCGCTCCGGCGGCCGAGCCGGTCGGATCCGTCTGACCCGAACCACAGGCCGGGCGGTCGCAGTTCGCGAACCCGCCCGGGCCGGCGGCGTGGGCGTTCCTCACCCGCCCCCGGGCCGTTGGCCGCGTCGACGGCTCATCTCCCCAACGGTCGGCTGCACGTCCCAGCGGCAGCCATCACCCCAAGCCTGGCCCCCGCGGCCGGATTCAGGAGTACGCATCATGGCGGAGGACCCGTTCCGCATCGAGCACGACCTTCTCGGGGACGAACCCGTACCGCAGTACGCCTACTTCGGCATACACACCCTCCGGGCGGTGCACAACTTCCCCATCACCGGGATCCGCATCTCCGCCTACCGCGACCTGGTCAACGGCCTGGCAGCGGTCAAGCAGGCCGCGGCGGCGGCCAACCGCGACCTTGACCTGCTGGACCCGGCGAAGGCCGAAGCGATCATCAGCGCCTGTGAGGAGATCCGCTCCGGAAAACTCCACGACCAGTTCGTCGTCGACGTGTTCCAGGGCGGCGCGGGCACCTCCACCAACATGAACGCCAACGAGGTCATCGCCAACCGGGCTCTGGAGCTCCTCGGGCACAGCCGCGGCGAGTACCGGCACCTGCACCCCCTGGACGACGTCAACGCCGGGCAGAGCACCAACGATGCCTACCCCACCGCCCTCAAGGTCGCGCTGCACGAGACCACTGAACGCCTGCAGCGTGCCATGGCCACACTGCGGCACGCCTTCGAGACGAAGGCCGAGGAGTTCGCCGACGTCGTCAAGACCGGCCGTACCCAGCTGCAGGACGCGGTGCCGATGACCCTCGGCCAGGAGTTCGGCGCCTACGCGCGGACGCTGGGCGAGGACGAGCAGCGCCTCGCCGAGGCCCGTGCCCTGCTGGGGGAGATCAATCTGGGCGGCACCGCGATCGGCACCGGGCTCAACTCCCACCCCGACTACGCCGCACTGGCCTGCGCGCATCTGCGTGACATCACCGGCCTGGAGCTGTCCGTCGCCCCCGACCTGGTCGAGGCCACCCAGGACGCCGGTGTCTTCGTCCAGTTGTCCGGTGTGCTCAAGCGCATCGCGGTCAAGCTCTCCAAGACCTGCAACGACCTGCGGCTGCTCTCGTCCGGCCCGCGCGCCGGCCTCGGCGAGATCAACCTCCCGCCGCGACAGGCGGGCTCCAGCATCATGCCGGGCAAGGTGAACCCGGTCATCCCCGAAGTCGTGAACCAGATCGCCTTCAAGGTCATCGGCAACGACATGGCCATCACCATGGCCGCCGAAGCCGGTCAGCTCCAGCTCAACGCGTTCGAACCGCTCATCGCCCACTGCCTGTTCGAAAGTCTCACCAACCTGCAGGCCGGCTGCCTGACCCTGGCCGAACGCTGCGTCGTCGGCATCACCGCCAACCGGGAACACCTCCACGCCGTCGTCCACAACACCATCGGCATCATCACCGCCCTCACCCCGCACATCGGTTACGCCCAGGCCAGCGCCGCCGCCCAGGAAGCACTCACCACACACCGCTCGGTGGCCGAGGTCGTACTCGGACGAGGACTGCTGTCCTCCGACGAGCTGCACCGCCTCCTCCGCCCCGAGGCACTGGCTCGCCCCGGGGGCCACGACCTGCACGCATCCACGATGTGACGCCGTTCCGCCGGACGCCTCTCGCCTCCTTGCCGGGCGCCGGTACCGGCCGTCCCCCTCCAACGGCGAGGCGCGTAGGGAGGGCCCGGCAGGTGGGAAGGTCCACTACCGCCGCTGGACCGTGTTCATGTGTTCTCGCGCGCCCGTCTGAGGACAGCACTCCGTCTCGTGAGAGTGCGAGACCACGACTGCTCCCAGGCTCAACGTGCATCGATCCAGCTGAAACCCCCCGCACCTCCTCCGGGAAGGCTCTCGGGGGACTGCCAGGGGACACGCGGGGGACGGAAGGATCCGGAAGGAGGTCGGTGCGGTCGCCGCGCTTGCCGGTGAGCGGATCGAGGTGACGGTAGAGGGCGTCGTGTGCCTGGCGCCGCACCCGGTCGGTGTCGACGCCGCGGAACGCGTGCAGGGTGGCGACCACGGTGACGGCCTGGTAGTAGGGCGGGCCGACGGCGAGACGGGTGCCGATGAGACGGCGCTCGTCGAGGTGGCGGGTGATGCGGCCGAGGAGGGCGTCGCCGGGGACGAGTTGCTGCCGGCCGAATACCTCCTCCCCGGCGGACTCGCACACTGCTGTGCGGGCCTGACTCGATCGAGTTCGGCGAAATGAATGCGGGGTACCAGCGGCCCCGATGGCGTGATCGGCGGCAGGTGATCACCCGTCAGCGCCGGACCTCGTTGGCACCCAGCTAGGAGAAACCCGTCGGGAAGGTGGGGCCCGCCTCGACCGGTCACGCTCCTTTGACGCTCTGAGGGCCCCGGCACCCGCCCGAAGGACCGCGAAAGCCCACTGACCTGGCGTTTCTCTCGTTCCCGCTTCATGCGACGTGATTCCGATGACGCATCCAGTGGAGATTCCGCGCTCGGGTACCTTGGCGGTTGTCCTAACGGAGTTTGGCGGATACGAATAGGGACAATCCGAGCCGTCAGGTGCGCTTGAGCTTCATGGGGTGAACCGAGCGGGACCGTCCTGGCGACCGTCTGCCCGCTTGTCGGCGGTCGGGGCTCGGGCCCTGCTCGTAACGGCCGCAGCCCTCCCCGACCAGGCGCTTGCCCATGGCGGTGATCAGCGGGTCGCGGCGGCCGATCTGGAGGAACCGGCGCCCGGGAGCGCCTCGTACTCGGGCCGGGGCCGGGGCCGGGGCTGGGGCCGGCGGTCGGAGCCTCCGCCGCCGCCCGGCTTGACCCGCAGGCGGTCCGCGATGCGGGAGCGCAAGCCGTCCATCGTAAGCCGCGCGGGTCCTGCCTGCCCGGCTCCCACTCGTCGTGGCCGATGACGGAACGTTCGCTCCAGCCGTGGTGGCGGCAGATCGCGGCCGAGACCTTCTCGCTGGCCTCCTTCTGCGCCTCGGGTCAGGGGTCCCTGCCGTCGCGAGGTCGATGCAGTGGGGCTCGAGATCAGGTTCGGTGCGCGATGCGATGCGGCCTGGACACGGATCCGGCAGACCCGGGTCGGCGATCGCGTCGAGATCACCGCTCCCGGAAGCCCGCCCCAACGGGCCGCCGTCGCCCACAAGTTCGACGCCAGGGGGTACCTGTTCACGCAGATGGTCCCGGCACGACAGCTCTCGGCGCTGTACGCCTGCCTCATGCCCGCGCCCGGTGACGCGCGCGAGTGCGTCGCGACGTGGGGCCTCGCTCAGCGGCTGGCGGCGAGTGCCGCGAGGACGGCGCGGGTGAGGCGGGCGACGTAGGCCTCGTCGGTGGGTCCGCCGACCGCGAGCATCCTGAAGTACAACGGGGCGCCGAACAGGTCGACGGCCAGGCCCATGTCGATGTCGGCCGGCAGCTCTCCGCGGTCGATCGCCTGCTGCAGCACCGTCGCCACCGCGGCGCGCCGGGGGGCGAGGACCGCCTCGTGGAGCGCGGCGCTCAGCGAGGGGTTGCGGGCCGACTCGGCGACCAGGTCGGGGACGATCCGGCCGACGAGTGGATGGCGGAGGTCGGCCATGGTGTCCCGGACGAACCGTTCGACGTCGTCGCGCAGTGACCCGGAGCCGGCCGTCGCGGGGAGGTGTTCGGCGGCGGCCTCGGAGACCAGCTCCACGACCATCGTCTCCTTGGAGGGCCAGCGGCGGTAGAGGGCCGCCTTGCCGACGCGGGCCCGGCGGGTCACGGCCTCCATCGACATCCGCGCGAAGCCGGTCTGGGCGAGCTCCTCGAACACAGCCCGCCTGATCGTCTCGGTCACGGACTCCCGCAGGACCGCGGAGCCCGTGGGCCTGCGGTCGACGTCGTCACGGCTGGTCGATTCCACTGCGGGAGATTAACACCGGACGGAACGGTTGCGTTCCGTCCGGGCCCGGTGTACGTTCCGGCGCGAGACGGAACGGATCTGTTCCGTTCCATCTCGAAAGGGGTCCCGATGAAGTTCCTCTTCGACGACGCGGCGTTCTCCTTCCAGGCGCTGCGCACGGCCGGGCACGCCGCTTACGCGGGCGCCGATCTCGGCGAGGTCCTGGCCGTCTGCCGCGACATCCCCGACGGCGACGAGGAGGCCTGGTGCCGGGGGTGGACCGCCGTCGCCGAACGCCTCCACCGTGTCGGTGCCGAGGCACTCGCCGCCGGCCACCGGGTCAGCGCCCGCGAGTCCCTCCTGCGGGCCTCGAACTACTACCGCACCGCCGACTTCTTCCGCGTCGAGGACCGGGACTCCGACCTCGAGTCCGCCCGCCTCGCCCGGTGCTCGCGGCAGACCTTCGCGCAGGCGGCACAGCTGTTCGACACTCCGGTCGTGCCCCTGCGGATCCCCTACGACGACACCACCCTCCCGGGATACCTGTTCCTCGCGGACGACACGGGCCGCAGCCGGCCCACCGTCATCCACCACGGCGGATACGACTCCACCCTGGAGGAGCTGTACTTCATGGTGGCCGGCGGGGCACTGCGCCGCGGCTACCACGTCCTCGCCTTCGAAGGCCCCGGCCAGCAGTCCGTCCGGCGGGAGCAGGGACTGGTCTTCCGGCCGGACTGGGAACACGTGGTCACACCCGTGGTGGACCACGCCCTGACCCGCCCGGAGGTGGACCCTGAGAGGCTTGTGCTGTGGGGCACCAGCTTCGGCGGACTGCTGGCCGCCCGCGCCACGGCCTTCGAGAACCGCTTCGCAGCGTGCGTCCTGCACAACGGGGTCTACGACTTCTACGAGGTCCCCCTTCGCGGCATTCCGCCCCACCTCGGCGAGTGGGTGACGGACGGCCGGGACGACGTGGCCGGGCCCGCGCTGGCCGTCAGCATGGCCCAGAGCACCCAGGCGCGCTGGTTCCTGCGGCACGGCATGTGGGTCTTCGGGGCCAAGACACCCCCCGAGGCGCTGCGCGCCTGCGCTCCGTACAACCTCGACACCGCGGCCGCGCACATCACCTGCCCCACGCTCGTCCTCGACGCGGAGAACGACCTGCCCTTTCACGGCGAGGCCCGGCGGGTGCACGATGCGCTGCGCTGCGCGAAGGAGCTGATGCTGTTCACCATCGCCGAAGGGGCCGGCGAACACTGTCAGGAAGGCGCGACACTCCGCTTTCACCAGCGGGTCTTCGACTGGCTCGACGAACGTCTGGCCCGCGCATGACCGTTGGGGCGGACACCCGGTCGGCCACGGCGGACGGCACCCGCCGCCGGGCCCGCACCGTCCTGGTCCTGCTGGCGCTCTTCATCGTCGTCAACGCCGCTGACAAGGCCGTCCTCGGCCTGACCGCGGGCCCCATCAAGGACGACCTCGGGCTCTCCGCCACCGAGTTCGGCACCATCGCCAGCAGCTTCTACCTCCTGTTCAGCCTCTCGGCCGTCTCGGTCGGCTTCCTGGGCGACCGCATCCGCCCCCGGCCCCTGCTCGCCGTGCTCGCCCTCGTCTGGGCGGCGGCGCAACTGCCGATCCTCCTCCCCGCCACAGGATTCGGAGCCCTCGTCGCCACCCGGGTCGTGCTCGGCGCGGGGGAGGGGCCGGGCTTCCCGCTGGCCAACTACACGGCGTTCACCTGGTTTCCGGAGAAGCGGCGCGCGCTGCCCTCGGCCGTCGTGGTCGCGGGCGGCGCGGGGGGCACCGTCCTGGCCGCCCCGCTGGTCGTTCTGGTCACCAACACCCTCGGCTGGCGGGCCGCGTTCGGCCTGCTCGGGGCCGCCGGGGTGGTGTGGACCCTGGTCTGGCTGAGGGTCGGCGGCGGCGGGCCGTACGCCGCACACCCGGGCCCCGGACCGGCAGACGACGACCCGTCGGCGGGGGACGTTCCGACGGTCTCCGCCGACCGGGCGCGCCCCACGGTCCCCTTCCGGCGCATCGTCACCACGGGCACCTGGCTCGGGGCCACCTTCTCCACCTTCGCGGTCATGTGGACGCTCTCCCTGGGTTTCGCCTGGCTGCCGCTCTTCCTGGAGGAACAGGCGGGCTTCAGCGACGCGGAGATCAGCGGGATCGTCGGGCTGCCGGCCCTGTCCATGGCCGTCCTGGTCCTCACCGCGGGAGCCGTCGCGCACCGGCTGCTGCGGAGAGGGGTGACCGCCCGGGTCGCGCAGGGACTGGTCGGCGCGCTGCTGCCGCTTCTCGCCGGAGTGTGTCTGCTACTCGCGACTCGGGCGGGTCCCGCCGCCCTCCTGCTGCCGTTGCTGGTCCTGGCGTTCTCCGCGGGCAACGGACAGACCCCCCTTACCAACGCGGCGATCGCGGACATCTGCCCGGCCGGCCGGCGCAGCGCCGCCCTGGGCCTCTCCTACGCCCTCGCCGCCCTCTCGAGCCTGCTCGCCCCCTATGTCACCGGGCGGATCATCGACGCGGCGCCCACCGAGGCCGCCGGCTACGGCCGGGCCTTCGACCTGGCCGCCTGTCTGCTGATCGCCGGTGCCGTGGTCTCGGCGCTCCTGATCCGACCAGACCGGGACGCCCTCACCCTGCTCGCCGCACACCCGGCGACGTCCAGCGCGTCCGCCGCCTCCAGCGTGTCCGCCGCCTCCAGCGCGTCCGCCGAGTCCGGTGCGGACGCGGAGCCCACAGCGAAGGAGTGACCCGATGCCCGTAGACATCGCCGTCGTCCACGGGGCACGTACCCCGATCGGCCGATACAAGGGCGCACTGAGCTCGACTCCCGCGCACCGGCTGGGCGCTCTCGTGATCCGCGAGGCGGTCGTCGGCGGTGGGCTGGACCTCGGCGCCGTGAGCGAGGTCGTCCTGGGCTGCGTGGGCCAGGTGGGCCCCGACGCGTTCAACGCCCGGCGTGCGTCCCTGGCCGCCGGGCTGCCCGTGACGACCCCCGCGTACAACGTCAACAGGCTGTGCGGGTCCGGACTGCAGGCCGTCTGGTCGGCCGCGCAGAGCCTCACCCTCGGCGAGGCGGACGTCGTCGTGGCGGGCGGCAACGAGTCGATGACCCGTCAGCCGCTGCTCGACTACAGCGAACGGGCCCCCGACGAGGTGCCGGGAGAGCCGACCGTGGACGGCACCGTTTCCCTGGTCACCGACCCCTTCGGGCGTTACCCGATGGGCATGACGGGCGAGGTGGTGGCGGACCGGTACGACATCTCGCGGCAGCGCCAGGACAGGTGGGCCGCCGAGAGTCAGCGCCGGGCCGCCGTCGCCGTCCGCGAGGGACGTTTCGACGAGCAGATCCTGCCCGTGGCCACCCCGGGCGGCGTCGTGGAGCGGGACGAACATCCCCGGCCCGGCACGACGGTGGACAAGCTCGCCGGCCTGGCTCCCGTGTTCTCGCAGAACGGCACGATCACCGCCGGGAACTCCGCCGGCATCAACGACGGCGCTGCCGCCGTGCTGCTGATGCGCTCGGCCGATCTCACCCCCGGCGCCGCACCGCTGTGCCGGCTGCGCGACGCGGTCGTCACCGCGCTGGAGCCGGAGATCATGGGCGTCGCCCCTGCCGAGGCGATCCGCGGCCTGCTGCATCGCAACGGCCTCACCCTGGACGCGATCGACGTGATCGAACTCAACGAGGCGTTCGCCGCCCAGGTCCTGGCCGTCATGGACGAACTCAAGCTCGATCCGGACCGCGTCAACCCGAACGGCGGGGCGATCGCCCTCGGCCATCCCATCGGCGCCACGGGAACCGTCCTGTTGCTCAAGGCGGCTCACGAACTGCGCCGCACGGGCGGCCGGTTGGCCGTGATCGCCCTGTGCATCGGCGGCGGCCAGGGAATCGCCGCACTGATCGAGAACCCGGACGGGACCCGATGAGCGAGTACGTCTGGCATCCCACGCCGGAGTTCACCGAACACGGCAACATCGCGGCCTTCTGCCGCGAGCACGGCATCGACGGCGGCTACCGCGAACTGCACACCAGGTCCGTCACCCACCCCCAGTGGTTCTGGGAACGGGCCGCGGCGGACATCGGCATCGTCTGGCACACGCCGCCGACGCGCGTGTGCGACGACACCGGAGGCATCGCCTTCACCCGCTGGTTCCCGGGCGGACGCACCAACCTCGTGGACTCCTGTCTCCACCGCCATCTACGGCAGGGGCGCGGGCGGGCTCCCGCACTGCGCTGGGAGCGGGAGGACGGCACGAAGGGGGTTCTCACGTACGACGAGGTCGCCGTCCGCAGCGCCCGGGTGGCAGGCGGACTGCGCGCCCTCGGGGTCGTGGAGGGCGACCGGGTGGCCGGGTATCTGCCGGCCGGTCCCGAGGCCTTCGTCCTGCTCTTCGCCTGTGCGCGCATCGGCGCCGTGCTGGTGCCGCTGTTCTCCGGCTTCGGCCCCGAGGCGATCGCCGTACGGCTTGTCGACGCCGGGGCGAAGATCCTGGTCACCGCGGCGGCCGCCACCCGGCACGGCCGCCGGTACGACATGGAGACGGTGGCCCGTACAGCACTGGAAAAGGCCACGTGCGTACGTCATCTCGTCGTCGTTCCAGAAGAGCCGGGCGCAACGCCCCGTGCGTCGAGGCCCTCCGGGGCGGGCGACGTGTCGCAGGACGAGCCGACCGCCTCGCCGGGGCCCGCGACGACGACTTGGCACAGCCTCTCCGGCGCCGAGCCCGCCGAGACCGTCTCGCTCTCCACCGCCACCCCCTTCCTCCTGCTGCACACGTCGGGCACCACCGGGCGCCCCAAGGGCGCGATGCACACCCACGGCGGCTTCCCGGTCCAGGTCGGCAGCGAGACCCGGTACAACCTCGACCTGCGGCCGGACGACGTGGCCTTCTGGGTCACCGACCCCGGCTGGATCATGTTCCCGCTCGTCGCCGTGGGCGCCACCCTCGCCGGCGCCTGCGTCCTGGCGTACCAGGGCGCGATCGACCATCCGGACGTCACCCGCCTGTGGCGGCTGCTCGACGACCACGGGGTCACCGTCTTCGGCAGCTCGCCCAGCCTGGCCCGCATGCTGATGGGCCGCGACCCGAAGCCTCCGGCGCCGTCCCGGTTGCGCGTCCTCGGCTCCACCGGCGAGCCGTGGACCGAGGAGGCGTGGCGCTGGTACTTCGCCGACTTCGGCGGCAAACGCTGCCCGGTGATCAACATCTGCGGCGGCACCGAGGTCGGCGGATCCCTGCTCGCCTCCGCGCCCACCCTGCCCCAGTCGCCGTGCAGCTTCTCGGGGCCCTGCCTGGGCATCGACGCGGCGATCGAGGACGACCAGGACACCGAGCCGCCCGAAGGACACGTCGGTGAACTGGTCGTGCGGCACTCCTGGCCCGGAATGACCCGGGGACTGTGGCGAGCGCGGGAACGCTTCGCCGACACCTACTTCGGCCGGAGGCCGGGCCGCTGGTCCCACGGCGACCTCGTCTCCCGGACCGGTGACGAGTGGTTCGTCCACGGCCGCCTCGACGACATCATCAAGGTGGCCGGCAAACGCCTCGGGCCCGCCGAGGTCGAGGACGCCGTCGTCGGCGACCCGGCCGTCGCGGAAGCGGCCGCGGTCGGGATACCGCACCCCGTCAAGGGCGAGGCCCTGTGGTGCTTCGCGGTGCCGGCGGCCGGGCGGCCCCTCGGCGCACCGGAAGCCGAGCGGATCCGCGCACGGGTGGCCGACGCTCTCGGCCCCGCGTTCCGGCCCAGCCGGGTGGTCGCCGTACCGGAGCTGCCCAGGACCCGCAACGGCAAGGTGATGCGGCGGCTCATCCGCGGTCTCGTCACCGGCGAGGCGCTCGGTGACCTGTCCACCCTCGTCAACCCGGCCGGCCTCGACGCGATCCGTACCGCCCTGCAGGACCAGTGAAAGCGGGCCGTACCGCCCTGCAGGACCAGTGAAAGCGGGCAACCCGCCCACCGACCGAGGGAGTTCCATGCCGACGATCGACATCCTCCTGCCCGGCTTCGCCATCGACACCGACCAGGGCTATCCCGCCTTCTGCGGGGTGTTCCTGGTACGCGGCCCGGACGCCGCCGGACGGCACCGGAACATCCTCGTCGACGCCGCCCACGTCGGCCGCCGCCCCTTCCTGTGGAACGCGCTCGCCGCACACGGCCTCGACGCCGAGGACATCGACACCGTCGTCCTCACCCACGCCCACTGGGACCACGTCCAGAACATCGACCTGTTCCCGCAGGCCACCCTCGTCCTCCACCCCGACGAGCGCCGGTACGCGCACACCCCGCACGCCAACGACTGGGCCACGCCCGCCTGGACGGGGCTGCTCCTCGAACAACTCCCCGTCCGCGAGGTCATAGACGGGGAGGAGATCATCCCGGGCGTGGACGTCATCGGCCTGCCCGGCCACTCGCCCGGCAGCATCGGCGTGATCGTGCAGACCGAGCGGGGGCGCGCCACCATCACCGGCGACGCCCTGCACTTCGCGTACGTCGCCCTCACCAAACGCAACCCCCTGGTCTTCTGGGACGCCGACCAGGCCGCCCGCAGCATCGAACGGGTCCTTACCGTGTCCGACGTGGTCTACCCGGGCCACGACCGGCCGTTCCGGCTCACCTCGGATGCCGGCATCGACTACCTGGAACCCTTCGCGCTCACCCTGACCGGACTGCGGCCCGACACCCTTGGACTCCGCTTCGCCGAAGCCTCGTCACGCCCGCTGTGGGTCATGCCGGGCGTCCAGGAGCAGGCCACGCTGTACGAGAAGAACGCCGACGAGATCCAACGACGCATCAACCGGGTGCCGAAGGTGGTGCGCCCAGTTCCGCGAGAAGCCGGGCCAGCGAAGGGCTGAGCCGGTCGAAGAACGGATCGGGTGCCTGGCGCGGAAAGAAGTGACCGCCAGGGACGGTGGTCATGCGGAAGCTGTTCACGTACCTCCCCCAGGCCCGCACCGCGCTCGGGGTGACGAGCGGGTCGTCGACGCCCGCGAAAGCCTCGACGTGGAGCGGCAGCCGGGCCCGTTCGTCGTCCGGGTCCGGCAGTCCCGCCCGGTGGTGGGTCGCGCAGACCCGCAGGTCGTCGCGGAGGATGGGCAGCAGCACCCGCAGCCAGTCGTCCCGTCCGAGGAACCGCGGACTCAGACCGCCGAAGTCCACCAGGAGACGGGCCAGTTCGTGGTCGTCGTACCGGTCGGGCGGCGGCAGCGACGGCGACACGTACGGCGCCGCGTACGCCCCGAGGAACAGGGCCTCGGGAGGGCGGCCGCCCTCGCGCAGCCGGGCCGCCGTCAGCGCGAAGGCCACCATCGCGCCCATGCTGTGGCCGTAGGCGGCCCAGGGCCCCTCGTCGAGCCGAGGCGCGAGCTCGCGCCCGAGGGCCTCGACGACCTCGCCGGCGTCCTGGAAGCGGGGCTCGCGGTAGCGCGCCTCGCGGCCCGGCAACTGCACCGGCAGGACGTCGACGTCGAACGGAAGGCGACCGGGCCACGAGCTGAAGAACGAGGCGCCGCCGCCCGCGTGGTGGAAGCAGAACAGCCTGAGCCGGGCGCCCTCGCGGGGCGCCCGGCCGAGGCAGGACGCCGGAGCCGTAGTGGTCATGCAGGGGCTCCGGGCGATGTACGGGCGAGGCGGCGGCGTGCGCGCAGGACCTGGGCCCGGGCCGAGGCGGCCCGGCGGACGCCGCTCGCCGTGCCGGCCATGCGCAGCGCCTGCGACAGCAGCCACAGCCGGGTCTCGGCAGCCTGGTCGGGCCGGCCGCCGAGGGCGTCGTTCTCGACCAGGCGCAGGTGCGGCACGGTCTGCTCCAGCAACCGGACGTCGGACGGCGGCGCGACCTCGTCGTCGCGGCTCGCCGCGTACGCGACCGGGGTGTCCAGTCGGGTCAGCCGCTCCTCGTCGACGCCCCAGTCGGCGAGGGCGGCCGGGAGCCGGTCCACCGGCGTCCGCATCACATGGGACAGGGTCAGCGTCATCAGGTGGGGCAGCGGTGTGCGGTGCGCGGCGCGGGTGAAGAAGTCGCGCACCGGGGCACCGGCGGTCACCAGTCCCCGGATGCGATCGTCCTCCAGCGCGTGTCGCAGGGCGAGATGCCCGCCGAAGCTCAGGCCCACGACACAGGTACGGGAGGCGTCGGCGGCACGGCCGAGCAGGTCGAGGAGATACGTGAGCATGAGCGTGCTGTCCGATCCGTAGGTGAGGGTGTTCTCGCCGACGCCTGGCAGTTCCGTGACCACGACGGCCGCGCCGAGCCGGTCGGCTTCGGCCAGCACCGGGGCCCACTGCTCCTTCGTGCTGGTGACGCCGCCCAGAACGAGGATGAGCGGGAGCCTGCTGCGCTGGGACAGCCCGGCGGCCCAGCAGGCGAAGCCCGCCCCGTCGAAGGGCAGATCGAGCCGGGAGATGCCGCGGACGCGTTTGCGCCAGCGGTCGAAGGCCTCCACACCGGCGCTCTGTGCCGCCTGCCGGCTCGGCCCGTCGACGTACGGGAAGCGGGCCATCGTGTAGTAGCGAACCGCGTCCAGATCGCGGCCGCGTGCCTCGGCCGCCTTCGCGAGCGACGACCACTGGTGGGTCCAGACGACGGGGCCTTCGCCCTCGGCGTCCTCATCGAGGTTCCGCATCACCCGGTGGACGACATCTGCGGGGATGCCCTGGGCGTACGCGTGGGGAAGGGCGAACCTGCGCAACTCGGCTACGGGGATCACCGGGCCGTTCCTTTCTCTTCGGGGACACGTGCCTCTTCCGGGACACGCGCCGGGACCTCGGACGCGCCGCCGGTTCCCGGCCCGTTCCCACCGCCGGTGACGAGGCGGGCGAGGCCGTCCCGCATCCGCCTGCCGAAGCCGGGGGACAGGACGAGGTCCAGCTGGGTGTCGAGGAACAGGGCGCGGAAGTGCAGGCAGGTTCCGGGTTCGGCGGATACGAGTGCGGGATCGACCTGGGGCGTGGTCACCGGCCCGCCACCACTTCGTACATCTGCCGGAAGGTCCTCGTCTCCAGCAGGTCGACCACTGGGATGGGCCGGCCGACGAGGTTCTCCACGACGGTCACCAGCCGCAGCAGCAGCACCGAGTCCCAGTCGGGGAAGTCGTCCAGGGGGCGGTCGAGGTCCTCGGCCCGGACCTGCAGGCCGAGTTCCTCCTCCAGGAGAGTGCGGAACTCTTCGGTGTCGGCGAGGGCAGTGGTCATGCGGAGTCTCCGTCGAACGGCCCGAACGCGGCTTGCAGCCGCAGATGGGCGGGGGCAGGGGTGATGTCGCCGAGGTCGTGCCGCAGGGTGACGGCGTCGGGGTGGTCCGGATCGGTGCCGGTGACGGCGAAGCCGTGCTCGGCGTAGAAGGAGGCGAACGCGGAGTTGCGGGGCGTGGGCCGATAGCGGCCCGTCACGGCGCCCGCGCCGGTGTCACGGGCGAACTCCAGCACCGCCGTCACGCAGGCGCTCTCGATGCCCCGGGAGAACACCCGGCAGCTGAGGACGAAGTTGTCGATGCGCAGCACCTCCGCGTCGCGCCGCAGGAACAGGGCGCCGACCAGGCCGTGGTCGCCGAACCGGTCGCGCGCCCGCACCGCGATCACGTGCAGCCCCGGACGCTTCATCCGCGCCGACACCTGCGGGACCTGAAGGCGTTCGGTGGCCAGGTGGAACTGGTTGGTGCGCAGCGTGAGCTGGGAGACCCGGGCGATCTCCGACTCCTCCGGCGGCCGCAGGAGGACCTCCAGCCCGAGTCCTTCGAGATAGTCCTGGTAGGAACCGAAGTCCTCGCGGAATTCCTGCCGCAGGGCCTCGGTGCGGTAGCGGCCGGCCCGTTCCAGGTCGGCCTCGGTGAGCTCGAACAAGTCGAACCAGCCGTCGGCCAGCAGCGCCGCGGGGTGCAGGGCGGGCTCCTCGTCGACGGGGACGACGGCGACGTCGGGCAGCTGCTCGGCGACCAGCCCGCACTCGAAGAGGCTGTCGTCGACGAAGACGAAGCTGTCCAGGCCGAGCCCGAGCCGGTCGGCGATGTCGCGGAGATTGTCGTGCTTCGCCTTCCAATTGGCGTTGACGCGGACGAAGTCGTCCTCGCGGAGCACCATGGCCGGATGGGTGCGCAGCATCTCGCGTACCGCGTCGGTGTCGTTCTTGCTGCTCACCGCCAGCAGCACGCCCTGCGCGCCGAGTTGCCCGAGCACCCGCTGGAACTCCTGGAAGGCCTCGCCCCGCAGGCCGGAGCCGAGGGCGACGCCGCCGGGCCCGTCCTCCCCGAGCACCCCTCCCCACAGCGTGCCGTCCAGGTCCAGCACCAGACACTTGCGGGTGCGGCCCAGGCGCGCGCGGACGACGTGGGCGGCCTCCCGGGCGTAGGCGGCGAGCAACGCGTCGGACAGCCGGGCGCGGGCGTACTGCGAGGTGCGTGGATCGCACGCGGGAACGCCCTCGGCCACCAGCGGATCGAGGTCCACGACGACCACCCCGGGGTGTCGCTCGGCGAGGGACAGCAGACCGCGGTTGAAGTCCCGCCACACCGCGCCGAGCCGGGCGCGGGAGCGCAGGTCGACCAGCTGGTGGGTGTAACGGCGGTGCAGCGGCACGGTGTTGAGGACGAGCAGGCCACGCCCGGCCTCCTGGTGGGTGCGCACGGCGCCGGCGACGAGCGAGAGCCGGGCCCGTGCCGCTGCCTCGACGTCTTCGACCCGCCAGGGCACGGTGACGTCGTCGAAGACCGTGTGCGCGTCGAGCAGACACAGCGTGAGTTGCGGCTGCTCCTCTCCGGCCGCCGCGGGCCGCATCAGGTCCTGCAAATAAGAACCGTACGGTGCGACTCTCGCCTCCAACAGCAGACCGTGCCGGGCCAGTTCGGCGGTGAGGGGGGCCACAAGGGGGGCCACCGTGGAGTGGCCCGTGACGGTGACCGTGACCACCGGCACGTCGGCGTGGCGGCATACCTCCTTCGCATCGAGCCGGGCCAGCAGCTGGCCCGCGGCCGGCAGGTCGGTCGCCGGCATGCGTGCCAGCAGGGCCCGTACCCGTCCGTACTCCGTGGCGAGCGTGCCCGCCCGATGCAGGGCGCGCAGGGTGCCGAGAGCCTGGGGGTCGTGCCAGGTGCCGGAGGCGCCGAAGGTGCGGTTCCCGGTCTCGGTCATGAACGCTCCAGGGCGATACCTGACTTGATCCACTTGCTGGACTCGATGGCGACCGCGACCGCGCGCCCGGGGCCGTCCCACTGCCGCAGCAGCTCGGCGAGCTGGAGGAACGGCAGGGCGTTGCCGTTGTTCCCGACGGTGCGCACCACGTTGACACGCCGGGCTTCCGGGGCGGGCATGCCCGCGGAGATGCGGTCGCTCATCCGGCCGGAGAGCTGTGGGGGCAGCAGGAAGTCCACTGCGTCGGCGCTCCAGCCGAGGTCGTCGAGGAGCTCCCAGAACATCTGCCCGGCCATGACCGGCACCGCCTCCTCGATCGCCTTGTAGTCCTCGAAGACAGCCGTGCGGTCGCTGTGCCGGTCGCCGAGCCCGAACCAGTCGATGACCTGGCCGGGCTCCCGGCCCAGGCCCACCAGCCGGTTGAGCACCTGCCGGATCTCGATGCCCTGGCCCCTTGCCTCGGTGCTGAGCACGGCCGCGCCGGCCCCGTCGCCGAAGAGCACGTAGTTGACGAGTTCGGCGGAGGTACGGCTGCCGGGGTCGAAGTCCGTCTGAAGATGCTTGGCACACACGTCACCGCCGATCACCAGCGCGGTGGTGCAGCGCCCGGCCAGCAGCAGGGTGCGGGCCACGTCCAGGGCCTGTACGGCACCGGCGCAACCGGACTGGAGCTGGTACGTGGGGACGTTGTCGACGCCGAGCCGGTCCGCGACCAGGTTCACCGTGGCGGGCATCAGATGGTCCGGGGTTGCCGTGCCCAGGACGACGCAGTCGACGTCCCCCGGCTCCAGGCCGGCCTCCGCCAGCGCCCGGTCGGCCGCGGTCGTCGCGATGTCGGCCAGGCTGTGCCGTGTCTGGCCGGTCGCCAGGTCGACGGCCAAGTACCGGCTGATGTTGCCGGTGAACATCTCGGCCCATGTCTCGTCGACGCCGACGAGTTTGGCCAGGGTCGCGTTGTCCACCGGGTCCCCGGGCAGGCAGGTGCCGACCGAGGCCAGGTACGCGGTGGGAGGTGCCATCAACGTGTTCCTTCCATGGTCATGGGAAGGGGGGTGGCGGAGCCGTGGGGGAGTTGGCCGCGCAGGTACGCGACCAGGTCGGCCACCGTGCGCAGGCTGGCGAGCAGGTCCTCGATCGGGAGCGACCCGAGCTGCGGCAGCGCGTCCTCGATTCGGGTCTTCAGCTCCATGACCCGGATCGAGTCGAAGCCCAGGTCCTCGTGGAGCCGGTCGTGGTCGTGCACGTGCTGCGGGTCGTGCCCGCCGACCCGGCACACCAGACGGCGTGTCAGCACGGCGAGGGAGTCCGGCAGGTCCCCCGCCGGGGCCGGCGGGCACGATTCCCCGCGGTCCGCGCCACTCGGTACCGCGGCGGTGTCCGCGCCAGGGGGGACTGATGGCGTGGACGGTTCCGGATGTCCGGGGGCGGCACCGGAGCGCCAGGACCGGAACGACTCGTCGAACAGGTACGGCGGCAGTCGGCGCGGCACCCGGTCCGCCGCGTCGTACAGCAGGTCCCAGTCCGGCGTGAGACCGGCGCACCACAGCTCCCCGAACAGCTGCTGGGGGCGGTGTCCGGGAGCGTGCTCTCCCGGGTGCGCGCTGTGCAGGCTCACGGCATGGTCCCCGTCCGCCCGCAACGTCGACAGCAGCGGGGTGAGCACCGCGCGCGGGCCGATCTCCACCACATGGGTGACGCCGGTGGCGAGGAGCGCGCCCGCGGCCTCGGCGAACCGGACCGGCTCGGTGATCTGCCGCGCCCAGTAATCGGCGTCCATGGTCTCCTCGCCGCTCAGCTCACGGCCGTACACCGTCGAGAACACCGGTAGCGCCGGCCGCCGGTCGGACACGTCCGCGCACTCCCGGCGGAACTCCTCGACCACGGGCCGCATCAGCGGCGAGTGGAAGGCATGCGAGACGGTGAGCCGCCGGACCGATACCTCGCGCTCGGCCAACTCCTTCTCCACCGCGGCCAGTTCGTCGAGGTCCCCGGCGATCACGGTGCTGCGCCGGCCGTTGACCGCGGCCACGCCCAGCCGCGCCCGCCCCACCAGCAGCGGTTCCACCTCCGTGGCGGCCAGGCCCACCGAGAGCATCCCGCCGTCCTTGGGCAGCTTCTCCATCAGCGCCCCGCGCCGGGCGACCAGCCGCGCCGCGTCCGCCACGTCCAGCGCCCCGGCCGCGCACGCGGCGGCGAACTCGCCGATGCTGTGCCCGATCACGTACGACGGCCTGATCCCGGCCTCGGTCAGGGTGGCGGCCATCGCGTACCCCACGGCGAACAGCGCGGGCTGGGCCAGCCGCGCGCCCTGGACGTCCGCGTCTGCGTCGAGCACCTGGTCGCGCACGGACACTCCGGTGTGCGGGGCGAGCAGCGTGTCGATCTCGTCGAGGTGGCGCGCGTAGGCGGGGCACGATCGGTACCAGGACGCGGTCATACGAGGGTGCTGGGCGCCCTGCCCCGTGAAGGCGAACGCCACCGACGGCACCCCTCGCCGCCCGCCGTCCCCCCGCGCGGTCCCCTCGGCGCGCTCCGCGGCCTCCCGCAACCCGGCGACCAGCGTGGGCAGTTCGCCCGCTGCCACGGCCGCGCGGTGTGGCAGCCGGGACTTGACGCGGTTGCTGGTCCAGCACAGCTGCGCCAGCTGGCTCCCGGGACGGCGGGACAGGGCGTCGGCCTGCGCCAGCAGATTCGCGCGCAGCCGCTCCGGGGTGCGGGCGGAGAGGGTGAACACGCCCGGTGCCGCGTGCCGGCTGTGGTGGACCGCGTGGGGCGCGGAGCCCAGCACCGCGTGCGCGTTGCTGCCGCCCATGCCGAAACTGCTCACCGCGGCGTGCACGGTGCCGGACGGCAGCTTGAGCGGCGACCTCAACAGGGACAGCCGGCGCCCGGCCAGATCCAGTTTCGGGTTCTCGTGGTCGGCGAACCGACTCGGCGGCACCGTGCGGTGGTGCAGTGCGAGGACGGCCTTGATGAGCCCGGCGATCCCGGCCGCGCCCTCCGCGTGCCCGAAATTGCTCTTGACCGAGCCCAGAGCGACGCTTCCGCCGCCGCGGCGACTGGTCAGCTCGCCGAGCGCCTGGACCTCGATGAAGTCGCCCAGCAGCGTCCCGGTGCCGTGCGCCTCCACGAAGCGGATGTCATCGGCGGTGACGCCGGCCCGCCGCCACACGGACTCGATGAGCCGCTGCTGCGCCCAGCGGTTGGGCGCCGTGATGCCGTTGCTGCGCCCGTCCTGGTTGATCCCGGTCTCCTTCAGCACGGCGTACACCGGCTGGCGGTCCGCCAGAGCGTCGCTCAGTCTGCGCAGTACCAGCACCGCCACGCCCTCGGCCCGTCCGATCCCGTCGGCGGAGGCGCTGAACGGCTTGCAGCGGCCGTCCGGTGCCGAGAGGCCGGCCTGGGCGTAGAAGATGTTGATGACCGGCGTCATGATCAGGTTGGTGCCGGCCGCGAGGGCGTGGTCGCACTCCTTGGCGCGCAGCGCGTTCACCGCGAGGTGGACGGCGACGAGCGAGGAGGAGCAGGCCGTGTCCACCGCCAGGCTGGGGCCCTTGAGGTCGAGGTGGTACGAGACGCGGTTCGCGCCCATGAAGTAGCCGTTGCCCGAGCCGTAACGAGCGGTGATCCGGTCGTAGTCGGCGAGTTGCAGGTACGCCCACTCGTTGGCCATCACCCCGACGAACACGCCGGTCTCGGTGCCGGCCAGGTCCTGCGGAGCGAGCGCGGCGTCCTCGATGGCCCGCCACGAGCACTGCAGCAGCAGCCGTTGCTGCGGATCCATGGCGGTGGCCTCGCGCGGGGCGATCCCGAAGAAGCCGGGGTCGAAGGCATCGGGGTCGGCGATGAAGCCGCCGCGCACCGAGTTGCTGCGGCCCCGCGGCCGGGCCTCGCGGGTGCTCTGCGGGGCGGCCGACGGAGTGGCGTAGTAGCGGTCGGCGTCCCAGCGCTGTTCGGGCACGCGGTCCGTGCCGTCGCGTCCGTCCATGAGGAGCGACCAGTACTCCTGGGCGTTGCGGGCGCCGGGGAAGCGGCAGTCGAGGCCGACGACCGCGATGGGTTCGCGTTCGGTCATGAGGGCTCCTCGTCGTGCTTCGCCTTGTCGGCCAGGCGCTCGGCGAGGTGACCGGTGATCGCGTGGACGGTCGGGAAGTCGTACGCGATGGTGGGGGCGACCGCGAGCCGGTAGTGCTGTTCGATCTCGCCGCAGATGCTGATGGCCGCGACCGAGTCGATGCCGTAGTCGGCGAGCGGAGTGTCGGGGTCGATCTCGTCGCACGCCCGGTGCAGGTGGAAGGCCACCCGTTCGGTCAGCCACAGCTCGAGGTCGGCGGCGTTCCCCTGCGGCGAGGGACGGTCCAGGGATTGGGGGGTGGCGGTACGCGTGTCGGGGGCGATGCTCATGGCGTACTTCTCTCTCGGGATCTCGGACGCGGATCTCAGGGGCGGGGAGACACGGCGGCGGGCGCGGGTGCCGCGTCCGTGGCGGGCAGCAGGGCGACGACCGCGGGTGCCAGGCGCTGGTGCAGTACGGGCAGGCCGCCGTCGAGGAAGAGCCGCCGCATGAGCGTGCGCTGCGTCTTGCCGCTGGTGGTCTTGCGGATCACCCCGGGCCGTACGAGCACCACGCTCACCGCGGGCAGCTGGAACTGGCGGCTGAGCAGCGCCTGCACGGAGGCGGCGAGGCGGGCCAGGGCCTCCTCGTCGCTGGTCGCCCGGGCCCTGAGCTCCTGCACCACGACCACGTGGGCGCGTTCGGACGCCGCGTCGGTGACGCTGAACACCGCGCCGCCGCCACGCCGGAACGCCTCCCCGGACTCCTGAACGGCCTGCTCGATGTCCTGCGGGTAGAGGTTGCGGCCGTGCTGGATGAGCATCTCCTTGATCCGCCCGGTGACATAGAGCTCCCCGTCGCGCAGCGCCCCGAGGTCGCCGGTGCGCAAGCAGCCCGCCCGGCCGTCCGCCGTCACCGCCCGGAAGGTCTCGGCGGTGAGCTCGCTCCGGTTCCAGTAGCCGGCGGCCACCGACGGTCCGCGCAGCCAGATTTCGCCGACCTGCCCGCCGGGCAGCACCCGCAGGGTCATCGGGTCCACGATCAGCACTTCGGTGTCCTTCGGGCGGCCGCAGCTGACCAGGGTGCGGCTCGGGCGGTCGGTGCGGGCGGGACGCAGCTCGTCCTGCTCCAGGGCCTGGGCGTCGACGGCGAGTTCCAGGTGCGGTGACTCGGGGTCGTTGCCGGAGACCAGCAGTGTGTTCTCGGCCAGGCCGTAGCAGGGCAGTACGGCTTCGGCGCGCAGTCCGTTGCCGGCGAAGCGCCGGACGAAGGCGCGCAGGGTGTCGGCGCGCACGGGCTCGGCCCCGTTGAGCGCCACCCGCAGGCTGGACAGGTCCAGCCCCGCCGACTGCTCCTCGGAGACGCGCCGGACGCACAGCTCGTAGCCGAAGTTGGGCGAGGCGGTGCCCTCCACCCGGTAGTCGTGGATCATGCGTAGCCAGCGCCCCGGCTGTTTGATGAACGAGATCGGTGACATCTGCACACTGGTGCCTCCCACCCACAGCGGCTGCAGCGTCATGCCGATGAGCCCCATGTCGTGGTAGAGCGGCAGCCAGCTGCCCGCCACGACACCCTGCGGCGTCTTCATGGCGGAACGGATGGCCTCCTGGTTGGCGGCGAGATTGGTGTGCGTGACCATCACGCCCTTGGGCTCGCTGGTGGAGCCGGAGCTGTACTGGAGGAAAGCCACGTCGGTGCCGCGTACATGGGGCGGGGTCCACAGGTCGGGATCGGTGCCGTCGTCCTCGTCGGCGCCGGTTGACAGGCACACCACGTCCTGCTCCCCCGAGGCGGCCAGCCAGGCGCTGATGGCCTGCCGGTAGTGGGGGAGGGTCAGGACCGCTCCCACCTTGGCGTCCCGCAGGATGCCGCTGACCCGGGCCAGCCGTTCGCCGGGCTCGTCGGGCAGTGGGGCCGGAATGGCCGTACGGCCGGCGTAGAAGCAGCCCAGGAAGGCTGTGACGAAGTCCAGGGTCGGCGGGTAGAGCAGCAGGACCGGGCGAGAAGGGTCGCCCTTGGACGCTTGGCGCAGCCGGGCGGCCACGACGCGGGCCCGCCGGTCCAGTTCGGCGTAACTGAGCTCCTCGGGCCTCATCCCCAGGCCGTCCTCGTGCAGGTACACGAAGGCGGCACGGTCGGGATGGCGTTCCACGCCGGCTCGTACGGCGTCCGTCAAGGTTCGGGGGTCAGGCTGGTGAGGCACAGGCTGTCCTTTCCGCGGTTGGTACTGGTGCGGTGTGGAACCTTGGGGAGGCACCGCGTGCCACCCGGTGACATCAGCCTTGATGTGCCGTGAAAAGGAGACGTAAAGCGGAAATTGGCGCGCACGTCACGGGTTTGGGGTCCTCGGTGCGGTCGTTGTCCGAGCGGATACAACGGTGGGTGCGCGAACTGGCACAGTCAGTGCTGGCACGCAGTGTCTACGGAGGCGACTAAGGGGACGACGATGGTGGGTTCGGACGCGGCATTCGAGGGGGCGGCCCCCGGGGGCTCGTCACCTGATGGGGGGCCGCTTCCCGGAGGTTCCCCAACTGACGGGAGACCGCTCCCCGTCGGCCCTTTGCCCGAGTCGGGCTGGCGCGCGGTCCATGAGGCCGTGCTGCGGCACGGATTCGCGGTCTGCCACGGTCGGCTGGACGACTGGGGAAGCGGAGGGGAGACGGTGTCGGCCGTGCGTGAGGTGCTCGGCCCGGACTGGCCGCGCTACCGGACGGCCCGCGAACCCCTCGTACGGGCAAGGCTTCTGGGCTCCCGGTTGCTGCTGCGCCACGCGGTGGCCGTCGTGGCGGGCACCGCACCGGACCGGGTGGTCGTGGGCCGTGACGGCCACGGGCGCCCGGTCCTGCACCGGCCCGCCGGACTGGATGTGGGCATCAGCCACACGGCCGGCATGCTGGTGGTCGGGGTCGCCCGCGGCCGCCGGATCGGCGTGGACGTCGAGGCCTCGGACCGCCCCCTGCTGGTCCCCGGACTCGCCGAGAAGTTCTGCCACCCGGAAGAACTGGCGGAACTGTGCGGGTTGCCGCCGGCCGAGCGGAACCTGAGACTGGTACGCCTGTGGACGCTGAAGGAGGCCTACACGAAGGCACTCGGCGTAGGCCTGGCGCACGACTTCTCCCGCCTGCGCCCCCGGCCCGAACCGCGGGACGGCGGCTGGCGGTTGGACGGGACGGCAGGAGGCTGGCACCTGCGCTGCGACCAGGTCGCGGGCCGCTTTGTGGTCGCCGGCGCGCTGGGCCCGGAAGGCGGGTAGGCCGACTGCGCGCCTCACCGTACGACGGTCTTTCGGCAACGGTCCGGGATCGAAAGGCGGTGGCCGACTGTCAGGGCGCCCGGTCCGCACGGCGGTTGTCCGGCCGCGCGCCGGCCCCGGAGGGGCGGTGGCTCGCCAATTGCCGGGATGAACGGCTGGTTGCTCGGCAGTGCGCCGGGCCGGACGGCTCGTGAGGGCTCGCGGAAGTGCGCCCCAGCGGGGAGCCGGCAATCGAGTCAACGATGTTTCGATACACCGTTGACTCGATTGCCCGCCAGGCCTAGCCTCGACAACACACGGCAGTAGAACGGCACTCGGCTCACGCACCCCTCTTCCTTTCGAGGAGCGGAATCCGTGACATCTCAGCCCCGCCTCAAGCTCGCCGAGCACACCCCGCAGACCGCGCACCCGCACCGGTGGCGCGTCCTCGCGGTGCTGCTGGTGAGCCTCCTCCTCGTCGTCCTGGACACGTCGATCCTGAACGTGGCCCTGAAGACACTCGCCGAGCCGGCACCCGTCGGCCTCGGGGCCAGGCAGAGCGAACTGCAGTGGTCGATCGACTCCTACACCCTCGTCTTCGCCGCCCTGCTCTTCACCACCGGCGTCCTCGCCGACCGCTGCGGCCGCAAACGCACACTGCTCGCCGGACTCGTCGTCTTCGGCGGCTGTTCGCTGTGGTCCGCCTACGCCCACAGCGCCGACGAACTGATCATCGCCCGGGCCGGGCTGGGCGTCGGCGGCGCCCTCGTACTGCCCGCCACCCTCGCGATCATCATGGCCGTCTTCCCGCCCGCCGAACGCGCCAAGGCCATCGGCGTCTGGGCGGGCGCCGCCGGACTCGCCGTCGCGCTGGGGCCCATCACCGGCGGTGCCCTGCTCGAACGGTTCTGGTGGGGCTCGGTGTTCCTGATCAACCTGCCCATCGTCGTGATCGGCGCCGTCGCCACCCTGCTCGTCGTACCCGAGTCCCGCGATCCCGAGCGCACCGGCTTCGACCCCCTCGGCGTCGTCCTCTCCGTGGCCGGCCTGACCGTCCTGGTGTACGGCGTGATCAAGGGCGGCGAGTCGGACGACTGGGCGGACGCCACGGTCTGGGGGCCGATGCTCGGCGGCCTCGCCGTCCTGGCTCTCTTCACTCTCTGGGAACGCCGCAGCGCGCGCCCCGCGCTGGACCTCGCCCTCTTCCACAACCGCCGCTTCTCCGCCGCCGTGACCGTGATCGGCCTGGTCTTCTTCGCCCTGCTCGGCGCCACCTTCTTCCTGGTCTTCTACCTGCAGAGCGTCCGTGGCTGGACCCCGCTGGAGGCCGGCTGCCTGCTGCTGCCCCTGGCCGTGGCCCAGTTGGCGTTCTCGCCGCCGGCCACGCTCGCCGCCAAGCGCGTGGGGGTCCGGCCGGTGTGTGCCGGCGGCATGCTGCTCGCCTCGCTCGCCTTCCTCGCCGTGGCCACCATCGACGAACACACCGAGGTCTGGGTCATCGAGTCCGTCCTCTTCGTCATGGGCATCGGCATCGCCTGCGTCATGCCCCCCGCGACATCCGCCGCGATGTCCGCCGTAGCCCGGGACCGCGCGGGTACCGGAGCGGCGGTCAGCACCACCTTCCGACAAGTGGGCGGCGCCCTCGGCGTCGCGGTCCTCGGCTCGGTGCTCTCCGTTGCCTACCGCTCCCGGGTCGAGGACCACCTGACGCCGCTGCCCGCCCCGGTCCGCGACACGGCGCGGGAGTCCGTCGCGGCCACCCTCACCGCCGCGGAGAAGCTGGGGGCACCCGGCTCCGCGCTCGCGGCCCGCGCCGTCGACGCGTTCGTGTCCGCGATGCACCTGACGGCCCTCGTCGCCGCCGGCGTCACCTTCCTCGGCGCCCTCGTCTGCCTGCTGCTCCTGCCTTCCCGTACGACAGCCGGGACGCCCGGCGCCGACGAGCCGATCGCCGACAAAGAGATCCACACCACGGAGGTCTGAACCGCATGCCGCCACACGTCGACCGTCCGGCGGCCGCCCCGGGACAAACTCCCCGGGGCGGCCGCCGGCGCGACCCCGCCGCCGACCGGGCGATCCTGGACAGCACGCTCGGCCTGCTCAGCGAGGGATGCAGCTTCGGCGACCTGTCCATGGACCTGGTCGCCCAACGCGCCGGTGTCGCCCGGGCCACCATCTACCGCCGCTGGCGCAACAAGGAGGAGCTGGTGCTGGCCGCGCTGAGCACCCTCGATCTCCCCGTGCCGCCGCTGGAAGGGCTCGGCCTGCGGGACCGGCTGGTGGCCCTGGTGGACCAACTGCGCCACCGAGGCCAGGACACCAACCTGCACCGCCTGATCGGCAGCCTGCTCGGTGAGGCGGTGCGCCGCCCGCAGCTGGTCGAGAGGTTCGAGGACACCGTCGTCGCCGCACGACGCGAAGCCATGCTGCGGGCGCTGCGGGACGGCGTCGCGAGCGGTGAGCTGCGCGCCGACCTCGACCTGAACGACGCGGTCGAACTGCTCACCGGTCCGATGGCCGCTCGACTGATCCTTCGTCAACGCCCCGTGGAATCAGTGGCGTTCGCCGAGTCGATCGTCGACACGTTTCTGAACGGAACCCGCACCACCCGTGCCGGGACAGGCCCCGGCACGGCACAGGATCACCTCCCACCACCACAGGAGCCGCAGTTATGAAGTTCCTCTTCGACGACCCGGCCTTCGACTACCAGGCGCTGCGCACCGCCGGTTACGCCGATTACGGCGGTGCGCAGCTCGGCGAGGTCATCGCAGTCGCCGCACAGATCCCCGACGGCGACACCGAAGCCTGGCGGCAGGCATGGGCCACGCTCGCCGAACGCGTGCACCGGCTGGGCACCGCAGCCCGCGACGAGGGCCGCACCGTCGACGCCCGCTCCGCCCTGCTGCGGGCGCACAACTATTACCGGACCGCCGAGTTCTTCCAGCGCGAGCAACCAGGGGACCCGGAGGCCCTGCGACTGATGCGGCTGTCCCGGGAGACCTTCGCCGACGCGACCGAACTCATGGACCGGCCGCCCGAGTTCGTCCGCATCCCCTACGAGGACACGTCACTGCCCGCCTACTTCTACCGGGCGGACGACTCGGGCGAGCCCAGGCCGACCATCATCCACCACGGCGGCCTCGACTCCACCGTCGAGGAGGGCTACTTCTTCGTGGCGGCGGCGGCCCTCGCCCGCGGGTACCACTGTCTGTGCTTCGAGGGGCCCGGGCAGGGGTCGGTCCTGCGCGAGCAGGGGCTGGTCTTCCGCCCCGACTGGGAGAAGGTGGTCACGCCGGTCGTGGACCACGCACTGTCCCTGCCCGGCGTGGACCCCGACCGTCTGACGCTGATGGGCACCAGCCTCGGCGGCCTGCTCGCGGTGCGGGCCGCGGCGTTCGAGCACCGGCTGGCCGGCTGCGTCGCCCATGACGCGGTCTGGCAGCTGGGCGACGTCGTGGGGCTGCCGCCGTTTGTCCTGGAGTGGGTCGAGCAGGGATGCGACGACTTCGCCGACCCGGTGATGTGGGGGATCGCCGCCCGGCAGACCTTCACCCGCTGGCTCCTGCGGCAGACGCTGTGGACCTTCGGCGCCGACACTCCGTCCCAACTGCTGCGCAGGCTGACCGCGTTCGGTCTGTCGGAGGTGATCGGCCAAGTACGCAGCCCCGTGCTCGTCCTCGACGCGGAGGAGGACTTGTTCTTCGCCGGTCTGGAGCACGCGAAGAAGGTGTACACAGGGCTCAACTCGCCCAAGACGTTGCATGTGTTCACGGCCGACGAGGGGGGTGGGGCGCACTGCCACTCGGGTGCGATGCGGCTGTTCCACGAGCGGCTCTTCACCTGGCTGATGGAGACACTCGGCGCGGAACGGCCGGCGGCGGCCTGACCGGCGGCCGCCCGACCGGCGGCGCAGACGCGAGCATGCTCTCGGCCCGGACAGCCCGGCCCGCTCACCGGCGGGCCGGGCTCTTGGCTGAATATCGTTCGGCCACCGGTAGGTGGCGGTGGATATTTCTCCGGCCACCCGTATCCGGGCCATCAGATTTTCATTCTCCTTAATGGTTGTGTAACGGAACGCACTGGCACCATGCAACGACCTCGCATATGCTGCACGGCATAGCAGGAATCTGCTGTCCCATATGGGGCCCCATGCCTGGGGTCGAGCGGGGGAACCGGAATCTTAATTGAATGCGTTTCGCGCATTCGGGGGGTTGTCGTGTCCGTGCCCTGTTTACAGGCCGACCTTGCGCTCCGCTACGAGCTGCTGGGGCGGCTGCGGGTCACCCGTGGCGGAGTCGACCTGACGCCCGAGCAGCCCAAGCTCACCAAACTGCTCGCCCTGCTGCTGATCAGGGCGGGCAAGACCGTACCGGGGGAGAAGCTCGTGGCGGAACTCTGGGAGCAGGGTCCGCCGCGCTGCGCCTTCGCGAGTCTGCGCGTGTACGTCTCACAGTTGCGGAAAATCCTGAACGGACCCGGAGGAACGTCTCCGATCGTCACGACATCGCCGGGATACATCCTCGATGTGAGCGGCGCCACAACAGATTTCCAAGAATTCGAAGCGCTCTACACTCGTGGCCGAGAACGATACGGCGCGGCCGATTTTCTGCATGCCTCCCAACTTCTCCGCAGGGCGTCGTCGCTGTGGCGGGGGCCTATTCTGGAGGGAATTCAAGGGTCTTTGGACATCGAATCGTTCGCGGCCGTGCACGAGGAAAAGCGGCTGAATTGCACCGAGCTGAGCATCGACTCCACGCTGGCACTCGGTTGCCATCACGAGGTGATCGAGGACCTGAAGGGCCTCCTCGTCAGGCATCCGCTGCGGGAGCCCTTCTACCGCCAGTTGATGGTCGCCCTGTACCGGGCGGGCCGTCAGGGGGACGCGCTGGAGACATACCGCGGCGCCCGCCGGATGATCAGAGAGGAGCTCGGCGTCGAGCCGGGGCCCACCCTGCGCCTCGCCCACGAGGCCATACTCCGGGCGGATCCGGCACGCTTGGAGGCCGCCGGCGTCATCCCCGCCATCCGCTGAAACGCGGGGCCGCGCACCCGTGCGTGCTTTATACGGCATTTGCAGTCGCTTAACTGCCCACGGATAGCGTGCAGTTGACCCCCGCGCCAGCGGGGGGAGCTGGGATGCCGTGCTCGGCCGTGTACGAGCCGGCACCGGCCACGGTGCCGTGACCGTGGCCCTGGTGCTGGTCTCGGAAGTCCGTCGAACCCACTCCGCGCAGCCCGCCATTGCCCCCGTTCCAGCCCTTGATCACGTCACGCCCTCACCCGAACGCGTTTCTCGCCACCCACCGCGCCGACGCCGGCTTCTTCGACCACCTCGTGCCGCCGTTCCCGCCGCGGTCCGCGGTGCAGGGCAAGTCCACGGTTGATGTCGGCCCGGACCTCTGCCAGGGCGATGCGAGTCGGCACGGCCGGACCGTACGGACTCGGCCGGCGTGTGCCGATGCTCGTAGTGGCGCAGCGTCGGCGTCAGGACGGGGTCCCCGGGTCGGCGTACCGCAGCAGGGCGCCCACGCCCTCGTACAGCCTCAGCTCGCTCTCCGGTACGACGACCAGCTCGGCACCGGTGCCGACGAGGGCCCGGACGAGGGCCTCGTCGGCGCGTTCCTCGCGCGGGGCCCGCACGCCGAAGGACATCAGCTCCGCCTCGGTCAGGGCGAGCTGAGTGGGCTGGGAGCCCGCCCAGAGCTGTAGCGAAGATCCTGGTGGCCGGTTCAGCAGCAGTGCCGCGACCTGGCCACGCTGGAGGGCGGCGACGGTGGCGGCCAGCCCCTCCGTCATGGGTCCGGCCAGGGCACGCCGGCCGATGAAGATGTCCACGAGTTCCCGGTCGTGCGCGGCCATGCGGCCGCGGAAGACGCCATCGAGCTGCTGCTCCAACAGGGCGCGTCCGGTGTCGGTGGGGGTCCGGCCGCCCACGCGTACGACCTTGTCCCGCAGGGTGTGCGGCAGGCGGCGGATCAGTACGTTGCACGCCCACTCGTCCCCGCCCACGACGACGGCGTCGGCATGGGCGCGCCGCGCCCGTTCGTCCAGCCGGTGGCCGAGCCGGAGGCAGGTGCGGTGCCAGGTCGCCACCGCGACCCTGCGGTGCAGCCGCTCACCCGGCGTGACGGTGGAGGCGGGCCAGGTGCCGGTTTCCGCCTCCAGAGTCACCCAGCCGTGGGTCTCGGCGGTCGGAAGGCCGCCGTAGTGGACGACTACGGCCATGTAGGGGATCTCCGGAAGGTGCTGGGTGACCAGGGGTATCGCGTGCGGCAGGGTGCTGTAGCGCGCGGAGTCGTGCTCGGGCGGCCTGGGCAGCTCCCCGGCCAGGACGACCGTGCCGTGGGTGGCGAAGACGGCCTGACCGTGCACCCCCGGCACCTCTGTGTCGGCGCCGACCACCTCCTCCAGTACGTTCAGCAGCGCCCGGTCCGAGCCCTGATGGGACAGACTCTCGCGCAGTCGCCGCCAGCGCAGCGCGATCGCCCGCTCGGGATGGGCGACGTTTCGGGAGGTGTCCAGGTACACGGAGGCGAACGGGCCCGGCTCCGCGTAGAGGGGGTCAAGGAACGACAACCTCATCGCAACTCCTCGTCGATGGTCTCCCCTCCTTTGATGATGCGCGCCCCGGCGGGCCGCTGGGCAGCCGGGCTGCGTAGCCGGATGAAGGAGCAGTCCGCGCGGGGGCACCAGATCGTGGCGGGGGCCGCCTTGCCCCAACCTGACCGGAAGCCACTCGACGCCTTCGAGGGCATCACGCGCCGGACCGAGAGCGCAGTGGGGTGATCCCGCAGCCGCCGGCTCCTGCGAGACCTCGAAGACAGCCCCGGGAGGCGTGTCGATAGGGTCGGGCTTGTCCTGGCATCCGCGAGGTTGGCGGACACGAACAAGAACAATCCTCGTCGGCAGGTGCGGTTGTCGTTCCTTGCGTGACGAGGGTGCCGACTGTGGGTCTGAAGTACGACGGAACCAAACGAGTCCGGCTCGCACTCTGCAGTGCACCCGCAGCTGACATCGAGCGATGCGGCGAACGATGAAGCCGAAGGCGGGGGTGCTGCTGTGTCGTCCTGGCAGCGGGCCTTGTCTCTGATCGGCCATGGTTCAGATGGGCTGGACGTAGTGCGGCGGACTCATAATCCGTCGGCCGTGAGTTCGAAGGCCAGGAGGTCTGCGGGGGCCAACAGCGCTGTGACCGGCTCTGGTCGGTGCCGTCGCCGCGCCACTTGGCGAAGTAGTACATCACCGCGCCGCGCGGCGGCAATCGTGCGGGAGCAGGTCCCACTGGCAGCCGGTGCGGCCCTGGTGGAGGAGCGCGCATCTCGTACCGGCCCTGGTGGTCGCTGATCGAGGGGTGTGCGGCCTTCCATGCGGTGATCACCGACTTGATCAGCGCCCACTGCCCATCGGACACTCACGCGTGTCCAGCCCTGCACGCCCGAGCCCGCCGACCGGCTGAGATGCCGCAGTCCCACACGTTCATGCGACGACAAATCACCGACCGGATCTCATACCGCCCTCTCAGGTATCCGTAAGAGCGCGGTTCCCAGCGACGCTCTAATCCTGGCCTCAGGTTGATCGGGGACAATGAGCGGCAAAAACATCGACTGGAAGGGGGCGGGCCGGCGTGCGGATCATGATCGCGGATGATGAAGCGGCCATCCGGGATTCGCTGGAGCGGGTGCTCCAGGTCGAGGGTTACGACACCAGCACCGTCGCCAACGGTCTCGCCGTACTCGACGGGGTCGGTGGGGCCGGCGGTGACACGCTGGATCTGCTGATCCTCGACGTGATGATGCCCCGCCTCGGCGGGTTGGAGACCTGCCGGCGGTTGCGGGCCGCGGGTCGGGATCTGCCGGTGCTGATGCTGACCGCCCGTGACCAGGTCTCCGACCGGGTCGCGGGGCTGGACGCGGGCGCCGACGACTACCTGCCCAAGCCGTTCGCCACCGAGGAGTTGCTGGCCCGGGTGCGGGCCCTGCTGCGCCGGCGCACGCCGACCGACGAGGAGTCGCAGATCCTGTCGTTCGCCGACATCCGGCTCGATCCCGACAGGTTCGAGGCGTGGCGTGGCGGGCGGCCGCTGCGCCTGACCCGGACCGAGTTCTCCCTCCTGCAGGCCCTCATGAGCAACGCGACCCGGGTCTTGACCCGCGACGCGCTGTTCGAGGCGATCTGGGGCTTCGGCATGAGCTCCACCGCCAACAACCTCCAGGTATACGTGAGCTATCTGCGCCGCAAGATGGAGGCCGAGGGTGAGCCGCGATTGATCTACACGCTGCGCGGCCTGGGATACACGTTGCGGGAGACTCCTCCGTGAGCGGGCCCGCCGGACGGCAACCGCGCCGGCTCATTCGATGGTGGCGCCGACGGTCCCTGCGGGCCAGGGTGACGGTGATCGCGGCGACGGCCATCGCGGTCAGCGTGTTCATGGCCTTCCAGGTGGCCAGCGAGCTACTGGGCCGGGAGCTGCAGAAGACCGCCGAGAATCAGCTGCGCGCCGACTCCCGTGTCCTGGCGACGAACGCGGAGCTCGCCGGTCTGGCGCAGGTCCAGCTACCGCCGTATCCCGGATCCGGTCGGCTGGTGCGGGTCATCCTGCCCGACGGCTCGATCCGGACGCCGGCCGGCCAACCCGCGCTGCCCCCGGTCAGCGAGCAGGCCGGGCGCGTGGCGCAGGGCGCGTCGGCCGACCTGATGGAGTCGAACGACAGCGACGAAGACGGCTACCTCATCTACACGCTGCGGGCGGGCGACGGCGCGGTCCAGGTGGCCCGCTTCGTCGACGACAGCCCGGTCAACCGGTTCGGGTTCGGCATGCTGCTGATCGGGCTGCTCTGCGTGGTCGGCGGCGCTCTTGTGGGGCGGACCGTGGCGCGGACCGGACTGGCACCGATCGACCGGCTGACCGCCGCCGCGGTACGTGTCGCGCGCACCCGGGATCTCGATGCCGACATCCCGGATGAGGGCGGTGGGGAGATCCGGCGGCTGATCCAGTCGATCAACGAGATGCTCGCCGCGCTCCGGGACTCCCGGCGGGCCCAGCGGCTGCTCGCCGAGGACGCCGCCCATGAGCTCAAGACCCCGCTCACCAGCCTGCGCCTCAACGTCGAACTGCTGATACGGCTCGATCGGCGCGGCACCCTGAACAGCGCACTGCCGGCGGAGAGCCGGACCCGGCTGCTCAACGATCTCGGCGCCCAGGTGGCCGAGTTGAGCACCCTTGCCGCCGAGCTGACCGACCTGGCGCGCGGTGACGTCAGCGACGAGAGCACCGAGGTGCTCGACCTCGCCGACGTGGTGGTGGCCGCCGCGACCCGGGCGGCTTCCCGCGCGCCTGACATCGAGGTCGCTCTCGACGTGACCTCCGTGTGGGTGAGCGGGCGTCCCGCTGCGCTCGAGCGGGCGGTGCTCAACCTCATCGACAACGCCGGCAAGTGGTCCCCCGCGGATCAGCCGGTCCAGGTCCGGCTCCGTGCCGAGGGCGCGTCGGCGGTGCTCGAGGTCGACGACGCCGGGCCGGGCATCGACGCCGCCGACGTACCGCGGGTGTTCGACCGGTTCTACCGTGCCGACAGCGCCCGGGCGTTGCCGGGATCCGGTCTGGGGCTGTCGATCGTGCAGCGGGTCGTCGACGCCCACGGCGGCCGGGCCACCGTCGGCCGCTCCGCACGCGGTGGCGCGCTGCTTCGGATCGACCTTCCGGCCGCGGCCCCGCCCGCCCCGATCGCCCAGCTCACCGTCGGGGATGACAGCGCGGTGCACTGACCCGCCCCGGGGGCGGCGGGGCAGGAGAAGGGGCGGTGGCCGTCGGGTATGGCCGCGCGCGGCTCAACGCCGGGGATGACACTGCGGTGCGCTGACCCGCCCCGGGGGGCGCGGCGCAGGACAAGGGGGCGGTGGCCGTCGGGCATGGCCGCGCGCGGCTCAACGCCGGGGCAGGACACGCGGTGCGCCGACCCCAGCCCCGGCGGCGCGGCGCAGGACCAAAGGGCGGCGGCCGTCGGGCCCATGAAAAGATCCGGGACGGGCCTGGGGCCCCGTCCCGGATCTTGTCCGTGCCGCCGCGCTCACCGTTGCAGCGCGGGCTCCTCGCCGTCGGCGAGTGACTGTTGACCGTCCGGCGGCTCCGCCGCTGGACGGGACAGTCGGCTCGGCCACCAGATCCGCCGGCCGATCAGCAGGGTGAGGGCGGGCACCAGGACCGACCGCACCAGCAGGGCGTCGAGCAGCACGCCGAAGGCCACCAGGAACCCGACCTCGATCAGCATCACCAGCGGAAGTGTGACGAGGACCGCGAACGTGGCCGCCAGGACCAGGCCTGCCGAGGTGATGACGCCACCGGTGGCGGAGAGGGCTTTGAGCATGCCCTCTCCGGTGCCGAGACGCACGGTCTCCTCCCGGGCCCGGCTGGCCAGGAAGATGTTGTAGTCGACGCCGAGCGCCACCAGGAACAGGAATGCCAGCAGCGGCACCGAATAGTCGACACCCTTGAACCCGAGGATCGTGTCGAAGACGAACACGCTGCCGCCGAAGGCCGCGGCGAACGAGACGATCACGGTGGCCATCAGAACCAGCGGGGCCAGGATCGCGCGCAGCAGCAGCCCGAGGACGATCAGGACGACGACGAGCACCAGCGGGATCACCAGCTTCTCGTCGCGGCTGGTGGTCTCCTCGGTGTCGAGGTTCTCCGCACTCGGCCCGCCGACGATCGCCTCCGCCCCGCGCACCGCGTGCACGGCGGTGCGCACCCGCTTGATCGTGTCGTACTCCGCGGCGGTGTCCGGCGCGTCCTTCGGGAACACGGAGATGTTGGCCCAGCCACCGCTGGTCTGCTCCGGGATGGCCAGGGCCACACCGCGAGTGTCCTCGACGATGTCGAGCACCCGCTCCTGGTGCGCCGGCCGCGTGAAGATCGTCATCGGCTGGCCGCCGAGCTCCGGGAAGTGCTGGCGGAGAACGGTGAAGCCGGTGACCGACTCCGGCGCGGACAGGAACTGGTCCTGCTCCCGCAGGGCGCCGGTGTTGCCCGCCAGCCCGAGGGCGAGCACGCCGAGGACTCCGAGCGAGCCGAGCGTCGCCACCCACCGGCGGCGGCTGATGGCGGTGCCGAGTCGTCGCCACAGCCCCGGCTTCTCCTCCGCGGCCGTGCTGAACCGCGGGATGGCAGGCCAGAAGATCCGCCTGCCGAGCACCACGAGGACCGCCGGGAAGAGCGTCAGCATGGCTACCAGCGCGCACAGGATGCCGGCCGCACCGATCGGGCCCAACCCGCTGGTGCTGTTCAGGTCCGCGACGAGCAGGCAGAGCAGGCCGGCGACCACGGTGGCCGCGGACGCGACGATGGCCGGCGCCGCGCCGCGTAGCGCGTGGACCATCGCGACCCGGACGTTCTCATGGTGGTGCAGTGCCTCCCGATATCGAGCGATGAGCAACAGCGCGTAGTCCGTGCCGACGCCGAATACCAGGATCGTCAGCAGCGCCGAGTTCTGGTCGTTGACCACGATGCCGAAGCCCTTGACGAGCAGGTAGACGGTCCCCATCGCGGTCAGTGCGGCCGCGCCGACGGCCACCAGCGGGATGATCCACAACACCGGGCTGCGGTAGGTGAGGATGAGCAGGAGCGTGACGACGACGATGGTGGTGAGGAGGACCTGCACGTCGATGCCGTCGAAGACGGCGTCCATGTCGCCGTCGATCGCGCCTGGGCCGGTCACGTCGAGTTCCAGGCCGGAGGGGCGGTCCTTCGCGGCGTCACGCAACGGGCCGACGATCTCCTCCGGTGCGCCGTAGGTCGTGCTCACCTCGAGGGTGAACATCATCGCCTTGCCGTTGGTGGAGGGGCTCGTCGGTGAGCCCTCGTCGTCCTCGCCGGCCGCCGCCGTCGCCTTCGGCGGGTACCGCTTGGCAAGGGTGTCGTAGTGGCGTTCGACCGTCGCGCGGTCGGCGTCGGTCATGCCGCCGGCGCGGTGGTACACGAAGACGAACGTGTTGTTGTCACCGCCGGGGAGACTGTCGTCCAGCACCGCCACCTTGGTGGACTCCGCACTGGCCGGCAGGGTGTCCACGGCGCTGTCGGTGGTGACCGAGCTCAACTTCCCGCTCAGCGGCACCATGCCCGCCGCCAGCACCAGCCATAGGCCAATCACCAACCAGGGCACCCACCGGCCGGCCAACCGGCCGGCCGGCGCTTCCCCGGACGGCGCTGCGTCGACTGCCATCACTAGCCTCCTACATACGGGTTGCATCGCTTGTCTGGACGCCGACTTCCTAGCGAGCGAACCTGAGGCGACTGTTAATGCGCTGCTCAGGCCGGTTGGCCGAACCATGTGCCCAGCGCACGCACCAGCGTGGTGGCGTCGAGGTCCTGCCCGGTGGGCAAGGCCCGGGCGACACAGCCGTCGGGCCGGATGAGCAACGCGTCGACGTCCACCCGGTCCGTGCGGGCGGTGACGGTGTTGACCCGTCCGGTCCACGCGCCGCGGGCGTCCGCGGCGACGAGCGGGGAGGCCGCGGCGGCCGGTGTCAGACCGTCGACGAGTTCAACAGGGGCAGCGCCAGGACCTGGGCACCCATTGGGCTACCAGGCGGCGTACCGGAGGATCTGGGGCAGGGGACAGCGGCGTCGGAGAGCCCGCTGCCTCATGGCGACGGGCCGGAGCCGGCGTGTGCGGACGTCGGCTGTGTCGCCGTCTGCGGTGGCGTGGCGTACTCGGTGAGCAGGAGGGCGATGTCGTCCGCCCTGTCGGCGGACCGGCGGGCGTCCCGCAGCAGCGCGTCGGCCAGATCCTCCAGACGGCCCCCGCCCGTGCGGGCCAGTGACGCCCGGAGCCGGTCGACGTCGGAATCGATGTCCGAGTGACGCTTCTCGATCAGTCCGTCCGTGTACAGGGCCAGGATCGACCCGGGTACGAGGCGCAGCTCGGACTCCGGAAAGTGTGCCGCCGTGTCGATACCGAGCAGGGGGCCGCCGGGCACATCCAGGACTTCGGCCTGCCCGTCGGGCAGGCGCAGCAAGGGCGGGGGGTGGCCGGCACGGACGATGCGCACGACCCCCGAACGAGGATGGAGGCGGGCGTAGCAGCAGCTTGCGAGCAGCTCCGGGTCGAGGTCCATGTGGAGCCGGTTGGTGTTGGCGACGACGTCGCCCGGCCGGTGGCCGGCGGTGGCGAAGGCCCGCACCGCGCTGCGCAGCTGGCCCATGGCGGCCGCGGCGGCGACGTTGTGCCCCTCGACGTCCCCGACGATCAGCGCGACCTCGTCGCCGGTGGGGATGACGTCGTACCAGTCGCCGCCGATGTCCATCCCTCGGGTGCCCGGGAGATAGCGCCCGGTGACATCAAGGCCCGGCAGTGTGGGCAGCCGGTGCGGCAGGAGGGCGTTCTGCAGGCCGCGGGCGAGGGCGAATTCGGCGTCGTAGAGCCTGGCGCGTTCCAGGGCCTGGGCGATCAGGCCGCCCAGTGCGGTGAGGACTCCGCGCTCCTCGTCGGGAAATCGGTGGACTTCGTCGAAGCCGAGCAGGCAGACGCCGACAGGGCGGTTCGAGGCGATCAAGGGCAGGAACGCCCAGGAGTTGGACTGACTGACCATGATCCCGGGGTAGGTCTCGAGAAGCTCCTCACGGGACTCGACGAACAGCGGGGCCCCGGAGGTCAGCGCGTCCGTCACGGGCAGCCGGGCATGCAGCGGAGTGCCTTCGAACCGGGCGAGGAAGCGCCTCGAGTAGCCCCGCTGATCGAGCAGGCGCAGGCGGCGCTCCTCCACCACGGCGATCGCCAGCTTCTGACCGCCGAAAGCGGGCAGCAGCTGCTCGGCGACGGCCTCGAACACCTCGTGCGCGGTGACCGCCTCGGTGAGCGCGCTGCCCAGCGTGAGCACCCGGTAGAGGGAACCCACGCGCGGGGCCGCGGGTGGAGGAGACCAGGAGGCGGGCGGCCCCCTATCCGCGAGGGTCGCCCCGGGTCCGGTGTCGGCCGGTACGGGCTGTCGCAGGGGTGCCACCCACCCCGTCACGCCCTGAGCTCCCGGGTGGAGGGAGAAGACCAGCCATGTGGCCGGCGGGCGGCGGACCAGGAAGGAGACCGGTTGCTGGGAGACCAGGGCGGCCCGGTAGCGGTCCTCGTACACGGGATCGGCCAGCCAGGGCAGGACGTCCCAGGGGCGTCGGCCGAGCAGCTGGTCCTGGCGGACCCGCAGCAGATTCTCCAGGCTGGGGTTGGCGTAGGCGACGCGTCCGTCGGGCGAGAGCGCGAAGAAGCCGTCCGCGAGTCGCTCGATCGCCGCCACGGCGGCCATGCGGCTCCCGGAATCGAGTACGGCGCCGACCAGATGGGCCGAGGCCCCCAGGTCGTCAGGGCTCTCGGGCACCCGGCCCCACAGCTCGACGGTGTGGTGGCCTCCGCCGCCGTCCCGGATGCGCAGGCAGTGTGCCAGTACGTGGCGTTCCTGGACCGCGGCACGGGCGGCGGACCGGAAGCCGGGCAGATCCGCGGGCTCGATCATGGCCGCCAGGGTGGCCGCCCGTCCGTCGAACTCGCGGGGCGGCATTCCGAAGATCGCGCACAGCTCGTCGTCGGCGGTGAGGGCTCCGGTGTCGAGATTCCAGTCGAACAGACCCACCCGGATCACCGGGGCGGATGGCAGCGGGACCACTACCGGAGCCATCCGTTCGTCGTACTCACCGAGCGCGCCGCGGGCCCGCAGCCCGGCGAGGGTGGTGCCCAGCCGGTCGGCGGCGGAGCGCAGCTTCCGGCGCTGCGTCCTCGACAGCCCTGTCCCGTCCGGCCTGGCCGTCCACACCACGGCGATGGTGCCGAAGGTCCGCTCGCCCGCCCGTACGGGGACCGACGCAGAGCCGAACGGGTAGGGCAGGGCGACCGAGAGCTGCGGGAAGCGCCGCATCGTCTCCTCCGCGTCGGCCAGATGGACCATGCACCCGGAGCGGTACGCCTCCGCCACCGGCAGACCGCTGTTCACCGGGATCCGGCGCCACCCGCTGAGCAGGGAGGGCGGCGACCCGCACGAAGCGGCCACTACGAGCGAGCGGCGGTCGCCGGAGAGCAGAAACACGCTTCCGGTATGCGCTCCGGTCAGCTCCACGGCACCGACGACGGCACTGACCAGCGCGTCGTCGCGCTCGGGCGCTTCGCCGACACCTGCGGCGCCGAACGGGTACATGTCCGATGCCACACCGTTGGCCGACACGTTGCCCTCGATCTCGGTGGATAATTTGTTCCATTTTAGGACGGTCCACAGCTCCCCGTGGACGGGTGCCGGGTGCCGGGCCGGGGAGGCTGTCCAGCGCCCACGGACCGAGCGGTCAGCGCCTACGTTTCGGCCTGGCTGGCCAGAGCAGGGGTCCACCCGATCGGGATCGACCGGTCGGAGAACCTGCCCGCCACGGCTCGCGCGATGCAGTCGGATTCTGAGGGCCCGGCACCCGCCCGAAAGGACCGAGGAACGCTTACTGAACTGGCGTTGTGCTGGGCGGTGCCCAAATGGGCTGCGGCTTTGGGGACTTGGCCTCCACAGCGTCCAGTACGTGCCACATCTGGGCCTGGACGGCCTCGGCGTCGGCGTCGGGCTGTTCGAAGACGGTCCGCAGCAAGACCGGGATTTCTGCGAGTGCTCGTGTGAGCGGGGCCCGGTGACGGCACCGCCGACTGGGTCATCGACCTTGGGCCGGGCGGCGGTGACGCGGGTGGACGGGTGGTCGCGGCGGGCCCGCCGGCCAAGGTGGCCAGGGCCCGCCGCAGCGCCACCGCGCCCTATCTCGCGGCCCGGCTCGCGCGCTCCTGACGACAGAATCGCGATCGCGAATCCCCGAGCACCTGCGGCGCGACCCGGTGGCCGGGTGGTCCCGCGCACCAGCGCGGTGCACACGCAGGCCGACTTTGCGGCAACCGCGGGACCCGACCTGCGCGGCAGTCCCGCAGCCCGGCGTGAGCGGTCGCGTGTGGCAAGAATGACCCCCATGCACATTGTGATCGCGGGTGGACACGGAAAGATCGCGCGCCGGCTGACCCGGGTGCTCTCGGCGCGCGGCGACAACGTCACAGGGTTGATTCGCAACCCGGACCACGCCGACGACCTGCGCGCGGACGGTGCGGAACCGGTGGTGTGCGACCTGGAGCACGCCTCGGTGGACGAGGTGGCCGGCCCCCTTGGCGGCGCCGACGCGGCGCTGTTCGCCGCGGGCGCCGGACCGGGCAGCGGCGCGGCCCGCAAGCAGACGGTGGACCGGAACGCGGCCATCCTCCTCGCGGATGCGGCCGAGCGCGCCGGGACGCGCCGCTTCCTGGTGATCTCCGCGATGGGCGTGGACAGCCCGCCGCCGCCCGGCACCGACCCGGTGTTTGCCGCCTACCTGAAGGCCAAGGGCGAGGCGGACGCCGACATCGCCTCCCGTCCGGGACTGGACTGGACGATTGTGCGCCCGGGGACGCTGACCGACGACCCCGGTAGCGGCCGTGTCACGCTCGCCGAGCACACCGGCCGCGGCCGGGTGCCGCGCGATGACGTGGCTGCGGTGCTCGCCGCCCTGCTCCACGAGCCCGGGACCGCCGGGCGCATCCTCGAGCTGATCAGCGGCTCCACCCCGGTCGAGGAGGCGGTGCGCGCCGTGGCCGGCGGCTGACGCCGCACTCCGACTTCGCCCGGGTGCGGGTAATGACTCACAACCGGGCGCTGGCAAGAGGCCCAGCGCAGCGAGGCCGACCCGGTGTTCCGCAAGCTGAGGGACATCCGGGGCCTCCTCGACGTGCGGCCCTTCTCCGAAAGGCCCGTCATGAAATCCGGAGCCCCTGATTACGACGCCTGGTACTCGCGCACGCCCTCGCAGGCCGAGGGCGAGCGGACGAGACGGGCGAGCGGACCGCAACGGAACAGCACCCCGACGTCCCCCTTGAGCTTCCTGGGCTGAGGCAAGGGCACGCCCACCGCGCCGACCGTACGCGTCAGGCCTCCGTCAGGGCCCTACGCGTTCCCCCGCCGCCGCGCACTGACGCACCAGCTGGAGGCCGCCGGCCGGCGTGGTCGGGCTGTGCGTGGCGTTCGTGCAGCGCCCCTGGAGGCGGGACAGCTCGTCCGCGCAGCGCTGCAGGGCCACTTCCAGGACCTCCGGCAAGTGCAGGGTGCCGGTGCCGTCCGGCGGGACCAGCCAGCGCAGGGCGCCCCAGCGGCAGTGCGGGGCGGGGGCGGCGATCCAGGTGCCGGCGCCGAGCAGACGCATGCCGGTGCCGATCCACACGGTCTGCGGCTCCGGCGGCAGCAGGAAGCCCACGTGGCGGCGCCGTGCGTCCAGCAGGCAGGGGCCCGGGTCGAGCAGCGGCAACTCCTCCAGGAGGTCGGCGACCCGCAACCCGAGCTCCTCCGGCACGACGAGCACGTCCCAGAACCGTCCGGCCTCCAGGAGCGCGATGCCCGTGCTGCCGTTCTGCCACTCCTCCTTGCAGGCGCCGGGGTCCTCCGACGCCGCGGCCAGCCACTCCATCGACCTCGTCCACTCCGTGAGTGCCATAAAGAGCCTCCCTGTGGTGCGCTGACGCCCGGTTGTCGCCTTAGTGCACCGGGTGCCCGGTGCCGCGGCCATACGGCGGGAGCTCAATTCCCCGTATGGGGCGAGCGCCCGCGCGCCAAACGGGCAGGTAGCAGGGCGTGCGCCCCCTCGGTGACGTTGTACGCCGTAGCCGGTGGCGGGCGCCGGGCGCGCCCGGCGCCGCTCCTGCCCGCGGTGTCACCAGCCGTACGCCGTCCGTGCTCGGGCCGCGCGGGGCGCTCCTGGCGGGCACATGTGGGGCGCCGGGCACTGCGTGCGCCGCCTGTGGAGGTTTGTCACCGTTTTAGGGTGTTTGGTGTGGTGCGCTGGTTCCAGTCGTTTCATAGGCCGTCGACGGTGGGACCCGTCGCGTCCGGCGGCGTACCCGAGCAGGACCTGGCCGCACCGTCGCGGCTCGCAGCGCTGCGCACCGCACTGGCCAGGATCGGCACCACCCTGGACGAGAACGCCACGCGCGCCGAGCTGACCCGGGAGGCGGTCCGGCAGGTAGGCGGCGCGGCGGCGGTGCTGCGCCTCGACACCGAGGCCGAGCCGGAGTACGAGGCGGTCAGCGGCGACCCGGCACTGCTGCCCGGCGTCGCGTGGGCCACCGCCGCCGCCCGGGAGACGAGCACGCTCGGGGAGGCCGCGACCCCCATCGCCCACGTCTCCGCCGACGGCGGCCGACCGGCCCTGTGCGTTCCACTGAGCACCGGCGGACGCACCTACGGCGTGCTGGTCTGCGCCCGCGACCGCGGACCGTTCACCCCGGCGGAATCCGAGCTGCTGGGAGTCCTCGCCGAACGTGCCGCGTCCCACATCCGGCACGGCCGGGAACACGAGCGGGTCCGGGGGATCGTCGGCAACCTGCAGCGCGCCCTGCTCGCCGAGCCCGGCCGCCCGCACCCGAACCTGGACGTCGCCATCCGCTACATGCCCGTCGGGCAGAGCGCCCTCGTGGGCGGCGACTGGTGCGAGACCGTCCGTCTGCACTTCGGCCGCACCCTGCTCGTCGTCGGCGACGTGATGGGCCACGGCCTCGAAGCCGCCGTCGACATGACCGCGTACCGCTCCTCGCTGCGCTACATCGCCTCCGCCGACCTGCCGCCGCACCGCGTGCTGCGCCAGCTCGACGACAGCGCCTCCGCGGAGCCGGAGCGCCGGCCCGCCACCTGCCTGATCGCCCGCGTCGACCCCGACCGGGGCCAGGTGACCCTGGCCAGCGCCGGCCATCTGCCCCCGGCCGTGATCGACGGCCGGGGCCGCACCTCACTGCTGCCCGTGCCGGTCGGGCCGCCGCTCGGCACGGGCCTCGGCGGCTACGAGCCGGCTACCTACCGGCTCGACCCGGCGCAGACGCTGGTGCTGTTCACCGACGGGCTCGTCGAGCACCGCGGCGAGGACATCGACCAGTCCCTGGACCGGCTGGCCGGCGTCGGCTTCCAGGCAGGCGCGGACGTCGAGGACGTCCTCGACACCGTTCTCGCCCGGCTCGACGCCCGGAACGCGGAGGACGACGTCGCCGTACTCGCCGCCCAACTGCACCAGCGCGTGCCGCGCGGCGACGGCCAGGACCCTTGAGCCGCGGCCCGCTCACCAGTCGTCGGCGTCGTACTGGGCTCCCGAGACATAGGGGTCGTGTCGTCGTCCCGGCCGGTCGGCCGGCTCCGCCGTCGGTGGCAGGCTCGCCTCCAGCAGGGCCTCGCACCACGGGCAGTCGTTGGTTTCCTCACTGTCGTTCCGGTCCATGCGAGCGGATCCTCTCTGGTTCGAGAGCGGGCGGTGTGGGTCGGGCACGGCATGACTCCATCCGGGGGACCGGCTCACCCGACCGGGTGGTAGCGGGGGCGGTCGGCGTACCACCGGCGCACGCCTCGGCGTTGCTCCGGCATGGACAGCAGTGAATCCGTGCGTCGCGTCCTGGGAGGCGATGCCGCACCCGCGTCGTACGTCGTACCGGCCGCCGGCGTCCTGGGCCAGCCGTCGATCTACGCGGCGCTGGTCGCCGAGTGGCGTGCCAAGGGCCGTACGGTTCCAGGGCGCCGGGACGGCGTCGCGGCCGCCGACAGCCAGGGCCAGGCGGTGACCTCCTGGGCGGTCGGCCGGTGTGCCGGCCTCGCCCCGGCGGAGGACCGGTACGTCGCCGAGCCCGCGCCCGCCTCCGTACCGGCCGTGCTCGTGCCGCGGGGCCTGCCGGGGCCGATGTTCGTGTGGGAGGGCAGCGCGAGCCGCGGTCGTGTCGGCGTCGCCGATCCGCTCACCGACTGACCGGCGCCGGGGCGGCGAGCGCGCCACCGGCCTCGCGCAGCGCCAGCCGCACGACGTCCGGGTCGTACAGGGCGCCGGTACCGTCCGGCGGCCACAGCCACTCCAGCCGCCATCCACCGGACTGGTACGGCGGCGGTACGGCGACCCACGCCCCCCGGCCGACATGGCGGACTCCGCGTCCGGACCACTCACCGGCCGCGGCCGGCGGGATGAAGAACCCGACCCGCCGGGCGCCGCTGTTCATCAGGACCGGCCCGCACGCCCGCCGTCGCGCGCGATCGAGGAACTCCAGGGTCCTCAGGCCGAGATGCTCGGGGACGCTCAGCACGTCCCACAGTCGGCCGGCCTCCAGCAGCACCGCGTCCGCGCCTCCGTCCCACTGCCGTTTGCACGAGCGAGGATCCGCCGCGGCCGCCGCGAGCCACTCGACGGCCTGCTTCCCCATGGCGCGCTGCATGTCCCTACCCCCAGCGATCTGTGCTCCGGCCCGTTCAGGGCCCCTCATGCTGGTGGATATTTCTATGCGCCGGAAGGGGTGGCGCGGCCTGGCGTTTGCAGGTGATTCGTACGCACTTCGCAGGGCTGTTCGGCTCCGGCGAGGTCCTGCCGCCTGCCTCGCCGTGTGTAGCTGACGCGTCATCTGTTTCGTGCGCTTTACGGTGGTTTAATGCGACTAGTGCCTAGATGGGCCCTGCTCTCGTCGGGATGTGCGCCTGTCTTCCTGATCGCGGGCTGGGCGATCGCGGCGCAGCTCGAAGGGCCCGCCTACGACCCGGCCAGACAGACGATCAGCGCCCTGGCGTCCTACGGCGCCGCGGGATTCTGGGTGATGACCGCGGCCCTGGCCGCCCTGGGCGTCTGCCACCTGCTCACCGCCCTGGGGCTGCGCGCCGCCGCGCTCCCCGGGCGGGTGGCGCTGGGCGCCGGGGGCGTGACGGCCTGCGTGGTGGCGATGATCCCGCCGCCGAGCAGCGGTGGGTCTCTGCGCCACGGAGCGGTCGCCGGGGTCGGCTTCGCCTTCCTCGCCCTGTGGCCGGTCCTGGCCGCCGATCGACGAGGCGTCGCACCCTGGGGTCTGCGGCTCGCGCCGTCCGTCACGGCGACCGTTCTGATGCTCCTCAGCGCCGCCTGGTTCCTGTTCGAGATGCACCAGGACGGCCCCGCGGGCGCCGCCGAACGCCTTGTGACTGCCATTCAGTCCCTGTGGCCGTTCGTGGTCGTCGCCTCCTGCCTGCGCCATCGCTACGGCGACGACCCGTCGACCGATCCGAACGGCACGTAGGGCCCGGGAACTCCCCGGGTGCCGGGCCCGACTCATGAAGCGGTACGTGCGTCTGGAGGCCGTCGATGAGAACACCCCCACTTGTCCCGCCCGCCCTCTGCGGGTTTCTGCTGCTCCTCGCCGTGATCTTCACGGTGTCGTATGCCGTCGGAGCGGCCGCCGGGCCCGTCGCGCCCGGTATGCACCGCTCCGGAACCGGCGGTGAGGGCGGCGGCACAGACACCGGGGAGAACGGCGAGATGGGGAACATGCGGCACGGGAGCGGCGGCTGATGACCACCGAACCCGCACCCCCGATCACGGTCACGGACCTGACCGTCGGCGGGATGACCTGCGCCGCCTGCGTACGGCGCGTGGAGAAGAAGCTCGCGAAGCTGGACGGCGTCACCGCGACGGTCAACCTGGCCACCGGGCGCGCCCGGGTCAGCCATCCGCCGCACGTCCGCCCCGAGGAACTCGTCGAGACCGTCGAGCAGGCGGGATACACCGCCGCGCTGCCCGAGCCGCCGCGCGCACGGGAGCGCCACGACGCCGAGGCCGCCGAGGACGGCCGCCCGGAGCGCACGAGGCTGCTGGTGACCGCACTGCTCGCGGTGCCGGTGCTCGTGCTGTCGATGGTGCCCGCCTGGCAGTTCCGCAACTGGCAGTGGCTGTGCTTCGTGCTGGCCGCGCCGGTCGCCGTCTGGAGCGCCTGGCCGTTCCACGTACGGGCGCTGCGCGGGCTGCGGCACTCCACGGCCACCATGGACACGCTGGTCTCGCTGGGCGTGCTGGCCTCCTTCTCCTGGTCGGCGTACGCGCTGTTCCTCGGTGGCGCGGGGGAGCCCGGCATGCGGATGCCGTTCAGCCTGCTGCCGTCCGCGCCGGACGGCGTGGCCCACGTCTATCTCGAAGCGGCGGTCGGTGTCCCGCTGTTCGTGCTGGCCGGCCGCCTGCTGGAGGCACGGGCCCGGCACGGCACCGGGGCGGCCCTGCGGTCCCTCGCCCGGCTCACCGTCCGGGAGGTGTCGGTCCGTGAGGACGACGGCCGTGAACGCCTCGTCCCGGTCGAGGAGTTGACGATCGGACGGACCTTCGTCGTACGGCCCGGCGAGCGGGTCGCCACCGACGGCGAGGTGGTGGAGGGCAACTCGGCCGTCGACCTGTCGCTCGTCACCGGCGAGAGCGAGCCGATCGAGGTCGGCCCCGGCTCGGCCGTGGTGGGCGGCGCCGTCAACGCGGGCGGGCTGCTGCTGGTGCGGGCGACGGCCGTGGGCGCGGACACCCGGCTCGCGCGGATCACCCGCCTGGTGACCGAGGCCCAGGCCGGCAAGGCGCGTGCCCAGCGGCTCGCCGACGCCGTGGCGGGGGTGTTCGTACCCGTGGTGCTGGCCCTGGCCGCCACCGTCCTCGGGTTCTGGCTCGGGGCCGGGGCCGATCCGCAGGCGGCGATCACCGCGTGCGTGGCCGTCCTGGTCGTGGCCTGCCCCTGCGCGCTGGGCCTGGCCACCCCGACCGCCCTCATGGCCGCCACCGGACGCGGCGCCCAACTCGGCGTCCTCGTCCGGGGACCGCAGGCCCTGGAGGGACTCCAGCACATCGACACGGTCGTCCTGGACAAGACCGGCACGCTCACCTCCGGGCACATGAGCGTCGCCCGCGTCACGGCCGTACCCGACGGGCTCGGCCAGGAAACCGTGCTGCGGCTGGCCGGTGCCGTGGAGCAGGGTTCGGAGCACCCGCTGGGCCGAGCCGTCGTCGCCCACGCCCGCAGGACCCTGCCCGAACAGGCGCCGCTGCCCGAGGTACGGGACTTCCACGCGGAGCCGGGCCGGGGCGTGCAGGGCCAGGTCGAGGGCCATCTGGTCGAGGTCCTCGCGCCGGACGACGAACTGCCCACCGCGCTGGCCAAGGCCCTGCCGGCCGCGGAGGCCGCCGCGCACACCCCGGTCCTCGTACGCGTCGACGGCACGGCCCAGGCGCTGATCGAGATCGGGGACGTCGTACGCCCCGGCAGCTACCGGGCCGTGGACCGGCTGCGGCGCCTCGGCGTCCGCCCCGTGCTCGCCACCGGCGACCGGGAGGCACCGGCGCGGGCGGTCGCGTCCGCCCTCGGCATCGAGGAGGTGCACGCCCGCCGCACCCCCGAGGACAAGGCCGACCTGGTACGGGAACTGAGAGCGCGGGGCTGCCGGGTCGCGGTCGTCGGCGACGGCGTCAACGACGCCGCCGCGCTGGCCGGCGCCGACCTCGGCATCGCCATGGGCAGCGGCACGGACGTCGCGATCGGCGCCGCCGACGTGACCCTGGTGCGCGGCGACATCGAGGCGCTCGGGGACGCCGTACGGCTCGCCCGGCGCACCCTCGGCACCATCCGCGCCAACCTGCTGTGGGCCTTCGGCTACAACGCGGTGACCGTGCCGCTCGCCATGGTCGGCCTGCTCAACCCGATGGTCGCCGCGGTCGCCATGTCGGTGAGCTCGTTGCTCGTGGTGGGCAACAGCCTGCGGCTGCGGGCCTGGCAGCCGGCGCCCGCCGGGGGCCGCCGGTACACGGAAAAGGGGAGCGCCCGATGAGCCCGAGCACGGCCGAGCCGGCCGCGGTCCGGCGGCACGACGAAGCGGCCGCCGCCCGCGCCTGGCGCCCGACCCGTCGCCGCGTCACCGACGGACTCCTCGCCGCACTCGCTCCGATCGCCGCCTGCAGTCTTGCCCTCGGCGGTCTGACCACGTGGGTGACTTCGGGCAACGCGGGCAGCCCGGCGCGGATCACGGTCCGCGACGGGCGGGTCTTCCTGCCCTACGGCGATGTCCGCGACACCGCGGCGTTCTTCCGGATCGGCAACTCCGGCGGCGCGGACGACCGGCTGCTGAAGGTGACCTCGTCCGCGGTGGGTGGTGACTTGGCACTCAGCCGGCACCGCATGATCGGTGAGACCGCGGCGTCCGCGGAGACGGTGGACTCGGCCCGCGTCCCGGCCGGCGGCGCTCTCGCCATGTCGCCGTTCGGCCTGGACGTGACGCTGCGGGCGGAGCCGGAGTGGCAGGAGGGCACCTATGTGCCCTTCACGCTGCACTTCGAGCGGGCCGGGCGGATCGAGGTGCAGGCGGTCGTGATCCGCCCCGGCGGGAGTGGGTGAGCGCATCACCCCACTCCCCTAGAAGTCGGCTGGCGCGCGCGCCCGGTTCCCTCACGTCGATGTGTCCTGTATCACTCTTCTGGGCTTGAGTGCGGGACAGGGGTGTTGTGCGTACCCACCCGTGACGAGTGGGCCCAGGATGCGAGGATGAGGGCCGTCATGACTGCTGGGTGGGGTGTGCGCACGATACGGGCCGCGGTGTTCGCGTCCGTCTGTGTGCTGCTCGCGGCCCTCGGTCACGTGCTCATGTCGGGTGCGGCCGTCCCGTGGTGGACGCTCGCGGCCGGCGCGCTCGCCACGGGCGCCGCGGGCTGGTGTCTGGCCGGCCGGGAACGGGGGCTCGCGCTGGTCGTGTCCGTCGTGGTCGCCGCCCAGGGCGGCCTGCACGCGGCCTTCGAGTTCGCGCAGTCCTCCGCGGCCACCGGGCACGACGGCACGGGCAACACCATGTCCGCCCACATGGGTTCCACGGACTCCATGGGTTCCATGGGGGCTATGGGCGCGGGACACATGGACATGGCCCACATGGGCGCCGGCCACACAGGCACGGCCCATATGGATGCCGGACCCACAGGCATGGCCCACGACATGGCCGGCATGTCCTCGCTCGGCATGCTTGCCGCGCACACCCTCGCCGCGCTGCTGTGCGGCCTGTGGCTGGCGCACGGCGAGCGCGCCGCGTTCCGGATCCTGCGGGCCGTCGCGGGCTGGCTGGCCGCCCCGCTGCGGCTGTCGCTCACCCTGCCCGTACCGCCGCACCGCCCGCGCCTCAGGCCTCGGCGCTCTCGCTCCGACCGGGCGCCACGGCTGCTTCCGCTCGTCCACACGATCACCTCTCGGGGGCCTCCGGCGGGGACCGCTGTCGTCTGAGACAGCCGGTTCCCCGAGGCCGCACGGCCGCGGACGTCGAGTCGTCGACGCAGACCGTGCCCTCGGGCCCCCGGCCGTACCTGTCGTACGGCCGTGTCCCTTGCTTCCCGGACTTGTCCGGTACGGCGTGCCCGGTACGTCGCGCGTTCCCGAGCCTCGATGCCCGGTGTGACGCCGCCGCGTCCGCCGCCGTACCGGAGTCCGGTCTACCCGAGAAGGACTCAGGTGATCACTCCTGTCCTGCCCTCACGCGCGGAACGCGTGAGGCACGCGATGGCGGACGACACCGCGCAAGCGGTCACCGGCGACGAGTCGGCGACCGCGTGGGCGCTGGCCGCCGGCGGCGGCGACCCGGACGCCGCCGACCGTTTCGTCCGCTCCCTGCACCGTGACGTCGTGCGGTACGTGGCGCATCTGTCCGCCGATCCGCAGGCCGCCGACGACCTGGCGCAGGACACGTTCCTGCGCGCGCTCGGCAGCCTGCACCGGTTCGAGGGCCGCTCCTCGGCGCGCGCATGGCTGCTGTCCATCGCGCGTCGCGCGGTCATCGACAGCCACCGGTACGCCGCCGCCCGGCCCCGGCTGTGCGACACCGACGACTGGACGCTGACGGCGGAGCGCGCCCAGCCGACCGGCCTGCCCGGCTTCGACGACGGCATCGCGCTGCTCGACCTGCTGGACACGCTGCCCGACGAGCGCCGTGAGGCGTTCGTCCTGACCCAGCTGGTGGGCCTTCCGTACGCGGAGGCCGCCGAGATGAGCGACTGCCCCGTCGGGACGGTCCGCTCCCGCGTGGCCCGCGCCAGGGCGACCCTCGTCGAACTGCTCGCCGAGGCGGAGGCGGACGTCGAAGCCGCGGCCGCCTGACCGGGAACCCGGTGTCGGTCTCCCCGCCGGGAACTGACACCGGGTTCGCCCCGACTACTGGATCGGGCGGCGGAGATCCGCCCGAGTAACCAGTGGATCCAGGGGAGTTGTTTCGATGCGTTCTCGTAGGTGGCGGGCGACGACGGCCGTGGCGTTCGGCGGCCTGTTGGCGGCGGGCTGCGGCAGCGGGGGCGACGGCGACGCCGGTCCGGCCGCCGGCAAGGGCTCAGCCGGCTACCCGGTCACCGTGACCGACTGCGCGGGCGCCAGGACGACGTTCACCTCGGCCCCGCGGAACATCGTCACCAGCAACGCCTCCAGCCTGGAACTGCTGCTGCGCCTGGGCGCCGGGGACAAGGTGCTCGGCACCGGCTTCCCGCCCGGAAAGGGCACCCTGCCGGGCGCGCTCGACGACCAGGCCCAGCGGGTGAAGGTGCTCGGCGAGCACGTCATCCCCAAGGAGAAGCTCCTCGGCTCCGGCGCCGATCTCTACATCGACACCTTCGCCTCGATGGACATGGGCGCGGGGATGGGGGAGACGCCGAGCGAGGAGGAGTTCAAGGCGGCCGGCATCAAGCACACCTTCCTGAAGTCCACCGCCTGCGCCGCCATGAGCGAGAGCCCGGTCACCGACCTCTCCGCCGTCCAGGACGACATCACCTCCCTCGGGGCGGTCACGGGGATGCGCGCGAAGGCGAAGGAACTCGTCGACGGGATGCGCGAGAAGGTGGACGCCGTCCGCGAGGCGGTGGGCGGCACCGCCGAGGACGAGCGGCCCGCGTACTTCTTCTTCGACTACGACGCCGGCACCAAGCAGCCCATCGCCGTCTGCAACCGCCAGGTCGCCAACGCGGTCATCAGCCTCGCCGGGGCCCGCAACGTCTTCGCCGACTGCGACGGCGACTACAAGCAGGTCGGCTGGGAGGACGTGATCGCGAAGAACCCGGACTGGATCCAGCTCGGCGTGCGCAACCGGGGCAGCCGGGCCGCGAACGACCGGGCCTTCGACGAGGCTCAGAAGTGGCTGGAGTCGAACTCCGCCACCAAGGGCCTCAAGGCCGTCAAGGAGGGCCACTTCCTGCGCATCGGCTCGGAGCGGACCACGATCGGCGGTGTCGCCAACGCCGACACCGTCGAGGAGATCGCCAGGACGCTGTACCCGGGCAAGGTCCGCTGACCGTGACCGACAGTCTGGGTAGCCGGACCGGCCCGGCGGATCCGCAGGAGCGCGCCCGGACGCGCACCGTGCCCGCCGGGCCACTGGCCCTCGTCCTCGTCCTGGCCCTGCTGGCCGCCCTCACCGCGGCGGTGTCCTGGGGCTCCACGTCCATCCCGGCGGGCGAGGTGTGGGCGGTGGTGGGGCGCCGGCTGTCCGGCGCGGCACCCCGCCCCGGCACCGACGACCTGATCGTGTGGCAACTCCGGGTGCCCCGCGCCCTGTTGGCGGCCCTCGTCGGCGCCGGCCTCGGACTGTGCGGTACGGCGACGCAGGCCCTGGTGCGCAACCCGCTGGCCGACCCGTACTTCCTCGGCATCTCCAACGGCGCCTCCCTCGGCGCGGTCGCCGCGATCGTGCTCGGCCTCGGCGCGGGCGGCGCGCTCGGGCTCGGCCTGTCCGGCGCGGCGTTCGCGGGCGCCCTCGCCACCTTCGCGCTGGTGTGGACGGTGGCCCGGCGCCGCGGGGGGTTCGCGCCGCTGAGGCTGGTGCTGGCCGGGGTGGCGATCGGGCAGTTCCTGTCCGGGTTCACCAGCTATCTGGTGCTCCAGGCCGGGGACGAGCAGCAGACCCGCAGTGTGCTGTTCTGGCTCATGGGCAGCCTCGGCGGCGCGGGTTGGCCGCTGCTGGCCGCTCCCGCCGTCGCCGTGCCCGGGGCGCTGCTGTGGCTGCTGGCCCGCGCGCGGGGACTCAACGCCCTGCTCATGGGCGACGAGACCGCGGCCGGACTCGGCGTCGACGCCACCCGGCTGCGCCGGGAACTGTTCACGCTCACCAGCCTGCTGACCGGCGTCCTCGTCGCCGTCTCCGGCGCGATCGCCTTCGTCGCGCTCATGGTGCCGCACGTCTGCCGCCTGCTGGTCGGCGGCGACCACCGCCGTCTGCTGCCCGTCTCGGCGCTGTTCGGGGCGCTGCTCCTGGTCGTGGTCGACATCGTCTGCCGTACGGCCATGGACACCCAGGAGCTGCCGGTCGGAGTCGTCACCTCGCTGATCGGCGCACCGGCACTGCTGTATCTGCTGGACCGACGCCTGGGGAGCGGACATTGAGGATCGCGGGGGAGCCGACGACGAGGACCAGGGGGGCGCTGACGATGAAGGCCAGGGGGAGCCGGCGATGAGGATCGACATCGAGAACCTGCACGTCGCCTACGACGGCCGTACGGTCGTCGCCGGCGCCCGGATCGTCGCCGCCGAGGGCGAGATCACCGGCCTCGTCGGGCCGAACGGCAGTGGCAAGTCCACCTTGCTGCGCACGGTCTACCGGCACCTGAAGCCGGCCGCGGGCCGGGTCCTGCTGTCCGGCACGGACCTGCGCCGGCTCAGCCCTGTCGAGGCGGCCCGGCACATCGCCGCGCTCCCGCAGGAGCGGGGCGGCGACTTCGAACTGACCGTCCGCGAGGTCGTCGCCATGGGCCGTACGCCCTACAAGCGGGCCTTCGCGGGCGAGGACGCCACCGACCGGGACGTCGTCGCCCGCGCTCTCGCGGACGTCGGCATGGCGCGGCACGCTGGACGCCGGTTCACCGAACTGTCCGGCGGGGAGCGCCAACGCGTCCTGCTGGCCCGTGCCTTCGCCCAGCAGCCGGACGTCCTGGTCCTGGACGAGCCCACCAACCACCTCGACATCCGGCACCAGGTGGAACTCCTCGCGCTGCTGCGGGCGGGGCGCCGCACGACCCTGGTGTCGCTGCACGACCTCAACGCCGCCGCCTCCGTCTGCGACCGGCTGCACGTCCTGCACGGCGGCCGGGTGGTCGCCTCGGGTCCGCCCCGCGAGGTGCTGCGGCCCGATCTGCTGGCCGAGGTCTTCGGCGTACGGGCGACCGTGGTCGACCACCCGCTCACCGGCGACCCGCTGATCGCCTTCGACCACCGGACGCCCGCGGCCGCCACCGTCCCCGAACGGTCCACCGACACCGTCCCGAGCTGAGCTGAGGAGTCCTCTGCATGTGCGGAATCACCGGCTGGGCGTCCTTCCACGGCGACGCCCGCACCCAGGCCCCGGTCATCGAGGCCATGACCGAGCGGATCGCCCCGCGCGGCCCCGACGCCGGGGGCGTGTGGCTGGGGGAGCGGGCCGCGATCGGCCACCGACGCCTCGCCGTCATCGACCTCGACGGCGGCCGGCAGCCCATGACCGACCGGCCGTACGAGCCCACGGTCGTGCTCAGTTACAGCGGCGAGGTCTACAACCACCACGAGCTGCGCGCCGAACTGCGCGGTCGCGGACACCGCTTCCGCACCCGCAGCGACACCGAGGTCGTGCTGCGCGCCTACGCCGAGTGGGGCGACGGAGTCGCCGACCACCTGGAGGGCATGTACGCCTTCGCCGTCTGGGACGAGCGCGCCGAGCGGCTGCTGCTCGTCCGCGACCGGCTCGGCGTCAAACCGCTGTTCTGGGCGGCGGTCGACGGTGGACTCGCCTTCGCCTCCGAGCCCAAGGCGCTCTTCGCCCACCCCGAGCTACGGCCCAGGGTGGACGCGGACGGGCTGCGGGAGGCGTACAGCCTGCTGTTCAACACGGGGCCGACGGTGTGGTCCGGCGTACGCGAGGTCGAGCCGGGCGGCCTGCTCGTCCTGGACCGGGACGGCGTCCGCGAGCGCCGCTACTGGCAGCTGGAGGCCGGTGCGCACGAGGACGACCGGGACACCACCGTGGAGCGGGTCGCCGCTCTCGTCGGCACGGCGGCCCGGGGCCAGCTGGAGGCCGACGTCCCGCTGTGCAGCCTGCTGTCCGGCGGCATCGACTCCACCGTCCTGACCGCCCTGCTCGCCGACGAACTCCGCCTGCGCGAGGGCCCGGACGCCCGCATCCGCTCCTACGCGGTCGACTACAGCGACCAGGCCGAGCGGTTCACCGGGGATGTCCTGCGCACCGGCCACGACACCCCGTACGCCACCGAGGCGGGCGCGTTCATCGGCACCGACCACAGCACGGTCGTACTGGACCCGCGTGACCTGCTCGACCTGGAGCACCGCAGGGCCGTCGTCGTGGCCCGCGACTCGCCGATCGGCGTCGGCGACATGGACACCTCGCTGTATCTGCTGTTCGGGGAGATACGGCGGCACTCCACCGTCGCCCTGTCCGGCGAGGCCGCCGACGAGGTGTTCGGCGGCTATCCCTGGTTCCACAGTCCCAAGGCGCTGGCCGCCGACACCTTCCCCTGGCTGCTGGTCACCGGAGACGAGGCCGCGATGCCTCTCAACCTCGAACTCGACCTGCGGGTAGGTGAGTTCAGGGCTGACATCTACCGCAGTGCTCTCGCCGCCGTACCGCACCTCGACGGCGAGAGCCCCGTCGAGTACCGGCAACGCGAGATGCAGCACCTGTCCCTGACCCGCTGGCTGCGGCAACTCCTGCACCGCAAGGACCGGTTGAGCATGGCCCGGGGGCTGGAGGTCCGCGTTCCGTACTGCGACCACCGGCTCGTCCAGTACGCCTTCGACATCCCCTGGGCGCTGAAGAGTTTCGACGGCCGGGAGAAGAGCCTGCTGCGCGCCGCCGGAGCCGGGCTGGCGCCCGAGTCGGTGCTGCACCGCCCCAAGAACCACTACCCGGCCACCCATCACCCCGACTACAACCGCGGCCTGCAGGACCTGGCCCGCGAGGCCCTCGCCGTCGAACAGGTCCGCGCGCTCGCCGACGAGACCCGCGTCAAGCCCTGCCTCGACACCCCGCCGGAGCGGCTGGAGTGGGGCCACCGGCTGCGCCTCGAACGCGTCGTCGACCTCGCCCTGTGGCTGGACCACCACAAGCCCGAACTCGCTCTCTGAGGAGCCCCGTACATGACCCTCCAGGAACCCCTCCCGGCGATGGACCCGGAGCCGCTCCCCGACCCGGTCCCGCTGATGGGCTGCCCCTACAAGAGCGACCCCTACCCCCTCTACGAGCGGATGCGGGAGGCGGGCCCGGTGCATCGTGTCCTCTTTCCCAGCGGTGTCCGGGCCTGGCTCGTGACCGGCTACGACGCCGCGCACGCCGCCCTGAACGACGACCGCCTCGGCAAGAGCCACGACCGTGGCAACGACAGCTGGCGCGCCCGCGCCTCGATCATGCCCGAACCGCAGCACTCCCGGCTCCAGGTCCACCTCCTGCACCAGGACCCGCCGAAGCACACGCACATGCGGCGCTTCGTCGCCGACGCCTTCGCACCGCGGCGGATCGAGCGACTGCTGCCCCGGTTCCAGGAGTTGGCCGACCGGCTCGTCGACTCCCTCCCGGAGGCCGGACCCGCCGACCTGGTCACCGGCTTCGCCGCCCACTTCCCCTTCCAGGTCCTCGCCGAAGTCATCGGCCTGCCGGCCGAGCTGGCCGAGCGCTTCGACCGCGACTGGGGCAAGGTCGTCCAGCCGGTCGGCCCGGCGGACCCGGGGCGAGCGCTGTACGAGGCGCGGCTGCACGGCCTGGAGAGCTACATCGCCGAGGTCGTCGCCCGCAAACGGGAGCACGGCGACGACGACCTGCTCGGCCGGCTCGTCGAGGCCCGCGACCGGGGTGAACTGACCCAGGAGGAGCTGGACTCGATGATCTTCCAGCTGCTGGTGGCGGGCCAGGAACCGGTCACGAACCAGATCACCACGGCCCTGATCGCCCTGTTCCGCCACCCCGACCAGCTCGCCCGGCTGCGCGACGACCCGGCCCTGCTGCCCCGCGCGGTCGAGGAACTGCTGCGCCACGACAGCGCCTTCGAGCTGACCACCTGGCGCTTCTTCGACCGGGACAGCGATCTGCACGGCACCGGGGTCCCGGCCGGCGACTCAGTGATCATCTCCCTGTGCGCCGCCAACCGGGACCCGCGCCGCTTCCCCGACCCCGACGCCCTCGACCTCGACCGCAGCCCCAACCCCCACCTCGCCTTCGGCCACGGCATCCACTTCTGCCCGGGCGCCGCACTGGCCCGCGCCGAACTGCGCATCGCCCTGGGCACCCTGCTCGCGCGGCTGCCCGGTCTGCACCTCGCGATCGGCGACGAGGACATCGAGTGGATCCCGTCCGTCCTGGGCCGCGGCACCAACCGGCTGCCGGTCGGCTACGACCGACGCGTCTGACACCGACCACCGAACACGTCGCAACCCGGGTCCCGTTCACCACCCGCCCCACGCCCTGGCCGCCCCCCCGCCCCGCGAGCGGCGTCCGGCACCGAGACCGGGACGCCGGCCCGCCATGCCCGCTTGCCTGCACGGAGGCCCCCATGCCCATGACGACCGCACCGGACACGCGCGCCACGAGCCACGTCAGCGCCTCCATCCTGGAACGGCTGCTGCCGTACCACCGCACGACCGGCCCGGCTCCCGCCACCCCGGACGCCTTCGGCCACCAGCTGCGCCGGATCGCCGGGTTCGTGCGGGAGGGCGAGCCCGTCGTGTTCACGCTGCCCGGCTTCCCCTGCAAGTCGCCCAACCCGGCGAAGGTGCTGGGCCACCTCCCCGACCAGGGCGAACGCCTCTCACTGCGGTTCTTGCAGTCGCTCTGCACGGACATCGAGCGGATCTACCCACCCGGCGCCAGGGTCGTCATCTGCTCCGACGGTCATGTCTTCGGCGACCTGATCCGCGTCCCCGACCACCACATCGACGCCTACGCGGACGAACTGCGCGCGCTCATACGGGAGTCGGACCTGGACCGCCTCTCCGTCTTCGACCTGCGCGACGTCCTCGGGGACCTCCCGCACGACGTCAAGCGCGCCGAGGTCCACCACCGCCACGCCCCCAGCCTGGACGCGCTGCGCGCCGAGGTCCGCGACGACGCCCCCACTCTCGCGCTGTACCGGGGCATCACGCGTTTCCTGGTCGAGGACACGGCCGACTTCACCGGCACCCGCTCCGCCCTCCAACGCGAGTGCCGCAGGCGGGCGTACGGCGTCATCCAGCGCAGCCGGGCGTGGGGTGCGCTGATCGCCGGCCGGCACCCGAGTGCCGTACGGCTGTCGATCCACCCGCAGCCGGCCGGCGCCCCCAAGTTCGGCATCCGCCTCCTGGACGCCCCGGACGTCTGGGCCACGCCCTGGCACTCCGCCGCCCTGCGGGAGCCCGACGGCCGCTGGACCCTGCTGCCCCGCGCGCGGGCCGAGAGACTCGGCCGCCTCGTCCACCGCGAGGGCAGACCGAGCCACTTCGAGCGGCCCGGCGTTGTCAGTGGGCTGTGTTACCCAGGTGGGGACCGGGAGGTGACTGGATGCTGATCGATACGACCGCTCCGCTGGCCCGTGCCGTGGGGGAGGCGATCCGGACCGGTGACGTGGGAGCGCTGGGCGACCTGCTCACCGCGCATCCGGGGCTGGCCACGGCACGGGTGGGCGACACGAAGACCACGCGGACCCTGCTGCACATCGCCACCGACTGGCCCGGCAACTTCCGCCCGGTTCACCGGCGCACACCGCGAGACCCCGCTGCACTGGGCGGCCGGCTGCGACGACGTACCCGTGCTGGACACCCTGCTCGATCTCGGCGCGGACATCGAGGCCGACGGCGGCGTGATCGGCGACGGCACGCCGCTGGCGGACGCGGTGGCCTTCGGGCAGTGGAAGTGCGCCCGGCGGCTGCTGGAGCGCGGTGCCCGCACCACCCTGTGGCAGGCCGCCGCCCTCGGCGAGGCCGACCGCGTCACCGCCTGTTTCACCTCCGGCACCGGCCGGCCCGCCCCCGAGGACATCACGGCCGCGCTGTGGTGCGCCTGCCACGGCGGGCAGCAGCCGATGGCCGACTACCTGCTGCGCAGGGGCGGTGACGTCAACTGGATCGGCTACGACCGGCTCACCGCGCTGGACGCCGCCGACCGCGCGGGCCACCACACGCTGGTCGGATGGCTGCGCGAGCACGGCGCCAAGTCCGCCGGGGAGTTGGTCTGATCCAGCCGGACCGGCTCGTGCCGCCCGCCGAGGTGCGCTCGCTCCGGCAGGGGTGAAGACTGGGACCCGGCGGGGCCGCTGCGCCCTGCCGACATCGACAGGTCGACACATCGACACGAGGTGCGAACGGATTCGCGCACCACGCCCCCGCAAACCCGCCCGGACGTCAGGCGCCTCATCCGTACGCGGCTCACCGTCCGCACACGGAGGGAGCCGGCCATGGGCGGCATCAACGGAACAGCACTGGAAGGCCTGCGCGAGGCGATGCGAGGGCCCGTCATCACGCCGAACGACCCCGGCTACGACGAGGCCCGCAGCCTCTACAACGCCATGATCGACCGGCGCCCCGCGGCCATCGCGCAGTGCGTGGACGTGGCGGACGTACGGACCGTGATCTCCGTCGCCAGGGACACCGGAGTGGAACTCGCGGTGCGCGGCGGCGGCCACAGCGGCCCCGGACTGTGCCTCGTCGACGACGCCCTCGTCCTCGACCTGTCGACCATGCGCGGAGTGCGCGTGGACCCGGGTGCGAAGACCGCGCAGGTGGCCGGCGGAGCACAGCTCGGCGACCTGGACCACGCGGCCCACACCTTCGACCTGGGGGTGCCCACCGGCATCATCTCGATGACCGGCGTGGGCGGCCTCACCCTCGGCGGCGGCCACGGTCATCTGACCCGCAAGTACGGACTGACCGTCGACAGCCTGCTGTCCGCCGACGTCGTCCTCGCCGACGGGACCTTCGTCACCGCCTCCGCGGACGAGCACCCCGAGCTGTTCTGGGCGCTGCGGGGCGGCGGCGGGAACTTCGGCGTCGTCACGTCGTTCACCTTCCGGCTGCACCCGGTGGGCACGGTCGGTGTCGCGGTCACGGTGTGGCCGGTCGACCGCACCCCCGAAGTGCTGCGCTGGTACCGGGAGTTCCTGCCCGCCGCTCCACCCGACCTCAACGGCTTCTTCACCCTGTTCACCATCCCGCCCGGACCGCCGTTCCCCGAGCCGATCCACGGGCAGAAGATGTGCGGCATCGTCTGGTGCTACACCGGCGACCTGGCGGGCGGCGGCCTGGAACAGGCGCTGACCCCGGTCAACGAACCGGCGCCGTCCGCCTTCCACTTCACCACGCCGATGCCCTACCCCGCCCTGCAGGGCATGTTCGACGAACTGATCCCGAAGGGTTACCAGTGGTACTGGCGCGGCGACTTCTTCGACCAGATCTCCGACGCCGCGATCGACGTGCACCGCAAGTACGGCGAGAACCTCCCCACCGAACTGTCCCTGATGCACCTGTATCCCGTGGACGCCGCGGCCCACCGGCTCGGCACCGACGACACGGCCTGGGCCTACCGGGACGCCGTGTGGTCCGCGGTGATCGCCGGGGTCGACCCGGACCCCGCCAACGCCGAGGTGATCCGGCAGTGGAGCGTCGACTACTGGAGCGATCTGCACCCGCACTCCATGGGCGGCTCCTACATCAACTTCATCGGCGAGGGCGAGAGCACGGACCGCGTCCGGGCCACCTACCGCGGCCACTACGACCGGCTGGCCGCGACCAAGCACACCTACGACCCGGACAACTTCTTCCACGCCAACCAGAACATCCCGCCGGCCACCGGCTGACGTCCTCGCACCTTCGTTCACCCCGGAGCACCGCCTGGGGTAGGGTCCCCACGGGTGTTCGGTTACTCACTGGTAGTGCGCCGGTGCGGGGAGTGTCGGAGGGCGGCAGGGCGATGGAGTCCCAGGTGGGCGAGAGCGGATCCGTGCAGACCGACGGCACGCGCCTGGAGGACTTGACGCTTGAGCCACTGCTGACCCGTGACTACGAGACACGCCCCTCGCTCGTGTACGAGCGGCTGCGCCAGCGGCACGGCCCCGTCGCCCCGGTCGACCTGCTGGGCGTTCCCGCCTGGCTGGTGCTCGGCTACCGGGAGGCGCTCCAGGTGCTCCAGGACGACGAGGGCTGGCCGAAGGGGCTGGAGAACTGGCGGGCCCGCACCGACGGCGAAGTGCCCGCCGACTGGCCGCTCGGGCCGTCCCTGGAGGTCAACCACGTCCTGATCCAGGGCGGCCCCGGCTACGGGGCGCTGCGAACCGCCTGGGACGCGGCGCTCAAGCCGTTCCAGGACCCCGGCCACCCGCAGGCGAAGCGGCTCAAGGCGGCCGTCGCCGCCTACGCCGACGAGCTGATCACCCTGGTCGGGCAGGGCGGCGGCACGGGCGTCGCGGACCTGTCCGCGCAGTTCTCCCGGCCGCTGCCGCTGATGGTGGCCAGCCACCTCCTCGGCTTCCCCGGCTCACAGGGCGACGACGCCCTGATGGACATGTGGCGGGTCCTCGACGCGGGCCCCGACGCCGAACCCGCCCTGGAGCGGCTGCTGGCGACCCTCGCGGAACTCGCCGCCGTGAAGCTGAAGGAACCCGGCGACGACTTCCCCTCCTACCTGCTCGCCGCGCATCCCGGGCTCTCCCTCGACGAGCTGGCCCGCGAGCTGTTCATGCTGCTGGGCATGACCTCCGACCACGTCGGCATCCTCATCTCGAACACCGTGGTCGAGGTCATCTCCGGCGACGGCGGCGGCGTCCGGGCCAGCCTCTCCGCCGGGATGATCCGGGAGACCATGAACCGGGTCGTGATGCGCAAGCCGCCGCTGGTGAACTTCGTCCCGCGCTTCGCCGCCGAGGACACCCCGCTCGGCATCTACACGATCCGCGCCGGCGACCCGGTGTGGGTCTCCGCCGCCGCCGCGCACGCCGACCCGCTGTTCGCCGACCATGTCGCCCCGAGCAGCACGATCAGCACCCGCGCGCACCTGTCCTGGGGCGCGGGCCGCCGCCAGTGCCCGGCCCGCGAGCTGGCGTCCACCGTCGCGGCGGTCGGCGTGGGCCGGCTCTTCGAGCGGTTCTCCGATCTGGAGCTCGCCCTGCCCGCCGACCAACTGCCCTGGCGTTCGTCTCCGTTCATGCGCGGTCTGCGGTCGCTGCCGGTGCACTACGCCCTCGCCCCGGAACCGGAGCGGGCCGCGGCGCCCGGGCGACCGGCGCTCCCACGGCCGGCACAGGAGGGCACGGAGCCGGTGCTGCCGGACCGGTCCGCGCGGCAGCGCTCCTCCCTGTGGCGCTATCTCACGGGCCTGATCCGCGGTGGCCGCTGATCCCGGGCCGCGCGTCGCTGCCCGGCGGCCGCGGCCCGAGGCTCCCGTGATCGACTGGAGGCCCGCCCGGCACGGGCGTACCGTCGAATGGTGGCGGGCACCAGCCACCTGAACCCCCGCCACGGCGCGATGCCATGAGCACTCCCGAGCCGACCCCCGAAGCGCAGGCCACCCCGCAGGAGACGGAGCGGGGCAACGGCCGCGGCAGCGGTATGGCGCTGTTCGTCATCGCCTCCTGCCAGCTGATGGTGGTGCTCGACATCACCATCGTGAACATCGCCCTTCCGCACATCCAGAGCTCGCTCGACTTCTCCACCACGAGCCTGTCCTGGGTGGTCAACGCCTACACGCTCACCTTCGGCGGGCTGCTGCTGCTCGGCGGCAGGATGGGCGACATCCTCGGCAGACGGCGGGTGTTCGTCTTCGGCGTCCTGCTCTTCGTCCTCGCCTCCCTGCTCGGCGGACTGTCCCAGAACTCCTGGCAACTCCTCGCCGCCCGAGCCCTGCAGGGGGTCGGCGGCGCCATCGCGTCCCCCACCTCCCTCGCCCTGATCAGCACGACCTTCCGTGAAGGGCCTGAACGCAACAGGGCGTTCGGCGTCTTCGCCGCGGTCTCGGCGGGCGGCGGCGCGATCGGGCTGCTGGCCGGCGGCATGCTCGTCGAGTGGCTCAACTGGCGCTGGGTGCTCTTCGTCAACGTGCCGATCGGGCTGCTGATCGTGCTCGCCACCCCACGCTGGATCCGGGAGTCCGAGCGCCATGCCGGGCACTTCGACATAGCGGGCGCGCTGACCTCCACGATCGGCATGGTGCTGCTGGTGTACGGGTTCATCCGGGCCGCGCAGGACGGCTGGCGGGACGCGCTCACGCTGGGGGCGTTCGGCGCCGCCGTCGTCTTCCTGCTGCTGTTCGTCCTGGTCGAACAGCGCTCCAGACAGCCCATCACCCCGCTGCACATGTTCGCCGACCGCAACCGGGCGGGCACGTACGGCATCATGCTTAGCCTGGCCGCCGCGATCTTCGGCATGTTCTTCTTCCTCACGCTCTTCGTGCAGGACGTGCTGAACTTCAGCCCGCTGGAGGCCGGCCTCGCCTTCCTGCCGGTGAGCGCGGTCATCGCGGTGGGTGCGGGGATCGCCTCGCAGCTGCTGCCGAAGTACGGGCCCAAGCCGTTCATGGTGACGGGCGCGATCCTGGCCGCCGCGGGTCTGTCCTGGCTGACCCTCACCGACGTCCACTCCACCTACCTGGGCAGCATCCTGGGCCCGATGCTCGTCTTCAGTCTCGGCATGGGTATGGAGTTCGTGTCCCTGACCCTGATGGCCCTGTCCAACGTGACCCCCGCGGAGACCGGCGCGGCGTCGGGACTGCTCAACGCCACCCAGCAGGTGGGCGGCTCACTCGGCCTGTCCATCCTGGTCACGACGTTCGGTACGGCCAGCAACAACGAGGCCGACAAACAGATACCCGCGTTCCTGTCCCAGGCGACCCCGCTGGAACGGCTGCGCTTCGAACGCACCGGCCAGCTCCCCTCGCAGTACGCCGACGAGATCCTCACCTCCGGTGTCTCCGCCGCCTTCGTCGTGGCCGCGATCTTCACCGGCATCGCGGCGGTCATCGCCCTGCTCGTCATCCAGGTCCGCCCCTCGGACCTGGAGCGGCTCCAGGGCGGCGGGATGCCGACGCCCTGACTGGACGCCTTTCGTTGGGGCCCCCGTCACCCGACGCTCTTACTGTGCGCGCCATGAGAAGAATGACGATCATGGTCAGTGCCGCGGCGCTGACCGTCGGACTGGCCTCCCCCGCCGTGGCCGACCGCGACGCGCAGGACTTCGGCCGGGCCGCCCTGACCGGCTTCGCGTCCCTGCCCGCCGAGACGTTCGTGCCGGGCAGCGAGCCGTCCGGCTCCGCCATCGGCGCGGGCCCCTTCAACGGGATCGCGGCGCCGTTCGCGCACCAGCCGGTGCAGGGCTTCAGCGGTGTCGTGAACCGGCGTGACGGCACCTTCGAGGTGCTGTCGGACAACGGCTACGGCAACAAGGCCAACAGTGCCGACTTCCTGCTGCGCGTCCACCGCATCAAGCCGGACACGCGGACCGGCGAGGTCAAGGTGCTCGGCGGGTTCAACCTGAGCGACCCCCACCACCACGTGCCGTTCCCGCTGACGCGGGCCGACCGGGTGCTCACCGGCGCCGACTTCGACGTCGAGTCGATCCAGCGGATGCCGGACGGCACGTACTGGCTGGGCGACGAGTTCGGCCCCTGGCTGCTGCACTTCTCCGCGAAGGGCCGCCTCCTGGAGGCGCCCATCGCGCTCGACGGGGTGAAGGCGCCGGAGAACCCCTACCTGAACGGCGCCCAGCCCAACATAGGCAGCAGCAAGGGCTTCGAGGGCCTGGTCCGCTCCGTGGACGGCCGGCACCTCTACCCGCTCCTCGAAGGCACGGTGAACGGCGACACCCCCGGTGACCTGCGGTTCAGCGAGTTCGATCTGCGCGAGCGCGCGTACACGGGGAAGCGTTTCGTCTACCGCCTGGAGTCGACCGCGAACGCCATCGGTGACGCCATCGCCGTCGACCGGCACCGCTTCCTGGTCATCGAGCGGGACGGCGGGCAGGGCGACACGGCCAAGTTCAAGCGGATCTACCTGGCCGACACCCGCGACCGCGACGGCGACGGCCTGATGGACAAGACCCTGGTCGCCGACCTGCTCGACATCGCCAACCCCAAGGGCCTCGGCGGCTTCGACAAGACGTTCCGCTTCCCGTTCCAGACGATCGAGGACGTGAACCTCGTCGACGACCGGACGCTCGCGGTCCTCAACGACAACAACTTCCCGTTCTCGTCGGGCCGTATGGCCGGCAAGGCGGACAACAACGAGTTCATCACCATCCGGCTCGCGCAGCGGCTGCACGCCGACAAGCGCGCCTTCCGCTGACACGGCGTCGCGGCCGGACCGGTCGAGGGGGTGATCGGTCCGGCACGCGCCGTCAGGGGTGACAGTTCTCGCGCCGCATCCGATGAGTGACTTGTGGGGAAGGCGCAAGCGACTGGTGCCCCTGGTGTGTGACCACGTTCACCCCGACGTGGCGGAAAGTGATGAATTCCTTACGCAAGTTACGCGTAAAGGACGGTAACGCAGACAACGTAGGTGGAGGTTTCGAGTGCGACCGTTCACACTCAACTACGCAATTTCCAGAGGGCTTCCGAGCGGGGTGACGCCCTATCACTTCGACCCGGCCCGGCAGCTGAACATCCTGCCCGACGGCCGGCCCGCCGTCAGTGACCCGGACCTGATGCTCGCGGCCGGCACGACGACGTCCACCGCGGGGTCCGCGACCCACTTCGACGACTGACGGACCGGGCCGCATGACGGTTCTGATCCTCACGTCCGAGGAGGACGTGACCGCCGACATGGTGGTGGCCGCACTGCATGCCACGGGGACGCCCGTGATGCGTCTGGACCCCGCCGACCTGCCGGGCAAGGCCGTACTGTCCGTCGACTACGCCCACGGCGACTTCGACGGCCATCTGTCGGTCAACGGGCATGTGCTCAGCATGGGCGGCCTGCGCTCCATCTGGGTGCGCAGGCCCGGCGAACCGGCCGCGAACGCGGCCGAACCCTCACCGTGGCTGACCGCCGAGACCCGGCAGGCGCTGTACGGGATGCTCCACTCCGCCGGCGCACGGTGGATGAACCATCCGCGCAACGCCGATCAGGCCCGGCTGAAGCCCTGGCAGTTGCGGGTCGCCCACCTGAGCGGCTTCGCCGTGCCGCCGACGGTCTTCACCACGGCACCCAGGCTGGCCCGGGAGTTCGCCGAGGAGCACCGCGAGGTGGTGGTGAAGTCCGCCTCGGGGCCACCGCCCGGCGAGCCCTCGCTGGCCCTGCCCACCACCCTGATCGGCCCGGACGCGGACTTCTCCGCCGTCGCTGCCGGACCGGCGCTGCTCCAGCGGTACGTTCCCAAGCGGGCCGACATCCGTCTGACCTGCGTCGGCACCCGCCTGTTCGCCGCGCGCAAGACCGCCGCGCCCGACCAGATCGACGGTCGCTACGGCGACACCGGGCACGCCTGGGAACCGGTCCAGGTCCCGGACCGCATCGGCAAGTCGGTGCACGAGTACGTCACTCTGGCCGGACTGGCGTACGCCGCCTTCGACTTCGCCGAGGACGAGGACGGCATCTGGTGGTTCCTGGAGTGCAATCAGGGCGGCCAGTTCGGCTTCGTCGAGCTGGAGACCGGGCAGCCCATCGCGGAGGCGGTCGCCCGGTGGCTGGCAGGACGCGGCGCGGAGCGCAGGGGCCTCGACGGCCACCGGTGACACGGGCCGGGCCGCCGCGCGGCGCGAGCTCCGCCCGACTGCGTTGAGGAGCACGGGACCCGCCCTCGGGGGAGGGAGCACGATCATCACGCGGCGGCCGATCGCGCCGGAGAAACTCGACACGCTGAACCTGGCCGGTCCACGGCTGCACGCCGAAAGCGATCTGTCCGCCGTGTGGCGCGACTTCCTCGGCGGCCTCAGCGCCCGCCGCTCGCGCTGAAGCCCGCCTGAACCGCCGTACGGCTCAGGCGGCCAGCTCCTTGCGGATGCGGTCCAGCATGAACGCCGAGGACTCCCTGGCCCGCTCCTCCCAGGCGAAGACGCAGGCCGTGGCGACGCCGTCGAAGTCCATCTCGCGCAGCGTGCCGAAGAAGGCGTCCCAGTCGACCTCGCCCTGGCCGATGTCCAAGTGCTGGTGGATCCGGGCCGGGGTGCCGGGCGGGTTGAGGATGTAGCGCAGGCCGGAGGAGCCCTTGTGGTTGAAGGAGTCCGCGATGTGCACGTGCCGCAGCTTGTCCCCGGCGTAGCGCATCATCGCGGCGATGTCGGCGCCGGCCTCCGAGGCGCCCGAGAGGTGGAAGGAGTGCGGGGCGCAGTAGAGGTAGTTCACCCAGGGCCGGTCGATCGCGCGGACCAGGTTCACCGCGGGCGTGTTCTCCTCGCAGAAGTCGTCCGGGTGCGCCTCCAGGTTCAGCGCGATGCCCTCGCGCTCGAACAGCGGCAACAGCTCCTCCATCGAGCGCCAGAAGGCGGCCTCGCTCTCGGCGGCGCGGTCCGGGCGGCCGTTGAACTCGCTGTTCATGAGCGGGCATTCGAGGGCGGCGGTGATCTCGATCATCCGCTTCCAGTAGCGCACGGCCGCCTGCCGCTCCGTCTCGTCCGGCGAGGACCACTTGTACAGCGGCAGCACGGAGGACAGCTGGACGCCGTGCGTGCGCAGCGCGTTCCTCAGCTCCGCGATCCGCTCGTCGTCCGCGCGCGGGTGCAGGAAGAACGGCATGAAGTCGTCGCGCGGCGACAACTCGATGTAGTCGTAGCCGAGTTCGGCGACCGTGCGCACCATCTCGTCGATGGGCAGCGCACGCAGCATGTACGGGTCGAGGGCGATCTTCATGCGGCACCTCCGTAGAAGGCGGGACGGGGCTTGATGTCGGTGGCTACGACCCGGCCCGACTCCAGGGCCTCGACCGTCGCGGCGGTGATGACGGTGGCGGCGTAACCGTCCCAGGCGGATGGCCCGGTGGGCCCGTCGCCCGTGGCGAGGCCCGCGATCCACTCGCGGAACTCGGTGTCGAAGGCCTGCCGGAAGCGGCCCACCCAGTCGGTGAGCACCTCCGTGCTGTGCTGAGCGGCGGTGCGTACGCCGACGGACGCGGGGTCGGGCAGCCGGACCAGCCCCTCCTCGCCGACGGCCTCGCACTGGATGTCGTAGCCGTACTGGCAGTTGACGAAGACCTCCAGGTCGATCCGGACGCCCTTGGCGGTCTCGAAGAGCATGATCTGCGGGTCCTTGAGGTGTCCGAACCGCTTGCTCGTGGCACGCGGGGTGATCACCTGGGTGGACACGATCTCGTCGTCGAGCAGCCAGCGCAGTACGTCCACCTCGTGCACCGCGGTGTCGAGGGCGGCCATGGCGGAGGTGTACGACTCCGGGACGGTCGGGTTGCGGTGGGCGCAGTGCACGATCAGCGGCTCGCCGATCCGCCCGGCGTCGATGACCTGCTTCATCTGCCGGTAGCCGGCGTCGCAGCGGCGCATGAAGCCGACCTGGACCAGGCGGCGGCCGTGCGCGGCCTCGGCCTCGACGATCCGCAGGCAGTCCTCGGCGGTCGTGGCCAGCGGCTTCTCGCAGAACACCGGCTTCCCGGCGGCGATGGCGCCCAGCACGTGCTCGGCGTGGGTCGGCCCCCAGGACGTCACCAGGACGGCGTCGACGTCGTCCGCCGCGATCACCGCGGCACCGTCGGACAGCACGCGGGCGCCGACCGGGGCCGCCGCCTCGGCGGCACGGGCGGCGTCGAGGTCGGTGACCGCGGTGACCCGGGCGCCGGTGACGGTGCCGGTCAGCCGCCGGATGTGCTCCTTGCCGATCCAGCCGGCGCCGATGACGCCAACACGAACAGTCATGATCAGTTCCTAACTAGGAGAAGCGCGCTCGGAGTTCGGCTTCGAGGGGTACCAGCGAGCGGCCCTTCGTCTCGGGGACGCCGGGGACGCGGAGCTTCACGAAGGTGAGCGAGAACAGGCCCGCCACCACGAACAGGGAGAAGGTGTTGGAGATCCCGATGCCGGGGACCAGCGACGGGCAGGCGTTGCCATGACAAGTCCTTGAATCATCTATCGCGCTCTACTAGCGCGCTCTAGTGCGAGTACGATGACCCTGGTCCAAATGTCATGTCAATAGCTTGTTGCTGGGGGATTTCGAGATCTCGCTAAGGTGAGCGGCGTAGAAGGGTGGGTGCACAGGTGGATGCGGCAGGCCGTCAGCGGCCCACGATGGCGGACGTCGCCGAGAAGGCGGGCGTCTCCCGGGCGCTCGTCTCGATCGTCTTCCGGGATCTGCCGGGCGCCGGCAGCGCGACCCGCGAACGGGTGCTGCGTGTCGCCGACGAGATCGGCTACCGCCCGGACAACGCCGCCAGGCTGCTCGCCCGCAGCCGCAGCCGCACGCTCGGCGTGATGTTCATCGTCCACCAGACCTTCCACACCGACCTCATCGCGGGCATCTACCCCGAGGCCGAGCGGCTCGGCTACGACGTGCTGCTCTCCGGGACGACCCCGGGCCGAGGCGAGGCCAAGGCGATCGAGGCCCTGCTCGGTCACCGCTGCGAGGGACTGATCCTGCTCGCGCCCGACGCCGATCCGGCCTACCTCGACGAACTCGGACACCGTGCGGCGACCGTGTCCGTCGGCCGTCGCGCGCCCGGCGCCCTGGTGGACTTCGTGCACAGCGCCGAGGGCAAGGGGCTGCGGCAGGCCATGGAGCATCTCGTCGAGCTGGGCCATCGCCGGATCGTGCACATCGACGGCGGACGCGGCCCGGGCTCGGCCGAGCGGCGCCGCGCCTACCGGGCCGCGATGCGCAGACACGGTCTGGAGGCCGAGCTGCGGGTGATCCCCGGCACGCACACCGAGGAGTCCGGCATCGAGACCGGTCGCATGCTGCTCGCGGAGCGGGACCAGGGGCTGCCGCTGCCCACGGCGGTCGTCGCGGGCAACGACCGGTGCGCGATGGGCCTGCTGATGACCCTGACCCGGGCCGGCGTCGAGGTCCCGCGCGACGTGTCGGTGGTCGGCTACGACGACAGCCATCTCTCCCACCTGATGCCGATCGGCCTGACCACCGTCCGCCAGGACGCCGTCCTCCTGGCCGAGCACGCCGTCCGCTACGCGGTGGAGCGGCTGGAGAACCCGGAACTGGAGCCTCGGGAGGCTGTGTTGGACCCGAAGCTCGTTGTCCGGGGCACCAGCGGGCCGCCGCCGGGGGAAGCGGCCCGCTGAGGCAGGGCTTCAGATGGGAGACGGCCCACTCTCGGTGTCGAGTGCAAGCTGTCGGTCTCTTGCTGCCGGGTGCTCGTTCAAGAACTGCTTCGCTGCCTCGATCGCTTCCTGGCTGAGTGATTCGAAGGAGACGCCCCAGCTCTCCTCCCAGCCGTCCAAGTTGTGCGCGCAGTGCACAAGTCGTTCGAGCTCCTCGGGATAGCCGAGGTCATAGGCGATGTCTGCCCAGATGAGATGAGTGCCTGCGGCAGGATCCAGGGACCCGTCGGCGATTTGACCGGCGATCCAGTAGGCCATCGCCCACCTTGCGTCGCGGGGGTCCGCGGGCGGGTGAAAGAGCAGCCCCAGCTCCTCCAGCACCTGGTCGAAGAGCGCGGGCGCCTCGGGCTCCTCGCTGCGGAGGAGGCCGGCCAGCATGGCGAGGGACGGGCTGTCCACGCCGGCGAGCAGCGCGTCCAGCCCTGCCTGAATGAGTCGGTCAGATCCGACGTGCCTGCCAGATGCTCTCGCATGCGCTAGACGTCTGAGTTGATCGAGGGCGTCGTCGTGGGTCATCGGAGTCTTTCGCGAAGGGATTGGCTAGCCGACCGCTGCCATCCACCAGGCGATTATGGATGATTGACTGGACGCGGCGCGGCTGGTCATCGTCACGAAGACCGTTGGTGAGGACCGTCAAGGTCACAGTCGGACACGGGGAACCAGGCAATGAGCAGATCATTTCGTTAAGACCTCGTTGTGGATGCGGGCCGTGGCAGAATGCCGACATGATTCTGATCCGAAAGGGCGATGCCGCGTAGGCGTCCGAAGGCCGTCCGCGCCGAGCGGTGGCGGCCACCCAAGTACCTGCCGGTCCGTCGGATCGCGGGTGTTTCAGCTCGAACTCGGGCGGCTGTGCGACGTGTTGAAGCCGAACACCTGTGGCCGGACGCGGTTGCTGTGGCTCTCAGTCGGTACGAGTGGGCTTTCAAGCAGCCAGGGCGATATCTGACTGGCCCTTACGAGAGCCCAGGCATCGAGATCGAAGACGGCCGAGATGACCTTGATGTAGCGCTGCGTCATCTTCCCAGGGGAGCCCGAGCTGATCTGGGCCGCTTGGTGGAACGAATTGACGTGGAGTTCGAACGTCGGACTCTTCCGAACCCGGGTTGGGTGAGCGGGTGGACGGCGGGGCGCTGGTGGTGGCGCATTCGGGAACGGTGATGTATGCGGGCAGTGGCGACCGGGTCATGTGTGGGGCTTTGGTCGCCTCGGGTCGTCGACAACGGTTGAATGCTGCCGTGGAGAACACTTGCGCGCCGGCCCATCAGGCGGTGGAGAACGAGGACGCGGAGACGTTGGCTCAGCTGCTGGCCGACGGAGTCTCCCCTGACGAGGTATGCGACAACATGACGCTACTCACGCATGCCATTGACGCCGAGGGTGATGGCGCCCTGCAGAGTGGCCGCCCGCTGACCGTGCATACCACCGCTGTGCTCCTCGCCTTCGGTGCTGATCCCCAACTCGCGGATCCTGACGGCCAAACGCCCATGGACCTCGCCCTGCACTACGGGCATGACCTGGCAGTCGAGCTGTTGCGGCGGCACATCAGATCGTGAGGCTGCGCAGGCAGATGACGGCGGGCAGTGTTCAGGACGGCACGGCGGGGCATCTGGTGCCCGGTGGGGGGACCGCCAGGTCGGTGAGGTACCTGTCCACGGCGTTCTCCATGCATGGGCCGTTGGTGACGCTGCCGTGGCCGTGGCCCTCGTAGGTGAGGAGCACGCCGCTACGGCCGAGCTGCCGGGCCACCGAGACCGCCCACGAGTAGCCGGTGGCAGGGTCGTGCAGCGCGTTGGATAGCAGGATTGGTGGGGCACCCCGTGCCTTCAGGCGGTGCTGCGGGTTGGCGGTCGGCGCGCCCAGGCACGCCGCTGTCATGTGTATCGGCAGCAGGTAAGGCAGGTCAGGTGCGGTCGTGTTCATCATGGCGACGAGCGAGGCGTACTCCTGATAGTCGCGCACCGGCAGGTGCCAGTCCGAGCAGAAGACCGGGGTTGCCGGAGGTAGTGGCGCTATCGAGATGGGTGACGCGGGCATTGGTTTGCTCGCGTCCATCTCGGCGATCGCCGTGGCCAGGCCCGCGTAGTCGGCCTGGTAGAACTTGCGGAACGCGATCTTGTTGACCAGGTCCGAAGACGACAGCGAGGTGCCCGGCTTCGACGGGTTCTCCAGTTCGCCGCGCCCAGCCTGGGCCAATAGGCGCTGCCAGACAGTGCGGACGTCGCGGCGGTGCAGCGCGCAGTCCGCGGCACCGTCGCACCACTTCACGAACTCCTGGAATGAATCCTCTGCCGTGGCCGCCTCGGACTGCAGGAAGTCACGCGTGGACCGGACGCTGTGGTCCATGACGCTCTCCAGCACCAAGGCGCGCAAGCGGCGCGGGTAGGTCTCGGCGTACTGCGCGCCGAGCAGCGTGCCGTACGAGCTGCCGTGGAAGGTAAGTTTCCGCTCGCCGAGGGCGGCCCGGAGGGCGTCCAGGTCCCGGACCGTCTGGGCGGTGTCAAGGTGGTCGAACACCGGGCCGGTACGGGCCCGGCAGTCGGCACGGAGCCGCCTGTTGTACGCCATGGTGGCGTCGAAGTCCGCCTGACTCGTCAGCTCCGGTGACGGCCGCTCGGCGAGCAGGTCGTCGGAGCAGGTCACCGGGTTGCTGCGGCCCACGCCACGCGGGTCGAAGCTGACGATGTCGAACCTGCGGCGGACCTCGGGGCTGAACCGGCTGATGCGGCCCACCACCATGTCCACACCCGAGTCGCCGGGCCCGCCGGGGCCGAAGACCATCGAGCCGACGCGTGCGCCGGGGTCGGTGGCCTTGCGGCGGGCCACCGCCAGGTCGAGTCTCGGCCCGCCCGGGTGGGCCCAGTCGACCGGCACCGAAAGGGTGGCGCACTCGGCTCCCGGCTGCGCCGGGTCGTCACACGGTGCCCACCGCAGGGCCCCTGTGGCAGACGGCGACGCGTGGACCGAGGGAGCGGCGGAGAGGCCGGCGATGACGGCCATTGCGGCTCCTATGGCCATGGCCGTACCCCGTGCGGCGATGCGCCGCAGTGCGGATCTGCCCGCTAACGGCATGGATCCTCCTCGTGAAGAGAGTGGATGTGTCAGACGTGCGGACCCGGCCGGGGCACCGTCGTCACGTTAGGCGCTCTGTCGCCTATGTGGTGTCGCTGTCAGGGGCCTTTCAGGGGCAGATCGGGGACCTGTCAGGGGCGATTGAGGCGCAGGGGAATCTCAGTCCCTCGCTCAGTTCCACGCACGCTTGGTGGCAGGTGAAACCCGCTTACGCAGTCGCCCTGCGAGTCCGTGCCCAGCACTCGTAAGACGACTAGGAGGACACGATGACCACCCTCGGTTCGTTGAACGAGTTCTGCTGGATGGACCTGAAAATCCGTGACCAGTCCGGCACCGCCGCTTTCTTATCGCAGGCCCTGGGCTGGCAATTCGCGGTGGATGAGGCGGATTGGCGACGGGTGACCAAGGTGATCATCGATGGTTACCCAGATCGGCAGCGTCAGCGACCTCGCTAACCCGATCTATCCGCCGGACACGGCCGCCCACGTTGCCTACTACGTGGCCGTCGACGACGTCGACCGCCGCGCCAAAGCCGCGACAGCGAACGGCGCGCGTCTTGTCGTGCCTCCGTTTGACGCGGGCGATCAGGGCCGCACCGCGACGTTGATCGACCCGGTGGTGCCGCCTTCTCCCTGTGGCAATCCCGTGGGTTCAGCGGGTGGAAGTTCCCGCCCCGCCTTGCAGGCGCCCCGCACCACATGGTCCTGGCCTGCGACCAACAGAACGGGCCCGGAACTTCTATCAGAAGGTGACAGGTAATGACCTCGGCATGACCGCGCGAGTGGGCCCGACCGGCGGCGGGGCCGGCCGTGTCCCGTCGCGGCCACGGCCGACCCCGCCTGTCCCGGCACGCGCCTAGCTGTATTGACCCGCAGCGTTGTTCACGCGGCTGATGGGTGGCTGGCCTGCGAGTGCGGTGTGGCAGCGGTGGTGGTTGTAGGTGTGCA
>NZ_JBIWJD010000016.1:0-113921 GCF_044764945.1 Streptomyces sp. NPDC093568 | reverse complement strand
GGTTACATTCCGAACCCGGAAGCTAAGCCTTACAGCGCCGATGGTACTGCAGGGGGGACCCTGTGGGAGAGTAGGACACCGCCGAACTCCTTTTAAAGCTCTGGCTCTTGGGCATCTGGCCCAGGAGCCAGAGCTTTTTTGCGTTGAGGTAGGGTCAGGGGGCATCGTAGGTACGTTTCCCACAGGAGGCCCCCGGGTGGAGGTCCAGGAGACCCGTGTCCAGACGGACCGGGTCCTCACCATCCCCAACATCCTCAGCATGGCGCGGCTGCTTGGCGTGCCGCTGTTCCTGTGGCTGATCCTCAGGCCTGAGTTCGGCGGGCCGAAGAGTGACGGCTGGGCTCTTCTGGTGCTGGCTCTGAGCGGTGTCAGTGACTACCTGGACGGCAAGCTGGCGCGGCGTTGGAACCAGGTCAGCAGCCTCGGCCGGCTGCTCGATCCGGCGGCCGACCGGCTCTACATTCTTTCGACATTGGTCGGGCTCACCTGGCGCGAGATTCTGCCGCTTTGGTTGACCGCTGTACTTCTGGCGCGAGAGCTGGTTCTGCTGGTGATGGTGGGGATCCTCAGGCGCCACGGCTATCCGCCGCCGCAGGTGAACTTCCTTGGGAAGGCAGCTACGTTCAACCTGATGTACGCCTTCCCGTTGCTACTGCTCAGTGACGGAAGTGGTTGGATCTCGTCACTCGCTGCTATTTTCGGATGGGCGTTCGCCGGATGGGGTACAACGCTGTACTGGTGGGCAGGAGTGCTCTACGTGGTGCAAGTCCGCCGATTGGTTCGAGCGGACGCCATGGCCGAGTGAACTCGCCGATTGCATCGGGCGTAGCGGCTCGATGGCCCGCGGCGGAAAAGTGCGGGACAATCTGGAGGGGTGAAGTCGGCTAGACCGTCGTCTCTTCGAGGAGGACGCTTCCGACATGAAGGCCGTCGTGATGGCCGGAGGCGAAGGCACGCGCCTTCGCCCCATGACCTCAAGCATGCCCAAGCCGCTCCTGCCGGTGGTAAACCGGCCGATCATGGAGCACGTTCTGAGGCTGCTCAAAAGGCATGGGCTGAATGAGACCGTCGTGACCGTTCAGTTCCTGGCTTCGCTGGTCAAGAACTACTTCGGTGACGGTGAAGAGCTCGGAATGGAGCTCACCTATGCCAACGAGGAGAAGCCACTCGGTACCGCGGGAAGCGTCAAGAACGCCGAAGAGGCGTTGAAGGATGACGCCTTCCTCGTGATCTCCGGTGATGCCCTGACTGACTTCGACCTCACCGAGCTGATCAACTTCCACAAGGAAAAGGGATCGCTCGTCACCGTCTGTCTGACGCGTGTGCCCAATCCCCTGGAATTCGGCATCACGATCGTCGACGAGGAAGGCAAGGTCGAACGCTTCCTGGAGAAGCCGACCTGGGGCCAGGTCTTCTCGGACACCGTGAACACCGGCATCTATGTCATGGAGCCCGAGGTCTTCGACTATGTCGAGCCCGATGTTCCCGTGGACTGGTCCGGCGATGTCTTCCCGCAGCTGATGAAGGAAGGCAAGCCGATCTATGGGTACGTCGCGGAGGGCTATTGGGAGGACGTAGGCACCCACGAGAGCTATGTGAAGGCGCAGGCCGACGTCCTGGAGGGCAAGGTCGACGTCGAGCTCGACGGGTTCGAGATCTCTCCGGGTGTGTGGGTGGCGGAGGGTGCCGAGGTGCATCCCGATGCCGTACTGCGCGGGCCGCTGTACATCGGCGACTACGCCAAGGTCGAGGCCGGCACGGAACTCCGCGAGCACACCGTCGTCGGCTCGAACGTCGTCGTCAAGAGCGGGGCCTTCCTGCACCGGGCCGTCGTGCACGACAACGTGTACATCGGGCAGCACAGCAATCTGCGAGGCTGCGTCGTCGGAAAGAACACCGACATCATGCGGGCCGCGCGGATCGAGGACGGCGCGGTCATCGGTGACGAGTGCCTGATCGGTGAGGAATCGATCGTTCAGGGCAATGTGCGGGTCTATCCGTTCAAGACCATCGAGGCCGGCGCCTTCGTCAACACCTCGGTGATCTGGGAGTCGAGGGGCCAGGCGCATCTCTTCGGTGCCCGTGGCGTCTCCGGAATCCTGAACGTGGAGATCACGCCGGAACTCGCCGTGCGCCTGGCCGGTGCCTACGCGACGACCTTGAAGAAGGGCTCCACCGTCACCACGGCCCGCGACCACTCCCGTGGCGCCCGGGCGCTGAAACGAGCGGTGATCTCCGCTCTGCAGGCCAGCGCCATCGACGTACGGGACCTGGAGAACGTACCGCTGCCGGTGGCGCGGCAGCAGACCGCGCGGGGCAGTGCCGGCGGGATCATGATCCGGACCACGCCCGGGGTGCCGGATTCCGTCGACATCATGTTCTTCGACGGGCAGGGCGCCGACCTGTCGCAGGCCAGTCAGCGCAAGCTGGACCGGGTCTTCGCGCGCCAGGAGTACCGGCGGGCGTTCCCGGGAGAGATCGGGGACCTGCATTTCCCCGCCAGCGTCTTCGACTCGTACACCGGGTCGCTGCTGCGGAATGTCGACACGACCGGGATCTCGGAGTCCGGGCTGAAGGTCGTCGTCGACGCGTCGAACGGCAGTGCCGGGCTCGTGCTGCCCAGTCTGCTCGGCAAGCTCGGTGTGGACTCGCTGACCATCAACCCCGGTCTGGACGAGTCCAGGCCCACGGAGTCGGCGGACACACGGCGGTCGGGGCTGGTGCGGCTGGGCGAGATCGTGGCGTCCGCGCGGGCCGCGTTCGGGGTGCGGTTCGACCCGGTGGGCGAGCGGCTGTCGCTGGTCGACGAGAAGGGCCGGATCGTCGAGGACGACCGGGCGCTGCTGGTCATGCTCGACCTGGTGGCCGCCGAGCGGCGCAGTGGGCGGGTGGCGCTGCCGGTGACCACCACCCGTATCGCCGAGCAGGTGGCGGCGTATCACGGGACGCAGGTGGAGTGGACGACGACCTCGCCCGACGACCTGACCCGGGTCGGGCGCGACGACACGACGATCTTCGGTGGTGACGGCAAGGGCGGGTTCATCGTCCCGGAGTTCAGCAGCGTCTTCGACGGTACGGCGGCCTTCGTACGGCTGATCGGGCTGGTGGCGCGGACGCAGCTCACGCTCAGCCAGATCGACGCGCGGATTCCGCGGGCGCATGTCATCAAACGGGATCTCGCGACCCCGTGGGCCGTCAAGGGGCTCGTCATGCGTCGGGTCGTCGAGGAGGCCGGAGATCGCTTTGTCGACACGACTGACGGTGTGCGGGTCGTGGAGACCGACGGCCGCTGGGTGATGGTGCTGCCGGACCCGGCCGAGGCGGTCACCCACCTGTGGGCCGAGGGGCCGGACGACGCGTCCGCGCAGGCCCTGCTCGACGAGTGGGCGGCGGTCGTGGACAGCGCCGGCCGCTGACGCAAGCAGTACACGCGCGTGCCGGACAGGTGTGCCCGAACGGGGCCTGTCCGGCACGCCGGTGGGGCCATTCGGAGGTAGCGGTCGCGACGTGCGACGATGTGCGGCATGCCGCAGCAGCCCCCCGTTCGGAGCACACCCACGCCCCCTGCGCGCCCGGACGCGTCCATGTCGCTGCTCACCAACGTCATGGATCACAGCCTCGACGACGGGTACGCCGAGGCGGCCGCCCGGAAGAAGGCCGCGGGGGACGGGGGCCTGCCCAAGACGCTCAGGGCGAAGCTGGGGCTGGCCGCCGGTCTGGTGCTCGCGGCGCTCGTGGTGACCGTGGGAGCGGCACAGGCGCGTGTGGCGGCGCCCGTCGTGGCCAAGGAGCGCGAGGAGCTGATCGACCGCATCGACCGGGAGACGGCGACCGCGGACAAGCTGGAGGAGAGCGTCGACGATCTGCGCGCCGACGTGAGCGCCCGGCAGCGCGAGGCCCTGAAGTCGACGGGCGGCGACCAGGCGGAGCTCATGGGCATTCTGTCGGGCGCCGTCGAGGTGCACGGACCCGGCGTGAAGCTGGTCGTGAACGACGCCAAGGAAGCCGGCACCGAGGGCGGCACCGACCCCCGGGGCGCGACCGGATTCTCCGACACCGGGCGGGTCCGCGACCGCGACATGCAGCGTGTGGTCAACGGGCTGTGGGAGTCGGGCGCCGAAGCCGTCTCGATCAACGGACAGCGGCTGACAGCCCTGTCGGCGATCAGGGCCGCGGGTGACGCGATACTGGTCGACAACAAGCCGCTGGTTCCGCCGTACACGGTGCTCGCGGTGGGGGACGGGGAGCGGCTGAGCAGCAGGTTCCAGGACAGCGCCGACGGACTGTACCTGCACGCCTTGCAGGAGAACTTCGGCATCCGGACCAGCATCTCCGTGCAGGACGACCTCCGGCTGCCGGCCGCACCGAGCGTGATCGTACGTACAGCACAGCCGAACACCGAGAAAACCGAGAAGGGCACATCGTGATCGCCGTACTGGGCCTCGTCGTGGGAGTCGTGGCAGGACTGTTGGTCCGGCCTGAGGTTCCGGCGGTCGTCGAGCCTTATCTGCCGATCGCCGTCGTGGCGGCGCTGGACGCCGTCTTCGGAGGTCTGCGGGCCATGCTCGACGGGATCTTTGACGACAAGGTCTTCGTAGTGTCGTTCCTGTCCAACGTGGTCGTCGCCGCGCTGATCGTGTTCCTGGGTGACAAGTTGGGCGTGGGCGCCCAGCTGTCCACGGGCGTGGTCGTGGTGCTCGGCATCCGGATCTTCTCGAACGCCGCGGCGATTCGCCGGCACGTGTTCCGGGCGTGAGGCCGATGAGCAACCACGACGAGACCACCGAGAACAGGCTGCGCAAGCAGCTCCCCGAGGAGATGCCGGCGGGCTCCGCCGAGCCCGTGGACGCTCCCGAGGACCCGCGGACACCCGAGGCGCTGCCCGAGGCGGGGCTGACCGGGCGGCAGCGGCTGGCGCAGGGGCTGTGGCCGCCGCGTGTCACCAGGGCCCAACTCATCGTCGCCCTGCTGCTGTTCGGCCTCGGATTCGGGCTGGCCGTCCAGGTGGCGTCGAACAGTGACAGCGACAGCGCACTGCGTGGGGCACGTCAGGAAGATCTGGTTCGCATCCTCGATGAACTGGACGACCGTACTCAGCGTCTAGAGGACGAGAAGCAAGGTCTGGAGAAACAGCGCGACGAACTGGAGAACAGTTCGAACCAGGCCGAGGAGGCCCGCAAGCAGACCGTCGAGAAGGAGAGGCAACTCGGCATCCTGGCGGGCACGGTGGCCGCGCAGGGACCTGGCATCACGATGACCATCGACGACACGAAGGGGACGGTCGAGGCTGACATGCTGCTCGACGCGATCCAGGAGCTGCGCGCCGCGGGCGCGGAGGCGATCCAGGTGAACGGCGTACGCGTCGTCGCCGGCACCTATCTGACCGATTCCGGCAATAGCGTGAGTGTCGACGGGAACAAGATCAACGCGCCCTATCGTTTCAAGGTCATCGGCAAGCCGCAGGACCTCGAACCGGCGCTCAACATCCCTGGAGGCGTGGTGCAGACCCTCGAGAAGGAGCAGGCCACCGTGACGATCGAGCGGTCGGACAAGATCGTCGTGGACGCCTTGCGAGCGGCGGAGCGGCCTGACTACGCTCGGTCGTCCTCCCAGTGAACCGAGGGTGCATGCGGGACGACCGCGGAGGGCATGAGGTTGCGGGGGGTCGGCGCACCGAATGGGTGGTGCGTGGTGGAAACTGTCTGGTGGAGACGGACGTTGTGAAGATGTCCGGGTCGGTCAGAGAGTGCAGTCAGGGTTCGTCCTGCCCCACGGGCGGGTCTGTTTCGGTCAAGGGGAATCGCCCGTGAAGTTGTTTGCGAAGTTGTTCGGCAAGAGCGCGCGAGAGGGCAGCGACAACGCGACCGCTCGTCACCGCGCACAGGGGGACGAGGACGTCCAGCGCCCGCTGTTCAGGGACCAGGTGTCTGGTCCGGGCGGTGACATTTCCGGAGGTCAGGGCGCGCAGTCGGTTGACCCTGGCCAGTCCGGCGGCATAGGTTTCGGGCAACCGTCAACCTCAAGTACGGGTGGAGGGTTTTCCCCGATGTCGGCCCTGGTGTGTACGAGGTGCGGTAACCGCAACGCGGAGAACAGCCGCTTCTGTTCCAACTGCGGCGCCCCGCTGCGCGGTGCGGCCGCCGAGCGTCCGTCCGAGACCACCTCCACGATCTCCATCTCCGGTATCGAGGCCTACGACGCCGAGACCACCGGTCAGACGCAGATCCCGGCGCTGTCGCCGGAGGCCCAGGCGGCCGTCGACGCGCTTCCGCTGGGCTCCGCGCTACTGGTGGTGCGCCGCGGGCCGAACTCGGGCAGCCGGTTCCTCCTGGACGGCGATCTGACCACGGCCGGCCGTCACCCGCAGAGCGACATCTTCCTGGACGACGTGACGGTCTCGCGCCGCCACGTGGAGTTCCGTCGCGCTCAGGACGGCTCGTTCACGGTCGCCGACGTCGGCAGCCTGAACGGCACGTACGTCAACCGCGAGCGGATCGACCAGGTCGCCCTGAACAACGGCGACGAGGTGCAGATCGGCAAGTACCGGCTGGTCTTCTACGCGAGCCAGCGGGGCTACTGACCCTCCCCCGGAGCCCGTCCGGGGAGAACCAGGGAAGGTTCATGCTGAAAACACCGAGCGGCGGTGCCCGGCACGGCACCGCCGCCACGGACGGTCGGCTGATGAGCATCGGCACAGTGCTGAACGTGCTGCGCGAGGAGTTCCCTGACATCACCATCTCCAAGATCCGTTTCCTGGAGTCGGAGGGCCTTGTCGAGCCGCAGCGGACCCCCTCGGGGTATCGCAAGTTCAGCGCGCAGGACGTCGAGCGGCTCGGTCACGTCCTGCGGATGCAGCGGGACCACTATCTGCCGCTCAAGGTGATCCGGGAGCATCTGGACGCCATGGAGCGCGGCGAGGCGGCACCCCTGCCCGCCGTGTGCCGCCAGCGGGACGGAGAAACGGTCCTGGAGCCCGTGGAGGCACCCCCGGCACCCCGGATCGGTCGCGCCGAGCTGCTCGCCGCCGCCGAGATCGAGGAGCGCGAACTCGCTGAGTGGGAGTCGTACGGCCTGATCAGTGCGCTGCCGGACGGGGCGTACGAGGCGGAGGCGGTCACGGTGGCCTCGCTCGTGGTCGAGCTGGGGCGGTTCGGAATCGAGCCAAGGCACCTTCGGGTCATGAAGGCCGCCGCCGACCGTGAGGCCGGGCTCGTGGACCAGGTCGTGGCGCCGCTGAGGCGGCACCGCAACCCGCAGACGAGGGCTCATGCCGAGGCCCGCGCCAAGGAGCTGGCGGGGCTCACCGTGAAGCTGCACTCCGCGCTGGTGCAGACGGCTCTCGGGGTACGGCTGCCCTGAGCGTGGCATACCTCGGGGCGGCCGGATCGGCCACCCGTTCCGGGCCCGACTACCCAAACGTCCCGGGCACGGCCTAGGGTTGCTGTGTGAACGAGCTCGATGTCGTAGGTGTCCGGGTCGAAATGCCCTCCAACCAACCGATCGTGCTCCTGCGCGAAGTGGGAGGCGACCGCTACCTCCCCATCTGGATCGGGCCGGGGGAGGCGACGGCGATCGCCTTCGCCCAGCAGGGCATGGCCCCCGCGCGACCGCTGACCCACGACCTGTTCAAGGACGTGCTGGAGGCCGTCGGCCAGGAGCTCACCGAAGTACGCATCACGGACCTGCGTGAAGGCGTCTTCTACGCGGAGCTGGTCTTCGCCAGCGGCGTCGAGGTGAGCGCCCGCCCGTCCGATGCCATAGCGCTGGCCCTGCGCACCGGAACGCCGATCTACGGCAGCGACGGGGTGCTCGACGACGCCGGCATCGCGATTCCGGACGAGCAGGAGGACGAGGTGGAGAAGTTCCGCGAGTTCCTCGACCAGATCTCGCCGGAGGACTTCGGCACCAGCAGTCAGTGAGGCGGCGTGGGCGGTGCCGGGCGGGCTCGCTGTCCGTCGTGGTGCGGCCCACGGCCGGTTACGGCTCAAATGCCGGCATTTGCCAGCGGCGAGCGTGAGAGTCCTGAGGCCTGTCCCGAGGGCATTCGGCTAGCCTTTCCCCGCGGTGGGGTGCGGGAAACCACTCCTAGGGTGATTATCACTCGGCGTGCCGAGTGTGGCGATCGTTGACGCACCCCTGGTGACTGCCTACCGTCGAGAAGGCAGGTCAAGGACGGAGGTCGGCGTGAGAAGCAGCGGCGACGGTACGGCTGGGGGTCCCCTGGGACGCGGTTCCGGGGCGAGCGGTCCGTACCCTCCCCCAGGTTCTCAGCTGCGTTCGAGCAGGGGGTATCCCCAGCCCGGCAGCGCGGATCACGTCGTGCAGCGGCCGACGGTCGTGCCGAGCAGCGGCGGAGGGGCGGCGTCCATGGCGACCGAGGAGATCGGTTATCGCGGTCCGACGGCGTGTGCGGCCGCCGGTATCACGTACCGGCAACTGGACTACTGGGCGCGCACCGGTCTCGTCGAGCCGAGCGTGCGGCCCGCCTACGGGTCGGGGACGCAGCGGCTGTACAGCTTCCGCGACGTCGTCGTCCTGAAGATCGTCAAGCGCTTCCTCGACACCGGGGTGTCGCTCCAGAACATCCGCACCGCCGTGCAGCATCTGCGGGAGCGGGGTTTTCGTGATCTTGAGCGCATGACGCTGATGAGCGACGGCGCGACGGTGTACGAGTGCACCTCGCCGGACGAGGTGCACGCGCTGCTCCAGGGCGGGCAGGGGATCTTCGGCATCGCCGTGGGTGTGGTGTGGCGGGATGTCGAGAGCGCCCTGTCGCAGCTGCACGGGGAGCGGATCGACACCGGGGAGACGCTCATCGGTCACAACCCGACGGACGAGCTGGCTCGGCGGCGTAACCGGGCGGTCTGAGCGATGGCCGGTCCTTGACGCTCCGCTGCTCCCACGGGCGTGGCCGGGCAGGGCATTGTCAGTGGTGTGAGGCAGCATCAGAGGTGTGAGAAACGCGCCCACGATCCTGCATCTCGACATGGATGCCTTCTACGCCTCGGTGGAGCAGGCATCCAAGCCGAGCCTGCGCGGGAAAGCCGTCATCGTGGGCGGGCTCGGGCCGCGGGGAGTGGTCGCGACCGCCTCCTATGAGGCCCGGGTCTTCGGGGTGCACTCGGCGATGCCCATGGCGCAGGCGCGCCGGCTGGCGCCGAACGCCGCGTATCTCGTGCCGCGCTTCGGGATCTACCGCGACATCAGCGAGCTCGTGATGGGGCTGCTGCGCGAGCTGTCGCCGCTGGTGGAGCCGCTGAGCCTGGACGAGGCGTTCGTGGACCTGGAGGCCGGAGAAGCGGCCTGGGACGAAGCGTCGGCGCGGCTGGTGGGGGCGAAGCTGCGGGCCGACATACGGGCGGCCACCGGGCTCGCGGGGTCCGTGGGGCTTGCCGCGTCCAAGATGCTCGCGAAGATCGCCTCCGAGGAGGCCAAGCCCGACGGACTGGTGCTGATCGAGCCCGGGACCGAGCGGGCGATGCTCGGGCCGATGTCGGTGCGGACCCTGCCGGGGGTGGGGCCGGCGACCGGGGACCATCTGCGGCGGGCCGGGATCCACACGGTCGAGGAGATCGCCGAGGCGGGTGAGGACGAGCTCGTGCGGCTGCTGGGGAAGGCGCATGGGCACGCGCTGTACGCGATGGCCCTGGCGCACGACGAGCGGCCTGTGGTGGCCGAGCGGGAGACCAAGTCGGTGTCGGTCGAGGACACGTACGACGTGGACATTCACGACCGGGTCCGGGTGGGGCTGGAGGTGCAGCGACTGGCCGACCGCTGTGTACGGCGGTTGCGGGGGGCCGGACTGTCCGGGCGGACGATCGTGCTCAAGGTGCGGCGGTACGACTTCTCGACCTTGACGCGGTCGGAGACGCTGCGGGGGCCGACGGACGATCCGGCTGTGGTGCGCGAGGCTGCCGCGCGGCTCCTGGAATCCGTGGACACGACGGGTGGGGTGCGGCTGCTGGGAGTCGGGGTGAGCGGACTGGCCGACTACACGCAGGAGGACCTGTTCGCGCAGGCCGCGGGGGAGCGGGGGGAAGCGGCTGCGGGGGCCGCGGGCTCCGCGGCGGAGGACGGGGAGGAAGAGGCCGCGGCGGCGCGGGGGGAGACCGGGGTGAGTGAGCGGCGGTGGCATGCCGGGCACGACGTGCGGCATGTCGAGTACGGGCACGGGTGGGTGCAGGGGAGCGGGGTCGGGCGGGTGACCGTGCGGTTCGAGACGCCTGGGTCGGAGCCGGGGAGGGTGCGGACGTTTCGGGTCGATGATCCGGAGCTGGAGGCGGCGGAGCCGTTGCCGTTGGTGGCGGGGCCCGTGGGGCGGAGCGGGGCCGTCGGCGCTGGTGGGGCGTCGTCTGTGGCGCCTGGGTAGGGCGGAGCGGTGGGTGCTCGGGCGATCGGCGGCGGAGTTGTTCAGCGGCACCCAGCCCCCGCGCAGCCGGCCTACGGATGGCCCGCCTGGGTCAGGGGTGTGCGTGGGGGGTTTTCGGGCCGTTGTTGTCGGGGTCCTCGGTGGAGGCCAGGTTGCCGAAGTCCCGGTCGGGGGGTGGCGGCGGGGCCGTTACGTCGAGCCCGTAGTGGTGGTAGAGCTGGAGTTCCTGCTCGGGGGAGAGGTGGCGGCCCACTCCGAAGTCGGGGGCGTCCTTGATGAGGGCCCGGTCGAAGGGGATGTGGAGGGTGCCCTCGACCAGTTCGCTGGGCTCCAGGGGGACGAAGGCGTCCCGGGAGAAGAGGCCGGTGCGTATCGCCGCCCACTCCGGTACTCCGGTCGCGTCGTCGAGGTAGACCTCGTCGATGGTGCCGATCTTGGTGCCGTTGCGGTCGAAGGCCTTGCGGCCGATCAGGTTGCGCGGATCGATGTCGGTCTGCACGGGCCCTCCACTTGGTCGCAACTCATCCGTAAGCACTACGAAAAGGCACATTGGTGAGAGTGGCCACTCGAAGGTCGCCTCGTTGACCTCGCTGGTAGGCTTTTAGCGGCTGCTGACCCCGTGCGGGAGAGTCCTCCGGCGACATCGGAGGCGCCGAAGGAGCAAATCCTCCCCGGAATCTCTCAGGCTCACGTACCGCTCGGACGAGGTCACTCTGGAAAGCAGGGCGGGTGTCGACGGCTTCCGCTCTCACCGACGGTGAAAGCCGGGAACCCTTGTGGTGACCCGGTGAAGCTCTCAGGTTGAGATGACAGAGGGGGAGGCCGTCCGGGTACCCGCGCCGTGGTGCCCCTCGAAGGTCGCGTCAGACCAGGAGGCCTCCGCAATGACCGCCCACCGCATTCCGCTCTCCGAGCTCGAACAGGGGATCCCGTTCGAGCAGCGTCATATCGGTCCTGACCACGAGGCTCGGGCCAAGATGCTCGCCCAGGTCGGCTACGGCTCCCTGGACGACCTCACCGCGGCCGCCGTGCCGGACGTGATCAAGAACGCCGACTCGCTCGACCTGCCGGGAGCGCGCACCGAGCCCGAGGTGCTGGCCGAGCTGCGCTCGCTCGCGGACCGCAACCAGGTGCTGGACTCGATGATCGGCCTCGGGTACTACGGGACCTTCACCCCGCCGGTCATCCTGCGGAACGTCATGGAGAACCCGGCCTGGTACACCGCCTACACGCCGTACCAGCCGGAGATCTCGCAGGGGCGCCTCGAAGCCCTGCTGAACTTCCAGACCATGGTCGCCGACCTGACCGGGCTGCCGACCTCCGGTGCCTCGCTGCTCGACGAGGGGACGGCCGCGGCCGAGGCCATGGCGCTGTCCCGGCGCATGGGCCGGAACAAGAAGGGCCTCTTCCTGGTCGACGCGGATGTGCTGCCGCAGACCATCGCCGTGATCGAGACCCGTGCCGAGCCCACCGGCGTGGAGATCGTCGTCGCCGACCTCAGCGGCGGGATCCCGGCCGACCTCGCCTCGCGTGAGATCACCGGCGTGCTCCTCCAGTACCCCGGCGCCTCCGGTGTCGTACGGGACATCAAGCCCGTCATCGAGCAGGCCCACGAGCTGGGTGCCCTCGTCACCGTCGCCGCCGATCTGCTCGCGCTGACGCTGCTGAAGTCGCCGGGTGAGCTCGGGGCGGACATCGCGGTCGGGACGACCCAGCGCTTCGGTGTGCCGATGGGCTTCGGCGGTCCGCACGCCGGCTACATGGCCGTACACGAGAAGTTCGCGCGCAGCCTGCCCGGGCGGCTCGTGGGTGTGTCCCAGGACGCCGACGGGAACAAGGCGTACCGGCTCGCCCTCCAGACCCGTGAGCAGCACATCCGGCGGGAGAAGGCGACCAGCAACATCTGCACCGCCCAGGTGCTGCTCGCCGTGATGGCCGGGATGTACGCCGTCTACCACGGGCCCGAGGGGCTCAAGAGCATCGCTCGGCGGACCCACCGTTACGCCTCGATCCTCGCCGCGGGCCTCACGGCCGGTGGGGTCGAGGTCGTGCACGGCTCCTACTTCGACACGCTGACCGTGCGCGTGCCCGGAAAGGCCGCCGAGGTCGTCGACGCCGCCCGGCAGAACGGCGTCAACCTGCGCCTCGTCGACGCCGACCACGTCTCCGTCGCCTTTGACGAGACCACCGCACGGGCCCAGGTGGGCGCGGTGTGGACGGCGTTCGGGGTCGAGGGGGACATCGAGGCGCTGGACACGGCGACCGAGGAGGCCGTCCCGGACGCGCTGCTGCGCACCGACGACTACCTCACGCACCCCGTCTTCCACCAGCACCGCTCCGAGACGGCGATGCTGCGCTACCTGCGCCGGCTGGCCGACCGTGACTACGCGCTCGACCGCGGCATGATCCCGCTGGGCTCCTGCACGATGAAGCTCAACGCCACCACCGAGATGGAGCCGGTCACCTGGCCGGAGTTCGGGCAGCTGCACCCCTTCGCGCCCGCCGAGCAGGCCCAGGGCTATCTGACGCTCATCCGTGAGCTGGAGGAACGTCTCGCCGAGGTCACCGGCTACGACAAGGTGTCGCTCCAGCCGAACGCCGGGTCGCAGGGCGAGCTGGCCGGACTGCTCGCCGTGCGCGGGTACCACCGGGCCAACGGGGACGAGCAGCGGACCGTCTGTCTGATCCCGTCCTCCGCGCACGGCACGAACGCCGCCAGCGCCGTCATGGCCGGCATGAAGGTCGTCGTCGTGAAGACCGCCGAGGACGGCGAGATCGACGTCGAGGACCTGCGGGCGAAGATCGAGCAGTACCGGGACGAGCTGTCCGTGCTGATGATCACGTACCCGTCGACGCACGGTGTGTTCGAGGAGCACGTCGCCGACATCTGCGCGCAGGTCCACGAGGCCGGTGGCCAGGTGTACGTGGACGGCGCGAACCTCAACGCGCTGGTGGGACTGGCCAAGCCGGGGCACTTCGGCGGCGACGTCTCGCACCTGAACCTGCACAAGACCTTCTGCATCCCGCACGGCGGCGGCGGTCCGGGCGTCGGCCCGGTCGGTGTGCGCGCCCACCTCGCGCCGTACCTGCCCAACCACCCGCTGCAGCCTGCGGCCGGGCCGGAGACGGGCGTCGGCCCGATCTCGGCCGCGCCGTGGGGTTCCGCGGGGATCCTGCCCATCTCGTGGGCGTACGTCCGCCTCATGGGCGGCGAGGGGCTGAAGCGGGCCACGCAGGTGGCCGTGCTGTCCGCCAACTACGTCGCCAAGCGGCTCGAGCCGCACTACCCCGTGCTCTACACCGGGCCCGGCGGGCTCGTCGCGCACGAGTGCATCATCGACCTGCGTCCGCTGACCAAGGCGACCGGCGTGAGTGTCGACGACGTGGCCAAGCGGCTCATCGACTACGGCTTCCACGCGCCGACGATGTCGTTCCCGGTGGCCGGCACGCTGATGATCGAGCCGACCGAGTCCGAGGACCTGAACGAACTCGACCGGTTCTGCGACGCGATGATCGCCATCCGTGCGGAGATCGAGAAGGTCGGGTCGGGCGACTGGCCGGCCGAGGACAACCCGCTGCGCAACGCCCCGCACACCGCCGGCGCGCTCGGCGGGGAGTGGGAGCACGCCTACAGCCGTGAGGAGGCCGTGTTCCCGGCCGGAGTGTCGGCCGCCGAGAAGTACTGGCCGCCGGTGCGCCGTATCGACCAGGCCTTCGGTGACCGGAACCTGGTGTGCTCCTGCCCGCCGCTGGACGCCTACGACGACTGAGATCCGGTCGGTCTGTGACTGAGGGGCTCCGCTTCGGCCGTACGTGGCCGGGGCGGAGCCCTTCGGTTTCCTGGGGTTTCCCGCTGTAGAAGCGGGTCGGCGGATCAGAAGAGCCCCGACGCCCTGAGCACCGCCCGCGCCTGCGTGTCGTCGATCTCGTGTCGCAGGCGTTCCAGTACGTCGATGCCCTCGCGCAGCGTCCCGCCGGCCCGTGAGCGGCGTACCCCGGTGTCGAACTCGTGCCACAGCAGGGGGTTGGCGACAAGGATGCGCGGGTCCAGTTCCAGGCGGCGGCCGTCCGTGTCGCACAGGGTCAGGTGAGTGGAGACGTCGCCGTACTGGCGTACGGTCACCAGGGCGTCCGTGCGTACGGCCTGATGGCGTACGAGACCGCGTACCGCGAGCCAGCCGGGGCCGGCGGTCACCCGCTGGGGAAGCAGGATCGTGAAGAGCAGGGCGGTCATGACCAGCCACAGCATGGTGCGCGGCGCTGTCAGGGTGTGCGCGTCCCAGTCGACCACCAGGGTCATGGCGAAGAACGTCAGAGCACAGCCGGTGGCGAACCGGGCGCTGTCGCGCCAGTGGCGGTCACCGGTCGGGGCCGGGCGCGGTCTGCTTCCGTCCACAGTGCAGACGGTAGGGGGCGGTGGCGCCCGCGCGAACTCCGCTGACGGTGCTCTGACGCCTTACGGCTCATCGTTGACGCGATTCTGATGGCCGCGGCCGGTTCAGCCCGTGTGCACGCGCGGCCGGCGATCCCGGTCCGGCTCGGCCTCGCGCAGCACCTCGCGGGTGACCGGGGCTACCTCGCCCTGGCCGAAGAGGAAGAAGCGCAGGAAGTTGGCGAACGGGGTGCCCTCGGTCCACTCGAAGTAGATGTGCGGGATGCAGCCGGTCGTGTCGCGCACGTGCAGGAGCAGGGCGGCCAGGGCGTTGGGGATGGAGGAGGACTCCAGGGTGAGGACGCGGTAGCGGTTGTGCATGACCTGGCCGCGTACGGCCAGCCCGGCCTCGAACTCCGAGGGGTCGGTGACCGTCACCTCCACGAAGACGAAGTCCTCCTGCTCCGGCAGGTCGTTGTCGTGGCGGATCTGCTCGATCTTGTCGCGGTACTCGGCCTTGTCCCGGCTGTCGGGCTCGTTCGCGATGAACCGGATCTTCCGGCTCGCGATGTCCCTGATGAATCGTTCCGCCATGTCGTCGAGCGTCACGCTGGTGACGCGGAGCTCGAAGGCACGCAGCAGCCGCGAGAGCAGGGAGACGAGGATGATGCCGGCGATGAAGCAGGCGCCGATCTTCACACCGTCGGGGCGCTCGATGACATTCACGACGGTCGTGTAGAGGAAGACGGCCGAGATGACCGCGAACCCGATGAACCACTTGCGCTGGCCGGCCTCGCGGGCGGCGATGGTCACGGCGATCGCGGCGGAGCTGATGAGCACCAGGACGCCGGTGGCGTACGCGCCGCCCTGCGCGTCGACACTGGCGTCGAAGATCCAGGTGACCAGGAACGCGACCAGGGTGAAGACGATGACCATCGGACGCACCGCGCGCGCCCAGTGCGGGGCCATGCCGTAGCGCGGCAGATAGCGGGGCATCAGGTTGAGCAGCCCGGCCATGGCCGAGGCGCCGGCGAACCACAGGATGGCGATCGTGGAGACGTCGTAGACCGTGCCGAAGGCGTTGCCGAGGTACTCGTGCGCGAGGAAGGCGAGGGCACGGCCGTTGGCCTCGCCGCCCGGCTCGAAATCCTTCTCGGGGATCAGCAGGGTGGTGATGAAGCTCGTCGTGATCAGGAAGCAGCTCATGATCACGGCAGCGGTGGTGAGCAGCTTCTTGGTGTCCCGGATCCGCCCCTTGGGGTTCTCCTCGGTCTCGCCCGGGTCGCCCTTGACGTGCGGCATCACCGCGACGCCGGTCTCGAAGCCGGACAGGCCGAGCGCGAGCTTGGGGAAGACGATCAGGGCCACGCCGATCATGACGAAGACGTTGCCGTGCTCGGCGGTCAGGGCGTTGGACCAGTCGGTGACGACGTGGCCCTCGGTGACGACGTGGTAGAGGCCGGAGACCACGACGACGGCGTTGAGCGCGAGGTAGATGCCCACCAGGACGACCGCGACGCCGATGGCCTCCAGGAAGCCCTTGAGGAACACCGCTCCCAGCAGCGCCACCAGGATCAGGGTGATCACCATCTGCTTGTCGTGCAGGGCGCTTTCCAGGTGCGGGTTCTCGACCAGGTGGGTCGAGGCGTCGGCCGCCGAGAGCGTGATGGTGATCAGGAAGTCCGTGGCCGCGAAGCCCAGCAGGGTCAGGACGAACAGCTTGCCCTTCCAGAAGGTCAGCAGCCGCTCCAGCATCGCGATCGAGCCCTGACCGTGCGGGCTCTCCTCGGCCACCCGGCGGTAGACGGGCAGGGCGCCCGCCAGGGTGACGATCACGAGCACGATCGTGGCGATCGGGGAGAGCAGGCCGGCCGCGAGGGCCGCGATGCCCGGCTGGTAGCCGAGGGTCGAGAAGTAGTCGACGCCCGTGAGGCACATGACCCGGTACCAGGGCTGCCCCTCGTCCACGGGCGCCTTCTCGGCCTGCGGAGCCTTGGAGCCGTGGCCCTTGCCCATGTCGGACAGACCCTCCAGCATCCAGGCGCGCAAGCGACTGGGAGGAGGGTGTTCGGTCGTGGCCATCGGCGTGCTCCTGATGTGCGGGTCGGCAAGCGAATCCGGCCATCACGCGGACGGCGGCACCAGCGTAAGCAGAGAGTTACGTGTGGGCCCACGGATCGAGGGGCGGTGGGCGTCAAGCTTCCGTTAAGACTGGCCATGTCTGTGTTGGTCGCCTGTAAAGACGTGGGCTTTGGGGTGTGTGCGGCAGGGATTGGGCTGTATGGGGGAGGGGGTGGTGGGGCTGAGGGGGGATACTCAGCGTTATTGACGGTGACGTCGATGGTTCGCCCCGGGGAGACGGTGGGGGATGTGGCTGGGTGGTCTCCACGCGCTCGTATTGGCCTTCGCGGGCATCGATGTCGTCACCGCGGTCAACGTCCAGCATCTGGAGTCCCTCAAGGACGTGATCGAGAAGATCACCGGGTGCCGCAGCACGAGACGGTGCCCGACGAGGTCGTACGCCGGGCCACGCTGGTCGAGTTCCTCGACATCCCGCCCGAGGGGCTGCATGCGTTCGGCGGGGCGTCGGAGACCCGTCCATGACGTCTTGGCCTCTGAGCCGGCCACCGGGGTCACCGTGCTGATCCCGGAGGCGGAACCGGAGCAGCTGTGGCAGCGGCTTCTGCAGAACCAGCGGGGCGCGGTCGTCGCGCATGCCGTGCGCAAGGAGACGGAGGCGGTGATCTGCCGGTTGCGGTTCCGCTTGTTCTGACCCCGGCGCGCCTGCGACCTGCGGTGATCGGGTCGCCGTAAGAGAACCGTCAAGGGTGCGCGGCGGGCCGTATGGGAGCCGTCAACGGCGCTCGAATCCGGCCACCAAGGCTGTTTCCTCGAGTCGTTCCTGTCCGACCGAACCTCACTCCAGGAGTCCACGGTGGCCGATCTGGCCTTCGTCGTCATCACGATCGCGTGCTTCGCGCTGGTGGCTCTCGTTGCCAAGGGGGTGACCAAGCTGTGACCGCCGAGAACATCGTCGGCCTCGTCGTGGCCGTCGCCCTGCTGGGCTATCTCGTCCTCGCCCTGATCTTCCCGGAGAGGTTCTGAGGCAAGACATGGGTCCCGTACTCGCCGGCGTGCTCCAACTGCTCGCCCTGATCGCAGCCCTCGCGCTCGCCTACGTCCCGCTTGGCAACTACATGGCCAAGGTCTACTCCTCCGACAAGCACTGGCGGGTCGAGAAGTGGATCTACAAGGGCATCGGTGCCAACCCCGACACCGAGATGCGCTGGCCGGTGTACCTGCGCGGCGTCCTCGCCTTCTCGGCCGTAGGCGTCCTCTTCCTCTACCTGCTCCAGCGTCTGCAGGGCGTGCTGCCCGGTTCGCTCGGCTTCTCCGCGATCGACCCGGACCAGGCGTTCAACACCGCCGTGTCGTTCGTGACCAACACCAACTGGCAGTCGTACTACGGCGAGCAGGCCATGGGCCACGTCGTGCAGACCGCCGGTCTGGCCGTGCAGAACTTCGTCTCCGCGGCCGTCGGCATCGCCGTCGCCGTCGCGCTCGTGCGCGGGTTCGCGCGCTCGCGCACCGGTGAGCTGGGCAACTTCTGGGCCGACCTGGTGCGCGGCACCGTCCGCATCCTGGTCCCGATCGCGGCCGTCGCCGCGGTTGTCCTCGTCGCCTGCGGCGCCATCCAGAACTTCTCCGGCATCCACGAGGTCGGCCAGTTCATGGGCGGGCAGCAGCAGTGGAACGGCGGCGCGGTCGCCTCGCAGGAGGCCATCAAGGAGCTGGGCACCAACGGTGGCGGCTACTTCAACGCCAACAGCGCCCACCCCTTCGAGAACCCCACCCCGTTCTCCAACCTCTTCGAGATCTTCCTGATCCTCGTCATCCCCTTTGCGCTGACCCGCACCTTCGGCCTCATGGTCGGCTCGGTCAAGCAGGGCTACGCGATCCTCGCGACGATGGCCACGATCTGGCTCGGCTTCACGGCCCTGATGATGTGGACCGAATTCGCCCACCACGGACCGGCGTTCGACATCGCGGGCGGGGCGTACGAGGGCAAGGAGGTCCGCTTCGGCGTGGGCGCCTCGTCGATCTTCGCGACGGCGACCACGCTCACCTCGACCGGTGCGGTGGACTCCTTCCACTCGTCCTTCACGGGCCTCGGCGGCGGCGTCACCATGCTCGGCATGATGCTGGGCGAAATCGCGCCCGGTGGTACCGGCTCCGGTCTCTACGGCATGCTGATCATGGCGATCATCGCGGTGTTCATCGCCGGTCTGATGGTCGGCCGCACCCCCGAGTACCTGGGCAAGAAGATCGGCTCCCGCGAGATCAAGCTGTCCGCCTGCTACATCCTGATCACCCCGGCCCTGGTGCTCGTCTTCACCGCCTTCGCGATGGCGCTGCCCACCCCGGCGAACTCCATGACCAACAGCGGGGCGCACGGGTTCTCCGAGATCCTGTACGCCTACACGTCCGCGTCCAACAACAACGGCTCGGCCTTCGCCGGTCTGAACGCGGACACGCAGTGGTTCAACAGCACGCTCGGCCTGTGCATGTTGTTCGGCCGTTTCCTGCCGATGGTGTTCGTGCTGGCCCTGGCCGGCTCGCTCGCCGAGCAGAAGCCGGTCCCGGAGACTGCGGGCACCCTGCGGACCGACAAGCCGCTGTACGCCGGCTTGCTCGTCGGAACGATCATCATCATCACCGGTCTGACGTACTTCCCGGCCCTCGCGCTGGGTCCGCTGGCCGAGGGGCTGGCGTGATGACCACCCGTATAGAGAAGCACGAGGACTCCATGTCCACCGCCACCCCGACTCGGGCGCCGCACAGCGACGTACCCACCGGGCACAAGTCCCCCGAGGGCCGTGTCGGCGCGGGCCTCTTCGACCCGAAGCAACTGCTCAAGTCGCTGCCGGAGGCGTTCCGCAAGCTCGACCCGCGGGTGATGGTCAAGTCCCCGGTGATGTTCGTGGTGTGGATCGGCTCCCTCCTGACCACCGCCTTCTCCTTCAAGGACCCGGGCGACTGGTTCGGCTGGACCATCAGCGTCTGGCTGTGGCTGACCGTGATCTTCGCCAACCTGGCGGAGGCCGTCGCGGAGGGCCGCGGCAAGGCGCAGGCCGACACCCTGCGCAAGGCCAAGACCGACACCGTGGCGCGCAAGGTCGACGGAACTGTGGTCGCCGGCACCGATTTGCGCATCGGTGACCTGGTCGTCTGCGAGGCCGGCGACAACATCCCCGGGGACGGCGACGTCGTCGAGGGTGTCGCGTCCGTCGACGAGTCGGCGATCACCGGTGAGTCGGCCCCCGTCATCCGGGAGTCCGGCGGCGACCGTTCGGCCGTCACCGGTGGCACGAAGGTCCTCTCCGACCGGATCGTCATCAAGATCACGACGAAGCCCGGCGAGACCTTCATCGACCGGATGATCAACCTCGTCGAGGGCGCGGCCCGGCAGAAGACGCCGAACGAGATCGCGCTGAACATCCTGCTGGCCTCCCTGACGATCGTCTTCCTGCTGGCCTGCGCCACGCTGCCGCCGCCGGCGGACTACGCGGGCACGCACCTGACGATGGTCGTGCTGGTCGCCCTGCTGGTCTGTCTGATCCCGACCACGATCGGCGCGCTGCTCTCCGCGATCGGCATCGCCGGCATGGACCGGCTGGTCCAGCGCAACGTGCTGGCCATGTCGGGCCGTGCGGTCGAGGCCGCCGGAGACGTCTCCACGCTGCTGCTCGACAAGACCGGCACCATCACGCTCGGCAACCGCAAGGCCGCCGAGCTCGTCCCGGTCAACGGTGTCACTGAGGCCCAGGTCGCGGACGCCGCCCAGCTCTCCTCGCTGGCCGACGAGACACCGGAGGGCCGCTCGGTCGTCGTACTGGCGAAGGAGAAGTACGGGCTGCGCGAGCGCGAGTTGGCCGGTGCCGAGTGGATCGCCTTCACCGCCCAGACCCGGATGTCGGGTGTGGACGTCGACGGGCGGAAGATCCGTAAGGGCGCGGCCGGATCGGTCATCGCCTGGGTGCGGGAGCAGGGCGGCGCCATCGCCGACGACGCGGACACGATCGCCAACCGGATCTCCGAGGCGGGCGGCACGCCGCTGCTGGTCGCGGTCGAGGACGCCGACGGAGCCAGGGTGCTGGGCGTCATCCACCTCAAGGACGTCGTCAAGGACGGCATGCGGGAGCGGTTCGAGGAACTGCGCCGCATGGGCATCAAGACCGTCATGATCACGGGCGACAACCCGCTGACCGCCAAGGCGATCGCCGACGAGGCGGGCGTCGACGACTTCCTCGCGGAGGCCACTCCCGAGGACAAGATGGCGCTCATCAAGCGGGAGCAGGCCGGCGGCAAGCTGGTCGCGATGACCGGTGACGGCACGAACGACGCACCCGCGCTCGCCCAGGCGGACGTCGGCGTGGCGATGAACACCGGCACGTCGGCCGCCAAGGAGGCCGGCAACATGGTCGACCTCGACTCCAACCCGACCAAGCTCATCGAGATCGTCGAGATCGGCAAGCAACTCCTCATCACCCGGGGCGCGTTGACGACGTTCTCCATCGCCAACGACGTCGCGAAGTACTTCGCGATCATCCCGGCGCTGTTCGCGGCGGTCTACCCGGGCCTGGACAAGCTCAACATCATGGGCCTGTCCTCGCCGGACTCCGCGATCCTGTCCGCGGTCATCTTCAACGCGCTGATCATCATCGCGCTGGTGCCGCTGTCCCTGAAGGGCGTGCAGTACCGGCCGGTGAGCGCGGATCGCATGCTGCGCCGGAACCTGACCGTCTACGGTCTCGGCGGCCTGGTCGCGCCCTTCGTCGGCATCAAGATCATCGACCTGCTCATCTCCCTCATCCCCGGGATCGGCTGACCGCCATGAACAACTCCGTATCGAACACAGCCCGGTTGCTCGGGGCGGGCCTGCGGGCGCTGCTGGTGCTGACCCTGCTCACCGGCGTGATCTATCCGCTGGCCGTCACGGGCGTGGCCCAGGCGCTGTTCCGCAACAGGGCGAACGGCTCCGAGATCAAGTACGACGGCAAGGTCGTCGGCTCCTCGCTGATCGGCCAACAGGGCTACAGCCTCAAGTACTTCCAGTCCCGTCCGGCGAACGGAATGGGCGAGAACTCGGTCAACACCCAGTACAAGCTGATCCTTTCCGGCGCCACGAACCGCTCCGGCGACAACCCCGAACTCATCAAGTGGGTGAAGGAGGCACAGGCGAAGGTCGTCAAGGACAACTCCGTGCCCGGCTACACCGTCAGGCCTTCCCAGGTCCCCGCCGACGCGGTCACCTCCTCCGGCTCCGCCCTGGACCCGGACATCTCTCCCCAGTACGCCGAGATCCAGGTGCACCGGGTCGCCGAGCGTAACGGCCTGTCCGTCGCGCGGGTGGAGCGGCTCGTCAAGGACCACACCGAGAGCCGCACCCTCGGCTTCATCGGCGAGCCACGCGTGAACGTCCTGGAACTCAACATCGCGCTCAAGGGCCTTGTGGCCAAGGGCTGATGGGGTTACGCGAAACGTACGGGAGCCGTCGGTCGGAGACATCCGATCCGCCGGCTCCCGCAGCCGTGAAGAAAGGCGCACACCTATGACCCGGGTGCTGGTGGTGGAGGACGACCCGCAGCTGGTGCGGGCCCTCGTGATCAACATGCAGGCACGCAAGTACGGCGTGGACGCGGCGCCCGACGGCGCCACCGCGCTCAGACTCGCGGCCGCACGCCAGCCGGACGTGGTGATGCTCGACCTCGGCCTACCCGACATGGACGGCGTCGACGTCATCAAGGCGCTGCGCGGCTGGACCCGGGTACCGATCCTGGTGCTGTCGGCGCGCCGGACGTCCGACGAGAAGGTCGTCGCCCTCGACGCGGGAGCCGACGACTACGTCACCAAGCCGTTCAGCATGGACGAGCTGATGGCCCGGCTGCGGGCCTGCGTCCACCGTACCGAGGACACCCCGCTCGGCCCCGAGACGACGCTCGTGGAGACGGCCGACTTGTCCTTCGTCCGGTACCGCCTCCTCCGCCAGATCCCGGGTGTCCAGGCGCAGGCGCCAGGCGTTGCGGCGGTGCACGGCTGCCAGGTCCGTCTCCAGCGGGGACGGGGGTATCGCCAGGACCGGGCAGCCGGCGTGAGTGAGGCAGTAGCGGGTCACCGAGCGGTGGCAGGCGCGGTGCCAGGGGCTGCGCCGGTCCGCGCCGACGACCAGGACGTCGTCCTCGCGGTCTGCGACCTCGACCAGGGCCGGCCCGGGGGTGCCACGCGCCAGCAGGGGATACATCCACACCCCGGGCCCTGTCTCGCCGAACATGTCCTTCAGGACCCCGACGAGCCGCTCACGGGCCATGCGCTGCCACTCGTCGGCCGCCAGGCCCGCGGCCGGACCCCGCCGCGCGGCGAGGTCCCCGCCCGGCGGCTGCCAGGCCGGCACGGGCCACAGCTCGGCGTCGCGGCGCCGGGCTTCTTCCGCGGCCCGGGACAGAGCGGTGAGGCTCCCCAGGGAGCCGCTCATGCCCACCACGACCCGTGCGGCCGCACGGCCGTCGGAACCAGACGTGAATCCTGAATCCACCGTTCTCCGCGGTTCTTCGTGCTGTGCGGTTCTTCGCGCACACCCGCGCGCGGTTCTCGCGGGCCGCGCCGCCCGACACCCGCCGGGCGGGCCCTCGAAGGGCCGCTTCCACCACACCCCCGCCACCGGCCCGCAGCCGGCCTCAACGGCTCTTCTCGGCGCACCTCTGACGGCGTTCGCGGGGGGCTGCCGGGCCCGGCGTCAGCATCGCGTCAACCACCGGCCGATCCCCGTCAGCATCGCGTCATGGACGGTCCGGAACCCGGGGTCACCGGGCATAGCGTCAGTTGCAAGCCCCGGTCCGCCTCCCCGCGTCCGGGGCGTCAAGCAACCCGTCCGACGTACGTCGGATCCACCGGAGGCCCCCCATGGCAGACATCCTGTACGACGAAGACCCGGAGCCCTCTGAACGGTTCCCGGCCGGCCCTCTGTACGTTCCGGTCCGGTCGGGTCAGGCCGCCTGTGCGGCCCGCCTCTTTCGTACACCCATCGGTGACCGTACGGCCGTAGGGTTCACCTCCCGGCGGAAACTGACCGCGACCCTCGGCCCCGACCAGCCCTGGATCCGGCTCGCCGAGCCCGCCCTGCGCTCGCTGACCGCACCACTAGGAGTCACCACCGTCACGGTGGACCCCCAGTTCTGCGCGCCGGCCCCGACCGCGACCACCCCGTCCGCCCGGGAAGAGGTCGTGCACTCCGGTCCCCGATTCCGTGAGAGCGCCTGGGACCCCCAGGCCGTAGGAGCCCTGCGCGTGACCGGCGCCGCCGCGCTGATCTCCGCGCTGACCATGTGGATCGGCTGAGGGCGAGCGCACCATGACCACCATTCACGAACCCGCGGTGACCACCGCCTCCGACGTCCTCTCGGTGTGGCCGGCCTCCGCCGTCGAGCCCCGCGAGGGCGAGATCACCGTCGGCGGTGTGCCGCTCGCCGAGGTCGCCGCCCGCTTCGGCACGCCCGTCTACGTCATCGACGAGGACGAGATCCGAGAGCGCTGCCGCACCTACAGGCACGCCTTCCCCGAGGCCGAGGTCCTCTACGCGGCCAAGGCGTTCCTGTGCCGGGCGATGATCCACTGGGTGGACGAGGAGGGCCTCGGCCTCGACGTCTGCTCGGCCGGTGAGCTGGAGCTGGCCGTCACCACCGGCTTCCCGCCGGAGAAGATCGTGCTGCACGGCAACGCGAAGTCCCCGCGCGACCTGGAGACCGCCCTGCGCCTCGGCGTCGGCCGGATCGTCATCGACAGCCCTTCCGAAATCGCCCGGCTGGCCGCGGCGGTCGGACCCGACGGCCACCAGAAGGTCATGGTCCGCGTGGTGCCCGGCATCAGCGCCGGCGGCCACGAGAAGATCCGTACCGGCACCGAGGAGCAGAAGTTCGGCCTGTCCATCAGGGACGGATACGCCCAGCACGCCATCGCCCGGATACTGGACCAACCGCGGCTCGAACTGACCGGCCTGCACTGCCACCTGGGCTCGCAGATCACCAGCGTCAAGCCGTATCTGTCCGCCGTACGACGGATGGTCGGCCTCATGGCCCGGCTGCACGAGCAGCACGGTCTGGTCCTGCGCGAACTCGACCTCGGCGGCGGCCACGGCATCGCCTACCGCCCCGGCGAACCCGCCCTCGACCTCACCACGCTGGCCCGCAAGGTGCGCGCGGAACTGGCCGACGCATGCGCGGCTTCCGGGATCGACGTGCCCCGTCTCATCATCGAGCCGGGCCGTGCCATCGCCGGGCCGGCCGGGATCGCGCTCTACCACGTCCTCGCCGTCAAGCGGACCGGCGCGCACACCTACGTCGCCGTGGACGGCGGCATGAGCGACAACCCCCGGCCCGCGCTCTACGGCGTGCGCTACGCACCCCGGCTGGTGGGCCGCCACAGCACCGCCGCCCCGGCCCCGGTGACCGTCGTGGGCCGCCACTGCGAGGCGGGCGACGTCCTCGCCGCCGACGTCGAACTCCCCGACGACATCCGCCCCGGCGATCTGCTCGCCGTCCCGGCGGCCGGCGCCTACCACCTGTCCATGGCCTCCGGCTACAACATGGTGGGCCGCCCGCCGGTGGTCGCCGTGGACGACGGCCGGGCCCGGCTCCTGGTCCGACGCGAGTCCCTGGAGGACATCCGCAGCCGCGACGTCGGCCTCTGAGGCCTGGCGGAACCTCGGATTTAAGCTCCGTAAGGTTCGCCAGCCCTGCCGAATGTTTCGCTCCGGCGCATCAGAAAGAGAAGGTGGTGTCAGATTCGCGGCGTCCAAGGGGTTGCCACCGCTTGGACGCCGTCTCTAGGGTGCGGCAGCAACGAAGCTTTCTGGATCTCATCCGAAACTTTCGAAGCACCGGACGGTGACCATGGACGCGCCGTCCCGTACCCAAGGAGCGCATGATGGGCGACCCGGGACTGTCCCGCCGCGGATTCCTGGCGGCCTCCGCCGCGGCCGGTGTGGGAATGACGGCACTGAGCGCCTGCGGCGGCGACTCGGGCGGAGGGTCCTCGGGCGGCACGACCACCATCGAGTGGTGGAACATCTCCACCACCGAACCGACCAAGAGTGTCTGGGCGGCGCTGGCCAAGAAGTTCGAGGCCCAGAACCCCAAGGTCAAGGTGAAGATCGTCCAGATGGAGAACGACGCCTACAAGTCCAAGATGACGGCGCTGATCGCCTCCGGGAAGCTGCCGGACATCTTCCACACCTGGGGCGGCGGCGTCCTCAAGCAGCAGGTCGACGCCGGGCTCGTCGAGGATCTCACCGACCGCACCAAGGACTTCGCCGACGGCCTGCTGCCGGTGGCGAAGGAGCCGTATCTCCTCGACGAGAAGGTGTACGGCATACCGTTCGACATCGGCATGATCGGCTTCTGGTACAACAAGGCGCTCTTCAAGGACGCGGGGATCGGCGAGCCGCCGGCCACCTGGAGCGGCTTCCTCGACGCCGTACGGAAGTTGAAGGCGAAGGGCATCACGCCGCTGGCCCTCGCCGGCAAGGAGAAGTGGCCCGGCATGTACTACTGGGCCTACCTCGCCATGCGCACCGCGGGCGCCTCCGCGGTGCAGAAGGCCTACGACGACAAGGACTTCACCGGCGATCCCTTCGTGCAGGCCGGACAGCACCTCCAGGAGCTCGTCGACCTCCAGCCGTTCCAGAAGGGCTTCCTCGGCGCCGCCTACTCCAGCCCCACCGGTCAGGCCGCGACCGTCGGCAACGGCAAGGCCGCCATGGAACTCATGGGCCAGTGGGCCCCGGTCGTCCAGGCCGACGCCGGCAAGGGACTCGGCGACGACCTCGGGTTCTTCCCGTTCCCCGCGGTGGAGGGCGGCAAGGGCACGATCACCGAGGTGTTCGGCGGGGGCGGCGGACACGCCCTGCGCAGCGGGGCCCCGCAGGCCGCCGTCGACTTCCTGAAGTTCTTCGCCTCCGAGGCGACGGACGTGGAGCTGGTCAAGAAGACCGGCGCCCTCCCGGTCGTCCCGGCCGCCGAGAGCGCGATCAGCGACCCCAACATCAAGGCCGTACAGGCCCAGTTGAAGGCCGCCACCGGCTTCCAGCTCTATCTCGACCAGGCGTACGCGCCCGCCGTCGGCCAGGAGGTCAACGACAGCGTCGGAGCGCTCATCGCCGGATCCAAGTCCCCGCAGCAGGTCGCCGAGTCGATCACGAAGACCGCGAAGGAAGAGCAGTAGCCGGCGATGACCTCCACGTTCCTGCCGGACAAGCGCACCGGCCCCGGCGTCGAAGTCCCGCCCCCACAGCCCGACGCGGCCCGGGGGCGGGCCAGGCGGCGCGTCCTGAACTGGCTCACCGCCGTCGGCTTCCAGGTGCCCGCCCTGGTGCTGTTCCTCGTGCTGGTACTGCTGCCGATGCTGTTCGCGCTGTACGCGGCCTTCTTCCGATGGGGCGGCTTCGGCATGCCGTCCGACTACATCGGCACCGACAACTTCACCCGTCTCTTCGACGACCCCGTCTTCCTCGGCGACCTGTGGCGCTGTCTGGTCCTGGTCGTGCTGTCGCTGGCGATCCAGCTGCCGTTCGCGCTCGCCATGGCCGTACTGCTCAACCAGCGGCTGCGCGGCCGGGCGTTCTACCGGATGCTGTTCTTCGGGCCGTACGTCCTGTCCGAGGCGATCACCGGTGTCCTGTTCGGCATGATCTTCGCCCCCGACGACGGCTTCGCCGACCAGGTCCTGGGCCGCATCGGCCTCGACGGCCTGGGCGGTGAGTGGTTCGCCGACCAGTCCACCGTCATGGCAACCCTCTTCCTGGTCATGATGTGGAAGTACTTCGGCTTCCACATGATGCTCTACCTGGCCGGACTCCAGGCCATCCCCCGGGAGTTGACGGAGGCCGCGCTGATCGACGGCGCGAACGCCTGGCAGCGCTTTCGCAGCGTCACCCTGCCGCTGCTCGGGCCCACTCTGCGGATCAGTGTGTTCCTGTCCGTCATCGGGTCGATCCAGCTCTTCGACCTGGTCTGGGTGACCACCGCCGGCGGCCCCGACCATCACTCCGAGACCATGGCCGTGACCATGTTCCAGTACGGCTTCAAGCGCTACCAGGTCGGCTACGCCAGCGCGATCAGCGTGGTCATGTTCGGCATCAGCCTCGTCTTCGCCCTCGCCTACCAGCGGTTCGTGCTCCGCCGCGATCTCCAGGGAGCCACCACGACAATGCGGGGAGGCGTCAAGTGACGGTCAGGTCCGGCAGGAGGAACGGCAGGAACCTGTCGCTGCACGTGATCCTCGTGGTGGTCGGCGCGGTGATGGTCGTACCGCTGCTGTACGCCGTGCTGTCCGGCTTCAAGTCCACCGACGAGCTCTCCCGCAACCCGGTCGGGCTGCCGGAGTCCTGGGTGACCGGCAACTACACGGACATCATCGGCTCGGGGGACTTCTGGCGGCTGATCGGCAACAGCACACTGATCGCGGTCGGTACGACCGTGCTGGTCGTCGCCGTCTCCGCGCTCTCGGCGTTCTCCTTCGCGCGCTTCGCCTTCCGCGGGCGGGAGGGCCTGTTCACCCTGTTCACCATGGGGCTGATGTTCCCCTTCGCGGTGGCGGCCCTGCCGCTGTTCCTGCTGCTGCGCTCCATGGGCCTGCTGGACAACCCGCTCGGCGTGATCCTTCCGCAGGCCGCCTTCGGACTGCCGATGACCATCATCATCCTGCGCGGCTTCTTCCGGCAGATCCCGGGCGAGTTGGAGGAGGCGGCCACGCTCGACGGGTGCAGCTCGTTCGGGTTCTTCTGGCGGGTGCTGCTGCCCATGGCGCGGCCCGCGCTGGGCACCGTCTCGGTGCTCGCCGTCGTCACCAGCTGGAACAACTTCTTCCTGCCGCTGCTGGTGTTCACCGACTCCACGTGGTGGACCATCCCCATCGGCGTCCAGCAGTTCCAGGGCCAGTACTCCGCCGACTACGCCCGTGTCTTCGCCTACCTGGTCCTCGCCATGGTCCCCGCGCTCGCCTTCTACTCGGTCGCCGAGCGCCAGCTCGTCGGCGGCCTCACCGCCGGCGCGACCAAGGGATGACGCGCGCGGGCGGACGTACGGCTCACCCACACATCCGAGAAACGTGAGGAGTCGCACCATGCGCAAGAACCGGCTCAGACTCGTCGGCGCCCTCGCGGCCGCCCTGGTCGCCGTCACCGTCCCGGCCGCCCAGGCCCATGACGACACAGCCACCTTGGCCGAGCTCGCCCAGCGCCACGGCCGCTACTTCGGCAGCGCGACCGACAACCCCGAGCTGACCGACGAGCCGTACAAGGCGCTCCTCGGCAGCGAGTTCGACCAGATCACCCCCGGCAACGGCATGAAGTGGTACGCCACCGAGCCCGAGCAGGGCGTGTTCGACTTCTCCCAGGGCGACGAGATCGTCGACCTCGCCCGCGCCCACCACCAGAAGGTGCGCGGCCACACCCTCGTCTGGCACAGCCAGTTGCCCGACTGGCTCACCGGCCGCGAGTGGACGGCGGCCGAGCTGCGGGCCGTACTGAAGAAGCACATCCAGACGGAGGTGCGGCACTACCGCGGCAAGATCTACGCCTGGGACGTCGTCAACGAGGCGTTCAACGAGGACGGCACGTACCGCGAGACGGTCTTCTACAAGACCCTCGGCCCCGGCTACATCGCCGACGCCCTGCGCTGGGCACACCAGGCCGACCCGCGCGCCAAGCTGTACCTCAACGACTACAACGTCGAGGCGACCGGCCCGAAGAGCGACGCCTACTACCGGCTGGCCAAGGAGCTGAAGGCCAAGGGCGTCCCGCTGCACGGCTTCGGGCTCCAGACCCATCTGGCGCTCCAGTACGGCTATCCGGCCACGCTGGAGGACAACCTCCGCCGCTTTGCCCGCCTCGGCCTCGACACGGCGCTGACCGAGGTCGACGTACGGATGCAGCTTCCCGCGACCGAGGAGAAGCTGGCCCAGCAGGCCGACTGGTACCGGCAGATGACCGAGGCGTGCCTCGCGGTGCGCCGATGCGTGGGGATCACGGTCTGGGACTACACGGACAAGTACTCCTGGATCCCGGCGTTCTTCCCGGGCGAGGGCGCGGCACTGCCGTGGGACGAGGAACTGCGGCCCAAGCCGGCGTACTTCGCACTGCGCGAGGCGCTGAGGTAGGCCACCGTCGGCCGTGTGGCCCGGGCGTCGGTACGAGGGTCGCCCGGGACGCACGGCGCACTACGGTGGGTGAGCGATCCCGGACACACGTGGGGGCCGGCTCGCAGTGAGAGTCTGCGACCGGCCCCTGGAGTACTCCGGGCGTCCGTCGTGCCGCCCGGTGGTGCAGGGCCCCCGGCGTGGTCCGCCGTGCGGCGCTACGCGGCGGTCATCACCTTGCCGGTGCCCAGCGGACGGTGCGGGGCGATGATCTGGCCGTCGGGCAGGAGCTCACCGGTGTCCTCGAAGAGCAGAACGCCGTTGCACAGCAGGCTCCATCCCTGCTCCGGGTGGTGCGCCATGAGGCGGGCGGATTCCCGGTCGGCGGAGTCGGCTGACGGGCACGGTGGCTGGTGCTGGCACATGGATGGGATCTTTCGCTCTGTCGTGACGTGCGAGATGGCTGTGGTGTCTGTCTTGCGGCGTGAAGCTTCGTTCATGGCCGCCCCCCGTTGTGATAAGTCGGTCGGAACCCAGTGTTGCCCCACGGGCGTCAATCCGCAGGGATTTCGCGGCACCGCTTTCTCACAGGTTGATGACGCATCACCCGCGCGGACGGTTCATCCCAACTCCACTGTCACTTTGGATGGTTCGGCGTGGTCGGATGGGGCTAGTCCGTGCGGGCCAGGAGCCCTTGGGGCTCGTTCGAGCGCACTGTCGCTCCGGTGGGCGAATTGTTGCTCGGGCGAGCGGATTGCTGCTCGGGCGAGCGGAATTCATTTGTCCGAGCGGTTTTCTTTTGTCCGATCCGAGCCTAATCCCCTCACCGGACACACGCGGACCCCGCTGCCCGGAAATGGCGGCGGGGTACGCGGGTACACGTGCGTGCGTGATGTCAGGCAGGCGAGCCCAGCAGTGGCGGCAGTGGGGGCAGGGGAGCCGGTGTCGCCCGAGTGGTGAGCACCGGGAAGAGGTCGGCGACCCGGTGCGGCACATGGGCCGCGATGCCGGGCGGGGCCGGCGCCAGCGGCACGAGGACGTCGGCGGGGTCGGGGTGGCCGGTGGCGCCGTCCGCGGCGAAGTCGGCGTGCAGCCAGAGGGCGAGCATGTAGAGGCCGGGGAACGACAGCAGGCGGGGCTGGCAGGTTGGTGTGATCGTCTCCGCCTGGCGCAGCGCGCGCTCGGTCGAGGCGATGTAGGGGCCTTCGAAGAAGTGCGAGAAGGTCCAGCCGTCCGGGGTCAGCCGGGTCTCGGCGGCGGCGCCCGCGCGGCCGCCGGACCGGATCAGGAACCGCCAGCCGGCCAGCCGGGTCGCGGAGACCCCCGCCGGGGTGAACTCGTCCAGGACATGGACGGGCAGCGGGAGTTCGGGAGTGACGGGCCCCTGGGCGGCGCGCAGGGAGGGCGTTCGGGCCTCGCTCACGGCGGTGGGGGAACCGAGCGCGGCGAGGACGGAGCGAAGTGCGGGCGCGGGAGCCGGGGGGACATGCAGCGGCATGGTGGGTCGCCTCTCATTCGACAGGCACGGTGGCGCGAGGGCGGGGCTGGGGCGGGCGGACGGCGCTGTCAGCTCACGGAGGTCAGAGAGGCGGGGGCCGGGTCGGGGTGCGAGGGGGGTGAGAGAGGCCTGCCGCACGTCACCGGGACGGCAGGTCGGGGACCGCGGGTGCCAACCCTCTGCCTTGATTGCGAAGTTTATACGACGAGTGTTCAGACGGTGTTTCGTCTAACCGCTTTCGGTGCACTCGGCAAGGAGTCAATCGGCCGCGGAAATGCGGGAATCCTCCCGATTCCCGGCCGATGTGGCGGCGATGACCTCGAAAAACGTCCCGGGTGCGGTCGGCCAATTCTCGTCGGCGTTTTTCACGAGGCTGTGCGCCGTCCGAAACTGCACACTGCATCATGCCCGCTGAATGTGCCACCGGTCACATCCGACAGAGTAGCGGGCGCCGGCTGCGCGCGGGACGTTATCGATCGCTTCGGCTGGGCATCATCCAACCTGACCCGGGAGACGGGTGGCCGGACCTCGGCCGCCCGCCCATCCGAGGAGGGAAGCTTCGATGGGTGAGAAGGTCGTGGCAGGTCGCTTCGATCTGTCCGATCGGCAGCGCTACCGCGAGAAGTTGCGGCAGTGCCTGACGGGCCTGGAGCGACTGCTGGCGGAGAAGCGGTTCGACCGCCCCAAGAACCTCATGGGGCTGGAGATCGAATTGAACCTCGCCGGTGCGGACGGCATGCCTAAAATGTTGAATGCGCAGGTTCTGGAGCGGATCGCGAGCCGCGATTTCCAAACAGAACTCGCCATGTTCAATCTGGAAGTCAACATTGCTCCACACCGATTGCAGGGGCGGGTATTCGACCGGCTGGCCGAGGAACTCCGTACGTCCCTGGCATATGCCGATCGGAAAGCGGGCGAGGTCGACGCGGGAATCGTGATGATCGGCATTCTGCCGACGCTCGACCGGGACGACCTGGTCTCCTCGAACCTCTCCGACGTGGATCGCTACGTCCTCCTCAACGACCAGATCGTCGCCGCCCGCGGCGAGGACTTCACGCTCGACATCGACGGCGTGGAGCACCTGACCTGCACGTCGAAGTCCATCGCCCCGGAGGCCGCCTGCACCTCCGTCCAACTGCACCTCCAGGTCACCCCGGGCCGCTTCGCCGACGTCTGGAACGCGGCCCAGGCGGTCGCCGCGGTGCAGGTCGCCATCGGCGCCAACTCGCCCTTCCTGTTCGGGCGGGAGCTGTGGCGTGAATCCCGCCCGCCGCTGTTCCAGCAGTCCACCGACACCCGCCCGCCCGAGCTCCAGGCCCAGGGCGTGCGGCCGCGCACCTGGTTCGGGGAGCGGTGGGTGACCTCGGCGTACGACCTCTTCGAGGAGAACCTGCGCTACTTCCCGGCGCTGCTGCCGATCTGCGACGACGAGGACCCGCTGGCGGTCCTCGACGCGGGCGGCACCCCGACGCTCGCCGAACTCGTCCTGCACAACGGCACCGTGTACCGCTGGAACCGGCCGGTCTACGGCATCGCCGACGGCGTCCCGCACCTGCGCGTGGAGAACCGCGTCCTGCCCGCCGGGCCCACCATCACGGACGTCATCGCCAACGCGGCCTTCTACTACGGCGTCGTGCGCGCCCTCGCCGAGGAGTCGCGGCCGGTGTGGACCCGGATGCCCTTCGAGGCCGCGGCCGCCAACTTCGACACGGCCTGCCGGCACGGCATCGACGCCAAGCTGACCTGGCCCCGGCGCGGGCGGTACGGCGGGACGGCCGAGGTCGACGCGGTGAGCCTGGTCCGCGACGAACTGCTTCCGCTGGCCGAGGCCGGACTCGACGCGTGGGGCGTGGAGCCGGCCGACCGGGACCTCTACCTCGGCGTCATCGAGGAGCGGTGCCGCAGGCGCATGAACGGCGCGTCCTGGCAGACGGCGACCTTCCACCGGGCGCTGGAATCGGGGCTGACGCGAGACACCGCGCTGGCAGCGACGACCCGGCGGTACCGCGACCTGATGCATCGCGGGGATCCGGTGCACACATGGCCGGTGGGCCTGCTGGAGCCGGTGCCGCTGGGGTGACGCCGGGAGGCGGGCAGCCGGTGTCAGCCCAGTCCCCCCGGTGAGGCGGCCCGCACGATCGCCTTCAGGATCACCGAGTGGATCTGGGCCGGATCCGTCACCTGATGACCCGAGCCGCCCGTCGCCTCGGCGATGCGGTCGGCCTCCTCGCGGTCGGCGTCGGGGCCCACGGCGATCATGATGAGGGGGACCGGGCGTTCGGGGTTGGTGAGCCGCTGAAGGGTGTTGAGGAGGTCGGCGCGCGAGACGCTTCGAGGGTCCTCGTTCACCCCGTCGGTGAGCACGACCAGTGCGTTGAACCTGCCCCGGGCGTAGGACCCGGTCGCCGCCCGGTACGCGGCGAGCGTGGTGTCGTACAGGCCGGTCCCGCCGTCCGGTACCGGCTCCAGGTCGCCGAACGCCGCCGACAGCCGGTCGCGCTGCGTGCTCGTGCCCGTGCCCTCGCGGTCGCCGAGCCGTTCGGTCGGGACCAGGACGCGGTAGTCCTTGTCGCCGTCCAGTTCGGTGGAGAAGTCCCACAGACCCACCTCGTCCTCCGCCGTGAATGTCGCCAGCGCCTGCAGCAGCGACGCCTTCGTCACGTCCATCCGTGACCGGCCACTTCCCGGCACCGGTTCGGACATGGAGGCCGAGGCGTCCACGACCGTGGTGATCCGCGCGCTCTGCACCGTGATCGTCCACACCCCGAGGGTCTCCTGCAGCGCGACCTCCGACACGGGCCGGCCCTCGGGTTCGCCGTACGGCTGCGGACCGCTGCCGCCGGCCCCCGTGACCAGCGCGTCCGGCACGCCGTCGGCGGAGGTGCGAAAGCCGTGCCGCTCCAGCAGCCGCAGTTGGCCCGGATCGCGCAGGTAGCTCATGAAACGGATCGCGGCCCGGCTCTCGTCGGTCGTCAGCCCGGTCTGGTCGAGCAGGGTGTAGGGGTAGTCGAGCCGGGGCGAGCCGTCCTTCGGATAGAAGAAGTCCAGGCCGCCGCCGTCCGCCCCGGAGTTGTACGCGTACGCCGCCTGCTCGCTGAGCACCAGCGCCTGGTTGCGCTTCGGATTGCCCTGCCCGGTGCCGGAGACGTCGCGCGGCAGCGTGTCCAGGACCTGGCTGTCGCTGTCCGACACGCGCTGCGACAGCGCCTTCATCATCGCGGCGGCCTGCGTGTCTCCGCCCTCGACGCCGCCGGCGGCCGTGCTCAGCCGCGTGAGCGCGAGCAGCCCGGTCGCGCTGCGCGCGGGATCGGCCGCGCCGAGTGGCACGGAGTCGTCGCGCAGGGCGGCACCGGCCAGCTCCAGCCAGTCGTACGTCCGCTTCGGCCACCCCAGCGACTTCGCGGCCGCCGGCACCATCGCGACCCCGACGGGCGAGGAGGCGACATGGCCCACCGTGGAGACGTCGGCCGTGCCGCCGTCCGCCGTCAGGCGCTGGAGCCACAGGGCGGAGTCGGGCACCCAGACCTCGGCGCCGGGGTCCTTGTCCGCCAGCAGCGCGTCCGCGACCCTGTACGACTCGCGCGCGCTCACCGTGACCGCGACGCACCGCCCGTCGGAGGTGAGGTCGGCCTCCCGCGCCCGCTTCGCCGCCGCCGCGAGGGCGGGGGCGAGGTCGGGAGAGGCGGCCAGGGTCAGCCGTACCGGATCGTCCTGGCAGGAGGAGCCGAAGGACAGCAGGCCACCTTTGACGGCGGCGGCCGTACCACCGGCGACGGCCAGGACGAGGACGGCCGCGACGGCCACGGCACGGCGGCGTGCGTGGCGACGGGGATCGCGGCGACGGGGGCCGCTGCCGCCCGCCCCATACTGATCGGGCAAGCTATGACGTCCCATGTCGGTCGTGCCCCTCCCTGTTTGCCCGCTGAACATCGCGCCGGAATCCGGCCGTATGGCAGGCAGAGGGGCGGTACGCCCCGTACGGCGCCCGTCCCCCCAACGGCCTGTCGCGCACGGTCTTCGTAACTGCTTTCGAGACCCTAGCGGGGCGACGATGAGGATGAGGCGGGATTACTCAAGTGGAGGCAGGAGTGCAGGGCGAGGCAGGCCCCGTGGCCGATTCTTTTCCGCATGAGCGGCCTTCTCGACGGATTTTCCGCGATGAGACGCTGCTCGTTCTGGCACTTTCGCTCGGTGCGAGCGGTGTATCCGCCCTGATCAGTTTTGTCGGATCGGTCACCAAACCGGGCGGCCTCAAGGACCAGGCGGCCACCCTCAACGCCTCGGCCGCGCCGGGCCGCCCCTGGCTGGATCTCGCCTGGCAGCTGTTCGGGATCACCACCGCGCTGGTGCCCGTCGCGCTGGTCGCGCACTTCCTCATGCGCGAAGGCAAGAGCCTGCGCACCCTCGGCTTCGACCGCACCCGGCCCTGGCCGGACCTCGGCCGCGGCGCGGCGATCGCGGCGGTGATCGGGAGCACCGGAATCGCCTTCTACCTGGCCGCTCGCGGCCTCGGCTTCAACCTCACGGTGGTGCCGGAGGCGCTGCCCGACGTGTGGTGGAAGTACCCGGTGCTGATCCTTTCGGCGATCCAGAACGCGGTCCTCGAAGAGGTCATCGTCGTCGGCTATCTGCTGCGCCGGCTGGGCCAGTTGGGCTGGACACCCGGCACCGCGCTGATGGCCAGTTCCGTACTGCGCGGCTCGTACCACCTCTACCAGGGCATCGGCGGCTTCCTCGGCAACATGGCGATGGGCGTGGTGTTCGTCTACCTGTACCGGCGCTGGGGCCGGGTGGGGCCGCTGGTCGTGGCGCATTCCCTGCTCGACATAGGGGCGTTCGTGGGCTACGCGCTGCTGGCCGGGAAGGTGGGCTGGCTGCCGACGGCGTGAGCTGTGCCGCCGGTGTGCCATCTCATGACATCGGCTCCTCGCGGTCGGGCTCGGCGGCGTAGGACGTGAGGCGATCGGCGAGCGCGATGACGAGGTCGCGGAGTTCATCGGGGCGCTCGATGACGAACGGCCGGTCGAGTGAGGCGAGTACCGGAGGCAGCCAGTCGAGTCGCTCCGCCCGTAGCTCGACGCGCAGCCAGCGTTCCGTCGCGCGGTTCTCGCCGGATGCGGACTCGTGCTCCTCCACGTTCGCGACGCCGGCGGGAAGGTGGGCGCGGATCTGCTCGACCGTCCCGTGGATCCGCAAGGTCACCTCATGCCGGTACTCGGCCGTGGCGAATCCCGACAACACGCGCTGTGCCGGACCGGGACCCGCGGGCGTCTCGAATGAGCCGGGCAGGGTCCTGGCGTCTGCGATGCGGTCGAGCCGGAAGGTTCGGTCCTCGCCGATCCGTGCGTCCGTGCCCGTGACGTACCACCGGCCCGAATGGGCGACGATCCCGTACGCGTGCAGTGTGCGTTCGCTGCGACGTCCGTCGCTGTCGGTGTAGCGGATCGAGACCGGTCGGCGGTGGCGCACCGCATCGGCGAGCGTGAGCAGGACCCCGGTGTCGGGGGCGTCGAACTCGCCGGGCTTATCCGTGAAGGCGAGAGCTTCCAGGAATGTGTCGAGCCGGCGGGCGATGTGCTTGGGCAGCACCCGCCGGATCTTCGCCGATGCCGTCTCGTTCGCCGTGCGCTCCGTCGTCGTCAGCCCCGCTCGGCGGCCGGCGATCAGGCCGAGCAGGACGGCCAGCGCCTCGTCGTCGCTGAGCATGAGCGGAGGCAGGCGGTACCCGGGGGCGAGCCGGTACCCGCCGTAGCGGCCGCGCACCGATTCCACGGGCACGTCGAGGTCGATCAGATGGTCCACATACCGGCGCACGGTGCGGCCTTCGACGCCGAGCCGGTCGGCGAGTTCGGCCACCGTCCGGGTGCCGCCCGACTGCAGCAGTTCCAGCAGTGTCAGCACGCGGCCGGTGGGTCGAGCCATGGCCGCAGCTTAACGCGAATACGGGACCGATTCTGTCCGCTATTTCTCCTAGCCTGCGACGTGCACGCCTCCAGCACAGCCAAGGAGATTCCCATGGACTTCGTCTCGATCCGCATCATCACCAGCGACGTGGCTCGCCTCGTCGAGTTCTACGAGCGAGCCACAGGGGCGAAAGCGACGTGGGCCACCGAGGACTTCGCCGAACTCAGGACCGCGGGCGCCACCCTCGCGATCGCCGGCACCCGCACGGTCCCGCTGTTCGCTCCGGGCTCTGCCCGCCCGGCGGACAACCACAGCGTGATCACCGAGTTCCTCGTCGACGACGTGGACCGCGTTCACCAGAACCTGACCGGCTTCGTCACCGACTTCGTGAACGAACCCACCACGATGCCCTGGGGCAACCGGTCGCTGCTGTTCCGCGACCCTGACGGCAACCTCGTCAACTTCTTCACCCCCGTCACCCCGGCGGCCATCGACAAGTTCGCACGCTGAGACACCACACCTAGGCGATCAGCTCCCCCTCGATGACCGTCACGGCCCGGCCGCTCAGCAGGGTGCGGTCGCCGCGCACCTCCGTGCGGACGCGGCCGGAGCGGCGGGAGGCCTGGAGGCCGGTGAGCCCGGTCCGGCCGAGGCGCTCGGACCAGTAGGGCGCGAGGGCCGTGTGGGCGCTGCCGGTGACCGGGTCCTCGTCGATGCCGACGTTCGGGAAGAAGCAACGGGAGACGAAGTCGTAGCCGCGCTCGGGGTCCTCGGCGCGGGCGGTGGCGATGATGCCGCGCGACGAGTGGGCGCCGAGTGCCTTGAGGTCCGGCGTCAGGCCGAGGACCGTCTTCTCGTCGGCGAGTTCGAGGAGCAGGTCGCCGATGTTCGGGCCGGTGTCGAAGGCGGTGAGCGGCTCGGCACCGAGTGCTTCGGCGACGCCCTCCGGGGCCTCGACCCGGGTGAGCGGGGCGGTCGGGAAGTCCAGCGTGATCGACCCGTCCTCGCCGGGCGTGGCGACGAGCATGCCGCTGAGGGTGTCGAACCGCACGGGCCCCTCGTGGGCGCCGGTGCTGTGCAGCACGTGGGCCGTGGCGAGCGTGGCGTGCCCGCACATCGTCACCTCGGTGACCGGTGTGAACCACCGCAGCGCCCAGTCGGCCTCGCCGCCCTCGGGCAGCGGGTGCGCGAACGCCGTCTCGGCGTGATTGACCTCCATGGCCACCTTCTGGAGCCAGTCGTCCTCCGGGAACGCGTCGAGAAGGAGCACCCCCGCCGGGTTGCCGGCGAAGGGACGGTCGGAGAAGGCGTCGACGATTCGAATCCGCATGACGCCGACCGTAGGGGGTGCCCCGACGTGAGGGCCAAGGCCAATTCGGGGGTGCTGGACCGATCTCGCGCGCCCCTGCTCGATCGGTGGGTCAGGTGTTGATGGTGGTGACCGGTTCGACGCCGTAGGTCCGGGCGTAGCCGTTCTCGGTGCCGACGAGGAGGTCGACGACCTCGAAGTAGCGGTCCCAGAACGGGGTTTCGCGCAGCGCGTCGATCAGGAGCTGGTACGCGCCGTGGTCGTCCGCCTCCCAGACCCAGACGTCGGTGACGCGCGTGGAGTAGAACTCCGTGTCGTAGAAGCGGGACCGGACGCCGGACGTCCTGGACTTGATCGTGGGGACGACCTGGGTGGTGAAGGCCTCCACCCGTTCTTGAACGGTCAGGGCCAGCCACTCGGGTGTGGTCTTGACGAGCATGAACGCCGTGACCGGCGTCTTGGTTGCCTCGACGGGCATGGCAGTGCCTTTCTCGGAGTATCGGAACAGGGGCCCGGCACTCGGGCGCCGGGTCGGCAAGTCGGCCCGGAGCGGTGTCCGGAGCGGGGTCAGGTGAGCACGGCGGGCTTGAGTACCTGGACGCACCACTGCTCGAAGGACGTGGGGGAGGAGGACTCGTCGGTGCGGGGCACTCCGGCGTCCAGGCCGTCGTCCTTGGCCCGCTTCATGTCGACGATGCCCTGGACGAAGGCCGCGTCGAGGCCGTGGCCGACGAGGGCGGAGTACAGGTCGTCGTAGGACTGGCGCTCGTAGCGGACGGGCCGTCCGAGTTGCTCGGTCATGATGCGGGCCAGGTCTGCGGGGGACAGGTCCCGCGGTCCGAGGACGGGGACGCTGTCGGCGCCGGTCCAGGTGCGGTCCAGGAGCAGGGCCGCAGCCGCGGCGGCGATGTCGGTGACGGCCACCATCGGCGCCTTGCGGTTCGCGTCGACCAGGTCGGTGAAGACGCCCTTCTCCCGGATCGAGTCGGCCTCCTCCAGGAGGTTCTCGAAGAACGACGGGCAGGCCAGGGCCCGGTGGGCCACACCGGTGGAGGCGATGAGGTCGTCCATCGCGAGGGACGCGGTCACGAGACCGGCGCGATCGGCGACCGGCGTGCCACGACCGAGCGCGGAGACCCCCACGACGTGGCCGACGCCGTGCGCGGCGAGTGCCTGCGCGGCGGGACGGGTGAAACCGCTGTAGGCCGCCTCCGGGGTCAGGGAGGAGTCCGGGGGGACGAGCCAGAAGACGGCGTCCGCGCCCGCGAAGGCACGGTCGACGACCTCGGGGTCGCCGTGGGAGCCGGTGATCACCTCGACGCGTTCTCGTACTTCGTCGGGGAGCCGTGCCGGATCGCGTACGACCACGCGCAGGCCTTCCTCGGGCGGAGCGGATCGAAGGAGCCGGGAGAGCAGGTGGCTGCCGATGTTCCCGGTGGGTGCGGTGATGGCGATCATGAAGACCTCTCGGACGGGGCCGGATCGGAACACCCACATCCTGCGAAGCCGCTGAGCATTGTCACAATGGGAACTTCAGCACCCAATCATTGTCCGAGGTGGAATTATGCAGCTCAACGGCGGTTCGGAGCCGGTTCTCGACGCCAATCTCGCCATCGCGCTGGATGCCCTGCTGGCCGAGGAGAGCGTCACGCGTGCCGCCGCCCGCCTGCACACGTCCCCGGCCGCCATGAGCCGCACCCTCGGCCGCCTCCGACGCATCCTCGGGGACCCGCTCCTGGTCCGGGCCGGACAGGCGATGGTCCCCACCCCGCGGGCCCTGGCCCTGCGCGAGGAAGCCGCCGAGGTGGTCCGCCGCATCACGGTGCTGCTCACTCCCGACACCGCCGTCGACCCGGCCACCCTGAACCGCACCTTCACTGTCCAGGCCGCCGACCTGGTCGGTGCCGCGCTGGCCCCCGCACTGCTCGAACTGGCCCGTCAGGAGGCGCCGGGCGTCTCGCTGCGGATGCGGGCCGAAGAACTGGAGGCGGGACCGGCGCTCCGTGACGGCCGGATCGATCTGGAGATCGGGTCCATCGACCATGCCGACCCCGAGACCCACGTCGAGGAACTGGTGTACCTGCGCATGGCGGCGGCCGTCCGCCCCGGCCACCCCCTCACCCGCAAGCCCCTGACGCCGGCCAGGCTCGCTGCCGCCGAGCATGTCGTGGTCAGCCGCCGAGGCCGTTTCACCGGCCCGCTGGACACCGCACTGGCCGAACGCGGCCTGGAACGACGCGTGAGTGCCGTCCTTCCGAGTCACCTGGCCGCGATGACCCTCGCGGCCGTCAGCGACGTCGTCTGCCTCGTCCCGGCGGCACCCGCCGGAGCGGCCCCCTCACCCCTCACCACCCCCGCCTCCGTCTTCGGCCTGAACCTGCTCGACATCCCCCTGCCCCTGCCGCCCCTGACCATCGGCATGGCCTGGCATCCCCGCCACGCGGCCGACGGCGCCCACCACTGGCTCCGAGCAGCGGTCCGCCGGATCCTCCGCACACCCGGGAACCCGGCCTGACACCACGGGCGGATCCGGCTCCCCCTGGACGGCCGGGCTCCTGGCGTCCGAGCTCGCCCGAGGTCGGTCGGGCCTTGTCATCCGATCGGTTCCGATATATCGTTGAAGCATCGCGACAGATCAACGATGGATGGAGTGATTGCGATGCGTTCCCATGGATTCGAGCGTGGGCATGGTGGACACGGTCACCACGGCCGAGGTGGATTCGAGCAGCTGCGTGGCGCCTTCGGGCCCTTCGGCCCGGGCGGTGGCCCCGGCTTCGGCGGTCCCGGATTCGGGCCCGGCCCTTGGGGGCCCAGGGGTCGAGGAGGGCCGCGGGGCAGGGCCCGGCGCGGTGACGTACGGGCATCGATCCTCGCCCTGCTGAAGGACCGCCCCATGCACGGTTACGAGATGATCCAGGAGATCGCCGAGCGCAGCGGCGGGGCGTGGAAGCCCAGCCCCGGCTCGGTGTACCCGACCCTCCAGCTGCTGGAGGACGAGGGCCTGATCGCCAGTGAGTCCGAGGGCGGCAAGAAGCTGTTCTCGCTCACCGAGTCGGGCCGCGAGGCGGCCGAGGCCGGCCCCGAGGCGCCCTGGGAGGAAGCCTCCCGCGGCGTCGACTGGGAATCCCTCGGCGAGATCCGCCAGGCCGGCTTCGGTCTGATGGAGGCGTTCGGGCAGGTCTGGAAGACGGGCAGCAAGGAGCAGCGCGACAAGGCGCTGGCCGTGATCAACGACGCCCGCAAGAAGCTGTACCTGATCCTCGCCGACGAGGACTGAGCGGCACCGGCGGCCTCACCGCCGTACCAGGTGAAGGCGCCCCGTGGTGTACTCCGCGGGGCGCCTTCACCCGTGCCGCGGGGAGGGGTCAGGTGACCAGACCGGCCAGCTTGCGCAGGGACTCGTTCAGCGCCGCCGTCGCCGAGTCCTTGAGCTTGCCCGCCATCAGCGACACCGCCGCGCCCGTGAACTCCCCGTCGATGCGTACGGCCGTGGCGCCGCCGTCGGCGTCCGGGGTGAGCGTGTAGCGCGTGGCCACGGTCACGGCCATCGGGCCCTTGCCGCGGATCGCGAGCACCCGCGCCGGCTCCAGTTCCTCGATGGTCCACTCGACCTCGGCCGGGAACCCCATCAGCTTCATGTTCTCCTGGAAGGTACCGCCCACTTCGAGGGCTGCGGGGCCGCCGCTCGGGAAGCTGGTGTGGGTGGCGTTCCACCGGCCGTACGACGACCAGTCCGTCAGCTGTGCCCAGACCTTCTCGGCCGGCGCCTCGATGCGTGCCTCCGCGCTGACTTCGGCCATGCGACCACCCCTTCGACTCGGGCTACGGTGTCGCGGAACGTAGCGGCGGGGGCCGGAACATTCAATACTGATGAACCGTCAGAAAATGTGGAGACGCGGACCCACCCGGCGGGCTCAGCCCACCAGCCGTATCTCCGCCGCGTCGAACACGTCCCACGCCCGCGGCAGTGCGCTCTCGTCGTGGCAGTGCCAGGCCTCCCAGAACAGGTCGGCGAGCAGGGCGTCCTCCGGGGCGTACACGCGGTAGACGTACTGTCTGCCGTCGACGGCCGGTAACGCCACCAGCCAGCACCTGCACTCCCCGCTGTCCCGGTGGGCCCTTTCCATGTCCTTGTGGGACGTGCGAGGCGGCGCCCTGGTTGCGTATGGGGCGCACGGCAAGGCGGCGCGCGCCCTCCGGGGTCGTTCGGCGTGATCTCATCCGTAAGGAGGAGATTCCGGCCGCCGGGGTCCACTCTGTGTGGGACGCGAAAATGCTTCCCCTCGGCGATGACCCGGCCCCACCTGGCTGATGGGGTAGGGGTTGTGCAACCCCGTATCCCCCGGCAGTCCGACGAGGAACAGGACTGCCGGCGCCCGGACGCCCCGGCGGACGATGCCAGGCTCAGCGACGAACTGGCAGCGGTGGTCTCCGGTGCCCGCCGTCGGGCGGTCAGGGACGGGGACCGGCACATCGACACCGCCCATCTGCTGCACTCGCTCCTGGAGCACGACCCGGACGTCTACGCCGTCTTCGGCGACGGACCCCAGATCGCCCGCCTCCTCGGCTACCTCGTACAGCGCAGCATCGGCTACGGCCTGCGCTGGCAGGGCGCCGTCGAGGACTCCGGCGCCGTCCCCGTGGTGATGCACGGCGAGGGCTTCTCCCCGCTGGCCGCGAGCGCGATGCAGCACGCCTGCCGACGTGCCGCCCGCCGCGGCGACACCCAGGCCCGTGGCATCGACCTCCTCGCGGCGATCGTGACGGACCCCCAGGCGCGTGCCGTCGAGGTGCTCGAACGCGCCGGCGTCGACGCCGACACCGTCCGCGTCCGCATCGACGGACGCGGGCACGGACGCCGGGACGAGTACGTCGTCGGCGGCGAGACCGCGCTGTAGCCCCTGTCAGGGAACTGTCGGTCCGATATCGGCGGCTTGTCGGCCGGGCCTGGCACGTTTCAGGGACCTGCCGGGCGCACGCCCGGCGGGACGTGCCACAGACAAGGAATCACCATGAGCCCTGACATCACGATCATCGGCGCCGGACTCGGTGGCCTCACCCTCGCTCGCGTCCTGCACGTCCATGGCATCGCGGCCACCGTGTACGAGGCGGAGCCCTCCCCGACGGCGCGCCACCAGGGCGGGATGCTCGACATCCACGACTACAACGGCCAACTCGCGCTGCGGGCCGCGGGTCTGATCGACGAGTTCAGCGACCTCGTCCTGGAAGGCCGTGAGGCGACCCGGGTCCTCGCGACGGACGGGACCCTCCTGCTCGACGTGCCCGACGACGGTACGGGCGGACGCCCCGAGGTGCAGCGCGGTGACCTGCGCCGGCTCCTGCTCGACTCGCTCCCGGCCGGCACCGTCCGCTGGGGCCGCAAGGTCAGCGCCGTCCGTGCCCTGGGCGAGAGTCGCCACGAGGTGACCTTCGCCGACGGCACCACCGTCGTCACCGGCCTGCTGATCGGCGCGGACGGCGCGTGGTCACGGGTCCGGCCGCTGCTCTGCGCCGCTGTGCCCGAGTACTCCGGCCGGTCGGTCGTCGAGACCTACCTCTTCGACGCCGAGACCCGGCACCCGGCTGCCGCGAAGACGGTCGGCGGCGGATCGCTGTTCACGCTCGCGCCGGGCAAGGCGATCATGGCGCACCGCGAGAGCGGCGGCACCCTCCACACCTACGTCACGCTCGCGAAGCCCCAGGACTGGTTCGCGCGGATCGACTTCAGCGATGCCGCCGCGGCGACCGCGCGGATCGCGCAGGAGTTCCACGGCTGGGCGCCGGAGGTCACCGCACTGATCACCGACAGCGACACCGCACCGGTTCTGCGTCCCCTCAACGCCCTGCCGATCGAGCACCGGTGGGACCGGGTGCCGGGGGTCACCCTGATCGGCGACGCCGCACACGTCTCGATCCCGAACGGCGAAGGCGCCAACCTGGCCATGTACGACGGCGCCGAACTCGGCCGGGCCATAGCCGAGAACCCCGGCGACATCGAGGCCGCGCTCGGCGCGTACGAGCAGGCCATGTTCCCGCGCAGCGCGGCGGCCGCCGCCGAGGGCGCCGAGCTCTACGAGCTCATGTTCGGCGACAGCACACCCCACGGCCTGATCGACATGTTCACCGGGGACAAGGCCATGGCCGGCGGCCTGCCTCCCCGCGACTCACGCCCTGCGTGAGGACCGGAGCGTCCACGGAGCGAGACAGGTGTCATCGGGGGTGACGCTCCTGTCATCGCCTGTCATCATGTGCCGGTGCGTAACTCTGAGAGCGGCCACGTGGGCCGGGGCAAAGGTGTCGGGCTCGGTCTGGCGATCGGGTCCGCGATCGCCTTCGGTGGTTCCGGCGTCGCGGCCAAGCCGCTGATCGAGGCGGGGCTCGACCCGCTCCACGTGGTGTGGCTGCGCGTAGCGGGCGCCGCCCTAGTGATGCTGCCGCTCGCCGTGCGCCACCGGGCGCTGTTGCGCAGCCGACCCGCGCTGCTCGCCGGGTTCGGCCTGCTCGGGGTGGCCGGTGTGCAGGCGTTCTACTTCGCGTCGATATCCCGCATCCCGGTCGGGGTGGCGCTGCTCGTCGAGTATCTGGCGCCCGCCCTCGTGCTCGGCTGGGTGCGGTTCGTGCAGCGGCGGCCGGTGACGCGCGCCGCCGCCGTCGGCGTGGTCCTCGCGGTCGGTGGCCTCGCCTGTGTCGTCGAGGTCTGGTCCGGACTGAGCTTCGACGCCCTCGGACTGCTCCTCGCGCTCGGCGCCGCCTGCTGCCAGGTCGGCTACTTCGTCCTGTCCGACCAAGGCAGCGACTCCGGCGAGCAGGCCCCCGACCCGCTCGGCGTCATCGCCTACGGCCTGCTGGTCGGCGCCGCCGTGCTGACCGTCGTGGCCCGCCCCTGGCGGATGGACTGGCCGGTCCTCGCGGGCACCGCCGACATGAACGGCACCCCGATCGCGGCCGGTGTGCTGCTGACCTGGATCGTGCTCCTCGCCACGGTGGTCGCCTACGTCACCGGCGTGGTCTCCGTACGACGGCTGTCACCGCAGGTCGCGGGCGTCGTGGCGTGCCTGGAGGCGGTCATCGCGACCGTCCTCGCCTGGTTCCTGCTGGGTGAGCACCTGTCGGCGCCGCAGATCGTCGGCGGCGCGGTCGTGCTGGCCGGGGCGTTCATCGCGCAGTCGTCCGCGCCCGCCAAGCCCTCCGCCGAACCGGTGGCGAGCGGTGGCCCCGAGCGCGAGTTGTCCGCCCGCGGAAACGTCGCCTAGGCTGCGTGATCATGCCTTCGACACTCGTTCTTCCGCCTCCGGCCGCCTGAGGCGGGCCCTCCGGTACAACCGGCCCGGCAGCGCGCCGGGCCGAACGGTGCTGCCCGCAGACGAAGTCCACGGAGCCCGCTGAGCCGGGCTCCTCCCAGAACTTCTGCATGTCTGCGGAGAACAACTCGTGTCGAACACACCTGTCTCCGGCCTGCCCATCGGGCGAGGCCTCATCTACCTGATCATCGCCGGTGCCGCCTGGGGCACCGCGGGCGCGGCCGCCTCACTGGTCTACCGGACCAGTGACATGGGTCCGATCGCCCTCTCCTTCTGGCGCTGCGCGGTCGGCTTCGCGCTGCTGGTCGCCGTCCGTCTGCTGCGGCCCCGTCCGCGGCGCACCACCCCCGGACCCCTCGCCCGCAAGGCCCTGCGCGCCGGGGCCACCGGTGTCGGGCTCGCCGTGTTCCAGACGGCCTACTTCGCGGCCGTGGAGGCCACCGGGCTCGCCGTGGGCACCGTGGTCACCCTCGGCGCCGGTCCCGTGTTCATCGCGCTCGGCGCCCGGCTGACGCTGGGGGAGCGGCTCGGCCGCGGGGGAGTGGCCGCGGTGGCGGGCGCGCTCACCGGTCTCGCGGTGCTCGCGCTCGGCGGCGAGGGCGCGACCGTACGGCCGTGGGGTGTGCTGCTCGCGCTCGTGTCCGCGGCGGCGTACTCGGTGATGACCCTGCTGACCCGCAAGTGGGGCCGCGACGGCGGGGCCGACGCCGCCGACACCTCCGTGTGGGCCTTCGCCGTCACCAGCCTGTGTCTGCTGCCGCTCGCCCTCGTGGAGGGGCTCCTGCCGGACACGGCCGACCCGCTCCGGCTCGGCTGGCTGCTGCTGTACATCGCGGCGATCCCGACAGCCCTCGCGTACGCCCTCTACTTCGCGGGCGCGGCGGCCGTACGGTCGGCCACCGTGTCGGTGATCATGCTGCTGGAGCCGGTCAGCGCGGCGGTGCTCGCCGTCCTTCTGCTCGGCGAGCACCTGACGGCGCCGACCCTCGCCGGCACGCTGCTGATGCTCGGCTCGGTCGCGGGCCTCGCGGTGGCGGAGACGCGCGGGGCGCGACGGGAGCGGGAACCGATGCCGGTGTGACATGGAGGGGGCCCGCACCGACCGGTGCGGGCCCCCGGCCCCTCGCCTCACGCGACCCCGCGCTCAGGCCGGGCGGCGCCGCTGCATGTGCTCGCGCGCGGCACCGTCGCGCGGCCCGGCCCTGTGCGCGAGCCTCCCCGCGATCCGGTCCTGGACCTCCGCCGTGCGCCGGCCCCCGAACTTGAACTTCGCCCGCACACCGGTCACTTCGAGCCGCAGCCCGCGGATGCCCGACAGCAGCCTGCCGTACGGCACCTCCCCGACCGCCACCTTCGCCGAGCCGCCCTCCGGCTGGAAGTGGTCGACCTGGCGGTTGAGCAGCTCGGCCTTCTCGGCCGGGTCGTCCACGACATGGGCGCGGCACCGGAGCTGCACCGCCGCGTAGAAGCTGGTCGGCTCGCCGTGCTCGGAGGGTTGCTCCGGCCCCGCCTGCCAGGGGCCGGGCACGAACACGTAGTCGTCGACCACACTGAGCACGACCTCGGGGTGCGCCAGCAGCGCCGGCCATATCGGGTTGGGGCGGGCCAGATGCGTGACGACCTTGCCGCGCTCGGAGTCGTACGTGAAGTGCAGTGGCTGGACGTGCGGCAGTTCGCCGTCCAGGCCGTTGACCACGAGCTGCCCGAAGTCGTGGACGGTCAGCCACCGCTGCCATTCGGTGTCGTCCTGGGGCGCGTCCCAGGGGTGGATAAGCATCACAGGGTCCTGAGGTAGTCGGGGAGTCGGGTGCCGGGGGCCAGGTCGGGGTCGTCGACCGGGGTGTCGTAGCCCTTGCGCAGCGGGACGACGCCGGCCCAGTGGGGGAGGGCGAGGTCCTCCGGCTCGTCGTTCACGCCGCCGGTGCGGAGCTTGGCGGAGACCTCGTTCAGTTCGAGGCGGATCACCGCGGTGGCCGCCAGCTCCTTCTTGTTGGCCGGCCGGGAGTCACGGGAGCGGCCCGCCACCACATGGTCGACGAGCGCGTCCAGGGCGACCCGCTTCTCCTCGGGGTCCGTCACGTCGTACGCCGTGCCGTGCACGACCACCGACCGGTAGTTGATCGAGTGGTGGAAGGCCGAGCGGGCCAGGATCAGCGCGTCGACATGCGTGACGGTCAGGCACACCGGCAGCCCCGGGTCGGCCTGGCCGGTCATCCGCAGCGGGCGCGAACCCGTCGATCCATGCACGTAGAGCGTCTCGCCGACCCGGCCGAACAGCGTGGGCAGCACCACCGGGGCGCCGTCGCGGACGAAGCCGAGGTGGCAGACGTAGGCCTCGTCGAGGATCGCGTGGACCTGGTCCTTGTCGTACGCCGCGCGCTCCGCGGAGCGGGTGGGGACGGTGCGCTCGGTCGGCGTGTAGGCGGTGGGCGGCGACGTCGGTTGCGGGGTCCCCTGCATTGCCTTCTCCATTGCACTAGTACATAATGTTGTTTGTGCTAGGAGAATATCGGATCGAAGGGCGACGTGCAGCCGAGATCGCGGCGAGCGTCGAGCGCGCGGTCGGCTCGGGTGTGCTGGAGCCGGGTCAACTGCTGCCGCCCATGCGGGAGTTGGCGACCGATCTGGGCGTGAATCCCAACACGGTCGCGGCCGCGTACCGCATCCTGCGGGAGCGCGGGGTGATCGAGACCGCGGGCCGCCGGGGGAGCCGGGTGCGGCCGAGGCCCGCCACGACCGGGCGCGAGTTCGTCCGCGTGGATGTGCCCGAGGGTGTGCGCGACGTGGCGAGCGGCAATCCGGATCCGGCGCTGCTGCCCTCGCTGGCGAAGGCCTTCGCGGCCGCCGGCGAGCAGGCCGACCGGGAGCCGGTGCTGTACGGGGACGACGCCGTGGAACCGGAGCTGGCGCGGCTGGCGCGGGCCGGGCTGGACGCCGACGGTGTGCCGGCCGGGCCGCTCGCCGTCGCCTCGGGATCGCTCGACGCCATCGAGCGCGTCCTCGTGACCCACCTCAAGCCCGGGGACACCGTCGCCGTGGAGGATCCGGGCTGGGGCAGCCTGCTCGATCTGATCCCGGCGCTGGGCCTGCGCATGGTCCCCGTCGGGGTCGACGACGAGGGGCCGCTGCCCGACGACGTGCGCCGAGCGCTCGACGCCGGGGTGCGGGCCCTGATCGTGACCGACCGGGTGCAGAATCCCACCGGAGCCGTGGTGAGCGCCGCGCGCGCCCGTGCCCTGCGCTCCGAGCTGCGGCGGCACCCGGAGATCCTGCTGATCGAGGACGACCACGGCCACGGCATCGTCGATGTGCCCGTGCACCCCCTGGCCGGCATCACCCGTCACTGGGCCTTCGTCCGCTCGGTCGCCAAGGCGTACGGCCCCGACCTGCGGCTCGCCGTGCTCACCGGGGACGAGGTCACGGTGGACCGGGTGCGCGGACGGCAGCGGCTCGGCGCCGGCTGGGTGAGCCGGATCGTGCAGCGTGCCGTGGTGCGGCTCTGGGCCGAGGGCGCCGTGGACCCGTCGGCGGTGGCGGCGACGTACGGCAGACGCCGCGACCTGCTCATCGGGGCACTGGCCGAGCGTGGGATCGCTGCACAGGGCCGCAGCGGCCTCAACGTGTGGATCCCGGTGCCCGACGAGACCGGGGCGGTCGCCCGGCTGCTGCACGCGGGCTGGGCGGTCGCGCCGGGGGCGCGTTTTCGCACGGGTGCGCCGCCCGGGATCAGGGTCACCACCTCGACCCTCACCGAGGAGGAGATCGGCCCGCTGGCGGACGCGGTGGCGACGGCGCTGGGACCCGGGCCGGCGAGAAGCTACGTGTAGCCGGCCTTCCCCGCGCTCAGGCCTTCCGTCTCACCTGAGTGAGCGCCGCCCCCACCAGCACGATCACCGCCCCGACCGGCGTGGTCCACCGGAGGGACTCGCCGAGCACGGCGACCCCCGCGGCGGTCGCGATCACCGGGATGAAGTAGGTGACCATCTGAGCCGTGGTGGGTCCGACCTCGGCGACCAGGCCGTACTGGAGCAGCACGGCCAGCCCGGTCCCGAGCGCGCCCAACGCCACGATCGCCAGCAGCGGGACCGCTGAGAAGTGCGTCGGCAGCGAGGTGAACAGGGGGGTGACGACCGCCAGTTGCACCGTCGCCAGCAGCAACTGCGCCCCGGTGAGCGACAGATGCGACTCGCCGGAGCCGGCCAGGGTCCGGCGGACGTATATCCAGCCGACCGGGTAGCTCAGTGAGGCCAGCAGCGCCATCGCCGTACCCGTGGCGTCCAGCCCGTGAAAGCCCTGCCACGCACCCAGCACCGTCAGCACACCCAGGAAGCCGATGCCGAGTCCGGCCACCCGGATCCGCGTCGGCCGGTCCTCCGAGAGCGCGACCAGCGACAGGGCCATCCCCCACAGCGGCGAGGTCGCGTTGCAGATGCCCGCGAGCGTCGACGGGATCGTCAGCTCGGAGTACGCGAACAGGGAGAACGGCAGCGCGTTCAGCAGGAACGCGGCGACCGCCAGATGACCCCACGTCCGCACCCCGCGCGGCAGCCGCTCCCGCTTCACCGCCATCGCGGCCGCCAGCACCGCCGTGCCGAACACCAGCCGCCCCAGCGTGACCTGGAAGGGCGCGAACCCGTCGGTGCCCACCTTGATGAGCAGGAAGCTGAAGCCCCAGATCAGGGAGAGGGCGGCGAAGCGCAGACGCCAGTCGAGGCGGGCGCGCGGGCGAGGCGGCGCAGCGGTCGCTGCCGCATCGCGCGAGGCGGTGGCGGTGGTCATGGAACAAAGATGCTCGACAGAATCTCGTAGCACAATCGAGATTTCTCGGCCGGTATCTCGTAGCATTGCTTACATGTTGAATCTGGAGCGGCTGCGCACCCTCGACGCCCTCGCCCGGCACGGCTCGGTCAGCGGCGCCGCCGAGGGGCTGCACATCACGACCTCGGCCGTCTCGCAGCAGATGTCCAAGCTGGAGCGGGAGGTCGGCCAGCAGCTCCTCGCCAAGAACGGCAGGGGAGTGCGGCTGACGGACGCGGGCCGGCTGCTCGCCGAGCACGCCGCGCGCATCCTCTCGCAGGTCGAGCTCGCCCAGTCCGACCTGGAGGCACAGCGCGGACAGGTGGTCGGCGAGCTGCGGCTGGTCGCGTTCCCGACGGCCCTGCGCGGGCTGTTCCCCGCCGCGCTCACCGCGCTGCGCGCCGACCATCCGGCGCTGCGCCTGCGCTCACGCGAGCTGGAGCCCGAGGGCGGGGTCGCCGCGGTGCTGCGGGGCGACGCCGACCTGGCCGTCGTCCTCGACTGGTACAACAAGCCGCTGCCCATGCCGGAAGGGCTCGCCAAGGCCCCGATCCTCGACGACCGGGTGGAGATCGCCATGCCCGAGGGCCACCCGCTCGCCGACCGGAGCGAGGTCGACCTGGAGGACTTCGCGGACGACGAATGGGTCGCCTGGCCTGAGGGCGAGTTCTGCCACGAGTGGCTGCTCTTCACGCTGCGCACCAAGGGCATCGAGCCCCGGATCGCGCACCGCGCCGAGGAGCACCACACTCAACTCGCGCTGGTCGCCGCCGGGTTGGGCGTCTGTGTCGCACCCCGCCTGGGCCGCGACCCGATGCCGCCCGGCGTGCGGGTCGTGCCCGTGCGCCACCGGGTCCACCGGTACGTCTACGCGGTGTGGCGCGCGGACGCCGACCGCCGTCCGTCGATCCGGGCGGCGGTCCAGGCGCTGCAGGCGGCGGCGGAGCACATCGGCTGAAGGGGCCGCCGGCGACGGGAGACCTACCGCGGCCCCAGCTTCCGGAAGTCCCACGACACGATCTTCTCGGGCGTCAGCCGTATCCACGCGTGCCGGCCGTCGTGCGGCATCTCGTCGATGCCGAAGTTCTTGCGGGCGAACAGCGTCTCGGGGACGTCGAGTTCGGCACGCAGTTCGCCCACGCGCGGGATCTCGCCCACGAACTCGGCGGTGCCGGACAGCTCGACGCCCCGCAGCTGCTCGTACTCCTCACCCGTGTCGATCACGACCGCGACCCGAGGATCGCGCCGCAGATCGGTCCACCGCTTGCTGCGGACGACCGAGTACAGCCACAGCGAATTGCCGTCCCAGGCGAACCACAGGGCGCTGACATGCGGGAATCCATCGGCGGCCACCGTGGCGACCCGGCAGGTGCGCTGCTCCGTGAGGAACTCGTCCAGCTCACCGGGCGTCATCATGATCTTCCGGCCCCGGCGCTGAGTGACGGTCATACGGCCCCCTCTTCTCTCACGTCGTGCCAGAGGAGAGATCCTCTGACATCACGTCAGAAAAGGATGGGTCGTCTTCCGTCCGCACGCAATGGTGGTTCCGTCCTCACGCGATGGTGGCTACGCTCGCCCGCCCACGCCGCCGTCGGGCACAGGGGGACCCATGCCGTCGAACGCCGAGCTCAGCGAGCTCCTCGACCCCGCGACCACCGTCCTGCTCACCGTCGAATGCCAGCGGGGCGTCGTCGGACCGGACAGCGCGCTTCCCCAACTCGCCGAGGAGGCACGGACGTCCGGCGCGCTCGCGAACGTGGCACGTCTGGTGGCCGCGGCCCACGAGAGCGGAGTCCAGGTGATCCACGCGATCGCCGAACGCCGCCCCGACGGCCGCGGTGCCAACCACAACGCCCGCCTCTTCCGCGCCGCCGAACGGCTTCCCGTCCGGCAGACGTCCGGCACCGAGGCGGTCCGCGTGGCCGCGCCGATCGAGGTCGCCGAAGCGGACCTCGTCGTACGGCGACTGCACGGCCTGTCCCCGATCCAGGGCACCGACGTCGACGCACTGCTGCGCAACCTCGGCTGCCGCACGCTGGTCGTGAGCGGTGTCTCGGCCAACGTCGCGGTCCCCAACGCCGTCTTCGACGCGGTGAACCGGGGCTATGTGGTGGTCGTGCCACGGGACGCCATCGCCGGGGTGCCCTCCGACTACACCCCGGCGATGATCAGCCACACCCTCGCATTGGTCGCCACGGTCGCGACCACGGACGAGGTGCTGGGCTGCCTCGGGCGTCCGCGCGGGATCAGGCCAGCGTGATCGAGTCGCCCGACACGCTGATCTGCTGCGCGGCCAGCGGCTGGGTGGCGGGCCCCTTCTTCACGCTGCCGTCGAGGACGGAGAACTGACTGCCGTGACAGGCGCAGGAGATGGTGTCCTCCTTGAGGTCCGTCATCGGGCAGTTCTGGTGGGTGCAGATCGTCGAGAAGGCCTTGTAGTCGCCCGCCGCCGGCTGCGAGACGACCACCTTCTCGTCGCTGAAGACCTTGCCGCCGCCCTCCGGGATGTCGGCGGTCTTCGCGAGCGCCGCACCGCCGCCCGCGCCCGGGTCGGCCGACGAGCCGCCGCCCGACTCCGTGGCCGCGCCGCCGCCGGCGGCCCCCTGCTCGGTGGACGAGCCCGACGGCTCGTCGTCCGATCCGCACGCGGTCAGCGCGACGGCGAGCCCCGCCGCGCCGACCGCCGCCACGACGGTACGGCGGCTGGGTTTCGACACCGGCTGAACTGATTCGCTGGCCATGCTGACGTTCCTTCCGGTCATTCGTGATCTGCCGAGTGGTACGGCCCCTGGGGACCGGCTGTTCAGGAGATGCCGAAATCCTGACCCGCTGACCTGCGGAGGTGGGTAAAGCGGAGCTGTCGGTCGGCTGTCGGCACCTGTCGGTTCGCTGTCGACGTGACGGCCGCACGGGCGCCGGGCGGCCCCCGGCGGCCGGCTCCACGCCAGTAACCTGGGGCGATGCTCAAGGAAGTCATCGCGACCCGCTACATCACGCCCCTGCGTGAGGGCGGCTCGCTGCCGGGACTCGTCGAAGCCGACGACTTCGGGACCTACGTCATGAAGTTCACCGGCGCCGGACAGGGCCGCAAGACGCTGGTCGCCGAGGTCGTCTGCGGTGAACTCGCCCGCAGGCTCGGCTTCAGGACACCCCGGCTGGTGACGATGCGGCTCGACCCGGTGCTCGGGCTCGGCGAACCCGAGCAGCAGGTGCAGGACCTGCTCCGGGGCAGCGGCGGCACCAACCTCGGCATGGACTTCCTGTCCGGTGCGCTCGGGTTCGACCCCCTCGCCTTCGAGGTGAGCGCCGAGGAGGCCGGCCGTATCGTCTGGTTCGACGCGCTGGTGAACAACGTCGACCGGTCCTGGCGCAACCCCAACCTGCTGATGTGGCGGGGCGGGCTGTGGCTCATCGACCACGGCGCGACCATGATCTGGCACCACAACTGGCCCGGGGCCGAGGCCTCCGCGGCCCGCCCCTACGACGCCTCCGACCACGCCCTGGCCCGCTTCGCCCCCGATGTCGCCGCGGCCGCGGCCGACCTCGCGCCGCGCGTCACCGAGGACCTGCTGGCCGAGGTCACCGCCGCGATCCCGGACGTCTGGCTGGCCGACGAGGCCGGCTTCGACACCCCGGACGAGCTCCGGCGGGCCTATGCGCGCACCCTGCTCGCCCGCGCCGCCGGCGTCCACGAGCGTGTCACCGGAATCGCCACCGAGGAGGGCAAGTGAGCGAGCGCCACATCCACATGGCCGGCAGCGTCGTCGAACGGCACATCATCCGGGGCGGCGAGTCGAACGAACGGGACGTCTTCGAGTACGCCCTTTTGCGCGTCGTCCCCCGCGTCGAACGCGGTGAATGCATCAACGCGGGCGTCCTCGTGTACTGCCGGGCCCAGGCCTACGTCGGCGCCCGCACCCACCTCGACGAGGCGCGGCTGCTCGCCCTCGACCCGGCCGCGGACGTGGCCGGCATCCGGGCCGCCCTCGGGGCCGTCGAGCGGGTCTGCGGCGGCAGCGAGGCGGCGGGGCAGGCCGCGGGCGACGACGCCGGGCGGCGCTTCCGCTGGCTGATCGCGCCCCGCTCGACGGTCGTGCAGCCCGGGCCCGTGCACACCGGGCTCACCTCCGATCCGGCGGCCGAGACCGAGCGGCTGCTCGAGGTGTTGGTGAAGTGACGGATCAGGTAATGGATCACATGCGCGCGGTGGCCGTTGACACCGCGTGCCAGGACTTCTAGCGTCACGTCCATCGAAGGTACTAAGCGGTCGCTCACCCGAGGAGAGTCACTGATGTCCACCACTGAGCAGCGGGTCGCCGTAGTCACCGGCGCAGCGCGCGGCATCGGCGCCGCCACCGCCGTACGGCTGGCCGCGGAGGGTCACGCGGTCGCCGTGATCGACCTCGACGAGGCCGCCTGCAAGGACACCGTGGAGAAGATCACCGCGGCCGGCGGCAGGGCCGTCGCGGTCGGCTGCGACGTCTCCGACGAGGCGCAGGTCGAGGCCGCCGTCGCACGGATCGCCGAGGAGCTCGGCGCCCCGGTGATCCTGGTCAACAACGCGGGCGTGCTGCGCGACAACCTGCTGTTCAAGATGAGCGTCGCCGACTGGGACACCGTCATGAACGTGCACCTGCGCGGCGCCTTCCTGATGTCCAAGGCCTGTCAGAAGCACATGGTCGACGCGGGCTTCGGCCGGATCGTCAACCTCTCCTCGTCCTCCGCGCTCGGCAACCGCGGCCAGGTCAACTACTCCGCCGCCAAGGCCGGACTCCAGGGCTTCACCAAGACCCTCGCCAAGGAGCTCGGCAAGTTCGGCGTCACCGCGAACGCCGTCGCCCCGGGCTTCATCGCCACCGAGATGACCAAGGCCACCGCCGACCGCGTCGGCATGGGCTTCGAGGACTTCAAGGCCGCGGCCGCCACTCAGATCCCCGTGGCGCGGGTCGGCGAGCCGGAGGACATCGCCAACGCCATCGCCTTCTTCACGGGCGAGGCGGCCGGATTCGTCTCCGGCCAGGTGCTGTACGTCGCCGGCGGACCGCTCGACTAGGGCCGAAGGAGACACGGACATGACTGAACTGCCTGCACTCTCCGGCAAGGTCGCCCTCGTCACGGGCGCCAGCCGCGGCATCGGCTACGGCGTCGCCGAGGCGCTCGTCGCCCGCGGCGACCGCGTCGTCATCACCGGCCGCACCGAGGACTCCCTCAAGGAGGCCGTCGAGCGGCTCGGCGCCGAGCGCGCCGTCTACGTGGCCGGCAAGGCGCACGACGAGGCCCACCAGGCCCTCGCCGTCGAGCGCGCCATGGAGGCCTTCGGCCGGGTCGACTACCTGGTCAACAACGCCGGCACCAACCCGGTGTTCGGGCCGATCGCCGACCTCGACCTGGGCGTCGCGCGCAAGGTCTTCGAGACCAACGTGATCTCGGCTCTCGGCTTCGCGCAGAAGACCTGGCACGCCTGGCAGAAGGACAACGGCGGCGCGATCGTCAACATCGCCTCCGTCGCGGGCATCGCGCCCTCGCCGTTCATCGCCGCCTACGGCGTCAGCAAGGCCGCGCTGATCAACCTGACCCAGCAGCTCGCGCACGAGTTCGCGCCCAAGGTGCGGGTCAACGCCATCGCCCCGGCCGTGGTGAAGACCAAGTTCGCGCAGGCCCTGTACGAGGGGCGGGAGGAGGAGGCCGCCGCGTCCTACCCGCTGGGCCGGCTCGGCGTGCCCTCCGACATCGGTGGCGCCGCCGCGTTCCTCACCTCGGACCAGTCGGACTGGGTCACCGGCCAGACCCTCGTCGTCGACGGCGGCATCTTCCTCAACGCCGGCGTGGGCTGACGCACGGGGGAACGACCCCGATACCCACCTCGACACGGGCGCCGCTGGACATCAGCGGCGCCCGTGTCGACGTATCGGAAGATCACTAAACATTGACAACGTAGTCATCCAAAGAACGAACAAGTGCTCTATGAGACAGGAGGTCCCACGGCCGGAACACTGCGGTATCGTCTGCCGACCCTTGGTATGGCAGATCGAGGAGCGTGCGCGTGTTCAACCGGATCCGACGCCTGCGGCAGGTGGCGGCCATCGCGTCCATATCGTCCCTGGTGGCAGGGTGTGGTGTCCTCTCGTCCGATTCGACGGAGGAGGCAGGTCCGATCGTCGTGGGGACGACCGCGGCCCCCAGCACCCTTGATCCCGCCGCTTCCTGGGACAGCTCCTGGGAACTGTTCCGCAACATTTACCAGACACTCCTGAGCTATCCCTCGGGTGCGACCGCCCCTGAGCCCGACGCGGCCGAGGGCTGCCGGTTCACGGACACGACCAACATGAAGTACGAGTGCGAGCTGCGCGAGGGCCTCACGTTCTCCGACGGGCACGCCCTCGACGCCAAGGCGGTCAAGCACTCGATCGACCGGATCCGGAAGATCAACGTCAACGGCGGCCCCGCCGGTCTGCTGGGCAGCCTCGAACGGGTCCAGGTGCTCAACGACCGCGAGATCGTGTTCCACCTCAACAAGGCCGACGCGACCTTCCCCTTCGTGCTCGCCACCCCCGCGATGTCGATCGTCGACCCCGAGGACTACCCGGCGGACAAGCTCCGCGAGGAAGAGTCGGTCGTCGGGTCCGGGCCGTACACCCTGTCCTCGTACGACGACGGCAAGGCCGAACTCGTCAAGAACGACACCTACAAGGGCCTCCTGGAGCGCAAGAACAACGCGGTCACCATCCGCTACTTCCAGGACTCGCCCACCATGGTGGGCGCGCTGCGCGACAAGCAGCTCGACGTCGCCTTCCGAGGTCTCGCCGCCGACGACATCGTCGACATCCAGGCCGACGACGATGACGAACTCCAGCTGATCGAGGGCTCCGGCACCGAGATCAACTACCTGGTCTTCAACCCCAAGGACCCCATGGCGGGCAAGGCCGCCGTCCGCAAGGCCATCGCCCAGGTCGTCGACCGCCCGGCCATCGCGCACAAGGTCTACAAGGACACCGTCGAGCCGCTGTACTCCATGGTCCCCAAGGGCCTGACCGGGCACACCACGGGCTTCTTCGACGACTACGGCGAGCCCAGCACGGCCAAGGCCCGCGAGATCCTCACCGACGCGGGCATCACCACCCCCGTCGACCTCACCCTCTGGTACACCAGCGACCGGTACGGCTCCGCCACCAAGGCGGAGTTCGAGGAGCTGAAGCGCCAGCTCGACGGCTCCGGCCTGTTCGACATCACCCTCAAGAGCCGGCCCTGGAAGACCTACGTCGCCGGCTACCAGGAGGGCGAGTACCCGGTGTTCGGGCGTGGCTGGTTCCCCGACTTCCCGGACGCGGACAACTTCATCGCGCCGTTCGTCGGTGAGCAGAACGCGCTCGGTACGCCGTACCTGGTGCCGAAGATCACCGAAACGCTGCTGCCCAACTCCCGTGCCCAGAGCGACCGGGCCAACGTGGTCAAGGACTTCGAGGACGCCCAGCGCATCCTCGTCGACGACGTGCGGCTGCTCCCGCTGTGGCAGGGCCGGCAGTACGTGGCCGCGAGCGCGGAGGTCTCCGGTGCGGAGCGGGCGCTGGACCCGTCGACGATCATGATGGTGGGCGAGCTCTCCCGCAAGACGAGCTGGTAGGGAGATCCACCGGCGGGGCGGCCGGTCGGGATGTGCGGTCCGCGGGGCGATTGTCAGTGGTCGCCTGTAGGTTCTGAGAACCGGGAGCGAACCGCTGGTCGTCGAGGCGACCGCTGGTCGTGGACCGCACATCGTCTGCCGCACACCGTAAGGAAGTTGACGTGACCGACACCGCCATGCTGCCCGAGTCCTGGCGCGGGGTTCTGGGCGACGAGCTGCAGCAGCCCTACTTCAAGGAGCTGACGGAGTTCGTCGAGGAGGAGCGGGCGAAGGGTCCCGTCTATCCGCCGCGCGAGGAGGTCTTCGCCGCGCTGGATGCGACGCCCTACGACAAGGTGAAGGTCCTCGTCCTCGGCCAGGACCCGTATCACGGCGAGGGCCAGGGACACGGCCTGTGCTTCTCGGTCCGGCCCGGCGTGAAGACCCCGCCCTCGCTGCGCAACATCTACAAGGAGATGAAGGAGGAGCTCGGCCACCCCGTCCCGGACAACGGCTATCTGATGCCGTGGGCCGAGCAGGGCGTCCTGCTGCTCAACGCGGTGCTGACGGTGCGCGCCGGCGAGGCGAACTCGCACAAGGGCAAGGGCTGGGAGAAGTTCACCGACGCCGTGATCAAGGCCGTGGCCGGCCGGCCCGACCCCGCGGTGTTCGTGCTGTGGGGCAACTACGCGCAGAAGAAGCTCCCGCTCATCGACGAGACGCGGCACGCGGTGGTCAAGGGCGCGCATCCCTCCCCGCTGTCGGCGAAGAAGTTCTTCGGCTCCCGCCCGTTCACGCAGATCAACGAGGCGGTGGCCCGGCAGGGGCACGAGCCGATCGACTGGCGGATCCCCGACCTGGGCTGACCGCCCGGCGCCGCCACTCGGACCGGCCTCTCGCCTGCCTGCCCGGTCCCGCCTGACCGGGAATGCCGGTGACTGCGGTTAGCGTCGGGACGGACCAGCCGACGAGGGGCCGGAGGACGCGGTGGCGGAGCGACAGGAGCAGGCGGCGCCGGACGCCGTGCTGACGCGGATCGGCCAGGTCGTGATGCTCCATCACGCCGGCGACCGCGAGGAGGCCCGGCGGCGGCTGCTGGACCTGTGGACGGAGCTCGGCGAGGACGGCGACCCGCTGCAGCGGTGCACCCTGGCCCACTACCTCGCCGACACACAGGACGACCCCTCGGACGAACTCGCCTGGGATTTGCGGGCGTTGACGGAGGCGGAGGGTGCGGGCGGTGCGGTCGGCGTGCGCGCCCTGTATCCCGCACTGCATCTGAACCTGGCCGCCGACTACGTCAAGCTGGAGCGCACGGAAGCCGCCCGCGCGCATCTGCGCCGGGCCCGGGGAGCGGCGGGGGCGCTGCGGGACGACAGCTACGGGGACGGGGTGCGGGCGGAGATCCGGCGGCTGGAGGGGTGGCTGGGGGAGGAGGCGTAGGGGCCTCGTCTATTGGGAGCGACCGGCGCCCGGGTCGTTCGGGCGCTTGCCCCCGTGGAGCCCGCGGGACGTCCGGTCGCCTGTCCCCCCGGAGCCCGGGAGGCCCCGGGCGTCTGCCCCCCCGAGCCCTCACCGTCCGTACGTCTGGTCGCAGATCCTCGACTCGGGGCTGTCCGCCGGCCAACCGCCGTACTTCCTGCCCAGCGCGCAGACGTCCGGGTTCCCCTGGACCTCCCGGGGGAGCGACTTCGAGACGTCCGGGACCGGGGGGCCGGCCCGTTCCGGGGCGGCCGGGGCCGCGTCGGAATGCGGGCGGCGTGGTGCGTGGTGCGCGGAGCGCGGGTCCTGGCCCGGTCGGGGAGCCCGGGGAGCGGGTGACGCCTGGCGTGGCGTGCTCGGGGGCGCGGAGCGTGCGGCGGCCGGCGTGGGGTCGGGGCTGGGGGACGGGCCGATGAGCGCGAGGGCCTCGCGGGCCGGCGCCTGTACGACCTCGGGTTCCGCGGGCCCGCTGGGCCGGGGGACCGACGGCTGGGACGGTGCCGCCGGCGTGCCGGACGTCGGCGGCCGCTGGACCGTCGTACAGCCGGAGAGGGCCGAGACGGCCACGGTGACCAGGAGCGTTGCGGTGGTCGTCGTTCGATGCACCCGCGCAACTCTGCTGGGTCGGGCGGCCGCCCGGACAGCGGACGAGCGGAGGTTGGTCCACACGGGTGATCTCCGTCCCCGTACGGGCGGCGTGGGCCCGTCCCCGCTGACGTCAGTCGCCGGTGGCGCCGTCCACGCGCTCGCGGATCAGGTCGGCGTGCCCGTTGTGGCGGGCGTACTCCTCGATCATGTGCGTGATGATCCAGCGCAGATTGAAACGTTCGCCGGACCGGCTCGTGCCCTTGGAGAGGTCGTCCAGGCCGAACCCGGCCGCGTCGCGACGGGCGTTGTCGATCTCGCGCTGCCAGGTGGTGTGAGCCTCGTCCCAGGTGTCCGCGTCGGTGAAGTGGAACTCACCGTCCGGGTCCTCCTCGCTGGAGTAGAGCACCCCGAGGTCCTCGCCCACGAGGATCTCGTGGAACCAGAACCGCTCCACCTCCGCCATGTGCCGGACCAGCCCCATCAGGGTCAGCTCGGACGGTTCCACGGAGGCCGTCCTGAGCTGGGCGTCGGTCAGTCCATGGCATTTCCATGCGAGGGTCTGGCGGTGGTAGTCCAGCCAGCCCTCCAGCATCGCGCGCTCGTCGGCGGTGGTGGAGGGTTCATGGCGTTCGATTGTCATGCCCCGCATCGTCGCGCACCCCAGGGCGATTCACCAGGAGTTTTTGCGGTCGGCGGGCTCAGTCGCCGAACATCCCGTCGAGCAGTTCGCGCAAGCCCGCCCGGACCTCTTCCAGACTCGGCGGCTCCGCGCTGAAGGATCCGGCCACGCAGCTGAACATCAGCCCGTCCGCCCAGGCCACCAGGGACAGCACATGCCGCGCGGGAGTCGTCGAACCCATCGCGGTCACCAGCGTGGTGAGCTGGTCGCGGAAGCGGGCGCCCGTCGCGTCGAAGTACGCGCGCAGCTCGGGGCGGCGCGTGGCCTCCAGGGCCAACTCGTAGCGGGCGAGCGTCAGTTCGCGGTGACGGGTCAGGGCCCGGTGCGTCGCCAGCGCCAGGCCGTCGGCCAGTGAGTCGAGGCCACCGCGCGGATCCGGCATCTCCTCCAGCGCCAGTACGCGCGCCTCGCGGTCGGCGAGCCGTCGCACCGCGAGCTCCAACAGGGCCTGCCGGGTGCGCGCGAGGTTCGACGTGGAGCCCGGCGGCAGCCCGGCCCCCTCGTCGACGGCCCGATGCGTGAGGCCCCGCATACCGCGCTCCGCGAGCAGCGCGAGGGCGGTGTCGGCGACGAGATCGGCGCGCGCGGCACCCGTGGTGGATACGGCCATGGAGATCAACCTACCTGTCGCACTACGCCTGTAGTACAGTCGACGTGCACGGTCACTACATCTGTAGTTAGCCCCTGGAGGAACCATGGCACAGTCGAGGCGGGCCGTCGTGATCGGCGGCGGTATCGGAGGCCTTACCGCGGCGGTCGCACTGCACCAAGTCGGGTGGGACGTCACCGTGCTGGAGCGCGCCCCGTCCCTGGAGCCGGTCGGCGCGGGCATCTCCCTGGCGCCCAACTCCCTGCGCGCGCTGGACGTCGTCGGGATCGGCGACGAGATCCGCGACCTCGCGGCCTGGCAGGGCGACGGAGGACTGCGCACCCCGTCCGGACGCTGGCTCTCCCGCACCGACGCCGCCGCGGTCGCCGAACGCTTCGGCGGCCCGCTCGTCCTCCTGCACCGGGCCACCCTGATCAACAGTCTCGCCGCCCGGCTCCCGGCCGGGACCGTCCGCACCTCAGCCGCCGCGACGCTGGCCGACCCCGGCGACACCGGCCGGCCCGCCCGCGTGAGCACACCGGACGGCGATCTGGAGGCCGACCTCGTGGTGGCCGCCGACGGCATCCGGTCCGCCGTACGTGGCGCCCTGTTCCCGCGTCACCCCGGAACCGCGTACTCCGGGTTCACCACCTGGCGGGTCGTCATCCCGGTGCCCGGCGTCGAGTTCGCCTCGCACGAGACCTGGGGCCCGGGCCGCATCTGGGGTTCGCACCCGCTCAAGGACGGCCGCGTCTACGCGTACGCCGCGGCGATCACACCCGCCGGAGAACGCGCGCCCGACGACGAGAAGGCCGAACTGCTGCGCCGCTACGGCGACTGGCACGACCCGATCCCCGCGATCCTCGCCGCAGCCCGCCCCGAGGACGTCCTGCGCCACGACGTCCACCACATCGCCGAACCGCTGCCCGCCTACCACCGCGGCCGGGTCGCGCTGGTCGGGGACGCCGCGCACGCCATGCAGCCGACGCTCGGGCAGGGCGGCAACCAGGCCGTCGAGGACGCGGTCGTCCTCGCCGCGCACCCCACCGACCTGGCCGCCTACACGACGGCCCGGCTGCCGCGTACGACCGCCATCGCCCGCCAGGCCGCCCGGATCGGGCGCCTCAACATGATGACCGGCCGCGCCCGGATCGCCGTACGGAACACGACGCTGGCCGCCCTGTCCAAGGCCGCCCCGCTGCTGTTCCTGCGCGGCTTCGACGGCATCGCCGACTGGCGGCCCCCGCAGGCGCCGTATGCTGCCGAGAAGACCACGCAGGCGAGCGACAGAGGAGCACACCCCGTGAAGGTCGGCTGCATCGGACTCGGTGACATCGCGCAGAAGGCCTACCTGCCGGTGCTCGGCGTGCAGCCCGGGGTCGAACTGCACCTCCAGACGCGGACGCCCGCCACGCTCGCCCGCGTCGCCGACGGCCTCCACCTCCCCGCCGGGCAGCGCCACGAGGACCTCGACTCGCTCCTCGCCCAGGACCTCGACGCCGCCTTCGTGCACGCGCCCACGGTCGCCCACCCGGAGATCGTGACCCGGCTGCTGGAAGCGGGCGTGCCGACGTACGTCGACAAGCCGCTCGCCTACCGGCTCACCGACTCCGAGCGGCTCGTGGTGCTCGCCGAGAAGCGGAACGTAAGCCTCGCCGTCGGCTTCAACCGCCGCTACGCCCCCGGCTACGCGCAGTGCGCCGACCATCCGCGCGAGCTGATCCTGATGCAGAAGAACCGCATCGGGCTTCCCGAGGAGCCGCGCGCGATGATCCTCGACGACTTCATCCACGTCGTCGACACCCTGCGCTTCCTCGTGCCCGGCCCGATCGACGACGTGACCGTGCGTGCCCGCGTCGAGCGCGGGCTGCTGCACCACGTCGTGCTCCAGCTCGCCGGCGACGGCTTCACCGCGCTCGGCGTCATGAACCGGCTCAGCGGCTCGGCCGAGGAGGTCCTGGAGGTGTCCGGGCAGGACACCAAGCGCCAGGTGCTCAACCTCGCCGAGGTCGTCGACCACAAGGGCCAGCCGACCGTGCGGCGGCGCGGGGACTGGGTGCCGGTGGCCCGGCAGCGCGGCATCGAGCAGGCCGTGCTCGCCTTCCTCGACGCCGTGCGCGCGGGCAAGGTGCTCAGCGCCCGGGACGCGCTGGCGACTCATGAGTTGTGCGAGCGGGTGGTACGCGCGGTTCAGGAGCGGGCCGCCTGAACCGGGGCCGCAGCCTCGCCGCGCCCTCGCCCGCACACCAGGCGACGACGATCAGCAGCGCCGCCTGCGCCACCCAGTCGCCGAAGCGGACGTACGGCGTGACACCGCCGGCCAGCGGAACGTCGTAGACCGCACTGGTGCTCTCGTTCGTCCCCAGCCAGGAACCGACGCGCTGCCCGCCCGGCCCGTACACGGCCGAGACACCGGTCAGTGTCGCGTGCACCATCGGGCGGCCGGTCTCGGCGGCGCGCAGCGCGGCGAGCGAGGCGTGCTGCTCGGGGGCCCAGCTCTGCTGGAACGTCGACGTCGCCGACTGGGCGATGAGGACCTGGGCGCCGTCGTCGGTGAGGCTGCGGCTCATGTCGGAGAACGCGGACTCGAAGCAGACCATGGGGCCGACGCGCAGCCCGTGCCCCGCGTCCATCACGACCTGTTCCGTGCCGCGCCTGCGGTCCTCGGCGGCCGCCTTGCCGACCGAGGTCGCCCAGCCCAGCATCGAGCGCAGCGGTATGTACTCCCCGAAGGGGACCAGGCGCATCTTGTCGTAGCGGTCGCCGGTCGGGCCGTCCGCGCCGACCAGGATCGAGCTCTTGTAGATGCCCGGCTTGTCGGAGCGCCGCGCGTCCACGTTGACCAGGATGTCCGCCCCCGTCTCACGGGAGAGTGCCGCGAGCCGGCGGGCGAAGTCGGGGCGGTCGTCCAGGTCGTAGCCGACGCTGCTCTCGCCCCAGACGACCAGGTCGACCCCCTGGCCGGCCAGGGCCCGGGTGAGCTGCTCCTCCCGGTCGAAACGCCGGTCCGCGGACTTGCCCCCCTCGATGACCCCCGGCTGTACGACGGCGATCCGGACCCGGTCCTGGACGTCCGGGCGCGGGGACCACACCCAGGCCGCCGAGGTGGCCACGGCCGTCGCGGCGAGACCGGCCACCGCGGGAACCCGGGACGCGCGCACCGTCACCAGCACGGCGACGGCGACATTGACGGCCACCACCAGGAAGCTGATCAGCCACACCCCGCCCACCGAGGCGAGCCGCAGCGCGGGCTCCACCTGCCACTGACTGGAGCCCAGCACGCCCCAGGGGCCGCCCAGCTCCTGCCAGGAGCGCACGAGCTCGACCATCAGCCAGCCGGCGGGCAGGACGAAAAGCGCCCCCGCCACCCGGCCCGGGGACGGGCGCGACGAGGCCAGGAACCTGCGCACCAGCCAGCCCCACGGGGCCCACAGCGCGCCGAGCAGGGCGGCGATGACGAACGTGAAGACATGCAGATTCGGCACCAGCCAGTGGTGCATCGCCAGCATGAAGCCGAAGCCGCCCCACCAGCCCTCGCGCATGGCACGCCGGCCGGTCGGGGCGGTGCGCAGCAACGCGATCCACGGAACCAGAGCGACGTACGCGAACCACCACAGCGCCGGCGCGGGAAAGGCGAGCACCGGCAGCGCACCTGCCACAGCGGCGGTGATCGAGCGCCGCCAGGGCGAGGCGAGCCAGTGGCTGATCGTCTTCATGCGGCGCCTCCTACCCCGTATTCCTTCCAGTGTGCTCACAGGCACTGACACCGGGACAGTGGGCGTCCGCTCAGTCGATCACCGCCGGCGCGGCCGGCTCGGGGAGGCGGCGCCATTTCTCCTGGACGATCACCTCGCGCAGCCGCCAGCCGTCGTCGGTGCGCAGCAGTGCGAAGGCGTACCGGCCGCCGCACACGAAGTCGGGGGCCGAGGAGCCCTCGCCGCCCCCGGCGAACCGCATCGGATTGACGTAGTCCGCCCGCACCCGGGCGGTGTCGCCGGTGTCCTGTTCCAGCACCCCGAAGTGCACCCGGCGGTTGACGATGAGGTGCTGGCGCATCGAGAACACCCGCATGCTCTCCGCCAGCCACGTGGCGACGCTTCCGGCGTCGCCCTCGATACCACCGGCCGAGCGGTAGTCCGCGCGTCCGTCGGGCGTGAACAGGTCTCGGTACGCGGCCCAGTCCCCGTCGTCCACGGCGGCCGCGTACTCGGTGATCATTCCGTCGACCGCCAACCGGTCCCTCAGGGTGGCGAGTTCCACACGCTGCGTCATCGGCTCAGTGTTGGGCATGAGGTGGGAAGAGCCAAGAGGGCGTACGGCGGTATTCGGTGACGGTGAGGACGGGCCTGCTCCTTCCGCACCTTCCCGCCGGCCGCGATGAGTTCCGGCCGGGACGGGAGTCTGCTCTGTGAGGGCCGCGGGCGTCGTGCGACGCCGCCCGGCACGACACACCACGGAGGACACCATGACGACCACGCCGAACGCCCCGACCCCCGAGCTGCCCGGCCGTCCGCCCGTCGTCGACCTGGCTACCTGGCAGGCCGCCCGTGACGAGCTCCTGGTCCGCGAGAAGGCCCACACCCGTGCGGGCGACGCCATCGCCGCGGCCCGCCGACGGCTGCCGATGGTGGAGTTCGACGGGACGGTCGAGGTCGTCGGACCCGACGGCCCGGTCCCGTTCCTGGACCTGTTCCAGGGCCGCGACGAGCTCCTGGTCTACAAGCACATGTGGTACGACGGCGCTCCGCACCAGGGACAGTGCGAGGGCTGCACCACCACGGCCTGGCACATGAAGGACGCGGTGTACCTGAACGCCCGGGGCGTCTCCATGGCCATCGTGACCACGGGCAGGTGGGAGGAGGTGGCCTCGTTCGTCGAGTTCATGGGGTACACGCAGCCCTGGTACTCGGTGCGCGGAGTCGACGAGCCGGTCGGCGGTGAAATGGGTTACCTCACCTGCTACTTGCGCGACGGCGATCGCGTTTTCCTGACCTACTCGACGACGGGGCGCGGCAACGAGCCGGTCAACGGAACTTTCGGCCTGCTCGACATGACGCCCTACGGCCGGGGCGAGGGGTGGGAGGACAACCCCGAGGGCCGGTCGGTGCTCGGCGATGTCCGCGAGGGGTATCCGGCGGTGGGCCGGCAGGCCTGCTGGTACTGGCGCTCGGACGCGGACGGCAACGCCACCTGGGGCCCGACCAGCCGCCCGGTACCGCAGTGGACTCGCCCGGGCGCGACACCGGTTGAGACCCTGGGACGGCAGGGGGAGTGTCACTGACGGGCGTTGGCCGGTGGTGGCCGCCGCTCGGGTGTCCGGGCCTCAGGCGGCCTCGATGATCTCGTCGCGGATGGCGGCTGCCCATTCGACCACCAACAGCTCGTATTCCGCGCGCTCCTGAGCCGACAAGGAGCCGCCCGCGCGCAGCCAGAGGGCACGGATCTCCTCGTTCACCTCGGCAGCAGACCGCACGGAACCAGGGCCTAAGGAAGGGGAGGACATGCGGCCAAGCCTAGGGGCAAGGACTGACAGCGCGCTACCGGACGGCTACGCAGAACATATGTGATTGGTCACGGATTTCGGGGTGGGTGTCGGCGGGGCCTGGCTACTGACCCGTCGGTCAGCCGGTATCCCCGCCCGTGACCCGGGCGTCAGCCCGCCGACTCCGCCGCGTGCGGGCTCAGGACGCCCGCCGCCACCAAGGCGATGATGACGATGCCGAGGGCGATGCGGTACCAGACGAACGGCATGAAGCTCTTGGTCGAGATGAACTTCATGAACCAGGCGATGACCGCGTATCCGGACACGAAGGCGATCACCGTGGCGAAGATCGTCGGGCCCCAGGAGACATGGTCGCTCTCCATCGCGTCCTTCAGCTCGAAGAGCCCGGAGGCGAGAACGGCCGGGATCGCGAGGAGGAAGGAGTAACGGGCCGCGGCCTCGCGGTTGTAGCCCATGAAGAGGCCGCCGCTGATGGTGGCGCCGGAGCGGGAGACGCCGGGGATGAGCGCCGCGGACTGGCACAGGCCGTAGATCAGGCCGTCCTTGACGTTCAGGTCCTGCAGCGACTTGCGCTGCTTGGGCGCGCGGTGCCGGCCGCCCGACTCGTCGCGGGCCGCCATCCGGTCGGCGATGCCGATGACGATGCCGACGACGATCAGCATCGTCGCCGTGATGCGCAGATCGCGGAAGGGGCCCTCGATCTGGTCCTTGAGCGTCAGGCCCAGCACGCCGATCGGGATCGAGCCGACGATCACCAGCCAGCCCATCTGGGCGTCGTGGTCCTGCCGCATCTCCTTGTTCGTCAGCGACCGCAGCCACGCCGAGATGATCCGCCCGATGTCCTTGCGGAAGTAGATCAGAACCGCGGTCTCCGTGCCGATCTGAGTGATCGCGGTGAAGGCCGCACCGGGGTCCTCCCAGCCCGAGAACGCCGCGGTCAGGCGCAGGTGCGCGCTGGAGGACACGGGGAGGAACTCGGTCAGCCCCTGGACGAGTCCGAGGATGAGGGATTCAAACCAAGACATGTAGTTACGGAGTCCAAGTGCTCATGGTGGCAAGGGGTGACGGGGGACACCTCGTCGGCGGCGCAGTGATCGCGGGTGTCGAGGGGCAGCGTAGCGTCCCGCGATGACGGCTCCGGCACAGGGGGCGGTGCGGGCACCCGCTCCCCCTCCCGTCAGATCCCCGTCAGATCCCCTTCAGATCGCCATCAGGTCGCCGAAGGCCCCGCCACCGTCCAGCCGGGAACCTGGGGATGGGCCCTGAGGTCCTGGTGGCGTACCGGGTCGCCGCAGGCCTCGCAGGTGACGACCGCGAGCAGTTCGTTGCCGCAGCTGTGCTCGATCACCATGGGACGGTCGCCGTCCTGGCGCAGATGGCGGTCGCCCCATGCCATGAGGCTCATCAGGACCGGCTCCAGCTCCAGTCCGGCCTCCGTGGGCCGGTACTCGAAGCGCTGAGGCCGCTCGCTGTAGGCGCGCTTGGTGAGGATGCCGGCGTCCACCAGGCGGCGCAGCCGGGTGGCGAGGACGTCGCGCGGGGCGCCGATGTTGCGTACGAGCTGGTCGAAGCGGCCGTTGCCGAGGCACACCTCGCGCAGGACGAGCAGCGAGTACTTCTCGCCGACGAGTGCCAGGGCGTCGGCGATGGAGCAGGGGCGCGGGTCTTTGGGGGCGGCCATGGCGCTCAGTCTAGGGCGCGGGTTCGCCTTTCCGACCTTCCGGGTTTGTTTTTCCAACCTACCGAGCTACAGTGAGTTCGGATTTCCTACTCACCGGTAATCGAGCCGGTCGCCGCACCGGTGATCCCGCCGGTCGCCGCACCGGTGATCGAACCGGTTCGCCGCCACCGGCCCGCGCGCCGGTCGTCGCCCCGTGGCCAAGGAGGCCCGCACCATGCGTGACGCAGTGATCGTCGAAGCCGTACGCACCCCGATAGGCAAGGGCAAGCCGAACGGCTCCGTCGCGCACGTCCACCCCGTCGAGCTCCTCGCGCACACGCTGCGCACCCTCGTCGAGCGCTCGGGTGCCGACCCGGCGCTGATCGACGACGTCATCGGCGGCACCGTCGACCAGGTCGGCGAGCAGGCCATGAACACCACCCGCTACGCCGCCCTGTCGGCGGGCTTCCCGGAGACGGTCCCGGCGACCACCGTGGACCGCCAGTGCGGCTCGTCCCAGCAGGCCGTGCACTTCGCGGCCCAGGGCGTGATCTCGGGCGCGTACGACATGGTCGTCGCCTGTGGCGTCGAGTCGATGAGCCGGGTGCCGATGTGGTCGAACGTGCCGCCCGGCAAGGACCCCTTCGGCCCCGGCATCGCCGAGCGCTACCCGGAGGGTCTGGTCCCGCAGGGCATCAGCGCCGAGCTGATCGCCGCCAAGTGGTCGATCACGCGCGAGCAGATGGACACGTTCGCCGTCTCCTCGCACCACAAGGCGGCCGCCGCCTGGGACCAGGGCCTGTTCGACGCCGAGGTCGCGCCCCTGGAGGGCGTCGCGCGCGACGAGTGCGTACGACCGGGCAGCACCCCCGAGACCCTCGCCGGTCTCAAGCCCGCCTACCACGACCCGGCCTTCGCCGAGCGCTTCCCGCAGATCGAGTGGAACGTCACCGCGGGCAACGCCAGCCCCATCAACGACGGCGCCTCCGCCGTCCTCATCACCTCGAGCGAGACGGCGGCCCGTCTCGGCCTGCGCCCCCTGGCCCGCCTCCACAGCTTCGCCGTCACCGGCTCCGACCCGGTCCTCATGCTCACCGGAGTGATCCCGGCGACCGAGAAGGTGCTGCGCCGGGCCGGTCTGTCCCTGGCCGACATCGACCTGTTCGAGGTCAACGAGGCCTTCTCCAGCGTCGTCCTGGCCTGGCAGCAGGAGACCGGCGCCGACCTCGGCAAGGTCAACGTGCACGGCGGGGCCATCGCCCTCGGGCATCCGCTCGGCGCGAGCGGCACCCGGCTGACGACGACCCTGGTGCACGCCATGCGCGAGCGCGGCGCCCGCTACGGGCTGCAGACGATGTGCGAGGCGGGCGGACTGGCCAACGCGATGATCATCGAATCGGTCTGAGCCGCCGGCTCAGCGGCGGCGCAGGTGGTGGCTCAGCGGCGGCGCAGGTGGTGGCGCTTGCGCCAGGCCACCACCGCGCCCGCGAGCGCAGGCAGCGCGATCGCGGCCACCGCGATCAGGAACACCGGGGACGTGGGCTGCGAGGCCCGGGCGCCCGCGACGACGTACGCGGCGATGTTCGGGATCGAGCCGAGCGCCGTCGCGAGCAGGAAGGGGAGGTAGCCCATCCGGGAGACGGCGGCGGCGTAGTTCGCGGCCCAGAAGGGCACGCCGGGGAACAGCCGCACCGCCAGCATCGATCTGAAGCCGTGCCTGCTGAACTGCTTGTCGGCCGCTTTGAGCAGCCGGCCGCGCAGGAGCGGACGGAGCGCGTCCTGGCCGAGCATCCGTCCGAGCGCGAAGGAGATCGCGGCCCCGATCACGGTGCCGGCCATGGCGGCGCCCATGCCGAGCGCCGAGCCGAACAGCGCGCCGGCCGCGAGGTTCAGCAGCGGCCGCGGCACGAAGGCCACCGTGACCAGGCCGTACGCCACGGCGAACAGCACCACTGCCACGGGGCCCCCGACCTGGGGCGGCCAGCCGTCCGCCAGGAGCTTGTGCGGCTGGAAGAGCAGCACGCAGGTCGCGGCCGCCGCGAGCAGGACCAGCAGCAGGGACAGCCGCGACCATGGCGAGAGCAGCGCTCTCGCGCAGCGCGTGGCGAAACTCGCGGCGAGAGGCGCCGCGGTCGGCGGGGGTACGGCTAGTTCCTTGGCAGCGGCCTGCGATGAGGCAGTGGCGGTGCCCCCAGAGCGGGTGGTGGCATCGTCGAGCATTCGGCGACAGTAACCGACGAAGATGTGTGATCGCCGTATGGTTCGTCTCATGGGCGTCACAGGAACGGGAACACTGGAAGTACCCCGCAGTGTCCTGGCCGACACGGTGCTGGAGCGGCTCGTCGCCCTGTACGGCTCGGCGGCCGACCCCGAACGGGCCGTGGCCATGCGGGCGTACATGAAGGATGTCGCCCCCTTCCTCGGCCTCACCACCCCCGCGCGCCGCGCCCTGTCCCGTGCCGTCCTCGAGGGCACGCCGCGCCCCGACGAGACCGACTGCACGGCCGTCGCCCTGCGCTGCTGGGAGCTGCCGGAACGGGAGTACCACTACTTCGCGGTCGACTATCTGCGGCGGCATGTGAAGCGCTGTTCCTCCGGCTTCCTGCCGGTGGCCCGGCATCTGGTCACCACCGTCCCCTGGTGGGACACCGTCGACCTGCTCGCCGCGCACGTCGTCGGCGGACTCGTCGCGGCCGACCCGAAGCTCACGGCGGACATGGACGCCTGGATCGCGGACGACGACCTGTGGGTCGCCCGCACGGCCCTGCTCCACCAGTTGCGCTACAAGGAACGCACCGACACCGAACGCCTCTTCGCCTACTGCCTGCGCCAGTCCGGGCACGCCGACTTCTTCATCCGTAAGGCGATCGGCTGGTGTCTGCGCGAGTACGCCAAGACGGACCCGGACGCCGTGCGGGACTTCCTGGCGCGCGAGCGGGGGCGGTTCGCGCCGCTGTCGGTGCGGGAGGCGCTGAAGAACATCGGCGCGTGAAGTCCCCGTAGGGACCCTGGAATCCGGTGGCGCGTCCGAAGTCCCGTACCGCTGAAAACCATTCGACGCCGGGCAACGCGTCGGCGATGATCGACGTCATGTTCCGGCACGCCTTCGTCCTCGCAGCATCCGCGGTCGCGGATGCTCCGAAGGCTGCCGTTCCGGTCCTCCTGGCCACAGTCGACGGCGCCCGAAGCTGACCCTCTCCGGACAGTCCGGCGGACCCCGCAGGGGGAGGGTCGGCAAGTCCTTGGGGTCCCCTCTCCCTCGCGGAGACTTCTGCAGAGACTTCGAGGTACAGCCATGTCCAAGACGGCATACGTGCGCACCAAACCGCATCTGAACATCGGCACGATGGGCCATGTCGACCACGGCAAGACCACCCTGACCGCCGCCATCACCAAGGTCCTCGCCGAGCGCGGCTCGGGCACGTTCGTCCCCTTCGACCGCATCGACCGCGCGCCGGAGGAGGCCGCGCGCGGCATCACCATCAACATCGCGCACGTCGAGTACGAGACCGACACCCGTCATTACGCGCACGTGGACATGCCGGGCCACGCCGACTACGTCAAGAACATGGTCACCGGCGCGGCACAGCTGGACGGGGCGATCCTCGTCGTCTCCGCGCTCGACGGGATCATGCCGCAGACCGCCGAGCACGTGCTGCTCGCCCGGCAGGTGGGCGTCGACCACATCGTCGTCGCCCTCAACAAGGCCGACGCGGGCGACGAGGAGCTCATCGACCTCGTCGAGCTGGAGGTCCGCGACTTGCTCTCGCAGCACGGCTACGGCGGCGACGCCGCGCCCGTCGTACGGGTGTCGGGGCTGAAGGCGCTGGAGGGCGACCCCAAGTGGACGGCGTCCGTCGAGGCGCTGCTCGACGCGGTCGACACCTACGTGCCGATGCCCGAGCGGTATGTGGACGCGCCGTTCCTGCTGCCCGTCGAGAACGTGCTCACCATCACCGGCCGGGGGACCGTGGTCACCGGGGCCGTCGAACGGGGCACCGTGCGGGTCGGCGACCGGGTCGAAGTGCTCGGGGCCGAGGTCGAGACCGTCGTCACCGGTCTGGAGACCTTCGGCAAGCCGATGGACGAGGCGCAGGCCGGGGACAACGTGGCGCTGCTGCTGCGCGGGGTTCCGCGCGACGCCGTCCGGCGCGGGCACGTGGTCGCGGCGCCGGGCAATGTGGTGCCCCGGCGTCGCTTCTCGGCGCAGGTGTATGTGCTGTCGACGCGCGAGGGAGGTCGTTCGACGCCGGTTTCCACCGGATACCGGCCGCAGTTCTACATCCGTACGGCGGATGTGGTCGGGGACGTCGACCTCGGCGGGGCGGCGGTCGCGAGGCCCGGGGAGACGGTCACCATGACCGTCGAGCTGGGGCGTGCGGTGCCGCTGGAGCCCGGGCTCGGATTCGCCATCCGTGAGGGCGGGCGCACGGTCGGGGCGGGAACCGTCACAGCCGTTGAATGACGGTGTGCGGTTCGTGGGGGACCGCGGGGCGGCCTCGGTGGCTGGTCGCGCGGTTCCCCGCGCCCCGAAGGTGCGCTTCCCCCGGGCACAATAGGAAGGTGAACGAGCCCATACCCGTCACCCGGTCCGTCGATTACGGCATCGCCAAGCTGATGCCCGACGTCGACCGGAAGCGGGCGTGGCTGCTGACCGTGGACGGGGCTCCGCAGTCGTACGTCGATCTGGACGAGCCCTCGCATCTGGAGTTCGAGTACGCCCGTCGGCTCGGCCATGTCCTCGACACCGTCGCCGCACCGGGGCAGCCGCTGGACGCGCTGCACCTCGGGGGCGGCGCGCTCACCCTGCCCCGGTACCTGGCGGCCACCCGGCCCGGCTCGCGGCAGGAAGTCGTCGAGGCGGACCGGGGGCTGATGGAGCTGATCGGCGAGCATCTGCCGGTGGCGGACGGCGACGGCATCCGGCTGCACGCCCAGGACGCCCGGGAGTGGCTGGAGGCGGCCCCGGACGACTCGGCGGACGTGCTGGTCGCCGACGTCTTCGGGGGGTCACGGGTGCCGGCGCATCTGACCTCGGTCGGGTACGTCCGCGAGGCCGAGCGGGTGCTGCGGGGGAGCGGCGTCTATCTGGCGAACCTCGCCGACGCCGCGCCCTTCGCCTTCCTGCGCTCCCAACTCGCCACGTACGCAACACTGTTCGAGGAGCTCGCGCTGATCGCCGAGCCAGGGGTGCTGCGCGGGCGGCGGTTCGGAAACGCGGTACTGATCGCCGCGCACGGCCCCGTCGACACCGCCACCCTGGCCCGGCTCACCGCCTCCGACGCCTTTCCGGCACGGGTCGAACACGGCGCCGCCCTGCGGGAGTTCATCGGCGGGGCGCGGCCGGTGCGGGACGAGGACGCCGTGGCATCACCCGAGCCTCCCGACGGGGCTTTCGGTATCGGGTGAGGTGGGGTGGCTGCCGGTGGTCACGTGCCGTGGCGTCACCCGAGCCCCCCGACGGGGCTTTCGGTGTCGGCTGAGGTGGGGTGGCTGCCGGTGGTTACGTGCTTGGTGCGACGGCGTAGGTTCCGTACGTCGGGTACGCACAGGACGGCCGCCGTGACGGCCACGACCAGCGCGGCGCAGCCCCACAGCGCCGAGGTGCGACCGAACGCCGTCTCCGCCGGGCCGGCCAGGGCCGTCGCCAGCGGGACCAGGGCGACCGAGCCGAACCAGTCGTACGCGGCGACCCGGGACAGCTTCTCCTCCGGTATCTCCTGGTGCAGCGCGGTCATCCAGGAGACGCCGAACACCTCCAGCGTCACGCCGGTCAGGAACATCACCGCGCACAGGACGGTGATCGGCACCGGCACGGCGAGCGCGGCCGAGGGCAGGGCGAGCGGGAAGACGCACAGGGTGCCGGCGAGCAGGAGGCGGCGCGGTTTCCAGCGGGTCATCAGCAGGGCGCCGGCGACCGTGCCCGCCCCGAAGAAGCCCAGGGCCAGACCCCAGGGGCCCGCCCCGCCGAGGTGGTCCCGGGCGACCAGGGGGCCGTACACCGCGTCCGCCGCCCCGACGACCGCGTTGGCGATGGAGAACTGGACGACGATGCCCCACAGCCACGGCCGCCCGGCGAACTCCCGCCAGCCCTCCCGCAGATCGGCGAGCATGCCGCCGCCCGGCGCCCGCCGCGGAATGTGACTCACGTCAAGGAATGCCCGCATGGCCCCGGCGACCGCGAACGCCGCCGCGTCCGCCGCCAGCACCCAGCCCGGCCCGATCGCCGCCACCATGGCCCCGCCGAGCGCGGCACCGCCCACCGCCGCACCCTGCATCGCCATCCGGAACACGGCGAACGCCCGGCTCGCCTGCTCCCCGCGCACCGACGACAGCAGCATGCCCTCGGCCGCCGGGCTGAAGAACGCCTGGCCGGTGCCGCCGAGCGCGGTCAGCAGCATCATCTGCCACAGCCGCGCCTCACCGGAGAGGACCAGCACGGCGAAGGCGGCCTGGGAGACGCAGTTCAGGGCGTTGGCCGCGACCATGACCCGATGCCGGGGAAGGCGGTCCGCGACCGCGCCGCCGATCAGCAGGAAGAGCACGAGGGGCAGGGTGCGGGCGGCGGCCACCAGACCCACGTCACCGCCGTCCCCGCCCGCCTCCAGCACCGCGAACGCCGCGGCGATCAGCGCGCCGTGACTGCCGAGGTTCGTGACGAACGCGGCAGCGGTCAGGAGGCTGTAGTTGCGGCCCGCCCAGGCGGGTCGGCGGGCGCGGCGGCGGAGATCGGCGGCGTTGGTCACCGGCCGACTATCGCCGCCCGGGTCCCGATTTGCCAATTGAATTGCAGGTCACGTGGCGGATGGGCTCGCTCGCAGACCTGGACGCAGACCTGGAACCAGACCTGGACGCAGATTTGGACGGACCCTGCGGATACGACGCGCGTCACATCCCGCGCACCCTGTTCCGGCAACCTACTCATGGGTAACATGACCGCCATGAGCGCAGACCAGATGTCCATCGGCGAGATGCTCGCCGCAACCGTGCCCATGGCCCGGACCCTGAACCTCGAGTTCCTGGAGACCACGCCGGACAAGGCCGTGGTGGCCCTGCCGGACCAGGGTGAGTTCCACAACCACGTCGGCGGGCCGCACGCCGGCGCGATGTTCACGCTCGGCGAGTCCGCCAGCGGCGCGATCGTGCTGGCCGCGTTCGGCGACCAGCTCTCGCGTGCCGTGCCGCTCGCCGTCAACGCCGAGATCGCCTACCGGAAGCTCGCCATGGGCGCGGTCACCGCCACCGCGACGCTGGGCCGCCCGGCCGCCGAGGTCGTCGCGCAGCTGGACGCGGGGGAGCGCCCCGAGTTCCCGGTGGCGATCGAGATCCAGCGCGCGGACGGGGCCGTGACCGCCGAGATGACCGTCGTCTGGACGCTGCGCCCGAACAGCTGAGCCCGGCCGTACGGCAGCACGCAGGCCTCCTGCGTGCTGCCGCACGCGCGCGCCTCCAGGTAGTAGAGGTGGATCTGCCTTCTGTCGGTGCGTGACATGCGGAGTTGAAGATTCCGTGGACCAATGGTCTTTGTCCGCACACAACTTGGCACTCGGTTCGATAGCGATTTCGAATACGGGTGCGGATACCGGCGGTAACTTTCCTTAATTTCGCGCTTCTTGGACGATGGTCACTCGAACTTCTTGTTTCCCGTGCTTCGTTTGTGCGAAAGTGAGCGGCCCGATAGCCGGTCCCCAGGTGACACGGCTCAGGTATGCACCAATCAGGCGCCTGCTTTTCCGACGGACGTGCATTCCCCGTGCCGTCCTGAGGCCGGGAAGGAAATGGTTCAGTGCAATCCCCCCACCCCCCACGACCGCCGTACCCGCCTCGTCCCGGAGCGAGTTCCGGTAAGTCCGATCGCGACCTCGTCGCGAGGCTCGGCGAAGATGGCTCGGACGCCCGTGCCGTCGCCCTTCTGATGGCGCGGCACTGGCCCGCCGTCCACGACTACGCGGCCATCTGCCTGGTGACCATGCGGAGTTCGGCCGCCATGGTGGCCGCCGCGGCCTTCCAGCGCGTGCTCCGCCGGCCGGCCGCCGGAGCGTTGCGCCCCCAACTTCTCGTCGCCGTGCGGGACATGGTGAAGGAGTGGGCGGCCGACGAGGGAATTTCCGCCCTTCTGCCGGAACTCGGCAAACCGACCGGCGGGCGCGGGCTGCGCGCCGCACGGCCCTCGACGCCCGAAAGGCGGCAAATCGCCGAGCGTGCTTTCCGGGCCCTGCCGGGAGCCTCGCAATGCCTCCTCTGGCACACCGAGGTCGAGGCGGAGCCGATAACCATACCCGCTGGTCTGCTGGGAGTGGACGGGGCCACCGCGTCCGCCGCCCTGGAAGGAGTGCGCGAGCAATTCCGCAGAGGTTGTGTGCGCGCCCACGGCGAACTCGCGCCCACCCGGGAATGCCGCTACTACAACCGGCTCCTCGACGTCCCCATTCGCCGCGGCGGCGCGCTGCTGCCCGATGTCCAGCAGCATCTGATGGAGTGCCGCTACTGCCGGCACGCCGCAGAGCAGCTCAGCCATTTCGAGGGCGGCCTCGAGGTGCTGCTCGCCGAGACCGTGCTCGGCTGGGGCGCCCGCCGCTATCTCGACTCCCGGCCCGGACGCGGCGGCTCCGGGGTGATGTCGAGCGATCGCCATCGCCGGGGCGGACGCCACCGCCCGGAGCGGAGCGCCCCGCCGCGGGTGCGCGGCAAGGCGGTCGCCGTCGGCGTCGGGCTGACCTCCCTCGCCCTGCTCGTGACCGTGCTCACCGCGAAGGGCTGGTCCGACGAGAGCGGCGTCCCCGACGCGCAGGCCACCTGGGGCGTGCCCGCCGGCCAGTCGATCCACCCGAGCGCCGCCGAGCCCTCGTCCGGCGGCACCCCGTCCGCCGCATCCGCCGAGAACCCCGTCGAGATCGCCCAGGGCAGGCTCCGCAACCTCGACGACGGCCGCTGCCTCGACCTGCACGACGGCGTCGTCCGCACCGGCGCCCGCGTTGAACTGGCGGAGTGCTCGACCACCGCGTCCCAGCAGTGGTCGTACCGGGACAACGGCGTCCTGCGCAGCGCCGCCGATCCCACCCTCTGCCTCGACTCCGACCCCGACGCGGGCACGGTCGTCCTGGCGAACTGTCTCGCCCCGGCCGGTGAGGTGCGCTACGACCTCACCGTGCACGGGGAACTGCTGCTGCGCCGGGCCGAGCGGGCGGCGGTCGCGCGCGGCGACGGCGGGGGCGTGATCGTCGCCGAACGCGACGGCTCCCGTGCGCAGCGCTGGAGGCTCGACGGCGGTCCGGCGGACGCGGGCGGACAGGGGGAAGGGAGACACGAGGACGGGGCACGGAAGCAGGAGCCCCGGAACGGCGCCGACGCGGGAGGGAAGGAGAAACGGGAGAAGGACACCGCCCCTCTGGAACCCGAGCCTCTGGAACCCGATCGCGGCTCCCCGCACGACCCCGCCCCCGAGCCGCCCCGCGCCGAACCCCCGCAGGACGAGCCGGGCGAGCCGCAGTCCCATTACGAGACGCGCTACGTCCAGGCCGACCCCGGCGACGAACCCGCTCCCGAGCCCCTTGTGGCCCCGCCGGCCGAGGTGGTGGCCACCGTGGCGACGACGGTCGTCGACACCGCCACGAAGGCCCTCGACTCCACCCTCCCCTAGTCACGGGTCACCCTCACCGGGGTGCCCCCTTCTTCGGTCCCTGACGTCATCCGGCCGTTTCTCGTTCACCTAGTTGACTCGAGTCACCAGGGTTCATAGTTTTCCCGCCGCACGAGTGCTGTCCCATGCTCAACAAGCGGAGGTGGACCCGTGTTACGTCGTATGTCCGTCGCACTGATGGCCCTCGTGGCCGCCCTGGCCACGCCCGTGCCGGCGCAGGCCGCCGACCCACCCGTCGTCCGCACCGACGCCGGGTGGGTACGGGGCGAGACCACCGCCGAGGGACGGCAGTTCCTCGGCATCCCCTACGCACAGCCACCCGTCGGTGACCTTCGTTGGCGTGAGCCGCGTCCGGCGCGGCCCTGGCAGGGTGTGCGTACGGCGGCGGACTTCGGCAACAAGTGTGTTCAGGGCGCGAGTTGGGACCCGGGCTACGAGCAGCCGAGCCACACCGAGAACTGCCTCGACCTCAATGTGTACGTCCCCGAAGGCGCCGCCCGTCGCGCGGTCCTGGTCTGGTTCCACGGCGGCGGACTGACCGCCGGGGCCGGCCAGGACGTCGTCCCCGACACCTTCGCCCGGCAGACCGGCACGGTCGTCGTCACCGTCAACTACCGCCTCGGGGCGATGGGCTTCCTCGCCGCCGCCGGACTCGACGGCGAGGCCCGCGACGGCGTCTCCGGCAACTTCGGCATGCTCGACCAGCAGGCCTCGCTGCGCTGGGTTCGCGCCAACATCGGACGCTTCGGCGGCGACCCGGCCCGGGTGACCGTCGCGGGCGAGTCGGCGGGCGGCCGCTCCGTCTGCACCCAGCTGGCCTCGCCGACGGCGAAGGGCCTGTTCCGGGCCGGCATCATCCAGAGCGGGGCGTACGGCGACTGCGCCGCGCGCACCCACGAGACGGCCCTGACCCAGGGCGCCGCCTTCGCGCGCAAGCTCGGCTGCGCCGACATCGCCTGTCTGCGCGCCAAGCCGGCCGCCGAGATCCTCGCGGCGCAGAGCGGGTTCGACTGGGCACCCGTGGCGGGCGGCGCCTTCCTGCCGAGGCAGCCGAAGGAGGCCTTCGAGCGGGGAGCCGCGGCCGGCGTACCGGTCATGAACGGCGCCAACCAGGACGAGGGGCGCCTCTTCGCCTTCGGCCGCTTCGACCTCAACGGCACCCCGCTCACCGCCGACCAGTACCCGACGGTGATGCGCACGGACTTCGGCGAGGACGTGCTCGCGCGCTACCCGCTCCCGGCCTACCCGTCACCGACCATCGCGTACGCCACCGCCCAGGGCGACGAGCTCTTCGCCTGCCCGGCGCTGCGCCTCGACGGCACGCTCGCCGGACGCGGCAGGGTCTACGCGTACGAGTTCGCCGACCGCACCTCCCCGCCCTTCGCCTCCCTGCGCAACCTCGGCACCGACTTCGACTTCGGCGCCACCCACGTCAACGAGGTGCAGTACCTCTTCAAGCACTTCGGCCTGGAGACCCCGCTGAACGCCGAGCAGCGGAGGCTGGCGGGGCAGATGGTCCGGTACTGGGGCTCCTTCGTCCGCGACGGGGTGCCGCGCGCGGCGGGAGAGCCCGCGATGCCGTCCGGGCCGGGGAAGGTGCTGACACTGCGCACCACCTCCGCCGGCGGGAACCAGCAGAGCACTTCCGTGCATGGTGAGCATCGGTGCAACCTCTGGGACGCCGAGCGCGTCACACAGAGCGGGTAGGCTGCCCCGGCGCACGCTCACGGCTGGGCGTGCGCCGGGAAACACAGGGTCCAGGACTTGAGAGGAAGCGGCGTTGCACGTCCAGGAATGGCTCGAAACGGTGCCACCGCTCGCCATCTATCTGCTGGTCGGCTTGGTCATCGGCCTGGAGAGCCTGGGCATCCCGCTGCCCGGCGAGATCATCCTGGTCTCCTCGGCGCTGCTCGCCTCGCAGCACCACGAGATCGACCCCTTCGTCCTCGGCGCCTGCGCCACCGCGGGCGCGATCATCGGCGACTCCATCGGCTACGCCATCGGCCGCAAGGGAGGCCGGCCGCTGCTGGCCTGGCTGGGCGGCAAGTTCCCCAAGCACTTCAGCGAAGCCCATATCGCCACCGCCGAGCGCTCCTTCCAGAAGTGGGGCATGTGGGCGGTCTTCTTCGGCCGCTTCATCGCCCTCCTGCGCATCTTCGCCGGGCCGCTCGCGGGCGTTCTGCGGATGCCGTACTGGAAGTTCCTGATCGCCAACGTCCTCGGCGGCATCGTCTGGGCGGGCGGCACGACGGCGGTCATCTACTACGTCGGTGTGGTGGCCGAGTCCTGGCTGAAGCGCTTCTCGTGGCTGGGTCTCGTGGCCGCGGTCCTGGTCGGCCTGACGTCGATGCTGATCATCAGGCGCAAGGCGCAGAAGGCGCAGAGCGCGCACCAGGAACCGGAGCCGGTGGCCGCCGCCGACTGAGGCGCCGCTCGGGGGCGCGGGGCTCAATCGATGAGCGGCTCCGCCGCGTGGGCGCGAGCGGCCACGGTCAACCCGCACACACACCGTGCGACCTCAGCCCCCGTGCGCTTCCCGGTGCGCCTCGGCCAGCGCCGTGTACATCGTCCCGTTGAGCGTCACACCCTGACGCTCTTCCTCGGTCAGCTGCCGCCTGATCTTCGCGGGCACCCCCGCGACGAGCGACCCGGGCGGCACCTCCATCCCCTGCGGCACCAACGCCTGGGCGGCGACCAGCGACCCCGCCCCGATCACCGCGCCGTTCAGGACGGTCGCGCCCATCCCGATCAGACAGTCGTCCTCGACGGTCGCCCCGTGCACCACGGCGTTGTGCCCGACCGACACCCGCTCCCCGACGCTCACCGGAAAACCGGGGTCGGCGTGCAGTGTGCAGTTGTCCTGGATATTGGACTGGGCTCCCACGGAGATCCGCTCCACGTCACCCCGCACCACGGCGCCGTACCAAACGCTCGCCCCGGCGCCCAGCGTCACATCCCCGATCACCGACGATCCCGGCGCCACGAACGCGGACTCGTCGATCTTCGGCTCCCGCCCACCGATACCCATGACCAGCGCGCTGTGCGTCATCACTCTCTCCTCACCCGAAACGTCGTAGGCGCACGCTACGCCACCCGTTGGGGCGAAGATCACAGGCCCTGCACCTCATAAGGTCGCCCTGCGGTAAGTACGGTGAGCGCGTGCCGAAGCGCAAGAACACGTTCTCATCCTGGCGACGCCGAGTGGCGCAGCGCGCCGTCCACGCGGGCTGGGCCTGGGCGCAGCGCACGGGTTCGGTGACCGCCGAGCACCCCGGCCGCTTCCGTTTCGGCTCGATCGGCGAGGCCACCCGCCTCGCCTTCCCCCTCGGCACCGTCTTCGGCGAACCGTGGATCCACCTCGGCTCCCACTGCATCGTCGGCGAGCAGGTGACGCTGACGGCGGGCCTGATGCCGGACCTCGACCTCGGCCCGGAGCCGATCCTGCGCATAGGGAACGGCGTGGTGCTGGGCCGCGGCAGCCATGTCATCGCCGACACCACGGTCACGATCGGCAGCGACTGCTACTTCGGGCCGTACGTCTACGTCACCTCCACCAACCACTCCTACGACGACCCCCACGAGCCCATCGGCAAGCAGTGGCCGCGCATGGAGCCGGTCGAGATCGGCCCGGGGTGCTGGATCGGCACCGGGGCCGTGATCCTGCCCGGCGCCCGGATCGGGCGGAACGTCGTGGTGGCGGCCGGTGCGGTGGTCCGGGGCACGGTGCCCGACCACGCCGTGGTGGCGGGGGCGCCCGCCCGTGTCGTACGGCGCTGGACTCCCGACGACGGCTGGCAGCCGCCGCTGCGGACTCCGGCGCCCGTGCCGATACCCGACGGGGTCACCCCGCAGGAGCTCCAGGCGCTGGCCGAACTGGACGAGGAGACGGTGGCGAAGCTGGCGGAGCTGGACGAGAAGGCGGCGGAGAGGCTCGGGGCGCTGGACGAGAAGGCGGCGGAGAGGCTCGGGGCGCTGGACGAGAAGGCGGCGGAGAGGCTCGGGGCGCTGGACGAGAAGGCGGCCGGCCGGCTCGCCGGGGTGGACGCCGAGTCCTGAGTCAGCCGGCCGCGAGCAGCACCGTGCCGACCAGCGCGAGCCCAGCGCCCGCCGCCTGCACCGCCCGCAGCCGCTCCCTGAGGAAGCCGCGCGCGGCCAGCGCGGTCACCACCGGATAGAGCGAGGCCAGTACGGCGGCCACGGTGACCGGGCCGTGGTGGGCGGCGACCACGTAGGTGCCGTTCGCCGCGACGTCGGCGAGACCGACGAAGGCGAACGCGGGAAGCGAGCCCAGGGGCAGACCGCCGTCCGGGAGGGCGGGCGCGCCCCGCTTCACCGAGGCGTACAGCGCGAGGCCGCCCGCCCCCACGTTCACCACACGCTGCACGAACAGCGCCAGGAACAGGCCGGTGACCGTCGAGGACGCCTCCGCGATCAGCGCGAAGACCGTGCCGAAGCCGAAGGCGGCGACCAGCGTGAGCAGGATCGCCTGCCGCTGGACGGGTGCGCCGCGCAACTGCGGTCCGCCCACGAGCACGACACCGAACACGGCGACCGCGATCCCGGCGACCTGGACCCATCCGGGGCGCTCCCCGAGGAAGAAGCCCACGCCGACCGGGACGGTGACCCCCACGGTGCCGAGCGGGGACACCACGCCCATGGGGCCGAGCGCGAGCGCCTTGTAGAAGCAGAGCAGCGCGACCGGGCCCACCACACCGGCGGCGACAGCGAACCACAGCTGCGAACCGGCCTCGCTCCAGGCGCCCGTGGCCACCACGATCACACCGAGCACGGACGCCGCGATCGCCTGTGAGACGACGACGACCGTGAGGGCCGGGGTGCGCCGGGTCAGCAGTCCGCCGCCGAAGTCGGCCAGGCCCCACAGCAGGCTGGTGGCCAGGGCGAAGAGTGCTGTCACGGGGACCTCGCAGTACAGTTCGGTGCACGATCGGGTGCACCCCACCGTAGTGCAGTTGGGTGAACCCCGTCATCCAGAATATTGGACTCCGCAACTTGGACGGAATGTGTCGGACCTCGACCTGCTGACCCAGTCCCTGGCGCGCAACGTCAAGCACTGGCGCGCGGTGCGCGGCTTCACGCTGGACGTGCTCGCCGCCCGGGCCGGCGTCAGCCGCGGCATGCTCATCCAGATCGAGCAGGCCCGCACCAACCCCAGCCTCGGCACGGTGATCAAGATCGGTGACGCGCTCGGGGTCAGCATCACCACCCTGCTCGACTACGAGCAGGGCCCGAAGGTGCGGATCGTCCCGGCCGACCAGGTCGTGCGGCTGTGGCACACCGACGCGGGCAGCCACAGCCGGCTGCTCGCCGGGACCGAGGCGCCCGGTCCGCTGGAGATGTGGCACTGGCGGGTGATGCCGGGCGAGAGCAGCACCTCGGACCCGCACCCCGTCGGCACGGTCGAGATCGTCCATGTCACGGCCGGCGAACTCACCCTCACCGTCGACGGCACGGACTACCTCGTCCCGGCCGGTTCGAGCGCCACTTTCGAGGCCGACGCCCCGCACACCTACGGCAATCAGGGCGACGTCCCCACGGAGTGGATGCTGGCCGTCTCGGTCCCGCCCGCCCGCTGAGACGTCGCTCCGGCGGCACGGGCGGCCCTGTTAGCGTGCGCTCATGGACGCACCCATCGGAAACTTCGACAGCGCCACCCCCGCCCCCGACTGCCTCGACGCACTCATCAGCCCGGTCGCCGACGCCGTACGCCAGTGGCACGGCAGCGTCCCCGCCGACCAGATCGTCTACGTCGAGACCGACCCGCAGTGGGCCGACACCGCCGTCTTCGTCGAGCACTACGGACGGGAACTGCTGGAGCAGTCCGCGAACTGCGTGGTCGTGGCCGGAAAGCGCGGCGGCGAGACCACGCTGGCCGCGTGCGTCGTGCTCTCCACCACCCGGGTCGACGTCAACGGCGTGGTGCGCCGTCAACTCGGCGCCCGCAAGGCGTCGTTCGCCTCCATGGACACGGCGACCGGTGAGACCGGCATGGAGTACGGCGGCATCACCCCGGTCGGACTGCCCGGCGGCTGGCCGCTGCTGGTGGACTCGGCCGTCGTCGACCTGCCCTACGTCCTGGTCGGCAGCGGCCGCCGGCGCGGCAAACTGCTGGTGCCGGGCAAGGCGTTCGCCGAGCTGCCGGGCGCGGTCGTCCTGGAGGGGCTCGGCGTCGCCTGAGCTCAGGACACGGTGTGATGCGCGAGGGCGAGGTGCGGATCCGCCTCGCCCGGCACCGGCGCCGGATCGGCGTGGACCAGGGCCGCGGTGAGCCGGGGCACGGCGTGCAGCAGGGCGTGCTCGGCGTCGACGGCGATGGCGTGCGCCTGCCGTACCGTCACCTCGCCGTCCACGACCACCGCCACCTCGGCGCGCAGCCGGTGCCCGATCCAGCGCAGCCTCAGCTCGCCCACCTCGCGCACGCCCGCGACCTCCCGCAGTACGTGCTCCGCGCGGTCCACCAGGGCCGGGTCCACGGCGTCCATCACCCGCCGGAACACCTCGCGCGCCGCGTCCCGCAGGACCAGCGTGATGGCGGCCGTGATCGCCAACCCCACGATCGGGTCCGCGAGTTGCCACCCCAGCGCCGCGCCTCCCGCGCTCAACAGGACGGCCAGTGAGGTGAATCCGTCCGTACGGGCGTGCAGTCCGTCCGCGACCAGCGCGGCCGAGCCGATCTCCCGCCCGACCCTGATCCGGTAGCGGGCCACCCATTCGTTCCCGGCGAAGCCGACGAGCGCCGCCACGGCCACCGCCGGGATCTGCTCCACGGGCCGCGGATCGAGCAGGCGGTCGACCGCCGTCCACGCCGCGAAGGCCGCGGACGCGGCGATCGTCAGCACGATGACGATGCCCGCGAGGTCCTCGGCCCGCCCGTAGCCGTAGGTGAAGCGACGCGTCGCCGCGCGCCGGCCGAGGACGAACGCGATGCCGAGCGGTACGGCGGTCAGCGCGTCCACGGTGTTGTGCACCGTGTCGCCGAGCAGCGCCACCGACCCGGAGGCGACCACCACGACGGCCTGCGCGAGCGCCGTCACGCCGAGCACCGCCAGCGAGACCCACAGCGCGCGCATGCCACGGGCGGAGGACTCCAGGGCGGAGTCGAGCTTGTCGGCCGTCTCGTGGGAGTGGGGCTTGAGGAGGTGGGTCAGGCGGTGGCGGAGGCCGGCTCCGGCGCGGCTGCGGGAGTCGTCCTGGGCGTGGTCGTGAGGGTGGGGATGGGGATGGGGATCGCCATGACGGTGATCGTGGCCGTGGTGGTGCTCGTGCCCATGGCCATGACCGTGCTCGTGCCGGTCGCTCACGGTGGTCCCCTTCCGGTGCGTGGGAGTGGACGCGAGTCGCCCACGGCGCCATTATGTGCGTATGAGCGCACGCATGCACCTATCATCTGCGCACGATGCGCATCCGCGCACCCCGGGCGAGGAGCAGTTCGCGCTCGCGGCCGAACTCCTCGCCCTGCTCGGCGACCGCACCCGCCTCACCCTGCTGCACGCCCTGACGGCGTCAGAGGCCGACGTCACGACGCTCACCGAGGCATGCGGAGCGGCCCGCCCCGCCGTCAGCCAGCACCTGGCCCGGCTGCGGCTCGCGGGTCTGGTGAACACGCGCAAGGAGGGCCGCCGGGTGATCTACTCCCTGCGCGACGGCCATCTGCGCCGCCTCGTCGACGAGGCGCTGAACGTGGCGGACCACCGGCTCAGCGACCGGCCGCTGCACGACTGACCCGGCACCGGGCGCGAGGCCGCTCAGCCGGTGGTGGTGGACCTGCCCAGGTACTGCTCCGCGAACGCCCTGGCCGCCGTCTCGGAGTCGAAGATGCGGCGGAGGCGGGCGAGGGTGGTGCCCGCGCGGTAGGGGTCGCCCGACGACGCCCCGTGGTAGACCTCGGACAGCCAGTGGGAGAACTCCTGGCAGTCCCACACCCGGTTCAGGCAGGCCGTCGAGTAGCCGTCCAGGGCCGTGCCGTCGCCCTTCGTGAGGTGGGCGACGAGCCCGTCGCCGAGGAGGAAGGCGTCGTGCAGGGCGAGGTTCATGCCCTTGGCGGCGATGGGCGCGGTCAGGTGCGCGGCGTCGCCGGCCAGGAAGAGGCGGCCGAACACCATGGGTTCGACGACGTAGTTGTGCATGTCGAGGACGCGCTTCTCGATCAGCCGCCCCTCCGTCAGCGGCGGCGCGCCGTTCGCCCCGAGCCGCTGCTGCAGTTCCGTCCAGACCCGTTCGTGCGACCAGCTCTCCGGGTCGTCCCCGGGCGGGCACTCCAGGTAGTAGCGGGTCACCTCGGCGCTGCGCGGCATGTGTCCGGCGAACCCGCGCGGATGCATGCCGAACAGGACGCAGTCGGAGGACGGCGGCGCCTCGGCGAGCAGCGCCAGCCAGCCGATGCCGTAGTCGCTGCGGGCGATGTGGGCGCGGTCGGCGGGCAGCGCGGTTCGGGTGACGCCGCGCGCCCCGTCGCAGCCGGCGACGAAGTCGCAGTGCACGACCTGCCGTTCACCCGTCTCCGGGCAGGTGTACGACACCGACGGGTGGTCGGTGTCGAGGTCGTGCAGCCGCACGTCCCGCACCCCGAAGCGGATCGCCCCGCCACGGACGTCCGCGTACTCGCGCACCAGATCCGTCACCAGGAACTGCTGCGGGTACACCCAGTGATGCACACCCGTCAGCTCCGCGTACTCGAACCGGTAGCGCTCCCCGGCGAACCGGAACTCGCACTCGGTGTGCCGCTGCGCCCGAGCCAGCAGGTTGTCGGCGAGTCCGCGCCGCTGGAGCCCGCGTACGGCCCCCTCCTCCAGCACCCCGGCCCGGGGCCGCTGCTCGATGAACTCACGCGTCTCGGTCTCCAGGACCAGACAGTCGACGGACGCCGCCCGCAGGATGCTGCCGATGGTGAGCCCGGCGGGCCCGGCACCCACGACGACCACCGGAAAGCGCTGCGTGGGGCCGGAGTTGGGGTGGGGGGAGGTGGAAGTCACCCGAGCATTATGAGGGCGCGTGACGAGGGAGGGGAGTGTTCCGGGGGCGGGGGAGCGGACCCCGGAACCCGGGCTCAGCCCAGGCGGGGTATCTCGATCGCCGGGCAGCGGTCCATGACCATGTCCAGGCCCGCCGCGCGCGTGCGGTCGTACGCAGCCTCGTCGAGGACGCCCAGCTGGAACCAGACCGCCTTCGCGCCCTTGGCGACCGCCTCGTCGGCGACGTGCCCCGCGAGGTCGCTGTTCACGAAGACGTCGACCACGTCCACGTCGAAGGGGATGTCCGCGAGGGAGGCGTACCCCGGCTCGCCGTGGACCGTCTCCGCCTTCGGGTGGACCGGCACGACGCGCTTGCCGTAGCGCTGGAGCACCTCGGCCACCCCGTAGGCCGCCCGCCGCTGGTTGGAGGACAGACCGACGACGGCCCAGGTGTCGCCCAGTTCGGTCAGGATCCTGCGGACCGTGTCCTCGTCGCCGTACACCACTGGCCTCCTCGCGCCGCCCGCGACAGCCGTCCGACCGTCGTCATCACCCACAACGGCCGACGGATCACCAGGATTCCCCACCGCGCGAACTCCTGTCCGGGCGGGCCGGTGCGCAGTACCGTTCGTGCAGTCCGCACGGCAGGGGATGGCGATGCCCGGCTACGACACCGATGACCAGGGAACTCCCGACGGACCCGACGCCCGCCACGCCGCCCGGAAAGCGGGCCGGATGGCTGCGGAGGACCGCGCCTGCACCTACGCTCGCTCCGTGCTGCGCATCATCGACGACCGAACCGGCCAGCCCGTGGACGCCGCGCCCGCCCGAAGGGGCCTGACCCGCGTCGAGGCGCACACGGAGGGCTTCGACGTCACCGCCCTGCGCGTGCTGCTGGCCGCCGACCTCCTCGTCCGCGCCCTCGAACTCGGCGGTACGCCGGTCTGGGCCCTGCTCGACGAGGAACGGCAACAGGCGGAGCTGCGGGCGGGGGCGGCCGCGCTCGGCATCCGTCCCTTCGAGGACGGCCGGGACGCCACCGCCGGCCTGGGCGAGGCACAGGTCATCCACGTCGTGCGGGCGGGCGGCGACGCGGCACCCGACGGCGTACGCCTCGCCGTCGCACCGGTGCACTCGCAGGCACCCCCCGAGGACGCCGACCCCGCCGCGCTGCGTCTCGCCCTGCTCTCCCCGCGCAGAAGTACGCCCATGGAGCTCGACGCGGCCGCTCTCGCCGACGCCCACGACACGCTCGTACGCTGGCGGCATGCCGTCGCCGCCTGGGCCCGCCGGCCCTCGCGGCCCATCCCCGACGAGGTCCGGGCAGAGCTGCGCACCGCCTGGGAGGACGATCTCGACGTGCCCGGAGTGCTCGGCGTGCTGCGCTGGGTGGAGAGCGAGCCCGACCTGCCGGACGGCGCGCGCTTCGAGACCTACGCCTACGCCGACCGCCTCCTCGGCCTCGACCTCACCCACGACCTGGGAGGCCTGTCGTGACCGAACACTTCGGCGCGGGCCCGCTGCGCCGGCTGATCGTCCTGCGGCACGCGAAGTCCGCCTGGCCGGACGGTGTCGCCGACCACGAACGGCCGCTCGCCCCGCGCGGCCGACGGGACGCCCCCGTCGCGGGCCGGATGATCGCCGAAGCCGACTGCCTGCCGGACCTCGCGGTGTGCTCCACGGCCGTACGCACCCGGCAGACCTGGGAACTCGCCTCCGCCCAGTGGGGCACCCCGCCACCGGTACGCCACGACCCGCGCGTGTACGCGGCGGACGTCACCGACCTGCTGGAGGTCGTGCACGAGGCGTCCCCCGAGGTCGGGACACTGCTCCTGGTCGGGCACAACCCCGGCCTGGAGGAACTCGTCCTAGAACTCGCCGGCGACGGCCTCGACGACACCCTGGACGAGGTCCGCACGAAGTTCCCCACGTCCGCCATCGCCGTACTGGCCTGGCACGGCCCCACCTGGCAGTCCCTCAAGCCCGGCACGGCGCTGCTGACGGGCGTGATGGTGGCGCGGGGCAAGAAGGGCTGAGCGGCGGGCACGCGCGTGTGCCCGCACCGCTCCTCCCGCGCGGGCGGCCGTGGGCGCTGCGCATAGGCTGGCCCGATGCAGGACGAGTACCGCACAGTCGCCCACGCGGGCGTGCACGAGACCGAGGTCAACCGCTCACGCTTCATCTGTGCGCTCGCCCCGGCGGCCACCGAACAGGAGGCCCAGGACTTCCTCGCCGCCGTCCGCAAGGAGCACGCGGACGCCACCCACAACTGCTGGGCCTACGTGATCGGCGCCGACGCCTCGATCCAGAAGGCCAGTGACGACGGCGAGCCGGGCGGCACAGCAGGCGTGCCCATGCTGCAGATGCTGCTGCGCCGCGACATGCGCTACGTCGTCGCGGTCGTCACCCGCTACTACGGCGGCGTCAAGCTCGGCGCCGGCGGCCTCATCCGGGCGTACGGCGGAGCCGTGGGCGAGGCGCTCGACGCGGTCGGCACCCTCACCAGGCGCCGCTTCCGGCTGGCCACGGTGACCGTCGACCACCAGCGCGCGGGCAAGGTGGAGAACGACCTGCGGTCGACCGGACGCGAGGTGCGCGACGTGCGGTACGCCGAGGCGGTCAGCATCGAGATCGGGCTGCCGGACGCCGATGTGGACGCGTTCCGGGCCTGGCTCGCGGACGTCACGGCGGGGACCGCCGGGTTCGAGCTCGGCGGGGAGGCGTACGGAGACGCGTAGTCCGGTCCCTTCTCCTCGGCTGCCCAGGTGCCGCCCCGCCCCCGAACGGGTACTCGCGCAGTCGGCCCGCGATCGTGAAGGGACACACCATGAGCAACCGAACGGGGTCCGACACCCGGCACGTCCTGTCCGCCCAGGGCGGCGGTGCGGCCTACCTGGGCATCTACCTCAACGACCATCTGGCCGGCGCCACCGCCGGGACCGACCGGGCTCGCCACCTCGCACGGTCGGACGGCAACACCACGATCGTCGAGGTGCTGGGGCCGATCGCCGACGAGATCGCCGAGGACCGGGCGAGCCTGATCCGCATCATGCGACGACTCGGTGTCCCGGTACGGCACTACAAGGTCTACGCAGGCCGGGCGGCGGAGCGGGTGGGGCGGCTCAAGAGCAACGGCCACCTCGTGCGCCGTTCCCCGCTGAGCACGCTGTGGGAGCTGGAGGCGCTGCGGCTGGGCGTCGAGGGCAAGGCCGCCGCATGGGAGACGCTGCGCCTGCTCGCCGACACCGACGAACGCCTCGACCGGCGCATGCTCGACGACCTCCTCGCCCGGGCCCGACGCCAGCAGAGCACGCTGGAGGAACTGCGCCGCAAGCAGGCCGAGACAGCTTTCCAGGACGCCTGACGCGGGCAGGCGCGCAGGGGCCGGAATTCATCCCCGCGGGTGTGGCACCCGGCCGGTATGCAGGGGATGAGTGAAGCGGTGCCGGCCGTCCGGCGGCTCGTCAGTGCCATGGGAAAGTCCGTCCGGCTGGCCTGGGAGCGGCCGGGCCGTGAGCGGGATCTGGCGGTCCAGGCCGCCAAGGCGGCGCTGGCCGCATGCGTGGCCTGGGCGGTCGCGGGCTGGTGGCTGAAGATGCCGATGGCGTTCGTCGCGCCGTGGGTGGCGATCGTGCTGGTGGAGTCCACGGTGTACCGGTCGATCGCGCACGGGCTCCAGCAGCTGGCGGCCATCGCCACCGGGACGGTGGTGGCCACGGGGGTCGCCCTCATGCTGGATTCCCCGATGGCGGCGATGGGGCTGGTGCTGCCGGCGGTGGTGCTGCTGGGCAACTGGCGGCGCCTGGGCAGCCAGGGCATCTACGCGGCCACCGGCGCCCTGTTCGTGCTGACCGGGCCGGTCACCCTCGCCGGGTCGGCGGCCCGGATCGCGGAGGCCGTCTTCGGCGCGCTCGTGGGTATCGCCGTCAATGCCCTGATCCGGCCACCGGTCTATCTGCGCGGCACCCGCGTCGCCCTCGAGGGCGCGGCCCGCGAGGCGCAGGAGATCCTGGACGCGGTGGCCGACCGGCTGACCGCCGATGAATGGGACGCCCGGGCCGCGGCGGAGCTGCACGAGCGGGCGCTACGGCTGTTCCGGCTGGTGGAGCAGGCCCGCTCCGCGGCCGGCTGGAGCCGGGAGAGCCTGCGCGTCAACCCGCTGCACCGCCGCCGGGCTCCTTCACCTCCCGGTCAGGACTACGACGACGCGGTCACCGTTCTCGACTACGTCGCCGTCCACACCACAGGCGTCACCCGCGCGGTGCTGGAGGCCAGCGACGGCGACCGGCCGGAACCGCGACCGGGCCCGGCGGTCACCGAGCCGTACGCGGACTTCCTGCGCGACAGCGCCCGCGCGATCCGGCTCTACCCCCGGTGCCGGTTCTCCCCGGGCGGCCACGACCGGGACGCGGATCACGAGCTGCGCGAGGTCGTCGACGACATGGTCCACACCCTGGACGCGCTGCGGGGCCGGCTGCACGGCGGCGTGCTGGACGACCCCGACGCGCTGGCGACCCACGGCACACTGCTCACGCAGGCACGGCGTCTGGCCGACCAGCTGGTGACGCGCTGACGCGTGAGCAACGTGAAGTGCGGGACGTAGCAGGCATGTGGCTCATATCGGGGCAAGTCGGCATCGTGAACCGGCGGGTGCAGGAACGTTCATGACGGGGCGATACGGGAGTAACCGCCCGTGCTGTCAGACCCGGCCGTTAGTCTCGGGGATCATGAGACTGCTGCACACTTCCGACTGGCATCTCGGCCGGGCGTTCCACCGGGTCAACATGCTCGGTGCCCAGGCCGAGTTCATCGGCCACCTCGTCACGACCGTGCGTGAGCGCGGCGTGGACGCGGTGGTCGTGTCGGGAGACGTGTACGACCGGGCGGTGCCGCCGCTCGCCGCGGTCGAGCTGTTCGACGACGCCCTGCACCGGCTCGCCGACCTCGGTGTGCCGACGGTGATGATCTCCGGCAACCACGACTCGGCGCGCCGGCTCGGCGTGGGCGCGGGGCTCATCGGCCGCGCCGGCATCCATCTGCGGACCGACCCGGCGGCCTGCGGCACGCCGGTCGTGCTCCGGGACGACTTCGGCGACGTGGCCTTCTACGGACTGCCCTATCTCGAACCGGCCCTGGTGAAGGACGAGTTCGGCGTGGACAAGCCCGGACACGAGGCCGTGCTCGCCGCCGCCATGGACCGGGTGCGCGCCGACCTCGCCGCACGCGCGCCCGGCACCCGGTCGGTCGTCCTCGCGCACGCCTTCGTCACCGGGGGCGAGGCCAGCGACAGCGAGCGGGACATCACCGTCGGCGGGGTGGCCGCCGTGCCCGCCGGGGTGTTCGACGGCGTCGACTACGCCGCTCTGGGGCACCTTCACGGCTGCCAGACGATCGGCGAGCGCGTCCGCTACTCGGGCTCGCCGCTGCCGTACTCCTTCTCCGAGGCCGACCACCGCAAGAGCATGTGGCTCGTCGACCTGGACGCCGACGGGGCGGTCACGGCCGAGCGCGTCGACTGCCCGGTGCCGCGTGCGCTGGCCCGGATCCGGGGAACGCTGGAGGATCTGCTCGCGGACCCCGGGCTCGACCGCCACGAGGAGGCGTGGATCGAGGCGACCCTCACGGACGCGGTGCGCCCGGCGGACCCCATGGTCCGTCTCGCCGAGCGCTTCCCGCACACCCTCAGCCTCGTCTTCGACCCGGAGCGGGCACCGGACGACCCGGCGGTGTCCTACGCCCGGCGGCTCGCGGGACGCAGCGACCAGGAGATCGCGGAGGACTTCGTCGCGCATGTGCGCGGGGCCGGGCCCGACGCGCGTGAACAGGGCGTGCTGCGGGAAGCGTTCGACGCCGTTCGTGCGGACGAGACGGTGCGGGAGGTGGCGCGGTGAGGCTGCATCGCCTCGACCTGACGGCGTTCGGGCCGTTCGGCGGCTCCCAGAGCGTCGACTTCGACGCACTGTCGCTGGCCGGCCTCTTCCTGCTGCACGGACCGACCGGCGCGGGCAAGACCTCCGTCCTGGACGCCGTGTGCTACGCCCTCTACGGCTCCGTGCCCGGCGCGAGGCAGAGCGGCCAGGGCATGAGCCTGCGCAGCGACCACGCCGAACCCGGCACCCGCACCGAGGTGGTGCTCGAACTGACCGTCGCCGGTCGCCGGTTGGAGGTCACCCGGCAGCCGCCCTGGGAGCGACCGAAGAAGCGCGGCTCGGGTACGACGCTGGACAAGGCGCAGAGCCGGCTGCGCGAGTACGACGCCCGGAGCGGGACCTGGAAGGACCTCAGCCGCTCGCACCAGGAGATCGGCGAGGAGATCACCCAGCTGCTCGGCATGAGCCGCGAGCAGTTCTGCCAGGTCGTCCTGTTGCCCCAGGGGGACTTCGCCCGCTTCCTGCGCGCCGACGCCGAGGCGCGCGGCAAGCTGCTCGGCCGCCTCTTCGACACGCATCGCTTCGCCGAGGTCGAGAAGCGGCTCGCCGAGCGCCGGCGGGCCGCCGAGGCCCAGGTGCGCGACGGGGACGCGGCGCTGCTGGCCGACGCGCACCGCATGCAGCAGGCGGCGGGCGACGCCATGCCGTTGCCCGACCTCGCGCCGGGCGAGCCCGGCGTGGCCGAGGCCGTCCTGGGGGCAGCGGCCGTCGCCCGCAGCACCGTGCGCGAGCAGCTGACCATCGCCCACTGCCGCCTCCTGGCCGCCGAGTCCGCCCAGGCCGCCGCCGACCGCACGCTGGATGACGTACGCGAAGTGGCCCGGCTGCAACGGAGGTTCGCCGAGGCGCGGGAGCGGGCCCGGCTGCTGGAGGAGCGGGCCGACGCCCACCGTGCGGCGCAGGCGCGGATGGAGCGGGCTCGCAAGGCGGAGGCGGTGGCGCCCGCGCTGGAGCTGCGGGACGCGGCCGACGCGGAGCACGAGCAGGCGGCCACGGCACAGGCACGCGCGCGTGCGCTGCTGCGCGGCGCCTTCGACGAGGGGTGGGAGGAGTCTCGGCCCGACGGCGCTCTTCACGACGCCGGTGCCGCCGGGCTCGCAGCCGCCGCACGGCGCGTCGCCGAGGAGCTGGGCGGGCTGGAGTCGGCCCGCCGCGGCGAGCGTCGACTGGCCGAACTCCTGGCGGAGCGTGCCCAGTTGGACCGTCAGGAGCGGGCCGACGAGGACATCCGGCTGGACGGGGAGACCTGGCTCGCCGGGTGGGAGGAGACCCGGGCCGGGCTCCAGGCGCGGATCGAGTCGGCGCAGGAGGCCGCGAACCGTGCCGACCAGCTGGCTGTACAGCGCGACCCGGCCCGGCAGCGGCTCGCGGCCGCGCGGATGCGCGACGAGCTGGCAGGCGACACCGACACGGCCGCACGCCGGGCGACCGAGGCCCAGGAGCAGGCGCTGACGGCCAAGGCGCACTGGCTCGAGGTCAAGGAACAGCGCCTGAACGGCATCGCCGCCGAACTCGCCGCGCAGCTCCAGCCCGGCGAGCCCTGCGCGGTCTGCGGCGCCGTCGACCACCCCGCGCCCGCCCGCAAGGACGTCGGACACGTCGACCGGGAAGCCGAGGAGCGGGCACTGGCCGCCTACCAGCAGGCGGAGGAGCGGCAGGCGGACGCCGAACGGCGCCTCGGCGTCGTACGCGAAGCCCTGGCCGCGGCCACCGCCGAGGCCGGCGACATGCCGACAAGTCGACTCGCCGAGGCCGCGGACGAGTTGGAGCAGCTGTACGCGCGGGCCCGCAGGGACGCCTCCGCGCTGCACTCCGCCCACGAGGAGCTGCGGCGGGCCGAGGCGGAGCACGAGCAGCGCACCGCCGCCCACCGGCAGGCCGAGGTCCGGGCCGCCGCCCGGGTCGGCCACCGCGAGCGGCTGGACCGCGAGAAGGACGCCCTCGAAGCCGAGTTGGCCCAGGCCCGCGGCACCGCTGACAGCGTCGCCGCGCGCGCCGCACAACTGGAGCGCCAGGTCGCCCTGCTCACCGAGGCCGCCGACACCGCGCGCGCCGCCGAGGACACCGCCCAGCGGCTCAAGGACGCCGACGCCCGCCTCGCCGACGCCGCCTTCCGCGCCGGCTTCGACACCCCGCAGGCCGCGTCCGCCGCGCTCCTCGACGACACCGCGCACCGAGACCTGCAACGGCAACTGGACGCCTGGCAGTCCGAGGAGGCCGCCGTGCGGGCGGTCCTCGCCGAAGCCGACACCGCGGCCGCCGCCCAGCAGCCGCCCGCCGACCTCGACGCCGCGGAGCGCGCCGCATCCGCCACGGGCCGGCGCACCCGCGACGCCGCCTCCGCCCGCGACGCCGCCGCCCGCCGCTGCACCGAACTCGACGGTTTGTCCGCCCGCGCGGCTTCAGCCGTACGCCAACTCGGCCCACTGCGGACGGAGTACGACCGCGTGGCCCGGCTCGCGGCCCTCACCGCGGGCACCTCGGCGGACAACGAACGCAAGATGCGCCTGGAGTCGTACGTGCTGGCGGCCCGCCTGGAGCAGGTCGCCGCCGCCGCGACCGTACGGCTGCAACGGATGTCGTCCGGCCGCTACACCCTCGTCCACTCCGACGACCGCTCAGGCCGGGGCCGCAGCGGACTCGGGCTGCATGTCGTCGACGCCTGGACCGGCCGCGAGCGGGACACCTCCACCCTCTCGGGCGGCGAGACCTTCTTCGCCTCCCTCGCCCTCGCGCTCGGCCTCGCCGACGTCGTCACCGACGAGGCCGGCGGCGTCCGCCTCGACACCCTCTTCATCGACGAGGGTTTCGGCAGCCTCGACGACCAGACCCTGGACGAGGTGCTCGACGTGCTCGACTCACTGCGGGAGCGGGACCGCAGCGTCGGGATCGTCAGCCATGTCGCCGATCTGCGACGCCGGATCCACGCCCAGCTGGAGGTCGTGAAGGGGAGATCGGGGTCGGTGCTGCGGCAGCGGGGTCACTGACCCAGGGGGCGTCGCGGCAGCGGTGACGAATAGACCACGCTCGTCGTCACCGAGCCCAGCGTGCCGATCTTGCCGGAGACCTCCTCCAGGTGCCGCATCGAGCGGGCCGTGACCTTGATGACGAAGCAGTCGTCGCCGGTGACATGGTGGGCCTCCAGAATCTCGGGCGTGACGGCGACCAGGTCGTGGAAGGGCTTGTAATTGCCGTTGGGGTAGCGAAGGCGCACGAAGGCCAGGATCGGCAGGCCGAGCCGCTCCGGGTCGACCACGGCGGCGTACCCCTGGATCACGCCCGCCTCCTCCAGCCGCCGCACCCGCTCCGTGACCGCGCTCGCGGACATGGACACGGCACGGGCCAGCTCCGCGAAGCTGGCGCGGCCCTCGCGCTGGAGGACGTCGAGGATGCGCCAGTCGGTGGCGTCCGGGGAAAACGTGGTCATGGCCGATGGATAGCAGGGGAATCACCGGCGGTTCAAGAGGAGTGCCGGGGAATCTCCGTTCAGGGTGGCGATCACCGGCCATAAATTGATGGGCATGACGACCACGACCGCCACCGCCGCCAACCCCGTCCTGCGCGTCGCGCCCGCCGCGCCCGCCGAGGCCGCCGCCCACTTCCGGGCGAGCCTCGCCTTCCACGCCGACGTGTCCGACGTCGCCGCCGCGCTCGCGGCCGGCGGCGATCCCGGATTCGTCGTCCTGGACTCGCGGTCCACCGAGTCCTGGGACCAGGGCCACATCCCGGGCGCGATCCACCTGCCCACCGCCCTCATCCCGGAGCAGGCCGAACAGCTCCTCGACAGGTCCGTGCCCGTGGTGACGTACTGCTGGGGTCCCGGCTGCAACGGCGCGACCCGCGCCGCCCTGGCCCTCGCCGAACTCGGCTACCGGGTCAAGGAGATGCTCGGCGGCTTCGAGTACTGGGCCCGTGAGGGATTCGAGTTCGACACCTGGCAGGGCCGCGAGCGGCGCACGCCGGACCCTCTGACGGCGCCGGTCGATGCCGGGAACTGCGGCTGCTGATCTGCCGGTCGGACACGGTGAACCCGTGCTTCCGCCGTGCGTGTAGGTTCTGCTGCCATGGTGAGATACGCGGATCCGGGCGCCGTGGAGTGGATCGAGTCGGGCGGCGGTCCCCTGATAGCCGTGCCGGAGGCCGTGCTGCCGTTCTGGGCGGGCGCCGACGGCGACGAGACGGCCTCGGACTACGACCGGGCCTGCGAGGTCGACGGTTTCGTCGGACTGCTGCCCGTGGGGGACAGCGCGGCCCTGGTGCTCGGTGACGAGCCCGCCTCCACCTCGTATCTGCCCGACCACGGCATCTTCGTACGGTGGTGCGCGGCCGATTCCGAGGAGGAACTCCTGGCCACGGTCCCCGGCGCGCTCACCACCGCGGAGTGGGGACCGGAGGTGCGCTGGCGGGTGCCCGGCCCGGTGGTGCTGTTCGACTCGGCCTGGCCGGGACGGGAGACCGAACGCACCGAGCATCTGCGCGTGGCCCTGGAGCCGGGACCGTACGCGGTCCGCGCCGCCCAGGTGCAGCCCGGCCCGGAGACCTGGCTGGGGCTCGTCCAACTCCGCCGGCTGCCACGCTGACCCCCACCGGCCGGTCACGGGCCGGCGTGAACAACGGGATGCGCCGGAGCCGGTCGCTCCCCATCATGAGCCGCCGTGCCCCGCATGCCCGACGACCCCGCCCGCCTCATCGCCTGGCCGGCGACGGACGAGGCGGGCTGGATCTCCGGTGAGGTCATCAACTCCGACGGTGGCTTCCGGCGTTGACCGCCGGGCGGACGGCTACAGCGCGGACAGTTCCTCCACCAAGTCGTCCAGGCCCAGGGAACCCTGGGACAGCGCCGCCATGTGCCACGCCTTGAGGTCGAAGGCGTCGCCGTGCCGCTCGCGCGCCCTCTCGCGGCCGAGCAGCCACGCGCGCTCGCCGAGCTTGTAGCCGATGGCCTGGCCCGGGATCGTCAGATACCGGGTCAGCTCGCTCTGCACGAAGTCCGCCGGGCGGCTGCTGTGCGCGCCGAAGAACTCCTGCGCAAGCTCCGGAGTCCACCGCTCGCCCGGGTGGAACGGGGAGTCGGCCGGGATCTCCAGCTCCAGGTGCATGCCGATGTCGACGATGACCCGGGCGGCGCGCATCATCTGCGCGTCCAGATAGCCGAGCCGGTGCTCCGGGTCGGTGAGGAAGCCGAGCTCGTCCATCAGCCGCTCCGCGTACAGCGCCCAGCCCTCGGCGTTCGCGCTGACCCCGCCGATGGTGGCCTGGTAGCGGGAGAGGTTCCCGGCGACGTACGTCCACTGCGCGAGCTGGAGGTGATGGCCCGGTACGCCCTCGTGGTACCAGGTCGAGACGAGGTCGTAGACCGGGAAGCGGGTCTGTCCCATCGTCGGCAGCCAGGTGCGGCCCGGACGCGAGAAGTCCTCCGAGGGAGCCGTGTAGTACGGCGCCGCCGCACCCCCGGGCGGGGCGATGCGGGACTCCACCTTGCGCACCGGCTCGGCGAGTTCGAAGTGCGTGCCGTCCAGCTTCTCGATCGCCTCGTCCATCAGGCCCTGGAGCCACTCGCGGACCTCGTCGACGCCCTCGATGTGCCGGCCGTGCTCGTCTAGATGGGCCAGCGCCACCCACGGCGTCGCGGCGCCCGGCAGGACCTTCTCGGCCTCCTTCCGCATCTCGCCGAGGAGGCGGTGGAACTCGGACCAGCCGTACGCGTACGCCTCGTCCAGGTCGAGGTCGGTGCCGTTGAAGTAGCGGACCCAGCGGGCGTACCGCTCGCGGCCCACCGTGTTCGGCGCGCCCTCGACGGCCGGCACGTACACCTCGCGCATCCAGTCCCGCAGCTCCACCACGGAGGCTGTCGCCGCGCGCGCGGCCTCGTCCAGCTCGGTGCGCAGCGCGTCGGGGCCGGCCGAGGCGAAGTCCTCGAACCAGCCGCGCCCCTCGCCGGTGTCCGCCCACTCGCCGAGCTGCTCGACGAAGGTGGCGGTCGGGCGCGGTGCCGCGTACAGCTTGCGCTCAAGACCGAGTTCGAGCGAGGCGCGGTAGCCCGCGTAGGCGGCCGGCACCGCACGCAGCCGCTGGGCGATCGCCGCCCAGTCCTCGTCGGTCTGGTTCGGGGTGACGGAGAAGATGCCGCGCACCGAGTGGGCGGGCGTGGCCATGTTGCCGACCGCGCGCAGACCCTCGTCGGCCTCGTGCACGGCGAGTTCCGCGGTCAGCCGCTCGCGCAGCAGGCGCCCGCACCGGCGCTCGATGTCGCTGTCCGCGCCGGGCCGGCGCTCGGCCTCGTCGAGCCGGGCCAGCGTGTCCCGCTGGAGCTGGGCGAGCGCCTCCTGGCCCGCGGGGGAGAGGTCCGGGAGCCGGCCCGAACTCTCCTGCACTCCGAGATACGTACCCGTGATCGGGTCGAGGGCGATGAGCTCGTCGACATACGCGTCGGCGACCTCACGTGGAAGCGGGCTGTTGGTCTGAGACATGCGGTCCATCCTCATACGGAGACCGCCGCCGCGTCAGCCCGGTTCGACCGGCTCCTGTCCGGGGTCAGCCTGATTTCGCTGAGGGCGTGCCTCTCGGCGCGCCGGGTGGCATGAGCGGCCCGCAGTCCCACTGCTGGAAGATCAGCCGCGTCTCCACCCGCGCCACCTCGCGGTGGGCGGTGAACTCGTCCAGCACCAGCCGCTGCAGATCAGCCATGTCCGCGACCGCGACATGGACGAGATAGTCGTCCGGCCCGGTGAGATGGAAGACGGTCCGCGACTCCGGCAGCGCCCGGATCCGCTCCACGAACGGCCCCACCAACTCCCGCCGATGCGGCCTGACCTGCACGGACAACAGCGCCTCCAGCCCCCGGCCGAGCTTCGCCGGATCCAGCCTGAGCTGATGGCCGAGGATCACCCCCGACCGGCGCAGCCGCGTCACGCGGTCCAGACACGTCGACGGCGCCACCCCGACCTGCGCGGCGAGGTCGCGATACGTGGTCCGGGCGTCGTTCTGCAGGAGCCGCAGCAGATGCAGATCGACCGGATCCAGTACGACAGATTCGGCCATTGGCCGAACGTAGCACGGGAATCGTCCACCTGTTCCCGTTCGCTGTTCACTCTTCCGGCCATGGACCCAGCGAGCAGGGAGGCGTACGAGCGCATGTCCGGGTACGACGACGCACGCACCGCACCGAGAGCATTCGCCACCGAGGCCGTGCACGCCGGCCGCGACGACCTGGCGCGGCAGGGCCTGCACGCCCCGCCGATCGACCTGTCGACCACCTACCCCTCGTACGACAGCCGCGGCGAGGCCGCCCGCATCGACGCGTTCGCCACGACCGGCGCCGAACCGGACGGCCCGCCCGTATACGGGCGCCTGGGCAACCCGACCGTCGCCCGCTTCGAAACCGCCCTGGCCCGCCTGGAGGGCACCGAGGCCGCCGTCGCTTTCGCCAGCGGCATGGCGGCACTGAGCGCGGTCCTCCTCGCCCGCGCCTCGATGGGCCTGCGCCACGTCGTCGCCGTACGTCCGCTGTACGGGTGCAGCGACCATCTGCTCACCGCCGGCCTGCTGGGCTCGGAGGTGACCTGGACCGACCCCGCCGGGATCGAGGAGGCGCTGCGCCCCGACACCGGCCTGGTGATGGTGGAGTCGCCGGCGAACCCGACCCTTGCCGAAGTCGACCTGCGGGCCGTGGCCCACGCCTGCGGTTCCGTCCCCCTGCTCGCGGACAACACCTTCGCCACGCCCGTGCTCCAGCGGCCCGCCGAGCAGGGCGCCCGGCTGGTGCTGCACAGCGCCACCAAGTACCTCGGCGGCCACGGCGACGTGATGGCCGGCGTGGTGGCCTGCGACGAGGAGTTCGCCGGGCAGCTGCGGCAGATACGGTTCGCCACGGGCGGCGTGCTGCATCCGCTGGCCGGCTATCTCCTGCTGCGGGGTCTGTCGACCCTTCCCGTGCGGGTCCGGGCCGCCTCGGCGACCGCTGCCGAGCTCGCCCGCCGCCTCGCCGCCGACCCGCGTGTGGCCCGCGTCCACTATCCGCGCATCGGCGGCGCCATGGTCGCCTTCGAGGTGCACGGCGACCCGCACGAGGTGATCGCCGGTGTCCGCCTGATCACCCCCGCCGTGAGCCTCGGCAGCGTCGACACCCTCATCCAGCACCCGGCCTCCATCAGCCACCGCATCGTGGACGCGGACGACCGGCGGGGTGCGGGAGTCAGCGACCGGCTGCTGCGGATGTCGGTGGGTCTTGAGGACGTCGAGGACCTGTGGGCAGATCTGGACCGGGCGCTGGAAAGCCCCGAAAGCGGCACGGGGCTGTATCGAGAGACGGCTTCGTGGCGCGGCGCGGGCACCCATGACCGACTGGCGGCGTCGCCGCGCGGTGAGAGCAACCACGACCGACTGGCACTTCCGCCGCAGGGCGAGAGCAACCACGACCGACTGGCGATTCCGCCGCAGGGCGAGAGCAACCACAACCGACAGGCGACTCCGCCGCGGGGCGAGAGCAACCACCCCGCACCCGCAGCCGTCGGCCGGTCATGACTTTCGTGGCTCTCAGGCGATCCCCAACTCACCCGCACGAGACAGCCGTTCCGCGACCGTCTCGTCCAGCCGGGCGGTGATCACCAGGGTCCCCTCCTCGATCTGGTAGTCGAGGGGGAGACCCAGCCCGCGCATCGCCGCGACCATCCCGGTGTTCGACGACTGCGTCACCGCGTACACGCTCGCGCAGCCCGCCTCGACCGCCATCCCCACCAGCCTGCGCAGCAACTCCGCGCCGATCCCGCACCGCTGCCACGTGTCCTCGACGAGCAGCGCGACCTCCGTCTCGTCACCGTCCCACAGCAGGTGGCCGAGCCCGACGATGCGCCCCGAGGCCGTCTGCACGGCCAGCGTCCGCCCGAACCGGGGACTCAGCAGGTGCCTCAGATACCGGTCCGCATCCCCGACCGGCCCGTGGTACCGCATCCCCAGCGTCCGTGCCGAGCACCGGCCGTGCATCTCCTTCGCGGCCTGGAGATCGCCGGGGTCGGCGCGGCGCACGGTGATGTCGCTGCCCATGGGCAGGGTCAGCACGTCCTGGCTGCGCGGCACCCGCGGGCCGAGCCGGGCGTCCAGCTCCACCAGCGCCCGGGCCCGCGCGAACTCGGTCGGCGTGAACGGCAGATACGGCCGCTCCACAGTGATCACTCCACCTTCAGGTGCTCGCAGCCGCATCACGGTCTCCTCCAGTGCCCCTTCCACTGGCACCGGTTCGGGGCCCCTGCTGCCCACGGCAGGCGTCGCGGGCAGCGAGCGGATGGTGCACCGGCCCAGCAACTGCCGCAGGGCCAGGGGAAGTTCCGCCGCGTCCAGGGCCGTCCGGGTGGCGAGGCCGAGCACCCGGGTGGGCGCGTCCACCAGGTCGTGGGCGTCGGCCCGCTCGAGCCAGGTGCCGTCACCCCCGGCCGCCGCGACCGCCCGGCTCAGGTCGGGCGCCGCGAGACCTCCGGGCGCCCGCAGCAGGAACTCGTCCACCGTGCCCGCGGCCAGCGGATGCGTCTGCAGGCTCAGGATGTCGACCCGCAGGTGGGCGAGCGCCGTGCACAGCGCGGCCAGGGACCCCGGTTCGTCCTTCACCGTCGTACGCATCCGCCACAGCGCGCTCTCCTCGGACGCCGGCGCGGTCGTCTCCCGCGCCTCGTCCGACGGCCCGACCGGCTCCTGCGAGCCCGGCCGGGCACCGGTATCACTCGTCGGCGGTGCGTGACCGTGGCGTCGTGTCCGCCCTGCGTGGAACCCCGCCGTGGCGACCAGCAGGCCCGCCGAGGCCAGCAGCAGCGCCACCGCGCCGGGACCCAGTCCGTACGGGTGCGCCACGGTCTCCGCGACCGCCACCGCCGTCAGGACCGCGGCGAGTTCGACGACGTTACGCCGCCAGTGGCGGACCGGGCGTCCGTGCCGCGCACGCGTCACATCAGATATGTCTCGACTCATGCACCCACTGTGAAGGAACGGTGTTGCGTGATCACGAACGCATTGTGACCGGGCGGTAAAGAGCCACTATGCCGTTTTTGTGGCTTATTCAACAGTGTGGGCTGGAACGACCCGGGCCGGAACCGGCCCACCCGTCAGGCGGCCACGCCGTCCACCAGCGCACAATGCAGCCGCCGGGCCTGCGCCACCAGCCGGGACGAGCCCCGCCGCTCAGCCGTCCCCGCCAGATGCGGCACCTCCTCGCGTGCCCCTGTTCGCTCGGCGCATTCCGCGGCGACGGCCAGCAGATCCGCGAGCCCCCGTGCCGGAGCGGCCGTCTCGCCGGTCGCGAGGTCCGCGAGCAGCACGGGCAGGGTGTGCCGCAGCACTCCCCACACCGTGGCGTTCGCCCCCGTGGCCGCCGCCGTCCGCGCCGACTCGACCAGCCGGGACGGCTTCACCGCGCCACGGCGTATCAACTGCCCCAGATCCGCGCCCAGTCGGTCCGCGTCGAGCTGCCCACGCGCCGCCAGCACCAGCAGGGCGTCCACGGCGGCGAGGCGGTCCTCCGGATACCGGGCGCCGAGCCCGTACGCCACGCACAGACGCACCGCCTCACCGGCCTCGCCGCCCGACTCCGCCAGCTGCGGCAGGACCGATCCCTGGCCCCGGGTGTCGTCGACGGCGACCGCCGCGAGGTCGCCCAGCATCCTGACGGCCACCAGTTCCCGCCGCTCGGGCAGCAGGGCGAGCCAGTGCGGGGTCATGCCCTCGCTCCAGTGGTAGCAGTGCCAGCGGTCCCGGAAGCCGGTCACGGGTCGGCCCAACTCGCCGAAGGCGGGCGGGAAGTCCTGCTGCAACTCGGCGATCTCGCCGGTTTCGACGAGTATGCGATCGGTCGAGATCCGCCGCCGGCAGGTCGGTGCCGTTGGGCTGTCTGCGGTCAGCCACCGGGCCAGGCGCTTCCCCTCCGCCGTGCCCAGCGCCGCCGCCCGCTCCGCAGCCGCCTCGGCCACCGCACGGTCGCCGCGCCGGACCCGCAGCAGCGCCTGAGCGAAGTCGGCCTCCGACACCCGAGCTCCCAGCCGCTCGTACTCGCCGAGACGTGCCACCAGTTCGTCCGGCTCCAGCAGTCCGGTGCCCCAGGTCGGCCGCGACAGCAGGAACGGCAGCGGCTCGGAACGGAGCCGGTACGCCACCTCCCGTATACGAGCCTCGAAGGCCCCGGCGAGCGCGCTGTGGCCGCAGCCGCCGGTCACGGTCTCGCGCCGCAGCGCGTCGTGGAGCGTGGCGGTGCGGACCCTTCCCCGCAGGGTCGCCAAGAGCAGTTCGAGGCCGTGCGCCGCACTGACCAGGCCGTGGTGCCAGCTGGATCCGTGGTGCCTGCTGAAGTAGTCGTCCACGTTGAACGCGTACCGCGGTTCCTGCTCGTCCCACCAGCGCTGGGCGACGACCGGCTCCAGGGCCTCCAGCAGCGTGTCCCGGTCGCGGTACGCGTGACGCACGAGACCGTCGACGGTCCGCTCGAACGCCGCGACGTCGCCGCCGGAGGCGAGCAGCGCCCCGACCTCCTCGGCGAGTTCCACCGCCGACTCGGGTGCGGGCGCCAGACGCACCGGCTCCGGGGCGGGCGGCAGGACCTCCTCGTACGGGACCGGCTCCGACGCCACGGAGGACACCCCGAGGCTCTGGGCCGCGCGCTTGCGAAGGGCCGGGATCAACTGGTCGGCCGCCGAGCCGAGCTCCTCGCGCACGTCGGAGCCGACGACCTTGCGGACATGCCGCTCCACCAGCTTCAGGGCCCGCTCCTGCACCTCCGAGTCCGCGTGCCCGAAGGCCTGGGCGGCGGCGGGCAGCAGCTCCTCGGCGGTCGACGCGTCCCGGGTGATCACCTTGCCCAGCAGGACCAGCTGGGCACGCACCAGCTTCTTCTCGGTGCGGAACAGGACCGCACCCGACATCTCGGCCAGCTGCCGCGCGGTCAGCTCCCCGTCCAGCGCCAGCGACGCGAGCACCGACTGCGCGTGCGCGGCCACCACGGACGCGCCGTCGGCGGCCAGGGCCAGCCAGTCGGCCGTGTGCTCCCGCTCCTCGTCCCGGCTGAGGCCGAACGCCCGGAGCATGCGCAGGAACACCCGGTGGTCGGCGACCGGGCCGCCCCGCAGCAGCCGAGCCATGCACGCGTCAACCGTGGCTTTGCGGTCCAGCACCCCTTGGGCGGTGAGCTGCGCGAGCGCCTCGGTCCAGCTGTTCGGACCCTCGTCGGGCGTCCAGGCGAGCCGGCCGCCGATGTCGTTCGTCTCGAAGAGCGCGGCCGTGAGCTGCGCGAGATGCGGGTCCTTGCGCAGCCGGTCCAGAACCGTGTCGCCCCGCTGCCAGACGTGCCCGATGTGGTCGACCCAACCGTGCACATAGGCCTCGGTCGTCGGCACCGGGCACCCGGAGAGCCGGACCAGACCCGCCATCAGCTCGTACGGCACCCGGGCCGTCGGCGGTCGCTCGGCGATCCGGTGCGCCACATCGCCGAGCCAGCCCGGGGACCGGTCGCCCAGGACGTCGATCAGCACGCCCGGCGACGCGGGCCACCAGCGCATGTCCGCGCCGGCCAGCCAGCCCGCCACCCCGGCGGCACCCGTCTGGCACGCGGCGCCCGCCGCATGCAGGGCGGGGTAGGCGCGGCGGGCCTGCGGCGTCCACTGGTCCGCCCGCAGCTCCTTGCGCAACGCCTTCAACTCGGGGAAGAACGCCCGCCGTTCGGCGTCGGTCATCCCGTCCAGCAGGCTCACCACCTCGGCCGTCCGCCCCGCCCGTACCGCGTCCATCAGTGAAGTCATCGCGCGTCCCCCTCGACCAGTGCCGTCTCCCGCTCCGCCGCGGCGAGCCCGCGCCGCACCATGCGCACCGCCAGCGCGTGCTTGCACGGCCCGCGCCCGCCCCGGTACTTCGCCCACCACAGGCAGCTGCAACTGAGCACCCCCGCCTCGTCCCGCACCCGGTGCACATGCCCGTCCTCGGCCGTCACCGTCCCGACCGCGCCGTCCAGCGCGACCGCGCCGGACGCCACCAGGGCCCGCGCCGAGCGCAGCCGGGGGTTGTGGCGCTCCACGCGCTCGGCGTCGTACGGCAGTTCCCGGTGGAAGTAGGCCGCTTCCGCCGTGTCGTACCCGACCCGCCCCGAGGTGCCCAGGCGGATCAGGGCCGCGCGGACGCGCTCGGGCGGGAGGCCCGACGCCGCGGCCAGGTCGGCGACGTCGACGCGGGGCTCCCAGGCCAGGAGCACCGCGATCAGCTCCGCGTCCTCGGCGGCCTCGTCCGTGGCGAGCGCGTCGAGGACGCCGCCCTCGCCGGAGAAGCCCCGCGAGGCGTCCGGGGACAGCGTCAGCGTCAGCCGCATGCCCGGCAGGACCACCTCCCAGGCGCTCGCCATGGCGGCCGCACCGCCCGTGACCGACGGCCCGTACACCCGCAGCGCCGTGGCATGGCGCAGCACCCGCTGGAGCGCGATCAGCCGCTCCGGGCCGGGCAGGCACACCGCGCCGGGCACCGCGCGCGTGGTCGGCCGCAGCCCCTGCCCCGAGGGCACCACCCAGCGGGGACCGGCCGAGGCGCCCCGCGCCCCGCCGCGCGGCAGCGCCCGCAGGAACCGCACCGCCTCGGCGGCCGACAGCTCGGCCCGCAGGTCGAAGCCCGCCGCAATCACCTGCGCCTCCGCGAACCCCCGCAGCCAGCGGTCCGGGAGCGGCACCTTCTTCTCCACCACCGGGCCGTCCAGCGTGGTCACGGCCAGCTCCTCGGGGCCGACCCGCAGATGGAGCGGATCGTCCGAGCCGATCCTGGACAGGGCCTCGCGCAGCGGGTTGTTGACGTCCACGTTGGTCGTGCCGTGCCCCACCTCGCCGCCGTCCAGGCCCGGCTCCAGCACGTCCAGCCGGGCGTAGACCCCGCAGCAGCCCGAGAAGGACTCGAAGCGCAGCCGGTCGCCGTTGCCCGTCACCACCGGGTCCAGCGAGGCGCGCAGCTGGCGCTGGTAGTACCGCGCGGCCGCCACGTCGGCCACCGCGAGCAGCGCGGCCGACGCCACCTGAGGAGCTGTCAGAAAGCCCGCGAAGAACTGCGGATGGTCGCGCACCCCGGAGGGTGTCGCACCCCTGGAGGTCTCCAGTCCCAGCTGTCGTCCACCCGCCGCGGACTCCAGCACGGAGGGTCGTCGATAGGCCACGGCCTGCACAGATCGCGTCATGGAAAAACCGTAGAGGTGACCACTGACAATCGGCTCTGACCTGCGAAAAGGCCGTGCGGCCAGAGGAGTTGGAGGCTGCCCCGCCGAACGTGCGAGTGCCGCGCACCAGGGGATGACTCAGGTGCGCGGCACCGCCACGAGCGTACGGGACCTACTGGCCGACGCGCCCCGGCTGGAGCACCTGCGTGAACAGCACCGTGCCGTCCTGCTCGCGCAGCCGTACCGTCAGCTCACCGCTGTGGCCGTCGATGTCGACCTCGCCGAAGAACTGGTAGCCGCCGGCGGGCGAGACGTTCGCGGTGGTCGGCGCCTTCACGAACACCCGCTCGGGGCCGAAGGTGTTGTCGAGGGCGTTGGCCGGGAACGCACCCGCGTTGAGCGGGCCCGACACGAACTCCCAGAACGGCTCGAAGTCGGTGAAGGCCGCCCGCGAGGGCTGGTAGTGCTGGGCGGACGTGTGGTGCACGTCGGCGGTCAGCCAGACCGTGCCGGTGATCCGCCGGTGCTTGATGAACCGCAGCAGCTCGGCGATCTGGAGCTCACGGCCGAGCGGGACGCCCGGGTCGCCCTGGGCGACGGCCTCGATGTTCGGCTTGCCGTCGCCGGTGTCCGGAACGACCAGGCCGAGCGGCATGTCGGAGGCGATCACCTTCCACACCGCGCGAGAGCGGGCCAGCTCGCCCTTGAGCCATTGCAGCTGCTCTTCGCCGAGGATGCCCTGGGCGTCGGTGCTCTGGTCGTCCGTGGAGTTGGCGTTGCGGTACGTGCGCATGTCCAGCACGAACACGTCCAGGAGCGGGCCGTGGCGGACCGTGCGGTAGACCCGGCCGTCGGGGCGGCGCAGCGTCGAGATGGGGAAGTACTCCGAGAACGCCTGGCGGGCGCGTGCGGCCAGCACGTCGACCCTCTTCTCGGTGTAGCGGGTGTCGCCGAGGATCTCGCCGGGGTACCAGTTGTTGGTGACCTCGTGGTCGTCCCACTGGATGATGGACGGCACCTGGGCGTTGAACCGCTTGAGGTTGTCGTCGAGCAGGTTGTAGCGGAAGTTGCCGCGGAACTCGGCCAGGGTCTCGGCGACCTTGGACTTCTCCTGCGTGGTGATGTTCCGCCAGGTGCTGCCGTCGGGCAGGGCGACGGAGGAGGCGATCGGCCCGTCGGCGTAGATGTTGTCGCCGCTGCACAGGAAGAAGTCCGGGTCCAGCGCGCTCATCGCGTTGTAGATGGTGTAGCCGCCGAAGTCGGGGTTGATGCCCCAGCCCTGCCCGGCCAGGTCGCCGGACCAGACGAACCGGATGCCGTCGCGCCGCCGCGCGGAGGCGGTACGGAAGGTGCCGGCGACGGGCTCGCCGGTGCGGCGCGGGTCGTCCGGGTCCGCGAGCAGCACGCGGTAGTGGATCTGCTCGCCGGACGGCAGGCCGCTAAGCCGGGTCGTGCCGGTGAAGTCCGTGCCGGCGCCGAGCAGCGGACCGTGCCATCTGCGCGCGTTGCGGAACGACTCGGTGGCGGACGTCTCGACGATCATCCGGGCCGGACGGTCGGAGCGCACCCACACCAGACCCGAGTTGCAGGTCACATCGCCCGTCTGCACGCCCCAGCCCGCCTTGGGGCGGCCCGACAGGGCGAACGCCGGTGCCGAGCCGAGCGCCGTGGGCAGGGTCAGGGCCGCCGACGCGGCGAGCGAGCCGCGCAGCACGCTGCGGCGGCCCGGGAACGGACGGTGTGACATGGGAGGCCTCCAGAGGCGGTATCCGGCCATTGCTCAGTGCCACAACTACTGGTGCGCCGCAGCGCACGCGCAAACCGCAAGTGAACAACTGACCGCGTCCGCAAGGGAAGAGAAACGTCACACGCGGATGTGTGCCTCCAGTCACCTCCCCGTCGGAGAAGCGCCTGCTCAGCGGCCCGGTCAGGGCCCACCTGTGGCTGCGGCGCGGGCCATCAGCCGTACGCCGTCCCGGATCCGCGTGGGCGACACGTGCGCGTACCCGAGGACCAGCCGCACGTCCGGCCGCCCGCCGCCCCCGGCACGCGCGTGCGCGTAGTCCGACACCGGGCGCACCGCCACCCCGGCCGCGCCCACGCGCGCGAGGAACCGTTCCTCGGGGCCGTACCGCTCCGGCAGCGTGGCGATGACATGCAGCCCCGCCGCGATCCCGGTCACCTCGGCGCCCGGAAAGTGCTCCTCCAGGGCGGCGACGAGGGTGTCCCGGCGCTCCCGGTACGCGCGCTGGCAGCGCCGCAGCTGGCGGTCGTAGTCGCCGCGCTCCACGAACCGGGCGAACAGCGCCTGATCGAGCGTGGGATGACCGAGGTCCATGGTCCGCTTGCGCTCGACGACGTCCTCGGCCAGCGCCTCCGGCACGAGCAGCCAGCCCAGCCGCAGCCCCGGGGCGAGGGACTTGCTGACCGACCCCGCGTAGGCGACGCGCTCCGGGTCGAGCCCCTGGAGCGCACCTACGGGGGCACGGTCGTAGCGGAAGTCGCCGTCGTAGTCGTCCTCAAGCACGTATCCGTCGACCGCACGCGCCCAGTCGAGCAGTTCGGTACGGCGACCGGCCGAGTAGGCGATGCCGGTGGGGAACTGGTGCGCCGGCGTCGTGACCACGGACCGCAGTCCCGACTCCCGCAGCGGGCCGATCGCGAGCCCCTCCGCGTCCATGGGCAGCGGCACGGTCGTCACGCCCGCCGCCGCGTACAGGGCGTCGTGCTGCGGGCTTCCCGGGTTCTCCACGCCGACTTCGCGTATCCCGCGCGCGTCCAGCACGAAGCCCAGCACCGTCGTCGCCTGCGACACCCCGGAGACGACCAGGAGGCGCTCGGGGTCCGCCACCACGCCCCGGCGGCGCGCGAGCAGTTCCGCGAGCGCCGTACGCAGCCGGGGCAGACCGCGCGGGTCGGGATAGCCGAGCTCGTGGTGGGGCAGTTCGGCCAGCACCCCACGCTGAGCGGCCGCCCACGCGGCACGCGGGAACAGCGACACGTCCGGCGACCCCGGCACGAAGTCGGCGCGCGCGCCCGCGGAGCGCGGGGCGAGGTCACGCGCGCGTGGCCGGGCCGACCGCACGGCGTCGCCCACCCACGTCCCGGCACCCCGGCCGCTGCGCAGATACCCCTCCGCCGTCAACTGCTCGTACGCCTCGGTGATCAGCCCCCGCGACACCCCGAGGTCGGCGGCCAGATCCCGGCTCGACGGCAGCCGCGTCCCCGGCAGCAGCCGCCCCGACCGCACCGCCTCCCGCAGCGCCGCCTGCAGCGAACGCCCACGCGCGCGTGCGGGCGCCGAGGCGGCCGGGAGAAGCAGCTCCCAGGCAGGGGACCCGGCGCCCAGGTCCGGATTGGTCCGCGATGACGTCATGGAAGTGGACCTTAATCCGGACCGCATCCGTTCCTAACGTCGCTGCCATGAATGCCACCACCACGCGCGGTGCCCTGCTCGCCGCGCTCGCCTGCGTCCTCGTCGGAGGCTCCTTCACCGCCAACAGCCTGCTCGGTGACTACCCGTACGCGGGCGGCCAGTTCCTCCGCTACGCGCTGGCGTGCCTGCTTCTCCTGCCGCTCGTCGGGCCGGGTGCCGCGGACCGGATCCGGGCGCTGACACCCCGCCAGTGGTCCCGCCTCGCACTGCTCGCGGCCGTCGGCATGGTCGGCTTCAACCTCGCCGTGATCGCCGCCGAGCGCACCGCCGAACCGGCCGTACCCGGCGTCTTCGTGGGCTGCGCGCCCTTGCTGGTGGCTGTTCTCGTCCCTCTCCTGGAGCGGCGCAGGCCCGGTCGCGCGGTCCTGAGCGGCGCCTGGCTCGTCGTGGCCGGCGCCTGCGCGGTCCAGGGCTGGGGGCGCACGGACGGCCCCGGCATCGCCTTCTCGGCGTGCGCGCTGGTCGGCGAGGTGGGGTTCGCCGTGCTCGCCGTGCCCGTGCTGCGGCCCCTCGGCCCCCGTCTGCTGTCCGCCACCGTGTGCGGCGTCGCGGCCGTCGAGTCCGCGGTGGCCGGGGTGGTGCTCGACGGCGGCGCCTGGCTGCGCCGGCCGGACGCCGTCGAGGTCGCCGCGCTGCTGTGGCAGGCGGTGATCGTCACCGTCGTCGGGTTCGTGTGCTGGTACATGGGCATGCAGCGGCTCGGCGCCGAGCGCGCCACGCTGTTCTCCGGGCTCATCCCCGTCGCCGCCGCCTGCACCGCGCCACTCGTCGCAGCCGGCTCCTACGGCGTCCCGCAGGCCGTCGGCAGCGCGCTGGTCGGCGCGGGCGTCGTCCTGGGATGCCGTGCCCGCCCGGCGTCCCCGCAGCCGGGGGCCACCTCGGCACCATCGCCCGGCACGACCTCGACCCTGACGACCGCACCGGCCTCGCCGCCCTGACCCACGACCCGCCCGTCCTGAAGGTCGCCCCGAAGCTCTGGGGCGCGACTGGGTGGCCCGCTCAGCGGCTGCCGTCGAGCAACACCCGTGCGACCAGCGCCGGATCGTCGCTCATCGGGACGTGACCGCAGCCGGGCAGCCGCACCAGCCGGGCGCGGGGGATGATCCGCTTCGCGCGGATCCCCTGCCGGGGCACCAGGAGCCGGTCCTTGCTGCCCCACGCCACCGTGACCGGAATCCCGGACACGTCATCGGAGAACTGCACCTCCCTGCCCGACCGCAGGGTCTCGAAGAAGCCTCCCGCGCGAGCCAGCCCGACCGTCTCGGCGACCACCGACTCGGGCGAACGGCGCCCAGGGTGGGCGTAGATGGTGCTGGTCAGGGCGGCACGGCCGGCCGCCGAGCGGGACAGCCACTCGACGAGGGGCACCGGCATGCGCTCGGCGGTGCGCCGCATCCCCGTGAGGACGGTGAAGGCGTACTGCCGCTCCAACTGCGACCAGAAACCGGCCGGGGACAGGGCCGTCACGGATCGCGCGAGCTTGGCCCGGCCGAGGTCGAGGGCGAGCAGTCCGCCCAGCGAGTTGCCCGCCACATGCGGCCGTTCCAGCTCCAGGGCCTCGCACAGGGCCGCCAGCACCTGCGTCATCGTCGGGACGTCGTGCGCCATCCCGTGCGGCAGCGTCGGGGACTCACCGCATCCGGGCAGATCCACGGCGATCACGTCACGCTCGCCCGCGAGGACGGGGATCACCGGGTCCCACACCTGGCGGTGGTGACCGATCCCGTGCAGCAGGAGCAGCGGTTCGCCGGTGCCCACGCGCGCGTAGGCGAGGGTCATGCTCTGCGGGCCGTTCGAGGTGGGGACTTCGAAGGAGACGGTGGCGGACATGCTGCTCCTCGCCGAGGCTCAGGGGCCGACTGTGGGTAGACAGCCTGTCAGCAATTGCTACCGGCGGGTAGACCCCGGGCGGGGTCCGCCCCCGTGGCACCGATACCGCCTGGACAGGGCCGCACGGGTGGGCTGGGATGGTTCGGTGACCACCGACATCGCGACCGACGTCTTCGAAGAGCACCGCCCCGTCCTGCTGGGGGTCGCCTACCGCATGCTCGGGCGGGTGGCCGACGCCGAGGACGTGGTGCAGGAGGCGTGGCTGCGCTGGTCGGGCGCGGACCGGTCCGAGGTGCGCGAGCCGCGCGCCTATCTGGTGCGCGTCACCACGCGCCTCGCGATCGACCGGCTGCGCCAGGTCAAGGCGAGGGGCGAGACCTACGTCGGCCCCTGGCTGCCGGAGCCGTACGTCACCGACTTCGGGGACACCGTCCAGGACACCGCGGAGCGCGCCGTCCTGGCCGACTCCGTCTCCCTAGCCCTCCTGGTCGTCCTGGAGTCGCTGTCGCCCCTGGAGCGGGCGGTGTTCGTCCTCAGGGAGGCGTTCGGCTACCCGTACGGCGAGATCGCCGTCATGTTCGACCGCGGCGAGGCGGCGGTACGGCAACTGGCCGGACGCGCCCGCAAGCACGTCGACGAGCGGCGGCCGCGCTACGAGGTCGACCCGGCCCAGCGCCGTGACCTCACCGAGCGGTTCCTCGCCGCGGCGGCGGAGGGCGACCTGGAGGGGCTCATGTCCCTGCTGGCCCCGGACGTGCAGCTGGTCGGCGACAGCGGGGGCAAGGCGAAGGCGCCGCTGCGGGTCCTGGAGACGGCCGACCACGTGGGCCGCTTCATCGTGGGCGTCGTACGCAAGGGTGTCGAGGGCCTGTCCTGGCGGTTCGTGGAGATCAACGGCGGCGTCGCGGTGCTGGCCCTGTCGGGCGACAAGCCCGACTCCGTCTTCCAGCTGGAGGTGCGCGACGGGCGCGTCCAGGCCGTCCACATCATCCGCAACCCCGACAAGCTGCGGTCCCTGACCACCGCCTAGGTGTATTGATCACGAGCGTTGTTGACAGTCGTCGGGCTTGATCATGGCGAAGACCTCGGGTGTGGTGGAGCTGTCTAGGACTGCACCGCAC
>NZ_JBIWJD010000015.1:0-131825 GCF_044764945.1 Streptomyces sp. NPDC093568 | reverse complement strand
CGCAGCAACCGCTGCGGGCCCTCCGGCGTCTTCCTGTACCTCCGGGGTCTCCCGAGGCGGCAGAACGGCGCCGGGGGGGGGGGGGGGCCCCGGGGGCCCCCCCCCCCCCCCGGGGGTTTTTGGGGGAGGGGGGGGGGGGCGCCGCCGAGTGGGGGGGGGGGGCCCCCCCCCCCCGGGGGGGCCCCCCCGGGGGTCTCCTTGCCCCGGGGGGGGCCCCGGGGGGGCCCCCCGGGGGGGGGGGGGGCGGGCCCCCTGGGGCCCCGCCCACCCCGGCGGTACGTTTCTGCTCAGTCGAAGGAGCGCTCAGCTCTCTTCGGCGTGGGAGACCGCGCGACGCGCGTCCGCGTCCAGCACGCCCCAGCTGATCAGCTGCTCGGTGAGGACCGAGGGCGACTGGTCGTAGATGACGGCGAGTGTGCGCAGGTCGTCCTGGCGGATCGAGAGCACCTTGCCGTTGTAGTCACCGCGCTGCGACTGGATCGTCGCGGCGTAGCGCTGCAGGGGTCCCGCCTTCTCGGCCGGCACGTGGGCGAGCCGCTCCAGGTCCAGGACCAGCTTCGGCGGCGGCTCGGCGGCCCCGCCCGGCGTGGTGCCCGGCAGCAGCTCCTGCACCGGCACGCCGTAGAAATCCGCCAACTCGGCGAGGCGCTGCACGGTCACGGCACGGTCACCGCGCTCGTACGAACCGACCACGACGGCCTTCCAGCGTCCCTGGGACTTCTCCTCGACACCGTGGAGGGAAAGGCCCTGCTGGGTGCGGATGGCCCGGAGTTTGGCCCCGAGCTGTTTGGCGTATTCGCTGGACATATAGCTCCCCGGACACTGTGTCGACGCGGCGGGCTCTGAGTCCGTGCCGCGCGGTTGGTAACTCACTGTGAGGTTACGCAGCGTTACTCTGGCCCGTCAAGCCGAATGGTCCACACCGACGCTTCCGTGCTATCGGTGGCCGATTGGGCCAAGGGGGTGATGAGGCGGGCTCCGGGGGCCTGCTACGGTGGATGGCGCAAACCAGACGTCCTTTAAGGTCCGTCCCGTGAGGCGGAGAAGGAGGTCCCTTTCGTATGGACAGGCACCAGGACACGCAAGCGTCCGACGCCAGGCCCGTTCTCGAAGGCCCTGACATCGCGCGGGTGTTGACCCGCATCGCCCACGAGATCGTCGAGCGCGCCAAGGGCGCCGACGACGTGGTGCTCCTCGGCATCCCCACCCGAGGCGTCTTCCTCGCCCAGCGGCTCGCCGCCAAGCTCGAGGAGATCACCGAGCGCAAGATGCCGGTCGGCTCGCTGGACATCACGATGTACCGCGACGACCTGCGCATGCACCCGCCGCGTGCGCTCGCCCGCACCGAGATCCCCGGTGACGGCATCGACGGCCGCCTCGTCGTCCTCGTCGACGACGTGCTCTTCTCCGGCCGCACCATCCGCGCCGCCCTCGACGCCCTGAACGACATCGGGCGTCCGCGCGCGGTCCAGCTCGCGGTGCTCGTCGACCGCGGCCACCGGGAGCTGCCCATCCGCGCCGACTACGTCGGCAAGAACATCCCCACGTCGTTGCGGGAGACGGTCAAGGTCCAGCTCGCCGAGGAGGACGGTCGGGACACCGTGCTGCTCGGTGCCAAGCAGACCTCCCAGTAGCGCCCTCGGCGTACGCCGCTGTCGTACGCCCGCTCAGTGCGCCTCAGCGCGCACCCGTCTGCCCCGAATCCTCCTGAATTAACTGCCTTACGGAGCCTGACAGATGCAGCGTCATCTCATCTCGGCCGCCGACCTCACCCGCGACGACGCCGTCCTGATCCTCGACACCGCCGAGGAGATGGCCCGGGTCGCCGACCGGCCGATCAAGAAGTTGCCGACCCTGCGCGGCCGCACCGTCGTGAACCTCTTCTTCGAGGACTCCACCCGCACGCGGATCTCCTTCGAGGCCGCCGAGAAGCGGCTGTCGGCGGACGTCATCAACTTCACCGCCAAGGGATCGAGCGTGTCCAAGGGCGAGTCCCTGAAGGACACCGCCCAGACCCTGGAGGCCATGGGCGTCGACGCCGTCGTCATCCGGCACGGTGCCTCCGGAGCGCCGTACCGCCTCGCCAACTCCGGCTGGATCGACGCGGCCGTCATCAACGCCGGCGACGGCACCCACCAGCACCCCACCCAGGCCCTGTTGGACGCCTTCACGATGCGGCGCCGGCTCGTCGGCCGGGACGCCGGGATCGGCCAGGACCTCGCCGGCCGGCGCATCACGATCGTCGGCGACGTCCTGCACAGCCGGGTCGCCCGCTCCAACGTCGACCTGCTGCACACCCTCGGCGCCGAGGTCACCCTGGTCGCCCCGCCCACCCTGGTGCCGGTCGGCGTCGAGACCTGGCCCTGCGAGGTGTCGTACGACCTCGACTCCACCCTTCCGAAGTCCGACGCCGTGATGATGCTGCGCGTGCAGCGTGAGCGCATGAACGCCGCGTTCTTCCCGACCGAGCGCGAGTACTCACGGCGCTACGGCCTCGACGGCGACCGCATGGCGAAGATGCCCGAGCACGCCATCGTGATGCACCCCGGCCCGATGGTGCGCGGCATGGAGATCACCGCCGAGGTCGCCGACTCGGAGCGCTGCACCGCCATCGAGCAGGTCGCAAACGGAGTGTCCATCCGGATGGCCGTTCTGTACCTGCTGCTGGGGGGCAACGAGCCCGCCGTCACCCACACCCGTACCGAGGAGAAGTAAGACACATGAGCAAGATCCTGATCCGTGGTGCGAAGGTGCTCGGCGGCGAGCCGCAGGACGTGCTGATCGACGGCTCCGTCATCGAGGCCGTGGGCAGCGGGCTGTCCGCCGAGGGCGCCCAGGTCGTCGAGGCGGCGGGCAAGGTGCTGCTGCCGGGCCTGGTCGACCTGCACACCCACCTGCGCGAGCCCGGCCGCGAGGACTCCGAGACCGTGCTGACCGGCACCCGCGCGGCGGCCTCCGGCGGCTTCACGGCCGTGTTCGCCATGGCCAACACCTTCCCGGTCGCCGACACCGCCGGCGTCGTCGAGCAGGTCTACCGGCTCGGCCAGGAGCACGGCTACTGCGACGTCCAGCCGATCGGCGCCGTCACCGTCGGCCTGGAGGGCAAGAAGCTCGCCGAGCTGGGTGCCATGCACGAGTCCGCCGCCGGCGTCACCGTCTTCTCCGACGACGGCAAGTGTGTCGACGACGCCGTGATCATGCGGCGGGCGCTGGAGTACGTGAAGGCCTTCGGCGGGGTCGTCGCCCAGCACGCGCAGGAGCCGCGGCTGACCGAGGGTGCCCAGATGAACGAGGGCATCGTCTCCGCCGAGCTGGGTCTGGGCGGCTGGCCGGCGGTCGCCGAGGAATCGATCATCGCCCGGGATGTCCTGCTCGCCGAGCACGTCGGCTCCCGTGTGCACATCTGCCACCTGTCGACCGCGGGCTCCGTCGAGATCGTCCGCTGGGCCAAGTCCCGCGGCATCGACGTCACCGCCGAGGTCACCCCGCACCACCTCCTCCTCACCGACGAGCTGGTACGGACGTACAACCCCGTCTACAAGGTGAACCCGCCGCTGCGCACCGAGCGTGACGTGATGGCGCTGCGCGAGGCGCTCGCCGACGGCACGATCGACATCGTCGCCACCGACCACGCCCCGCACCCGCACGAGGACAAGGACTGCGAGTGGGCCGCGGCCGCCATGGGGATGGTCGGCCTGGAGACCGCTCTGTCGGTGGTGCAGGAGACCATGGTGGACACCGGGCTCCTCACCTGGGCCGGGGTCGCCGAGCGCATGTCCTTCAAGCCCGCGCAGATCGGGCAGGCGCAGGGCCACGGCCGCCCCGTCTCGGCTGGTGAGCCCGCCAACCTCACGCTCGTCGACACGGAATACCGTGGGTCCGTGGACCCCGCGGGCTTCGCCTCGCGCAGCCGCAACACCCCGTACGAGGGACGTGAGCTGCCGGGCCGTGTGACGCACACGTGGCTCCGGGGCAAGGCCACGCTCGTCGACGGGAAGCTCACGTGACACCTGCAACACTGCTCGCAGCCGGCACCGGACTCGCGGCCGAACAGAAGTCGGCCGACGTGACCGACTGGGCCGCCCGCATCGGCTGGGTCGTCGGACTCGCCCTCTTCATCGCGCTCGTCTACTGGCTGATGCGCGAGGGCTGGAAGTGGCGCGGCACGCTCCAGGGCGACCTGCCCGAGCTGCCCGACGCGCCGGACGACCCCGGCCCGGCGAGACTGAGCATGACCGGCCGCTACCACGGCTCGACCACCGCGGGTCAGTGGCTGGACCGCATCGTGGCGCACGGCCTGGGCACCCGCAGCCGGGTCGAGCTCACGCTGACGGACGCGGGACTGGACGTCGTACGCCCCGGCGCGACCGACTTCTTCGTCCCCGTCGAGCAGCTGCGCGAGGCCCGGCTGGACAAGGGCATCGCCGGCAAGGTCCTCACCGAGGGCGGACTGCTCGTCGTGACCTGGGCGCACGGCGAACGGCTGATCGACTCCGGCTTCCGCTCGGACCACGCGGCGGAGCACAACGAGTGGGTCGACGCCATTAACTCCATGATCGACAACTCCATGATCGACAACAACAGCACGGAAGGCGCCGAACGATGACGACCTCCACAAGGGGAGCCACGAAGGTTCCCGCGGTACTCGTCCTGGAGGACGGCCGGATCTTCCGCGGCCGTGCCTACGGGGCCGTGGGGGTGACCTTCGGCGAGGCCGTGTTCTCCACCGGCATGACCGGCTACCAGGAGACCCTCACCGACCCGTCGTACCACCGCCAGGTCGTCGTCATGACCGCCCCGCACGTCGGCAACACCGGCGTCAACGACGAGGACCCGGAGAGCAAGCAGATCTGGGTCGCCGGTTACGTCGTGCGCGACCCCGCGCGCGTGCCGTCCAACTGGCGCTCCCGCCGCTCCCTGGACGACGAGCTGCGCCACCAGGGCGTCGTCGGCATCAGCGGCATCGACACCCGCGCGCTCACCCGCCACCTGCGCGAGCGCGGCGCCATGCGCGTCGGCATCTTCTCCGGCAACGCGCTCCCCGACGAGGGCACCATGCTCGCCGAGGTCCGCCAGGCCCCCGAGATGAAGGGCGCCGACCTCTCCGCCGAGGTCGCCACCAAGGAGACCTACGTCGTCCCGGCGATCGGCGAGAAGAAGTTCACCGTCGCCGCCGTCGACCTCGGCATCAAGGGCATGACCCCGCACCGCATGGCCGAGCGCGGCATCGAGGTGCACGTGCTGCCCGCGACGGCCACCGCCGAGGACGTGTTCGCCGTGAACCCGGACGGCGTGTTCTTCTCCAACGGCCCCGGCGACCCGGCCACCGCCGACCACCCGGTCTCCGTGATGCAGGCGGTCCTGGAGCGCGGCACCCCGCTCTTCGGCATCTGCTTCGGCAACCAGATCCTCGGCCGTGCCCTCGGCTTCGGCACCTACAAGCTGAAGTACGGCCACCGCGGCATCAACCAGCCGGTGCAGGACCGCACCACCGGCAAGGTCGAGGTCACCGCGCACAACCACGGCTTCGCCGTGGACGCTCCGCTCGACAAGGTCTCCGAGACCCCCTACGGCCGCGCCGAGGTCTCCCACGTCTGCCTCAACGACAACGTGGTGGAGGGCCTCCAGCTCCTCGACAAGCCGGCCTTCAGCGTCCAGTACCACCCCGAAGCGGCAGCCGGCCCGCACGACGCCGCCTACCTGTTCGACCGCTTCGTATCCCTGATGGAGGGCCAGCGTGCCTAAGCGCACCGATATCCAGTCCGTCCTGGTCATCGGCTCCGGCCCGATCGTCATCGGCCAGGCCGCCGAGTTCGACTACTCCGGCACCCAGGCGTGCCGCGTCCTGAAGGCCGAGGGCCTGCGGGTCATCCTCGTCAACTCCAACCCGGCGACGATCATGACCGACCCGGAGATCGCCGACGCGACCTACGTCGAGCCGATCACCCCGGAGTTCGTCGAGAAGATCATCGCCAAGGAGCGGCCCGACACGCTGCTGCCCACCCTGGGCGGCCAGACGGCCCTCAACACCGCGATCTCGCTGCACGAGGCGGGCACGCTGGAGAAGTACGGCGTCGAGCTGATCGGCGCCAACGTCGAGGCCATCAACAAGGGCGAGGACCGCGACCTCTTCAAGGACGTCGTCGAGGCCGTACGCGCCAAGATCGGGCACGGCGAGTCCGCCCGCTCGGTCATCTGCCACTCCATGGACGACGTCCTCAAGGGCGTCGAGACGCTCGGCGGCTACCCCGTCGTCGTGCGCCCCTCCTTCACCATGGGCGGCGCCGGCTCCGGCTTCGCGCACGACGAGGAGGAGCTGCGCCGCATCGCCGGCCAGGGCCTGACCCTGTCTCCCACCACCGAGGTGCTCCTGGAGGAGTCCATCCTCGGCTGGAAGGAGTACGAGCTGGAGCTGATGCGCGACAAGCACGACAACGTCGTGGTCGTCTGCTCCATCGAGAACTTCGACCCGATGGGCGTGCACACCGGCGACTCGATCACCGTCGCGCCCGCGATGACGCTGACCGACCGCGAGTACCAGATCCTGCGGGACATCGGCATCGCCGTGATCCGCGAGGTCGGCGTCGACACCGGCGGCTGCAACATCCAGTTCGCGGTGAACCCCGAGGACGGTCGGGTGATCGTCATCGAGATGAACCCGCGCGTGTCGCGCTCCTCGGCGCTCGCCTCCAAGGCGACCGGCTTCCCGATCGCCAAGATCGCCGCCAAGCTGGCCGTCGGCTACACCCTCGACGAGATCCCGAACGACATCACGCAGGAGACCCCGGCCTCCTTCGAGCCGACGCTCGACTACGTGGTCGTGAAGGCTCCGCGGTTCGCCTTCGAGAAGTTCCCGCAGGCCGACTCCACGCTGACGACGACCATGAAGTCGGTCGGCGAGGCCATGGCCATCGGCCGCAACTTCACCGAGGCCTTCCAGAAGGCGCTGCGCTCGCTGGAGAAGAAGGGCAGCCAGTTCACCTTCGTCGGCGAGCCCGGCGACAAGGAGGAGCTGCTGCGCGAGGCCGTACGGCCCACGGACGGCCGTATCAACGCCGTCATGGGGGCCATCCGCGCGGGAGCCACCCAGGAGGAGGTCTTCGAGTACACGAAGATCGACCCCTGGTTCGTCGACCAGCTCTTCCTCATCAAGGAGATCGCCGACGAGATCGCCGAGGCCCCGGAGATCACCCGCGAGCTGCTCGCCGAGGCCAAGCGGCACGGCTTCTCCGACCAGCAGATCAGCGAGATCCGTGGCCTGCGCGAGGACGTCGTGCGCGAGGTGCGGCACGCGCTGGGCGTCCGGCCGGTCTACAAGACGGTCGACACCTGCGCCGCCGAGTTCGCCGCGCGGACGCCGTACTTCTACTCCTCCTACGACGAGGAGACCGAGGTCGCCCCGCGCGAGAAGCCGGCCGTCATCATCCTGGGCTCCGGTCCCAACCGCATCGGTCAGGGCATCGAGTTCGACTACTCCTGCGTCCACGCCTCCTTCGCGCTGAGCGACGCGGGGTTCGAGACCGTGATGGTCAACTGCAACCCGGAGACCGTCTCGACCGACTACGACACCTCCGACCGCCTGTACTTCGAGCCGCTGACGCTGGAAGACGTGCTGGAGATCGTCCACGCCGAGCAGCAGGCCGGTCCGGTGGCGGGCGTCGTCGTGCAGCTCGGCGGCCAGACCCCGCTGGGTCTGTCGCAGGCGCTGAAGGACAACGGCGTGCCGATCGTCGGCACCTCCCCGGAGGCCATCCACGCCGCCGAGGACCGGGGCGCGTTCGGCCGCGTGCTCGCCGAGGCGGGCCTGCCGGCCCCCAAGCACGGCACCGCGACCACGTTCGCAGGCGCCAAGGCCATCGCCGACGAGATCGGCTACCCGGTCCTCGTGCGGCCGTCGTACGTCCTCGGTGGGCGTGGCATGGAGATCGTCTACGACGAGACCCGGCTGGAGTCCTACATCGCCGAGTCGACCGAGATCAGCCCCTCGCGGCCGGTCCTCGTCGACCGGTTCCTGGACGACGCCATCGAGATCGACGTCGACGCCCTTTACGACGGCCAGGAGCTGTACCTCGGCGGTGTCATGGAGCACATCGAGGAGGCCGGCATCCACTCCGGCGACTCGGCGTGCGCCCTGCCCCCGATCACGCTCGGCGGCTTCGACATCAAGCGCCTGAGGGCCTCGACCGAGGCCATCGCCAAGGGCGTCGGCGTACGCGGCCTGATCAACATCCAGTTCGCGATGGCCGGCGACATCCTGTACGTCCTGGAGGCCAACCCGCGCGCGTCCCGCACCGTCCCCTTCACCTCGAAGGCGACCGCGGTGCCGCTGGCGAAGGCCGCCGCCCGGATCTCGCTGGGCGCGACCGTCGCCGAACTGCGCGCCGAGGGGCTCCTCCCGGCAACCGGCGACGGCGGCGAACTCCCGCTCGACGCGCCGATCTCCGTCAAGGAGGCCGTCATGCCGTGGTCGCGCTTCCGCGACATCCACGGCCGCGGCGTCGACACCGTCCTCGGCCCGGAGATGCGCTCCACCGGCGAGGTCATGGGCATCGACTCCGTCTTCGGCACGGCGTACGCCAAGTCGCAGGCCGGCGCCTACGGCCCGCTGCCCACCAAGGGCCGCGCGTTCATCTCGGTCGCCAACCGCGACAAGCGCTCGATGATCTTCCCGGCGCGTGAGCTGGTCGCGCACGGCTTCGAGCTGATGGCCACCTCCGGCACGGCCGAGGTCCTCAAGCGCAACGGCATCAACGCCACGGTCGTGCGCAAGCAGTCCGAGGGCCCCGGCCCGAACGGCGAGAAGACCATCGTCCAGCTCATCCACGACGGCGAGGTCGACCTCATCGTCAACACCCCGTACGGCACCGGCGGCCGCCTCGACGGCTACGACATCCGTACGGCGGCCGTGGCGCGGTCCGTGCCCTGCCTGACGACGGTCCAGGCGCTCGCCGCCGCCGTCCAGGGCATCGACGCCCTCAACCACGGTGACGTGGGCGTGCGTTCCCTCCAGGAACACGCCGAGCATCTGACCGCGGCCCGCGACTAGCAGCCCTGAGGGGGACACCGGAGACGGTGTCCCCCTCTTCATGAGGACACCTGTTCTTGTGAGGACCTTGAGGACTTCCGAGATGTACAAGCTTTTCTTCCGTCTGGTTTTCAAACGGATGGACCCGGAGCAGGCCCACTACCTGGCCTTCCGCTGGATCCGGCTCGCCGTCCGTATCCCCGTGCTGCGCACGCTCGTCGCCGCCGCGCTGGCCCCCCGCCACAAGGAGCTGCGGACCGAGGCCTTCGGGCTGCGCATGCACGGCCCCTTCGGGCTCGCCGCCGGCTTCGACAAGAACGCGGTCGCGATCGACGGGATGTCGATGCTGGGCTTCGACCACGTCGAGATCGGCACCGTGACCGGGGAGGCGCAGCCCGGCAACCCCAAGAAGCGGCTGTTCCGGCTCGTGAAGGACCGGGCGCTGATCAACCGCATGGGATTCAACAACGAAGGCTCGCTGGCCGTGGCGGCCCGCCTGGCGTCCCGTGAGCCGGTCTTCCGGACCGTCGTCGGCGTCAACATCGGCAAGACCAAGGTCGTCCCCGAGGAGGAGGCCGTCGGCGACTACGTGAAGTCGACCGAGCGGCTCGCGCCGTACGCCGACTACCTGGTGGTGAACGTCTCCTCGCCCAACACGCCCGGCCTGCGCAACCTGCAGGCCACGGAGGCCCTGCGACCGCTCCTGAGCGCCGTCCGCGAGGCCGCCGACCGCACGGTCACCGCTCGACGCGTCCCGCTCCTGGTGAAGATCGCGCCGGACCTCGCCGACGAGGACGTCGACGCCGTCGCCGACCTGGCCGTCGAACTCGGTCTGGACGGGATCATCGCCACGAACACCACCATCGCGCGCGACGGACTCGGCTTGAAATCCGAACCCTCGCTCGTGAAGGAGGCCGGCGGTCTCTCCGGCGCCCCCCTGAAGGCGCGCTCCCTGGAGGTCCTGCGGCGCCTCTACGCGCGCGTGGGCGACCGCATCACCCTCGTCGGCGTCGGCGGCATCGAGAACGCCGAGGACGCCTGGCAGCGCATCCTCGCCGGTGCCACGCTCGTGCAGGGGTACAGCGCGTTCATCTACGAGGGTCCCTTCTGGGGCCGTGCCATCCACAAGGGGCTCGCCGCGCGCCTGCGCACCAGCCCCTACGCCACCCTCGCCGAGGCGATCGGCGCCGACGTAAGGAAGCCGGCATGAGCTCTCTCGAACCCTTCGGCGCACGACTTCGCCGCGCCATGGACGAGCGCGGTCCCCTGTGCGTCGGCATCGACCCGCACGCCTCCCTGCTCGCCGAGTGGGGCCTGAACGACGACGTGGCCGGCCTTGAGCGGTTCAGCCGGACGGTCGTCGAGGCGATGGCCGACCGGGTCGCCGTGCTCAAGCCGCAGAGCGCGTTCTTCGAGCGCTTCGGCTCGCGCGGTGTCGCGGTCCTGGAGAAGTCGGTCGAGGAGGCGCGGGCGGCAGGCGCGCTGGTGGTCATGGACGCCAAGCGCGGCGACATCGGCTCGACCATGGCCGCGTACGCCGAGTCCTTCCTCCACAAGGACTCCCCGCTGTTCTCCGACGCGCTCACCGTCTCGCCGTACCTCGGCTACGGCTCCCTCTCGCCGGCCGTCGCGCTGGCCCGGGAGAGCGGCGCGGGCCTGTTCGTGCTCGCGCTGACCTCGAACCCGGAGGGCGGCGAGGTCCAGCACGCGATCCGCGCGGACGGGCGCACCGTCGGCGCGACGATGCTGGCGCACCTGGCCGCCGAGAACGAGGGGGAGCGGCCGCTGGGCTCCTTCGGGGCGGTCGTCGGCGCCACGCTCGGTGACCTCTCGTCGTACGACCTGTCGATCAACGGCCCGCTCCTCGCCCCCGGCATCGGGGCCCAGGGCGCCACGCCGGCGGATCTGCCACAGGTCTTCGGCGCCGCGGTGCGCAACGTCCTCCCGAACGTCAGCCGGGGTGTGCTGCGGCACGGACCGGACGTCGTCGCGCTGCGTGATGCCGCGTCACGCTTCGCCGACGACATCGTGAGCGCTGTGTCGGCCGTCTGACCGTCGTCAGGGGCGTTCGAGCCGGTCGTGAGGTCCTCCGATGAGTGGTCGGCGGCCGACTTGAGTCTGAATACATCCTCAAATCCAGGGCATTATGTCCTAAATATCCGGCCTGGCGGAGGCTGACCAGGACTTTTCCGCTGTTCTCGCTGACTCTGGCGGACTTGGCCGCTAGTCTCCGACGAGTGGGGACACCTCCCACGCTCTCAAGGCAGTGGGGGAGAACGGGCAGCGTGTTGCTCGTGGCTCCCCAGGTGTGGGGCGACTAGGTTCCTCACCGGTCCGTATCCGACAGTTCGACATCCGAGGTGACGTAGGCGTGGCTCTTCCGCCCCTTACCCCTGAACAGCGCGCAGCCGCGCTCGAAAAGGCCGCCGCGGCTCGCCGGGAGCGGGCCGAGGTCAAGAATCGACTCAAGCACTCCGGCGCCTCCCTTCACGAGGTCATCAAGCAGGGCCAGGAGAACGACGTCATCGGCAAGATGAAGGTCTCCGCACTGCTCGAGTCCCTGCCGGGCGTGGGCAAGGTCCGCGCCAAGCAGATCATGGAGCGACTCGGCATCTCCGAGAGCCGCCGCGTGCGTGGCCTCGGCTCGAACCAGATCGCCTCCCTGGAGCGTGAGTTCGGCAGCACCGGCTCCTGAGTCCCGGCCACTTGGGACAGGGAGTCCCGGGCACTCCGGGATTGCTGGAATAATCGCTGCATGAGTGAACGTCCGCGGCTGACCGTGCTCTCCGGCCCCTCCGGGGTCGGCAAGAGCACGGTCGTCGCTCATATGCGCAAGGAACACCCCGAGGTCTGGCTCTCGGTGTCGGCGACGACCCGCAAGCCCCGCCCCGGTGAGCGGCACGGAGTCCACTACTTCTTCGTCACCGACGACGAGATGGACAAGCTGATCGCCAACGGCGAGCTGCTGGAGTGGGCCGAGTTCGCCGGCAACCGCTACGGCACGCCGCGTGCGGCCGTGCTGGAGCGGCTGGAGGCGGGCGAGGCCGTCCTGCTGGAGATCGACCTCCAGGGTGCGCGGCAGGTCCGCGAGTCCATGGCCGAGGCTCACCTGGTGTTCCTGGCCCCTCCCTCCTGGGAGGAGCTGGTGCGCAGACTCACCGGACGTGGCACCGAGCCGCCCGAGGTCATCGAGCGCCGCCTGGACGCGGCGAAGGTCGAGCTGGCGGCCGAGCCGGAGTTCGACGTGACCTTGGTCAACACCTCCGTCGAGGACGTGGCGCGCGAGCTGCTAGCCTTGATGGACGTTGTGTGATCGTCTTTGACCGTTCACACTGAATCTTTCCCATCCATCGGAAGGTAGAGCGTGTCCTCTTCCATCTCCGCGCCCGAGGGCATCATCAACCCGCCGATCGACGAGCTCCTCGAGGCCACCGACTCGAAGTACAGCCTCGTGATCTACGCGGCCAAGCGGGCCCGCCAGATCAACGCGTACTACTCGCAGCTCGGCGAGGGCCTCCTCGAGTACGTCGGTCCGCTCGTCGACACCCACGTGCACGAGAAGCCGCTCTCGATCGCCCTGCGCGAGATCAACGCGGGTCTGCTCACGTCCGAGGCCGTCGAAGGCCCGGCGCAGTAAGTAGCATTTTCAGCTTTGAGCTGGCTTTTCCACAGGCCCGGCAGTGTGACTGTCGGGCCTGTGGTGTGTCATGGAGTCATCGGTTCAACGAGTGGGGAGGCCCGGTGGACAAGCCGAAGGTCGTTCTGGGGGTCAGCGGTGGCATCGCCGCGTACAAGGCCTGTGAGCTGCTGCGCAGGCTCACCGAGTCCGGTCATGACGTCCGGGTCGTGCCCACCGCCTCCGCGCTCCACTTCGTCGGTGCAGCCACCTGGTCCGCGCTGTCCGGCAACCCCGTCTCGACCGAGGTCTGGGACGACGTCCACGAGGTGCCGCACGTCCGCATCGGCCAGCACGCCGACCTGGTGGTCGTCGCCCCCGCCACGGCCGACATGCTCGCCAAGGCCGCCCACGGCCTCGCCGACGACCTGCTGACCAACACCCTCCTCACCGCCCGCTGCCCGGTGGTCTTCGCCCCCGCCATGCACACCGAGATGTGGGAGCACCCGGCCACCCAGGAGAACGTGGCGACGCTGCGCCGGCGCGGCGCGGTCGTCATCGAACCCGCCGTCGGCCGCCTGACCGGCGTCGACACCGGCAAGGGCCGGCTGCCGGAGCCGTCGGAGATCTTCGAGGTCTGCCGCCGGGTGCTGGCCCGCGGCGTCACCGAGCCCGACCTCAAGGGGCGCCACGTGGTCGTGAGCGCCGGCGGCACCCGCGAGCCCCTCGACCCCGTCCGCTTCCTAGGCAACCGCTCCTCCGGCAAGCAGGGCTACGCCCTCGCCCGCACCGCCGCCGCCCGGGGCGCCCGGGTCACGCTGATCGCGGCCAACACCGGGCTGCCCGACCCGGCGGGCGTGGACGTGGTGCAGGTGGGCACGGCCGTACAGCTGCGGGAGGCGGTCCTCAAGGCCGCCTCGGACGCCGACGCGGTGGTCATGGCGGCGGCCGTCGCCGACTTCCGCCCGGCCACGTACGCGGCCGGGAAGATCAAGAAGAAGGACGACCAGGAGCCGGAGCCCATCGCTCTGGTGCGTAATCCGGACATCCTCGCGGAGATCTCGACCGAGCGGGCCCGCCCCGGCCAGGTGATCGTCGGGTTCGCCGCCGAGACCGACGACGTCCTCGCCAACGGCCGCAAGAAGCTTCAGCGCAAGGGCTGCGACCTCCTCGTGGTGAACGAGGTGGGGGAGCGCAAGACCTTCGGCTCCGAGGAGAACGAGGCGGTCGTGCTGGGCGCCGACGGCGGCGAGACCCCCGTCCCGTACGGGCCCAAGGAGGCCTTGGCCGAAATCGTGTGGGACCTGGTGGCGCAGCGACTGGGGTGAATTGTTTGATGCGCGCGGGCTTCTCTGGTCGCTTCCTTGATTGGGGTGTGGCGTGCCTGGTCAAGGGTGTGTGAGAGTGGGCAGAATGCCCGTGCCGCAGGTCACAGCGCTCCCGAGAGGCGAGACAGGGGGTCCGTGACCGAGCACGACAGATAAACTGTCCTCGGACGACGCCGGGCGCAGCCCCCGTCCCGTCCGCCAATGATCAGACAGCAGCCGCTGCAACCACAGGGAGCGTTGTGTCCCGTCGCCTGTTCACCTCGGAGTCCGTGACCGAGGGTCACCCCGACAAGATCGCTGACCAGATCAGCGACACCATTCTCGACGCGCTTCTGCGCGAGGACCCGACCTCCCGGGTCGCCGTCGAGACGCTGATCACGACCGGCCTGGTACACGTGGCCGGAGAGGTCACGACCAAGACGTACGCGGACATCGCGACGCTGGTCCGCAACAAGATCCTCGAGATCGGCTACGACTCCTCGAAGAAGGGCTTCGACGGCGCCTCCTGCGGCGTGTCGGTGTCCATCGGCGCCCAGTCCCCCGACATCGCACAGGGCGTGGACACGGCGTACGAGACCCGCGTCGAGGGCGACGAGGACGAGCTGGACCGCCAGGGCGCCGGTGACCAGGGCCTGATGTTCGGCTACGCGTCGGACGAGACGCCCACCCTGATGCCCCTGCCGATCTTCCTGGCGCACCGCCTGTCCAAGCGCCTGTCCGAGGTCCGCAAGAACGGCACGATCCCGTACCTGCGCCCCGACGGCAAGACGCAGGTCACCATCGAGTACGACGGCGACAAGGCGGTCCGCCTGGACACCGTGGTCGTCTCCTCCCAGCACGCCTCGGACATCGACCTCGACTCGCTGCTCGCCCCCGACATCCGGGAGTTCGTGGTCGAGCCGGAGCTCAAGGCGCTCCTGGACGACGGCATCAAGCTGGACACCGAGAACTACCGCCTGCTGGTCAACCCCACCGGTCGCTTCGAGATCGGCGGTCCGATGGGTGACGCCGGTCTGACCGGCCGGAAGATCATCATCGACACCTACGGCGGCATGGCCCGCCACGGCGGTGGCGCCTTCTCCGGCAAGGACCCGTCCAAGGTGGACCGTTCGGCGGCGTACGCGATGCGCTGGGTCGCCAAGAACGTCGTCGCGGCCGGCCTGGCCTCGCGCTGCGAGGTGCAGGTGGCGTACGCGATCGGCAAGGCCGAGCCGGTCGGTCTGTTCGTCGAGACCTTCGGCACGGCCAAGATCGACGCCGAGAAGATCGAGAAGGCCATCGACGAGGTCTTCGACCTGCGTCCGGCCGCGATCATCCGCGACCTGGACCTGCTGCGCCCGATCTACGCCCAGACGGCCGCGTACGGCCACTTCGGCCGTGAGCTGCCGGAGTTCACGTGGGAGCGGACGGACCGGGTCGAGGCGCTGCAGAAGGCGGCGGGGCTGTAAGGCCCGACTCCACGGCTTGGTGCGAGGCCCGGTCCCTTCGGGGGGCCGGGCCTCGGCACGTTCCGGCCGTTGTCAGTCGGGTTTGGTAAGAATGCAAGCGTGAGCAGCGAGAACGACACCGGTGGTGGCGGGGCCGAGGGGGCGTCGCCGGAGCAGCTCGCGCTCATCCGGGAGAGTGTGCGCAAGGCGAAGGCGCCACGGGCCAAGCCGAGGACGTGGCGGGGGGCGAGGCTGGCGGCGGAGCTGCCGGTCGCGCGGGTCCTGGTCGACAAGGGCGTGCTGCACCTCGACCGGTACTTCGACTACGCCGTGCCCGAGGAGCTCGACGCCGATGCGCAGCCCGGGGTGCGGGTCCGCGTGCGGTTCGGGGCCGGACGGCATCGGGTGCGTGAGGGACGGCGCGAGGGCGGGGGGCTCATCGACGGGTTCCTGGTGGAGCGGGTCGCGGAGTCCGACTACTCCGGGCCGCTGGCCGCTCTCGCCCAGGTCGTGTCGCCCGAGCGGGTGTTGAGCGAGGAGCTGCTGGGGCTCTCCCGGGCCGTCGCCGATCGGTACGCCGGAGGGCTGGCCGATGTGCTGCAGCTGGCCGTGCCGCCGCGCAGCGCCCGGGCCGAGCAGCGGCCCTCGCCGGAGCCGCTTCCGGTGCCCGGCAGGCCTGAGGTGGGGTCGTGGGGGCGCTATGAGCGTGGTGCCGGTTTCCTGGAGGCGCTGGCCTCGGGGGGTGCGCCGCGGGCCGTGTGGAACGCGTTGCCCGGGCCCGAGTGGAGCGAGGAGCTGGCCCGTGCCGTCGTCGCCACGCTGGCCTCCGGGCGCGGGGCGCTGGTCGTGCTGCCGGACGGGAGGGCCGTCGCCCGGGTCGACGCCGCCCTGACCGCGCTGATGGGCCAGGGGCGGCACGCGGTGCTGACAGCCGACGCCGGGCCCGAGAAGCGGTACCGGGAGTGGCTCGCGGTGCGGCGGGGGAGTGTGCGGGCCGTCGTGGGGACCCGGGCCGCCATGTTCGCGCCGGTGCGGGACCTTGGGCTGGTCGCCCTCTGGGACGACGGCGACGACAGCCACAGTGAGCAGCACGCCCCCCAGCCGCACGCGCGCGAAGTGCTGCTGCTCCGCGCCGCCCAGGACAAGTGCGGCTTCCTGTTGGGCAGTTGGAGCTGCACCGTCGAGGCGGCCCAGCTAGTGGAGAGCGGCTGGGCCCGCCCGCTCGTCGCCGCCCGGGAGCAGGTACGCGGCGCGGCTCCGCTCATACGCACCGTGGGAGACGCCGACCTCGCCCGCGACGAGGCCGCGCGGGCCGCTCGGCTGCCCACGCTCGCCTGGCAGGTGGTACGGGAGGGGCTGCGGCACGGACCGGTGCTCGTGCAGGTGCCCCGGCGGGGATACGTACCGCGGATGGCCTGCGCCAACTGCCGTGCGCCGGCGCGGTGCCGGCACTGCTCCGGGCCGCTGGAGGCACAGGGCGACGGAGCCGATCCGCGGTGCGGGTGGTGCGGGCGGGAAGAGGGCGCCTGGCACTGTCCGGAGTGCGGTGGGTTCCGGCTGCGGGCTCAGGTCGTGGGGGCGCGGCGGACCGCCGAGGAGCTGGGGCGGGCCTTTCCCGCCGTGCCGGTGCGGACCTCCGGGCGTGAGCATGTGCTGGACACCGTGCCCGGCACGCCCTCGCTGGTCGTCAGCACCCCGGGCGCCGAGCCCGTCGCCGAGGGCGGGTATGCGGCGGCTCTGCTGCTGGACGGCTGGGCGATGCTCGGGCGGCCCGATCTGCGGGCGGGCGAGGACGCGTTGCGGCGGTGGATCGCCGCCGCGTCGCTGGTACGGCCGCAGGGCGCCGGAGGGACCGTGGTCGTCGTCGCGGAGCCCACGCTGCGGCCCGTGCAGGCGCTGGTGCGCTGGGACCCCGTCGGACACGCGGTGCGGGAGCTGGCCGAGCGGGCCGAGCTGGGGTTTCCGCCGGTGTCCCGGATGGCGTCCGTGGCCGGGCCCGGGGAGGCGGTCGCCGAGTTTCTTCGTACGGCCGAACTGCCGCCGGAGGCCGAGGTGCTGGGGCCGGTGCCGGTGCCGCTCACGCCGCCCGGACGCCCTCGGCGGGTGGGGGCGCCGCCGCCCGGGGAGCACTGGGACCGGGCGTTGATCCGGGTTCCCCCGGGGAGCGGGGCCGCGCTGGCCGCCGCGTTGAAGGGAGCGCAGGCGGCTCGGATGGCGCGGGGCGGCGGGGAGGCCGTCGGCGTGCGGGTTCGGATCGATCCGCCTGACATCGGGTGAGAGTACGGCGGGAGGGTTGTCCGCGAAGAGCACGGCGGGAGATCTGTCCGCGAACAGGCGGCCGACCGGGGGGCGTACTCATGGTTCTGCCCTCCCGGGTGCGCTCCGGGAGGGCAGAGTTCTGGGGGTCAGCCGTTGCGCGGGCCCGGGAACGCCGTGGGCCTGGCCTCGTCGCGCAGGCCCGGGCTGCCCGCCGTCGGCTGCGTCGGCATGGAACGGGCGGCGGGGACCGTCGGCACCGTGGGGAGGGCGGTGGAGACGTTGACCGTCCGGGTGCCCGACGGCTCGGTGGTTCGCTCGGCCTCGGCTGCCGCCTGGGTGGCGGCGCGCCGGGCGCCGTAACGGCGGTGGACGGCCTGCTTGGTGACGCCGAGGGCGCTGCCCACCGCGTCCCAGGAGAAGCCGAGTGAGCGGTCGAAGTCCACGGCTGCCGTGACCAGGGTTTCGACACTGTCCCGGAGCTCCTGCGCGAGACGGACCGTCGGGGCGGGGGCGCGTCCGTAGACGACGAAGCCCGTGGAGGGACCGGAGCGGCGCGGGCGGTAGACGTTGCCCAGTTGCGCGGTGAGCGTGCGCAGTGCGTCCACCTGCCGGCGGACCCGCTCGATGTCCCGCACCAGCAAGTGCAGGCTGGCCCGAGCCTGGGCGTCGTGGGTTGCGTGGTCGGCCATGAACAAGCCTCTCGAACCGGCGTTGAAGGAGTGGACCGCGGATACGGATGCGGCGTATGCGGCCCTTGGTGGTCAACTCTTTCTTGACCAACGCGGGAGTGCTCCGCGGGTCACGCAGTGGGGGCGTGTGGGCATATGCCTACGCCCCCGATGGGTGTCCAAACTTCGGCCGCGGGCCGGGCAGGAGCGCGCGAGTTTGTTCTGGTGCCCGCGTGAGCGCCCCGGGCGTGCACCCATAGACTTGTGCGTTGCCCAGTCAAACCGCCCGAGAGGCCCGTGCCCACCCATGAAGCTTGTCTTCGCCGGTACCCCCGAGGTCGCCGTTCCCGCTCTGGACGCCCTGATCGCCTCCGGGCGGCACGACGTGGCCGCCGTCGTCACGCGGCCGGACGCGCCGGCCGGGCGCGGGCGCAGGCTGGTGGCGAGCCCGGTGGCCGAGCGGGCCGAGGAGGCCGGGATCGAGGTGCTGAAGCCCGTCAAGCCGCGCGACCCGGAGTTCCTGGAGCGGCTCAGGGAGATCGCGCCGGACTGCTGCCCCGTCGTCGCCTACGGCGCCCTGCTGCCGCGCGTCGCCCTCGACGTGCCGGCGCACGGCTGGGTGAACCTGCACTTCTCGCTGCTGCCCGCCTGGCGCGGTGCCGCGCCCGTGCAGCACTCCATCATGGCGGGCGACGAGATCACCGGGGCCTCCACCTTCCTCATCGAGGAAGGGCTCGACTCCGGGCCGGTCTACGGCACGGTGACGGAGGAGATCCGGCCCACCGACACCAGCGGTGACCTGCTGACCCGGCTCGCCTTCGCGGGCGCCGGGCTGCTCGCCGCGACCATGGACGGGATCGCGGACGGCACGCTGAAGGCCGTACCGCAGCCGGCCGACGGGATCACCCTCGCCCCCAAGGTCAACGTCGAGGACGCCCACATCGACTGGCACGCCCCCTCCCTGCGCGTCGACCGGGTCGTGCGCGGGTGCACCCCCGCGCCGGGTGCCTGGACGACGTTCCGCGGTGAGCGGCTCAAGCTGATCCAGGTGCAACCGGTGCCCGGGCGGGACGATCTCGCGCCCGGTGAGCTGTCCGTCGGCAAGAACAACGTGTACGTCGGCACCGGGTCGTACGCCGTCGAGTTGCTGTGGGTGCAGGCGCAGGGCAAGAAGCCGATGCGGGCCGCTGACTGGGCGCGGGGTGTGCGGATCGGCGACGGGGAGAGCGTCGGGGCGTAACCGGCCGTACGCCGGGCCGGCCGTGCGACGTACGCTGGTCGTACATCTCATCCAGTAATCCGGAGCACCTTTTCGTGAGCGACACCTCCCGTCGGCCCCGCAGAACCGGCAAGCCCTACCGGCGGCCCCAGAAGGACCCCGTCCGCATCCTCGCCTTCGACGCGTTGCGCGCCGTGGACGAGCGGGACGCCTACGCCAATCTCGTGCTGCCGCCGTTGCTGCGGAAGGCGCGGGAGAAGGGCGACTTCGACGGGCGGGACGCCGCGCTCGCCACGGAGCTCGTGTACGGGACGCTGCGGCGGCAGGGGACGTACGACGCGATCATCTCCGCGTGTGTGGACCGGCCGCTGCGTGAGGTGGACCCGCCGGTGCTCGATGTGCTGAGTCTGGGTGTGCACCAGCTGCTCGGGACGCGGATTCCCACGCATGCCGCGGTGTCGGCGTCCGTCGAGCTCGCCCGGGTCGTGCTGGGGGACGGGCGGGCCAAGTTCGTCAACGCCGTGCTGCGGAAGGTCGCCCAGGACGATCTCGACGGCTGGCTCCAGCGGGTCGCGCCGCCGTACGAGGAGGACGCGGAGGACCATCTGGCCGTCGTGCACTCGCATCCGCGGTGGGTCGTCTCCGCGCTGTGGGACTCGCTCGGAGGCGGGCGCGCCGGGATCGAGGCGTTGCTGGAGGCCGACAACGAGCGGCCCGAGGTGACCCTGGTCGCGCGGCCGGGGCGGGCCACGACCGAGGAGCTGCTCGGTGAGGAGGCCGCGGTGGCGGGGCGTTGGTCGCCGTACGCCGTGCGGCTTGCCGAAGGCGGGGAGCCGGGGGCGATCGAGGCCGTGCGGGAAGGGCGGGCGGGGGTGCAGGACGAGGGGAGTCAGCTGGTTGCCCTCGCGCTGGCCAACGCTCCCGTCGACGGGCCCGATGCGCGGTGGCTCGACGGGTGTGCGGGGCCTGGGGGGAAGGCGGCGCTGCTCGGTGCGCTGGCCGCCGAGCGGGGGGCTGTGTTGCTCGCCTCCGAGAAGCAGCCGCATCGGGCGGGGCTGGTGGCGAAGGCGTTGGCCGGCAATCCCGGGCCGTATCAGGTCATCGCCGCGGACGGGACTCGTCCGCCTTGGCGGGCCGGGATTTTTGACCGGGTGCTGATGGACGTGCCTTGTACTGGGCTTGGGGCGTTGCGGCGGCGGCCTGAGGCGCGGTGGCGGCGGCGGCCGGAGGACCTGGACGGGTTCGCTCCGCTCCAGCGGGGGTTGTTGCGCAGTGCGATCGACTCCGTGCGGGTGGGGGGCGTCGTCGGGTACGCCACGTGTTCGCCGCATCTTGCCGAGACGCGGGCGGTCGTGGACGACGTGTTGAAGCAGCGGCCGGATGTCGAGCTGATCGATGCGCGTCCGATGCTGCCGGGGGTGCCGGAGTTGGGGGAGGGGCCTGATGTGCAGTTGTGGCCTCATGTGCATGGGACGGATGCGATGTATTTGGCGTTGATGCGGCGGGTGGGCTAACGGGGTAGTGAGGGTGCGGGGGGTGGGTGTTTCGCCCCCGCCGCCCCTACCCGTCCCATCCCCAGGGGCGCTGCCCCTTCGACCCCGCCGGGGACGCTGCCCCTGGACCCCGCTGGGGCTGCCGCCCCAGGCCCCGCTACGGCCCTGAACGGGCCTCGTCCTCAAACGCCGGACGGGCTGGTGTGCGGCGCACCCCCGTCCTCCCGCGCCAGCCGATGCGGCCACCACACCTTCGGGCCCACGTCCAGGAACAGGGACGTCACCAGGACCGAGCGGACGATGAACGTGTCCAGCAGGACCCCCAGTGCCACCGCGAAGCCGATTTCGGCGAAGGCGACCATGGGGAGGGTGCCGAGGGCGGCGAAGGTGCCGGCCAGGACCAGGCCCGCAGAGGTGATGACCGCTCCCGTCGCGGCGAGGCCGGTGATGACGCCGGGGCGGGTGCCCTGGTGGGTGGCCTCCTCGCGGATGCGGGTGGTGAGGAAGATGTTGTAGTCGATGCCCAGGGCGACCAGGAAGACGAAGACGAACAGCGGGAAGTCGGTCGACTCGCCCGCGTAGTCGAAGACGTGGCGGAAGGCGAGCGCGCTGATGCCGAGTGCCGCCGTGAAGGACAGGATCACCGTTCCGATCAGCAGCAGTGGCGCCACCAGGGCCCGCAGAAGGATCGCGAGGATCAGCAGCACCACGACCAGGACCAGCGGGATGATCAGGATGTTGTCGTGCGTGGTTGCCTTGTCCATGTCCAACAGAGCAGCCGTACCGCCGCCCACCTGGGCGTCCGCGTTCGGCACCGCGTGCACGGCGTCCCGTACCCGCTCCACCGTCTGTTTCGCCGCCTCGCTGTCCGCCGGAGCGGTCATCGTCGCCTCGAACAGCACCTTGCCGTCGTAGAAGGGCTTCGTGCCCGGCGGCAGGCCCAGGGATTCCGGCACGACGCCCCTGGTCTCGGCGACCGCGCGGCCCACGTCCCGCGCCTGGGCCTGGTTGCTGACGATGACCAGGGGATCGCCGCTGCCCGCCGGGAAGTACCGCTCGGAGATCTCCTGGCCGGTGATGGAGTCCGGCTTGTCGGTGAAGGCGTCGGCGTTGCTCAGCCCCTCGGCGCGCAGTTGGATCAGGCCCAGGGAGCAGATCGCGAGGACCGCGGCCGTGATGGCCCAGGTCATGCGGGGGCGGTGGGCGATGTTGCGGCCCATGCGTGCCCAGACGCCTCGCTCGTGCGGGTTCTCCGCGCCGACGTGCGGGATCACCGGCCAGAAGATCCAGCGGCCGAAGATGACGAGGAGCGCGGGGAACAGGGTCACCATCGCCAGCAGGCCGACCGCCACGCCGATCGCGGCCACCGGGCCGAGGCCCCTGGTCGAGTTCATCTCCGCCGCCAGCAGGACGAGCATGCTCAGCACGACCGTCGCACCGGAGGCGAGCACCGCCGGGCCCGCGCGGTGCAGGGCCAGGGCCATCGCCTCGTGGCGGTCCTCGTGATGGCGCAGTTCTTCCCGGTAGCGGGCGACCAGGAGCAGGGCGTAGTCCGTTCCCGCGCCGAAGACCAGCACGGTGAGGATGCCCGCGCTCTGGCCGTTCACGGTGAGGCCCGCGTGTTCCGCCAGGAGGTAGATGAGGGCCTGCGCGGTGAACAGGGCGACGATCACGGCGACCAGCGGGATCAGGAGCAGGGTCGGACTGCGGTAGGTGATCAGCAGCATGACGACGACGACCGCCATCGCCGAGAGCAGGAGGGTGGAGTCGATGCCCTCGAAGGCCTCGGCGAAGTCCGCCGAGGTGCCGCCCGGGCCCGTGATGTACACGGTCATCCCGCCGTCGCCCTCGCCCACGATGTCCCGGATCGAGTCGACCGCGGGTGCGATGCGGTCCCAGCCCTGCTCGTCCATCGTGATCGGGACCTGGACCTGGGCGGCGCGCGGGTCCACCTCGCGGTCGAAGACCGGACCCCGCGTCTCGGCGCCGCGGATGCCGTGGTCGGTCAGCTGCTTGAGCCGGTCCACGTCCTCGGTGATCGCGGCCCGGTCCTGTGCCGTGAGACCGTCGTCGCGGGCGTAGACGACGACCGCGGGGATCTGCTCCGGCCTGAAGTTCTCGGAGATTTCCAGGACTTGGGTGGATTCGGCGGACCCGGGCAGCCAGGAGGCCGCGTCGTTGTCCTGCGCGTCGCTCAGCTTCTGCGCGAGCGGCGCCGTCACGAACAGCACCACCAGCCACAGGGCGAGCACCACCCACTTGGCGCGCCGCCCGCAGACCAGATGGGCGATGCCCCGCTGTTCCGACTCCGACGGCCGCCTCTCCCGGACCTCCGTCATGGCCACCCCCGTAGCCGCGCAATGTCCCTTTCGGCCGCCCAGCATGGCATGCGAGACCCGGACACAACATCCGATGAACGGCTTAGGTCTGGACCGGCGCGAACATTCGTGCCCGGACATGGCAGGCTTGGGTCATGGCCGCGCAGATCAACCCCAGCATCCTGTCCGCCGACTTCGCCCGCCTCGCGGACGAGGCGAAGGCGGTCGAGGGAGCCGACTGGCTCCATGTCGACGTGATGGACAACCATTTCGTCCCGAACCTCACGCTCGGCGTGCCGGTCGTAGAGTCTCTGGCCCGTGCGACGGACACTCCGCTGGACTGCCATCTGATGATCGAGGCCCCCGATCGGTGGGCGCCCCAGTACGTGGAAGCGGGGGCCTCCTCCGTCACCTTCCATGTCGAGGCGGCCGCCGCCCCGGTGCGGCTGGCCCGGGAGATCAGGGCCAAGGGCGCTCGTGCCTCCATGGCGCTCAAGCCCGCGACGCCCATCGAGCCGTACGAGGATCTGCTGCCCGAGCTCGACATGCTGCTGATCATGACGGTCGAGCCGGGCTTCGGTGGTCAGGCGTTTCTCGACATCATGCTTCCGAAGATTCGCCGCACCCGCGAGTTGATCAGCAAGCACGGCCTCGACCTGTGGCTCCAGGTCGACGGCGGTGTCTCGGCCTCGACGATCGAGCGGTGCGCGGAGGCGGGCGCGGACGTCTTCGTCGCCGGTTCTGCGGTGTACGGGGCCGACGACCCGGCCGAGGCGGTCCGCGCGCTGCGTGCTCAGGCGGACGGCGTGACGAAGTCGGCGGCCTGGGCATGCGACCACTGAGCCAAGGGAACGTGAACGCCGCCCATCAGGGCGGATCAAGAGCGCCGGATCTGCAAGGATGAACGGCGAATCCAGAGTGTGAACAGCAGTGAGGAGATCGCCGTGTCGGGTATGTCGGCGGGCCGGTCAGCCATGCGGATGGGACCCGCTGAGCTGGTGCAGGCGGCGGCCATGGCCCGCCGCTTCTACCTCGAGGGCAAATCCAAGATCCAGATCGCGGAGGAGTTCGGCGTCAGCCGCTTCAAGGTCGCCCGGGTCCTGGAGACCGCTCTCGAACGGGATCTGGTGCGCATCGAGATCCGTGTGCCGGCCGAGCTGGACGCCGAGCGCTCCGACGCGCTGCGCGCCCGCTACGGCCTCAGGCACGCCGTCGTGGTCGAGGCTCCGGCCGAGGCCGATGAGTCGCCCGACCCGGAGAACCTGGGAGAAGTGGCCGCCGACCTGCTCGGCGAGCTGGTGAACGAAGGGGATGTGCTGGGTCTGGCGTGGGGCCGGTCCACCATCAACATGGCGGCCGCCCTGGACCGGCTGCCGCCCTGCACCGTGGTGCAGCTGACGGGCGTGTACGACGCCGGGACCGCCGAGCGCGGCTCCGTCGAGGCCGTCCGCCGGGCCGCGCAGGTCTCCGGCGGCGACGCGCACCCCATCTACGCGCCGATGCTGCTGCCGGACGCGGCCACCGCGGCGGCACTGCGCCACCAGACCGGAATCGCGCGGGCCTTCGAGTACTTCGACAAGGTCACCGTCGCCTGTGTCTCCATCGGCTCCTGGGAGCCGGGCATCTCCACGGTGCACGACATGCTCAGCGACGAGGAGCGGGCCCACTACGCCTCGCTCGGCGTCGCCGCCGAGATGTCCGCGCACCTCTTCGACGCCGAGGGACGCCGGGTCGGCCGGGATCTGCAGGAGCGGTGCATCACGGTCAAGGCCGACCAGCTCCGCCGTATCCCCGAGGTCGTCGCCATCGCCGGCGGACAGCGCAAGGCGGCCGCGATCGACGCGGTGCTGCGGTCCGGGCTGGTCACCTCGCTGGTGACGGACACCTCGGCGGCCGACTATCTGATGACGGCCGGCCCGACGCCGAAGAACACCCTCAACAGGGCCGATCCGGACGGCAACTGACGAGATATCAGGAGGGGACGGTCACGCGGCCGTCCCCTCGTTCGCGGACGATCACTACCACCGGGGCGGTACCTGGGATGACGGAGCTCGTGGTCACGCTGGACCTCGACGGGGTCACGGACAAGGCGGGCCTGATGGACCGCTGCGCCCGCGACCTGCGGCTGCCAGACTGGTTCGGGCGCAACTGGGACGCGCTGGCCGACTCCCTCACCGACCACACCGTCTGGCCGGCCGCCGCCGTGGAGCGGGGGATGCGGATCGTCGTACGGAACTGGCGGCCGTACGCGAAGGCGCGGCCCGGCGAGTGGGAGACCGCTCAGGACGTGTTCGCCGAGGCGGTCGAGCGCACGCCGTCACTCTCCGTGCTGCTTGCTCTCGGAGGATCCTCCAAGGGGGCCTCTGACCTGCTTGGATGATGTGACCGTGCATCGCATTCCGGTCAGCGTGGGACAATGAAGTACGTGCTCTTCCCCCTGGCTGACCTGTCCGGGGGCCACCTCTGATCGACTGGGATGTGCAGCACGTGCGTTTCCTCAACGACATTCAGCCCCCGTACGACCTGACGTACGACGACGTCTTCATGGTCCCGAGCCGCAGCTCCGTCGGCTCGCGGCAGGGCGTGGACCTCAGCTCCCCGGACGGCACGGGCACCACGATCCCGCTGGTCGTCGCCAACATGACCGCCATCGCCGGCCGCCGGATGGCCGAGACGATGGCCCGGCGCGGCGGCCTCGTCGTCATCCCGCAGGACATCCCGATCGATGTCGTCACCGAGGTCGTCTCCTGGGTGAAGAGCCGCCACCACGTCCTCGACACGCCGATCGTGCTGGCCCCGCACCAGACCGTCGCCGACGCGCTGGCCCTGCTGCCCAAGCGCGCGCACAACGCCGGCGTCGTCGTCGACGAGGACGGCAAGCCCATCGGCGTGGTCACGGACTCCGACCTGTCCGGCGTGGACCGCTTCACCCAGCTCGAAGTGGTCATGTCGCGCGACCTGCTGCTTCTCGACGCCGACATCGACCCGATCGAGGCCTTCAACACCCTCGACCACCACAACCGGCGTTACGCCCCCGCCGTGGACGCCGACGGCCGTCTCGCGGGCATCCTGACCCGCAAGGGCGCCCTGCGCGCCACGCTGTACACGCCGGCCGTCGACGCGAACGGCAGGCTGCGCATAGCGGCCGCCGTCGGCATCAACGGCGACGTGGCCGGCAAGGCCAAGCAGTTGCTCGACGCGGGCGTCGACACCCTCGTCATCGACACCGCGCACGGCCACCAGGAGTCGATGATCTCCGCGATCCGGACCGTGCGTGCGCTCGACCCGCAGGTGCCGATCGTCGCGGGCAACATCGTCGCCGCCGAGGGGGTCCGCGACCTCGTCGAGGCCGGTGCCGACATCATCAAGGTCGGTGTCGGACCGGGCGCGATGTGCACCACCCGCATGATGACCGGCGTCGGCCGCCCGCAGTTCTCGGCGGTGCTGGAGTGCGCGGCCGAGGCGAAGAAGTACGGCAAGCACGTCTGGGCCGACGGCGGTGTCCGGCACCCGCGTGACGTCGCCATGGCGCTGGCCGCCGGCGCGTCCAACGTGATGGTCGGGTCCTGGTTCGCGGGCACCTACGAGTCGCCGGGCGATCTGCAGCAGGACTCCAGCGGGCGGCTGTACAAGGAGTCGTTCGGCATGGCGTCCGCGCGGGCCGTGGCCAACCGTACGTCGGAGGAGTCGGCGTACGACCGTGCCCGCAAGGCGCTGTTCGAGGAGGGCATCTCCACCTCCCGCATGTTCCTCGACCCGGCCCGGCCCGGCGTGGAGGACCTGATCGACTCGATCATCGCGGGCGTGCGGTCGTCCTGCACCTACGCGGGCGCCGGCTCCCTGGAGGAGTTCGCCGACAAGGCGGTCGTCGGCATCCAGAGCGCGGCGGGCTACGCCGAGGGCAAGCCGCTGCACGCCAGCTGGAGCTGACGGCTCGTCAACCCCATTCGGAACGGCCCCCGTTGTCCCGCTCGCCGGGAAATTCGGGGGCCGTTCCCATGCTCAGGGAAGTAGCTTCGGCGACATGGAGATCACCGTTTGCGGGCCGGCCGACGTGGCGCTGCTCGACCGGCACATCGCTTCGCCGGGCACTTTGTCGTTCCACGCGCGAAGGTTCGCACGCCGGCAGCGGGGTGAAAGCACCTTTCTGGTCGCCTGGTTGGAGGGGCGGCCCGTCGGGCACGTGGAGATGCGCTGGACCGGCTGTGACGCCCCCGCCGTGCGCACCGCGCGGCCCGGCTGCCAGGAGATCAACGGACTGGGCGTCTCGCCGGAGGAACTGCGCTCGCGTGGCATCGGCACCGCACTCGTCCGGGCCGCCGAGGATGTGGCCCGCGAACGCGGCGTCACGGTCGTCGGTCTCGGCGTCGCGAAGGACGAACCCCGTGCTGTCGCGCTCTATGCGCGGCTCGGCTGTCAACCCCTGATCGACCACCACGACCGCTGGTCGTACGAGGACGCCGACGGGGTGCTGCGCGAGTGGGTCGACGCGTGCACGTTCCTCGTCAAAGACCTGCTCTGACCAGCCCCGCGCAACGGTCGAAAGCCCCGCCGCAACGAACATCCACCCAGCCACCAGACACGCAATGATCATGCGGGCACACGCAAGGTTGCTGCATTTCACCAGCAACGTCACTCCTCATAGGCTGTCGCCTCGTACGTGGCGTGGCAGGGACCCCGCTCGGTGGGTCCCTGCTGCACGGGATGCCGCCGGTCCCTGCCGGCCTGACCGGCAGCGATAAGGAGCCAGCGCGTGCTCGACCAAGGCGCACCCCCGCAATCCCCAGGCCAGACAGCCGCCCCCGCGCCCCTCGGCGTCGGCGCGCGTCTGATGCGTCGCAAGCCCGTGGAACACCTGGTCGCGGAGGGTGGCCAGGGTGAGGGAGGGTCCCTGCGGCGCTCCCTCGGCCTGTGGCAGCTCACCATGATCAGCATCGGTGCCACCCTCGGCACCGGCATCTTCGTCGTCCTCGGCGACGCCGTCCCGGAGGCCGGTCCCGCGGTCACCCTGGCCTTCGTGATCGCCGGCCTCACGGCGCTCTTCTCGGCCCTGTCGTACGCCGAGCTGGCCGGCAGCATCCCGGTCGCCGGCTCCTCCTACTCGTATGCGTACGCAACGATGGGCGAGCTGGTCGCCTGGGTCTGCGGCTGGTGTCTGGTGCTGGAGTACGGCGTCTCCGTGGCCGCCGTCGCCGTCGGCTGGGGCGAGTACCTCAACGAGCTGCTCGACGGGACCATAGGCGTCACGATCCCGTCCGTGCTGTCCTCCGCGCCCGGCGAGGGCGGGATCATCAACCTGCCCGCGCTGATCGTCGTCCTGCTGGCGATGGTGTTCCTGCTCGGCGGCGTCCGCGAGTCCGCCCGCGCAAACACGATCATGGTGGCCGTCAAGATCGCCGCTCTGGTGCTGTTCTGCGCGGTCGGCTTCATGGGCTTCAAGTCCGGCAACTACGAGGACTTCATGCCGCTCGGCATGGCCGGCGTGAGCGCCGCGGGTGCGACGCTGTTCTTCTCCTACATCGGCTTCGATGCCGCCTCCACCGCCGGTGAGGAGGCCAAGGACCCCAAGAAGGACCTGCCGCGGGCGATCATGCTCTCGCTGATCATCGTGACCGCGCTGTACGTCCTCGTCGCGGCTGTCGCCGTCGGCGCCTGGAACTGGACCAAGTTCGAGGGCTCCGAGGCCTCCCTCGCCGCGATCATGAACGACGTCAGCGGCCAGAGCTTCTACGGCACCCTGCTCGCCCTCGGCGCCGTCATCTCCATCGCGAGCGTGGTCCTCACTGTGCTCTACGGCCAGACCCGCATCCTCTTCGCGATGTCCCGGGACGGCCTGGTGCCCAAGGCGCTCGGCAAGGTCCACGCGAAGACCGGCGCGCCCCGCCTCAACACGGTCATCGTGTCCGTGTTCTGCGGCGCGCTCGCGGCCCTCATCCCGCTGGGCAAGCTCGTCGACGCCACCAGCATCGGCACGCTGTTCGCCTTCGCGCTGGTCAACATCGCGGTGATCGTCCTGCGCGTGAAGCGTCCGGAGCTCGAGCGCACGTTCAGGGTGCCGTTCGGGCCGGTGCTGCCGGTGCTGGGCTTCCTGTTCTGCGGGTACAACATGTTCAGCCTCGACACCGTCACCTGGGTCGTCTTCGGGTTCTGGATGGCGGCCGGTCTCGTGTTCTACTTCCTGTACGGCTATCGCCGTTCCCGTCTCGCGACGGACGCAGCTCTCGCAACGCCAGAAGTGAAGTGAACGACCCGCAGTGCTGAACGATCTCGACGAACGCATCGTGCACGCCCTCGCCGAGGACGCCCGCCGCTCCTACGCGGACATCGGGCAGCTCGTCGGCCTGTCCGCGCCCGCCGTGAAGCGGCGCGTGGACCGGCTGCGTGCCACCGGAGCCATCACCGGGTTCACCGTACGGGTGGACCCCTCCGCCCTCGGTTGGGAGACCGAGGGGTTCGTCGAGATCTACTGCCGGCACAACACCTCGCCGGAGACGATCCGGCGAGGTCTTGAGCGGTATCAGGAGGTCGTGGCCGCGTCGACCGTGACCGGGGACGCGGATGCCGTGGTTCAGGTCTTCGCCTCTGACATGCGGCATTTCGAGCGGGTTCTCGAGCGGATCGCCGGGGAGCCGTTCGTGGAGCGGACCAAGTCGGTGCTGGTGTTGTCGCCGTTGTTGCGGCGGTTTTCTTCCGGGTCGCCTACGTAGTTCGTCATCTGCGGCGCGGTGGGGGCTGGTCGCGCCCACGCGGCGGAGCCGCAAATCGATACAGCCCCGCGCCCCTACGGGGCGCGTTTGCCGATCCTTCTCAGCATGTGCCGTACGACCAGTGCGTGGGCGCCCGTGCCGATGACGAGCCCTCGGTAGACGGTGCCCGCCCGGCCCGGGAACCTCGCCCGGGTCTCCGCCCGCAGGCGCGTGTGGCCCCGGGGCGTCTCGTCCAGGTGGAAGAGCAGGGCGTACGTCGAGAAGGGGTGGTGGCCCACGTAGGCCAGCTCCTTGCCCGGGACCGACACCGCCACCCGGAAGCCCCGGGAGCCGCTCATCAGGGCGTCCAGCTCGCGCCAGACGGCGTCGGTGGCGGCCTCGACCACCGTCGTGTGTTCGTCGACGAACGGCAGGGCGGGGATCTCGGTGGCGTCCATGAGGGAAGTCTCGCCCGCGTGCCCGCGTCGCCGCCTCCTCCGGCGGGTGGAGCCGGGTAGCCGTTCGGGGGAGGCGTCAGTCCGCCGTCTTGCGGGCCAGCGCGTTGTTGTCGATCGAGTTGTGCACGCTGAAGCTCACCGCGTCCGAGCGGTAGCGGTCGTCCGACCACTCCACCGGGCGGCCCTCGCGGGTCGTCGTCACGCGTCGTACCCGCAGGAGCGGGCTCGTGCGGCGGATGCCCAGAAGTTCCGCGTCCTGCGCGCCCGCTGACACCGCGTCGATGACGTGCTCGCCGTAGGCGAAGACCAACCCCGTGTCGTCGTACAGACGTTGGGTGACCGACGCGCAGTCGGGCTCTATGGACTCGACGGCGGAGGAGATCCAGTCCGCGTACACCGTGCGCTCCAGGAGCACCGGTTCGCCGTCCAGGCCGCGCACCCGCAGGACGTGCAACACCGGGGTTCCGGCGCTCAGTTGGAGCCGGACCGCGTCCTCCTTCGTCGCCGGGCGGTACTCCTGGGAGACCACATGGCCGGTCGCCTCCCGGCCCATGGCATTCGCCCACTGGGCGAAGCTGCGCAGCTCCGCGAAGCTCTGGCTGCGCCGGCTGGCCAGGACCACCCGGCGGGCACCCTGGCGCGAGCCGATGAGGCCCTCGGCGGTCAGTGCCGCGACGGCCTGGCGGACCGTGCCGCGCGAGACGCCGTACTGGGCCGCGAGGTCCGTCTCGGCGGGCAGCAGTGAGCCGACCGTGTACTCCTCGCGGTCGATCGCCCGACGCAGCTCGTCGGCGATCTCCTCGTGTCGCGCCGTCATGCTTCCCCTCTGAGTCCGTCGCTGTGCACAGCGTGACCAGCGTAATCGAGATCGTCCGGCACTCGGTTTCTGAGGGGAGTGTGCACAAATTCAGGGCAGAGGCTTTCGCCAGTGTTTACGAACGTGTCACCATCGGCGGGCCTACTGGGGCCAACTTGTTCAGACAAGTTCGAGATCTTTCCTGGGCAAGATCCTCCTGCACCCTCGCGCGTCCCCTGGAGAAACCGTGTCCACGTCCCTTTCGAGTACAGCCCTGCCGAGAAACGCCGCCTTCGGCGGTGCCCTCGCCGTCGTCGCCGCGCTCGCCCTGAGCGCCTGTGGCGCTGCCCCCGACAACGCGTCCACCGCCGCCGACGGCAAGAGCGCCGCCAGCGCCACCTCCGCCGCCGACCTCGGCGGGATGGACAAGCTGGTCGAGGCGGCGAAGAAGGAGGGCACGCTGCACGCCATGGCGCTGCCCCGCGACTGGGCCAACTACGGTGCCCTCATCGACGGCTTCCGGAAGAAGTACGGCATCAAGATCGAGGTCGAGAACCCGGACGGGTCCAGCCAGGACGAGATCAATGCCGTGACCTCGCGCAAGGGGCAGGACCGCGCCCCCGACGTGCTCGACCTCGGCAGCTCCTTCGCGATCAGCGCCGCCCAGCAGGGGCTGCTCGCGCCGTACAAGGTCGAGACCTTCGCCGACATCCCCGAGGGCCAGAAGGACGCGCAGGCCCGCTGGTACAACGACTACGGCGGCTACATCTCCATCGGCTGCGACGCCAAGCGGGTCAAGGAGTGCCCGAAGACCTTCGCCGACCTGCTGAAGCCGCAGTACAAGGGCCAGGTCGCCCTCAACGGCAACCCCACCAAGTCCGGCTCCGCCTTCGGCGGCGTGTACGCGGCGGCGCTCGCGAGCGGCGGCTCCTTCGACGACATCCAGCCCGGCCTGGACTTCTTCGCCAAGCTGAAGAAGAACGGCAACTACACGCCCGTCGAGTCGACCCCGGCCACCGTCGAGAAGGGTGAGACGCCCATCAGCATCGACTGGGACTACCTCAACGCCGGCTACGCCGAGGAGTTCAAGTCCAAGGGCGTCGACTGGCAGGTGTCGGTCCCGAGCGACGGCAAGTTCTCGCAGTACTACTCCCAGGCCATCAACAAGGACGCCCCGCATCCCGCGGCCGCCCGCCTGTGGCAGGAGTACCTCTACAGCGCCGAGGGCCAGAACCTGTGGCTCAAGGGCTTCGCCCGTCCGGTGCTGATGACCGCCATGGACAAGGCCGGCACCCTCGACAAGACGGCCGCGGCCAAGCTGCCCGAGGTCTCCGGGACGCCCGCCTTCCCGACCGAGGACCAGCAGAACAAGGCCAAGACGGTTCTCGGCCAGGGCTGGGCGAAGGCCGTCTCCGGATGACGACCACCCTCACCCGGGTCGACACGGCGACCGCCGCTCCGCACAAGCGGCGGCGCCGTGCCGCCGGCGGCTGGCTCGCCGTCCTCCCGCTCCTCGTCTTCACCGCGCTGGCCTTCGGGCTGCCCGCCCTGGCCATGCTCAACGGCGCCTTCACGGTCAAGGACCCGGCAACCGGCGCGACTTCGTACGCCGCCGACAACCTGACGAACTCGCTCCAGGGCGCCTACCTCACGGCCCTGCTCGGCAGCGTCAAGCTGTCCGCGGTCTCCGCCGCGCTCGGCGCCCTGTTCGGGCTGCCGCTCGCACAGGCCGTGGTGACCTCCCGCTTCCGCGCGCTGCGCGAGGCCGTGCTCACCGCCTCCGGCGTGCTCGCCAACTTCGGCGGAGTCCCGCTGGCCTTCGCCTTCGTCGCAACGCTCGGCAACGCCGGTGTGCTGACCCGGCACCTGGGCCTGAGCGACAAGGGCTGGGACCTGTACAGCTTCTGGGGCCTGGTCCTGGTCTACCTGTACTTCCTGATCCCGCTGATGGTCCTCACCATCACCCCCGCTCTGGAGGGCCTGCGCTCCCAGTGGCGCGAGGCGGCGCAGAACAACGGCGCGACGACCGCGCAGTACTGGCGGCACGTGGCACTGCCCGTCCTGCTGCCCACGCTCCTCGGCGGATTCGTCCTGCTCTTCGGCAGCGCCTTCGCCGCCTACGCCACGGCCGCCGCCATGGTGGGCAGCTCGATCCCGCTGGTCACCCTCCAGATCGCCGACGCGCTCTCCGGGAACGTCCTGGTCGGGCAGGAGAACGTGGCGCTCGCCCTCAGCCTCGACATGGTCCTGGTCGCCGGCCTGGTGATGGCCGTGTATCTGCCCCTGCAACGACGGAGCGCCCGATGGCTCGCCTGAACCTGTGGCGGTGGGGCGTGCTCGGCCTCGCCGGCCTGTACTTCCTGGTGCCGCTGGCCGCGTCCGTCGTCTTCACCGTCGACGTGCCGGGGCAGGGCGTCACCTTCGACGCCTACACGCAGATCTTCTCCACCGAGGGATTCGCCTCCAGCCTGTTGCTCTCGCTGGAGCTGGCCGTCGCCACCATCGTCGTCGTCCTGCTGCTGATGGTGCCCGCCATGGTCGCCCTGCGGCTCGGCGCGCCCCGGCTGCGGCCGGTCGTCGAGGTGGTCTGCTCGCTGCCGCTGGTCGTGCCGCCGATCGCGTTCGTCGCCGGCATCGGGACGGTGTTGAAGTGGGGGCCCGAGCACCTCTCGCGCACGCCGCTGTTCCAGACGTTCGTCGCGATCCAGAACCCCGACTTCCCCGTGGTGCTGGTCCTGGCCTACGTCGTGATGGCGCTGCCGTTCGTGTACCGGGCCCTGGACGCCGGGCTGCGCGCCATCGACGTACGCACTCTCGTGGAGGCCGCCCGCAGCTGTGGCGCCGGCTGGCCGCAGGCGCTGGTCCGGGCCGTGCTGCCCAACCTGCGCGGCGCCCTGCTCAACGCCTCCTTCCTCACCCTCGCCCTCGTGCTCGGCGAGTTCACGGTCGCGCAGCTGCTGGGCTTCCAGCCCTTCGCCGTGTGGATCGTGAACGTCAGCGGCTCGCAGGCCCAGCTGTCGGTCGCCGTGTCCGTGCTGAGCCTGCTCGTGACCTGGGTGCTCCTTCTCGTGATGGCCGGCTTCGGCGGCCGTACCCGTACCGACTCCCGGGGATGATCATGACCGTGCTCGACAAGACACCCGAAGCGACGACCGTGCAGGCCGCCACCGTCGAATTCCGCGGCCTGCGCCGCGAGTTCGGGTCCACCATCGCCCTCGACGGACTCGACCTGACCGTCCGGCCCGGCGAGCTCCTCGCCCTGCTCGGCCCGTCCGGCTGCGGCAAGACCACCGCCCTGCGCATGCTCGCCGGGTTCGAACACCCCGACTCCGGCCAGGTGCTGGTGGACGGCGAGGACGTCACCGCCATCCCCGCGCACCGCCGGGACGCCGGCATGGTCTTCCAGTCGTACAGCCTCTTCCCGCATCTGAGCGCACTCGACAACGTGGCCTTCGGGCTGCGCATGCGCAAGGTGCGCACCGCCGAACGACGTGCCCGCGCCGCCGAGTTGCTGGAGCTGGTCGGTCTCGCCGACAAGGGCCAGCGCTATCCGCACGAGCTCTCCGGCGGCCAGCAGCAGCGCATCGCCCTGGCGCGGGCGCTCGCGCTGCGCCCGCGCGTCCTCCTCCTCGACGAGCCGCTCTCCGCACTGGACGCCAAGGTGCGCCTGACGCTGCGCGAGGAGATCCGGCGGCTCCAGCGGGAGCTCGGCATCACCACCCTGTTCGTCACCCACGACCAGGAGGAGGCCCTGTCCATGGCCGACCGGGTCGCGGTCATGCGGTCCGGCAGGCTCGAACAGTGCGCCGAGCCCGCCGAGTTGTACGGCCGGCCCGCCACCGCGTTCGTCGCCGAGTTCGTCGGCACCATGAGCCGGATCCCGGGCACGCTCGTGGACGGCGGTGTCCAGGTGCTGGGCCGGCGGCTGCCCGTCGACGGCGACGCACCCTCGGTGTCCGAGGTCGACGTGCTGGTGCGGCCGGAGGCCGTGGCCGTGCGCGCCGACGACGCCTCCGAGGCGCGCGTGGTCGCCACCGCGTTCCTCGGGGCCACCACCCGGCTGACCGTACGGCTCGCCGACGGCACCGAGGTGAAGGCCGACCTGCCCGCCCACGAGACGGCCGCGCTCAGCGCGGGCGCCGCGGTGAGCGTGTCGCTGCCGGAGCGCCCCGTGCTGGTGGCCGAACGCAGCCGCTGACCCCGTACCACCCACCTGATCCCCCCCCACGCAAGAAAGAGACAACCGTGACTCGACTCCCGCTCCAGGCCGTCCTGTTCGACATGGACGGCACGCTCGTCGACACCGAGCGCCTGTGGTGGGAGGCGGTGGAGCTGGTCGCCGGCCGGGCCCTGACCGAGGCGGACGAGCCGGAGGTGCTGGGCCGGCCCGTCGAGCACACCGCCGGCTGGCTCGCCGCGGCCTCCGGCGCCCCGGCCGCCGACCTGGCCGACGCGCTCCACCGCGAGTTCGCCGACCGGGTCCGCGCCGGCATCGTCCCGCGCCCCGGCGCCCTCGACCTGCTCGACGCCCTGGCCCGCGAGGGCATCCCCACGGCCCTGGTCACGGCGTCGCCCCGGGCCGTCGCCGACACCGTCCTCGAAGCCCTCGGCGCGAGCCGCTTCGCGGTCTCCGTCACCGCCGACGACACCGACCGCACCAAGCCCGCGCCCGACCCCTACCTCGCCGCCTGCCGCGCCCTCGGCGTCGACCCGCGGGCCTGTGTCGCCGTCGAGGACACCGCGACCGGCGTCAGCTCCGCCGAGGCGGCCGGCTGCACCGTCCTCGCGGTGCCCTCGCTCGCCCCGATCGAGCCCGCCCCCGGCCGGACCGTCCTCGCCAGCCTGGCGGACGTCACCCCCGAGCGCCTGCGGACCCTGCCGAGGCACACCCCGCCTGCGGCCGGACTGCGCGTCATGAGCTGGAACCTCTGGTACGGCGGCACGAAGGTCCACGACCACCGGGCCAAGCAGCTCAAGGTCATCGCCGAGACCGGCGCGGACGTGGTCGGCCTGCAGGAGACGTACGGCACCGCGGCCCGGGAACTCGCCGACGCCCTCGGCTGGTACCACCACCGCGCCGGCGAGAACCTCGGCATCATCAGCCGCCACCCGATCACGGCCCGCTTCGGCGACCCCGACGTCGGCTTCTACGGGGCCGCCGGGGTCCGCGTCCAAGCCGGGGACCGGCAGGTCGACGTCTGGACGGCCCACCTCGACTACACGCCCTACGGCCCCTACGAGTCCGCCTTCGACGGGCTCCCCGCCGCCGAGCTGATCGTCCACGAGCGGGTGCGCCTGGAGCAGATGCGGGACGCCCTGCGCCGGATCGAGGAGGCGGCCGACGCCGACGTGCCCGTCGTCCTCGTCGGCGACTTCAACAGCCCCTCCCACCTCGACCGGCCGGACGTCGAGTGGCCGGTGACGAGGGCCGCCGAGGAGGCGGGCCTGCGCGACTCCTACCGCGAGGCCCACCCGGACCCGGTCACCCACCCCGGCCACACCTGGTCGCCGGTCCACGTCCTGCACGAGGACGGCAGCGGGCGCCCGGAGCCGCAGGACCGGATCGACTTCGTGCTCCACCGGGGCCTGCGCGTCCTCGACTCCGAGACGTACGTCAGCGGCCACCCGCGCCCCTGGCCGGACGTGGCGGACAACGACTGGCCCTCCGACCACGCCGCCGTGATCACCACATTCTCCCTGCGCGAGTGAGCCGGACCGGCCTACCATCGGTGCCATGACCTGGCGACATTGATCCACCAGCCGTGCCTCCCGAGGGCCGCCTCGGACGCCGTACCCCCGGTGTCCGAAACGTCCCTGCGGGAAGGCCTCATGACACTCTCACCCACACGTGTGCCAGCCACCGGTGTCCGGCGGCTGACGACCACGCTGTACGGCTACTCGTTCCTCGACGACTTCGTCCTGCTCTACCCGGTGTACGCGCTGCTGTTCGCCGACACCGGCATGTCGCTCTGGCAGATCTCCTCCCTGTTCGCCCTGTGGTCGATCACCGGTGTGCTCCTTGAGGTCCCCTCCGGCGCCTGCGCCGACGCCGTGTCGCGGCGCCGGCTGCTGTGGATCGGCCCGCTGCTCACCGCCGCCGGCTTCGCCCTGTGGGTGGCCGTCCCGTCGTACTGGGCCTTCGCGGCCGGCTTCGTGCTCTGGGGTGCCGGCGGAGCGCTGGGCTCCGGAGCGCTGGAGGCGCTCGTGTACGACGAGCTGGACCGGTTGGGCGCCGCCGACCGGTACGCGCGGGTCATGGGCCGGTCCCGGGCCGCGCGGCTGCTGGGCACCGTGTCCTCCATCGGCCTCGCCGGGCCCGTCTTCGCCCGCGGGGGCTATGCGGCGGTCGGCGCCGCCAGCTTCGTCGCCTGTGTGCTGACCGCCGCCGTGGCGACCCGGTTCCCCGAGCACCGGGTGCGGGCGGAGACCGACGGCGACGGCTGGGCGACGACCCTGCGGACCGGACTCGCCGACGTCCGCCCGGACCGTTCGGTGCGTGGCGCGCTGCTGCTGGTCCCGGCCGTCGCCGCGGTGTGGGGCGCGCTCGACGAGTACACCCCGCTGCTGGTCCGGGACATCGGCGTCGCAGAGGCGACCGTGCCCTACCTGATCATGCTGATCTGGGCCGGCGTCACCCTCGGCAGCCTCCTGACCGGACCGGCCGAACGCCTCGGCACGACCGGGCTCGCGGCGCTCCTCGCGGGCGCGGCGCTCGCCCTGGCCGTAGGCGCCGCGGCCCGCTCGCTCGCCGGCATCGCGCTCGTGAGCCTGGCCTTCGCCGGGTTCCAGCTGGCCGAGGTGCTCGCCGACGTCCGTCTCCAGCACCGCATCGACGAGTCCCGCCGGGCCACGCTCACCTCGGTGGCGAGCCTGGGCACCGAACTCGCCACCGTCGCCGCCTTCGGCGTGTACGCGCTGCTCGGCACGGACGCGGCACACAGCACGGTCTTCGCGGTGCTCGCGATTCCCTACCTGGTGACGGCCCTGGCGCTGGCTAGAAGCCGGGCCGCCACGGCACGACCGTGAAGTCGCCCGTCCCCTTCCTGACCCTCTCGAAGGGGGCGGAGCTCACGCACTTGGGCAGCTCCTTCATCTCCACGGGGTCGCCCGTGGAGGCCCAGCTGTAGCCGAGGCGGTCGCGGCGGCCGACGTCGTGGACGGTGATGCCGACCCGCTTGCCCTCGGCGCCCGGCAGGTCGGAGTCGGTGATCACGCCGGAGACGACGGCCACCTTCCCGCCGGTCACCAGGCAGTCGACCTTGGCCTTCGCCCGGGCGCCCGCGCCGTTCAGGTAGTGGCTCCACTCGAAGGTGCCGGTCGCCCTCGTCGGGTCGGCGTTGTCCTTCGCCGCCAGATGGGCGTCGAAGGAGAACGTGATGTCGTCCCCGGCCGAGCGGTACAGCTTGGCGGTTCCGGTGAGCGCGGCCGCCTCCCGCTGCCGCGGCGATTCGTCCGACGCGGTGGCGGCGGAGGCGGCCGTGGCGGTGAGCAGCAGCGCGGAGCCGAGCACGACGATCTTCGTACGGTGGTTCATCGTGGTCCTTTCCCCAGGTCAAGCGGACGCTCACCACTGTCCCGGCGCCTCGACCGCCGCACATCGCGCCGCGGTCGGGACCCCGTCTCCGCCGCCCGGCGGGGACTCCGCCGCGCCCTGCGCCCCGGGCACGACCGGAACTACGCCCGAGGTCGCGCAACGAATCGCCGCCGACCCCACGGCGCACGCAACAAACCGCTCACCGGCGCGCAACGGCTCCTTCTTGTCCGGCCTGGTCGGCCGCCCGTACCGTCTACGTGGCCCCCACAACCACCCTTCCGCCCCGGTGAGGACACGCATGCGCACCGCCCTGCTCCAGAGCTCCGGCCGGCCCGGCTCCACCGTCGAGAACCTCAAGGTCCTCGACGAGGCCGCGGGCCGCGCCGCCGCCGCGGGCGCCGGGCTGCTGGTCGCGCCGGAGATGTTCCTGACCGGGTACGCGATCGGCGACGACATCGCCCGCCTCGCCGAGCCCGCCGACGCCGACTGCGCGGACGCGATCGCCGAGATCGCCACCGAACACGGCCTGGCGATCGTCTACGGCTACCCGGAGCGCGAGGGCGACGTCGTCTTCAACTCCGCCCAGCTGATATCCGCCGACGGCACCCGGTCGGCGAACTACCGCAAGACCCACCTCTTCGGCTGCTTCGAACGCGACCACTTCACGCCGGGCGAGCAGCAGGTCGTCCAGGCCGAGCTCGACGGCGTCCGGGTCGGCCTTCTGATCTGCTACGACGTCGAGTTCCCGGAGAACGTCCGGGCCCACGCCCTCGCCGGCACCGACCTGCTCGTCGTCCCGACGGCGCAGATGCACCCGTTCCAGTTCGTCGCCGAGTCGATGATCCCGGTGCGGGCCTTCGAGAACCAGATGTACGTCGCCTACGTCAACCGGGTCGGCCAGGAAGGGGAGTTCGAGTTCGTCGGCCTCTCCACCCTCGCCGGTCCCGACGGGGTCGCCCGCACCCGGGCCGGCCGCGAGGAGGAGCTCGTCCTCGCCGACGTCGACCCCGCCTTCGTCGCCGCCTCCCGCGAGGCGAACCCGTATCTGACGGACCGCCGCCCCGGCCTCTACGGGTCGCTCGTCTGAACACCCCCCGCCTTCACCAGCAGCTTCCGCAAGGAGTCCGTACCCCATGACGTCCATGGTGCCCAACGCCGTCGAGCACACCGACGAGCAGCAGCAGCCGCCGATCACCATGTTCGGCCCGGACTTCCCCTACGCCTACGACGACTTCCTCGCCCACCCGGCGGGGCTCGGCCAGATACCGGCGACCGAGCACGGCACCGAGATCGCGGTCATCGGCGGCGGCCTGTCCGGCATCATCGCCGCCTACGAGCTGATGAAGATGGGCCTCAAGCCCGTCGTGTACGAGGCCGACCGGATCGGCGGCCGGCTGCGCACCGTCGGCTTCGACGGCCCGAGCACCGAGGGCCTGACGGCCGAGATGGGCGCGATGCGCTTCCCGCCGTCCTCCACGGCGCTCCAGCACTACATCGACCTGGTGGGCCTGAAGACCAGCCCGTTCCCCAACCCCCTCGCCGAGGCGACGCCCTCGACCGTCGTCGACCTCAAGGGCGAGTCGCACTACGCCGAGACGATCGACGACCTGCCGCAGGTCTACCGCGACGTCGCCGAGGCCTGGAACAAGTGCCTCGAAGAGGGCGCCGACTTCTCCGACATGAACCGCGCCATGCGCGAGCGGGACGTGCCGCGCATCCGCGAGATCTGGGCGAAGCTCGTCGAGAAGCTCGACAACCAGACCTTCTACGGCTTCCTCTGCGACTCCGAGGCCTTCAAGTCCTTCCGCCACCGCGAGATCTTCGGCCAGGTCGGCTTCGGCACCGGCGGCTGGGACACCGACTTCCCGAACTCCATCCTGGAGATCCTGCGCGTCGTCTACACCGAGGCCGACGACCACCACCGCGGCATCGTCGGCGGCTCCCAGCAGCTGCCGGTGCGCCTGTGGGAGCGCGAGCCGGAGAAGATCGTCCACTGGTCCTACGGCACCTCGCTGGCGTCGCTGCACGAGAACGGCGAGCCCCGCCCGGCGGTGACCCGGCTGAACCGCGCCGCCGGCAACCGGATCACCGTGACCGACGCGAACGGCGACATCCGCACCTACCCGGCGGCGATCTTCACCGCCCAGTCCTGGATGCTGCTGTCGAAGATCGCCTGCGACGACTCGCTCTTCCCGATCGACCACTGGACGGCGATCGAGCGCACCCACTACATGGAGTCCTCGAAGCTCTTCGTGCCCGTGGACCGTCCGTTCTGGCTGGACAAGGCCGTCGACGACAGGGGAAATCCGACCGGCCGGGACGTCATGTCGATGACGCTCACCGACCGGATGACCCGCGGTACCTACCTCCTGGACGACGGCCCTGACAAGCCCGCCGTCATCTGCCTGTCGTACACCTGGTGCGACGACAGCCTGAAGTGGCTGCCGCTGTCGGCGAACGAGCGGATGGAGGTCATGCTGAAGTCGCTCGGCGAGATCTATCCGAAGGTCGACATCAGGAAGCACATCATCGGCAACCCGGTGACCGTCTCCTGGGAGAACGAGCCCTACTTCATGGGCGCGTTCAAGGCCAACCTGCCCGGCCACTACCGCTACCAGCGCCGCCTGTTCACGCACTTCATGCAGGACCGGCTGCCCGAGGACAAGCGGGGCATCTTCCTGGCGGGCGACGACATCTCCTGGACGGCCGGCTGGGCCGAGGGCGCTGTCCAGACCGCGCTGAACGCGGTCTGGGGCGTGATGCACCACCTGGGCGGATCGACGGACGCGAGCAACCCGGGCCCGGGTGACGTCTACGACGAGATCGCGCCGGTCGAGCTGCCGGAGGACTAGAGCCCGGCCGCCCGTACCTTCTCGTACACCTCCGCCGCGACGTCCTTGAGCTCCTGGGCGTCGCGCGGGGTGGTCTGCAGATCCAGGAGTACCTCCTCCACGCCGACCTCGGCGTACTCCGCGAGGTCCGCCACGATCTGCTCGACACTGCCCTGGAAGGGCTGGCGGTCGTCGCCGTCGTAGGCCTTCGCCGAGTACAGCGCGTTCACCCGGGGCACCCGCTCGACCGGCCGTGTGCGGCCGCGCTCGGCGGCGATGTCCTGGATCTGCTGCCATGCGGCGGCGTACCCCCGCACGTCCATGGCGACCGGGATCCAGCCGTCGCCGCGGTCCACGACCCGCGTCAGGGCCTTCCCGCCTCCCGCGGCCACCAGGATCGGGATCGGCCGTGCCGGCTTGGGCCCCACCACGGCCGCGTCGATCTTCGTGATCCGGCCCTCGTAGGACACCGGGTCCGGGCCCCACACCGCGCGGCAGACGTCGATCACCTCGTCCAGCGCCTCGCCGCGCTCCTCGATCGGCCGTACGGACGCGGCGGCGAACTCGTCGGTCGACCAGCCCGTGCCCAGCCCCGCGACCACCCGGCCGCCGCTGGCCGCGTCCAGCGTGGCCAGGGCCTTGGCGAGCTGGAACGGCCCGTGCAGCGGGCCGACCACGATGCCGGTGCCGAGCCGCGCCCGCTCGGTGACCGCCGCGGCCAGCGTCAGCGTGACCAGCGGATGCGCCATCCCGCGGTAGAAGTCCGGCCACGGCAGGCCCGGGACGCCGTACAGCCCCTGGGTCGGGGACTCGGGGACCAGCAGCCGCTCGTACACCCACAGGCTGTCGTAGCCGACCTGCTCGGCCGTGCGGGCCACGTCCGTCACGTCCTTGGCGAGGTCGTACTGCCGGAGCTGGGGAAGACCGAGTCCGAGACGGATGGCCATGACGGGGTGCTCCTTCACGATCGGTGGGCCCTCACCGGCCAACGTACTGCGAGCACGGGGAAGTGCCACTCGACGTGCGGGTCAGTCCGGCAGCGGTGTGAGCAGCATGCGGCCCGCGAACCCCACCGCCGCGTCCAACCGCTCGGTGAACTCCTCGGCGAGCTCCGGGAGTCGGCGCAGCGCCCACAGCGCACGCGCCGCCGACCAGGTGGCGTCCCGGGCGCGCTCCAGGCTCCAGGAGCCGAGCAGATGGGTGAGCGGGTCGGCGATCTGGAGCAGGTCGGGACCCGGCATCAGATCTTCGCGGATGCGCTCCTCCAGCGAGACGAGGAGATCACCCACGCGATCGAACTCGTCCTCCAGATCGACGGGTTCGCAGCCGAGGCTACGACAGGCGTCCACCACGGCCAGCGCGAGGTCGTGCCCGATGTGCGCGTTGATACCCGCCAGCGCGAACTGCAACGGTCGTACGCCGGGGTGCCGGCGCATCTGGAACAGGGGCCGCCAGCACGCGGGCGGACGGCGCTCCTCCGCGGCCGCCACCGCCGCGAGATAGCGCTCGGCGAACCGCACGTCCAGCGTGATCGCCGCCCGCGCGTCCGGGAACCGGCCGCCGTCGATGTGCCGGTCGACCGCCTCCGTCACGGCGAGGTAGACGCGGTTGAAGACGGCGACGCCGTCGCGTTCGGGCAGGGTCGCGTCGAGGGCGCGCATACGGGAGACGACCCCGTCCACGGCTGTGGTGAATTGTTCGCATTGCGCCATGGGGGCAATGTCCCAGCTTTAGGCTGGCGGAGTTGTCGGCGGGCCCGGCGCTTCCCCAGAACGGGGGAACGCGCTCGCTGTGGGGGAGGGAGAGCAGGACCGTGCCAGGCTTACGTGCCCAGCGACTGGCCGCACGCAGGGCCGAGCGCAGGAGGACCGCACGGCGAGGTGCCATGGTCGCGGCGGCCTCCGTCGTGGTCACCGTCGGCGCACTGACCGGGATGCTGTCCGCGCTGGACGACGGACGGGGCACCGACGAGGCCCGCCCGCCCGAGGTGACGCGCTCGCCGAGCCTGCGGTACGTGCCGCTCCAGCCGTCCGCCTTCCCGTCGGTCACGAAGTCCGCCCCGCCGACGTCCGCGTCGCCGACCCCGAAGCGGAAGGCCGCTCCCACGCCCTCGCCGACCAGGACCGAGACCGAGCAGAAGCGGCAGCAGGCACCCGCGGTGTCGCCCCGCCTCTACCGCCACCCCGACTCGCAGGTGCTGGAGTGGGTCCGCGACAACCCCGCCGACCCGCGCCACGCCGTGATCCAGTCCCGGATCGGCGCCCAGCCGGCCGCGGTCTGGTTCGCCGACTTCACGCCGGCCACCATCACCGCCCGGGTCCGCGCGGTGACCTCGGGCGGGTCGGCGCTGGGGCGGGTGCCGGTGGTGGTGCCGTACGCCATACCGGACCGGGACTGCGGCGGGTACTCCGAGGGCGGGGCGCCGAGCCTCGACGCCTACGACGACTGGATCGACCGGTTCGCCGCCGGGCTCGGCTCCGGCGACGTCATCGTCATCCTGGAGCCCGACTCCGTCGCCCAGTCCGAGTGCCTGTCTGCCGGTGCGCGCGCCGACCGCTTCGCCTCGCTCGCCCGCGCGGGCCGCGCCTTCAAGCAGGCCAACCCCAAGGCGCGCGTCTACTACGACGCCGGGCACTCGGGCTGGAACGCGCCCGGCAAGCAGGCGCGGTGGCTGAAGCAGGCCGGCGCCGGCTCGGCCGCGTCCTCCGACGGGGTCTTCAGCAACGTCTCCAACTTCCACGCCACCGCCGACGAGATCGCCTACGACCGGCAGGTCCTCGACGCCCTGGGCGGGCCCGAGGGCCTCGGCGCCGTCATCGACACCAGCCGCAACGGGGCCGGGCCCCCGGCCGACGGGGAGTGGTGCGATCCGGCGGGCCGCAAGCTGGGCCGGGCGCCGACGCTCGCCACCGGCGAGGCCCGCGTCGACGCCTACCTGTGGGTGAAGCTGCCGGGGGAGTCGGACGGGTGCAAGGGCCGGCCGGGGACCTTCACGGCGTCCTACGCCTACGACTTGGCGCGCTGAGCGTCGTCGTCGTAGGTGGACGTCCCCTCGTCGAGGAGCGGCTCCTGGGTCTTGAGGTGGGCCGGGGCGAACGCCCGCAGCGCGTGGTAGCCGGTGATGACGACGAGGGTGCCCAGCGCGATGCCGCTCAGCTCGAAGGTGTCGGTGAACTCCATGGTGACGTTGCCGACGCCGATGATGATGCCCGCCGCGGCCGGCACCAGGTTGAGCGGATTGCGCAGGTCCACCTTGGCGTTGATCCAGATCTGCGCGCCGAGCAGGCCGATCATGCCGTACAGGATCACGGTGATGCCGCCGAGCACGCCGCCCGGGATCGCGGCCACGATCGCGCCGAACTTCGGGCAGACGCCGAAGAGCAGCGCGAAGCCGGCGGCGGCCCAGTAGGCGGCGGTGGAGTAGACGCGGGTCGCGGCCATCACGCCGATGTTCTCGGAGTACGTGGTGTTGGGCGGTCCGCCCACCGCCGTGGAGAGCACCGAGGCGGCGCCGTCGGCGGAGATCGCGGTGCCCAGCTTGCTGTCCAGGTTGTCGCCGGTCATCTCGCCGACCGCCTTGACGTGCCCGGCGTTCTCGGCGACCAGGGCGATCACGACGGGCAGCGCGACGAGGATCGCCGACCACTGGAAGGACGGTCCGTGCAGGTCGGGCAGGCCGATCCAGTCGGCCTTCGAGACACCGGAGAGGTCGAGCCGCCAGTGGTCGGTGACCTTGCCGCTCGCGTCGACCGAGTGGATCCTGCCGAAGATCCGGTCGAAGGCCCAGGAGATGCCGTAGCCGAAGACCAGGCCCAGGAAGATCGCGATCCGGGACCAGAAGCCGCGCAGGCAGACCACCGCCAGACCGGTGAACAGCATCACCAGCAGCGCGGTCCACTGGTCCTGCGGCCAGTACGTCGAGGCCGTCACCGGCGCGAGGTTGAAGCCGATCAGCATCACCACCGCGCCCGTGACGATCGGCGGCATCGTGGCGTGGATGATCCGCGCCCCGAAGCGCTGAACGGCGAGACCCACGAGGAACAGCACGGCGCCGACGACCAGGACCGCGCCGGTCACGACCGCGCTCGAACCGCCGTCGGCCCGGATGACCGCGGCGACGCCGACGAAGGAGAGCGAGCAGCCGAGGTAGCTGGGCACCCGCCCGCGAGTGGCGAGCAGGAAGATGACGGTCGCGACGCCCGACATCATGATCGCCAGGTTGGGGTCGAGGCCCATCAGGACCGGCGCCACGAAGGACGCGCCGAACATGGCCACCACGTGCTGGGCGCCGAGCCCGACGGTGCGGGGCCAGGAGAGCCGTTCGTCGGGGCGGACGACCGCTCCGGGCGTCGGGGTGCGTCCGTCGCCGTGCAGTTTCCAGCGGACGCCGAGATCCATGGTGCGGTTTCGCTTTCGTCGTGCGGTGGGTGTCCGGACCATTGTCAGGTACGTCGCAGGCGGCGCCGACCCACCCCGCTCAGGCATACTGAGCGCCCGCTTAGGATGGTCGGCGTCCACTCGTACGTCCCAGGAGTCCCGCCCGTGACCGCCGAAGCCCCGATCGCACCCGCTCTGCCCTACGGCCGACTCGTCCCCGTCACCGTCCACTTCGACGACCTCGACGCGCTCGGGCTGCTGCACAACGCCCGCTACCCGCTGATGGTCGAGCGGGCCTGGGCCGAGCTGTGGCAGGAGCACGGCTTCCGGTTCGAGGGCGACTGGGTGGCGGCCGGCGACGCCTGCAACGCGGTGAAGGAACTGCGCATCGGCTACGAGGCCCCGGTCACCAGTCCCGGCGTCTACGCCGTCCACCTCTGGCTGGAGCGGCTCGGCACCACCGGCCTGACCTACGGCTTCCGCTTCTGCTCTGCGGACGGTGCCGTCACCTACGCCCACGGCACCCGGGTGCTGGTCCGGCTGGACGCCGGGACGCTGCGGCCGGCGCCGTGGAGCGAGGGCTTCAGGGCCGCGGGTCGGGAACTGCTGCGTCCGGCCGGCTGACCTGCGAGGGCTCACGGTCACCGACTCGCAGGACGCGCGCGAACAGGACGAGTCCGAAGGACAGCACGGTGACCAGGCAGAAGGACACCATCAGGCTGGTGGCCTGGGCGATCCCGCCGATCGCGCTCGGGGCGATGAGCCCCGACGTGTAGGTGATCGTCGCGACGCCCGCGATGGCCAGCGAGGGGTTGGGGCCGCTGCGGCCGGCCGCGGCGAAGCACAGCGGCACGACCACCGCGATGCCGAGCCCCAGCAGCGCGAACCCGGTCATGGCCAGGGCCGGCCGGTCCGACAGGACGATGAGCAGTCCGCCGACCGTGGCGAGGGCGCCGCTGAACCGGACCGTGCGCACCGAGCCGTAGCGGTCCACCACCTTGTCGCCGACGAGCCGGGCGACGGCCATGGTGAGGGTGAACCCGGTCGTGCAGGCGGCGGCGAGGCCGGCCGAGGTGTCCAGCTGGTCCCGCAGGTACACCGCCGACCAGTCCAGGCTCGCGCCCTCCGCGAACACCGCGCAGAACCCGACCGCGCCGATGAGCAGCGCCGACTTGGGCGGCAGGGCGAACCGGGGCGGCGGCTCCTCGTCCTCGGCCGGCTGGAGGTCGAGCACCCACTGGCAGGCGGCCACACCGAGCAGCGTGAGCGTCGCCGCAGCGAGCGCGTGGTGCAGCCGGGCGTCCGAGCCGAGGTGGGCCGCGAGCGTGCCGGCCGCCGAGCCGATCAGGGCGCCCGCGCTCCACATGCCGTGCAGGCCCGACATGATCGACCGGTTGAGCCTGCTCTCGACCTCGACGCCGAGCGCGTTCATCGCCACGTCCGCCATGCCTGCCGTGGCGCCGTAGACGAACAGCGCCAGACACAGCGTCAGCAGGTTGGGGGCGAGCGAGGGCAGGATCAGTGCCAGCGTCCACAGGGCGATCAGTCCGCGCAGGGCGTTCCGGGCGCCGAAGCGATGGGTGATGCTGCCCGCCAGCGGCATCGCGAGGGAGGCGCCGAGCGCGGGGAAGGCGAGCGCGATGCCCAGCTGGCCCGCGCTGACCCCGGCGTGGTCCTGGATCCACGGCACGCGCGTCGCGAAGGAGCCGGTGACGGCCCCGTGCACGGCGAACACGGCGGCCACGGCATACCGGGCACGCCTCACTTCGCGCAGGTCGTAGACCATCCCACCCATTGTGCGACCCCTCCCGGTCCTCGCTCCGTGCACGGTTCGGCCGTAAACTATCAGGAACCCTGCCTGATAGATAGAGTGCTGTTACGTCCGCCGCGGCCGCCCGCCTCACCGGACCCGCCGATCTGGAAGGATCCCGGCATGCCCGCATCCCCGAGCACCGCCCGGGCCATCAACGACCGGCTCGCCCTGCGTCTGCTCCAGCAGGAGGGCCCGTTGACAGCAGGGCAGTTGAAGCAGCTGACCGGACTGTCCCGGCCCACCGTCGCCGACCTCGTCGAGCGCCTCACCGACGCCGGGCTGATCACGGTCGTCGGCGAGGCGGGCGAACAGCGCCGCGGCCCGAACGCCAAGCTGTACGGCATCGTCGCCGGCCGCGCCCATCTGGCGGCCCTGGACGTCCGCACCGAGGGCATCTCGGTGGTCGTGTCCGACCTGGTCGGGACGGTGCTCGCCGAGGCGTCGGCGCCGATCGGCGGGGAAACCGGGACTGGCCCCGCGGTGGAGCAGGCGGTGGCGCTGGTGGAACGGGTCGTCAAGGAGGCCGGGGCGGACCGGCTCCATACGGTGGGGATCGGCGCCCCGGGTCTCATCGACCCGGCGAGCGGCGAACTGCGCGACTCCAGCGGTCTGCCCGAATGGCACCGCAGCCTGGTCGCGGCCCTTCAGGAACGGCTTCCCGAGGCCCGCGTCAGCGTAGAGAACGAGACCAACCTCGCCGCCCTCGCGGAACAGCGCGACGGAGTGGCCGCCGACCGTGACACCTTCGTCCTGCTGTGGCTCGGCCACGGCACCGGCGCGGCGGTGGTCCTCGACGGCGCGCTGCGCCGCGGCGCCTCCGGGGGTACGGGCGAGATCGGCTTCCTGCCGGTGCCCGGGACGAGGGGGCTGCCGTCCGCGGTGGACTGCGAGGGCGGGTTCCACTCGCTGGCGGGGTCGGCGGCGATCGTGGACCTGGCGGGGTCCTTCGGCCTGCCGGTCGAGGACGCGTCCGCGCCCGAGCCGCTCGCCGCGGGGGTGGTGGGCAACGCCGTCGCGCTGGTGGCCGGGGCGGCGGACGGCCGGCCGCGGCGCGGCGGACCCTCGGACGAGGCCGCCGCGGCCGACCGGTTCCTCGACACCCTCGCCGACCGCCTGGCCGTCGGTGTCGCCTCCGTCGTCGCCGTCCTCGACCCCGGCTGTGTGGTCCTCGGCGGTGAGGTCGGGCAGGCCGGGGGAGAGGTGCTCGCCTCGCGGGTGGAGGAGCGGATCCGGCGGATGTCGCCCCTCCCGACCGTGGTGCGGGCAGGCGGCCTCGGCGGCGGCGCCGTCCTGCGCGGCGCGCTCCTCACGGCCCGCGACGCGGCACAGAACGAGCTGTTCGCGCCTCCGGAGCGCTGACCGGAGGGAGGGGTTCGGGCCGTCCGCCGCGTCCGACCCTGGTCAGATGACCCGCACCAGATACTCCTCCCGTTGTCCGGAGGGAGGGGTTCGGGCCGTCCGCCGCGTCCGACCCCGGTCATACGATCCGCCCGAGATACTCCTCCCGCGGCCGGAGCGCTGACCGGCGGGAGGCGTCGGGCCGTCCGCCGCGCCCGACCCCGGTCAGACGACCCGCACCAGATACTCCTCCCGCGCCCGGAGCGCGCTGACCGGCGGGAGGGAATCGGGCCATCCGCCGCGTCCGACCCCGCTCAGACCACCCGCCCCAGATACTCCTCGAACGTCCCCTTGCCCACCGCCCGCTCTGGCGCCAGCAGCCCGCCCGAGCGCATGCCCCGGTACGCCTTCCCCCACAGCGGCACGTTCACGACGAGCCGCCTGCGGCCCGTGGCCCGGAGATACGTGCGGGCCAGCGAGTCGAACGTCCGCACCTCGGGGCCGCCCATGTCCTCGACCCGCCCGGCGGGAGCCGCCTGGGCCAGCTCGGCCAGCCGGTCGGCGACCTCCGCGACCTCGACGGGCTGGTCCCGAACGCCGGCCGGGACGAGCATCACCGGCACCTTGGACAAGCCCCCGAGCACCCGCGCCACCAGGTCGTGGAACTGGGTCGCACGCAGCACGGTCCAGCCGATCCCCGACTCCTCGACCATCCGCTCCACGGCGAGCTTGGCCTTGTAGTAGCCGAGCGGCACCAGGTCCACGCCGACGATCGAGATGTAGACCAGATGCCGTACCCCGGCCTTCCGTGCGGCCGCGATCAGATGCTCCGCCGCCTCCTCGTCGCCGCCGTTCTGCGAGCTCGCGCAGTGCACGACCGTGTCCACGCCCGCCATCGCCGTGTCCAGCCCGGGACCGCCTTTGCGCAGGTCGACGGCGTACGGCCGGGCGCTCCGGCTGAGCACCCGCACCTCGTGCCCGTCCGCGCGCAGCCGCTCGGCGACGAGCCGGCCGAGTGTTCCGGTACCGCCGGTCACCAGCATCGTGGTCATTGTGTTCAGCCCTCTCGGACGGCGGGCGCTCCCGGGCGGAGCGCCCCTCGGCAGCTGGGACCGAGTACACCCCGCGAAATGTGACAGCCGGCTAGGCCCGCGCCAGCTGACGGCGTACGAAGTCCAGCTTGTCCGGGTTCACCACGGCCCACGCATGGCCGATCAGACCGTCGCGCAGGTCGAGCGCCACCACCGACATCAGCGTGTCGCCCGCCCACGCGGCCAGCGCGGGCGAGCCGTTGATCTCGACCGCCGTGAGCTCCACGCCGGCCATGAAGGTCCGCGTCGCACCCGCCAGGAACCGGAACACCTTCTCCCGGCCCTCGATCGGCCGCAGGGCCGCCGTGACCTTGCCGCCCCCGTCGCTCTCCCAGACGACGTCGGCCGCCAGCAGCTTCTCCAGTCCGCCGAGGTCACCCTCGCGGGCCGCCCTGAGGAACGACGCGACCAGCTCCTCCTGCCGCTCGGGAGTCGACTCGAACCGCGACCGCCGCTCGTCCACCCGCCGCACCGCCCGTCGGTAGAGCTGACGGCAGTTGGCCTCGGTCAGCTCCAGCGCCTCGGCGATCTCCCGGTGGCCGTACGCGAAGGCCTCCCGCAGCACATAGACCGCCCGCTCGGTCGGGCTGAGCCGCTCCAGGAGCACCAGCATCGCCAGCGACACGGCGTCGCGCTGCTCGGCGGACTCCAGCGGCCCCAGCGTGCCGTCGGAGGTCACCACGGGTTCCGGCAGCCAGGGCCCGACGTACCGCTCGCGCCGGGCCCGCGCCGAAGTCAGCCGGGTGAGACAGAGATTGGTGACGACCTTGGCGAGCCAGGCCGCCGGATGCTCGATCGCGCCGCGGTCGGCGCCGCTGAAGCGCAGATACGCGTCCTGGACGGAGTCCTCGGCCTCGTCGGCGGAGCCGAGGATGCGGTACGCCAGGCCGAACAGCCGGGGACGGTGGGTCTCGAACTCGTCGGCGGTCGCGGTCGTCACGGCCTCACCCTGCCACGGCCGTACGGGGCCGGCGCTGGGAGGCCCGGCGGCGGGCAAGGGCCGTCGTCACCGCCGCCGGGCCGGCTGAGGGGGGCTCCTCCGGGGCATGGGAGCTGCGCGCAGGAAAAGAGGGATCCGAGGACGGGGAGGTTCCCGCACCCTAGAGAGGACTAGACCATAGCGTCAATAGGTATGGACCAATCTCAAGGGTGTCCTGGTGCAAGGGAGTTGGGGGCCGGATCGGTCGCTGTGAGAGTCCAGTGAAGGAGCCTGTGAGCCACCCCACACCCTTCGCCCGTATGGACACCGATCAGGCGTGGCACACTGGCCGTGTACCAGAAGCAGCGCACTCCGGGGTCGGTGAAAGTCCGAACCGGCGGTTACAGTCCGCGACCCGGCCGCCTCCAGCGGCCGGTTGACCAGGTGAAATTCCTGGACCGACGGTTAAAGTCCGGATGGGAGGCAGTGCGCGGCGGGCGGGCATTCGTGCGCGCCGCCGTACCGGTTCGTCCATGAGGCGAGCCCTGTCCGGCGTCGCCCCCGGTGTCCCTGCTCGTACATTCTGTCGTCATCGACAGGCCCCGGAGTCCGTGCCCCGATGTGGCAGGAGGACCCGGGAAGTGTTCACCGGAATCGTCGAAGAGCTGGGCGAGATCACCGCCGTCGAGACCCTCGACGACGCCTGTCGCTTCCGAGTGCGCGGGCCCGTCGTCACCGACGGCGCGAAGCACGGCGACTCCATCGCGGTCAACGGCGTCTGCCTCACGGTCGTCGACCACGAGGGCGACGAGTTCACCGCCGACGTGATGGCCGAGACCCTGAACCGCTCCAGCCTGGGCGTCCTCTCGGTGGGCTCCCGCGTCAACCTGGAGCGCCCCACCGCCGTGGGCGACCGCCTCGGCGGGCACATCGTGCAGGGCCACGTCGACGGCACCGCCGAGGTCCTGGAGCGCAAGCCCTCCGACAACTGGGAGATCGTGAAGGTCTCCCTCCCCGCGGACCTGTCCCGGTACGTCGTCGAGAAGGGCTCCATCACGGTCGACGGCATCAGCCTCACCGTCGTCGACGCGGGCCCCGACTACTTCACCGTCAGCCTGATCCCCACCACCCTCGACCTGACCACGCTCGGCCTGAAGCAGCCCGGCGACCCGGTCAACCTCGAAGTCGACGTCATCGCCAAGTACGTCGAGCGGATGCTGGGCGACCGGCTCTCCTCCGAAGGAGCGACGGACCGGTGAACTCGCTGAACTCCGAGGCCTTCGCCCTGTTCGGCCAGCACATCCTCTGGTCGGACATGATCGGCAACCTCTTCGGCCTCGCCGCCCTCGCCCTCGGCTGGCGGCGCTCCATATGGACCTGGCCCGTGCAGTTCCTGGCCGGCCTGATCCTCTTCGGCGCCTTCTTCGGCCATCTGACCGGCAGCGCGGGCAAGCAGGCGGTCGTCATGGCCGTCGCGCTGTACGGCTGGTGGCAGTGGCAGCGCGGCAAGGACCAGGGCGAGGACGGCCACATCGCCGTACGGTTCGCCACCTGGCGCGAGCGCGGGGTGATGGTCGCGGCGGCCGCCGCCGGCACCGTCGCGGTGGCGCTGCTCTTCAAGGCGTACCCGACGCTGTCCTGGGACCCCTGGCCCGACGCGTACATCTTCGTCGGCACCGTCGTCGCCATGTACGCCCAGGCCCGCGGCATGGTCGAGTTCTGGTTCGCCTGGCTGCTCGTCGACCTGGTCGGCGTCCCCCTCAACTTCGCCAACGGCTACGCCTTCTCCGGCTTCGTCTACGTCATCTACGGCGCACTCGTCCTGTGGGGCATGCGCGACTGGTGGCTGCGCTCCCGCAACAGCGCGCGGCCCGTCATGGAAGGAGCGCCGGCATGACGACGGCACCGACCCTGTACCGCACCGAGGACATCGAGGACCTGACCCTCGACCCGATCGAGCGGGCCATCGCCGACATCGCGGCCGGCCGCCCGGTCGTGGTCGTCGACGACGAGGACCGCGAGAACGAGGGCGACCTCGTCATCGCCGCCGAGCACGCGACCCCCGAGATCGTCGCCTTCATGATGAGCGAGTGCCGCGGCCTGATCTGCGCCCCCATGGAGCCGGACGAGCTGGAACGGCTGGAGCTCCCGCAGATGGTCCAGGACAACACCGAGTCGATGAAGACCGCGTTCACGGTCTCCGTCGACGCCTCCGCCGAGCACGGCGTGACCACCGGCATCTCGGCCTCCGACCGCTCGACCACGCTCCAGCTCCTCGCGAGCGGCAAGGCCGAGCCGTCGGACCTCGTCCGCCCCGGCCACATCTTCCCGCTGCGCGCCCGCCCCGGCGGCGTCCTCGTGCGCAACGGCCACACCGAGGCCGCCGTCGACCTGGCCAAGCTCGCGGGCCTGCGTCCGGCCGGCGCCATCGTCGAGATCGCCGGCGAGGACGGCGAGATGCTGCGCCTGCCCGAGCTGATCCCGTTCGCCCGCAAGCACGGCCTGACGATCATCTCCATCGAGGACCTGATCACCTACCTGCGCGACGCCGAGCACCCCAAGCCCGTGGAGCGGACCACGGCGGGGCAGGAACGCCTCGGTGCCGAGTCCACCATCCGGCGCGAGGCCGAGGTCCACCTGCCCACCGCCCACGGCACCTTCACCGCCTACGGGTACCGCTCCACCGTCGACGGCGTCGAGCACGTCGCCCTGGTCCACGGCGAGATCGGCGACGGCGAGGACGTCGTCGTCCGCGTCCACTCCGAATGCCTCACCGGCGACGTCTTCCACTCCCTGCGCTGCGACTGCGGCCCCCAGCTGGGGGCGGCCCTGGAGCGCATCCAGGACGAGGGCCGCGGAGTCGTCGTCTACCTGCGCGGACACGAGGGCCGGGGCATCGGTCTGATGTCCAAGCTGCGCGCCTACGAACTCCAGGAGCGCGGCCGCGACACCCTCGACGCCAACCTCGAACTCGGGCTGCCCGCCGACGCCCGCGACTACGGCGCCGGCGCGCGGATCCTCGCCGACCTGGGCGTGCGCAGCGTGCGCCTGCTGACCAACAACCCCGACAAGTCCGACGCGCTGCGCACCCACGGCATCGACGTCACCGAGCGCGAGCCGATGCCCGTACCGGCGGGCGAGCACAATCTGACCTATCTGCGCACCAAGCGGGACCGGATGGGCCACGACCTGCCCTGGCTGGACACGGTCCCCGTGGCGCCGGCCACCCCGGCCTCACTGTCCACCTGCACCAACCAGTAACAGCACACCGAGGAGACTCAAGAACGTGAGCGGCAAGGGCGCACCGGAGCTGTCCGTACGCAATGTGGGCGACCTGCGGGTCGCGGTCATCGCGGCACAGTGGCACGAGAAGGTGATGGACGGACTGGTGGACGGCGCGCTGCGCGCCCTGCACGACCTGGGGATCGACGAGCCGACCCTGCTGCGGGTCCCCGGCAGCTGGGAGCTCCCGGTCGTCGCCAAGGTCCTCGCGGGCCGTGGCTACGACGCGATCGTGGCCCTCGGGGTCGTCATCCGCGGCGGCACCCCCCACTTCGAGTACGTGTGCCAGGGCGTGACCCAGGGCCTCACCCAGGTCTCCGTCGAGACCGGCGTCCCCGTCGGCTTCGGCGTGCTGACCTGCGACACCGAGGAGCAGGCCCTGGACCGCGCGGGCATCGAGGGCTCCAACGAGGACAAGGGGCACGAGGCGGTGACCGCGGCCGTGGCGACGGCGGCGACCCTCCGCTCAGTATCTGAACCCTGGCGCTGACGAAAGCCGTATGTGGCATAGGCTGAGCGTCACCATGTCCAAGAAGACGTTCGAGGAGCTCTTCACCGAGCTCCAGCACAAGGCCGCCCACGGCGATCCCGCCACCTCCCGCACCGCCGAACTCGTCGACAAGGGCGTCCATGCCATCGGCAAGAAGGTCGTCGAGGAGGCCGCCGAGGTCTGGATGGCCGCCGAGTACGAGGGCAAGGAAGCGGCCGCCGAGGAGATCTCGCAGCTGCTGTACCACGTCCAGGTGATGATGGTCGCCCGCGGCATCTCCCTGGACGACGTGTACGCCCACCTCTGAGCACCAGCAACCCAGCACACCCATCAGAGCGAACGAAGGAAGCCGACCTCATGCTGCGCATCGCTGTCCCCAACAAGGGTTCACTCTCCGGCCCTGCGGCGGACATGCTGCATGAGGCCGGCTACCAGCAGCGGCGCGAGTCCAAGGAACTGCGGATCGTCGACCCGGAGAACGACGTCGAGTTCTTCTACCTCCGCCCCCGCGACATCGCCATCTACGTCGCCTCCGGCCAGCTCGACATCGGCATCACCGGCCGTGACCTGCTGATCGACTCCGACGCCGACGCCGAGGAGATCCTGCCGCTCGGCTTCGCCCGCTCCACCTTCCGCTTCGCCACCAAGCCCGGCACCGTCGGCGACGACCTGGCGGACCTGAAGGGAAAGACGGTCGCCACCTCCTACGAGGGCATCGTCGCCAAGTACCTGTCCGACAACGGCATCGACGCCTCCGTCGTCCACCTCGACGGCGCCGTCGAGACCGCCATCCAGCTCGGTGTCGCCCAGGTCATCGCGGACGTCGTCGAGACCGGCACCTCGCTGCGCAACGCCGGTCTGGAGGTCGTCGGCGAGCCGATCATGAAGTCCGAGGCCGTCGTCATCCGCCGCACCGGCGCGGACGGCGAGGACCCCAAGGTCCAGCAGTTCCTGCGCCGCCTCCAGGGCGTCCTGGTCGCCCGGACGTACGTGATGATGGACTACGACTGCCGCGTCGAGCAGCTGGAGAAGGCCGTCGCCCTCACGCCGGGCCTCGAGTCCCCGACCGTCTCCCCGCTGCACAACGAGGGCTGGGTCGCCGTCCGTGCCATGGTCCCGGCCAAGGAGGCCCAGCGGATCATGGACGACCTGTACGACATCGGCGCCCGGGCCATCCTGACCACGGCCATCCACGCCTGCCGCCTGTAGAGAGCACGGAGATGTCCGAACTGCCCGCTCTTCCCGTCACGTTCCGTCCGGGCCGCACCCGGGCCGTCCTGCTCACCGCCGGCGTCGCGATCTTCGTCGTCATCACGGCCGTCGCGCTGCTGCTGGAGAAGCTCGGCCCGGGGGAGCGCCTCAGCTTCATCCTCACCGGCGCCCTCATGTTCGGCGTGCTGGCCACGCTGGCCCGCGTGAAGGTCGTCGCCGACGAGTCCGGCGTCACCGTGGTGAACATCGCCACCAAGCGACGGCTGGACTGGGCCGAGATCGTTCAGGTGAACCTCCGACCGGGCGATCCCTGGGTGTTCCTCAACCTCAGCGACGGCACCAGCCTGCCCGCCCTCGGCATCCAGCCGGGCATCGCCAGACAGCGGGCCGTCGCCGACGCGCGCGCCCTGCGGGCGCTCGCCGAGGCGCGTGCCGTCAAGGAGCCCGAGGGCCATGAGAGCTGACTCGGCTCCGTCCACCCTGCCGTAAATCGCCATGTCTTGATTAATCTGTTGGCGGAGGCGTTTTCGTGACGCCTCCGCCTCTGATGTTCCCCACGGTCTTCAGAGGCCCCCCTGCTACCCGAGGAGTGATTCCCTCCAGCGATGGACGGATCGTCCTGTAGTACCTGCGCCGCCCCCTCCCGACATACCGGGGCGGCCGCATCATGAGCATCCCCTTGCTGCTCCTCGCAGCCGCGTTCCTCCTGATTCTCGCCAACGGCTTCTTCGTGGCCGCCGAGTTCGGCCTGGTCACGGTCGAGGCGACGGACGCCGAGAAGGCGGCCGCGGAGGGCGACCGAAGGGCCCACCGGGTCGTCGAGTCGCTCAAGGAACTGTCCTTCCAGCTCTCCGGCACCCAGCTCGGCATCACCATCACCTCCCTGGTGGTGGGCATGCTCGCCGAGCCGGCGCTCGCCGAGCTGCTGGGCGGCCCCTTCACCGCGATCGGCATCCCCGAGGGCGCGGTGTCCGGCGTGGCCGTCGTCGTCGGCATGCTGCTGGCCTCGGCCGTGCAGATGGTGATCGGCGAACTCGTGCCCAAGAACTGGGCGGTGTCCCGGCCGATGCAGGTCGCGCGCTTCGTCGCGGGCCCGCAGCACGCCTTCGCACGGCTGTTCCGCCCGGTCATCGCCGGTCTGAACTCCGTCGCCAACCGTCTCGTGCGCGCGCTCGGCATCGAGCCCGCCGAGGAGCTGGCCTCCGCCCGCACCCCCGGCGAACTCGTCTCCCTGGCCCGGCACTCCGCCCAGGCCGGCGCCCTGGAACAGGACACCGCGGACCTCTTCGTACGCACCCTGTCGCTCGCCGAGCTGACCGCCCAGCACGTCATGACCCCGCGCGTGAAGGTGAGCGCGCTCCAGTCCTCGGCGACGGCCGAGGACGTGGTCAACCTCACCCGTGCGACCGGTCTGTCCCGTTTCCCGGTCTACCGGGAGCGGATCGACGAGATCGTCGGCATGGTCCATCTGAAGGACGCGCTGGCGATCCGTTCGAGTGACCGGCTGCGCACCCCCGTCGGTCAGATCGCCCGCCCGGCGCTGCTCGTCCCCGAGACCCTGCCGGTCCAGCCGCTCCTCGCCCAGCTGCGCAGCGAGCAGCCCATCGCCGTCGTCGTCGACGAGTACGGCGGCACGGCCGGCGTGGTCACGCTGGAGGACATCGTCGAGGAGATCGTCGGCGAGGTCCGCGACGAGCACGACGGGCAGGACCTGCCCGAACTCGCCGCCGCACCGCCGGAGGACGGCCGCCCCGCCTGGGACGCCGACGGCAGCTGCCGGGTCGACATCCTCCAGCGGATAGGCCTCGACGTGCCCGAGGGGCCGTACGAGACCGTCGCCGGACTCGTCGCCGATCTGCTCGGGCGCATCCCGGCCGTCGGTGACAAGGCGGAACTGCCGGGCTGGCGGCTGTCGGTGCGCCGGGTCGGCCACTACCGCGCCGAGCGCGTCCGCCTGGTGCGGACCGGGGCCGTGGTGGAGGTCGCACGATGAGCGTGCTTCAACTCGTCTTCGCTGCGCTGCTCGTGCTGGCCAACGGTTTCTTCGTCGGCGCCGAGTTCGCCCTGGTCTCGGTCCGCCGCAGCCAGATCGAACCGCTCGGCACCGCCCGCGCCCGCCAGGTCCTGTACGGCCTGGAGCGGCTGCCGCAGATGATGGCGGCGGCCCAGTTCGGCATCACCGTGTGCTCGCTGACGCTCGGCGCGGTCGCCGAGCCGACGGTGGCGCATCTGCTGGAGCCGGTGTTCGAGTGGATCCATCTGCCGCACGGCATGATCCATCCGCTCACCTATGTCATCGCGCTCGCCGCCGTGGTCTTCTTCCACCTGGTCGTCGGCGAGATGCTGCCGAAGAACCTGGCCATGGCGGCCCCGGAGAAGGTCGCGCTGTGGCTCAGCCCCGGGCTGGTCTACTTCGCGCGCTTCTGCCGGCCGATCACCGTGGCGCTCGGCGCCGTCGCCCATGCCATCCTGCGGCTGTTCCGCGTCGAGCCGAAGGACGAGGTCGAGGCGGTGTTCACCAGCGAGCAGCTCAACCGGCTGGTGGAGGACTCCGGCCAGGCGGGCCTGCTCGACCCCGAGGAGCAGGAGCGTCTGGAGGACGCCCTGGAGCTGGGCTCGCGCCCGGTGACGGACGTACTCCTGACCCGCGAGTCCCTCGTCACCGTCAGCCCCTCGGTCACCCCCGGCCAGATCGTCGCGCTCACCGCGCGCACCGGGTACTCCCGCTTCCCGGTCGCCGCGGAGACCGGCGCCTTCATGGGCTACCTGCACGTGAAGGACGTACTGGATCTGGAGGAGTCCGAGCGCGCGGTCCCGCAGCAGGTGTGGCATCCCATGACGACCCTGCGCTCGGACCTGCCGCTGGACGACGCCCTGACGGTGATGCGCCGCGCCGCGACCCATCTGGCCCAGGTCGCCGACGCGTCCGGCAAGGTCCTGGGCCTGGTCGCGCTGGAGGACGTACTGGAGCTCCTGGTGGGCGAGGTGCGGGATCCGGCGCACCGGGAGCTGCCGGAGGTGCGGGTGACCGCCCCGCGGGTGAGCACCGGGGAGCCGGAAGAGGCCCTGGCCGGCTGAATGGGGCCGGGGCCCGCGGGATCCGTCACATCGTCGACGGGTCCTGCGGGCCCCTTCCCGACAGCACTTCCCCGTACGCCTGCATCAGATCCGGCAGCCGCAGCGTCGACAGGTCGTCCCGGGTCAGCGCGCCCGGGTAGGTCGTCAGCCGCAGATCCCGGTACGCACAGCTCTTCTCGTACAGCGTCCGCAGGAACCGCCCGTTGCCCAGCTCGTCGATCCATCCCTGGTCGACCACGTGCCCGGCGATCGAACGCAGCTCCTCCAGGGCCTCCTCGTCCCACACGTCGCCGTTCTCCGCGGCGAGGACCTCGCCGATCGAGGTGAGTTCGAGGGGGCGGTAGGAGGGGAAGTCGACGCGGGTCGTGAAGCGGGAGGACAGACCGGGGTTCGCGGCCAGCAGCCGGTCCATGCCCTCGGGGTAGCCGGCGAGGATCACCACCAGGTGGTCCCGGTTGTCCTCCGCCCGCTTCAGCAGCACTTGCAGGGCCTCGTCGCCGTAGGCGTCGCCCTTGCCGTAGCCGGAGTTGGAGAGGGAGTAGGCCTCGTCCACGAACAGGACCCCGCCGAGCGCGGAGTCGATCAGTTCGTTGGCCTTGACGGCCGTCTGGCCCAGGTACTCGCCGACCAGGTCGGCCCGCTGGGCCTCCACCAGGTGGTCGCCGCCGAGCAGGCCGAGGGCGTAGAAGACGCGGCCCAGGATGCGGGCGACGGTGGTCTTGCCGGTGCCGGAGGGGCCGGAGAAGACGAAGTGGCGTTTCGGCGGCTGCACCGGCAGCCCCTGCCCGGCGCGCAGCCGGGCCATGTTCAACTGCGCGGACAACGCCTTGACCTGCCGTTTGACCGGCTCCAGCCCCACCATGCGCTCGAGCTCGGCGAGCGCCTCCTCGAGTAACCCGGGATCCGTCGGTCCGGCGGGCAGCGGCTGCGACGACACGGACGTCTTCTCGCGCACCGCCGGATCCACCACCGAGGGCAGCGGACCGGTCGGCGGCAGGTCGGGGTCGGACAGCTTCAGGTCCCGGCCCTCGGTGCCGAACAGCGGGTCGAGCCCGTCGGGGCCGTCGGCCATGTCCTGGCCGAACCCGGTGAGCGTGATCGCCGCGAGGTCGGTCGGGTCGTCGTAGCCGTCTCCCTCGGCGATGGCCGCGAGCCGGGCCGAGGTGTCCATGAAGGCGGGGTCGACGCGGTGCACCGCGCGGTAGAGCGGGAGGGCGGCGGCCGAGCGGCCCGTGCCCTCGTGCGCGCGGGCCAGCCAGTACCGCAGCTCCTTGCGCTGCGGCTGCTCGCTGCGGCACCGCATCAGCGCGGCCGACAGCAGTGGCTCGGCCTGCCCGTACATCTCCAGCCGGACCCGGGCCATGCCGCCGAACAGGCCGGCCTCGATACCGAGCAGCGCGTCGTCGAGCAGCGGGTCGGTGTGCCGGACGAGCTGCTCCCAGTCCTTCACCAGATAGGCGCGGCACGAGTGCAGGAAGCGGACCTGGTGGTCGGTGTCCACGGGCGGGAGACCGGCGAGCGCGCGGTCCAGCTCCGGCACGTGCCGGCCGTCCAGCCAGTGCGAGGCGTGGGCGAGGAGCAGATCGCGCGGGCTCTCCAGCACCGGCTGCACCCACCAGCCCAGCCAGTACCAGGAGTTGAGCGTCCGCCGGTGCCGGGCCCGCTGCTCCCCGAAGCGGTCCCGGTGCCGGAACATCCGCAGCAGGGCGGTCGTCGTGTCCACGCGCAGCGCGTGCAGTCCGAGCCAGCCGTCGGCCATGCCCGGATCGATCCGCACCGCGGTGCGGAACTCCTCCTCCGCCTGCGGATACGCCCCCATGGTGTAGGCATCCACACCTCGCAGCCAGGCGAGGTCGGCCGGGGCCTCGGGGCCCTGCGTGCCGAAGTCCATCACGTCCCCCACAAACCGTGCCCCCGTCGGTTGGCCGGCCGCTCGGCCGTCGGCCGCCTTGATCGGTTCGAGCGAACCGCCGTACCGCGGACCGGAGTTGCGATGGTGCGCTGAGCAGCCGTGCGTAGGTCGCACCGAGGGCATCGTACCTGCGAGGGCATGGCCCGCCCCAGGGTGCCGCATAGGCCGTTTGGCGAGGTGGGGGCAGAGCGGGGGGAGTACGATCGGTGACCGAGCGTGAGCAAATCACGCCTCTCGGCGCCCGAATTGAGAAGTCAGGGCAGAACGAAGCCCCCGATCACGGGGGAACAACCGGGGGCTTCGCGACTTCGGGCGGCTTCGAATGACCGCACATTGAGAACGTAAGACCTGTACGGCCCCCGGGTCAAGCCGAGTTGAAGCACTCCGGGAACTTGTCCGGGAGGGGCCTTCACAAGTTCAGCACATTGCCGATGGGTCGTCACCGTGTGTGATGGACTGGTTCGGTCCAACTGTCCCGGCAGGCCCGGGAATCACCTCATATCCCTTGCCGCACTGCTGAACCAGGAGGTCGGCGAAGGGCCGGGAAGGGTCGTCGGCGAAGTGTCTCTCCTCCGCCCGGACCCACCCGTCCCAGAACTCCCGCTGCTCCTCGCCGTCCCGTGCACGTCCCCGGGACCAGGACGCCTCGCGCGGCAGCTCCAGCCAGAGCAGCCGGGCGAGATACGGCCGCAGCGCGCGGCGGCCGGCGCCGACGCCCTCGACCAGGATCACCGGGGCTGGCGGCAGGGGGAGGGCCGGTCCGAAGCGCCGGGCCCGCCAGTCGTAGGGCGTGTAGTGGGCGGTGCCGCCGTGCGCGAGCGGGGTGATCACCTGGGTCAGCAGGCGCTCGGTCCACCCGAACAGCTCGTCGTGGCTGGCGATGTCGTCGAGGTGGAGCACCGGGGCGTCGTCCAGCGCGCGGGCCAACTGCGCGGCGAACGTGGACTTTCCGGAGCCGGCGTGCCCGTCGACGCCGACGAGGCGGACCGGGCCGCAGGACGGCGGGAGGCGGCGGAGCCGGGAGGCGAGGTCGTGAATCGTTTTTCCTGAAGTGAAGCGGGGCGGTGGGCATATTTCGTTGGAACATTCTAGTAGTGGGCGAAAGCGGGTGGCGCGGCGGGATGAGAGGGGGTGAGGGCCCGATGAGAAAAGGTGTCGCTTTGAACTAGCCGGCGGTTGTCCGCAATGCCGCCGAAAAACTCCGGCCACCACAGTGAAATCAACGTTCCGGTTGGGGCCCACGCTGAGTAAGGTGCCTGGTGCGCAACTGTGAGGTGACGTAACGGGGATGGGCTGGGACACATGGCCGCGGGGTTATTCGAAGGGCAGTATCTCTGGCATCCGGCGGCCGACGACCGTGTGCTCGGATCGGTCTGCGTCGATGTCCGGGCCGGCCGTTGGCTGAGCGCCCGGGACGCCTTGGCCGAAACCCGCGGTGACTTCGGCCTGAGGGCCCACCGCTCCCTCGTGCTGGCCTCGGAGGCCGCCGGCTCCGACCTCGTCGAGCGCTGGCTGGTCGAGGATCCCGGCCCCGAGGCGGCCCTGATGTGGGCGCGGGTGGCCGTGCTGCGGGCGCTGCGGGCGGCCGACGCGCGCGACCCGCGGACCGACGCGCTGGAGCGGATAGCGCTGGCCGCCTGCGACCGGGCCGCGACAGCGGACCCCGGCGACCCCACGCCCTGGGTGGCGAAGCTGGCCATGGCCCGGCTGCACCGGCTGCGCGACCAGGCGCCGCGCGGGCTGCTCACCGCACCGGCCGGGCCCTGGCGCCTGTTCGCCCACGTCCTCTCCCTCGACCCCTGGCACCGCGAGGCCCACCACCGCTTCCTGGCCTGCTTCTTCCCCCGGTACGGCGGCTCGGTGACCGCCGCCTGGGACGTCGCCGCCTTCCTCGGCCAGCGCGCCCCCGCCGACTCGCCGGTGCGGCTGCTCCCGCTGGTCGCCCTGGTGGAGTGCTACGACCGCAGCCAACTGCTCGCCGACCGGGTCTGGGAGCAGCCGCAATGGCGCTCGACGGCCCTGTCGATCCACCAGGACTGGTTGCCCGCGGCGGCCGGCTACCCCTTCACTCCGGTCCTCGACCTGGCCTACCTCGCACACGCCCTGGTCATGGCCGGGTGCGAGGCGCAGGCGCTCACCGCCTTCACGGCGATGGGGCCCTACGCCTCGCGCATGCCCTGGTCCGCCTTCGGCGACCCGGCCGAGCAGCTGTCCCGGGCGCGCCGCGCCTGCGGGCTGCGCGTGCCGGCCGCCTGACGGGCCACCACCCCCCACCGAGAGAAAGGTCCGGCCCGTGTCACAACGGATATCCGCCCGGCGTGCCCGAGCACGCGGGGGAACGGATCCGAGCGCCCTCGACGACGACGCCACGCTGCATGCGATGGGTTATCCGAGAAAACTCACGAGGCGCTTTCAGGCCTTCGACAATTTCGCCATCTCGTTCACCATCATCAACATCATCTCGGGAATCTTCTCCGGTTTCGGGTTCGGCCTGAACGCGGGCGGCCCGAGCATTCTCGTCCTCGGCTGGATCGGCGTGTCCGTCATGGTGCTCTTCGTGGGAGCAGCGATGGCGGAAGTCGCCTCGGCCTATCCGACGAGCGGCGCGCTGTATTTCTCCGCCGGGAAACTCGCCAAACGGCACAAGGGCGCCTGGTCCTGGTACACCGGCTGGCTGAATTTCGTGGGCCAGGTCGGCGGCACGGCCGCCACCGGGTACGCCGCCGCCACCTTCATCCAGGCGTTCATCGCCCTGCAGTGGCCCTCGTACGAGGCGAGCGGCCACCGTACGGTGCTGATCACGGTGCTGGTCATCGTGGTGCAGGGACTGGCCAACACCTACACCGTTCAGCTGGTCGCCGTACTGAACCGGATCTCCGTGTGGTGGCTGCTCAGCGGACTCGTGGTGATCGTGAGCGCGCTGATCGTGATTCCCGATCACCACCAGCCGGCTTCGTACGTCACGCATTTCGCGAACAACACCGGTTTCACGAGCGCCCTTTACGGCGGGATGCTCGGTCTGCTGGTGACCAGCTGGACCTTCACCGGCTTCGACGGCAGCTTCCACATGTCCGAGGAAACGGTCCGGGCGACGGTCAACGCGCCGCGCGGGATCACCAGGGCGATCGGATACTCGGCAATCGCGGGACTGCTGCTGATGCTCGCATTGGTCTACAGCATTCGCGACTACGACCGGGTGGCGAGCGCCGACGCACCGCCCGTGCAGATCCTGATCGACGGGCTCGGCGTGGGCACCGCGAAGGTGCTGCTGCTGATCGTGATCGGCGCGATGCTCTTCTGCGGCCTCGCCAACCTCACCAGCAACACCCGGCAGATCTTCGCCTTCTCCCGGGACGGCGCGATGCCCGGTTCGCGCTGGTGGCACTCGGTCTCGCCGCGCACCCGCACCCCCGTGAAGGCGGTCTGGCTGGCGGTCGGCTGCTCGCTGACGCTCGTGGTGCCGGGCTGGTGGTCGCACACGGCGTTCACCGCCATCGTCAGCGTCAACGTCGTCGGGCTGTTCCTCGCGTACGCCGTCCCGATCCTGCTCAGGCTGCGGCTCGGCGACGAGTTCCAGCCGGGCCCCTGGCACCTGGGCCGCTGGGGCAGGCCGGTCGGGGTGGTCGCGGTGACCTGGATCCTGCTCAGCAGCGCGCTGTTCATGCTGCCGCAGGCCTCACCGGTGACCGTGGACTCCTTCAATTACGCCCCGGTCGCCCTGGCCGTCGTCCTGGCCGTGGCCACGGTGTGGTGGGTCACCACCGCCCGGCGCCGCTTCCACGGCCCGGTCAGCTACGGCCGTCCGGACGAGGTCGCGGCGATGGACCTGGTCTGACGCCCCGTCACCGGCCCCGGTGCACGCCGTCACGACGGGGTGCACCGGGGCCACGGCGGATTTCGGCCGTCCGGAGCCGTCTGCCCCGCGGCGCCTGTCGGTCGCCACGCCTGCCATGGCGAGGGGCGCGTCAGGCGCGGTACGCCGCCGTCGTGGAGGTCCTGCACGTATCCCGGCGTGATCGACTGGGCGACGTGCCGCACGCCGGTGGTGGCGTTGCCGGTCAGCGGACCGGCCGAGTCCCGGACCGTCCTGGTCAGCTCGTCAGCGAAGGGCGTGACCTCGCCCGCGACGCGCCCTCGGGTTGCCAGTGGTGGACACCAATATTCGTTGGCGCGCCAGGGGCCGAAGTGCTGGCCGACGGTGACACCCGGGGCCATAGTTGGCGGACAGCCGTGCACAGGATCCGCCCGACTCGGACACCTGGGGGTCTTCCGCCCATGAGCAGAGCCGAACAACCGTCCCGGAGAACCGTCCTCGCCGCGGCGGTCGCCACCGCCGTGGCCGGCGGCGCGAGCCCGGCCCTCGCCGCCGGCGCCGCCGAGCCCGCGCCCCCCGCCGACGGCCCGGCCCGGACCGTCGACAACCACGCCTGGATCACCTGCGCCGACTGGCGCTGCGGCACCGCCGACGGCGTCCGCGTCGTCGCGGGCTCCCGCCCCGGCATCGTGATCGGCGCGCCGGCCGGCACCACCGAATACACGGACCCGCACACGGGCCGCACCGCCCCCTGGGAGTACGCGACCTGGACCTCGCCCGTCCACCGGCTCCGCGTCCCCGCCACCGAGGCGATCGCCTCCTGGAACGCCCACACCCCCGACGGCACCTGGCTCCAGGTGGAACTGGAGGGCACGTATTCGGACGGCACCGCCACCCCCTGGTACGTGCTGGGCCGCTGGGCGGCCGGCGACCAGGACATCCGGCGGACCTCGGTGGACGACCAGAGCGACGGCAGGAGCAGCGTCTGGACGGACACGCTCGCCGTCGACGACCCGGCGACCGGCCTGCGCCTGACCGCGTACCGGCTGCGGCTGACCCTGTACCGCCGGCCCGGCACGAGGCTCACCCCCAAGGTCTGGCGGGTCGGCGCGATGGGCTCCGACGTCCCCGACCGCTTCACCGTCCCGGCGTCCGCCCCCGGCCTCGCCCACGAGCTGAACGTCCCGCGCTACTCGCAGGAGATCCACGTCGGCCAGTACCCGGAGTACGACAACGGCGGCGAGGCCTGGTGCAGCCCCACCTCCTCGCAGATGATCGTCGAGTACTGGGGCGGCCGCCTCACCCCGGAGCAGCTGGCCTGGGTCGACCCGTCGTTCGCCGATCCGCAGGTCTGCCACGCGGCCCGGTTCACCTTCGACTACCAGTACGACGGCTGCGGGAACTGGCCGTTCAACGCCGCCTACGCGGCCACCTTCGACGGCCTCCAGGGCGTCGTCACCCGGCTCGGCTCGCTCACCGACCTGGAGACGCTGATCGCGGCCGGCATCCCGGCCATAACGTCCCAGTCGTTCCTGAAGGAGGAGCTGACCGGGGCGGGGTACGGCACCGCCGGGCACCTGATGACGGTCATAGGGTTCACCGCCGACGGCGACGTGATCGCCAACGACCCGAACTCACCGAGCAACGCGGCGGTGCGGCGCGTCTACAAGCGGCGCGAGTGGGAGAACATCTGGTTGCGGACCAAGCGGTACAACGCGAGCGGCAAGGTCGTCTCGGGCACCGGCGGCGTCTGCTACCTCTACTTCCCGGCGCGTCCGACCCGCCGCCAGCGGGCCGCCCTCGCGGCCGTCGGGGTGCGCTGAGCCGGCGGGCGTGAGGAACGTCTCTGCCGCGGAAACCCCTCCCGGTGGCAAGGTGGGCATATGACCACGCACTCCACCGCAGCCGCCCGTGTCCGCACGGGCGGCCCCAGGGAAGACGGCCCGAAGATCGTCGAGCACCTCATGGGCTGGACCCTCGTCGTAGTCGTCGCCATGCTCGTGACGCAGCTCGGCCTGCTGTGAGCTGACACACACGGGGCGCTTTGATCGGACATGTGCCGACCTGATGGTGAGCGGACGCATCGGAGTCGATCACACTCGAACGAGCAGTAGGTGAAGGTCTGCCATACTGCGGATGTCCCGCCGCCCGTTGAACAACAGGGTCGAAATTGAATATCAGTCAACAGCGCGACGCGGCCCGTCCCCGGGCCCGCGGCACCGAGCGTTCCGTGGCGCGCCGGGCCGAACTCATCGCCATCGGGCGGAAGTTGTTCGCGGACACGTCGTACGACGCCCTCTCCATGGATGACATCGCCCGGCAGGCGCATGTCGCCAAGGGCCTCATCTACTACTACTTCCAGTCCAAGCGCGGCTACTACCTGGCGATCATCCAGGACTCCGTCGCCGACCTGGTGACGTACGCGGCGAGCGGCGTCGAACTGCAGCCGGTGGACCGGGTCCACCGCACCATCGACAGCTATCTGCGCTACGCCGAGCACAACCAGGCCTCGTACCGCACCATCGTCAGCGGCGGCGTCGGCTTCGACGCCGAGGTGCACGCCATCCGGGACGGCGTGCGCGAGGCGATCGTCGCGACCATCGCCGAGGGCGCGTACGGCCGTACCGACATCGCCCCGCTGGCCCGGATGGGCCTGCTCGCCTGGGTGTGCAGCGTCGAGGGCGCCACCCTGGACTGGATAGACCGCCCCGAACTGCCCCGGGACACCATGCGCGAGCTGCTGGTGAAGATGCTCGGCGGCACCATGCGGTCCATCGAGGAGCTCGACCCCTCCTACCTGACCCCGGACCCGGCCCGCCGGGACTCCTGACACCGGGGCGCGCGGATGGGGCGGAGGCCTCGTGGTCCCCCGCCCCAAGCCCCCCGTGGGACCCGCTAGTTGATGGCCTTGATCAGCTCACCGTTCGCCGTGTCCCCGCTCAGCTCCCAGAAGAACGTCCCGCCCAGCCCCTGCTGGTTCTTGTACGACATCTTGGTCCCGATGGTCGCGGGGGTGTCGTAACTCCACCACTGACTCCCGCACTTGGCGTACGCGGTGCCGCCCACCGTCCCGGTCGCCGGGCACCTGGACTTGAGCACCTTGTAGTCCTCGATGCCCGCCTCGTAGGTGCCGGGGGCCGCCCCGGTCGCGGTGCCGCCGGGTGCCGACTGGGTCACGCCGGTCCAGCCGCGGCCGTAGAAGCCGATGCCGAGCAGCAGCTTGGACGCCGGGATGCCGAGGCCCTTGAGCTTGGCGATGGTCGCCGAGGTGTGGAAGCCGGCCTTCGGGATGCCGGAGTAGGAGTTCAGCGCCGAGTGCGGAGCCGTCGGACCGGTCGCGTCCCAGGCGCCGAAGAAGTCGTACGTCATCGGGTTGTACCAGTTGACGTACTGCGCCGCGCCCGCGTAGTTCGCCGCGTCGATCTTGCCGCCGCTGGTGGCGTCGGCCGTGATCGCCGCGGTGACCAGGTTGCCGGAGCCGAACTTGGCGCGCACCGCTGACATCAGGTTCTTGAAGGCCTCCCGGCCGCTGGTGTCACAGGTGGCGCCGCAGGCGTTCGGGTACTCCCAGTCGATGTCGATGCCGTCGAAGACGTCGGCCCACTTGGAGTTCTCGACCAGGTCGTAGCAGGACTGGGCGAACGCGGCGGGGTTGCGGGCGGCCTCGCCGAAGCCGGTCGACCAGGTCCAGCCGCCGAAGGACCACAGGACCTTCAGGCCCGGGTGCTTCTTCTTCAGCTCGCGCAGTTGGTTGAAGGTGCCGCGCAGCGGCTGGTCCCAGGTGTCGGCGACGCCGTCCACCGACTCGGCCGCGGTGTAGGTGCGTTCGGTCGCGGCGTAGGAGTCACCGATCGCGCACTTGCCGCCGGTGACGTTGCCGAAGGCGTAGTTGATGTGGGTGAGTCTGGCCGCCGAGCCCGAGGTCTCGACGTTCTTGACGTAGTACTTGCGGTCGTAGGTGCCCCATTCCGTGAAGTAGCCGACGACCTTGGAGCCGGCGGCCAGTTTCGGCGAGGAGGCGGGTTCGGCGGTCGCGGTGCCCGCGCCGGCGAGCAGTCCGGCGCCGAGGACGGCCGCACAGGCGGCGGACACGAGCGCACGGAAAGGCGTGCGCGGGCGGTGCGAGAGGTGCATCGGGTGTCTCCTCGTGGGGGAGAGGGGAGCAGAAGCCCATTGGCATGGACGCGATGATGCGTTGGTCCGAAACGGTAAGGAGGACTAGACCAGTACGTCAATGGTTCGGACCAATTTCGCTACCGCTGATAACTTGCTGGACACTTCTTGGAGTGAGCGGTCGTTAACTGGTGACTCGATGCCTCCGATCGGGCATACTCACAGCGCACAGCCGCTGGTCAGCAGCTTCCGAGACCCGGGAATGCGAGCATCGGCCCGGCACCAGTGAGACCCGGCGGAGCCGCCCCACCCAAGGCGTACGTCCGCCGACGTGCCCGACAGGGAGGATCGTCGCCATGCCCGACCGCGCCCCGCAGCCGGTGGACCGTCAACTGCCCACGGACGAGGCCCGGGATCTGCTCTCGCTCGTCCGCGACATCGCGCAGCGCGAGATCGCCCCGAAGGCGGCCGAGGAGGAGGACGCCGGCCGCTTCCCCCGTGAGGTCTTCACCCTCCTCTCCGAATCCGGACTGCTCGGCCTGCCGTACGACTCCGAGTACGGCGGCGGCGACCAGCCGTACGAGGTCTACCTCCAGGTCCTCGAAGAGCTCGCCGCGGCCCGCCTCACCGTCGGCCTCGGCGTCAGCGTGCACACCCTCGCCTCCTACGCCCTCGCCGCCTACGGCACCAAGCAGCAGCAGGTCGAGCACCTGCCCGCGATGCTCGGCGGCGGGCTGCTCGGCGCGTACTGCCTCTCCGAGCCTGCGTCGGGATCGGACGCGGCCTCCCTGCGCACCAAGGCGGTGCGGGACGGGGACAGCTGGGTGATCACCGGCACCAAGGCCTGGATCACCCACGGCGGCATCGCCGACTTCTACACCGTGATGGCCCGCACCGGCGAGGACGGCCCGCGCGGGATCAGCGCGTTCCTGGTGCCCGGCGACGCGGCCGGTCTGAGCGCGGCGATGCCCGAGAAGAAGATGGGCATGAAGGGGTCGCCCACGGCCCAGGTCCACCTCGACGGCGTCCGGGTCGGCGACGAGCGGCGCATCGGCGACGAGGGCCAGGGTTTCGCGATCGCCCTGTCCGCGCTGGACTCCGGGCGGCTCGGCATCGCGGCCTGCGCGATCGGCGTGGCGCAGGCCGCGCTGGACGAGGCGGTGGCGTACGCGACCGAGCGCCGGCAGTTCGGCAAGCCGATCGCCGACTTCCAGGGCCTGCGCTTCATGCTCGCCGACATGGCGACCCAGATCGAGGCGGGCCGGGCGCTGTACCTGGCGGCGGCACGGCTGCGGGACGCGGGCCGGCCGTTCGCCAAGCAGGCGGCGATGGCGAAGCTGCACTGCACCGACACGGCGATGAAGGTCACCACCGACGCCGTCCAGGTCCTCGGCGGGTACGGCTACACCGCGGACTTCCCGGCCGAACGCTACATGCGCGAGGCCAAGGTCCTGCAGATCGTCGAGGGCACGAACCAGATCCAGCGGATGGTCATCGCCCGTCACCTAGCGGGTCCTGAGGGACGCTGAACTGACCCCGCTTGACCGTCGGCGCCGCGAGCCGGATCCACTCCGGGTCGTGGTGCCCCGGCAGGGTGCGGCCGCGGTCGGCCCACATGCGCATCAGGGCACGGTAGATGGGCGGATCCGGCTGCTGCGGGGGCGCCGGCGGCTGAAGCGTTCCTGCGGGACGCGGGACGAAGACGCGGTGGTGGGGGCCGGTCGCCGAAAAGGTGGGGGGCATACCAGGGCAACGCGGAGGTGGGTGGACAAGTCACCGCCAGTCGGATTCGGGCGTGAGTTCGTCGGCGTCCGTTCGCTCTCTGGCCACCTGTCGCTGTCTGACGTACCGTCAGCCCAGCCCGCCTCCAGGGAGGTTTGCCGTGGCCGACGACGACCGCCCGGTACCGCTCGACGAGTACCCGGTGCACCAGGTTCCGCTCTCCATGAAGCACGTCGCGACCAGCGACCGCAACGCCTACGACCGCTGCATCTTCCACGTCCTCGACCACCATGGACGTGCCCTGCTGATCCTCGGCCTCGGGGTGTACCCGAACGTCGGGGTCATCGACGCCTACGCGACCCTGCGCGTGGGGGACACCCTGCACGCGGTGCGCGCCTCGGACGCGCTCGGCGAGGACCGGATGCGGCTCGCCGTCGGTCCGCTGCGGATCGAGGTCGACGAGCCGCTGCGCCGGCTGCGCCTGGTGTGCGACGACGACTCGCTGTCGTACGACCTCTCCTGGACCGCCGATTTTCCGCCCCTGTGGGAACCCCATCACCTCCAGCGCCGCGGTGACCGGCTCACCCTCGAAGGGCGCCGCTTCGTGCAGGCGGGGAGCGTGGCGGGGGTGATCCGCGCCGGGGGCGAGGAGTTCCGGGTCACCGCCGCCGAGTGGACCGGAACCCGGGACCGCAGCTGGGGGGTGCGGCCGATACCGGGGGAGGAGGGCGGGCGTCTCGCCCAGGAGCATCCGACGGAGGGCTTCCACTGGATCTGGTGCCCGGTCCGCTTCGAGGACCGGTTCCTGATGGTGATCGTCCAGGAGGACGCGGACGGCCATCGCACGCTGAACGAGGCGACGCTGGTCCGCGCCGGCCACCGCGACCGCCAACTCGGCTGGCCCCAGGCGGAGATCACCTACCGCCCCGGCACCCGCCTGCCCGAACGCGCCCTCATCCACCTCGGCGACCTCCGCAAGCCGCGGGAACTGGAGGTGGAGATCCTCGCCTCCTCCCCGCTCGCGATCGGCGCCGGCTACCCGCCCGCCGACGACTGGCAGCACGGCACCTGGCAGGGCCGCGGCTGGACCGACCGGCGCACCTACGACCTCACCGAGGCCCACCCCCTGGCCGCCTACGGCGTCACCGACCACGCGGCGCGCTTCCGCCTAGACGGCCGGACGGGCCACGGGATCTTCGAGCACGGCTCGTTCGGGCGGCACGACCCGAGCGGCTTCACGGACTTCAAGTCGGTCGCACCGTAGGGGGTTTGCGCCATGGCCGAGACGGCACCGCGCCCACGCACCACCACCCGGGACCCCGAGGAGATCACCCGCCGCCTCACCGCGTGGCTCGACGCCCGGCTGCCCGGCGCCGAGGCCGTCGGCGTCACCGTCCCCGAGTCCAACGGACTGTCCAGCGAGACCCTGCTCTTCGACATCGAGCACCCCCAACCGCCCGTGCGCGCCTGCGCGTTGCGGCTCGCGGCGGACCCGGCGGCATACACCGTCTTCCCGGTCTACGACATGCCGCGGCAGTACCGCACGATGCGACTGGCCGCCGAGCACTCCGACCTCCCCGTGCCCAGGGTGCTCTGGCTGGAGGAGGACCCGGGCCCGCTCGGGGCGCCCTTCTTCGTGATGGAGCGCGTCGAAGGGCGGGTGCCGCCGGACGTCATGCCCTACACCTACGAGGGCAACTGGCTGCACGCGGCGAGCGACGAGCAGCGCGAGCGGCTGGAGGCGGCCTCGGTCGGACTGCTGGCCCGGCTGCACGACCAGGTCCCGCCGCGCGAGGCCGAGTTCCTCACCCTGCCGGGCGAGGGCGACGCGCTGCGACGACACGTCACGGCCCAACGCGCGTCCTACGAATGGGTGGTTGACGGACTCGCCCGCTCACCGCTGATCGAGTCCGCCTTCGACCGCCTGGAGGAACTCTGGCCCCGCGATCCGGGCGCACCCGTCCTCAACTGGGGTGACGCGCGCATCGGGAACGTCGTCTACGACGGTTTCGAACCCAGGGCCGTCCTGGACTGGGAGATGGCGGCACTGGCCCCGCGCGAGGTCGACCTCGGCTGGACCGTCTATCTGCACCGCTTCTTCCACGACCTGACCGTCGCGTTCGGACAGCGCGGCCTGCCGGACTTCCTGCGCCGCGACCGGGTCGAGGCCCGCTATGCCGACCTCACCGGACACACCCCGCGCGACATGGACTTCTACACGCTGTACGCCGCCCTGCGGCACGGGGTCGTCATGCTGCGGATCGCCTACCGCCAGGCCTACTTCGGCGAAGTCGCCGTCCCGGCGGACCCGGACACACTGATCCTGCACCACGGCAGCCTGCGGGCCATGGTGCAGGGCAGCTACTGGGATTGAGCGAGGCGGTTCAGGCCGCCTGACGGCGCATCTCCGGCACGCGCATGGGGCGCGAACCCGGGCCGCCGACGTGCGAGAAGGGCTGGGTCCGCCAGTCCAGCCCCTGAGGGAGCGTCAACAGGAGGGCCGTGTCCTGCTCCTGGGGCTCCAGCGACTCGTCCGCGGAGCGGGCCTCGCCGGCCCCACGACCGGTGCCGGCGCAGACCGTGAGTCCGAACGGGTTCCACGGCGAGGCGCACAGCGCGTGCTCCGGCAGGACCTCCTCGTCCGCCAGCAGGGCGATGGGCTGCGCGCAGTCCGGGCAGATCACCCGGTACATCTCGTAGGTGTCGTACGCGTCGAGTTCGTCGATCTCCTCCAGGGCGTCGGGTTCGACACCCTCCGGAGCGGGCTCGACGACCGGCTGCGGCCGCTTGGGCGCGGTACGACCAGGGCGCTTAAGACTCTGCATGGGATTCTCCCCCTCGGGCTGGGCCGTGACGGCACTGCGGCCTCGACCACAGCAAGCACTTCCCGCCTCGTCTCGGCATTAATCACGGGCACATCACGGAGCCTGTTCGGGGCCTGTGGCCTTCGTCACATGCCGCTCGCAGGTGCCCGAGGCGGCCGGTTTGTCCCTCAGGCGGCACACAGCCGGCCGGCGGCCACATCACAAACCGGGCATGACCTGGGCCGCTGAGGTATCCGAGGAGATCAGCCGCACTGTAGGTTCTTGCGCCATGGAGGAGCTGGACCGACAAATCGTGCAGCTGCTCGTCAAGGACGGGCGGATGAGCTACACCGACCTGGGCAAGGCCACCGGCCTGTCCACGTCGGCCGTGCACCAGCGGGTGCGCCGGCTGGAGCAGCGAGGCGTCATCCGTGGCTACGCCGCGGTGGTCGACGCCGAAGCGGTCGGGCTGCCGATGACCGCGTTCATCTCGGTGAAGCCGTTCGATCCCAGCGCGCCGGACGACATCGCCGACCGGTTGGCCGGGGTGCCGGAGATCGAGGCGTGCCACAGCGTCGCGGGCGACGAGAACTACATCCTCAAGGTTCGGGTGGCGACGCCGCACGAGTTGGAGGAACTGCTCGGTCGGGTCCGGGCGCTGGCGGGGGTGTCCACGAGGACGACGGTGGTGCTCTCCACGCCGTACGAGGCGCGGCCGCCGAGGGTCTGACCGCCGCCCGGGCCGTGGCCGTCCTGCGGCGGCTTTGACGTGGCCCCATGTCCGGAGCGCAAGGGGCGAGGCGCGAGACTGTTCCCCATGAGTGAGTCCAGCGCCCCGTCGAAGACCGTCCTCCTGCGCCGCGGAGAAGTCCACAGCCCCGCCGACCCCTTCGCCACCGCGATGGTCGTCGAGCGCGGCCAGGTCGCCTGGGTCGGGTCCGAAGGGGCCGCCGACGCCTTCGCGGACGGCGTGGACGAGATCGTCGACCTCGACGGTGCCCTGGTCACCCCCGCGTTCACCGACGCCCACGTGCACACCACCGCCACCGGTCTCGCCCTCACCGGCCTCGATCTGACCGGTGCGCCCTCCCTGGAGGCCGCTCTCGCCCTCGTCCGGGCCTTCGCCGCCGCCCGCCCCAACGACCGCGTCCTGCTCGGCCACGGCTGGGACGCCTCCCGCTGGCCCGGTGGCCGCCCGCCGACCCGCGCCGAGCTCGACGAGGCTTCCGGCGGACGCCCGCTCTACCTCTCCCGCGTCGACGTCCACTCGGCGGTCGTCACCACGGCCCTGCTGGACCTGACGCCCGGCGGCCTCGGTGCCGTCGACGCCCCGCTGGTCGCCGACGCCCACCACGCCGTACGCGCCACCGCGCTGGCCTCCATCACCCCCGCCCAGCGCCACGAGGCCCAGCGCGCCGCCCTCGCCCGTGCCGCCTCCCTCGGGATCGGCACCGTCCACGAGTGCGGCGGGCCGGACATCTCCTCCGAGGACGACTTCACCGGCCTGCTCCGGCTCGCCGCCGAGGAGGCCGGGCCGCGGGTCGTCGGCTACTGGGCGGAGCGGGACGTGCGCAAGGCGCGCGAGCTGGGCGCGCTCGGCGCGGCCGGCGACCTCTTCGTGGACGGCGCTCTCGGCTCGCACACCGCCTGCCTGCACCAGCCGTACGCCGACGCCGCCCACACCGGCACCGCCTACCTTGACACGGCCGCCGTCGCCGCCCATGTCGCCGAGTGCACCGAGGCCGGCCTCCAGGCGGGCTTCCACGCGATCGGCGACGCCGCCGTGACCGCCGTGGTGGAGGGCGTGCGTGCCGCCGCCGAGAAGGTCGGCCTCGCCCGCGTCCGGGCCGCCCGCCATCGCGTCGAGCACGCCGAGATGCTCACCCCGGACACCGTCGCGGCCTTCGCCGAGCTGGGCCTGACCGCCTCCGTGCAGCCCGCCTTCGACGCGCTGTGGGGCGGTGAGGACGGCATGTACGTCCAGCGCCTCGGCGCCGACCGCGCCCGCACCCTCAACCCCTTCGCGGCCCTGCTGCGCGCCGGCGTCCCCCTCGCCTTCGGCTCCGACAGCCCCGTCACGCCCCTCGACCCCTGGGGCACGGTCCGCGCGGCCGCCTTCCACCACACTCCGGAGCACCGGGTCTCGGTGCGCGCCGCGTTCACGGCGCACACGCGCGGCGGCTGGCGGGCCGTCGGTCGCGACGACGCGGGTGTCCTGGTGCCGGGCGCGCCCGCCGACTACGCCGTGTGGCGCACCGACGAACTGGTGGTCCAGGCCCCCGACGACCGGGTCGCGCGCTGGTCCACCGACCCCCGCTCCGGAACCCCCGGGCTGCCCGACCTGAGCCCCGGCCGCGACCTCCCGGTCTGCCTGCGCACGGTGGTGGGCGGACGAACGGTCTTCGTACGGCCGGGCGAGTGATCTCCCGGGGTGGCGCGAACCCGATTACTTCGCGCCGCCCCGTCGCGCGACCTGCGTATCCTCTGCGCTGACCACCAAGGGGGGTGAAAAACCGCAGGTCAAACGGCTGTTGACAGGCGGAGGCCGGGGGCCGGTAGGTTCGGCCGAGTCCACCACCGGACGCCCGACCGGACAACCGGGGAACTTCCGGGAAACCCGTCGCAACGCCGCTGGGTCAGGGACGGTGTGCCGCACCGGGGCACCGCCACTGGGAGCCAGGCTCAGCGCTCGCGCGGCGACGACGGAACTTTCCGGCCGGTCGGGGAGGTGTGACCCGGGTGGGGCCCGGGCGCTCAGTAGACAACGGCTTTCGGTCGACCCGCAGCCAGCGGGTCCCAGGTCGGCCCGAAGGGCGCCGGGCCCCCATCCGTAGCTTGGGTCCCCCGGGGCGCGGTCACGCGAAACCCACACTTACTTCGCTCTTGTGCAATCGGCACCGGCATACGAACGTGCTGTCACGTCAGCGCAGGCCGCGCCCACTATGGTGGACGTCTGCGTACGGAAGTGAAGGGGCAGCAGTGAACGACGGCGACGGGACCCTCGGGGCACAGGACCGCGAGAGGCGATTCGGGCCGCTCGGCACGGCGTTGGTGATCATTCCGACCTACAACGAGGCGGAGAACATCAAGAGCATCGTCGGCCGGGTCCGCAAGGCGGTCCCCGAGGCGCATGTGCTGGTGGCCGACGACAACAGCCCCGACGGGACCGGAAAGCTCGCGGACGAACTGGCCGCCGAGGACGACCATGTGCAGGTCCTGCACCGCAAGGGCAAGGAGGGCCTGGGCGCCGCCTACCTCGCGGGCTTCCGCTGGGGCATCGAGCACGACTACGGCGTCCTGATCGAGATGGACGCCGACGGCTCCCACCAGCCCGAGGAACTGCCCCGGCTGCTGACCGCCCTCAAGGGCGCCGACCTGGTCCTCGGCTCCCGCTGGGTGCCCGGTGGCCGGGTGGTCAACTGGCCCAAGTCCCGCGAGTTCATCTCCCGCGGCGGCAGCCTCTACTCCCGGCTCGCGCTCGATCTGCCGCTGCGCGACATCACCGGCGGCTACCGCGCCTTCCGCCGCGAGACGCTCGAAGGGCTCGGCCTCGGCGACGTCGCCTCCCAGGGCTACTGCTTCCAGGTCGACCTCGCCCGGCGCGCGGTCAAAGCCGGCTACCACGTCGTCGAGGTGCCGATCACCTTCGTCGAGCGGGAGCTCGGGGACTCGAAGATGAGCCGCGACATCCTGGTCGAGGCGCTGTGGCGGGTCACCACCTGGGGCGCGCAGGAGCGGGTGGGCAAGCTGCTGGGCCGAGCGAAGCCGTCATCGTCGCCGCAGCCCCCGAACCAGGCATAGGCGTACGAGCGCACAGGCGGCGCCGGCCGGCCCGTCCCCTTATCCCGCTCTGAGGCGGGCCCAGGCACACTGGACGCATGACGACTGGCGCACCGACCCCCACCTATCCCGCCCCGCCCCGGCGCTCCCGGCTGCGCACCTTCCTGCCGCTGGGCATCGCCGCGTGGCTGGTGCTGGAGATCTGGCTGCTGACCCTGGTCGCGGGCGCGACGAGCGGGCTCGTGGTGTTCCTGCTGCTGGTCGCCGGCCTCGTGCTGGGCTCGGTCGTCATCAAGCGGGCGGGTCGGCGGGCCTTCCAGGCGCTGAACGAAGCCCTGCAGCGCGGCGGCACCCCGTCGAGCGGCGGTGGCAACGGTCTGATGATGCTGGGCGGCCTGCTGATCATGCTGCCGGGCCTGATCTCGGACGCGCTGGGCCTGCTCCTGCTGATCCCGCCGGTCCAGAAGGTCCTGAGCCGTTCCGCGGAGCGGGCCCTGGACAAGCGCATGGGGCAGGCGGCCCCCGGTTCGTTCGGGGACGCCTTCCAGCAGGCCCGCATTCACCGCCCCGACGGCAAGGTCGTGCAGGGTGAGGTCATCAGGGACGAGCCCGGGGACACCCCGCACGGAGGCACCCAGCAGGGGCCGAAGCCGCCGCTGACGAGCTGAGCCCTCCGGGCGACGAAGGGCACGCGCAGGGCACGCGCAGGGCACCCGAAGGCCACGCCCAGGGCACACGAAGGCCACGCGCAGGGACACGAAAACCGCGGGCGCCGTACGTGAGATCACGTACGGCGCCCGCGGTTACATGCCTTGCCTGGGTCAGATGCGACCGAGGCCGCGCAGGGACTAGGCCGTCTTGCGGCTGTCCCGGGGGTGAACCGCGATGTTCATCGCCCCGGAGCGCAGAACGGCGAGACGCTCCTCGAGGACCTCTTCGAGTTCCTCGCGGGTGCGCCGCTCCATCAGCATGTCCCAATGTGTACGCGCGGGCTTGGCCTTCTTCTCCTCTGGGCCGTCGCCATCCACGAGGAGTGCCTGGGCTCCGCAGACCTTGCACTCCCACTCCGGCGGGATCTCCGCCTCGACCGAGAAGGGCATCTCGAAGCGGTGCCCCTTCTCGCATGCGTACTCCACGGCCTGGCGCGGGGCCAGGTCGATGCCGCGGTCCGTCTCGTAGCTGGTCACCACGAGGCGCGTGCCGCGAAGAGCTCGCTCACTCATGAATCGTGCCTCCCGGGCTTGTCGCCCACAGGACTGGTGTCGCTGTCGTCGTCATCCGGTCAACGTCCGGTCGGCGGTAAAGATTCCCGTTCCGCGTCACGTTCCGGGTCGTGCGTCGCCGTCGTAGCCGCAGCCTTGCTGACCAATGTCGTACCCACCGGCGCCCGGTTTGTCACATCTGCTAGCAGATGTAACCCAGCGTTTCGGCTTCTTTGACGCGCAGTAACGGTACGCCTGGCAGGCCAAACGCGTACACTACCGCCCTTTCACGCGGAACGCTAAATCGTTGTCGGGACCGGATTGCCCGCGTCATTGATCGCCCGGCGCACCGGAACCCGTGCGAGCAGGGCGAACCCGATGACGAAGAAGGCCACCAGCGAGATGATCGCGTCCCGATAACTTCCGGTCAGCTGGTAGGTGAGCCCGAACAGCAGGGGCCCCAGCCAGCTCATGCCGCGGTCGCTGATCTCGTAGGCCGAGAAGTATTCGGCCTCCTTGCCCGGCGGGACGAGGTGGGAGAACAGGGACCGGGAGAGCGCCTGACTGCCGCCCAGGACCAGGCCGATGCCGCCAGCGAGGACGAAGAACCAGACCGGGGCGCCGGCCGGCAGGAAGTACCCGGCCGCCAGCGTCACCGTCCACGCGACCAGCGAGCCGAGGATCGTCCGCTTCGCCCCGTAGATCCGGGCCAGCCGCCCCATCGTCAGGGCGCCCGCCACCGCGAGGACCTGGACCAGCAGCACGGCGCCGATCAGCGTGGACTGCCCGAGGCCCAGTTCCTCCGAGCCGTAGATCGACGCCTGGGAGATCACGGTCTGGATGCCGTCGTTGTAGATGAGGTAGGCCAGGAGGAAGGCGAGGGTCAGCGGGTGGCGGCGCATGTCGCGGATCGTCGCCGCGAGCTGCCGGAAGCCCATCGCGCCCGGCGCCCGGTCCGCCCCCTCGCCCTTGGCGGGGCGGTCGCGCAGCCGCAGCAGCGGGATGAGGGCGAAGGCGCCCCACCACAGACCGGCCGACGCCAGGCAGATCCGCACGGCCGTGCTCTCGGAGACGCCGAAGGAGTCGTGGGCCAGGTACAGCACCAGGTTCACGATCAGCATCAGCGAGCCGGAGGCGTAGCCGAAGGCCCAGCCCCGGGAGGAGACCGCGTCGCGCTCCTCGGGCGGGGCGATCTGCGGGAGGTAGGAGTTGTAGAGCATCATCGCGACCGACTGCGCGGCGTTCGCGACGATCAGCAGCAGGCCGCCGAGCAGATAGCGGTCGCCGTCCAGGAAGAACATGGCCGCGGTGGCCGTGGCCCCCAGATAGGCGGCGGCCGCGAGCAGGGGCTTCTTGCGGCCCGTGCGGTCGGCGGCCGCGCCCACGAGGGGCATCACCAGGACGGCCACGATGACCGACAGGGACACGGAGTACGCGAAGAAGGAGCCCGCGCGCACCGGGATGCCCAAGGGGTGGACGAACCCGTCCGCGTCCGCCGCCTTCTCGGCGACCGACGTCAGATAGGGGCCGAGGAACACGGTGAGCACGCTCGTCGAGTAGACGGAGCACGCCCAGTCGTAGAAGTACCAGCCGCGCTGCTCGCGGCGGCGCCCGGCGGCCTCGTCGGCCGCGTCCGTCCGCACGGTGTCGATGCCCACCCCGCGCCCTCGCTTCCCCGTGGTGATTCCGCGCGAGGGCGGAAGTCGGGCCGGGTCAGACCCAGACGCCCCGGTCCTCCATGACCTTGCGCAACGTGTCGATGTGATCGGTCATGATGCCATCGACTCCCAGGTCCAGGAGCCGGTGCATCGCATCGGGCTCGTTGATGGTCCACACGTGCACCTGCAGCCCGCGCGCGTGGGCGGCCCGGACGAAGCGGTGGTCCACCACCTGGATGCCGGACTGGGCCTCGGGCACCTGGGCGGCGACCGCCGAACGGCGCAGCGCGGCCGGCACACCCCAGGAGCGCAGCCGCAGGTTCAGCACGCCGCGGGTGCCGTACGAGGTGGCGAGGCGCGGTCCGGCCAGCCGCTGGGCGCGGATGACCCGGGCCTCGGAGAAGGAGCCGACGCAGATGCGGTCCCAGGCGTTCGTGCGCTCGATCAGCTCCAGGAAGGGGTGGAGCGCCGACTCCGCCTTGAGGTCGACGTTCCAGCGCACGTCGGGGAAGGTCTCCAGCAGTTCCTCGAACAGGGGCACCGGCTCCTTGCCCGCCACCCGGGCCTGCCGTACGTCCTCCCAGGGCAGGTCGGCGATCCGGCCCGCCCCGTCCGTCACCCGGTCCAGCGTGGAGTCGTGGAAGGCCGCGAGCTTGCCGTCGCGCGTGGCGTGGACGTCGGTCTCGATGTACCGGTAGCCCAGTTCGACCGCGCGCCGGAACTGGAACACGGTGTTCTCCAGGCCGTCCGCCGCCCCGCCCCGATGGGCGAACGGGATCGGGCCGGGATGGTCGAGGTAGGGGTGCCGTATCCGCGTGGTGCTCACGGACGCAGTATCGCTCGCCGGGGTTGCCCGGTGGCAACGACCGTGCTGCCGTCGGATGCCGCGGGGACGGCGAACACGCGCAGGAACAGCTGGGCGAGCGGGCCGATGGACAGCGCGTACAGCACGGTGCCGACGCCGACCGTGCCGCCGAGTGCGAAGCCGGTGACCACGACCGCGACCTCGACGGCCGTGCGCATCAGGCGGATCGAGCGGCCGGTGCGCCGGTGCAGACCGGTCATGAGGCCGTCCCGGGGCCCGGGGCCGAAGCGGGCGGCGATGTAGAGGCCGGTGGCCACGCCGTTGAGCAGGATGCCGGCCAGGAGGAGGGGGACGCGTACGGCCAGGGAGTGCGCCTCGGGGAGCAGGGCGAGCGTGCCGTCCATGGCGATGCCGACCACGAAGACGTTGGAGACGGTGCCGAGCCCCGGGCGCTGGCGCAGCGGGATCCACAGCAGCAGCACCGCCGCGCCGACGATGATCGAGACGACGCCGATCGTCAGGCCGGTGAGCTCGGCGAGGCCCTGGTGCAGCACGTTCCACGGTTCCAGGCCTAGTCCCGCCTCGACGAGCAGCGCCGAGCTCGCGCCGTAGAGCGCGAGCCCGATGTAGAGCTGTGACAGCCGCCGTGGGAGATGTCCCTGTACGGGCCTCTCGGCGGGTTGCTCCTGCTTGGACAAGACGTGCCCCCCTGGTGGTGGTAGTGGCCTGATGCATGACACCCTGTGGCTTGGGATGCGACGCGCTCCATGGCCAATTCGGAGAAGGTGGACTGGAAATCATGCCGCAGTGGACTTCGGCGGTGGGTGCCGCACAGCTCGCCCGGCTCCTCACCTCCCAACAGGATCGCCCGGCCGGGCCCGGCAGCAGGCGCCCGCCCGCGTACCGGGCGCTCGCCGACGGTGTCCGGCTGCTGGTCCTGGAGGGCCGCGTTCCGGTCGCCGCGCGGCTGCCCGCCGAGCGCGAGCTGGCCCTCGCTCTGTCGGTGAGCCGTACGACCGTGGCGGCGGCGTACGAGGCGCTGCGCGCCGAGGGCTTTCTGGAGTCGAGGCGCGGGGCCGGGAGCTGGACGGCCGTACCGGCCGGCAACCCGTTGCCCGCGCGCGGGCTGGAGCCGCTGCCGCCGGAGGCGCTCGGCTCGATGATCGACCTGGGCTGCGCGGCCCTGCCCGCGCCCGAGCCCTGGCTGACCCGCGCCGTGCAGGGCGCCCTGGAGGAGCTGCCGCCGTACGCCCACACGCACGGCGACTATCCGGCCGGGCTGCCCGCGCTGCGGTCGATGATCGCCGACCGGTACACCGCGCGCGGGATCCCGACCATGCCCGAGCAGATCATGGTGACGACCGGCGCGATGGGCGCCATCGACGCGATCTGCCATCTGTTCGCGGGGCGCGGTGAGCGGATCGCGGTCGAGTCGCCGTCGTACGCCAACATCCTCCAGCTGATGCGGGAGGCGGGGGCCCGGCTCGTGCCGGTCGCCATGGGCGGCGGGCTGACCGGCTGGGACATGGACCGGTGGCGGCAGGTGCTGCGGGAGGCGGCGCCGCGGCTCGCGTACGTCGTCGCCGACTTCCACAACCCGACCGGGGCGCTGGCCGACGACGACCAGCGGCGGCGGCTGGTGGACGCGGCAAGGTCGGCGGGGACGGTGCTCGTCGCCGACGAGACGATGAGCGAACTGTGGCTCGATCCGGACGTCGACATGCCGCGGCCGGTGTGCGCCTTCGATCCCGCCGGGTCGACCGTCATCACCGTCGGGTCGGCCAGCAAGGCCTTCTGGGCGGGGATGCGGATCGGCTGGGTGCGGGCGGCTCCGGATGTCATCCGCAGCCTCGTGGCCGCCCGCGCGTACGCCGATCTGGGCACGCCCGTCCTGGAGCAGCTGGCGGTGAACTGGCTGCTCGGCACCGGGGGTTGGGAGCAGGCCGTGGAGGTGCGGCGCGGTCAGGCGCGGGAGAACCGGGACGCGTTGGTCGCCGCCGTGCGGCGGGAGCTGCCCGGCTGGGAGTTCGAGGTGCCGCGCGGCGGGCTCACGCTTTGGGTGCGCACGGGCGGCCTGTCGGGGTCGCGGCTCGCCGAGGTCGGCGAGCGGGTGGGGGTCCGGGTGCCGTCCGGACCCCGGTTCGGGGTCGACGGGGCGTTCGAGGGGTATGTGCGGCTGCCGTTCACCGTGGGGGGCGCGGTGGCCGAGGAGGCCGCGCTGCGGTTGGCCGCGGCGGCCAGGCTGGTGGAGAGCGGGGCCAGCGGGGGCGGCGACACGGTGCGGCCGTTCGTGGCGTGAGCGGCGTGAGCGGTGTGGGGGTGGGTGGTGGCGGCTACGACGTCTCCGCCACCACGGCTTCCGCAGGCACGGCCTTCGCCGCCACGGGTTCTGCTGGCACGGCCTTCGCCACCACGGCTTCCGCCGGCACGGCCTTCGCCACCACGGCTTCTGCCGGCACCGGCGCCGGTTCCGGCTGCTTGTCCAGCTTGCCGAGGGGCTCGGCCTCGACGGGAGTGGTCCGCTCCGGCAGCAGGTCCAGTACGGCCTGCCGATGCGCGTCGCTCGTCGCGTCGTCGTACGGGTCCGGGGTCGCCGGCACCTGGAGTCGGTGGACCGGGCCGGTGCCCAGGCGGGCATAGCCGCGGCCGGGCGGGATGTCGGCGACCGGCGTGGTGTGCGGGGGAGCGCCGAGGACGCTTTCCAGCTGCTGGGCCGTCGCGGGTCCGAGCACGACACGCGCGCGCGTGTGCTGCCGTACGGCGTCGGACAGGGCGTCCAGGCCGTCCCACTGCTCGGCCACGACCACCGTGACGCCCGCCGCGCGGCCGTGTCGCAGCGGGACCTGGAGCAGGGACTGCGGGTCCTTGCGGTCGTCCGCGGCGGCGAGGTGGGAGAACGCGGTCGGCCGGTCGAGCAGCAGCCACAGCGGGCGCTTGGTGTCGTCCGGCGGGGGATTGCCGGCCTGGCGGGCCCGGTTCACGGCGATCAGACGCCGCTCGGTCTCCGTCGCCGCCCATTCCATGCTGGCGACCGCCCCCGCCAGCCCGCACTCGACGGCCAGGACGCCGTCGCGGCCGGTCAGGCAGGCGTACTCGCCGGTGCTGCCGCCCTCGACGATGACGACGTCGCCGTACTGAAGGGCCTGCAGCGCGATGGAGCGCAGCAAGGTCGAGGTGCCGCTGCCCGGCTGGCCCATGACCAGCAGGTGCGGCTCGGTGGAGCGGATGCCGGTGCGCCAGACGACCGGCGGGACGTCGCGCGGCTGCGCGCCGTGGGTGAGGGGCAGCGTGCGCTGCGTCCGGCTGGGGTCGGTGAAGCCGAGGACCGTCTCGCCGGGGGCCGTCACGAAGCGCTGGGCGGCGATGTCGGTGGGCAGCGGGGCGAGGACGGTGACCGTGAGCTCGTTGCCCTCCTCGTCCCAGTCGAACTGGTACTCGCGACCGCGGCCGGACTTCGTGGTCAGCAGGTGCTCGATCCGCGCACGGGCCTGCGCCTCGCCGTCGGTGAAGTAGGCGGGGTAGCGGATGAGCAGGCCGCTGATGCGTCCCGTGCCGTCGAACTCGAACTCCTCGAAGGCCTTCTCCCACGAGCCGCCGTGGGTGTACAGCGGCTCGGGGTCGTCGGCCGTGGAGAAGTAGGGGACCAGCGCCTCGTACAGCGCCCGCAGCCGCTCCCGCTGGGACTCGTCGGGGCCCTCGGGCGTGGCCGGTTTGCGGTCCCTTCCCTGCCAGGCTGCCGCCGCCATCAGGGTGATGACGGCGAGCAGCGGGCCGTACGGCACGAGTGCCACGACCAGGATCACCGAGGCCACCAGGAACAGCAGCGGTCCGCGCTTGTCCTTGGGGGTCTCGGCCCATCTGCGCCGCCCGGCCGAGGCCAGCCGGCGCAGACCACGGGTGATCGTGATCAGTGGATGGAGAACGTCAGAGGCGCTGTCGCCGGCCGTTCGGGCCAGCTCCCGGCTTCGGGCGAGCTGCGCCCGGGCCAGCTCCCGGCTCCGGGCGATCTGCGTGCTGCCTGTGCTCAGGATGCGGGGGAGGGGGCGGCGGGCCACTGCTGTCTCCTACAGGTGCGTACGGGCGGGTGGGGCGGCGTCAGAACTGGATGCCGCCCAGGAGGCTCGCGAGACTCTCGCCGCCGGCCTTGATGCTTGGGGCGATGGCCGTGCTCGCCAGATAGAACCCGAAAAGGGCCGAGATCAGGGCGTGCGACGCCTTGAGTCCGTCCTTGCGGAAGAAGATGAAGACGACGATGCCCAGAAGAACGACGCCTGAGATGGAGAGGATCATGTGAGTGCTCCTGGTTTGTGGGGACAGTCACCATGAGTACTTCCAGGCTCACAGGATGTATCCATACGATAAAAGGTGCAACTGGGTGAAAACCGGCAGATTTCCCACGGGTGGCGGAGTGTCCTTGACCGGATGAGCTTGGGTCTCGCCTCCGGTCGTGTCTGCGATGATCTTTGCCGGGTACGCGGCGGGTCATGTGCCGCGCGAGCCAGTACGCTGGCGAATCACTCGTACGGCCGAGCACCGCTCGCCGGCCGTACCCTTGGCTCCCCGGAGCCCCGCGGTTCCCCACAGTCCCCGTTCGCAGTGAGAGGCGGTCCGGCCGATGACCGAAGCCCCCGACCCCGAGGTCGTGGAGCTGGCGACCAAGATCTTCGATCTGGCCCGGCAGGGGCAGACCGAAGCGCTCGTGGCGTACGTCGACGCGGGCGTTCCGGCCAACCTCACCAACGACCGCGGCGACTCCCTGGTGATGCTCGCCGCCTATCACGGCCATTCCGACGCGGTACGCGCCCTGCTCACCCGGGGTGCCGAGGCGGACCGTGTCAACGACCGAGGCCAGACACCACTCGCCGGTGCCGTCTTCAAGGGGGAGACGGACGTCATCAAGGCACTTCTCCAGGGCGGCGCCGACCCGACCGCGGGGACCCCGTCGGCCCTCGACACGGCCCGCATGTTCGGCAAGACGGATCTGCTCGAACTGTTCGGCGCACACTGAGCCGACTGCTCTGACCAGCTAAAACACAGAAAACGGGGGAGGCGGTACAGGGCCGCCGAAATTTCGGTCGCGGCAGATGTAAGTGCCGAGTCATCATGACGTCGTGATTCACGGACGCGATGGCTGGGCAGGTGTTGCCGCACCGCGCGGGCCGTGATCGGTCCGCATGGGCCACCGACGAGAGGCAGAGGAAGATGGTCTACAGCAAGCAGGAAACGGCGGGCGCCCCGACGTGTTGTCACGCGGCCAGGTGAAGCAAGAACCCCGGTTGCGTCGACGCTTGATGTGAGGCTGTTTCCCATGTTCGAACCGGTCATAGCGCCCAGCGGTACGCTGCTCGGCCTGCTTCAGCGGGGTCGCGGCGACGGAACACTGCACGCGCTCACCGCCCCGCGCGCCGAGGCGCTCGCGGCTCTGAACCACTGTGTGCTGCGGGACCCCCGCCACGACTGGCAGGTGGAGAACCGCTCCCTGTACTACGCCCGTCTCTACCTCGACCTCAGCGGCGAGCTCGACGAGATCGAGGCGCACCTCTTCGACGTCGAGGACGCCCTCGACACCGAGGAGTCACGCACCGGGCTGGCCCTAGCCGTCCTCGGGCACCTCGCCTCCTACGGCAGGCGGGACGCCCTCGAACTGCTGCGCAGGTACGCCGCCTCGGGCTCCAACTGGGCCTGGGCGCTGGACGAACTGGCGCTCAGGGACGACGACACCGGGCTGCGCGCCCTCGCCGCGCCCGTGCTCGCCCGTTTCCCGGCCGATCCCGAGGGCGAGGCCGAGCTGGCCGCCGCCGTACGCGATGCTTTTGAGCCACGGCCGTGGCGGCTGTGGGCCGACGATCCGCGTGAGTCGATCGCCGGCCGGGTGCGTGCCGCTCAGGAAGCCGGCTGTTTCGACCGCTGGCAGCGGCAGATGCGACCTACCGGGCCCCGTCCGGGGTGGAGCGTGCAGGCCGTCTTCGACTGGGCCCAGCAGGGCATCGAGCGCGGTGCGGCGCTGCATGTGCCCGCCGCGCGGTGCCTCGTGGCCGTCGCGGGCCCCGAGGACCGGCCCGAGATCGTCGCCGCCGCCAAGGACGGCACCGACGGAGCCCGCTGCACGGCCTTGCGCTACCTCGCCGACAGCAACGACCCGGAGGCCCTGGACCTGATCGAGGCCGCTGTGGTCACCGGCTCGCTGACGGTCGTGGAGGCCGCCGTCGACGCATTCGAACGTATGCGCAGTATCGCCGCCGTCGACCGCGCGCGGGGCTGGGCCCGACGGCCCGATCCGCTGGGCGCCGCCGCCGGACGCATGCTCGCCTGCCGGGGCGGAGCCGAGGACAAGGACCTCGTCCTCGCCGCGCTACGGGAGGCCGTGCGCGGCGAAGGGCCCGACGCGCCGACCCTGTGGACCCTCGTCGACGGCACCGGACGGCTGGGCATCACCTGCGCCGCCCCCGTGCTGCGCCATGTCTACCGCGAGACCGCCTCCTCCCACCTGCGCGGCCGCACCGCCCGCGCCCTAGCCGCAACCGACCCCTCCTTCGCCTCGGGATTCGCCGTCGAGTGCCTCTGGGACTGCGAGGAGACCACCCGCGAGATCGCCGCCCGGCACGCCGAGACCGGAGACACCCGCGTCGTGGAGCGACTGCGCCGGCTCGCCGCCGATCCGGCCGAGGAGGCCGAGGTGCAGACGGCCGTACGCAGCCGGATCGGACCGGACCCGACCGCCGGCTGATCAACGAACCGCAGTTGTGTTCGCGCTGTGAACGTCGGGGAGATCCGCCCGCAGGGTGAACACGGGATGACCGGCGGGTCAGGTGCGCGTGGCCGGAACCTGACCCGCTCGGGTGCGCAGCGGAACGCTCATGGGACGTTTGTCGTTCGGAAAGATCCACTTTGACGCGGCCACGTCCAGCACGGCGACAACACGGGTATGCGTGTCGTCATCGTGACTGAATCCTTTCCCCCCGATGTGAACGGCGTGGCCCACTGCGCGCTCCAGACCGCCCGACACCTCGTCGATCGCGGTCACGCTCCCCTCGTCGTCGCACCCGCCCCGGCGCCCGGTAACAAGCTCGCCGCCCTCGCGGCGCCCTGCCCGGTCGTCCATGTCCCCTCCCTTCCGCTCCCCGGCTACCCCCAGGTCCGCGTCGCCCTCCCCAGCCGGCGCCTCGCCGCGGCGATGATCCAGCACCGCCCGGACGTCGTGCACCTGGCCAGCCCCTTCGTCCTCGGCGTGCGCGGAATGGCCGCCGCCGCCAAGCTCGGCATCCCCGCCGTGGCCGTCTACCAGACCGACCTCGCCGGATACGCCCGCACCTACATGGGCGCCGGCGAGGCGGCCGCCTGGCGGCGCATACGGTCCGTCCACTCCGCCGCCGACCTCACCCTCGTCCCGTCCAGTGCCTCCATGAACGATCTGGAGACCCACGGCGTTCCCCGGCTCAAGCTGTGGGCACGCGGCGTGGACACCGCCCGCTTCCGCCCCGAGCTCCGGGACGACAGGCTGCGCCGCGAACTCGCCCCGAACGGCGAGGTCATCGTCGGCTACGTCGGGCGGCTCGCCCCGGAGAAGCACATCGAGCTGCTCTCCGGCGTGTGCGCCACGCCGGGCGTGAAGGTCGTCATCGTCGGCGACGGGCCGAGCCAGCCCGCACTCGCCGAGGCGCTGCCCGGCGCGGCCTTCCTGGGCCGGCGCGGCGGGGACGACCTCGCCCGGATCTTCGCCTCGTTCGACATCTTCGCCCACACCGGCCCCTTCGAGACCTTCTGCCAGACCGTGCAGGAGGCCATGGCCAGCGGTGTCCCGGTCGTCGCGCCCGCCGCGGGCGGTCCGCTCGACCTGGTCGACCACGGACGCACCGGCCTGCTGGTGCCGCCGCGCGACGCCGCCGCCGTGAGCGACGCGGTGCGGTCCCTGGTCGCCGACCCGGCGCTGCGCGCCGCTTACGGGGCCGCCGGACGCGAGACGGTCGAGGGCCGCACCTGGGCCACCATCGGCGACCAGCTGATCGGGCACTACGCGGACGTGGTCGCCGCGCGCCGGGCGGTGGTGGCGGCATGACCGGCCTGCGGATCGTCCGCCTCGCGAACTTCGTCGCGCCCGCCTCCGGCGGGCTGCGCACCGCGCTGCGCGAGCTGGGCAAGGGCTTCAAGCTGGCGGGCCACGACCCCGTCCTCATCGTGCCCGGTGAGAAGTACAGCGACTGCGAGACCGAGCAGGGCCGGGTGATCACCCTGCCCGGCCCGATGCTGCCCGGCACCGGCGGCTACCGCGTCCTCGTCGACAAGCGGCGGGTCGCGACCCTCCTGGAGGCGCTCGGCCCCGACCGCCTGGAGGTCTCCGACCGCACCACGCTGCGGTGGACCGGCAAGTGGGCCCGCCGCGCCCGCGTCCCCGCCGTGATGGTCTCCCACGAGACCGCCGACGGTGTGCTGCGCACCTGGGGCCTGTCGGAGACCCTGTCCCGGCGCGCCGCCGACGCCCTCAACCTCCGTACGGCCCACACGTACTCGAGGGTCGTGTGCACCACCGAGTTCGCCGAGCGCGAGTTCGTGCGGATCGGCGCCCGCAACGTCGTACGCGCCCCGCTGGGCGTCGACCTGATGAACCGGCGTCCCACCCTGCGTGACGCCGCCCTGCGCGCCACGCACGCGCGCGCGGACGAGACACTGCTGGTGATGTGCTCCCGGCTCTCCGTGGAGAAGCGGCCCGGCACCGCGCTGGACGCCCTGGAGTCGCTGCGCCGGCGTGGAGTGCGCGCCGTGCTCGTCGTCGCCGGGAACGGGCCGCTGCGCCCGGGGCTGGAGAAGCGGGCGCAGGAGCGGGACCTGCCGGTCACCTTCCTCGGGCACGTCGCCGACCGCAGCCTGCTCGGCGCCCTCCAGGCCTCGGCCGACGTGGCCCTGGCCCCCGGGCCCGCCGAGACCTTCGGACTCGCCGCGCTGGAGGCCATGGCCTGCGGCACGCCCGTGGTGGCGAGCGCCTCCTCCGCGCTGCCCGAGGTGATCGGAACCGCCGGCGCGACCGCCGCGGACAACGGGGACGCCTTCGCGGACGCCGTGGAGATGCTCCTCGAGCGTCCCGAGCGCGAGCGCCGGGAGGCCGCACGCGCGCGTGCCGAGTGCTTCGGGTGGGGCACGGCGGTCGACGCCTTCCTCACCGCGCACGACGCTGCTCTGCCGGCGCGTCCCTTCGTGCGTGCGGAGGGCGCGGCATGAGACCGCTGCGTTACGTCGCCCTCGGTGACTCGCTGACCGAGGGCGTGGGCGATCCGCTGGGCAACGGGTGGCGCGGCTGGGCCGCGCTGCTCGCCGGAGGGCTGTCCGAACCGGCCGCCGAGTTCACCAATTTCGCGGTCAGCGGGGCACAGACGCGGGACGTGCTGGAGACCCAGCTGCCCGCGGCGCTGGACCTGCGGCCCGACGTCGCGTCCGTCCTCGTGGGCGTCAACGACACGCTGCGCAGCACCTTCGACATCGAGAAGATCGCCGAGCGCCTCGACAAGGTCTACGCGTCGTTCACCCGCCAGGGCACGGCCGTGCTCACGGCCTGTCTGCCCGACCCGGGCACGATGCTGGGACTGCCCGGGGTCCTGGGCAGCCCGCTCGCCCGGCGGCAGCGGGCCGTCAACACGGTGGTCCACACGCTGTCCGAGCGGTACGGGGCCGTGCATCTGCACGCGGTCGACGACGCCTGGATCATGGAGCGCTCGATGTGGAGCGCGGACCGGCTGCACCCCGGGGAGCGCGGGCACCGGCAGATCGCCCTGCGCTTCCACGCGATGCTGGCGAACCGGGGCATCGCGACGCAGGCCGCGCCCTCGCCCGAGCCCGAGTTCGCGCCGCCCACCAAGTCGGCGAGCGTGCTGTGGCTGGCCACCGCCGGGACCGCCTGGGTGATCCGGCGCTGCAACGACCTGCTGCCCCAGCTGGTGCGGCTCGCCGTCGTCGAGATGCGGCATCGGGCGAAGGGCACCAGCGAGCGGCTCGACCGGCGCGCGGCCCACGCGGTGTCCAAGGCGCTGGCCGCGCTGTCGGCGCCCGAGCGGGTGGGGTTGTCCGGGCATCGGTGGATGTCGGAGCCGTTGGGGGTGGCTGAGCGGTCGGGGGTGACCGAGCCGTTGGGAGTGGCTGAGCGGTTGGGGATGACCGAGCCGCTGGGAGTGCCGGGGGAGTTGTCTTTGGCGGACGGGCCGGCGGTGTCCGAACGGCGGTTGGTGCCCGAGCACCGGTCCGTATCGGAGCACCTGGCCCTGCCGGACGGCGTGTCGATGCCCGTGCCCGGACAGCGCTCGGTCCCGGGGCAGCACCCGGCACCGGAGGCGGCGTAGGGCACGCGTGCGTGCCGGGCGTCAACGGCGACGTACGGCCACGAAGCGCACCGGCGTGCCCGGTACCGCCTGGGCGGCGGCCGGGAGGTCGGCCGCGCGTACGACGGCGATCACGGGGTAGCCGCCCGTCGTCGGGTGGTCGGCCAGGAACACGACCGGCCGGCCGTCGGGCGGAACCTGGACCGCGCCCAGGACCACGCCCTCGCTGGGGAGTTCGCGAGCGAACGCCCGTTCCAGGGCGGGCCCCTCGGTGCGCAGCCCGATGCGGTTGCTCGCGGGGGAGACGCGGTACACGCGGGAGGTGAAGGCACGCAGGGCCTTCGGCGTGAACCAGTCGTCGCGCGGGCCGGGCGTCACACGCAGGACGAGTTCGGCGGGGGGCGCCGGCTGCGGGGCGACGTCCACGCGCGCGTGCCGCGGCGCCGGCTGCCCGACGGGGAGGACCATGCCGTCGGTGAGGGGAGGCGGGCCGAGGCCGGACAGCAGGTCGGTGGAGCGGCTGCCGAGGACCGGCTCGACGGCGATGCCGCCCGAGACGCCGATGTAGCTCCGGATGCCCGATTGGGCCGCGCCCACGTCCAGCAGCGCGCCCGCGGGCACGTGCACCGGGGCGCCCCAGGCGACCGGGCGTCCGTCCACGGTGACCCGGCAGGGCGCGCCGCCGATCGCCACGGTGACGGCCGAACGAGGCCGCAGACCGCAGCCGCCCAGCGTGGTCTCCAGGACCGCCGCCTCCGGGGCGTTGCCGACCAGCCGGTTGACGAGAGCCGCCGCGGGGCCGTCGAGCGCCCCCGAACGGGGAACGCCGAGGTGCGCGTGGCCGGGCCGGCCGAGGTCCTGCACGGTGGTCAGCGGGCCCGCGCGGACGACGGACAGCGCACGGTCGGTCATGAGCTCCCCACCGGAACGAAGCGCACGCGCGTGCCCGGCGACAACAGCGCGGCCGGCACCCGCGTGACGTCCCACAGCACCGTGTCCGTGGTGCCGATCAACTGCCAGCCACCGGGCGACGAACGCGGATACACGCCTGTGTACGGCCCCGCCAGTGCCACCGCGCCCCCCGGGACGGCCGTACGCGGAGTGGCCCGGCGAGGCACGTCATAGGACGGCGGCAGGCCGGTGAGATAGCCGAAACCGGGGGCGAACCCGCAGAAGGCGACGCTGAATTCGGTGCCCGCGTGGATGCGGGCCACCTCCCGCGTGGACACGCCCCAGTGCGCGGCGACGTCCTCCAGGTCCGGTCCGTCGTAGCGCACCGGGAGTTCGACGACGTCACGCGCGCGTGGGGGAGCGGGCGGCACCCGCGAGGCGGCCAGTTCGGAGGCGAGGCGGGCCGGGTCGGCCAGGCCGTCGAGCAGGACCGTGCGGGCCGCGGGGACGATCTCGCGGACCGACAGCGCGCCCTCGGCACGGCGCCGCAGCAGCTCCGCGTGCAGCGCCTGGGCCTCCTCGCCCGAGGACACCTCCACGAGCAGGGCGTCGTCACCGACCGGCAGCGCCCTCATACGAAGGCCTCCACCCGGACGCCCGACTCCTCCAGCCGCGCCCGCACCTCGCGGGCCAGCTCCACGGCGCCGGGCGTGTCGCCGTGCAGGCACAGGGAACGCGCGCGTACCTCGACCCGCGCCCCTGAGCGCGAGGTGACCGCGCCCGAGCGGACGAGGCCCACCGAGCGCGCCACGACGGCCTCCGGGTCGGTGACCACGGCACCTTCCTGGCCGCGCGGCACGAGCGTGCCCTGGTCGGTGTACGCGCGGTCCGCGAACCCCTCCGGGACGGCCGGGAGACCGGCCTTGGCGGCCACCTCCAGCAACCGCGAGCCGGGCAGGCCGAGCACGGGGAGCGTGGCGTCCGCCAGGAGCACGCCGTCGACGACAGCCCCGGCCTGCTCCTCGTCGTGCACCACGCGGTTGTAGAGGGCGCCGTGCGGCTTGACGTACGACACGCGCGTGCCCGCCGCTCGCGCGAAGACCTCCAGGGCGCCGATCTGGTAGGCCACTTCGGCCGCGAGCTCGGCGGGCGGCACGTCCATCGCGCGCCGCCCGAAGCCCGCCAGATCCCGGTAGGAGACCTGGGCGCCGATCCGTACCCCGCGCTCGGCCGCCTGCTCGCACACCCGCCGCATGGTGGCCGCGTCCCCGGCGTGGAAGCCGCAGGCCACATTGGCGCTGGTGACGACCGACAGCAGCCGCTCGTCGTCGGTGAGCCGCCAGCGGCCGAAGCCCTCGCCGAGGTCGGCGTTGAGGTCGATGGAGATCATGCGTCGGTCGTCTCCGGTGTCAGGCGACGATGCGGTACTGCTCGTCGCGGGCGTCGGTCAGGAACATCTGGCCCGGTGCGTGGGTGAGGGCGAACGGCGGGCGCGAGGCCATCACCGCGGCCTGCGGGGTGACCCCGCAGGCCCAGAACATGGGGATCTCCTCCGGCTCCAGGTCCACCGGATCGCCGAAGTCGGGCCGGCCGAGGTCCGCGATGCCGAGTGCCGAGGGATCGCCGCAGTGCACGGGGCCGCCGTGCACCGCCGGCAGCAGGCCGGTCTCCCGCAGGGCCGCCGCCACGTGCTGCGGCGGCACCGGGCGCATGGACACCACCATGGGGCCGCGCAGCCGCCCTGCGGGACGGCACTGGCGGCCGGTGACGTACATCGGGACGTTGCGGCCCTGCTCGATGTGCCGGATCGGCACCCCCGCGCGGGCCAGCGCCCACTCGAAGGTGAAGCTGCACCCGATCAGGAACGACACCAGGTCGTCCCGCCAATGGGCCCGCACGTCCGTCGGCTCGTCCACCAACTCGCCGTCCCGCCACACCCGGTAGCGCGGCAGATCGGTGCGCAGGTCGGCACCCTCGGCGAGCGGGGTCGTCCAGGAACCGGCGTCCGTGACGTCCAGGACCGGGCAGGGCTTCGGATTGCGCTGGCAGAACAACAGCATCTCGTACGCCCAGTCGGCGGGCACCGAGATCAGGTTCACCTGGGTGTGGCCCGCCGCGACCCCGGCCGTGGGGCCGGTGAGGCCGTCCCGGAAGCGGGCGCGGGCCGTTCGCGGACTCCACGCGTGCGCGTGCTCGTCGACGAGGGTGAGCGGACGGTCTTCCGTCCCGGCGGTGAGCGGACCCGTGCGGTTCACACCAGCTCCTTCCCGCGCGTCTCCGGCAGTCCGATCAGGGCCAGCGCCGCGATGCCGTAGCCGATCGCGCCGAAGACCAGCGCGCCGCCCACGCCCCAGCTGTCGGCCAGGAAGCCGACCGTGGTGGGGAAGACCGCGCCGACCGCGCGGCCGGTGTTGTAGGTGAAGCCCTGCCCCGTGCCGCGCACCGCCGTCGGGTACAGCTCGCTCAGGTACGAGCCGAAGCCGCTGAAGATCGCCGACATGCAGAACCCGAGCGGGAAACCGAGCACCAGGAGCAGGGTGTTGGCGCCGCTCGGGATGTTCGCGTACGCCAGGATGCACAGCGCCGACAGCAGCGCGAACAGCCAGATGTTGCGCCGGCGGCCCAGCCGGTCGGTGAGGTATCCGCCGGTCAGATAGCCGATGAAGGCGCCCGAGATGAGGAACGTCAGATAGCCGCCGGTGCCGACGACCGACAGTTCGCGCTCGGTCTTGAGGTAGGTCGGAACCCAGGTGGCGAGGGTGTAGTAGCCGCCCTGGACGCCGGTGGAGAGCAGCCCCGCGAAGACCGTCGTCCGCAGCAGACCGGGCTTGAAGATGGCGGCGAACGAGCCCTTCTCGCCGCCCTTCTCCCGTACGGCCACGGCCTCGGGCGCGTCGTGCACGCGGCGCCGCATCCAGATGACGAGCAGCGCGGGCAGCGCGCCGGTCCAGAACATCACCCGCCAGGCCAGGTCGTCGCCGACGAGCGTGAAGACCAGGGTGTACATGATCGCGGCCAGCGCCCAGCCGACGGCCCACGAGCTCTGGATCGCGCCGAGTGTGCGCCCGCGGTGCTTGGCGCTCGCGTACTCGGCGACGAGGATCGCGCCGACCGCCCACTCGCCGCCGAAGCCGAGACCCTGGAGGGCACGGAAGACCAGCAGGGTCTCGTAGTTGGGCGCGAAGCCGCAGGCGACCGTGAAGACCGCGTAGGTGATGACGGTGATCATCAGCGCCTTGACCCGGCCGATCCGGTCGGCCAGCACTCCCGCGAGGGCGCCGCCTATCGCGGAGACGACGAGCGTGACGGTGGTGAACAGGCCGGTCTGGCCGCTGTCCAGGCCGAAGTACGCGGCCAGCGCCACCATGCTCAACGGCAGGGTGAAGTAGTCGTACGAATCCAGGGCATAGCCGCCGAAAGCGCCCGCGAAGGCGCGGCGACCGCGCGGACCCAGGGCGCGCAGCCAGCCGAACGCGCCGTCGTCGGCGGCGCGTTCGTCAGTGGTGGGGTGGGTCAGGGCCTGCGGTGGAGGGGTCGTGCTCATGGGCACCTCGCAGAGATGGGGGGACGGAGGGTGCGGGGAACTGAGCCGTGCCGGTGCGAAGTACCGTAGAGGATTGTTCAACGATCCCTCAATACCCATGTTGTTTCGTTCTTGTGGTCTGCGATTGAATTCCGGCATGGAAGAGCACCTGACCTCACTTGCCGAGGACCGCGCGCTCCTGGGGCGGACGAGCACCGCGGAGCGGGTCTCGGACATCCTCAGGAGCCGTATCGCCGAGGGGTTCTTCCCTCCCGGCACCCGCCTGTCGGAGGACAGCATCGGCGGCGCCCTCGGTGTCTCCCGCAACACCCTGCGCGAGGCGTTCCGGCTGCTCACCCATGAACGCCTGCTCGTGCACGAGCTCAACCGGGGGGTCTTCGTCCGGGTGCTCACGGTCGAGGACGTCGAGGACATCTACCGCACCCGCGGCCTGGTCGAGTGCGCCGTCGTACGGGGTCTCGGCGCGCCCCCGCACGGCCTGGACGCGCTCTCCGAAGCCGTCGAGGCGGGGTCGCGGGCGGCGCGCGAAGGTGACTGGAAAGGGGTGGGTACCGCCAACATCCACTTCCACCGCGAGCTGGTCGCCCTCGCCGGAAGCGCCCGCACCGACGAGCTGATGCGCAGCGTCTTCGCCGAGCTGCGGCTCGCCTTCCACGTCGTGGACGACCCGAAGCGGCTGCACGAGCCGTACCTGGTGCGCAACCGGCAGATCCTCCAGGCGCTGGAGGCGGGGGACAAGAGCGAGGCCGAGAAGCTGCTCGCGGTCTATCTCGAGGACTCGCTGGAGCGGGTCGTCGAGGTCTACCGACGCCGGGTGACGAGCACGCCCTAGGGGCGCGGGGCTGTATCGATGTGCGGCTCTGCCGCGGGGGCATCGAGGTGCGGCTCTGCCGCGGGGGCATCGATGTGCGGCTCTGCCGCGTGGGCGCGAGGAACCACGGGCGACCCGCACGGACAAGATGACCCGCAGTTCCCGGCTCCCCCGGCCGAGCGTCTTCGTTTGGGTCGATGTCAGACCCAGGACCTAGTCTGTGCACCGTGACTTCGCCTGCATCGACGGACCGTGTTCCGCCCCAGCTCAGCGCGGGGCCGCGCCCCGCTCCGGGCCCGGCCGCCGACGAGGGACTGGCGCGGCGGCTGCGCGCGCTCGCCTGCACCGCGCCGCTGCACGACCTCGACACACGCAAGGCCAACCTCGCGGGCGAGTACTCGGTCTACGGCATGGCGGAGGTGGCGCTCGCCGCCATCGACCTGGTCACCCTGAACATGGACTTCGACACCGGCGCCGACCACGACCAGATAGTGGCCCGCCTCATCCCGCGCATCGCCGCCCAGGCCCCGCGACGCCCCGTCGCCGAGCACGAGCGGGTGGCCCGCTGGGTCCTGGAGAACCTGATCAACGTCGGCAGCGTGGACCGCGGCTTCCGGGCCGTCTATGGCACGTTCGCGCCGGACGGCAGCTATGTCCGCCGTGACTACGACTTCAAGCTGATCGAGGAGGTCCCGGGCCCCGGCGGCACGGTGTATCTGCGGACCACCGACGAGGCGGTCAACGTCCTCGTCGGCGCCCTCGACACCGACGTGACCAGCGCCCAGATCGCCGCCGAGGTCAAGCTGGAGGTGCTCATCAACCGCGGCCGGCTCGCCGACGCCCAGCTGGCCGCCGAGCAGGCCCGGTACCGCACCGTGCAGTACTCCGAGACACTCCGCCGCGCCCTGGACGCGACCCGGCGCAACGTCCGGGCGGTCGACTGGCTGAGCGCCGTACCGGACATGATCGCCGAGGCCCTCGACCACGTCGCCGACCGCTACCGCCACGAGAACGCCATCCTCACCAACATCCGCAAGGCCCGCGACGAGACCGAGGACCCCGAGCACAAGCGCCGCGCGGCCGAGCTCGTCGACATCGTCAAGGACTGCATCCGACGCCACACCCAGCTGCAGTCCCGCCTGCTGGAGGCCGGCCCCCTGTTCCGCGCCGAGCAGGACCGACAGGCCTTCGCGACGCCCATGACGACGTCGGGTACGGACCTGTACGGCCATCTCCTCGCGCCCGTGCTGCCGTTGCCGCTGGAGCGGGCGGTCCGGGTCACGGACGCCTTCTTCGCCCGCGGGACGGGACTGCGTACGCCGGTGTCGGTCCGGGTGGGTGATCTCGTCGACATACTGCTGACGCCGCCCGTGGAGCGGGAGCACCTGGGCGCCGAGATGCCCGAGCCCGACCTCATCGCGACACCGGACGACAGCCGGTTCAGCGAGGAGCAGCTCGCCGCGGCCATGGTCCTGCTCGACCTGCCGGCCGACGCGCCGCGCCGGCTGTCGGGCCTGCTGGCCGAGGCACGGCGGCGGGATCCCGAGCTGCCCTACCTGGTCGCGCTGTTGGCGGTGCACGCCGCCAGTCCGCCGGTGGGCACCGCCTATCGGCAGGGCGAGGAGAAGCTGCTGTTCGCCGTGGACGACGGGACCGAGCTCGACGACCCGGAGTTCGGCGGCGCCGACCTCATCGTGGGCACGGCCCTGCTGGACGCCGCGGGGATGGCGGCCGACCGAACGGAAGCCGCATGAGCCGCGCCGACCACCGTACGAACCAGCAACACCGCAGCAAGGAGCCGAAACCGTGACCGAGCACGTCGATCGGAGCGACCCGGAGGCCCCCGCACCGTCGGCGACCGCCGCCGTCACCCCTGCCGACGCCGCCGACGCGGCGCGGCTCGTCGCCTTCGGGCTGCAGCCCAAGCTCCAGCCCGCGCGCGACCAGGAGTACGCCGACCTGCTGCGCCGCTACCGCGAGGACCCGCCGTTCGCACGGCTCGCGGACGCCGTGGCCGCCGGGCTGGGGCTGGTCGTGCTGGAGGTGTCCCCACGCGCGGGCATGGCCGTGACCGCCGCCGAGGACTCGGTGTTCGCCGTGCGCATGGGCGACTACGCACGCCGCACGTCGGCCGACGGCAGCGACCGCTTCCTGCACGGGCTGGCCCATCTCGCCGTCGCAGCCATGGCGTTCCCACGGCCCGAGGACCTCGCCGACGACGGCTACATCGGACGGGTCACGGTCAACGGCGTCGACGCCTTCGTCCGGCAGGCCTGCCGCCGGCTGGAGGAGCGCGCGCAGGAGCAGGGGGAGAACACCGACCCCGCCACGGACGCGCCCGGCCTGGAGGCCGCCTGGCGGATCTGGGTGAGACGCAGCGCGACCGGCGCCACCAAGGACGCGCGCCGGCTCGCCGGCTCCACCACCGGCATCGTCGGCAAGGCCGCGGCGTTCCTGACCGACTCCGGATTCCTCCAGCGCACCGGCGACGACAACGGCGGCACGTACCGCACGACCGCCCGCTATCAACTCCAGGTGCGCGACATGGCGGGCAGCGCCGCCATGGCCGAGCTGCTGGAGCTGGGCGTGGTCCCCGTCACCGACGGCACGGCGACCCTGCTGCCCGCCGAGGCGACGGACGACCTCGAGCTGGTGGCCGACGCGGGACTGCCGTTCCACTCCGCCTGAGGCTCACGGCCCCGCGAGCCTCCCCGAACTTCCCTGATCTGACGAAGACTTACGAGAGTCCGCCATGTACGAGCTGTCCCGCGTCCGCCTCTACTCCATCGGGCCGGCCGGTGCGCGCTACGCCGACACCGTGCTCGACCTGCGCGGGGTCGGCGAGCCCGTGCCCGACCCCGCCCCGACGCAGGCGGAGTTCTTCGAGGAGGAGCCGGTCGGACCGCCGCGCCGGCCCGCGCCCGCCGGGGTGCTCTTCCTGGAGAACGGCGGCGGAAAGTCCGTCCTGCTCAAGCTGATCTTCTCCGTGATGCTGCCGGGCCACCGCAACACCCTCGGTGGCGCCAGCTCCGGCGTGCTGCGCAAGTTCCTGCTCGCCGACGACTGCGGGCATGTGGCCCTTGAATGGCAGCACACGCTGACCGGCGAGTGCGTCGTGGTCGGCAAGGTGAGCGAATGGCGCGGGCGCCAGGTCTCCAACGACCCCCGCAAGTTCGCCGAGGCCTGGTACTCCTTCCGCCCCGGACCCGGGCTGAGCCTGGACAACCTGCCCGTCGCCGAGTCCACCGCCGTACGGCCGCCCGTCGAGGGCCAGTCGGGCGCACAGGGCCGGCGGCGCACCATGAAGGGCTTCCGGGACGCCATCACGGAGGCGGGCAAGGCGTATCCGCATCTGGAGGTCCACTGGGAGGAGATCCACGACCGGTGGATCGAGCACCTCGGCGACCTCGGCCTCGACCCCGAACTCTTCCGCTACCAGCGGGAGATGAACGCCGACGAGGGTGAGGCGGCCGGCCTCTTCGCGGTCAAGAAGGACTCCGACTTCACCGACCTGCTGCTGCGGGCCGTGACCGACACCCGCGACACCGACGGCCTCGCCGACCTGGTCAGCGGCTTCGGCAACAAGCTGGGCCGGCGCGCCGAACTGATCGCCGAACGCGACTTCACCGCCGGGTCCGTCGACCTGCTCGGGCGGATCGTCGAGGCCGCCGAGGCACGCTCACGCGCGCGTGACATCCACGCCGGTGCCGAACGGCGGACCCGGAGCCTGGCCCGGCGGCTGTCCGCGCGGGGCGTCCAGGAGCGGGTGCGGGCCGCCGACCTCGCCCAGCGGGTCACCGCCGCCGCGTACGCCGTCACCCATGCCGAGGCGGCACGCGAGCGCAGCGCGCTGATCTCCGCCGAACTGGCCTTCCGGCACGCCTCGTTGGCGCTGGCGGCGGCCGAGAAGTCGGCGGCGGCGCAGAAGCGCGAGCTGGCCGACGCGCGCACCCTGCACTCCGCCTGGCAGGCCGCCGAAGCGGTGCTGCGGCACCGCGCCGCCTCCGACCGGGTCGCGCGCGTGGCCGCCGCCATCCAGGAGGCCGAGCGGGACGCTGCTCCCGCCCTGGCCGCCCGCGCCAAGGCCGCCGTCGACCTCGTACGGGCCCTGCACGCGGCCGCCGAGAGCGCCGAGACCCTCGCCAACGAGGGGGAGGAGCGCTCCGCCGCCCTCCAGGAGGTCAGCGAGTCCGCGTACCGCGACTCCACCGCCGCCGCCACCGACGCACAGCGGGCCCGCAGCGAGGCCGGACACCTGCGCCAGCGGTTGACGGAGGTCGAGCAGGAGACCGCCGAGGCCGTCCGCGCGGGCTGGCTCGACGACAGCGCGCCCGACGCCGACCCGGCCCGTGCGGCCCTCGCCGCGAGTGACGCCGAGAAGACGGCCGTCGCCGCCTGGGACACCGCCCGCGAGGCCTCGCGGCGCGCCTCGGAGCACTCCCGCGAGGCGGCCTCGGCCGAGTCCCGCGCGGAGCTGACCGCGGCCCGTGCGGCGGACGCGGCGACCGCCGCGGAGCGCTCCTACGACGCCGAACGCCGACTCGCCGAGGGGCTGGCGGCGGAGGAGCGGCTCGCGGAACTGCTCAGCCTGACCGGCGAGCCCGTCGTGAAGCGCGCGTCCGTGCCCGCCCCGCGCGCGGAAGACGACGGCAGGGCAGGCGCGCCCGCGCGCGAGGGTGCCCTCACCCCGGAGGAGCTGGACCGGTTCGCCGACGAACTGCGAGAGCTCCTCGACGACGCCGTCTCCGCCGCCGAGCGCCAGCTCTTCGAACTGCGTACGGCAGCCGCCGACGACGCCCGCATCCTCGGCGCGCTCGGCGACGGCGGACTGCTGCCGCCCGGCCCGGACGTGCTGGCCACCGTCGAGTTCCTCGGTGAGCAGGGCATCCCCGCCCTGCCGGGCTGGCGCTACCTCGCGCAGGCCGTCGACCCCGCCGACCACGCGCGCGTGCTGGCCGCCCGGCCCGAACTGGTCGACGGCGTGATCATCACCGACCCCGACACGCACGCGCGGGCCCGCGAGGCACTGGGCGACGCGGCCCTGCTGCCCCGGTCCGCCGTCGCCGTGGGCACGGCGGCAGCCCTCCTCGCCCCGACCCCGGCCGACGACGCACCGGGCGGCGACGTCTTCCTCGTACCGCCCAACCCGGCCATGCACGACGAGCACGCCGCCGACGAGGAGCGACAGGCCCTGCGCGCCCGGGCGACCGAGCGGGACGAGGGAATCCGCACCCTCGCCGCGCGGCTCGGCAAGGACCGGGAGCTGGCGGCCCGGCTGGCCTCGTGGCGGACCGGCTGTCCGGCCGGACGGCTGGTCGAGCTGGCGCAGGCCGCCCAGGACACGCGGGCGTTCGCCGAGGAGTCCGAGGCGGAGCTCGCCGAGGCGCGCACCGTGCGGGCCGAGGCCGAGGAGGCCGCCGTAGAGGCCGCGCGGATCCGCGACGAGCGGCAGGAAGCGGCCCAGAAGGCCCGGCGCTCCGCCGACGCCCTGGCGGGGCTCGCCTTCCGGCTGCGCGAGCGGTCCGGCTGGCAGGTCAAGCTGCGCGAACTGGCCGACGAGGCCACCGAGTCCGAGGCCCGCGCCCAAAGCTGCCTGGAGCGCGCCCGCGCCGCCGACGAGGACCGCCGCGCCGCCCAGCGCGCAGCCGACGACGCGCGCCGCACCGCGCGCGCCCTGCGCGCCGAGCGCTCAGAGATCGCGGGCGCCCCCGACGACGTACCGGACACCGACGCGGAGGCCCCGAAGGCGTCCCTGCCCGCCCTGCGCGAGGCGTACCGAGCCGCCTCCCAGGTGTACGAGAAGGTCGGCGTCGGCGCCGACCTGCGCGCCGAGCAGGCCCGCGCCGAAAGCGACGAGAGCGCGGCGCGCGCGGAGCTGGACCGGCTCAGCAACAAGGTCCGCACCCGCGCCGAGCAGCTCCTTCAGTCGCCCGACGGCTCCGACGGGCCGTCCCGGCAGGCGGCCGCCGCACGCGCGGAGGAGCTGGTCCAGCTGCTGGAGGCCCGGATGTCCAGCGCGAGCGAGCAGCTCGGGCGGCTCCGGGGAGAGGCCGAGCGGCACGCCCCCGAGGAGGGCGAGGCACACACCGACCTGTCGGAGGAGCTCCAGCCGCGCGACGCCGACCACGCGCAGGCACTGCTGCGCACCGCCACCGCCGAACTGACCTCCCGCACCGAGGCGTTGACCCAGGCCCGCGAGGCGCACGCCGAGCTCCTCGACGCCCACCGCGCCGCCGAGGACGCGGCCGGCGGCTTCGACGAGATCGCCGCGATGCTGCGTGACCTGCTGCGGGAGCACACCGCGGACGAGGAGCGGGAGGAGCCCGAGCCCTATCCCGGCAGCCCCGAGGAGGCCCGGCAGTCCGCCGCCGAGGCCCGCCGGTCGCTGCGCGGCTGCGCCGCCGACCTCTCCGCCGCCGAGGCCGCCGTGCGCGAAGCGAGCGACGTGCTCGTACGGCACGCCAACTCCACCCGCTACGAGCAGGTCCGCACCCCCGCCCGCCAGCAGATCCGCGAACTGCCCGCCTCGGCGCTGCCCGAGCACGCCCAGAAGTGGGCCGACGCCTTCGCGCCCCGACTCCGCGTACTCACCGACGAGTTGGCCCAACTGGAACGCAACCGCGACTCGATCGTGGACCGGCTGCGGGGCCTCGTCGAGTCCGCCCTGGCGACCCTGCGCTCCGCCCAGCGGCTGTCCCGGCTCCCCGAGGGGCTCGGGGAGTGGTCCGGGCAGGAGTTCCTGCGGATCCGTTTCGAGGAGCCGGACCAGGCGACCTTGACCGAGCGTCTCGGCGAGGTCATCGACGAGGCGACGCGGGCTGCCGTGAAGAAGAACTCCGACCTGCGGCGGGACGGAATGTCCTTGCTGCTGCGGGGAGTCGCGGCAGCGCTCCAGCCCAGGGGTGTCGCCGTCGAGATCCTCAAGCCGGACGCGGTGCTGCGCGCCGAGCGCGTGCCCGTCGGTCAGATGGGCGACGTCTTCTCCGGCGGCCAGCTGCTCACCGCGGCCATCGCGTTGTACTGCACGATGGCCGCGCTCAGGTCGAACGACCGGGGCCGGGACAAGCACCGGCACGCGGGCACGCTGTTCCTGGACAACCCGATCGGCCGGGCCAACGCGACGTATCTGCTGGAACTCCAGCGCGCCGTGTCGGACGCCCTGGGCGTCCAGCTCCTGTACACCACCGGCCTGTTCGACACGACGGCGCTGGCGGAGTTCCCGCTGGTCATCCGCCTGCGCAACGACGCCGACCTTCGGGCGGGCCTGAAGTACATCAGCGTCGAGGAGCACCTCCGCCCGGGGCTTCCCCAGCAGCCGCAGGCGGGGGAGGCGGTGCACAGCGAGATCACGGCGACACGGATGTTCAAACGTCCGGCGACCGCGACCCCCTGACGGTCAGTCGGCGGTCGGCTCGGTGAGGGGAGAGGCGGGCGGCGTCGCGGTGGGCGCCAGGCTGTGCTCGGCGAGGACGCCTGTGCGGTGCCGCTGCACGAACCAGTAGTAGGCGAACCCGCCGCCCGCGATGACGGCGACGAACAGGACCGCGCCCCAGCGCAGGTACCAGTGGTACGGCTCCGTGGCGTTGTAGACGGCGGCGCGCGGCCAGATCAGGTTGAGCGTCATGCCCGCGCCCCACACCACGGCGACGATGTTGACCAGCAGTCCCCACCGTCCCAGCGAGAACTTGCCGTCACCCGCGGGCTGCCCCCTGCCGCGCAGCCGCGCGACCAGCATCGGCGCGGTCACGCCGAGGTAGGCGAGGTAGATCATGATGATGCCGATGCTGGTGACGACGGTGAAGATCTGCGGCTGGCGGATGTTGACCACCAGGATCGCGAGGGCCAGGATCCCGATGATCACCGTCGGCAGCACCGGCGTCTGGAAGCGCGGGCTGACCCGCGAGAGCCGCGAGGACGCCGGCAGGTTGTTGTCCCGGGCCATCGCGAACGCCAGCCGGATCGCCGCCGTGTGGACGGCCAGCGCACACACCGTCACCGCGATCAGCACGCACCACAGCATCGCCTTGCCGGCCGTGGGGCCGAGGACGTCGAGCACGACGTACTGGAGACCGTCCGTGGACAGCTTCTCGCCCTTCAGGCTGGAGACGCTCATCAGCGCCAGCAGCAGGATCAGCCCGCCGAGGACGAACGAGGCCACGATGGCGCGGATGATGGCACGCGGCGCGTTGCGGGACGGGTCCAGGCACTCCTCACCGAGGGAGGAGGCCGTGTCGAAGCCGTACATGACGTACGCGGACGCCAGCGAGGCCACGAGGAACGCGCCCAGGTACCCGGTGCCGTAGTCCGCGCCGGTGCCGTTCGTCTCGAGGACGACCTGCGGGCCGCGCGTGATGTGCACGGCGAACAGGACGATCAGCACGACGGTGGCGATCAACTCGATGAACACACCCGCCGTGTTGATGCGTGCCATCAGCTTCACGCCGAAGGCGTTCACCAGGGTGGTGAACAGGATCAGCACCGTGGCCAGGATCACCGCGTTGGTCGCCACGTCGTACGTGCCGGTGCCGTCCCCCACGAACTGGAACGCCGACGAGATCTGGGGCAGCGTCAACTGGTAGGCGAGCGCCACGGCGGAGATGGACACGATCGACGCGACCAGCATCATCCAGCCGGCGAGCCAGCCAAGATGCGGATTGCCTATCTTCTTCGACCAGTTGTAGACCGAGCCCGCCACGGGATAGCGGGCAGCGAGCTCGGCGAAGCACAGGGCGACCATGAACTGGCCGACGAACACCATCGGCCACGACCACCAGTAGGCGGGGCCGCCGCTGCCGTAGCCGAAGTAGAACAGCTGAAAAGTGCCGGTCAGGATCGAGATGTAGCTGATCCCGGCGGCGAAGGTGTGGAAGTTGCCCAGCGTGCGCTTGAGTTCGGGCTTGTAGCCGAACTCGGCGAGTTCGGCGTCGTCATGACTGTGCGGGCTGGCGGGTTGCTCCGTGGTGGGCATGAGCGGACTCCTCGTGGGCCGGCGGTGGGGGAGGGAGCGGCTCGGGCGGTGTGTCGATCAATGAGGCGCGACGGTGTCAGCGGGCCGGGACGCCTGTCAATGAGGCGGGTCGGCGGGAATGAACCGGGCCGGGTCGAACAGCCCGATCGGATGCCGGGTGCCGCCGTGCCGCCGGTCAGCGCGAGGTCGGCGAGGATCTCACCGACGACCGGCACGAACTTGAATCCGTGCCCTGAGAACCCGCAGGCCACGGTGACCGACTCCGGGTGCGCCGGATGGCGGGCGACGACGAAGTGCTCATCGGGAGTGTTGGAGAACATGCAGGTCGCGGCCTTGAGGAAGCGGCCGGGCAGATCCGGGACACGACCGGACATGTGGTCCGCCATGGCCCGGATCTCGTCATCGTGGACGGTCCGGTCGATCGTCTCCGGCGTGGTGACCTGGCCCTTGTGGAAGAACGCCACCTTGGCGCCGAGATCCGGTCCGTCGATGGCGGGGAAGCCGTAGACGTGGACGCCGGCCGCGTCCTCCCAGATGTAGACCGGGAGATGCGCGGGGAGGAACGGATCCGTGCCTTGCTTCGGCTGAAACCAGTACATGACCTGCCGCTCGATGGAGAACGGCACTCCGAGATCGGTCAGCAGCCGAGGCGCCCACGCACCCGGGCAGATCACCAACTGGCCTGCGCTGTAGGTACGTTCGGCCGTGTGGACGCGTACGCCCTCCCCGGTCGGCTCCCAGCGCGTCACCGGCTCCTCGAAGTGCAGGTCGGCGCCCTGCGAGGTGGCCAGCCGAAGATGCGCGGCGACGGTGTTCTCCGGCCGCAGGAGGCCGGCCTTGCGCTCGTAGAGCGCGACCTCGTCGTCCTTCGGCGCGAGCGTCGGGAAGCGGCGGCGGATCTCCTTCGCGTCCAGCGTCTCGTGCGGCAGGCCCCACTCCCGCGCCGACAGCAGCGAGCCGGCGACGGTGCGTGAGGCGGGCGGGCCGACCATCACGCCGCCGCAGAGGACGGCGATCTCCCGGCCGCTCGCCCGCTCCAGCTCGTCGTACAGCTCATAGGCACGCAGCAGCAGCGGGACGTAGGCCGAGTCCTCGAAGTAGGACTGCCGGGTGATCCGCGAACCGCCGTGACTGGAGCCGCGGTCGTGCACGGGCCCGAACTTCTCCAGGCCCAGCACTCGTGCGCCACGCGCGGACAGGTGATGGGCGGCCGCGCTGCCCATACCGCCGAGCCCGATGACGATCACATCGTGGGTGGGGGACACGGCGTCTCCTGTCGACGGATGCGGTCATCCACCGTACGACGTGCCGCCTCGCGGAGGGCCGCCCGTGGGCGGCCGCGCTCAGGGATGCGACAGCTGCCCGGCTCCGCCGTGCTGACGTATCCGCTCCTGGGCGCGCTCCGCCTCCCGCCCCTGGTCTCGCGACCGGCGCCGCTCACGTCGCAGGGCGCGCGCCGTGCTGCTCGGCGCCGAAACCACGCCGTTGCGCTGGTTCCAGACTTGGCGGGTCACCCAGACGTCGACGGCACCCCAGGTGGCCACCACGGTGCTGGCCACACTGCTGATCACCATGGGGAACGCCAGCCACGACCCCGCCATGGTGCACAGGAAGGCCACCATCGCCTGGATCAGGGTCACCGAGATGATCAGCACCGCTCGCACCGCCGACGTCCGCACCGGGTCGGGCATCCGCCGGCGCCGCGCCGGCTCCTCCACCCACAACGGCCGGTAGCTCGACCAGCCCTGAGTCGCCCCGTCGTCCACGGCCCCGTCCTCGTCCATCGCCGTCGCGCCACCGGAGCCGGTCACCACGTAGTCCTCTTCCCCCGTCACCACGCCTGCGCCTTCCGGAATCCCGCGGCTTCCCTTCCCCGGGAGCGAGCCCGCCCGAATGTCGCGATCCAGCGCCTCGGGGCCGCGTCGCGCCTTCACATGCGCCGCAGCGCCGTCCTCGGGCGTCTCACGCCGCTCCGCCGTGCCCATCACCGTGTCACTCCCCACCGCCGGCAACCCGCTTGCCGTGTCCGAAGGCACGGCTCCCCAGCGGTTGCCCGGCTTGCGCTGTTTTACGCCCGTCGGAGGCACGATGCGGCTCCTGTGGCCCATTCCGCCCCCGTTTCCCATACAGAAGGACGAAGAACGAGCCCGGAAGATTCCCAAGAAAGATAAAAATCCGGCCAACTGACCACAGAGACCGTCCGGTTCCCGCCACCTCGGCGTCTCGGGATCGCGGTAGGCAATCTCCCGCAATGCCCGGACAACTCCCCATGTCTCGCCGCCAGTGCGGAAGTTCTGGTTCCGGACGGCTCTTCGAGTTAACTGTGCGTCGGTAGTAGGCTCGCGCCGATTGTTGACGCACAGGTGTGCCCCCCTGACCCGTGGGGGGTTTGAGCTGGGGGAGGCCATGCGCTTTCGCGGGAAGTCGATCCGCCGGAAGATGGTGGCGCTGCTTCTCGTGCCGCTGGTGTCCCTGACCGCGATCTGGGGTTTCGCCACGGTACTCACGGGGCGAGGCGTGGCCCAGCTGTTCACGGTCTCGTCCCTCGTCGAGAAGCTCGGCTACTCCACCGAGGACGCCGTGCGTGTCCTCCAACAGGAACGCCGTCAGGCGCTCGTGTATCTCGCGGACCGCCGGGCCTCGGACGCGCTCGCCGCGCTGCGCGTCACACGGAACGCGACCGACGCCGCCGTCGCCGAGATCCGCAAGAACGCCAAGGACCCCGATGTCCGCGACGGCATGGACGGGGGGGACGCGGAGCGACTCACCGCGGTCCTGGACGCCTTCGACGGCATCAACTCCCTGCGTCGCAGCATCGAGGACGGAACGGTCACCCGCCCCCAGGCCCTCTACCTCTACAACCGGCTCGTCGACCCCTGCTACGCCCTGCTGGGGTCCATCGACGGCATCGACAGCGTCGCGATGGACAAACAGGCCCGCGCCCTGCTGAACGTCACCCGCGCCCGCGAACTGCTCTCCCGCGAGGACGCGTTGCTCAGCTCCGCCCTAGTGGTCGGCAAGCTCACGCGCGACGAGATCCGCGAGGTCTCCGACCTCATCGCCCAGCGCACCGTGATGTACGACATCAGCCTGACTGACCTGCCCTCCTCCGACCGTGAGCGCTACGAGCGCTTCTGGAAGAACGCCTCCACCGCCCCCCTGCGGGTCTCCGAGCAGGCCGTCATCTTCTCCCAGCCCGGCAGGCCCAGCACTGTCGACGCCAAGAGCTGGGACACCGCCGCCGGCAGCGTTCTGGAAGAGCTCAGCAAGCTCGACGACGAGGCGGGCAGCCGCTATCAGGACCGTGTCCAGCCCGTCGCGATGGGCGTCATCGTCAAGGCCGCCATCGCCGGCGTCCTCGGCCTGGTCGCCCTGCTGCTCTCGCTCGTCCTGTCCGTGCGCATCGGCCGCAGCCTCATCCGCGACCTGAGGCAGTTGCGCCTGGAGGCCCACGAGGCGTCCGGCGTCCGACTGCCCAGCGTGATGCGCCGCCTCTCGGCGGGCGAACAGGTCGACGTGGAGACCGAGGTCCCGCGCCTGGAGTACGACAAGAACGAGATCGGCGAGGTCGGCCAGGCCCTCAACAGCCTCCAGCGCGCCGCCGTCGAGGCCGCCGTCAAGCAGGCCGAACTGCGCGCCGGCGTCTCCGAGGTCTTCGTCAACCTCGCCCGCCGCAGCCAGGTCCTGCTGCACAAGCAGCTCACGCTCCTCGACACCATGGAACGCCGGACCGAGGACACCGACGAACTCGCCGACCTGTTCCGCCTGGACCACCTCACCACCCGCATGCGCCGCCACGCCGAGGGCCTGGTGATCCTCTCCGGCGCCGCTCCCTCCCGGCAGTGGCGCAAGCCCGTCCAGCTCATGGACGTCGTACGCGCCGCCGTCGCCGAGGTCGAGGACTACGAGCGCATCGAGGTGCGCCGGCTGCCCCGCGTCGCCGTGACCGGCCCGGCCGTCGCGGACCTCACCCACCTCGTGGCCGAACTCCTGGAGAACGCCACGGTGTTCTCCCCGCCGCACACCGCCGTCCAGGTCCTGGGGGAGCGGGTCGCCAACGGCTTCACCCTGGAGATCCACGACCGCGGTCTGGGCATGGCGGCCGAGGCCCTGCTGGACGCCAACCTCCGGCTCGCCGAGACGCCCGAGTTCGAACTGTCCGACACCGACCGGCTCGGCCTGTTCGTGGTCAGCCGCCTCGCGCAGCGGCAGAACGTCCGGGTCTCCCTCCAGCCGTCGCCGTACGGCGGCACCACCGCCGTCGTCTTCATCCCCGACGCGCTGCTCACCGACGACGTGCCGGACACCAACGGCATCGGGTTCCGCCTCGACCGGCCCGCTCCCTCGAAGGAGGCCGAGCTGGAGGAGTCGCGCCGGGCCGCCCTGACCCAGGTGCCCGCCCGCGTGCCCGGTCTGCCCACCTCGCTCCTGGACGGCCCGGTCGAGCTGGAGGCCCCCGTCGACCTCGACGCCCTCGGCGACTTCCCGAACGCTCTCGACGACGAGGACAGCGAGCGCGGCGGCCTCTTCCGCCCGCGCCGTGCCCTTCCCCAGACGGAGGACGGGCCGACGGGCCCGCTCGGTGAACCGCACCCGGTCGCCGGACTGCCCGGCGGGCAGGACCCGTCCGACGCCGACGACGTCAGCGCCCCGGTGCCGCTGCCCCGCCGCAGCACGCCCAAGCTCGTCAGCTCGCACGGCCGTCCGGTCACCGAGCAGCGCTCCCGGCGGGACAAGGCGGACCCGGGGCCTCCGGCGGGCCCGAGCCGCGCGGAGCCGAACGGCCTCGCACCGCTGCCGACCCGCCGCCGCCAGACCGGACCCCGGGGGGAGACCGCCGCCGGACCGGACCGGACCGACGACCGCGCCGCCACCGCCTCGCCGGCCGGACGCGACCGCGGTGAACCGTCGCAGTCCCCGGCACTCCCCAGACGCACCCGCCGCCCCGCGATCGCGTCGAGCGGCACCGACGACTCCGTACCGACCACGCCCGCCGCGCAGGGACCGAGCGGCGCCGGGGCGGGAGCACTTCCCCGGCGAGTACGGCAGGCCAACCTGGCGCCCCAGCTCAAGCAGAGCCCGGCGCCGCGCACCGACGAAAAGCCCGAGCTCACCGAGCGGGACGCGGACGAGGTGCGCAGCAGAATGGCCTCGCTCCAGCGCGGCTGGCAGCGCGGCCGCCGGGAGAACGCCGCGGGCGACGACGCCCACAGCGGCACAGCACCACAAGGAACGACTAAGGGGGACGGTCGATGACCGCACCGAAGGCGACCGGCCACACCGCGACCAACGCGTCCGGGGAGCTCAACTGGCTCCTCGACGACCTGGTGGAGCGCGTCGCCAGCATCCGCAAAGCCGTCGTGCTCTCCAGCGACGGCCTGCCGACGGGTGTGTCCAAGGACCTGACCCGCGAGGACAGCGAGCACCTGGCAGCCGTGGCGTCCGGGTTCCACAGCCTCGCCAAGGGCGTGGGCCGCCACTTCGAGGCGGGCAACGTCCGGCAGACGGTCGTCGAGCTCGACGACGCCTTCCTGTTCGTGACAGCCGCCGGCGACGGCAGCTGCCTCGCGGTGCTCTCGGACGCCGACTCCGACGTCGGCCAGGTCGCGTACGAGATGACGCTCCTCGTCAAGCGGGTCGGCGTACATCTCGGCAGCGCTCCGCGCACCGATCTGCCTTCGGGCGGGTAGTGGGATGGCATGAGCGCTGACGGTCAGGGAAGAAGCCACTGGTTCGACGACGAGGCCGGACCGGTCGTACGTCCGTACGCCATGACACGCGGCCGCACCTCCAGTGCGGCCCAGCACCGCCTCGACCTGATCGCGGTGGTCGTCGCGGAACCGCACGCGGACGACCCGGACGCAGACTCGACGCTGTCCCCGGAGCACGTGGACATCGTCGAGCTGTGCCGTGACGCCCCGCAGTCCGTCGCCGAACTCTCCGCCGAGCTCAATCTGCCCATCGGAGTCGTACGCGTCCTCGTCGGGGATCTCGTGGACTCGGAATTCGTCCATGTGAACCGGCCCGTACCCCCGGCCGAACTGGTCGACGAGAGTATTCTGCGCGACGTGATCAACGGCCTGCGGGCGCTGTGAGCGGCGTGGAAGCGGGGTAGTGACGTGACAGGCTGGCAGTTCTGGGTCGACCGTGGTGGCACCTTCACGGACATCGTCGCGCGACGCCCGGACGGCCGTCTGCTGACGCACAAGCTTCTGTCGGAGAACCCGACGCACTACTCCGACGCGGCCGTCGCGGGCGTGCGCGAGCTGCTGGACGGTTCCCACGACCCCATCGAGGCCGTGCGCATGGGCACCACGGTGGCCACGAACGCCCTCCTCGAGCGCAAGGGCGAGCGGACGCTGCTGGTCATCACCCGCGGCTTCCGCGACGCCCTGCGCATCGCCTACCAGAACCGCCCGCACATCTTCGCCCGCCGCATCGAACTGCCCGAGCTGCTGTACGAACGGGTCGTCGAGGTCGACGAACGCATCGCGGCCGACGGCACCGTCCGGCACACGCCCGACCTGGACTCGCTGGCCGGCCCCCTGCAGGAGGCGTACGACGACGGGATCCGCGCCGTCGCCGTGGTCTGCATGCACAGCCATCTCCATCCCGCGCACGAGCAGGCCGTCGGCGAGCTCGCCGCCCGCATCGGCTTCCCGCAGATCTCGCTCTCCAGCGAGGTCAGCCCGCTGATGAAACTCGTCCCGCGCGGGGACACCGCTGTCGTCGACGCCTACCTCTCGCCCGTGCTGCGCCGCTACGTCCAGCACGTCGCCGAGCAACTCGAGGGCGTGCGGCTGATGTTCATGCAGTCCAACGGCGGTCTCGCCGAGGCCGGGCAGTTCCGAGGCAAGGACGCCATCCTTTCCGGCCCCGCGGGCGGCATCGTCGGCATGGCACGGATGTCCCAGCTCGCCGGCTTCGACCGCGTCATCGGCTTCGACATGGGCGGCACGTCCACCGACGTCTCGCACTTCGCCGGCGAGTACGAACGCGTCTTCACCACGCAGATCTCCGGCGTCCGGCTGCGCGCCCCCATGCTGGACATCCACACCGTCGCGGCCGGCGGCGGCTCGGTCCTCCACTTCGACGGGTCCCGCTACCGCGTAGGGCCGGACTCGGCGGGCGCGGATCCGGGGCCCGCCTGCTACCGGGGCGGCGGACCGCTGGCGGTGACCGACGCCAACGTCATGCTCGGGCGCATCCAACCCGCCCACTTCCCCAGCGTGTTCGGCGCCGAGGGCGACCAACCCCTCGACGACGCGCTCGTCCGTGAGCGCTTCAGCGCCCTGGCGCGCGAGATCCGGGAGCAGACCGGCGACGACCGGACCCCCGAGCAGGTGGCCGAGGGGTACCTCCAGATCGCCGTCGCCAACATCGCCAACGCCGTCAAGCGGATCTCGGTCCAGAAGGGCCACGACATCACGCGCTACGCCCTCACCACCTTCGGCGGCGCGGGCGGGCAGCACGCGTGCATGGTCGCGGACTCGCTCGGCATCCGTACCGTCCTCGTGCCGCCCATGGCCGGTGTCCTCTCCGCGCTCGGAATCGGCCTCGCCGACACGACGGCCATGCGCGAACAGTCCGTCGAGGCGCCCCTGGAGACCGGCTCGATGCCAGGCGTCCTCAAGACGGCGGAAGACCTGGAAGCGGCCGCCCGCACCGAACTTCTCGACGAGGACGTCCCCGAGGACCGCGTCGAGGTCACCCGGCGGGCCCAACTCCGTTACGACGGCACCGACACCACCCTCACCGTCGAACTCACCGAGCCCGACTCGATGCGGCGCGCCTTCGAAGAACGTCATCGCGCCACGTACTCCTTCACGCTCGACCGCCCGATCGTCGTCGAAGCCCTCTCCGTCGAAGCCACCGGCCTCACCGAACCCCCCGATCTCTCCGCTCTCGCCCCCTACGAGGCCACCCCTGAAGGCAGCCCGGCCGCCCCGCGATCGGTCCGCCTCCACACCGGCGGCACCTGGCGCGACGTCCCCCTCCACCGCCGCGAGTCGCTCCCTCCCGGCGAAACCGTCACCGGCCCGGCGATCATCACCGAGGCCGGCGCGACGACCGTCGTCGACGACGGCTGGCAGGCCGCGACGACCGACGACGGGCATCTGGTCATGGAACGCGCGGCGATTACGGAGAGTTCCGATCTCGGCACGAAAGCCGACCCGGTTCTTCTCGAGGTCTTCAACAACCTGTTCATGTCCATCGCCGAGCAGATGGGCGCCCGCCTCGAATCCACCGCCCAGTCCGTCAACATCAAGGAACGCCTGGACTTCTCCTGCGCGCTCTTCGACCCCGACGGAAACCTGGTGGCCAACGCCCCCCACATCCCCGTCCACCTGGGCTCCATGGGCACGAGCGTCAAGGAGGTCATCCGGCGCCGCGGCTCCCGGATGCGTCCCGGCGACACCTACGCCGTCAACGACCCGTACCACGGCGGCACCCACCTGCCCGACGTCACCGTGATCACCCCGGTCTTCGACACGGGAAGCACGACGACCACGGAGGGTGACCCCGGCATCCTCTTCTACGTCGCTTCCCGCGGCCATCACGCCGAGATCGGCGGCATCGCCCCCGGCTCGATGCCCGCCAACAGCCGCACCATCGAGGAGGAGGGCATCCTCTTCGACAACTGGCTGCTCGCCGAGAACGGCCGCTTCCGCGAGGAGGAAACCCTCCGCCTGCTCACCGAGGCGACCTACCCCTCCCGCAACCCGAAGACCAACCTCGCCGACCTGCGCGCCCAGATCGCGGCCAACCAGAAGGGCGTCGACGAGGTCGGCCGCATGATCGGGAACTTCGGCCTCGACGTCGTACAGGCGTACATGAAGCACGTCCAGGACAACGCCGAGGAAGCGGTACGCCGGGTCATCGACGCCCTGGACGACGGCGAGTACGCCTACGAGGCCGACTCCGGCGCCGTCATCCGGGTACGCGTGCGCGTGGACCGCGCGAACCGCTCCGCGACCGTCGACTTCACCGGCACGTCCCCGCAGCTCGGCACCAACTTCAACGCGCCCTTCTCGGTTGTCAACGCGGCCGTCCTGTACGTCTTCCGCACGCTGGTCGCCGACGACATTCCGCTCAACGACGGCTGTCTGCGCCCCCTCGACATCGTGGTGCCGCCAGGCTCCATGCTCGCCCCCGAACCTCCGGCGGCGGTCGTCGCGGGCAACGTGGAGACCTCCCAGGCGATCACCGGCGCTCTCTACGCCGCGCTGGGCGTCCAGGCCGAGGGCTCCGGCACCATGAACAACGTCACCTTCGGCAACGAACGCCACCAGTACTACGAGACCGTGGCCTCCGGATCCGGCGCGGGCGACGGCTTCCCCGGCGCGCCCGTCGTCCAGACCCACATGACCAACTCACGCCTCACCGACCCCGAAGTGCTGGAGTGGCGACTGCCCGTACAGCTCGACGAGTTCGCCGTACGGCGTGACAGCGGCGGTGCCGGGCAGTGGCGCGGCGGCGACGGAGCCGTACGCCGCATCCGCTTCCACGAGCCCATGACCGTCTCCACGTTGTCCCAGCACCGCCGCGTCCCGCCGTACGGCATGGCGGGCGGTGAGCCCGGCGCGCTGGGAGCCAACCGAGTCGAACGCGCGGACGGCACGGTCACCACGCTCGACGGCAGCGACTCGGCGGACGTCGGACCCGACGACGTACTCGTCATCGAAACCCCCGGCGGCGGAGGGTACGGCCCACCGTCGCGCGACCCCCATCAAGCAGGAGAAGAGATCGATGATCTTCGGGCGTTCTGAGCGCGGGAAGCCTCCGGTCGAGCCCGTCACGCTCAAGATCCTGGTGGCCGGCGGCTTCGGCGTGGGCAAGACCACCCTGGTCGGCGCGGTCAGCGAGATCAGGCCGCTGCGCACCGAGGAACTGCTCACCGAGGCAGGCCGCCCGGTCGACGACACGAGCGGTGTCGAGGGCAAGCGCACCACCACCGTGGCCATGGACTTCGGCCGCATCACCCTGCGCGAGGACCTGGTCCTGTACCTCTTCGGCACCCCCGGCCAGGAGCGGTTCTGGTTCATGTGGGACGAGCTCTCGGAGGGAGCGCTCGGAGCCGTCGTACTCGCCGACACCCGGCGCCTGGAGGACTGCTTCGCCGCCGTCGACTACTTCGAACGGCGCTCCATACCCTTCCTCGTCGGCGTCAACTGCTTCGAGGGATCCGTCCGTTACCCGGCGGAGGACATCAGGCAGGCCCTCGACCTCGATGAGGGCGTACCTCTGCTGCTGTGCGACGCGCGCGACCGGGAGTCCGTCAAGGAGGTCCTCATCGGCGTCGTCCAGCACGCCATGGCCTATCAGGCCGACCGGCGGCAGACCGTGACCACCTGAAGGCCCGAGGCGTACGGCACGGCCCGTACCCCCGCCGACCGGGGTACGGGCCGTGGCTCATGGGCACGCGCGTGAAGCTCAGGAAACGCACGCGCGCGTGAGCCTTACGGGACGCACGCGCGCGTGGACCCTTCTTCGGCGCAGGCCGTCCGTTCTCAGCCGGCGCCGTCCTCCTCCCAGCCGAAGCTCTTCTCCACCGCCTTGCGCCAGTTGTGGTACTCGCGGTCACGCACCTGGGCACTCATGGTGGGCGTCCACTCGGCGTCCTTCGCCCAGTGCGCCTTGAGTTCGTCCAGGTCGTTCCACACGCCCGTGGCAAGCCCCGCCGCGTACGCGGCGCCCAGGCACGTCGTCTCGGAGATCTTCGGGCGTATCACCGGCACGTCGAGCACGTCCGCCTGGTGCTGCATCAGCAGGTTGTTCTTGGTCATGCCGCCATCGACCTTCAGGGATGTGATCTGGACCCCGGAGTCCTGGAACATGGCGTCGACGACCTCACGCGTCTGCCAGCTCGTGGCCTCCAGGACCGCCCGCGCGAGGTGCGCCTTGGTGACGTAGCGCGTCAGCCCGGTGACGACGCCGCGCGCGTCGGAGCGCCAATAGGGCGCGAACAGGCCGGAGAAGGCGGGCACGATGTAGGCGCCGCCGTTGTCCTCGACGCTCGCCGCCAGTGGCTCGATGTCGTCGGCGGTCGCGATGATGCCCAGCTGGTCACGGAACCACTGGACCAGCGCGCCCGTGATGGCTATGGCGCCCTCCAGGCAGTACACCGGTGCCTCGCTGCCGATCTTGTAGCCCATCGTCGTCAGCAGACCGCTCTTCGACGGCACCGGCCGGTCGCCGGTGTTCAGCAGCAGGAAGCTGCCCGTGCCGTAGGTGTTCTTCGCCGTGCCCACGTCATAGCAGGCCTGCCCGAAGACGGCCGCCTGCTGGTCGCCCAGGGCCGAGGCGACCGGCACACCGGCCAGCTGGCCGACGGCGGTCCCGTACACCTCCGAGGAGGACTTGATCTCCGGCAGGACGGCCTCGGGCACGTTCATGGCCGAAAGGATCGAGGGGTCCCACTCGAGGGTGTTCAGGTTCATCAGCATGGTGCGCCCGGCGTTGGTCACATCGGTGACGTGATGGCCGCCGTCCGTGCCGCCGGTGAGGTTCCAGATCAGCCAGGAGTCGATCGTCCCGAAGGCGATCTCGCCCCGCTCGGCCCGGTCCCTGAGGCCGGGCACGTTGTCCAGCAGCCAGGCCGCCTTGGGGCCGGAGAAGTAGCTGGCCAACGGCAGTCCGGTCTGCTCGCGGAAACGGTCCTGCCCGTCCGTGCCACCGAGCTGGTTGCACAGCGCCGCGGTACGGGTGTCCTGCCACACGATCGCGTTGTGCACCGGCTTGCCCGTCGCGCGGTCCCACAGGACCGTCGTCTCGCGCTGGTTGGTGATGCCGAGCGCGCTGAGCTGGTCGGCACGCAGCCCTGCTTTCGCGATCGCCCCGGCGACCACCGCCTGCACCTTGGACCAGATCTCGGTGGCGTCGTGCTCCACCCAGCCGGGCTTCGGGAAGATCTGGCGGTGCTCGCGTTGGTCGACGGCGACGATCGCGCCGTCCTGGTTGAAGACGATGCAGCGGCTCGAGGTGGTGCCCTGGTCGATTGCGGCGACGAACTTGTCCGTCATGACGTCCCCTTCGTCGGTTCCTTCAGAACGCTGCGTTGAAGATGACCCCGGACAGACACCCGCCGATCAGCGGTCCCACCACGGGAATCCACGCGTAACCCCAGTCCGAGGTGCCCTTGTTGGGGATCGGGAGCAGGGCGTGCACGATGCGCGGGCCCAGGTCACGGGCCGGGTTGATGGCGTATCCCGTGGGACCGCCGAGCGACAGACCGATGCCGACCACCAGGAACGACACGATCAGAATCGCGGTGCCGGACACACCGAGCCCCTTGGTCAGGCCGAACGCCAGGATCGGCAGCACCAGCGCGATGGTCGCGATGATCTCGGTGATCAGGTTGGCCACGGGATTTCGGATCGTCGGCGTGGTGGAGAAGATCCCGAGGGTCGGCTGAGCCAGTTTCTCGTCGGCGTTGGCCTGGAACTGCGCCAGGTAGACCAGCCAGCACAGCACGGCCCCGAGCATCGCGCCCACCATCTGGCCGGCGATGTAGATGAGGACCTTGTCCCAGACCCCGGTGTCGATGGCGATCCCGATCGTCACGGCCGGGTTGAGCTGTCCACCGGACAGCGGTGCGGCGGTGTAGGCGCCGGCCATCACGCCGAATCCCCAGCCGAAGGCGATGACGATCCAGCCGGCGTCCTTTGCCTTGGAATAGTTGAGTAGGACGGCGGCGACCACTCCGGCTCCGAAGAGGATGAGGATCGCGGTGCCGATGACCTCACCGAGGAATATGTCTCCGTTGCTCATTGCGGCTCCTAGGCCCTGGCCGGGACGATCAGCCCCGGTTCTCCGTGCGGGGTGCGCTTCCCATGGCGTCTTCAGCCGAAGGCAGGGAGTCTCGCGCGCCCCGCCCGGCGTCAGTGACGAGCGTGCCGTCGCAGCCGAAATCGCGCGTGGGGGAGTGGGCCTTGGTACAGGTCGAACCGCGCGGCGCAGAGCGTGGATACGCCGAGAATGTGCGGCGATGTCGGCTGACACCGGGAAGTGTTCACCGGCGTTCAGAGGGCGTCAAGGTCGCCGACGCCAACGGTTGACGGCGTGCCGACGGGGCACGGACCCACGGTGACCGTGATCCGGGCATGCCGCTCCGGGGCGGGGCGTAGGGCCAGGCCCTGCTGAGGCCGGCAGGCAGGCCTTTTCCTGCTGGACCCGGCAGAGGCCGAAGGCCTTGGCGGTGCTGAGGCCCACGGTCACCTTTCGGCCACCGCCGACCTGGGGAAAGCGTCTCACCCCCGGCCCGGCTCCGCCACCGCGCACGGGGCGGGCGCCGCGCCCCCTTCCATCCCGCGCAGGATCTCGTGGCCCGGCAGCCCCGCCCGGCCCAGCACCCAGCTCGCCCCGCTCAGGGACTTCGCCGCCTTCTTCAGGGGTGCGAGACAGGAGGCGGCCTGCCGGTGATCCGTCACGCTCCCGGGCGCGCAAAGGACCGTGGCCAGCGACAACGTCACCGGACGTCCCCCAGCCGACCAGGGCGCGTCCAGCATGGAGACGGCCAGCGGACTCAACCCCTCCGGATCGGCGAGGACCAGAAAGTCGTCCCCTCCGATGTGGCCCACGCGCGTGCTGTCCGACGCCGCGTGCTGCAGCGCCCGCCCGACCGACCGGATCAGCTCGTCGCCCGCCGCGAACCCGGCCCCGTCGTTGACCTGCTTGAAATGGTCGACATCCAGCCAACTCAGCGCGAACGTCCGACCGTCCGCGATCCGCCGGTCCACCTCGCCGGTGATCGCGTCCGAGCCCGGCAGCCGGGTCAGCGGATTGAGCCCGGCCGCCTCCTCGACCCGGGTCTCGGCGAGGGCTCGTACGAGGTCCGCCAGCCGTACGACGCCCACGCACCGCCCGTACCGGTCGACCACGGCCACATCGTCCGACGTACGGTCCCGGCCGCCGTCCGCGACCACGTCCAGCACCTCCCACGCGGTGGCGTCGACGCCGACCGTGCGGGGCGGATCACCGAGCTTCGCGGCGGGCCGGTCGGCGTACAGGGCATGGCCGTAGCGCCCCGACATCGACAGCAGGAAGCGGGAGCGATGGACCGACCGCACCGGAACGCCGTACGTGTCCACCAGCAGCACACCCGACACGTCCGGCGACCCGGTCAGCAGCGCCCGCACCTGGCCGGCCGACGCCGTGGCGGGCAGCAGCGCGGCCGGCCGGACGAACTCCCGCACCGAGGGCCCCGAGGGAGGCGTCACCGCCAGTCCGGACGAGCGCGGCGGAACGTATACCTCCGCCGCCGGCAGCCGGGCAGGCGGAGCGAACAGCTCACCCTGGGCCAGCTGCGCCCCCGCCGACCGTGCCGCCGCGCACTGCAGCTCGGTCTCCACGCCCTCGACGCACAGGAGCGCTCCCAGCTGCTCGCACAGCGTCCGCATCGCCCCGATCGCCGCGGGCCGCGCCAGCAGGGACGCGTCGAGCTTCACCAGCTCCGGCATCATGTCCGTGAGCAGCCGCAGCGGGATGTCCCCGTCCCCGACGCCGTCCGCGCTGGTCCGGAAACCCTGCTCACGCAGCGCGCCGACTGCCTCCAGAAGCGCCTGCTGCGGAACGTGTGTGTACGGCGGGCCGATGTCGATGGTCACCTCCCACGGCAGCCGCCCGGCCGCCCGCACGGCGTCGTGGAGGGGAGTGAGCCCGCCGAGGTCGCCGAGAGTGCCGGCGAACACGTTGACGTACAGGGGGAGCAGTGTCTCCTTGCGAGCCGCGGCACGGAACGCCAACACGGCGAGCTGGCCGTCGAGTTCGGGATCGCGGCGCGCCTCGGCCAGGACGTCGCCGGTCTCCGGGCGCGCGAGTATCTCCAGCCCCGCGACCGCGCCGGTCGTCAGATTGACGACCGGTTGGAAGGCGAAGCGGAGAGTATCCGGCCAGGACTGCACGAGAGCATGATTTCGCCGCGAAAGCGCGCCCGAGCCCAGTTCATAAGACGTTCACGCAGGATTCCTGCCTGCTCACACAGTGTAGATAAATGCTGATCGCCCCAGGTCGCCCGCTGACCCCACGCGGGTGCCTGAGAGCCGGTCGCGCAGCCTGTCCCTATCGCATCGCCACCACCGCCGACCCGTGCCCGAACAGGCCCTGGTTCGCCGCGATGCCCACGCGGGCGCCATCGATCTGCCGGTCACCCGCATCGCCCCGCAACTGCCAGGTGAGCTCGCACACCTGGGCGATGGCCTGGGCGGGGACCGCCTCGCCGAAGGACGCGAGACCGCCGCTCGCGTTCACAGGCACGCGTCCTCCGAGCGCCGTCGTGCCCTCCCGAAGGAGCTTCGCGGCCTCTCCCTCCGCACACAGACCCAGATCTTCGTACCACTGCAACTCCAGCGCGGTGGACAGGTCGTAGACCTCCGCGAACGAGAGGTCCGCGGGGCCGATGCCCGCTTCCTCGTAGGCCGCCCGGGCGATCGACTCCCGGAACGTCCCGGCCGCCGGCCGCACCGCCACCGCGGAGTCCGTCGCGATGTCCGGCAGATCCAGGACGGTGTTGGGATAGCGCGGAGTCACGGTGGACACCGCCCGGATCCGCACCGGGTTCGCGGCCCCGTGCCGACGGGCGAAGTCCATACCGGCCAGCACGAGCGCCGCGCCCCCGTCCGACGTGGCGCAGATGTCGAGCAGCCGCAGCGGGTCGGCGACCACGGCGGAGGCAGCGACCTCCTCGGCGGTGACCGGCTTGCGGTAGCGCGCGTAGGGATTCAGCGCACCCTGGGCCGCGTTCTTCACCTTGACCTGGGCGAAGTCCTCCGGTGTCTCCCCGTGCAGGGCCATCCGCCGCCGGGCGTACAGCCCGAAGTAGGTCGGATTCGTCGCGCCGAGGACTCTGAAGCGCAGCCAGTCGGGATCGTCGGGCCGGTCGCCACCTGCCGGACGGAAGAAGCCCTTGGGAGCGGCATCGGCACCCACCACGAGCACCACGTCCGCCAGTCCCGAAAGTATCTGCGCCCGCGCGGCGTTGATCGCCTGCGCCCCGGACGCGCAGGCCGCGTACACGCTCGTGACCCGGGCGCCCTGCCAGCCGAGCGCCTTCGCGAACGTCGCCCCGGCCACATAGCCCGGATAGCCTCCGCGCACGGTGTCCGCGCCGACGATCGACCCGATGTCCCGCCACTGCAGCCCCGCGTCGGTGAGTGCCGCGCGGGCCGCCGCCGCGCCGTACTCGACGAAGCTGCGCCCCCACTTGCCCCACGGATGCATGCCCGCGCCTAGCACCGCCACGTCGTCCGTCATGCCGTCACCCCCGTCGGCCGCCACTGCCAGGTCGTCCAGGTCGTCTCCGAGTCCTTATGGAGCACGCCGGGGACGACCTCCACCTCCAGGCCCACCGTCAGATCGGCGACGGTGACCCCGGGAGCCGCCTGCCCCAGCACCACGAGGCGCTCGGACTCCAGCTCCACAGCGATCAACGTGTACGGCTCCCACGGAAGTTCCGGATCGGTCACATAGGGTGACGGAGGCCGGTATCGGCTGTCCGTGTAGGACCAGACGCGTCCGCGCTTCGAGAGGGGCACTTCCTCCAGATCGCCGCCCGGACAGCCCGGGTTGCGGCAGTGGGCGTCCTCGCGGGGGAAGAAGACCGAGGTGCACGCCGCGCAGCGGGTGCCCACGAGCCGGAAGTCCTCTCCGTCACCGGTGAACCATCCGGCGACCACAGGCGTGCGCGTACCTGCCATGATCCCTCCCGACCTCGATCTGACGATGCGTCAGAAGTGTGCCACGGGCGACGGGCATCCGGCAGGGGAGGTGTTCGGCCTTCAGGGTGGACCGCGCCGGTTCGCTTCCCCCGGGGGACTCAACCCCTGGTAGATGCAGAAGACATGACACAACTCGCGACCGGGGCAAGGGGACTCGCCGCCACGCTCGCCACCCTGCTGGCCGTGACCGCCGCTCCCGCCCCGGCTCAGGCGAAGACCGAGCCCAAGGCGCCGAAGGACTTCGTGGCGCTGCGAACCGTGGACCCCACCATCGTCCGGGAGATGCGGTACTCGTCAAGCTGCCGGCCACGCCCACCAGGCCGTACCGGCCGGCAGAGCCCCTGGTGCCCTGCTTCGCTCCCCAGAGCGAGCGATTCCCGACAACTCCCTCGACATGGGCACCGGCTTCGACTGTTTCGACACCCTTTCGTACACCCTCGACCCACGCATCCAGGGCGCACAGCGGGCTAACCGACTGCTGCTCAAGGACACCCTCGAACCCCTCGGGTGCGTGAACCTCGCCGAGGAGTGGTGGCACTACACGTACAAGCCGGAGCCCTACCCGGACACCTACTTCGACTTCCCCGTGTCCTCGAAAGCTCTTTCAAGGCACTGGTGACCGACCCCCGGAAGACTCCGTTCCACTGATCGGATACAGTCCGCCGCGTGTCCGAAACTCAGCACTCCGCCCCCAACTCCGCAGCTGGCTCCCACTGTTCGAGCTGCGGCGCGCCCTACGGAGAGGGCGTCTCCGGCTGGCCGCGCACCTGCCCGGTGTGCGGCGCCATGGCCTACCGCAATCCGCTGCCGGTGGCCGTCGCACTCCAGCCCGTGTACGACACGAAGGGCACCGCCCTGGTCGTCATCACCCGAACCATCGCCCCCGCGCGCGGGGGCATCGCCCTGCCCGGCGGCTACATCGACGACCGCGAGGACTGGCGGCAGGCCGTCGTCCGTGAACTCAAGGAAGAGACCGGGATCGACGCGGCCGGCCGCGACGTGCGCCTGGTCGACGCGATGAGCTCACCCGACGGGCACCTGCTGCTGTTCGGCCTCCTCCCGGAGCGGCCGACCGAGCACCTGCCGACGTCGGCCGTCACGGACGAGACCGAGGGCTGGCACCTCCTGCGCAGGCCGGAGGAGCTGGCGTTCCCGCTGCACACGCTGGCCGTACGAGCCTTCTTCGAAGGCCGCTACATCTGAGCCGGGCCCTCGCCGAGCCCGCGTACACGCACCGGACGGGGCGACGGGGTCACCCCGTCCTCGTGCTCCAGCTCGACGACCACCTTGTGGCCCTCCCAGCGGGTGACGTACCGCTCGATCTCCGGCTCGTCCCACCCGTCACCCGCGTCCGGCACCACAAACCCGCCCCCGGTACGCCCTCGGGCGGGCGCCCACACCTCCAGTTCCAGCCCGCCGTCGTCCCCGCACATCGGGACGACGGCACCCGAGCGCACCAGCACCGGGATCCGTGACATGGGCGCGTCGACGAGCACCTGGCCCGGCCCCTCGTACGAACTCTCCGTCGCCGTGTCGTACCAACGCCCGCGCGGCAACTGCACCGCACGCCGGTCGGCACCCGGATCCAGCACCGGCGCCACCAGCAGACAGTCGCCCAGCAGAAACGCGTCCCCGCAGTCGCGCAGCGCGCGATCCTCCGGCGCCGACCACCACAGCGGGCGCACATAGGGCGCCCCCGTACGCCGGGCCAGATGCGCCAGCGTCACGAAGTACGGCAGCAGCCTCCGCCGCTCGACGAGCGCCACGCGCGCGTGCTCCAGCACCTCGGGACCGAACTCCCACGGCTCCCGACGCCCCGCCCGCAGACTCGCGTGCGTACGGAACAGCGGCAGATACGAGGCCAACTGGAACCACCGCAGATACAGCTCCGGCGACGGACTCCCGTCGAATCCGCCGACGTCCGGCCCCGAATAGGGCACCCCGCACAGCCCGAGGCCTATGACCAGCGACAACGAGGCTCGCAGGCCGGGCCAGCCCGTGGCCACGTCCCCCGACCAGGTGCCCCCGTAGCGCTGCAACCCCGCCCATCCGGAGCGCGAGAAGACGAAGGGACGCTCCTGGGGCGCCAGTTCGCGCAGCCCTTCATAGCCGGCTCTGGCCATGCACAGGCCGTAGACGTTGTGCGCTTCCCGGTGGTCGCCGCCCCGGCCCTCCAAGGAGTGCCTGGCCGAGCGCGGCAGCGTCGACTCCCCGAACGCGGTGAACGAGGTCGGCTCGTTCATGTCATGCCAGAAACCCGAGAAGCCCTGCGCCAGCCGCTCCTCGTACAGCGCACCCCACCACGCACGCACGCGCGCGTGCGTGAAGTCGGGGAAGACCGCCTCCCCGGGCCAGACCACGCCCCGCACGGGCTGCTCCGAAGCGTCGCGTACGAACACGTCCTCGGCAGTGCCGCTGTCGTACACGGCGTTACCGGGCGCGGCCTTGACCGCCGGATCGACGATCGACACCAGGCGGATCCCGTCCCGCCGCAGATCCTCGGCGAGCTGCGGCAGCTTGGGGAAGGCCTCAGGGTCGACCGTGAACACCTGATGCTCGTCGTAGTGGTCGATGTCCAGATGAACCGCGTCCAGCGGAAGGCCACGCTCCTGGTAGCCCGAAACGATCCGCCGGACCTCCTGCTCACTGCCGAAGCCCCACCGCGCGTGATGGTGCCCCAGCGCCCACGACGGCGGCAGCGCCGGCGCACCCGTCAGCGAGGCCCAGACGAGCAGCACGCGCGCGGGCGTGCCCACCACCACCCAGCAGCGCAGCGGACCACCGTCCATCCGCAGCTCGCTCGTCCCGGCCAGATCATGACCGGAACCGGCGCCTTCCTCACCCTCCCGCAGCGTCACCGTGCCGTCCCACGAGGTGTCATGGAACACCAGATGCGTGCCGGCGTCGGCGACGACCAACTGCACCGGCATGGTGATGTACAGCGGATCGTCGCCGGGAACGAACGGACGCCCGGGATCGGTGTTCCAAAGCCGGTACGTGCCGTCCCGCAGCCGGGGCCCCGATGCCCGCCCTCCGAGCCCGAAGAACCGCGCGTCCGACGCCACCTCCGAGCGCTGCATCCACCGGGCCTCACCACCCGCCACGGGCTCCCACCAGCGCGGCGGCAGATCACGCCGCAGCGTCACACCGCCGGGCGTCTGCACCTCCACGGCGCCGTGCCGCGAGATCACCACCGTCACCCGCTCGGCCACGACCCGCCAGCCACCGTCCTTGTCGGGCTCCAGGACGGCCCGCGGATCCGGTTCCGGACAGCGGTCCGTGAGCGCGTACGACGGCTCAGGACCGGCCCCGTCCCAGCCCCAGAAAACGGCCCCGTTCACGGTCACGGTGACACACAGCTCGGACCGGCTGAACCGGATCACCCCACCGCCCGGACCGGGCCGCACCTCCTGGACGGGCCCGGGCACCCGGGCGCGCTCGGCACCCCGGGGCGGCAGCCCCACGGCGTCCGCGCGCTTCCTGCGCCACGCCGCTCGTACGGTACGCAACCCCTGGGCCGCCCCCACAGAACCGACCACCTTCATCGAACGCACCAGGTCACGACCGTCCATGCTGCTCAGCCTGCCATTCACCGACCCACACGCGTGCGCCGTTCAACTGCCGTTCACCCGTGCCGGGACCACATCTTCACGACACGGACTATGTGGGGCGGACCCTGGTGCTGAAGTCGATCACATGGCATCGTCCGTGTCATCCGCGTCACGCGCACACCCCCGCCGTGCGCGGATGACGCACACGACGCGCACAGTTTCCGGGAGCCGCTCCATGTCGATCGTGAACCCCCAGCCGCTGTGGCAGCCAGACCCGCAGCGCATCGCCCGAGCACAGGTCACCCAGTTCCAGGCCTGGGCCGCCGAGAACCACGGTGCCCCCGCCGAGGGCGGCTACGCGGCGCTGCACCGCTGGTCGGTCGACGAACTGGAAACCTTCTGGAAAGCCGTCACGGAGTGGTTCGACGTACGCTTCTCCACCCCCTACGCGCGCGTGCTCGGCGACCGCTCGATGCCCGGCGCCCAGTGGTTCCCCGGCGCGACCCTCAACTACGCCGAGCACGCCCTGCGCGCTGCCGCGACCCGCGCGGACGAACCCGCACTCCTGCACGTCGACGAATCCCACGAGCCCCGCCCGGTCACCTGGTCCGAGCTCCGCCGCCAGGTCGGCTCCCTCGCCGCCGAGCTGCGCGCCCTCGGCGTACGCCCCGGAGACCGAGTCAGCGGCTACCTCTCCAACATCCCGCAGGCCGTCGTAGCCCTCCTCGCCACGGCCGCCGTCGGCGGCGTCTGGACCTCGTGCGCCCCAGACTTCGGCGCCCGCAGCGTCCTGGACCGCTTCCAGCAGGTCGAACCGGTCGTGCTGTTCACCGTGGACGGCTACCGCTACGGCGGCAAGGAACACGACCGCCGCGAGACCGTCGCCGAACTCCGCCGCGAACTGCCGACCCTACGAGCGGTCGTGCACATCCCGGTCCTCGGCACCGAGGCCCCCGAAGGCGCCCTGGAATGGTCGGCCCTCACAGCCGCCGACGTGGAACCCGTCTTCGAACAGGTCCCCTTCGAGCACCCCCTCTGGGTCCTCTACTCCTCCGGCACGACCGGCCTGCCCAAAGCCATCGTCCAGTCCCAGGGCGGCATCCTCGTCGAGCACCTCAAACAACTCGGCCTGCACTGCGACCTGGGCCCCGAGGACCGTTTCTTCTGGTTCACCTCGACCGGCTGGATGATGTGGAACTTCCTCGTCTCCGGCCTGCTCACCGGCACCACGATCATCCTGTACGACGGCAGCCCCGGCTATCCCGACACCGGCGCCCAATGGCGCATCGCCGAACGCACGGAAGCCACCCTCTACGGCACCTCGGCCGCCTACGTCATGGCCTGCCGCAAGGCCGGCGTGCATCCCGCGCGCGACTTCGACCTCTCCAAGGTGCAGTGCGTCGCCACCACCGGCTCGCCACTGCCGCCCGACGGCTTCCGCTGGCTGCACGACGAAGTCCGCGACGACCTCTGGATCGCCTCTGTCAGCGGCGGCACGGACGTGTGCTCCTGCTTCGCGGGAGCTGTGCCCACCTTGCCCGTGCATATCGGTGAGCTCCAGGCCGCCGGCCTCGGGACCGACCTCCAGTCCTGGGACCCCAGCGGCAAGCCGGTCATCGACGAGGTGGGGGAGCTCGTGGTCACCAACCCCATGCCGTCGATGCCGATCCACTTCTGGAACGACCCCGACGGCAGCCGGTACCACGACAGCTACTTCGACACCTATCCCGGCGTATGGCGCCACGGCGACTGGATCACGATCACCTCACGCGGCTCCGTCGTCATCCACGGCCGCTCCGACTCGACGCTCAACCGCCAGGGCGTCCGCATGGGATCGGCCGACATCTACGAAGCCGTCGAGCGCCTCCCCGAGATCAAGGAATCCCTCGTCATCGGCATCGAACAGCCCGACGGCGGCTACTGGATGCCCCTGTTCGTACACCTGGTCCCCGGCGCCGTGCTCGACGAGGCCCTCCTGAACCGCATCAAGCAGACCATCCGCGAGCAGCTCTCCCCACGGCACGTCCCCGACGAGGTCATCGAGGTCCCCGGCGTCCCGCACACCCTCACCGGCAAGCGCATCGAGGTCCCGGTCAAGCGCCTCCTCCAGGGCACACCCCTGGACAAGGCGGTCAACCCCGGCTCCATCGACAACCTCGACCTCCTCCACTTCTACGAGGAACTCGCCCGCAAGCGCGCCTGACCGACAGCCGGTCTCTGACTCACCGTGCACGGCGAGTCAGAGACCGGCTGTCGGAACCAACTCCTCGACCTGCACAAACACACGCGCCGCTCGGTCCGCGGCCCCGGACCCCGGGGCCGTTGTCAGTCCCGCCGGTTACTGTGAGTGAGCATTGATCGACCGTGCACGAGGGGGAAACATGACGCACACCGACCACCAGACGATGCGACGCGTCCTGCGCCGCGAGATCGCCGGCACGATCGGCCTGCTGACCGACGAACACGACTTCCGGGCCATGCGGCGCTACCGCAGCTTCACCTTCGACGACCACAAGATCTATCTCGAACAGGTGGAGGCTCTGCTCAGGACACGGGCGTCCATGGGCAGCCATACGACCATCGCCCTGTTCGACCCCCAGGAGTACGCCGAGTACTGCGCGGAAACGGGCCTCGACCCCGACGCCCCGTCGAGCCGCACCCGCTTCACGGCCGAACTCGCGGCCAAGGGACCCACCATCCCCTACGACGGCCGACCCCTGGCGGACGTCGTCCCGGCCCTGGTCGACGAGGCCGTCCGACAAGCCACCTGGGAGTACGCCGCCACCCTCCTGGCCCGCCTCGGATCCTGCGCCACCTGTGGCGAGGACATCGGCCGCGCGGCCTTCACCCGCGCCTCCGGCCTCGTCGTACGCATCCTCGACACCGCCCCGCCGGGCAACCGACACCTCGTCTGCAGCATCACGGGAACCCCGGAAACACTCGTCTCCGTACTGCACGCGGACGAGGACGACCAGGGCGCCACACACCTGGACGAGGCCGAAGCCCTGGAGTTCACCACGGTCGTGGCCCTCGGCCTCGCCACCCGCGGCCCCGGCGGACTGGTGATGCGGACCAGCGCCCCCGGCACCCCCGATCGGATCTACGGATGGCGCCTCCGCGGAGACGATCTGGAACCCCTCACCGCGGGCGAGGTCTTCGACGCCTACTGCACCGACCTCGACTCCGGAGATCTCATCTCCCCGGAATCAGGCGTCGACTACTGCGTGCCACCGGACCTCGGAAGTGACACCGCGCCACCCGGGCACCAGCACTGAAACGTACGAGGGGCGTTCCCTCCGCAGATGGAACGCCCCTCCACGACAGGCACACACCCGTCGTGCTCCGACTACTCGCCGGACAACACCGCCTGCGCGGCATTGCGCGCTTCCTCAGCGCTGTCCGCCGCCCGAGCGGCCGAGGCGGCACGCTCGCACTGCGCCAGCGTGTACTTGGCCAGCGTGGCCCGGACATAGGGAATCGAGGCCGAACCCATGGACAGGGAGGTGACACCCAGGCCGGTCAGCACACACGCCAACAGCGGGTCCGACGCGGCCTCACCGCATACGCCACAGCTCTTGCCCTCGGCCTTCGCCGCCTCGGCGGACAGCGCGACCAGGTCGAGCAGCGCGGGCTGCCACGGGTCCTGAAGCCGGGAGACCGCACCCACCTGACGGTCCGCGGCGAAGGTGTACTGCGCGAGGTCGTTGGTGCCCAGGGACAGGAACTCGACCTCCTGGAGGATCGAGCGCGCCCGCAGCGCGGCGGACGGGATCTCCACCATCGCACCGAACTTCGCCTGCAACCCGGCCTCACGGCACGCGTCGGCGAACGCCTTGGCGTCGGCGCGGTCCGCCACCATCGGGGCCATGACCTCGAGGTAGACGGGCAGCCCCTCCGCCGCCTTCGCCAGCGCCGTCAGCTGGGTGCGCAGCACCTCGGGGTGGTCCAGCAGCGTCCGCAGGCCACGGACACCCAGCGCGGGGTTCGGCTCGTCGGCCGGCGTCAGGAAGTCCAGCGGCTTGTCCGCGCCCGCGTCCAGGACACGAACGACGACCCGGCCCTCGGGGAAGGCCTCGAGAACCTGTCGATAGGCCTCGACCTGCTTCTCCTCCGACGGGGCCTTCTTGCTGTCGTCGAGGAACAGGAACTCGGTACGGAACAGACCGACACCCTCGGCACCCGCTTCGACGGCGGCCGGAACGTCCGACGGTCCGCCGACGTTGGCGAGCAGCGGCACCTTGTGGCCGTCGGCGGTGGCACCCGGCCCCGTTGACGCAGCGAGGGCCGCCTTGCGAGCGGCGGCAGAGGCCTCCAGCTCGGCCTTCTTCTCGGCGCTCGGGTTCACAAAGATGTCGCCGGTGCTGCCGTCGACCGCGATGACCGTGCCCTCGGCAAGCTCACCGGCCCCGGGAAGCGCGACCACGGCCGGCACACCCAGCGCCCTCGCGAGAATCGCGCTGTGGCTGGTCGGCCCACCCTCTTCGGTGACGAAGCCGAGCACGAGGGTCGGGTCCAGCAGCGCGGTGTCCGCCGGGGCGAGGTCGCGAGCCACCAGGACGTAGGGCTCGTCGCTGTCCGGGACACCCGGCATCGGGACCCCCAGCAGCCGGGCGACGATACGATTCCGCACGTCGTCGAGGTCGGCCACGCGACCGGCGAGGTACTCACCGGCACCGGCCAGCAGCTCGCGGTACGCGGCGAAGGCGTCGTACACGGCCCGCTCGGCCGTGCTGCCCACGGCGATACGCCGGTCCACGTCCGACATCAGCTCGGGGTCCTGGGCCATCATGGCCTGCGCCTCGAGCACCGCCTGGGCTTCGCCCCCCGCCAGATTGCCGCGCGCTATCAGGTCGGCCGCCACAGCCTCCACCGCCTGGCGGGCGCGCCCCTGTTCACGCTCCGCGTCCTCGGCCGGAATCTGCTTGGCAGGCGGTTCGAGGACCGCCGTTCCCATGTGCCGAACCTCGCCGATCGCCACACCGTGGCTCACGCCGACGCCTCGCAGCGTTGTCTCCATCTCACCCGTCTCCGAATAGTGCGGCGGGTCCCGCCGCCGCGATGGTTGTCGTTCCTACATGCCGCCATGCGACGGCACTGACGTCACTTCCAGACGAAGAGACTGTCTCCGGCCTTCACATCGCCGTCGTGACGCAGTTCGGAGAGAGCCTCGGCCGTGGCCTCGAGGGCGACGATCGGGCACACCGGGGACTTGCCGGCGGCCTCGACCGCGGCGGGGTTCCAGCGCACGATGCTCTGACCACGCGTCACGGTGTCGCCCTTGTTCACGAGCAGCTCGAAGCCCTCGCCGTTGAGCTGCACAGTGTCGATACCGAGGTGAGTGAGTACGCCGTGCCCTTGCTCGTCGACGACGACGAAGGCGTGCGGATGGAGAGAGACGATGACACCGTCCACGGGCGAGACGGCCTCGGAGGGCTCACGCACGGGGTCGATCGCGGTGCCCGGGCCGACCATGGCCCCGGAAAAGACAGGATCCGGTACGGACGCCAGTCCGACGGCGCGTCCTGCCAGTGGGGACGTGACGGTGGTCATGGGAAGCCTCCCAGGGGTGGAGATCGTTATGGGCCGTCGCTGCCTGTGCCGGACGGCACACTGTTCAGCAGGGTATGTCACATGAAGTGCCGGTTCCGCCCGGGCACTCCAGAGTGGTCTAGACCATACCGCAAACCGATTTGCACGTGCTCCGAGGCCCCGTGTACAGTCGTACTCCTGCTTGGGGCTGAGTGACGCGACTAGGCGCCCTTGCCCGGCAGCATCAAACTTGTCAGATCCTATCTCGGGGTCACCTTCTGCATGTCTGCAGAACGGTGGTCAGAGGGCCGGAAAAACACTGATAGAGTTTGAAACACCGAAGGGAAGCGCCCGGAGGAAAGCCCGAGAGGGTGAGTACAAAGGAAGCGTCCGTTCCTTGAGAACTCAACAGCGTGCCAAAAGTCAACGCCAGATATGTTGATA